>JJOH01000035.1 GCA_000696115.1 Streptomyces olindensis
GGGTGGAGGGGCCCGTCGGCCGCGGCGGCCGGGGAGGCGGGAGGCTGCCTCCGGACCGGCACTGCCGGGCGTGGCGGGACCGCTCGCCGTCTGGCGCACCGCCGGACCGGCACCGCCCGGCGCGGCGGAACCCTTCGCCGTCTCCCGCACCGACGCCCTGCGGGTCGACCGAGGGGCGCTCGCCGCCGGCGGCAGTTCCTCCGGGTCGATCCGGGTCAGCAGGTGGCTGTCGATCAGCAGCACCGCCCGCACCCCGCCGTACGGGGACGGGGAGGACAGGTCCACGCTCAGGTCGAACTGCCGGGTCAGCTGTCCGATGGCGGCGAGTCCCATGCGCGGCGGGTCGCCCAGCTCGGTCAGCAGGATCGGTTCGCTGCCGCTCACCAGCCGCTGGG
The DNA here is from genome assembly GCA_000696115.1 of Streptomyces olindensis. Lineage (GTDB taxonomy): Bacteria > Actinomycetota > Actinomycetes > Streptomycetales > Streptomycetaceae > Streptomyces > Streptomyces olindensis. Next base: position 396 of record JJOH01000035.1, read on the forward strand.
CGCGGGCCCGTTCGTCCTGCGTCATGCCCAGCCCGGCGTCGTCGACGGTGACGCAGACACCGCGGTGGACGGCCTCCAGGTTGACCACGACCTCGGTGTCGGGCGCGGAGTGCCGCAGCGCGTTGTCGAGCAGCTCGGCGACGATGATGGCGACCGGCTCCACGGCGTGGGACACCAGGGCGGTGCCCGCCTCCAGGTGGTTGCCGACCTTGACGCGCTGGTAGCCCGCGAGCCGGGCCTGACCGCCCGTCACCGCGTCCACCAGGTGGGACTCCTCGCGGGCCAGCCCGACCCAGGCCCCGCACACCACCGCGGCGATCTGCGCGCGGCGCAGCGACTGCTCGTTCTCGTGGTCCAGTTCGAACAGGGTCTGCGCCAGCTCGGGGTCGTCGTAGCGCTGCTGGAGTCCGCGCAGGGCGTCCTGCAACCGGTACAGCGCCGCCTGGATCTCCCGGGTGGCCCCGCGCATCCCGGCCTGCGCCGCCGCGTCGATCCGGGTGCGCTGCGCGGCGAGTTCGGCGTGCAGTCCCTTCAGCACCTGCTCCAGCGCCGCCCCCAGGGGCGAGCGGGCCAGCTGTGGGTTCAGCGGGCCGGGCACGGCGACGTGCGGATGCGCGGCCTGCCGGGCCGCGGCGGGCAGGCGCCGCGCCGCCAGATGCTCCACCTCGGCGGTGAACGCCCGTGAGGTGCCGTCGAGTTGCGCCCGCAGCGCGGCGGTCTTGGCGCGCTGCGCGGTCAGCTGCCGCCGGGAGCGCAGCAGCCCGCCGCCGAGGGCGAACGCGGACAGCGTGCCGACGGCGAGACCGCCGACGACCAGGTCCGGCAATGCGATCATCGAGTCGATTCCAGGGGAGTCGGGCAGGGCTGGGTCCTAGGCGCTCTGGCGAGTCGCCCGCAGCACAGTACACACCGTCATCGACCGGTCTCGCACGGTGGAGCGCCACTTCGTTTCGAAAGCGCTCGGTGTCTGTTCGCATCTGTGGCAACTGTCGGGATTGCCGTGCGGGGGTGGGGAGTTGGCGATGCGTACGGGTTCTGCCCGCCGGTCCGGGCGGCTGTGATCGGCACGTCACCGAACGTGAGCATGACGGGTTGTGTGCCCGTGCGACGGACGGGTACCCGTCCGTCGCCTGAAGAGGTCCGCTCCGCAAGAAGGAGGTCCGAATGACCAGCGAGACGGAGACCGGCGGCGTGACCGGTACGCAGGACAAGGACTACAACCTGATCTGGTACGTCGAGGCGTGCCTGAGCAACGCCCTGCGTCTGGAGAGCTACATCCAGGACGCGGAGCGCGCCAAGGACACCGAGGTCGCGGACCTGTTCCGCAAGGCCCAGGCGGACAGCCGCAAGGGTGCCGAACTGGGCAAGGGGCTCCTGCGTGCCCGGTTGAACGGCGGCTGAGCACGACCGGCCCGCACGGCCCGGGTCCCGCCGCGAGGGCGGGGTCCGGGCCGTGTCCGGCGAGGGCGGTTCAGCCGGCGTACACCCTGCCTTCCTTCACGACGTAGTGCGCCGGCTCGGAGCAGCCGAGGGACGGCGTGAGCAGCAGGCTCACCGTCAGCGGCGCGGGCTCGCTGCTCGCGGTGGAGAACTCGCAGACGGCGCCCTTGCCGGTGAGCGGGTACCAGAACCAGCCGTCCACGCCGCCCACGGTCACGCGGTCCGACTCCTTCCAGTCGCCGCCGGACTGCGTGTAGACCTGCAGGCGCACGGAGGCGGCGTACTCGTCCTCCGTCGAACGCAGCGCGGTGAGAGTGATCCTGTAGTCGGATCCGAGCGTGGACGAGGCGATCTGCCGCGTCTGGGGCTCGGCGGTGCCCGCGCTCGAGGCCCCGGCGCCGGCGGCGGCCAGAGCGGCTGCCATGGCGACGGTGAGGGCCGCGATCGTGACGCGGCGGGTGTGCTTGCGGATCAGGCTCATGTGTTCCCCCGTTGGAACGAGTCGAAGGGGCGGTCACCCCACGGTGGGAAAGACACCTCGCGCCCGACGGGGGTTGCACGGGATCAGAGCCCGAAGACGTCGGCGACCCGCTCGGCGAGGCGGTCCTCGGTCAGCGTCCCGTCCACGGTTAGGGCGGGCAGCCGCAGGCGGGCGGTCTCCGCGCGCAGGTCCCTCGTGAACAACTCGTCCCGCAGGGCCAGATTGCGCCGCGCCCGTGCGGGATCGCCGGTCCGCTCCAGGAAGGAGCCTCCCGCCGCGGCCCGGTCGCGGAACACGGCCTCGCGGAACGCCGGCGTGGGGAGCAGCCACACGGCGTGCCCGGGAGTCGCCAGCAGCGGTCGCACGAGGCGCGGCAGCAACCGGAAGCCCTCGACGACGACGCACCGGTCCCGCGGCATGCGCAGCAGGTCCTCCACGATCAGCCCGAAGGCCTCGCCCCGGAACCAGTGGAACGTCTCGAGCATGGTCTCGGGAGGCCGGTTCACCCACCGCTCGTCCATGTCCATGGCCAGGAACGCGTGCAGCAGGGGCGCTTCCCGGGCGGTGGCGCGGCGGGTGTGATCCCCCATCACCTCGTCGGTGGCGTACAGGCGCCAGCCGTGCCGGGAGGCGAGCCGCCGGGCGATCGTGGACTTGCCCGCGCCGCTCCCGCCGCCGATCCAGTAGACGTGCCGCAACCGCGCGGAAACCCGGTCCTGCCCGCCCGACAGCATGCCGTTCCCCTCCCTGTCCCCGCCCCGGTCGTCGTCCGTGGCGGCTGCCGCCATGCCGACAGCTCACCCTCCGGAGGGGTCCGGGGTCCATGGGACGTGACTGACCCCGGCCCTCCGGGTACCCGGGCCGTCCCGCCACGACCGGCCGGGCGGCTGCTCGCGGCGCGCCGCCCCGGTCGGCCGCCGGCCCCGAGCCGAAGGAGCCCACGCTCATGACGGACGTATCCGGCACCGGTCCCGCGCCGGGCGACGACCGCAAGGTCCTCACCAACCGCCAGGGCCATCCGGTCTACGACAACCAGAACCAGCGCACCGTCGGCGCCCGCGGCCCCGCCACGCTGGAGAACTACCAGTTCCTGGAGAAGATCAGCCACTTCGACCGGGAACGCATCCCCGAGCGCGTCGTGCACGCCCGCGGTGTCACCGCCTACGGCCACTTCGAGGCCTACGGCGCCTGGGGCGACGAGCCGATCAGCCGCTACACCCGGGCCAAACTCTTCCAGGAGCGCGGCAAACGCACCGACGTGGCCGTCCGCTTCTCCACCGTGATCGGCGGCCGCGACTCCTCCGAGGCCGCCCGCGACCCGCGTGGTTTCGCCGTCAAGTTCTACACCGAGGACGGCAACTGGGACCTCGTCGGCAACAACCTCGGCGTCTTCTTCATCCGCGACGCCATCAAGTTCCCGGACGTCATCCACGCCCTCAAGCCGGACCCGGTGACCTTCGAGCAGCAGCCGAACCGCATCTTCGACTTCATGTCGCAGACGCCCGAGGCGATGCACATGCTGGTCAACCTGTTCAGCCCGCGCGGCATCCCCGCCGACTACCGCCACATGCAGGGCTTCGGCGTCAACACCTACAAGTGGGTCAACGCCGACGGCGACACCAAGCTCGTCAAGTACCACTGGATGCCCAAGCAGGGCGTGCGCAGCATGACCGAGGAGGACGCGGCCAACGTCCAGGCCGACACCCTCGGCCACGCCACGAAGGACCTGTACGAGGCGGTCGCCCGCGGTGACCACCCGGAGTGGGAGCTGCTCGTCCAGATGATGGACGACCACGACCACCCGGAGCTCGACTTCGACCCGCTGGACGACACCAAGACCTGGCCCGAGCAGGACTTCCCGCCGAAGCCGGTGGGCCGCATGGTGCTCGACCGGATGCCGGAGAACTTCTTCGCCGAGAACGAGCAGATCTCCTTCGGCACCGGCGTCCTCGTCGACGGCCTGGACTTCTCCGACGACAAGATGCTCGTCGGCCGGACCTTCTCCTACAGCGACACCCAGCGCTACCGGGTCGGCCCGAACTACCTCCAGCTGCCCGTCAACCAGGCCAAGAACGCCGATGTGCGCACCAACCAGCGCGACGGCCAGATGGCCTACCACGTGGACGGCGGGGGAGAGAACCCGCAGGTCAACTACGAGCCGTCGATCACCGGCGGCCTGCGCGAGGCCGCGTACCCGACCCACGACGAGCAGGGCCCCGAGATCACCGGCCGGCTCACCCGCAAGCGCATCCCCCGCACCAACGACTACCTCCAGGCCGGTCAGCGCTACCTGCTGATGGAGGACTGGGAACGCGACGACCTGGTGAGGAACTTCATCGGTCAACTGTCCCGGTGCGACCGGGCCGTCCAGGAGCGCATGGTGTGGCACTTCCTGCTGGTCGAGAACGACCTCGGCCTGCGGGTCGGCGAGGGGCTCGGCATCGGTCCGGAGGACGTGGCCGGTCTGGAGCCGCTGGCGAGCCAGGACCTGACGGACGAAGACCGGGAACGCCTGTCCAGGCTGGGCAAGAACCAGCCGCGGGACGTCGAGGGGCTGACCATGACCCACTGCGTGCCCGACGAGCGGCACGTCGTCACGCGCTGACCGGTCACCCCGCCAGGGCCGAACGGGCCACCGCGAGGGCCTGTTCGGCGTAGCCCCGGCCGAACAGCACGGCGTGCACCAGCAGCGGGAACAGCTGGTGCACGCCGACGCGGTCCCGCCAGCCGTCGGCGAGCGGCGCCTCCTCCTGGTAGCCGGCCAGCACCGCCTCCAGGTGCGGACAGCCGAACAGGTGCAGCATCGCCAGGTCGGTCTCGCGGTGCCCGCCGTGCGCGGCCGGGTCGATCAGCCAGACGTGCCCGTCGGCCGCCCACAGCACATTGCCGCTCCACAGGTCGCCGTGCAGCCGCGCCGGCGGCTCCGCGGGCCCCGCGAGCCCGGGCAGTTGCTCGCACAGACGCTCGACCACGGTCGCCTCGCCGGGGCGCACGGTGCCCCGGTCGACGGCGCGCCGCAGATACGGCAGCACCCGCTGCTCGGCGTACCAGCGCGGCCAGTCGCCGCCGGGCTCGTTGCGCATCGGGGCGAGCCCGATGTACGCGTCCCGCGGCCCGTCCGGCGGCGGCGCGCCGAACGCGGGCGCCCCGGCGGCGTGCAGGGCGGCCAGGTCCCGTCCGAAGCGGACCGCCGCCTCCCGGCTCGGCCGGCCGTCCGGCACCCGGTCGATGACCAGCCAGCCCTCGTCGTGCCCGTGCACGGCCGGCAGCCGTACCGACCCGGCCCCGGCCAGCCACCGCAGCCCGGCCGCCTCGGCCCGTGTCGCCCGGGGCTCGCCGGACCGTTTGACGACCACGACACGGCCGTCGTCGAGGGTGACCTCGGCGAGGCTCCCGGACAGGGGCCGTTCCGCCCTGACGGCCCGCCCGGTGAGCCGGGCCGCGGCATCCCTGGGGGCGGTCATCCGTACTCCTCCCGGGCAGCGAGCTTGATCGGCACCCAGCGTACGACCGCGCCCGGCCGGTCACGCGGGACGGTGAAATCCCGCCGCCCGCCGACAGAACCGGCCGCCGCCGGGGGAGCAGTCGGGTCATGACGAGTTCACCGTTCCAGCGCACCATCGCCCTGCCCGCCCCCGTGTGCGAACAGGCCGCGCAGCACCTGGAGCAGGCCGCGCACCGGGCCATCGACGGCGCCGCGATCCCGCTGAAGGCGTTCCGCGCCGCCGCCGACAGCGACTTCACCCTCCCCCTGTCGGTGGTCGAACAGGCCGCCGCCTGCCTGCTGGTCCTCGCCACCGAGACCGCCCAGACCGTACGCCCGTCCGCGCTGCGCGCCACCATCAGCGTCGCACTGCGGCTGCGGGACGCCGTCGAGCTGGCCCATCAGCCCGCCCTCAGCAGCAGGTTCTGGTGAGCCCGGACCGACCTGTCAGGCCCGGTCAGGTCTCGCGGAAGGCGACCCCGACCTGCCTGCGGCGCAGCTCCTCCAGCGTGGCCTGCTGCCGCCCGGCCCGAGCGATGAGCTCGTCGAGCTGCCGCGCGTCGAGCCGTTCGTCCGTGGCGGCCAGATCACGGAGCGTCTGCCAGAGCGCCGCCTTGCCCTCCACCCCCAGCCGCAGCGCCTCCAGCTCCCACAGCGTGCTCAGCGGGGACCGCCGCACCAGGCTCCCGTTGCTCTTCAGCCGCCCCACCTGCTCGACCGCCCGGCCCGCGTAGACCTTGTAGCGCCGCACCGGGACGTCGAGCCGCCGCATCACGCCGAGCAGGCTCGCCCGGTCCTCGGCGATCTGGTCGGCGACCGGGGCCAGCGCGTCGGCCAGCGGCGTACCCCGGCACGAACGCAGCAGATAGCGGGCCCGCGCGGTACCGGCGGTGGCACCGGCGAGATGGTCGTTGAGGTAGATGCCCAGCAGGGACATGTCGGTGGCCGGGGCATGCCGGCCACCCGGCGCATCCGCTCGCTGTTCCGTCATGACGCTGCTCCTGTCGTACTCCGGCCCTGCTCCACGGCCACCCTCGTGGTGACGCGCACGACACAGGGGCTGCGGGGGGTCGAGCCGGACCCGAACCGCACGGGAGGCTCGACCGGGGCGAGGGCCCCGAGGCTCTCGCCCGCGTGGCGGACGGTGGCCGAGACGACCGGGTGCAGGTCCCGGGCGCCGTACCACTGGTGCCGGCCGGCCCGGGCGCTGCCGTGGGTGCGCGCGCCCAGCAGCAGCCGGGCGGGCCGGTCCCACAGCGCGATCCAGCCCGGGCGGGTGGCGAGCCGGCCCGGCACCGCCCGCAGCGCGAGGCCCGTGAGGTTCCTCCGGCCGGTGCTGAAGCGCAGGTCGATCGGCGGGGCGGAGACCGTCCAGTGCCGGCCGTTGACCCGCACCCGGACCGGTACCACGCGGACCTCGTCGAAGACGTACGTGCCGGCGACGAAGTCCGCCGTCTCCCGCGAGGGCGCCAGCAGCAGCCGCCACCCGTCGGCCCCTTCGACCATCACGTCGCTGAACGGCCCGAACGGCGACCTCACCCAGTGCCCGAGAACCACGCGGGCACCGGAGGCCGTGCCGACGCCCGCGATCCAGCCGTCGAAACGTGGCGAACGCCCCGGCGAGGGGGTCCGACCAGCGGGTTCGGGTCCGTGGGAGAGCACGCGGGCCGGGTGCCCGGCCCTTCCGGTACGAAACGGGACCGGCGTCGCGGCGCGCACGGCCCGGCGCGGTGTGGCCGAGACCACGTCACGGACGAGGTCCCGATCACGTCCGGGCACCGGAAGCGGCGGTTACCGTCTACGACCAGAATCCCGCTCCCCCTTCGGACGGCCCGGCAGTGCAAGCAGATCTCTCCCCGGTCATCGCGGCGACCGCCCAGTGGCTGACCCGCGCCTTCCCCGCCTCCGGCGGCGCGCTCGCCTCCGCCCTGTGCGAGGTGCAGGCCCGGCAGGCCGTGACGGTCGCGGCGTGGCTCAGGTACCCGACGGCGATGGACGCGGCCCTGCTCGGCATGGCGGGCCCCGGCGGCTCCGCGCGGCTCGACTGGGTCACCGGCGCCGACGCGGGCCTGGGCGACGACGTGGACGTGCACGCCTGGCGCACCTGGGTGGACGAGGTCGTGGCGAGCTGGGCGGCCAGTCTGCTCACCGACCCGGAACTCGCCACCCTGGCGGTGGCCGCGCTCGCCGGGAACAGCCACGGCACCGGCGGGCCCGCCGAGTTCCGCCGCCTGGTCGCACCCGACGACAGCGACCGGAGCGCCGCCGCCCTGCTGCGCCACCCGGACCTGCTCGCCCCCGTGGCCGCACTGCACCACGACCAGCTCCTCGACCGCCTGAACCCGGGCCGCACGCTGATCGCCTGAACCCGGGCCGCCGCCGACTCGCCGGCCGCCTCCGCTCCCTGACCTCTCGCTCCCCGTTGTGACCTGCGCGAACGGGAGGACACCGACAGCCCCTCACCCTCCGTCACTCACCGGTTTGCCGTACGCGACCGTGCCCCGCCCGCACGGTCGGCGGACGCTGAGCGTGGGCTCGACGGCCTCCGGCCACGCTCTGACGGCCGTCGCGCCGGGCAGTGACGCCGCTGACGGAGGAGAGACCGCCATGACCATCGCCCTCTCACGGAGCTGGGAACACGCCGTCGTCACCGGCGGTGCCGGATTCGTCGGCTCCCACCTGTGCGCCGCCCTGCTGAACGCGGGCGCGGCCGTCACCTGCGTGGACGACTTCAGCACCGGCCGCCCCGAGAACATCACGCCACTGCTCGAACGGCCAGGCTTCACACTGGTGCAGGCCAACGTCGCCGAGGGGCTGCGGATCAAGCGCCCGCCGGACCTCGTCCTGCACTTCGCCTCCCCGGCGTCCCCGGCCGACTACCTGCGGCTGCCGCTGCACACCATGGAGACGGGCAGCCTCGGCACCCGCAACGCCCTCGAACTCGCGCACTCCTCCCGGGCCCGCTTCGTCCTGGCCTCCACCTCCGAGGTCTACGGCGACCCGCAGCAGAACCCCCAGGACGAGCGCTACTGGGGCAACGTCAACCCCGTGGGGCCGCGCAGCGTCTACGACGAGGCCAAGCGCTTCGGCGAGGCGCTGACCACCGCGCACGCCGAGACCCACGGCACCGACACCTGCATCGTGCGGCTGTTCAACACCTACGGCCCCCGGATGCGCGGCCACGACGGACGGGCGGTGCCGACCTTCGTGCGGCAGGCCCTGGCCGGCGAGCCCCTCACCGTGACCGGCGACGGCCGCCAGACCCGCTCGCTGTGCTACGTCGACGACACCGTCCGCGGCATCCTCGCAGCGGCCGCCCACGGCATGCGCGGCCCCGTGAACATCGGCAACCCCACCGAGATCACCATGCTCGACCTGGCCCGGCTGGTCGTCGAACTCGCCGGGTCCCCCTCGGAGATCCGCTTCATCGAACGCCCCGTGGACGACCCGGCCGTGCGCTGCCCGGACATCACGCTCGCCCGCGACAAGCTCGGCTGGGAACCGCAGGTGCGCGCCGAGGAAGGGCTGCGGCGCACGATCGCCTGGTTCCGCGAGGACGGAACCGACGACTGACCCGGCCCGGGCCTCCCCGCGCAGCGCCTCGCCCGGTCCCGCCCCCACCGTCGAAAGGCCCGCCACCCCCATGCGCATCCTCGGAATCAACGCCCTCTTCCACGATCCCGCCGCCGCCCTGGTGATCGACGGGCGGACCGTCGCCGCCGCCGAGGAGGAGCGGTTCTCCCGGCGCAAGCACGGCAAGCGGCCCCTGCCGTTCTCCGCCTGGGAACTGCCCGAGAAGGCCGCCGCCTGGTGCCTGAAGCGGGCCGGGCTGCGCCCGCAGGACCTCGACGCCGTCACCTACTCCTTCGACCCGGCGCTCGCCCGGCCCGCCGAGGACATGGGCCTGGACGACCCCTGGGACCACCTGCGGCTCACCTACGCCCGCGAGGCGCCCGGCTTCCTGCGGACGGCCCTGCCCGGGCTCGACCCCGGCATCGTCCGCTTCGTACCGCACCACATGGCGCACGCCGCCTCCAGTGCCTTCGCCGCACCGGACGCCGGGAACTCCTCCGTCCTGGTCCTGGACGGCCGCGGCGAGCGCGCCTCCCACCTGGCCGCCCGCCGCACCGGGGACCGCCTGGAGGCCCTGCACGCCCAGGAACTCCCGCACTCGCTCGGCCTGGTCTACGAGGAACTCACCGGACACCTCGGCTTCCTGCGCTCCTCCGACGAGTTCAAGGTGATGGCCCTCGCGTCCCACGGCAGGCCGCGCATGCTCGCCGAACTGCGCCGGCACGTGTACCCCACCGGCGACGGCGGCTTCCACGCCACCGGCGTGCCCTGGCACGAGCTGTGCGCGCCGCGCGGCCCCGACGAGCCGTGGACGCAGGACCACGCCGACGTCGCCGCCAGCGCCCAGGCCGTGCTGGAGGAGACCCTGCTCGACCTGGTGCGCTGGCTGCACGGCCGCACCCACGACCGGGTGCTCACCCTCGCCGGCGGCGTCGCCCTCAACTGCGTCGCCAACTCCCGCATCGCCCGCGAGGGCCCCTTCGCCCGGGTGTGGGTGCAGCCCGCCGCGGGAGACGCCGGGACCGCCCTGGGCGGCGCCCTTCTGCTGTCCGCCGTGGAGGGCGACCAACCCGAACCCATGACCGGCGCCGACCTCGGCCGGGACTGGTCCGACGCGGAGCTCGGAGCCTGGCTGAAGACCGCGGCCGTCCCCTTCGAACGGCCCCCGGACATCGCCGAGACCGTCGCCCGGGCCCTCGCCGACAACGGCATCGTCGCCTGGTTCCAGGGCCGTTCCGAGTACGGCCCCCGGGCGCTCGGCCACCGCTCGCTGCTGGCCCACCCCGGGCACGCGGGCAACCTGGAACGCCTCAACGACGTCAAGGGCCGCGAGCAGTTCCGGCCCGTCGCCCCGATGGTCCTCGCCGACCGCGCCGCCGACATCTTCGACGGCCCGCTGCCCAGCCCGTACATGCTGTTCGTGCACGACGTGGCCCCGGAGTGGCGGGAGCGGATCCCCGCCGTCGTGCACGTCGACGGCACCGCCCGCATCCAGACCGTCGACCCGGCCCGCGAACCCCTGGTCGCCCGGATGCTCGGCGCGTTCGAGCGGCTCACCGGACTGCCCGTGGTCGTCAACACCAGCCTCAACACGGCCGGCCGCCCCATGGTCGACGACCCGCGCGACGCCCTGGAGTGCTTCGGCTCCTCACCCGTCGACCTGCTCGCCATCGGCCCGTACGCGATCCGGCGCGGCGACCTGTTCCGGACCGAGTCCGGCACCGATTCCCGTACCGCTCTCGGTACCGACTTCCGCCCCGACGCCGCCGGAGGTCCGCGATGACCCGCCCCGACGCCCCCGCCGGGGACGCCGAGTACGCCGTCGTCATCCCCACCCTCGGCCGGCCCAGCCTGCGCACCTGCCTGCACGCCCTCGCCGAGGCGAGCGGACCCGGGCCGGTCCGGGTGGTCCTCGTCGACGACCGGCCCGACCGTGCCCGTACGTTCCTCACCGCGGACGTGCCGCCGTCCCTGCGCTCGCGCACCCTCGTGGTGCCCGGCGGGGCGCGCGGACCCGCCGCCGCCCGCAACCTCGGCTGGCGGGCGGCCGGCGACGTGCCCTGGATCGTCTTCCTCGACGACGACGTCGTACCCGGCCCCACCTGGGGCGACGACCTGACCCTCGACCTGGCCGCGGCCACCGACCGGACCGCCGGCATCACCGCCCGGATCGAGGTCCCCCTGCCCAGCGACCGCCGCCCCACCGACTGGGAGCGCAACACGGCCGGGCTCGCCACCGCCCACTGGATCACCGCCGACATGGCGTACCGACGGGCGGCGCTGGCCGCGGTCGGCGGCTTCGACGAACGCTTCCGCCGGGCCTTCCGGGAGGACGCCGACCTCGCCCTGCGCCTGCTCGACGCCGGCTGGACCCTCACCGGCGGCCGGCGCACCACCACCCACCCCGTACGGCCGGCCGGGCGCTGGATCTCCGTCCGGCTCCAGGCCGGCAACGCCGACGACGTGCTGATGACCCGGCTGCACGGCCGCCACTGGTGGCGGCGCGCGGAGGCGTCCCGCGGGCGGCTGCCCGTGCACCTGGCGGTGACCGGAGCGGCGGTGACGGCACTCGGCTGCGCCCTGCTCGGCCGGCCCCGACCCGCCGCGGCCTGCGCCGCCGCGTGGCTGGCCGGCACCGCCGAGTTCGCCCTGGCCCGGATTCTGCCCGGACCGCGCACCCGCGACGAGGTGCTCACGATGGTCCTGACCAGCGTGCTCGTCCCGCCCGCCGCCACCTGGCACTGGCTGCGCGGGCAGCTGGCGCACCGTACGGCCCGGCCGCACACGCCTTTCGGGACGGGAGAGCCGGCACCCGCGCCCCGCCCGAAGGTCGGGGAACGGCTCCGGTCATGACCCGCCCCTGGCTGCTTCCCACGACACACGGGCCCGCCGACGCGCGGCCGGCCCGGCCCGGCCGCGCGCTCCCCGCGGCCGTCCTCTTCGACCGCGACGGCACCCTCGTCGCCGACGTCCCCTACAACGGGGACCCCGCGCGGGTCGCGCTCATGCCGGGCGCGCGGGAGGCCGTCGACGCCGTGCGCGCCGCCGGAGTGCCCGTCGGTGTCGTGACCAACCAGTCGGGCGTGGCCCGGGGCCTGCTGACCCGCCGCCAGGTCGAGGACGTGCGCCTGCGGGTGGAGGAACTGCTCGGGCCGTTCGCCGTCTGGGCCGTGTGCCCGCAAGGGCCGGAGGAGGGCTGCGGCTGCCGCAAACCGGCCCCCGGCCTGGTGCTGGCCGCCTGCCGCGGCCTCGCCGTGCCGCCCGAACGCACCGTCGTCATCGGCGACATCGGGGCCGACGTGGCGGCCGCCCGGGCCGCGAGGGCCCGCGGTGTCCTCGTTCCCACGGTCCTCACCCGGCCCGAGGAGATCACGGAGGCCGACGCCACGGCGTACGACCTTCGCGAGGCGGTACGCCTCGCCCTCGACTCGGCCGTGCCGACGGGGGAGGCCCGATGACTCCCACCCGGTTCCGCCGCCCCCGCACCCTCGTCGTCCGCCTCGACAGCGCCGGTGACGTCCTCCTGGCCGGGCCCGCCGTCCGGGCCGTCGCGGCCGGGTCCGCGCACACCGCGCTGCTGTGCGGGCCGCAGGGCGCCGCCGCGGGCCGGATGCTGCCCGGCGTGGACGACGTGCTGACGTACGACGCCCCCTGGGTCGGGCTGGAACCGCCGCCGATCACCCGGACGGCCACCCGGCGGCTGATGGAGACGCTCACGGCAGGCCGCTTCGACCGGGCGCTCGTCCTCGTGTCGTACCACCAGAGCCCGCTGCCGGCCGCCCTGCTGCTCAAGCTCGCCGGGATCGGCTGGACCGCCGCCGACAGCGAGGACTACCCGGGCGCCCTCCTCGACCTGCGGCACCGCAGACTCCCGCACCGGCACGAGGCCCTGGCCGCCCTCGACCTGGCCCGCGCCGCGGGCTTCGCACTGCCACCCGGCGACGACGGCGCACTCCGCGTCACCCCGCCGCCCCCCACCACCCGCCTCACCGGACCCGAGCCGTACGTCGTCGTGCACCCCGGCGCCGCCGTGCCCGCGCGGGCGTGGAGCCCCGGGCGGGCCGCCCGGGCCGTGGCCGCGCTGTCCGCCGAGGGCTACCGGGTCGTCGTCACCGGTGGCCGCGCCGAGCGGGAGCTGACCGCCCGGGTCGCCGGCCGGCACGCGCTGGACCTCGGCGGCGCCACCGACCTGCCGCAGCTCGCCGGAGTCCTGGCCGGAGCGCGGGTCGTGGTGGCCGGGAACACCGGCCCGGCGCACCTCGCCGCCGCCGTCGGCACACCCGTCGTCAGCCTCTTCGCACCGGTCGTGCCGGCCGAACGCTGGGCCCCCTACGGCGTCCCGCACCTCCTGCTCGGCGACCCGCACGCCGCGTGCGCGGACACCAGGGCACGCCACTGCCCGGTCCCCGGACACCCCTGCCTCGACGCGATCGGCGACGCCGAGGTGCTCGCGGCCGTGGCGGCCCTCACGGACGACCGCGCGGACCAGGGAGAACACACGGAGCGAGGAGCGACCGTATGAACATCCTGCTGTGGCATGTGCACGGCTCCTGGACGACCGCGTTCGTCCAGGGCCCGCACACCTACCTCGTCCCCGTCACCCCGGGCCGCGACCCGGACGGCCTCGGACGGGCCCGCACCTTCCTCTGGCCCGCCTCGGTGCGCGAGGCCACCCCCGAGCAACTTCGCGACACGCCCGTCGACCTGGTGCTGCTGCAACGCCCGCACGAGATCGAGCTGGCCGAGCGGTGGCTCGGCGGGCGGCGCCCCGGCCGCGACGTGCCCGCGCTGTACCTGGAGCACAACGCGCCCGACGGCGCCGTACCGGACACCCGCCACCCGTGCGCCGACCGCACCGATCTGACGATCGTGCACGTCACCCACTTCAACCGGCTCTTCTGGGACTGCGGCACCACCCGCACCGAGGTCGTCGAGCACGGCATCGTCGACCCGGGCCACCACTACACCGGCCGGCTCGCCCGCGCCGCCGTCGTCGTCAACGAACCCGTGCGGCGCGCCCGGTACACCGGCACGGACCTGCTGCCCGCCCTGGCGGAGGCGGTGCCGCTCGACGTGTTCGGCATGGGCACCGAAGGCCTGGCCGGACACCTCGGCCTGCCGCCCGACCGGTGCCGCACCGCCGACCTGGCCCAGAGCGACCTGCACACGGCCCTCGCCGAACGCCGCATGTACCTGCACCCGGTGCGCTGGACCTCCCTCGGCCTGTCCCTGCTGGAGGCGATGCACCTCGGCCTGCCCGTGCTGGCGCTCGCGACCACCGGCGCCGTCGAGGCCGTACCGCCCGGCGCGGGCACCCTCTCCACCCGCCCCGACGTCCTGGCCCGCGCCGCCCGCCGCTACCTCCACGAACCCGAGGCCGCGGCCGAGGACGGCGCCCGGGCCCGGCAGGCGGCCCTCGAACGCTACGGGCTCAAGCGCTTCCTGGCCGACTGGGAGCGCCTGATCACGGAGGTGTGCTCATGACCCCGTCCCTCAGCCCCTTCCCCGCCGGGCCGCTCGGCGGCGACCCCCTCGACCCGGGCGTCCTGGCGATCGCCCTCGTCTCGGAGCACGCGAGCCCCCTCGCCGCGCTCGGCGGGGTCGACGCGGGCGGACAGAACGTCCACGTCGCCTGCCTCGCCGGCGCCCTCGCCGACCGCGGCCACCGCGTCACCGTCTACACCCGCCGCGACACCTCCGACCTGCCCTGCCGGGTGGAGCTGCGCGACGGCGTCGAGGTGCACCACGTGCCCGCCGGGCCGGCCGAGCCGCTCCCCAAGGACGCGCTCCTGCCGCACATGGGCGAGTTCGGCCGCTACCTGGCCCGCAGCTGGCGCACCCGGGCCCCCGACCTCGTGCACTCGCACTACTGGATGTCGGGCCTGGCCGCGCTGCGCGCCACCCGCGAGCGGGGCCTGCCCCTGCTGCACACCTACCACGCCCTCGGCACGGTGAAGAAGCGGCACCAGCGGCTCGCCGACACCAGCCCGCCGGAACGGATCCCCGGCGAGACCGAGATCGGCCTGGGCTGCGACCGCGTCATCGCCACCTGCCGCGACGAGGCCGTCGAACTGGCCCGCATGGGCATACCCCCGCACAAGGTCGGCATCGTCCCGTGCGGCGTCGACACCGACCGGTTCACCCCCAAGGGCCCGGCCGCGCCCCGCGGACCGCTCCCGCACCGGCTGCTCCAGCTGGGCCGGCTCGTACCGCGCAAGGGCGCCGCCGTCACCGTCGCCGCGCTGGCCCGGCTGCCCGGCACCGAACTGCTCGTGGTCGGCGGACCGCCCGCCGACCGGCTCGACGACGACCCGGAGGTCCGCCGGCTGCGCGGCATCGCCCGGGACGCCGGCGTCGCCGACCGGGTCCGCTTCACCGGCGCCGTGCCCAGCGAGGAGGTGCCCGCGCTGCTGCGCTCCGCCGACGTGGTGGTCTGCCCCGCCGACTACGAGCCCTTCGGCATCGTGCCGCTGGAGGCCATGGCCTGCGGCGTGCCCGTGGTGGCCAGCGCGGTCGGCGGGCAGCTCGACACCGTCGCCGACCCGGGCACCGGACGGCTGGTGCCGCCCCGCGACCCCGAGGCCCTGGCCCGTGCCGTCGCCGGACTGCTCGCCGACCCGGCGGCCCGCGCGGCCTGCGGGGCGGCCGGGCGCCGCCGCGTCCTCAGCCGGTACGGCTGGGGCCAGGTCGCCGCCGCCACCGAGGCGGCCTACTGCGAGGTCCTCGACGCCGAGCCCGCCGCGACCGGCGCCGGCTGAACCGGCCCGCGCCCCGCCCAGAGCCCCGAAGGAGGTGTGGGCCCGCCGCCACCCCCGCGGCGGTACGCCCGATCCGCATGGACGAACTCCCCGCACACCCCGCCCTCGACGCCGCCCGAGCACACTGCGAGTCGCTGGAGGAGGCCCTCGGCCGGTTCCGCCGGCACGGCCTGGACCGGATCGCCGACTGGGGCGGCCGGCTCGCCGACGTCCTCTCCGGCGGCGGCCGGCTGCTCGCCGCGGGCAACGGCGGAAGCGCCGCCCAGGCCCAGCACCTCACCGCCGAGCTGGTCGGCCGCTATCGCCGGGAGCGTCGCGCCTACTCCGCGCTCGCCCTGCACGCCGAGACGTCCAGCGTGACCGCCATCGGCAACGACTACGGCTTCGACCACGTCTACGCCCGCCAGGTCACCGCCCACGGCCGCCCCGGCGACATCCTGATGCTGCTGTCCACCTCCGGCCGCAGCGCCAACCTCATCGCCGCGGCCGTCACCGCCCGGCAGGCCGGGCTGCGCGTGTGGGCGCTCACCGGACGCGGCCCGAATCCCCTGGCGGAAGCCGCCCACGAGGCCCTGTGCGTCGACGCGGACAGCACCGCCACCGTCCAGGAGACCCATCTCGTCGCCGTCCACCTGCTCTGCGAGTGCTTCGACACGGCCGTGTCCACGCCCCTCGCACGCCGTACGGTCCTCACCCACGGGAGCACGCCATGACCGGGCCGAAACCGCTCGCCGTCGTCGGGGACGTCCTCCTCGACGAGGACATCGAAGGCGTCTCCACCCGGCTCTCCCCGGACGCCCCCGCCCCCGTCGTCGACGTCACCGGCGACCGCAGCCACCCCGGAGGGGCCGGACTGGCCGCCGCCCTCGCCGCGCGGGGCGGCCGGGACGTGGTGCTGGTGACCGCGCTCGGCGACGACGACGCCAGCGAGGCCGTACGCCGTGACCTGCGCGGCCGGGTCCGGCTGCTGGAGATCCCGCTGAAGGGCACCCTCCCGGTCAAGACCCGGGTCCTGGCGGGCGGCCGGCCCGTCGTCCGCATCGACCGGGGCGGCGGCACCCCCGGCGAACCCGACGACGCCGTCCGCTCCGCACTCGCGAACGCGCACGCCGTCCTGGTCGCCGACTACGGCCGCCACACCGCGGGCGCCCTGCGGCCCCACCTCGAGGACATCGCCCGCCGCACCCCCCCTGGTGTGGGACCCGCACCCCAAGGGCGACCCGCCCGTGCCCGGAGCACGGCTGGTCACCCCCAACGCCGCCGAGGCACGCGCCCTGCACCCCGGCTCCGGAGGAACGTCGCTGGGCGAGTACGCCGAGCGCGGGGCGCGGCTCGCGGAGCGCTGGCGCGCGGCAGGGGTGGCCGTCACCCTCGGCGACCGCGGAGTGCTGCTGGCCCGGCCCGGCGCCGGCACGCCGATGCTGGTCCCGGTGCCCTACCGGGCCGCCGGGGACCCGTGCGGCGCGGGCGACTGCTTCGCCGCGACGACGGCGGCCGCCCTCGCCGACGGTCTGCTCCCCGAGGAGGCGCTGCAACGGGCCGTGGCCGAGGCGGCCGCTTTCGTCGCGGCGGGCGGCGCGGGCAACCCCGACCTGTGGCGGACTCCGCCGACGCCGGACCCCGCGGACGATCCCACGACCGACGCGTTCGCCCTAGCGGAGAGCGTCCGCGCCCGCGGCGGCACCGTGGTCGCCACCGGCGGCTGCTTCGACCTGGTGCACGCCGGGCACGTCGGCCTGCTGGAGAGCGCCCGGCGCATCGGCGACTGCCTCATCGTGTGCCTGAACTCCGACGCGTCCGTCACCCGCCGCAAGGGCCCCGGGCGCCCGCTCAACCACGCGGCGGACCGGGCCCGCGTCCTCGCCGCCCTCGGCAGCGTCGACGCGGTCGTGGTCTTCGAGGAGGACACCCCCGAGGCGGTCCTGACGCGCCTGCGCCCGGACGTCTGGGTCAAGGGCGGCGACTACTCCGTCCAGGACCTGCCGGAGGCGGAGGTCCTGCGGAGCTGGGGCGGGCAGGCGGTGGTCCTGCCGTACCTGGACGGCCGCTCCACGACCCTGCTGACCCGCAGGGCGGCCAAGGCGGCTGCCGGGGCCCTGCGGCCGTCGGGGTCCTGACCAGCAGGACGCCCTCGGGGTCCTGACCGGGAGGACGGCCTCAGGGTCCTGACCGGGAGGACGGCCTCAGGGGTCCTGCTCAGGCCGCCTTGCTCAGGGCCGGCACGTCGCCCTCCTCGGTGCGCAGCACCACCGGGGTCGCGGCCCTGCGCTGCCGCAGCAGGTGGCCCGCCCCGATCGCACCGGCGATGAGCAGTCCACCGGTGACCAGGGCACCGCGGGCCCCGGCCAGTTCCATGAGCAGGCCGAGCGCGGGCGGACCGCCCAGGCTCCACACCGTGCCGATGCTGCCCCACACGCCCAGCACGCGTCCACGCAGATGGGCGGGCGGGTCGGTCTGCAGCACGGCCGTACCGGCGGTGTCGGAGACGGACTCCACCACGGCCATCGGCAGCACCAGCGCGATCAGCACGACCAGCGACGGAGACAGCCCCGCCGCCACCTGGAGCAGCCCGCCGGTCGCCGCCAGCGCGCCCACGAGCCGCACCGACGGCCGGCGCAGCCGGGCGCCGAGCACGGCGCCGAGGATCCCGCCGATCGCGAGCACGGTCGACACGGTGCCGAAGGAACCGGCGCCACCCGCGAGCGGCCCGGTGACGAGCACGGCCAGGGTGAGCCCGTAGTTCCGGCCGAACACCGCGCTGATCCCGGTCACGCCGGCGAGCGCGACCAGCCGCGGCCGGCGCGCGAAGAAGGCCAGCCCCTCGCGCACGCTCATCTCGGAGCCGGTGCGCCCGCCGGGCGCGGCGACGTGTCGTACCGCCCCGGCGGCCGGGCGCAGGAACGGAATGACCGACGCCACGAACAGGAACGACAGCCCGTTGGCGAAGTACGCGGCGGACGTGCCGAGGAACCCGACCGCCACACCGGCGAGAGCCGCTCCCACGAGCCGGCCCGCCTGGTGCACCAGCGCCCCGACTCCGATGGCCGACGGCACGTCCTCCGCCGGGACCAGGTCGTTGCCCAGCAGCGCGCACGCGGGGTTGTCGACGGTCGCGACGACACCCGTGACCGCGGCCAGCACCATCAGCGAGGTCATGTCGAGCCGGTCCAGCGCCACGAGGACGGCCGTCGTGAACGCGATCGCGCCGAGCAGTGCCTGGCTCACGGCGGCCGTCAGCTTCCGGGGCCACCGGTCGACGGCCGCACCGCCCAGGACGCTCATCAGCAGGGCGGGCGCCGCCTGCACGGACATGGACAGGCCGGTCGCGGCGGCGGACCCGGTGATCTGGAGGACCAGCAGGTTCTGCACCGTGAGCTGCATCCACGTACCGGCGTTGGACACGAAGTTCGCGACGGACCACCAGCGCATGCTGCGGTACCGCAGCGACCGCCAGGGCGAGCGCGAGGCGGGCTGGGCAGGGGAGGGCGAGGAAGACACAGTGCGGTACTCGCAAGACGAGTCGGAGGACTCAGCAGGAGGGGGGCGAGGAGAACGAGAGGCACCGGCTGCGCTGCGCGGTGGCTCCCCTCGCCGGATACGGCGCCGACCATCGTGACAGAGCGATCCCCCGAGTCGGTTCCGCCCGCACCCCGTCCGTCGCTCTCACCCGCCCCAAAGCCCTCTCGCCCACGGGGATTTGGGACCGCGAGTGTGGTTGATCACAGTTGTCGATCATGGGCCGCGGGCTGTGACGGCACCCACAGAAGGTCACGTGACGACGGCCACAGAAGCGGAGAAGGGCCCATCGCCGACGCGATGGGCCCTTCTCCGCTTCTGTGGCCGCGTTACTCGAACTTCCCCCGGCCGCTCAGCGCGTCGCGCAGCCGGTCGACCATCCCGGTGCCGGGCGCCAGGAGCTTGTTCGCCGGAGGCTTGTCGGGAGCCGCCGGGTGGGGCCGGGTCGGGGCGGTCTTCTTCGCCGTGCGGACCTTGTCGCCCAGCTCGTTGAGCGTGTCCATCGGGCACGCCTGCCGCAGCCGCGGGAAGAGGTTCCCTTCCTCGTCCGCGATGTGCGAGCGGATCTCGCTCATCAGCATGCCGATCAGGCGGTCGAAGTCGGCGTCGCCCGCGTCGCAGCCCTCCAGGTCCTTCATGATCCGCTCGGCCGTGGCGTGGTCCTGGAGCTCCTGGTCGGCCAGGGCGTCCCCGCCCGCCACGTGCTCGCGCACGGCCGGATAGAGGTAGGCCTCCTCGGCCACCGAGTGCCGCACCAGTTCGATCGTGACCTGGTCCGCGTACACCTTGCGGTCCTGGTGACCGGACGGCAGCGCCTCGATCCTGCCGAACATCTCCTCGACCTCGCGGTGATCGGTCACCAGCTCGTCGATGACGTTTCCTCCGTGTCCCATGTCCTTCACCTCCAGCCCTCGGGTCCCCCGGGCCCCCGAGGGCTAACGCGCGGTCGGTCCGGTCGGGCCCGCCCAGGGGTCAGGCGGGGAGCTTGGCGCGGACCCGCCCGGCCGCGGCGGCCGGACGCGCGGTGGCCCGGACGGAACGCCGCACCAGGCCCGCGTCGTGCCGCAGACCACGGGCGGCGTGCGTGCCGCGCCACACCAGCGAGGGGCGGGCGCCCGTGTCGTCGGCGGCGATCAGCAGCCCGCCGAGCATGGACATGTTCTTGAAGAAGTGGATGCGCTGCTGGGCCCGCTCCGAGGGGTCCTCCGCCTCCCAGAAGCGGTGTCCCGCCAGCGTCGTGGGCACCAGCGTGGCGGCGATGGCGAGCGCGGCCGGCCGCGGCATGCGTCCGGTGGCCAGCATCAGGCCCGCCACGACCTGCACGGCGCCGTTCAGCCGTACGACCTGTTCGGTGCGGTCCGGCAGCGCCGAGACGCGCTCGGTGACGGGTTGGACGACAGGCTCGGCGATGTCGGCGACCTCCTTGGGATCGCGGACGGAGTTCAGGCCGCCCGCGAGGAACATCGAGGCCAGCATGGGACGGCCGAGCACACGCAACAGACTCATGGCCCTCTCCAGGGTGTCGGTGGGTTCAGCGCTCGCCGGGTTCCCCACCGGGCCGGGAGCCACTCACCCGGTCCGGGCCGCCCGGTGCCGCGCCCACGCCTCCTCGCGCAGCCCCTCGCAGAGCAGCACGTCGGCGGCGGTGCACGCGAGGGCCCAGGTCACGGCGACCAGCACCTCGCGGGCCGGGGGAGAGGCGGCCGCCGCGGCGAACTCCGGGGTGTGGTCGGAGCCGTCCTCGACCATGATCGCGACGAACGGGTGGATGGCGGGCACCCGCGTGCTGACGTTCCCGATGTCGGACGACCCCAGGTACACGCCGGGCGCGGGCGGCGACAGCGTGATCCCGGCCCTCGCCAGGTGCGCGGCGAACCGCTCGGACAGCGGCTCGCTGTCCCGGAAGTGCTCGTAGCGCACGGTGGCGCGCTCCACCTCGGCGGTGGTGCCGGTGGCCCGGGCCACGCCCTCGGCGCACACTCGCAGCCGCTCCACCAGGTCGTCCAGGGCCTCGGTGGTGGCCGCGCGCAGCCCGAACAGGCCCTCGGCGTACTCGGGGACGATGTTGGTGGCGGTGCCGCCGTGGGTCACGATGCCCTGCACGTGCGAGCCCTCCGGCAGCCGCCGCCCCAGCACGGCCAGCACATTGAACAGCTCCACGAGCGCCGCGAGCGCGTCGACGCCCTCCGTCGGGTTGCCCGTGGGATGCGCGGCCCGGCCGTGGAAGGCCACCCGGTACTGCACCTGCGCGGTCAGCGGCGCCCGGGCCCAGTCGTACACGCCGGGGTGGAACATCAGCGCCGCGTCGACGTCGTCGAACACCCCGGCGTCCGCCTCGATCGCCTTGCCGCCCCCGCCCTCCTCGGCGGGCGTGCCCACCGCCAGCACCGTCCCGGCGGACACCTCCGGCACGGCGGCCACCGCCAGCGCGGCGCCCAGGCCCGCCGCCGCGATGAGGTTGTGCCCGCACGCGTGCCCGAGGCCGGGCAGGGCGTCGTACTCCATCAGCAGCGCCACCGCCGGCCGGCCCCGGCCCGAGCGCGCCGTGAACGCGGTGGGCATCCCCGCCACGCCCCGCTCCACGGCGAAACCGGCGCGCTCCAGCTCGCCCGAGAGCAGGGCCGCCGCCCGGTGCTCGGCGAAGGCGTACTCGGGGTCGGCGTGCAGGCGCAGGGCAACGTCCCACAGGGCGTCGGCCCGGGCCGCCACCTCCTTGCGCAGGGCCAGATGTACGTCGTTCGGCGTGCCGGCCACGGGGCCTCCTCGGCAGTCGGGGTGCGGTGCCCTTCCCCGCCGGGTTTCACCGCCCGCCGCCGCGACACCCACCGCGTTTCGACCGGTGCCCCGGTGCAACACGGTCGGTGTACCCGCCGGGCCACGACGGCGTGGACGCCGCGGCGGCGGCCGGCGGGCCGGACCCGGGAGGAACCATGGACCACTCGCGCGTGCCCGTGCTGGAGGCGCTGGAGGACTTCCGGCGCCGCGGCGACATCGCCTACGGCCCGCCGGGCCACAAGCAGGGCAGGGGAGTGGATCCGAGGGTCGCCGAGATCGTCGGGCTCGACGTGTTCCGCTCCGACGTGCTCGCCCTCAACGGACTCGACGACCGCCGTCAGTCGCAGGGCGTGCTCAGTCGGGCCCAGGAGCTGATGGCCGACGCGGTCGGCGCCGAGCACGCGTTCTTCTCCACCTGCGGCAGCTCCCTGTCCGTGAAGACCGCCATGCTGGCCGCGGCCGGGCCGGGCGAGAAGCTGCTGCTGTCGCGCAACGCCCACAAGTCCGTCATCGCGGCCGTCGTCGTCAACGGCGTCGAGCCGATCTGGGTGCACCCGAAGTTCGACGCCGAACGCCATCTGGCCCACCCGCCCGAGCCCGACGACGTCCGGCGCCGGCTCAGGGAGCATCCGGACGCCAAGGGCATGCTGCTCATCACGCCGACCGACTGGGGCTCCTGCGCGGACATCGGGGGAGTGGCCCGGGTGTGCCACGAGTTCGACGTGCCCGTGATCGTCGACGAGGCCTGGGGCGCCCACCTGCCGTTCCACCCCGGCCTGCCCGCCTGGGGCATGGACGCCGAGGCCGACCTGGTGGTGACCAGCGTGCACAAGATGGGCGGGGCGGTGGAGCAGAGCTCCGTCTTCCACCTCCAGTACGACCGGGTGTCGCCCGAGGCCCTCAAGCAGCGGGAGGACCTGCTCGGCACCACGAGCGCCTCCTCCCTGGTGTACGCCACCCTCGACGGCTGGCGCCGCCAGATGGTCGAGCAGGGGCAGGAACTCCTGGACGCCGCGATCCGCCGCGCCGACCGCATCCGGGCCGCGGTCGCCGACCTGCCCGGACTGCGGCCCATGGGCCGGGAGGTCGTGGAGGAGGGGCTCGCCGCCGACCTGGATCCGCTCAAGCTGGTGATCGACGTGCGCAAGCTCGGCATCAGCGGGATGCAGGCCGCGGAGTGGCTGCGCACCCACCGCCAGGTGGACGTCGGCGGCTCGGACAGCTGCCGGGTCAGCGCCTCGATCACCCACGCCGACGACGACGAGACCGAGCAGGTCCTGGTGGACGCCCTGCGCGCGCTCGTCGAGCACGCCGACACCGTCGAACGGCGGCCGCCGGTGCGGCTGCCCGAGCCCTCGGCGCTGGAACTGGAGCAGGCGATGCTGCCCCGCGAGGCGTTCTTCGCCCCGGTCGAGCACGTGCCCGCCGAGCGGGCCGCGGGGCGCGTCGCCGCCGAGATGATCAGCCCCTACCCGCCGGGCGTCCCCGTGGTGGCACCCGGCGAGGTCGTCACCGACGCGGTCCTGGACTACCTGCGCAGCGGCGTCGAGCACGGCGTGCTGATCCCGGACGCGGCGGACTCCTCGGTCCGCACGCTGCGGGTCGTGGCCCGGCGCTGAGGAGCCGGATGAGCGGGCGCTCAACAGTCGGTGCTCAACCACTCATGCCCGAGATGTTGAACTCTTCCGCGAGGCGTGGCCGGCTCACGCCAGGCCCGGCTCGCGCGCCGGCTCCTCGACCACATCTGGCGCGAGACGCGGGCGCCGTACGCGCCACGCCGCACGACCTGCTCACCTTCCTGGAAGCCCATCTGAACCCGGCCGCGGCGCCCCCGGCCCCGGCCCCGGCCCTGCGCGCGGTGCGCGTCCCCGTGCTGCGCCGCGGCCTGACCCACCGGCACGTGCACACCGTCGCCTGGTTCCGTCACCCCACCGACGGCGGACCGATGTACTTCCACAGCGGCGCGACCCTCGGCCAGCGGGCGTTCCTCGGCTTCCGCCCCGACACCGGCACGGCCCTGGCCGCCGTGTGCACCCGCCGCTTCCGCGCCCACGACCCGTTCCTGGCCACCGCGTACGCGCTGCTCGCCGAGGAGCGGCTGGACCCGCCCGGCGCCGACGGCACGGGCCGCGCCGGCACCGGACAGCCCTGACCCCTCGTCACAGCCGGTGCCACAGGGCCGGTGTGCGGGTGGGCGCCCAGGTGCCCTGCGCCTGGTGCGTCTGCAGGCACTGGTAGCGCACCCCAGCGTGGGTCACCGTGGCGCCGGCCTCGTACACCCGGCCCGCGGCCCACGCCTGCGCCACGTCGCCCTGCGGCTGCGCGGCCTCGGCCTCCGCCGTCTTCAGCGTGAGGCCGAAGTCGCTGAGCAGCGGATTGATCGGCTGGAAGAACGTCGTACCGCCGCTCTTGCAGTCGCCGGTGCCGCCGGACGTCACGCCCTGCGCCTGCACACCCGAGACGTACGGACCGCCCGAGTCGCCCGGCTCGGCGCACACCGTCGTCTGGGTCAGCCCGTCCACCTTGCCCTCGGTGTAGCTGACGCTCGTGTCGTGCTGCTCGACCTTGCCGCAGTGCCACCCCGTGGTGGAACCGGAGCGGCAGACCGCCGCCCCCACGAGCGCCTGGACCGAGCCGGTGATCTGCACCTTCTGCTCGCCCTCGCCCTTGACGTTCGGCGTGGCCGTCCACTTGTCGTTGACGGCCACCCAGGACATGTCCTTGCCGGGGAACGTGGACGCCTGGAAGGTGCCCTGCTCGGCCTTGTCGAACCCGGTCGTCTTGGCGCCCTGCTTGCCGCAGTGACCCGCCGAGGCGAAGCCCTGCTGCTCGCCCTTGGTGACGGAGAAGCCGACGGAGCAGTGGGCCGTGCCCTCGATGTAGTAGGCGTCGCCGCCGGTGACGTCCGCCATGAGGCGCGGCCGGTTCGCCGTCACCTTCACGGCCACGGCCTTGGCGTCGAGGCCCGCCGCCTTCACGAAGGCCGCCGCGGCGGCCTTGGTGCCGGCCTCCACCACGACCCGGTTCGCCGGGATGTCGACGTACCACAGCGGCGTCTCGCGCGTGCTGACCTTGGCCGCCGCCGCGTCCAGCTTCTCCTTCGTGGCCCGCAGGTCGCGCAGCGGCCTCTTCACGACGGCCGCCTTGGCGCCCTGGGCCTTGATCGCGGGCACGTCCGCGGCGTCCGTGGTCGCCACCACGAGTTCCTGGGACGTCGTACCGCGCAGCCAGGCCCCCGCGAAGCGGTCGCCCAGGGCGTTGCGCAGCAGTCCCGCCCGGGTGCCCGCCTCCGCCTCGTTGACCAGTCGCCGGGACGCCTGGGCCCGGGTCAGCCCGAGATCGCGCTGCAGGGCGCGCAGCACCGGAGCCGACGGCCGGTCGGCGCCCAGGGTCTGCGCGGCCGTGGGCAGAGGGCCGGGCGCGGGCGTCGGCTCGGCCGCCGCCGCGGCGGGGAGCCCGGCGGCGACGAGCGCGCCGAGCACGGTGAGGGCCGCCCGGCGACCGGTCAGGGCTTCTCTGAGGACCATGCGTGGTGTCTCCTTCGGTCACGGTGTCCGATACGTCTCGATCACGTGAAAGCTCCCGCAGAGGCCGTGCCGGAACGGCCCGGCGTGATGTCACCGGCCGCCCCGGTTCGCGCTTCGGTGCCGGGAAGGGGCGCCATGTGCAGTACGGGCGCCCGGCGTCACGCGGACTGCAGCCCGGGCGAGCCCACCTCCATGACGAAGGACGCGGTCGTCGAGATGGTGCCGTCGGGTTTCGTGATGGCCGAGACGGTCCGGAAGTCGACCTGGGCGTTCTCCTGTCCGAGCTCGACCCGCAGGTAACCGCGCCGGCCGTCGAAGTGCTTCATGTGAGGGTTCGCCTTCATGTACGTCTCCCAGTCGGACGGCCTCTCGGCCCCGTCGCCGCCGCTGGCGACGGAGGTGCAGGTGAACTCCGTGCCCACCGTCCTGGACGCCGGGTCGTCGAAGTTCTCCTTGATGCCGAAGGCGTAGCCGACGTGGACGTCCCCGGTGAGGACCAGCGTCCATGAAGACCCGGGCCGGCGCGGTCAGGTCGAACTTGCGCTGGGAGAAGTAGACCTGTTGGGGCATCACGTTCCACAGCGCCTGCGAGGTCGCCAGCCGTCCAGCAGCCAGCGCTCCTGGGCGTCGCCGGTGAGTGCTCCGGGGGGCTGCCCTTCTCGTCGACGGCGCCCGCGTAGTTGTTCTCGGTCTCGTGGTCGTCCCAGGTGACGACGACCGGGTGCCGGGCGTGCGCGGCCTGCAGGTCCGGGTCGCTCTTGTACAGCGCGTACCGCAGCCGGTAGTCCGCCGGCGTCGTCGCCTCGCGGTGGAACACGTCGGGCAGCTTGCGGTCGGTGTAGCGGCGGGCCCCGCCGGCGGAGTCCACCGCGTACTCGTACAGGTAGTCGCCGAGGTGGAAGACCACGTCGACGTCCTCCTGCGCCAGATGCCGGTGGGCGGTGTGGTAACCGTCCTGGTAGGCCTGGCAGGCGACCGCGGCCAGCCGCATGCCGTCGGTGTCGCTGTCCTCGTCCGGTGCCGTCCGGGTGCGGCCGACGGGGCTGATCCAGGCCCCCACCCGGAACCGGTGGTAGTACTCGCTGTCCGGCATCAGGCCCTTGGCGTCGACGTGCACGCTGTGGGCGTACTCGGGGTGGGCGGTGGCGACACCGGTGCTCGACGAAGGCGAACCACTCGTCCATGGCGACTTCCCAGTAGACGACGACCCGCTGCTGGCCCAGGCCGCCGTCCTCCGCGAACGGCTCGGGAGCGAGCCGCGTCCAGATCAGCACCGAGTCGGGCAGCGGGTCGCCGGAGGCCACGCCGAGGGTGAACGGATCGTCGGTGACCCGGGCCGCGTCCAGCTCCGGTGCGGCGGTGGCGCCGCGGGTCGGCCGGTTGGTGGCGAACGCGGGCATCGCGGTGGCCGCGGTGACGGTCAGGAAGCGGCGGCGGGCGACATGCGCTGCCGCGGTGCGCAGTACGGCGTCGTGCGGGGAGAAGGCATGCTCGGACGGTGGTCTTTGACGGCCCGTCAGCGCCATCTGGTGTCCTCTCGTACGGGGCAGGGCGCCCCGGGCGGACGCGTGGGGACATCGCCGACGTGCGGAGCGCGGAGCTCGCATGCTAAGCAGACAAAATGCCTGAAACGGGCACGACGTGCGGGGCGTTCACACCAGAGGGGGTACGGGAGCGCGCACGGGTGACGGGGCGCGACGAAAACCGCCGCCGGCGTCAACGCCGGCGGCGGTCGGGGAACGGGTCAGGAACGGGTCGGGAAGGGGCCGGGAAGGGGTCGGTCTACCCGGCTTGTTGTGCTCCGGCGCCGCTCGTGGCGGGCTCCCGGACCGGCAGGTGGTAGACGTGGAAGGCCCGCCCGATCACCGGCTGGGCGACGTTGCGCACCCGCACGCCGCCGCTCGTCATGCCGTGCTCGGTGCCGGCGTGCGCGTGCCCGTGCACCGCCAGGTCGGCGCCGGCCGTGTCGATCGCCTCGGCCAGCAGGTAGCTGCCCAGGAACGGGTAGATCTCCAGCGGCTCGCCCGCCAGCGTGTCCGCCACGGGGGAGTAGTGGGTCAGGGCGATCCGCGCGTCGCAGCCCTCCTCGTCGAGCCGCTCCAGCGCGGTCCGCAGGGCGTCGGCGCTCCGGCGCGAGTGACGGACGAACTCCTTCATGACCGGCTCGCCGAACTCCCCGGCGCAGCGGCCGACGAAGCCGCCGCCGAACCCCTTGGTGCCGGCCACGCCGATCCGCGTCCCCCCGCTCTCCACGACCGTCCCCTGCCCCTCCAGGACATGGGCGCCGGCGTCCCGCAGGATCGCCGAGACCTCGTCCGGCCGGTCGTCGTGGTGGTCGTGGTTGCCCAGGACGGCGACCACGGGGACGCCGAGATCCCGGACCTCCCGGGCCACCACCCGCATCTCCTCGGGCGTGCCGTGCCGGGTGAGGTCCCCGGCCAGCAGCAGGAGGTCGGCGCACTCGGGCAGGGTCTCGAAGGCGGGGCGCAGCACGCCCTGGCTGTCGGGCCCCATGTGGATGTCTCCGACGGCTGCGATGCGGATCATGCGAGCTCCTCCGCGTGGTCGGGGGAGGACGCCTCGGTGACGACGAGGTCGCTGTGCACCGGGACGCCGGCGAACTCCTCCTCGACGGTGCGCAGGATCTCGTCGCGGCAGGGCGTCGAGGGCACGGTGCCGGTGAGCAGCACCGACCGGCCGCGGGTCTCGACCCGGACGCCCAGTTCTCCCAGCTCGCCCGAGGCGAGGCGCTCCTGGAGGTGGGCGATGCGGTAGTCCAGGTTCTCGGCCGGCGGCCCGCCGCCCGTGTCCTGGGAACCGTGGGTGCTCATGAGGTGCTCCTTCAGATGACGTTCAGGCGCTCCAGGAGGAAAAAGAAGGCCGCGGGCATGGGCGCGTCCCCGCACTCGCGCCGCACCCGCTGCCAGTCGACCTTCTCCCGCAGGGCGCGCGCGATGGGCAGGGCCGCCCCGAAGTCGCAGTGGTGTTCGGAGAACGCGGCGATCAGGCTCCACAGCAGGTCGGTCGGGGCCAGTACGGGCATGCGGACCGAGTCGACCGACAGCTCCTCCGCTCGCTCCAGCATGTCCGCGCCGACCGGCCGGTGCGCCAGCTCGAAGATGATGTCGACCGGCTGGCCGAAACAC
This sequence comes from Streptomyces olindensis, assembly GCA_000696115.1. GTDB lineage: Bacteria > Actinomycetota > Actinomycetes > Streptomycetales > Streptomycetaceae > Streptomyces > Streptomyces olindensis. The sequence continues at coordinate 29,096 of JJOH01000035.1, forward strand.
GTGGCCTTGATCAGCCAGTCCTCCGGCGGGGTGTAGACCGTCAGCCCCGCCTCGCGGAGCGTGGCCGCCACCGCGTCCGCGTCCTCGGGCCGGATGGCGAAGTCGACGTCGTGCTGGAGGTTCTTCTCGCCGCCGTGGGCGTACGCGGCCACGCTTCCGGCCAGGGCGAAGAGGTGCCCCTTCCGCTTCAGCAGGGCACCGACCTGCTTGGCCGCCTCCAGGATCGCCCGGTTGCGGTCCAGGGGCAGCTCCTGCGGCGGCTCGTCGGCCTGGGGGTCCTGGGGTGGCGCGGGCTCGGGCGACTCCGGCGCCGCCGGCCGGAGGTCGGGGACACCCGGTCGCCGGACGAGCGTCACGTCATCACCGTTCTGCGTCATGACCACTCCATTCGCCCAACCGGACACCGCGCCGCCGTGCGGTGCCCGGACCCTTGACGGCCTGCGTGCCTGCTCTGAGTACCCGGCGCTCCCACGCCGACACGGAAGGCTTCCGAAGAACGTCGGACCCCGGTCACCGGCCCGGGCCGGTGCTCCACCAGGGCACGTCCCCGGAGGTGTCCCGCAGGGCGTTCGTCGCGCAGTGCACCTCCCCGCCCGCCAGGTGCGACCAGGCGAAGTTCTCCACCCAGTGCACCCGGACCCCGCCGGCGGCCAGGGCCTCCTCGGTGACCTCGCCGTCCCAGCGCCGCGGGTCACGGACGACGTCCCGCCCCTCCAGGGCCAGTTCGGCACCGGCCCGCAGCTCCTGGGCCGTCAGCGGCCCGCGCAGCACCCGCAGCACCCGCAGCGCCCCGTCGCGCCGCACGAACAGCCGCACGTACGGCGCCTGCGCCGCCGCCACCTCCACCCGCCCCGAGGCGCCCTCGCCGACCCGGGACGGCGGGATACGCAACGGGGCGAGATCCGCCTCGTCCCGCACCCCGTTGACCCGCTCGTCCGCCCCGTCGTGGCAGGCCGCCAGCCGCTCGTCCACCGCCGGATCGATCCGGTCCAGGTCACCGGGGCGCATCCGGCAGCGCCGCGAGTCGTCGTCGACGTTGGCGAGGAAGACCGCACCGCGCCCCGGCCGCCACGCCTCCTCGCCCGCCTCGTCGGACGTCCCCGCGACGTCCACCCGGCCGTCCTGGTTCACATCGGCGCGCAGATCCGCGACCGGCGCCGGCTCCGGTGCGGCCGCCGCCGCTCCGGAGGCGGCGACCAGCAGCGCCACGGTGGCGGCGGCGGTACGGCGCGGCAGGCGCGCCCTGGGTGTTTCGGGCATGACGAGTCTCCTCGGGCAGTCGAGAGGCCGGTACGGGAGGACGTCCGCCGACCATGCTCGCCCGCCGCCGGGCGCCGCACATCGTGCTGTGCGCCGAGGCGACGACTACATCGATCGACCTACCGGAACACCCGGACCCTCCTCCCGGGTGGCGGCCCCCGCCCGCCCTGGCGAGGCTGATACGGCACCCACGCCCGGCCCGCACCTCCCGAGGAGCCCTCATGCACAAGCTGCCGTACGCCCTGCTCACCGCCCTGGACGTCACCGCGAGCCAGTGCATCGCCGGCGGCGGCATGATCATCACCTCCGCCGTGGGCAACGGATCGGAGTCGTACACCAAGCGCTGCAAGGGCGGAATCCACGACGGCCAGACGGTCCTCTGAGCCCCCGGCGGACCCGCCCCGGCCGAATCGGACAAGCGCTCGCTTCACCGAAGGCGGAATATGGGGCAAAGAGCTGGGAAACCGGTTGAAGCCGCTGGACAACGCGCTTGTGGAGGTCGCCATGAACCAGGAACCGGCACGTTCGTCTGATCTTCCGCAGCCGTTGCGGGCCGTGGCCTCGGGCCTGAAGCACCTGCCCGGCGCGGAACAGGTCGGCAAGGTCGCCACGGACACCCTGGACCGGATCGGCGCGGTCTCGCCGCGCGGCCGCCGGATGGCCGTCTACGCCGGAGCCGGTGTGCTCGGCGTGGCCGGAGTGGTGGAGTGGCCGGTGGCGCTGACCGGCGCCGCCGTCGCCTGGCTGACCCAGCCGCGGCCCGGACAGCGGCCCGACGGCGGGTCGGCGAACGGCGGGACGCAGACCGGCACGACCGGTGAACGCCGCCCCGCCCAGGACCGGCCGGACGAACAGGACACCTCGTCGTACGGGCCCGGCGACAAGCTCGCCGCGTCCCACTACCGGCACGACCGGCCGGAACACCACGTCCACGAACAACCCGCCAAGGTCGGCGACACCGCCACCGCCTCCGCACTGAAGCAGGTCGCCGAGGCCACCGCGCACCACGGCACCCACGCGGAGACGGAGCCGGAACACGCCCACCGGCACGGACACGACAGCCGCACCACCGGCTGAGTCGGGACACCAGCAGATGCTCACACGCTTCGACGTCGCCCCGCTCGTCGGGGCCGTGGCCGGGGCGGCCGCAGGCGCCGCCCGCAGCACCGCCCAGGGAGTGACGTCCGTCTACGACACCACGCGCCGCGTCCGCAACGTCGCGCGCAACGCCCTCACGGGCGGACAGCACTGGACGGCGGGGCAGCGCCTCCACCTCGCCCTGCGGCACGCCGACGGCGACGCCGGCGCGCTCGCCCGGAAGGTGGCCGCGGACCTGCTCGACCACCCCGACGTGCTGACCGCGTACTGGGACGGGGGACTCTCCCGCCTGGTGATCACCGTCGTCGAGGACGCCGCCACCGACCGCGTCGCCGAGCGCGCCACCGCGCTCGCCACCCGCCTCGGCCTCACCGAGGGAGCCGACCCGGTCGCCGAGGAGACCACCCACCCCGGCGACCCCCGCGAGGTACGCGTCGCCGCGGGAGCGATCCTGCTCGACGCCGCGGGCGCGGCCGGAGCCCTGGCCGGCCGCTCGCTGCGCCTGCCCCCCACCTCACGCATCGTCACCGCCACCGTCACGCTGCTGCGCGAGAACCCCCGCTTCCGGGCCCTGCTCCGGCAGCGGTTCGGCACGTCCGGCATGGAACTCGTCCTCACCGCCGTCAACGCCGCCACGCACGGCGCGGGCCAGTCACCGCTGGCCCTGGTGCTCGACGGCATGCTGCGCGGCACCCAGCTGACCGAAGCCGTGGCCCGAGCCGCGGCCTTCGAGGCGCTGCACGACGACATCTGCCGCGAGCGGCGCACCAGCGTGCCCTGCCCGCCGGGCACCCGCCCGCCGCTCAAGGTGACACCCGCCCAGGAGTACGCCTCCCACGCCAGCACCGGCAGCCTCGCCGGCGCCGCCGCCACCCTCCTCGTCACCCACAGCGCGCGGGAAGCGGCCGAAGCGGTCCTCGCCGGATCCCCGAAGGCGGCCCGGTACGGACCGGCCGCCTTCAGCGCGACCCTCGGCACGTTCCTCGCCCGGGCCGGCATCCTCGTGCGCAGCGGGGAGCGCCTGCGGCAGCTGGAGATCGCCGACGCCCTCGTCCTGCACGCCGACGCCCTGCGCAGCCTGCGGCAGGGCAGCGACGACTCCGACGGCCTGCCCGACGACCCGGTCCACCCCTTCGCCGAGGCCGTCCTCGACGCCGCCCGCCGGGCGGGCCTGCACGTCGTGATCGCCGGCGGCTCCGACCTCAAGGACATCACCCGGCTCGCCGACGAGGTCGCCCCAAGCGCGAAACCGTTCGCCGACGTCGTACGGGCCCTGCAGGACAGCGGGCACGTGGTGGTCACCGTCGCCCGCCTGGACGAGTCCGGCGACGGGCACGTGGGCGCCGGGCTGCCCGCCGGTGACGTGGCCATCGCCCTCACCGACGGCCGGGCGGCCGTCCCCTGGGGCGCCGACGCGCTGGCACCGGGCGGACTCGCCGACGTCTGGCGGCTGCTCACGGCGATCCCGGCGGCCCGGCGCGTCGGACGCCGCTCCCAGACCCTCGCCCGCGCGGGCGCCGCCCTGTCGGGCCTCCTGGTCGCCCGCGGCGGACAGCCCCCGGGCCGGCACCTCCTGTGGCCCCTCACCCGGCACGCCCCCGTGAACATCGCTGCCGCGAACGCCCTGCTCGCCGGCTGGCTCGCGGCCACCCGGGTGGCCCGGGCCACCCCGCCGCCGCCCCGGCTGCACATCCCCTGGCACGCCCTGGAACCCGACGAGGCCCGTGCCCGGCTGGGACGCACCGGGCCCGACGGAGAACCCCGCGGGCTCGCCCTGCTCGCCGACCGCTCACGCCGGCAGGCCGCCCGCCTGGGCCGCCACCCCGCCGCCGCGCCCGCCCGCTGGACCTGGCAGGCCGCCGGGGCCGTCCGTCGCGAACTCGACGACCCGCTCACCCCTGTCCTCGCCACCGGCGCCGTCGCCTCGGCGCTGCTCGGCTCCCTCGTCGACGCGCTGCTCGTCGTCGGCGCCATGGACCTCAACGCCGTGACGGGCGGGCTCCAGCGGCTGCGCGCCGAACAGGCCCTCGCCCGGCTGGCCGCCCGGCAGCAGCCCAAGGCGCGCAGGCAGGACAGCCGCAAACGCACGGTCACCGTCGACGCCGCCCGGCTGCGGCCCGGCGACGAGATCAGCCTCGACGCCGGCGACGTCGTACCCGCCGACGCCCGGCTGCTGGACGTCGACGGCCTGGAGGTCGACGAGTCCGCGCTCACCGGCGAGTCCCTGCCGGTGACCAAGGCCGTCGAGGCGACGCCCGGCGCACCGGTGGCCCAGCGCGCCTGCATGGTGTTCGAGGGCACCACCGTCGTGGCCGGCCGGGCCACCGCACTCGTCGTCGACACCGGAGACCAGACCGAGGCGGGCCGCGCCGTCACCCTCGCCGCCCGCACCCCGCCGCCCGCCGGCGTCCAGGCCCGGCTGCAGGAACTCACCCGCAAGGCCCTGCCCGTGACCTTCACCGGCGGCGCGGCCGTGACCGGCCTGTCCCTGCTGCGCGGCAGCCCCGTACGGCGCGCCGTCAGCGGCGGTGTCGCGGTCGCCGTCGCCGCCGTCCCCGAGGGACTCCCGCTGGTCGCGACGGTCGCGCAGATGGCGGCCGCCCGCCGGCTGTCCCGGCGCGGCGTCCTGGTCCGCACCCCGCGCACCCTGGAGGCGCTCGGGCGGGTCGACACCGTCTGCTTCGACAAGACCGGCACGCTCACCGAGAACAAACTGCGCCTGGTCCGCGTCGCCACCTCCGACGGCACCGTCCTGGCCACGGACACCGAACAGGCCGAGCCGATCGTGCGCCTGGCCGCGCGCGCCTGCCCGCAGGAGGAGACCGGACAGGGGCGCCGGGTCGCCCACGCCACCGACGAGGCCGTCCTCGACGTCGCCCCGCCCGACCCGGGCTGGACACCCACCGGCGAGCTGCCCTTCGAGACGCGGCGGGGCTACGCCGCGGCGGTCGGCCGCGACGGCGACCCCGACTTCGGCGAACTCCTCGTCGTCAAGGGCGCCCCCGAGACGATCCTGCCCGCCTGCCGGGACCTGCCCGCCCACGCGACCGACACCGCCCACGAACTGGCCGCACAGGGCCTGCGCGTCCTCGCCGTCGCCCGGCGCCCCTGCCGGGCCGACGACGCCGAGACCGAACTCGACGCCCCCCTCGCCGACCTGGAGTTCAGCGGTTTCGTCGCCCTCGCGGACGTGCCCCGCGAGACCTCGCACGCCCTGCTCGTCGAGTTGCGCCGCTCCGGCATCCTGCCCGTCATGCTCACCGGCGACCACCCGGAGACCGCCCGCGCCATCGCCCTGCAACTGGGCTGGCCGGAGGAGACCGAGGTGGTCACCGGTGACGAGCTGGTCGCCATGGAACGCGGCGAACGCGTCCGGGCCCTGCGCGGCGCGGGCGTCGTGGCCCGGGTCGCCCCCGAGCAGAAACTGCACGTCGTGGAGGCCCTGCAACAGGCCGGCCGGGTCGTGGCGATGGCCGGCGACGGCGCCAACGACGCCGCCGCCATCCGCGCCGCCGACGTCGGGGTCGGCATCGAGTCCCGCGGCTCCGCCGCCGCCCGCAACGCCGCCGACCTCGTGCTCACCACCGGTGACCTGTCCGTCCTGGTCGACGCGGTCGTCGAGGGACGCGCCCTGTGGCGCAGCGTCGCCGACGCGGTGAGCATCCTCATCGGCGGCAACGCCGGCGAGGTCGGCTTCAGCGTCCTCGGCACCCTGCTGGCCGGCGCCTCGCCCCTGTCGACCCGTCAGCTGTTGCTCGTCAACCTGCTCACCGACATGTTCCCGGCGATGGCGGTGGCCGTCACACCCAGCGACGACCCCTCGACGGCGGAGCACGCCGCGACCGGCCCGATGGGCCTGAACGTCCTCGGCGCGCCCCTGCTGCGCTCCATCCGCCGCCGCGGCATCACCACCTGCCTCGGCGCGGTCACGGCGTACCTCATCGGCCGCCTCACCCCCGGCACCGAACGCCGCTCCACCACCATGGCCCTGTGCGGTGTGGTCGGCGCCCAGCTGGTGCAGACGCTCTCCGGTCGGCGCCACAGCCCACTGGTGTGGGTCACGGCCCTCGGCTCGGCCGCCGTCCTGGCCGCGCTCGTCCAGACCCCCGGCGTGAGCCACTTCTTCGGCTGCACCCCGCTCGGCCCCGTGGCCTGGGCCGGAGTCGCGGCGGCCATCGCCCTGTCGGCCCTGGCACCCCGCCTGGAACGCCTCCAGGCCGTCCACAGCCTCTACGACGGCGCCGCCCGGCTCGCCCTGCACCTGCACGACCTGGTCCGGCAGGCCCGGCACTTGCTGCGCAGCGGCGTCGCCGCGCCCGTGGCCTGACGCACCGGTACGGAGGCACCGGCACGGAGGCACCGGCACGGAGGCACGGCACAACAACAGAGGCACAGCGCAACGGAAGGCCGCCACCACTGCACGTGGTGGCGGCCTTCCGTCGCCGTACGGTCAGACCTCGCCGCGCCAGGCCCCCGTCTCCGTGCCCCGGGCCTCCATGTACTCCTTGAAGCGCCGCAGATCACCGGAGACCTGCCGCTTCACGAACCCGAGCTTGTCGCCCACGGTCTCGGCCACGCCACTGGGGTCGAAGTCCATCTGCAGCATGACCTTGGTCGTGTCGTCGTGGATGCGGTGGAAGGTCACCACACCGGCCTGCCGGGCCTCGCCACCCACGGTGGTCCAGGCGACGCGCTCGTCGGGGATCTGCTCGGTGATCTCCGCGTCGAACTCCCGCTCCTGGCCGCCGACCTTCGTCACCCAGTGCGTCAGCGTGTCGGTGCGCTGCTCGATGCGCTCGACGCCGTCCATGAACCGGGGAAAGGTCTCGAACTGGGTCCACTGGTTGTAGGCGGTGTGCACCGGCACGCGGACCTCGATGGATTCCTCTACCTGTGACAAGGCGGTACCTCCCTTTCTCGTAGGTGGGCGACGGACGGGTACCAGGTCTCGCGCCGGCCACGCATGGTCACCACGACTTGTCCGACCAGGTGTCCTTTCCGCCCGCACGGGGGTACCCGGCCCGCACCGACGGACCGGGAGGTGATCGTCATGGCGGACATGGACCGCGCGGCCGCTGCCGCTCGCCCGGGGACCGCGCCGACGGGCGGCGACGAACCCGTGAGCGAGCTGGTGCAGCGAGCCACCGAACAGCTCTCCGACCTGGTACGGGGCGAAATGCGCCTCGCCCGGGCGGAGATGACCGAGAAGGGCAAGCGCTTCGGCAAGGGCGGCGGCCTGTTCGGCGGAGCCGGGGTGCTGGGCTTCGTCACGCTCCAGGCCCTCGCGGCCACGGCGATCGCGGCCCTGGCCGTACCGCTGCCGGTGTGGGCGGCGGCGCTGATCGTCACGGGCGTCCTCGCCGTCGCCACGGGCCTGACGGCGCTGGCCGGCCGCAAGCAGGTGCGCAGCGCCACCCCGCCCGCCCCGCAGCGGACCATCGACAGCGTGAAGGCCGATGCGGCCGAGATCAAGGAGAGTGCTCAACGATGACCCAGCCCCCGCACGACGAGCCCACGGCCCGCAGCCAGGACGAGCTGCGCGAACAGGTCGAGCGCACCCGCCACGAACTGGGGGACACCGTCCAGCAGCTGGCGGACCGGGCCGACGTGAAGACCCGCGCCCGCGAGAAGGCGCTGGCGGTCAGGGAACAGGCCGAGACCAGGGTCCACGCCTTGCGCGGCCAGGCCGAGACCAAGGTCCACGCCTTGCGCGGCCAGGCCCGGACCAAGGCCGCGCACGTCGCCCACACCGTCGAGGAGAAGCTGCCCGAACCGGTGAAGCAGAAGGGTGCCGCCGCCGCTCACGAGGCCAGGGAAAAGGCCGCGCACGTCGCCCGCGCCGTGGAGGAGAAGCTGCCCGAACCGGTGAGGCAGAAGGCCGCACAGGCCGAGCAGGCCTGGCAGGACAAGGCCCCGCAGCCGGTGCGCGACCACCGGACCGCCCTGCTGGCGGGCGCCGGAGCCGTGCTCGTGGCCTGGCTGCTCATCCGCCGCCGCAGCCACAGCTGAGCGGCACCGGCCCGGTCACCCGAGCGACACCGGCCCCCGTCGCTGCTTGCGGCGACGGGGGCCCAGGCGGCAAGGTCGGGTGCCGTGGCCACCTTGCTGATCGTCCATCACACGCCCTCGCCCAACTGCCAGGCGCTGTTCGAAGCCGTCGTCTCCGGGGCCACGGACCCCGAGATCGAGAACGTGCGCGTGGTGCGCCTGCCCGCGCTGTCCGCCACCGCCTCCGACGTGCTCGCCGCCGACGGCTACCTCCTCGGCACCCCCGCGAACCTGGGCTACATGTCGGGCGCCCTGAAGCACTTCTTCGACCAGGTCTACTACCCGTGCCTGGACGCGACCCGCGGCCGGCCCTTCGGCTACTGGGTGCACGGCGGCAACGACGTCACCGGAGCGGTCCGGGGCGTCGAGGCGATCACGACAGGCCTCGGCTGGCGCCGTGCCGCCGAGGCCGTGACCGTGACTGGCGAGCCGGGCAAGGGCGACGTCGAGCGGTGCTGGGAACTGGGCGCGACGGTCGCCGCCGGGCTCATGGGCTGAGCCTCAGGTCTCCTCCAGCCGACGCCGGTCCTGCTCGTCCCAGGTCCGGGTGTCGCGCGGCTGGGTGTACGGCTCGGCCTCCGGCGGATGACCACCGGCGATGGCCCGCTGCCGCACCGTCTCCGCGTCGAACTCCAGCCCCAGCAGGATCGCCAGGTTGGTGATCCACAGCCAGATCAGGAACACGATGACCCCGGCCATCGTCCCGTAGGTCTTGTTGTACGAGGCGAAGTTCGCCACGTAGACCGCGAAACCGGCGGAGGCGATCAGCCAGATCAGCAGGGCCAGCGCACTGCCCGGGGTGATCCAGCGGAACCCCTTCACCTTGGCGTTCGGGGTCGCCCAGTACAGGAGCGCGATCATGACCGTGACCAGCACGACCAGGACGGGCCATTTCGCGATCGACCACACCGTCAGCGCCGTGTCACCGAGCCCGAGCGCCGTTCCCAGCCGCTGGGCCAGCGGGCCCGTGAAGACCACGATCAGCGCGCTGATCACGGCCAGCACCATCAGCGCGACCGTCACGCCCACCCGCACCGGCAGCAGCTTCCACACCGGCCGGCCCTCGGGCATGTCGTAGACCGCGTTGGCGGAGCGGATGAACGCCGCCACGTAGCCGGAGGCCGACCACACCGCCAGGACCAGGCCGACGATCGCCATCAGCGAGCCGATACCGGCGTTGCCCTGCAACTGCTCGACGGCCCGGGTGATGATGTCGCGGACCGGGCCGGGGGCCAGTTGCTGGACGTTGTCGAGCACCTTGTCCGTGGTCGACCGGCCGGTGAGGCCCAGCAGCGACACGAGCGCCAGCAGCGCCGGGAACAGCGCCAGTACCCCGTAGTAGGTCAGCGCCGCCGCCCGGTCGGTCAGCTCGTCGTCCTTGAACTCCCGTAGGCTCCCCTTCAGCACCGCGCCCCAGGACTTCCGGGGCAGATCGCTCGGCGTGTCCGGCGCCGCGCGCTCCACCTCGGGGCCCGGCCCGGGCTCGGCCGGAGCCGGGGAAGGGGGAGGAGCGGAGGAACCTCGAGGCGGCGCGGAGGCCTGGGGCGGAGCGTCGTCCGCGTGGTGTTCTTTTCGTCCCGGAATATGCAGCTTCACCATGTGAGCCGGGTAACCCCTGACCGTGGCCTTAAGCCGCGCTCGACGGGGGAGTCGCCGAGGCTCACTGCCGCAGGGCGAGTCCCCGTTGCCGCAGCGCCTCCGACAGCACCCGCACGGCCTTCGGCCCGGCCCCGTGCAGGGCGAGGAGTTCCCCCGCGGAGCGCTCCGGCCACCTGCTCCAGCGTGGTCAGGTCCGCGCCGAAGAGGGCCCGGGTGGCGGGCCTCCCGATCCCGGCGGGCAGGTCGCCGCCGGCCCGGTCGGCCGCCGCCTCCGCCGCGGCGAGGGACGCGGCGAGCCGCTGCGGGGCACGACTGAGCCAGGACGCCCGCACCAAGGCGTTCAAGCTCTTGCCGTCCACGTCCGCGAGCGGCACGCGGAACGCGACCGGCGTCCCCCTCAGCAGCAGATGCTCACCGGTGGTATGAGCGGCGAGCGCTGCCTCCGTCTCCTCCGGGGGAAGGTGCAGCCGCACCAGTCCGTCCTCGGTCAGCGAGGCGAAGCCCTTGCCCCGCACGGAGAACGACGCCGCCCCGGAGCGCGTGCCCCCCTCGGTCTCCGGCAGGGCGAGCGCGGCCTCGCGCAGCTGCTGCACGGGGGTCATGGTCGGAGTCTCGCACAACGGCCGCACCGCGGAGCGAAGTTGTGGGAGCGCTCCCACTGCGGGCACGATGCCGCCATGACCGAGCCCACCGCCATCCGCCGCTACCGGCCCGAGGACCGGCCGGCCCTCGACGACATCTGCGTCCGCACCGCGCACCACGGCCAGGACAGCCGCCCCCACTTCGCGGACCCGGGCATCTTCCCGGTGACCTTCGCGGCCCCGTACGTCCACCTGGAGCCGGATCTGGCCTTCGTGCTGGACGACGGCGAGGGGCGGGCGGTCGGCTACATCCTCGGGGCGGCCGACACCCCGCGCTTCGCCGAGGCCTTCCGCACGACGTGGCTCCCCCTGGTCGCCGACCGCTACCCGGAACCGCCCCCGCCGCCGCGGACCCCGGACGAGGAGATGGCACACCTGCTGCACCACCCCGAGCGGATGGTGGTCCCCGCAGTGGCCGCCTACCCCGCCCATCTGCACATCGATCTGCTCCCCGCCCTGCAGGGCCGCGGCTGGGGGCGCCGCCTGATGCGGACGTTCCTCGCGGCCCTCCAGGACAAGGGCGTACCGGCCGTCCACCTGGCGATGGCGACCGCCAACACGCGGGCCAGGGCCTTCTACGACCGCATGGGCTTCCACGAGATCGACGCCCCCGGGGACGGGTCGGTCACCTACCTGGGGCGCACCACGAAGGAACTGGACCGGCTCTGACGGGGCACCGACCGTCGACCTCTGACGGGGCACCGACCGTCGACCTCTGACGGGGCACCGCCCGTCGAACGGATCGAACGCGCCACGCGGTACGGAAGTGGCGCGATCGCGCGTTGCCGACCCGCGCCAACGGGCGCAGCCTGTGCCCTGCGGGAGCGCTCCCACGCGCTCCGGCACCCCCCACACGAGGCACATCCACGGCACGACAACCCCCACATCCGGAAGAAGGAGATCATGAATTGTCATGGTCATGCTTTTGAGAGGCGCGGTGTCAGGTCTCGTCTGACGCTCGCCCTGAGCGTGCTGGTCGCCGCTCTGCTCAGCCTGATCCCGTGGAGCGGCACCGCCGTCGCCCACGGCTCGGTCGTCGACCCGGCCTCGCGCAACTACGGCTGCTGGCTGCGCTGGGGGAACGACTTCCAGAACCCCGCGATGGCCCAGCAGGACCCCATGTGCTGGCAGGCCTGGCAGGACAACCCCAACGCCATGTGGAACTGGAACGGCCTCTACCGCGACGGTTCCGGCGGCAACTTCCAGGCCGTCGTCCCCAACGGCCAGCTGTGCAGCGGCGGGCGGACCGAGGGCGGCCGGTACAACTCCCTGGACGCGGTCGGCGCGTGGAAGACGACGGACATCAGCGGCAACTTCACCGTGAAGCTGTACGACCAGGCCAGTCACGGCGCCGACTACTTCCTCGTCTACGTCACGCGGCAGGGCTTCGACCCCACCACCCAGCCGCTGACCTGGAACGACCTCCGGCTCGTCGCCCGCACCGGCACGTACGCGCCCAGCCAGAACTACTCGATCCCGGTGAGCACGTCCGGACTGAGCGGCCGGCACGTGGTCTACACGATCTGGCAGGCGTCGCACATGGACCAGACCTACTTCCTGTGCAGTGACGTGAACTTCCGCTGACCTGCCGTTTCCCCGCCGGTCCCACGGGTCGGCGGGGCCCGGCCCGTCGGTGCTTCCTGAGAGTTCTCCAAGAATCGCCGGGGCGATTGAACACGCCGGTGCTCCCGTACGTACGGGACGGGGGGATTTTCATGCCCGGCACGCCACGAAGCGCAGGAGAGCACCCTTGGGACGCAACACGCGAAGACGCCCTACCGGCCCACGACGCGCGACCTTCGCCGCGGTCGCGCTGATGCTGGGCGGAGGCGGCCTGATGGCGGCGAACGTCTACGCCTCGGCCACGGACGGAGGTTCGGGCGGTGGGTCCGCCCAGCCGCGGTCCGGCACGGGGGTGCGGACCGCGGGCGCGACGATCGACTGCCCGGACGTCGGCAGCCGGCTCACCTCGGTCCCCGAACGGGCGAGACCGGAGGTCGACAGGGAACTCGCCCGCCTGGACGAGCAGATCGCCCAGGCCTACCAGCGGCTGAGCACGTCGGCCCCGCAGATACGGCAGGACTCCGGCTTCGCCGACAGCGCCATCATGAACCCGCTGAAGGACAAGCGGGCCGCCACCATCGAGCGCATCGCGATCGCCATCGACCGCGTGGCGGACCGCCCGGAAGGGCTCGCGCCCCTCGCGGCCTGCACCGTACGGGACTCCGGCAACCAGGCCCCCGCGCCGACCGCGAGCCAGGGCGGTGGCGAGCAGCCCGGCCAGGGCGAGGGCGGCCAGGACCAGGGGAACGGCCAGGGGCAGGGCGGCAACGGCGGACAGGCGGGCAACGGCCCGGTCGCCGCCGACTTCGCGGACATCAGAAGCGTCCGGCCCGACGCCGGCACTCCCCGGCAGCGGGGCGGCGCCTCGCGCGGCTCCTTCGCCACCGACTGCGGCGTCAACGCGAACGGCCTGTTCAACTCCGACAACATCATCGCCGCGCCGGGCGTCACCAACGGCGCCCACCACTTCCACGACTACGTCGGCAACCAGGCCAACAACGCCTTCGCGAGCGACCAGGACCTCGCGAACGCCGAGACCAGCTGCGCCGACCCGGGCGACAAGTCCTCCTACTACTGGCCCGTGCTGCGCCTGCAGAACGGCACCCAGGAGCAGGACGCCACATCGCCCGGCGGCGGCATCGAGGGCAACGCGGGCGAGATCGTCACGCCGAAGCAGGTCACGCTGACGTTCGTCGGCAACCCGCGCGACAAGGTGACCGCCATGCCGCGGCTGCTGCGCATCATCACCGGCGACGCCAAGTCGTTCGTCAACGGCCTCGCCAACGCCAACGCGTCCTGGAGCTGCACCGGCTTCGAGGACCGGCAGCTGAAGGACAAGTACCCACTGTGCCCGCGCGGCAGCGACGTGGTGCGCACCTTCACGTTCCAGAGCTGCTGGGACGGCCGCAACATCGACAGCGCCAACCACCGCACCCACGTGGCCTTCGCGAACGCCGCCGGCACCTGCCCGTCCGGCTTCCGTCCCATCCCGCAGCTGGTCCAGCGCATCGTCTACGACGTCGACGCGCCGAGCCTGGACGACGGCGGCCGTACGACTCCGCTGTTCGCGGTGGACTCCTTCCCCGAGCAGCTGCACAAGCCGGTCACGGACCACGGCGACTTCATCAACGTCTTCGACGAGGACCTGATGCGGGAGATGGTCGACTGCATCAACGAGGGCCGCAGGTGCGGCGCCGGGGCGGGCGCCGGGCCGGGAGGGGAGCAGCCGGGAGCGGGGGAGGAGCCCCAGGAGCAGCCGACCGGCAACCCGGACGCCCCGCAGGAGGAACCGACCGGAACCCCCGAGGCCCCGCAGGAGCAGCCCACGCGTACTCCCGACGCGCCGAAGGACGGCAACGCCGGCGGCAAGCCGGGTGACGCGGGCGCGGGCGGCGGCAAGGGCGAGGCGTCCAAGCCGCCGGTGACCGGCAGGCCGGCGCCCGAACCGGAGCCCGGCGACGACGCCACCACCGCCCCCGGCACCGGTGAACCCGAGGTGTACGCGACGCCCTCCGCCGAGCGCGGTACGGCGAACGCCGGTGAGCGGGGCGGCGCGGACGGCGACGCCGGTGAGGACACGGACGGCCTCGGCGGGTCCCAGGCCGTCGGAACCGCGACCAGCGCCGCACCGACCCCCTCCGACCCGTCGCGGACGGAACCGCAGGCCGTCGGCGAAGGCGGCCTGGCCGACACCGGTGCCCAGCTCTGGCCGGCCGCCGCAGGCGCCGTCCTGGTGGCAGCGGGCTTCCTCGTTCTCCGCCGGGCCAGGCGCGGCTGAGCCCACCCGACGCGCACGCGTCCAGGGAACGGCGGCGGGATCCTGGCCGGATCCCGCCGCCGTTCCGCGCGCACGACGACCCTTCGGCCCACGCCGAAGTGCCCACCGCCTAACGTGATCCCATGCATCACACACGGAACGGCGTACGCGGTGGAGCGGTGGCGTGACGCCCGGGGAGATGGTGGCCGTGTTCGCCGCCGGCACGGGTGCGGGGGCCGTCAACGCCGTCGTCGGCTCGGGAACACTGATCACCTTCCCGGTTCTGCTCGCCACCGGGATGCCCCCGGTCACCGCCACGGTGTCCAACGGGCTCGGCCTGGTCCCCGGCTCGATCAGCGCGGCCATCGGCTACCGCGAGGAACTCCGCGGCCAGGGCCGGCGCGTCCTGCTGCTCGGCATCGGCGCCGTCCTGGGCGGTCTCGCGGGTGCCGTGCTGCTGCTGACCCTGCCCGCGGCGGCCTTCGAGCGGATCGTGCCCGCCCTGGTCGGCCTCGCCCTCGTCCTCGTCGCCTGCCAGCCCCTGATCGCCAGGCGCGTGCGCCGCCGTCGCGAGGAGGGCAGCCCCGCCCGCCGGGACGGTGGCCCGCTGCTGTTCTCCGGCCTGACGCTGGCCAGCGTCTACGGCGGCTACTTCTCCGCCGCACAGGGCATCATCTACGTCTCCCTCATGGGCATGCTGCTCGACGAGACGCTCCAGCGGCTCAACGCCGTCAAGAACGTGCTGTCCGCCGTCGTCAACACCGTCGCCGCCGTGCTCTTCCTCTTCTTCGCCGACTTCGACTGGACCGCCGTCCTGCTCATCGCCACCGGATCCGCGCTGGGCGGACTGGCCGGCGCCAGAACCGGCCGCCGCTTCAGCCCCGCCGTCCTGCGCACCCTCATCGTGTCGGTCGGCACCGTCGCCCTCGTCCACCTGGTGCTCCACTGAGTCCCTCTGTCACGGGGCCGTCCGGCTCCCCGCCCGCTCCGTCGCGCCCTCGGCGTCGATGCGGGGCAGCACCCGGTCCAGCCACCTCGGCGTCCACCAGGCATGCTGTCCGAGCAGCGTCAGCACGGCCGGCACCATGAGCAGGCGCACCACCGTGGCGTCGATGAGCACGCTGACGGCCAGGCCCAGCCCGAGCATCTTCACCACGATGTTGTCGCTGACGATGAACGCCGCGAACACGCTCATCATGATCAGCGCGGCGCAGGTGATGACCCGCGCCGTGATCTCCAGGGCGTGCGCGACCGAGGCCTTGGCGTCCCCGGTGCGCCGCCACGCCTCGTGGACGCGGGACAGCAGGAAGATCTCGTAGTCCATGCTGAGCCCGAAGATGATGGCGAACATCATCATCGGCACGTAGCTCTCGATGGGCACCGTTCCGTTCACCCCGAGCGCGGGACCGCCCCACCCCCACTGGAACACGGCGACGACCACGCCGTACGAGGCCGTGATGGACAGGACGTTGAGAACGGCGGCCTTGACGGCGACGAGCAGTCCGCGGAACACGGCCAGGATGATCAGGAACGCCAGGGCGACGACCACGGCGATGATCACGGGCAGCCGGGACGCGACGATGTCGCGGAAGTCGACCTGCGCCGCCGTCGTCCCGGTGACGTACCCCTCGGCGTCCGTCCCCCGGACCGCGTCGGGCAGCGTGTCGTCGACCAGACGGTTGGTCAGGTCCGTGGTGGTGCCGCTCTGCGGGGACTGCTCCGAGTAGACCGTGCCGATCAGGACGTCACCGTCCTGGGTGGACGTCAGGGGCGTGACGACGGCGGCGCCCTCGACGCCGTCGAGGGTCTGCTGGGCCTTCGAGGCGAGGCCGGAGCGCTGCGCGTCCGGTACGTCCGACTGGTCGATGACGACGGTGAGCGGCCCGTTGGACCCGGGCCCGAACGCGTCGGTCATCAGGTCGTAGGCCCGCCGGTCCGTGAAGGACTTCGGATCGGCACCGTCACCGATGTGACCGAGCCGGATCGACAGCACCGGGATCGCGAGCACCACGATCACGGCGACACCGGCCGTCAGGAACCACAGCGGCCCGTGCTCCACCCGTTGCGCGTACCGGTGCCAGGTGCCCTGCGGTGTCCCTCCCGACTCGGCGTCGGTCTCGGCCACGGGGCGGCGCACCGTGTAGCGGTCGATGTGCCGCCCGAGGAGACCGAGCAGCGCCGGCACCAGGGTGAGCGCGCCGACGACGGCCGAGACGACGGTGACCGCGGCGGCGAGGCCGAGCAGGCCGATGAAGGCGACCCCGGACGCGGACAGGCCCGCCAGGGCGATGATCACCGTGCAGCCGGAGACGAGGACGGCGTGGCCGCTGGTGCTCGCGGCCTGTCCGGCGGCCCGGACCGGATCGGCCCCGTCGACAAGGTTCTGCCGGTGGCGCGTGATCAGGAACAGGGCGTAGTCGATGCCGACGCCGAGACCGATCATCGTCGCCAGGGTCGGCGAGACCGTCGCGAAGGTGAACGCGACCGCAAACAGCCCGAGGATGGCCAGACCGCCGACGACGCTGATCAGCGCGGTCAGCAGCGGGACGCCGGCGGCGATGACGCTCCCGAACCCGACGAGCAGGACGACGACGGCCACGCCGAAGCCGATCAGCTCGCTCACCCGGTCGTCGGCCTCCGGCCGGGCGAGCTCGCCGAGCGGCCCCCCGTACTCGACCTCCGCCCCGGCCGAGCGCAGCGGCTGCACGGCGTCGTCGACCCCGCCCAGGTATCCGCCGCCGAGCGTCGAGGGCTGCACGTCGAAGCGGACCGTGATGTACGCCGTCTTCCGGTCGTCGGACAACGGCCCGACGTTCTGCTGCGACTGACCCGACGTCGAACCCTGCGCGGTCAGCGGGTTCTGGGCCGACAGGACGTGCGGGAGCTTCTCCAGGTCGGCGACCGCGGTGGACATCTGGGAGCCAAGTGCGGTCAGTTCCTGGCCGTCGTCGTGCAGCACGATCTGGCTGCTGTAGCCGCCGGCCTGCGGGTCGTGCTCCTTCAGTACGTCCAGGCCCTTCTGGGACTGCGCCTGCGGCAGGGAGAAATTGTCGGAGTACGACCCGCCGTAGACGTGGTTGACCACCTGGAGGGCCACCAGCGCCACGAGCCAGGCTCCGATGACGATGCCGAAGTGACGCGCGCACCACTCGCCCAGCCGCCGCAGCACGCCCCCGCGCGCTGCCGTGTCGATCTCTTCACCGGTGCGGGTGTGCGGCATGGACGTCGTCTCCTGGGTCGGCCGGGACGCTGTGTGCCGTCCATTAGACGCACGCGGGATCAGTCGGGCATTCCAGGCACGCGGTTCTCATGTCCCAGCGGGCGGCCGTTCCCTCTAAAGGCCCGACCCGGTGCACGGCGTGCACGTCGGGCCCGCCTCAGCGCTCCGGACCCCAGGGCCACGCCGAGACCCACCAGTGCGCTGCCCGTCGCCTGCGCGAGGCCGTAGGAGCCCGTGCCGACGAGCGGTGCGGTGCAGGCCGCGGCCACCGGGATGAGGCCGGAGAAGAGGGTGGCGCGTTCCGCGCCGATCCGCTGCAGGCCCATGTACCAGCACACGAAGCCGACCACGGTGACCACCACCGCCTGCCACAGCAGCGCGGCCGTCTCGACGGCGTCCGGGCGCCGCAGCCACCCGCCCCCGTCGACCAGTAGCCCCACCGCCGCCGACTCCAGCGCGGCGACCGCGCACACCGTGGCCGACAGCAGCCTGGGCCCGAGCGGCCGCAGCACGGGCACGGCGAGCACGGCGAACCCGACCTCTCCCGCGAGTGCGCACACGGAGAAGGCGAGGCCCGCGCCGTCCGTACGCCCCCAGCCCTGCACGGCGAAGGCGCCGACGGCCACGAGCAACGCCCCGTGCAGGACCGCCCGTTGGGGCCGGCGCCCGTCCAGCAGCGGTACGAGCACGGCGACGACCACCGGGGCACAGCCCACGAACACGCCGGGAACGGCCGGTTCCGCCGTGCGCTCCGCGGCGATGACGGCCAGGTTGAAGCCGACCATGCCGACCGCCGCGAGCAGGCAGAGCCGGACCCACTGGCGGGGCGCGAGCGCCCGCAGCCGGGCGGTCGCGCCCTTTCCGGTGAGCGGGAGGAGCAGCAGGCAGGCCAGCCCGTAGCGCAGGAACTGGCCACCCGCGTACGGGTACTCGCCGAGGAGGCTGTTGGCGGTGAAGGACCCTCCGACGAGGACGCAGGCGAGCGCGGCGAGCAGGGTGCCGCGCGAGGTGGTGGCGTTCATACGGGCGACGCTAGGCAGCCGGGCGGCCCGGGAAGGAGTCCACTTGCGCGACCGCTCGATGGACCAATCCGGCCCGGGCCGCGGCGGTCACCCGATGTGGTAGCTGTCGCCGTAGACCTTCCAGTCGAGCGGCGGGTCGAGGTCGAGGTTGCGTCGGCGCAGGAAGACGCGCTGCGCGGTGTCGACGCGGCTCGTGTCGCTGTGGGCCTCCTCCTGCTTCATGGCCCACACCCGCGCGTCCAGGAAGGCGTCGAGGTACCTCACCTCGTCACCGCCCTGCGCCGGCGGCTTCGCCGTGCGCAGCGCACGCCTGCGGATGTTGCGGAAGCTCAGGGGGTCGGTGCCGTCGCCGTGCATCACGATGGCGTCGTAGTAGGCGAACTGGCCCAGCACGCGCAGCCCGTCCGCCTTCCCCTGCCGGACCGCCGGGCCGAAGTACACCCGGTCGCGCTCGTCGTCCTGGGCCCGCCGGAACGCGGCGTCGCGGGCCGCCCGGCGCCAGTCGCCGGGGAAGCCCGGGTCGAGCCCGTCGTGCGAGTCCGAGCCGTTGACGGCGCGCAGCGCCGGCAGGTACTTCGCCAGGACGTTGCCGGGCTTGCGGTCGGTGTAGAGCTCGACGAGGTCGAGCATGTCGCCGGTGCCGGAGCAGAACCCGATGATGCCGGCGGTGTAACCGCGGCCGTCGCGGATGTCCTCGATGTACTGGTACTGCGCCTTCCAGTCGAGCGAGGAGTTCTCCGCGCTCGACACGAGCTGCATGGCGATCTCCTTCTTCGCCGGGTCGTCGAGTCCGACGGCGCGGACGGATGCCGTGGCAGGGGCCGGTCCAAGGAGCGGGGCGGCGACGGCGGCCCCGAACAGGGCCAGGGCGGTGCGGCGCGCCGCCGGGCTCGCGGCCGGGGTCGAGGGGTGTCTCACGGTGCCTCCAAGCAGGGTGGGGGGTGGAAGAGCCGAACCGTGCAGAACTGATAGGAAGGTTTCCTATCACCAGGTGGACGCAAGGGAAACAGGCGAACGGAAAGTTCGTAGGGTCGAACAAGCGCGCCCGGCGGGAACCGTGAGCCTCGCTCGTACGTCAACTCTTTGCCCAGGAACGGCCGATCGGTCGGAGAGACCAACCGGAGAGGGGAATCGCCGTGGACGACGCGACGTCGCAGCAGGGAAGCGAGGCGGAGGCCGCCGCGCGCCGGTCCCGCTTCGGGGCACTGCCGGAGCCGGTACGCGTGGAGGACATGGTCGAGGAACGGGCGGCGAGCTCACCCGACCCCGCCCGCACGGCGTACAACCAGGACGAGTGGCTCGTGCGCTACTGCCTGTGAGGCACGGCGCGCCGGGGCGCGGCGGACCCTGACCGCTACGACCGGCCGCGCGCGCCCAGCTCGCGCAGCCACCGCACGACGTCGTCGGCGTCCTGGGCGAGGGCGATGTCGAGCGGCGTCCGGTCGTCGTAGCCGCACCAGTCGATGTCGGCGCCGTGCCGGTGGAGGTACTGCGCGGTGGCCAACTGCCCGCCGTGGCAGGCCCCCCAGAAGGCGCTGGTGATGTCGTCGGGCGAGGGAGGCTCGCCGTCCTCGACGTACGCGCGGACCCGGTCGAGCAGGCCGAGCGTCGCGGCGTCCTGGAGCGTCGTGCGGGCGCCGTGCTCGACGAGGCGGTGCGCGGCGCGCCACTGGCCGAAGGCGCGGGCGTCGGCGAGCGGGGTGCCCCCGGCGATCACCGCCCCGGGGGCCTCGATGTCGGCCCCGGCGGCGATGAGCGCGTCCAGCACGGGCACGTCGTTGTTGCTCGCGGCCCAGTGCAGCGGCGTCTCCGTGTGCGCGCCGGCGAACCGGGCGTTGGGGTCCGCCCCGGCCGCGACCAGGGCGGCCACCACCTCGGGGCCGTGGGGGAAGTGACCGGGCCAGTCGGTGGCGAGGTGCAGCAGACTGCGCGTGCCCTTGCCGTCCTCATCGTGCTCGGTGACGCGTGCGGTGGCCAGGCCGGGATGGTCGTCGAGCAACCGCCGGAGCCCGGGCAGATCACCGGCCCGGATCGCCTCGGTGACGGCGACGGCCAGCGGGTCGCGCGATGTCAGCGTCTGCAAGCCGGCCTCCCGATCGTCCCCAGGGCCTCCGATTCTGCCAGCACGGCACCCTCGGCGGCCGGTGAACCGGCCGGATTCCGCGTCGGCACGGCCGGGGTGCCGCCCCCAGGGGGCTCGGCGAGGGACCCGCACGGACGCTTATCGGTCCCGGCGGACGCTCATGGCCTCCCGACGACCGCTGTCGGGCTCGCGGCGGACGCTATTGGCTTCCCGACGACCGCTGTCGGGCTCGCGGCGGACGCTCACCGGGCTTCCGACGGACGCCAGCGGGCTCCCGACGGACGCTCACCAGGCTCCCGGCGGCCGCGACATCCTCGGCGGCGGCGCGCTGCCCCGGCCCACCGGGTCCGTCCCCCGATCCGCCTCCTGCCCGGACCGGCCCCCGCGCACCGCCACCCCCACCGCCCCCTGGGGGCGCCGCCCGGACGACGTGCCCGCACGTCCCGGCAGCGCCGGCGTCCTCGACATCCAGCCCGGCCCGCTGCCGGGCGTCGACCCCGCCGCCCACTACCCCGTCACCAGCACGCCCCTGCTCCCCGGCACCACGCTCGCCCTCTGCACCGACGGCCTCGTCGAACTCCCCGGCGACCCCACCCGGGCCACCTCCGGCCTCGCCCGGCGCCTGGGGGCCGGCGACGGCCACGCCCTGGAACGGCTCGTCCACCACACGACGCCCACCGGACGGGACGCCGACGACATCGCCGTGCTAGCTGCGCGCCACCCCCGGTCCGGACGGTCAGGCCTCACCGGGACGGTCGGCGCGGACCCGCCGGGCCACGTCGCGCAGCTTGATGTTGTGGTGCTGCGAGATCCGCCGCAGCACACCGAAGGCCTCGTCCTCGCTCAGCCGGTGGCGTTCCATCAGGATCCCCATGGCCTCCCCGATGGCATGCCGGGTCTCCAGGGCGTGCTCCAGCTGGTCGACGGTGCGGGCGGTGGCCAGCGCGACGGCGGCGTGGGAGGCGAGCAGCCAGCCCGCGGTCTCGATGTCCTTGCCGAACGCCCCCGGGCGACGTGAGTAGAGGTTCAGCGCGCCGAAGTCCTCCTGCTCGGTGTAGAGCAGCACACCGGTCATGCTGCCGATCCCGAGCCCACGAGCCGCCTCGGAGAACCGCGGCCAGGACGGCTGGGGTCTGGTCATGTCGGCGATGCGGAAGAGCCGCTCGCCGTCCACGCGCCGCGCGGCGTCGAAGCACGGCCCCTCGCCCAGCTCGCCCTGCAGCCGGTCGGACTCCTCGACCATGTCGCCGCACACCGCCAGCGTCACGGCCCGGCCCTTCGACACCGCCAGGATGCCCGCCGCGTCACAGCCCTCGACGAGCTTCACCGCCGCCGCCGCGATCTCGTCCAGCGTCGCCTGGACCGAGTCCTGCGCCAGCAGATCCCGGGCGAGCAACGCCATCTGCTCGGCGTACCGCTGCCACTCCACCGCCACCACCGCCTTGCTCGCCGATTCCGACCACGGTACTCGCGCCGCGTCCGCCACGCCGACCGCCGGGGGCCTGACGGACGCGGTCCCGAGCCCGCGCCTCCGCTCAGCGGTACGCCGTCAGCAGCAGCGCCACGTCGTCCGGCCGCTCCGTGGCCCGTCGGGCCGTGCCCACCAGCCGGTCGGCGAGGTGCTCCACCGAGTCCGCCGGCGTGTCGGCCAGGCAGCGGCGGACCCGCTCGATGCCCGTGTCGATGTCGCTGCCGGGCCGCTCCACGAGCCCGTCGGTGTACAGGGCGAGGACGCTTCCGGGGGCCAGCTCGATCGGGGTCACGGGGTAGAACGCGTCGGGCTGCACACCCAGCATGACCCCGCCCGCCAGGTCGAGCGTCTCGGCGTGCCCGTCGGGATGGCGCAGCAGCGGCGGGGGATGGCCGGCCCGCACGGCGAGGGCCCGGCCGGTGCGCGGGTCCAGTTCGATGTAGCAGCAGGTGGCGAAGGCATCGGACTCCAGCTCGGCCAGCAGCCGGTTGGTGTGGGTGATGACCTCCTGCGGCGGGCGCTCGCTCGCGGCGAACGCGTGCACGGCACTGCGCAGCTGCCCCATCACCGCGGCGGCGCCGACACTGTGGCCCTCGACGTCCCCGATGACCAGCGCCACCCCACGCCCCGTGGTGATCACGTCGTACCAGTCGCCGCCGATGGCCATGCCCTGCGTGCCGGGCAGATAGCGGCCGGTCGTGCGCAGCCCCTCCACGGCGGGCAGCCGGTGCGGCAGCAGCCCCTCCTGCAGGCCCCGGGCGACGGCGGACTCCGCGTCGTAGAGCCGCGCCCGCTCCAGGGCCTGGGCGGCGAGACCGCTCAGCGCGGTGAGGGCGGAGCGTTCGTCGGCGGTGAACCGGCGCGGGGCGTCCCACCCGAGGATGCAGGAGCCGACGGGGTGACCGGAGGCGATCAGCGGCAGGAACGACCAGGCGCTCATGCGGTCCAGAGTGATGCCCGGGTACGCGACGGAGAGGTCCTCCGGCGACTCGAAGAACAGCGGTAGCCACGTGGTCAGGGCGTGCACGCCGGGCAGCTGCGTGTCGAGGGTGACCCCTTCGAACGGGGTGAGGAAACCCTCGGGGTAGCCCGACTCCCACAGCAGGTACATCCGGCCCTCGCGGACGGTGTACAAAGCGAGTTCCCGGGCGCCGAACGCCGGCAGCAGCTGCTCCGACACGGCCCGGCACACGTCCCGCACGGTCACCGCCTCGGTGAGGACGCTCGCCATCTGCACCACGTGGTACAGCGCGCCGGCCCGCGCCGCGGCCACCGGCCCGGGCGGCGGCGCGCCGGGACCCGCCACGAGACCGGCGGCGGACCCGGCCTCGTCCGCGGACTCCCCACCCGTGGGCGGGCCGGTCTCGGAGACCCGGCCGGTCAGCCCGTGCACGTCCGGGTACAGCACGAAGCCCAGCCAGTTCCCGTCCGGACGCCGCACGAGGAAGGACACCTGCTCCTGCGACAGCATCGCCGCCCGGTAGCGGTCCTCGTACGCGGGGTCCCGGAGCCAGGTGACCACCTCCCACGGATACCGGCCCAGCAGCTCCTCCCGGCCGGAGCCCAGCAGTTCCTCGCAGCGCCGGTTGGCGTACGTCAGGCGGCCGTCCTGGTCCAGGGAGAAGATCCCGTCGGGCAGCCGCTCGGCGGCCTCGGCCGCGGTCAGTCCGCCGGTCGCGTCGACCAGGGCAGCCACCAGGACCCGGGCGGAACCGGTGCCGCCGCCCATGAGATGGCCCCACAGCTCGACGGGCCGGTAGCCGGACTCCCCGCTGTCCGCGGACGCGTCCCGCACCCGGAAGTGCCGGGACCTGACCCGGCCGTGGGTCAGCGCGTCGCGCCGGCTCGCCCGCAGCTCGTGCAGGTCGTCCGGGCTGACACGGGCCTCGAGGTCCGCCAGGGTGCCGCCGAAGTCCGCCCGGGCGATGCCCAGGAGGGCGAGGGCCTCGTCGTCCGGGGTGCACCGGTCCGTCTCCAGGTCCCAGTCGACGAGCCCCACCCGGACGGGGTGGACGGCGGGGGTGGGCAGCCGCACGTCGACGGGTTCGTCGTCGTACTCGAGCCGAGCGGTGGAGACCGGGCCGGGCCGCCCGGCGGCGAGGCGGCCGAGCCGCTCCTCCATGGCGCGCCCGGCGGGCCGCAGCGCGAGCGCCACCGCCTCCGCGTCCATCGGCGTCCGGGCGGCCGAGCGCAGCACGACCAGGACGCCGACGGGCTCGCCGCCCGCCCGGACCGGCCGGTAGGCGGAGCCGAACGAGTACGGCAGCCCGGCGGTGAAGTGCGGGAAGCGCACCATGGTGGCGCGCTCGTCCGGCAGCCACAGGGGTTCGTCGCGCCGGTAGGCCTCCGCCATGGGCAGGGCGCCGCCCACGGGCACCCGCCACCAGCTCCTGAGCAGCGACCGGGGCACCCCGGTGACCATCGCCAGCACGAGCGAGCGCCGGTCGCGGGAGCGCAGGTAGACCAGACCGCCGTAGCCCCCGAGGTCCCGTACGGCCTGGATCAGCGGAGCGGTCAGGGCGTCCTCGATCCGCCCCGTGTCCCCGGCCGGGTCCCGGCCGTCGCCCCCGCCCCGGATCCGGCCGCCGGACGACCGCGGCCCGTCCGGTACGGCGGCTGCCTCATCCATGTCGCGTCCTCCCGGTACGGACGCACCGGACACCAATCGCTCCCCACCAGGATGTGCCATGGTCGGCGCTCCGGCGCGGTGGGTGCGACCTTTCGTTCACGCGGGTGCAACCTTTGGGTCAGGACGGCCGTCTCACCCGATATCACAATCACGCAAGCCTCGGGGGCGGCAATGGTACGAATCAGAACAGCATGCGCGACGCTCGCGCTCGTGGGCGCCACGGTCGGCGTCGCGGCGATCCCGGCGGGCGCCGCACCGGCCGCGGCCCGGCAGGCCACCACGCAGACCACGACGTGCCCGACCGGCTGGGGAAGCCTCGCCAAGACCGGCACCGGCACGACGGTCGCACCGCTGACGAACGTCAGGACCGGCCGCCACGCCTGCTTCGACCGGATGGTCGTCGACGTGCCCGGCGCGGGCAGCGGCGTCGGCTACAGCGTCCGGTACGTCGACCGCCTCCACCAGGACGGGTCCGGCCGCCACATACCCGTGGCCGGCGGCGCCGTCCTCGAGGTGCGGGTGGCCGCGCCCGCCTACGATCCGGAGACCGGCGCCCCCACGTATCCCGGCCGGGTGGCGCGCCCGCTGCCGGGCGTGGACCTCACCGGTTACCGCACCTTCCGTGACACGCGCTTCGCCGGCAGCTTCGAGGGGGAGACCCAGATCGGCCTCGGCGTCCGCGCCCGGCTGCCCTTCCGGGTGCTGCAGCTCGACGACCGCGTCATCGTGGACGTCGCCCACAGCTGGACCGCCACGAGCTGACCCCCGCGCGCCCGGCTCTTCCCCGAGCCGGGCGCCCCGGGCGGGCAACGCGCTCAGCGGCCGCGCAGCCGCCCCGCCTCCGCCAGCGCCCGGGCGGCCGCACCGGCCAGACGGGGCCGGTTGCGGACGAAGCGGCGGGCGGCCCGGGCGGGCTCCCGGCCCAGCCAGTGGGCGGCCCCGCCCGGCACCGGCCGTACCACCGCCCCCTCGTACACCCGCAGGTCACGGGTCTTCAGCGACTCCTTGTAGCGGGCC
>JJOH01000036.1 GCA_000696115.1 Streptomyces olindensis
CGCCGGGGCCCGCCGACTGCGCGCCGCCGCCGGACGGGGACGCGCCCGGGCCCGTGCGCGGCGCGACCGCGCGGAACGTCATCGTGCCGTCGTCGGGGCGGTCCGCGGAGGCCGCTGCCCCTCCCCCGGACTCGCCCGTCGGGCGGCGGAAGACGAACGTGCTGCCGGCGGCCGCGGCGCTCTCCTCCCGGTCGGCGGGCCGAGCCGTGGACGTGCCGTCGGCGGGGACGGACTCGCCGTCCTGCTGCTGCCGGTCCCCGTGCGCCATCCTCGGGTCAGCCCCCTGAGCCGCCTGCGCGCCCTGTGCGCCCTGCGGTGCGCCCCACGAGACGCGGCGGTCCTGGTCGCCGCCGAAACCCGACTGGCGGGAGCGGTCCGCGCCCCAGGCGGACGCGGGCTCGGGACGGCTGCCGTGCTGGGCGTCCGCGGCGGAGCTGTCCTCGACCGGGTCCTCGTCGAAGAAGTGCGGGCCGGTCTCCTCGACCGAGGCGGCCGGTGCTCCCGCACCGGGCGGCGGCGCGAGCGACTCGCCGTCCTTGGGCGCCGGACGGCTGGTGCCCGGTACCCAGGAGGCACCGTTCCAGTACCGGACATATCCAGGAATGGACGGGTCCGGGTAATACCCTTCGCGGGGCCTGTCGTCACCGGGGGCCGGGGTTGGGGCGCTCATGTCCGTCGTCCCGTATCTGCTCGGGGGCCAAATGGGGGCCTCCACATCTATCAGACGAGCGCAACCCCCACCGCCGCTCCCACCGGACCCACCCCTTTCGAGCACCGATGTGCTACGCGTCGCGCGGCCCCGGCGCGTTCCCCTGCGAAAAAACTTCCGGCAACGCGCGTAATGGCGCGGCATCCGCCCGCTCTCTCCTCCCGACCGGCCCTGGAGGGCAGCCGTCGAGAGAAGGGAAGACCGCCATGCACCACGTGGTGGAGCGGGAACTGGAGCTGAAGCTCGTCCTGTCGCCGGAGCGCAGGATCACGGTGCCGGCCCGGCTCGGGTACCTCACCGGCGATCCGTACGCCGTGCACGTCACCTTCCACGTCGACTCCGCGCACCCCGTGCACTGGACGTTCGCCCGGGACCTGCTGGTGGAGGGCGTGTTCCGGCCGTGCGGGCAGGGGGACGTGCGGGTGTGGCCGACGAAGAGCGAGGGGCGCGGTGTCGTGCTGATGGCGCTGAGTTCACCCGACGGGGACGCCCTGCTGGAGGCCCCGGCGGCGCAGGTGTCGGCGTGGCTGGAGCGCACGCTGCGGGTGGTCCCGCCGGGGACGGAGGGCGAGCGGCTCGGGCTCGACGACGAGTTGGCCGAGCTGCTCGCCCAGTGAGGGCGCCGGTCTCAGAAGAGCTTGCCGGGGTTCAGGATGTTCAACGGGTCGAAGGCCTGCTTGACGGCCCGCTGCATCTCCATCCCGACGGGGCCGATCTCGCGTGCCAGCCACTCCTTCTTCAGGACGCCGACGCCGTGTTCGCCGGTGATGGTGCCGCCGAGTTCCAGGCCGAGCGCCATGATCTCGTCGAAGGACTCGCGGGCGCGCCGGGACTCGTCGGGGTCGGCCGGGTCGAAGCAGACCGTCGGGTGGGTGTTGCCGTCGCCCGCGTGGGCGACGACGCCGATGGTGAGCCGGTACTTCTCGGCGATCCGGTCGACCCCGTCGAGCATGTCGGCGAGCCGGGAACGCGGCACGCACACGTCGTCGATCATCGTCACGCCCTTGACCGCCTCCAGCGCGGTGAGCGACAGGCGCCGGGCCTGGAGGAGCAGTTCGGACTCGGCGGCGTCGTCGGCGGGGACGACCTGGGTGGCGCCGGCCGCCTCGCACAGCGCGCCGACGGCGGCCAGGTCGGCGGCCGGGGCGGTGGTGTCGAAGGCGGCCAGGAGCAGGGCCTCGGTGGTCTCCGGCAGGCCCATCTGCGCCAGGTCGTTGACGGCCTTGACCGTCGTACGGTCCATGAGTTCGAGGAGTGACGGCACGTGGCCGCCCTCCATGATGCGGCACACGGCGTCGCAGGCGGCGGCCGCGGAGGCGAACTCGGCGGCCAGGACGAGCTGCTGGGGCGGCTTGGGCCGCAGGCCGAGAACGGCCCGGACGACGATGCCGAGCGAGCCCTCGGAGCCGACGAACAGCCGGGTCAGGTCGTAGCCGGCGACGCCCTTGGCGGTGCGGCGGCCGGTGGACATGAGCCGCCCGTCGGCGAGCACCACGTCCAGCCCGAGGACGTACTCGGCGGTGACCCCGTACTTCACGCAGCACAGGCCGCCCGAGGCCGTGCCGATGTTGCCGCCGATGGTGCACATCTCCCAGCTGGAGGGGTCCGGCGGGTAGTACAGGCCGTGTTCGCCGACGGCCCGGGACAGGGCGGCGTTGACGACGCCGGGTTCGACGACGGCGATGCGGTCGACCGGGTTGATCTCCAGGATCCGGTCCATCTTCGTCAGCGAGAGCACGATGCAGCCGTCGGAGGCGTTCGCGGCACCGGACAGCCCCGTGCGGGCGCCCTGCGGGACGACCGGGACGCGCAGGGCGGTGGCGGTGCGCATCACGTGCTGGACCTGTTCGGTCGTCCGGGGCAGCACGACGACGGCCGGGGTGCCGGCCGGGCAGAAGCTCGCCATGTCGTTGGCGTAGGAGGCCGTGATGTCGGGGTCGGTGAGGACCGCTTCGGCGGGCAGGCCGCCGAGCAGCAGGTCGACGAGGTTGCCGGTCCGGTCGTCGGGAGGCGCTTCGATACGGCTCATGATCACAGGTTCGCACCGGGGGCCGGCGGTGTGAACCCGTCGGCGGCGGCCTTCACCTGCCCGGGGCGTGCGGGTGCCCCATGGCACCCGCACGCCTGGAACGCGGCGCCGGACTACAGGTTGCCGCGGCGGGCCTGTTCGCGCTCGATCGCCTCGAACAGGGCCTTGAAGTTGCCCTTGCCGAAGCCCATCGAGCCGTGGCGTTCGATGATCTCGAAGAAGACCGTCGGACGGTCCTGGACCGGCTTGGTGAAGATCTGCAGCAGGTAGCCGTCCTCGTCGCGGTCGGCCAGGATCTTCAGTTCACGCAGGGTGTCGATCGGGACCCGGGTCTCGCCGACCCACTCCCCCAGCGTGTCGTAGTAGGAGTCGGGCGTGTTGAGGAACTCGACGCCGGCCGCGCGCATCGTGCGGACCGTCTGCACGATGTCGTTGGTGTTCAGGGCGATGTGCTGCACGCCCGCGCCGCCGTAGAACTCCAGGTACTCGTCGATCTGCGACTTCTTCTTCGCGATGGCCGGCTCGTTGATCGGGAACTTGACCTTGAGCGTGCCGTCGGCGACGACCTTCGACATGAGGGCGCTGTACTCGGTGGCGATGTCGTCGCCCACGAACTCCTTCATGTTCGTGAAGCCCATCACCTTGTTGTAGAAGCCGACCCACTCGTTCATGCGGCCGAGCTCGACGTTGCCGACGCAGTGGTCGATCGCCTGGAACGTGCGCTGGGCGGGCGGCTCGACCATCGGCTTGGCCGCGACGTAGCCGGGCAGGTAGGGGCCGTCGTAGCCGGAGCGCTCGACGAGGGTGTGGCGGGTCTCGCCGTAGGTGGCGATGGCGGCCAGGACGACCGTGCCGTGCTCGTCCTTCACCTCGTACGGCTCGGCGACCGAGCGGGCGCCGTGCTCGACGGCGTAGGCGTGGGCGGCGCGGGCGTCCGGCACCTCGATGGCGAGGTCGACGACGCCGTCGCCGTGCTCGGCGACGTGCCGGGCGAGGAAGTGGCCCCAGTCGGTGGTGGGCTTGATGACCGAGGTGAGGACGAAGCGGGCGGAGCCGTTCTCCAGCACGTAAGCAGCGGTCTCGCGGCTGCCGTTCTCCGGTCCGGAGTAGGCGACCAGCTGCATGCCGAAGGCGGTGGAGTAGTAGTGCGCCGCCTGCTTGGCGTTGCCCACGGCGAAGACGACCGCGTCCATTCCCTTGACCGGGAAGGGGTCGGCCTGCCGGGCGGTGTCGGGAGTGTGGTGTGTGGTCTGCGTCATAGCCGCAGGGTCTCCCCGCTCGGCAAGGTGCGCAATAGTTTGCGTTTCCGCTGGGCAATCTGTTCAGCAAGATGGCCGAAGTATCGGTCCTTCTGTACAGGATGACCACCTCGGGAGGCTGCTGTGTCGATCGATCGTCTGGACGGCCGGATCATCCTGCTGCTCGCCCGGGAGCCGCGGATCGGGGTGCTGGAGATGTCGCGGCGGCTGGGCGTGGCCCGGGGCACCGTGCAGGCGCGGCTGGACCGCCTTCAGTCGAACGGAGTCATCCGCGGATTCGGCCCGGAGGTGGATCCGGCCGCGCTCGGCTATCCGGTCACCGCCTTCGCCACGCTGCAGATCCGGCAGGGCCAAGGAGCCGACGTACGGGCCCACTTGGCGTCCGTGCCCGAGGTGCTGGAGCTGCACACCACCACCGGCAGCGGGGACATGCTGTGCCGTCTCGTGGCCCGCTCCAACGCCGATCTCCAGCGTGTGATCGACCGGGTCGTCGGTTTTGATGGCATCGTCCGGGCCTCCACGGCGATCGTCATGGAGAACCCCGTCCCGCCGCGGATCATCCCGCTGGTGGAGCAGGCCGCGGAGGAGACCTGAGTCGTGGGGTGAGCGCGTGTGAGCTTCTGGGAGTACCTGGCGGGCCGGCACCAGCAGCTGCTCGCGGACGCCTACCAGCACGCGAGCGCCGTCTTCCAGTGCATGGTCGTGGCGACCGTGCTCGGGGTGCTGATCGGCGTCGCCACCTACCGCAGCGAGTGGGCCGGGAACCTCGCGACCACGGCCACCGCCACCGTCCTGACCGTCCCGGCGCTGGCCCTGATCGGCCTGCTCGTCCCGGTCGTGGGGCTCGGCGTGGCGCCCACGGTGATCGCGCTGACGCTGTACGGGCTGCTGCCGGTGGTGCGCAACGCGATCGTCGGACTGCGCGGCGTCGACCCGGCGCTGGTGGACGCGGCCACGGGCATCGGGATGTCCCGCCCGGCCCGGCTGCTGCGGGTCGAGCTGCCGCTGGCCTGGCCGCCGATCCTGACCGGGATCCGGGTGGCGACGCAGATGCTGATGGGCATCGCCGCCATCGCCGCGTACGCCTCCGGCCCGGGCCTCGGCAACGTCATCTTCCGCGGGCTCGCCTCGCTGGGCAGCGCCAACGCGCTCAACCAGGTCCTCGCGGGGACGCTCGGGATCATCGTCCTGGCGCTGCTGTTCGACGCCGCGTACGTCCTGATCGGGCGGCTGACCATCCCGAGGGGGATCCGTGCCTGAGACCGACGGCCACGGCGCCTCCATCGAGCTGGAGAACCTGACCAAGCGGTTTCCCGGTGGTGCGCAGCCGGCCGTGGACAACGTGAGCATGGAGATCAAGGCGGGCGAGGTCGTCGTCTTCGTCGGGCCCTCGGGGTGCGGGAAGTCGACCACGCTCAAGATGATCAACCGGCTGATCGAGCCGACCGGCGGCCGGATCCGGATGGGCGGCGAGGACGTCACCGACATCGACCCGGTGGGGCTGCGCCGCAAGGTCGGCTACGCCATCCAGTCCGCCGGGCTCTTCCCGCACATGACGGTCGCGCAGAACATCGGCCTCGTCCCGAAGATGATCGGCTGGCCGAAGGCCCGGATCAGGAAGCGGACCGAGGAGCTCCTCGACCTCGTCGGACTCGACCCCGGCGAGTTCCACGGCCGCTATCCGCGCCAGCTCTCCGGGGGCCAGCAGCAGCGCGTGGGCGTCGCCCGGGCACTGGCCGCCGATCCCCCGGTGCTGCTGATGGACGAGCCGTTCGGCGCGGTCGACCCCATCACCCGGGACCACCTCCAGGACGAGCTGATCCGGCTCCAGCACGAGCTGCGCAAGACGATCGTCTTCGTCACCCACGACTTCGACGAGGCGATCAAGCTCGGCGACCGCATCGCCGTGCTGCGCGAGCGCTCGCACATCGCCCAGTTCGACACCCCCGAGGCGATCCTGACCAACCCGGCGGACGACTTCGTCTCCGGGTTCGTGGGCGCCGGGGCGGCACTGAAACGGCTGAACCTGACCCGCGTGCGGGACGTGGAGATCACCGACTATCCGACCGTCACGGTCGACGACCCGCTCCAGCAGATCTTCAACCGGCTGCGGGCCGCCGGCACCAACGAGATCCTGCTGCTCGACCGGCGCGGCCGCCCCTACAAGTGGCTCCGGCGCGGCGACCTGATGCGGGCGCGCGGCTCGCTGGCCCGGGCCGGGACGCTGGTGCACGACACGGTCACCCGGGACGCGACCCTGCGGGACGCGCTGGAGGCGGTGCTCACCGACAACGCCGGGCGCGTGGCCGTGACCGGGCGGCGCGGCGAGTACACGGGCGTCGTCGACATGGAGACGCTCATGAACTCCGTGCACGAGATGCTGGAGGCCGACCGGCTCGACGCGCGGGAGCACCGGCACGAGCTGGAGGAACTGCGGGCCGCGCAGACGCACGCGGAGCAGGAGGGGTCCGGGGGCGTGACGGGCGTGGGCCCCGGGGGGCAGCGGTGACGGCCACCGAGGTCGAGGAAGCCACCGAGCCTCTCGGCGCGGAGCCCCGGCGGCCCGAGCAGCGGCCCCGGCCGGTCCGCGTCGGCTGGCGGAAGCTGACGTTCCTGCCCGTGGTCCTGATCGCCGTGCTGCTCGCCACCTGGCTCTGGTTCCAGCAGGCCGACCTGGACGCGCTCTCCCGGAACGCCCTGTCGGGCGGCCAGGTCTCCAAGGCCCTGTGGCAGCACATCCAGCTCACCGCGATCTCCACGTTCTTCGTGCTGGTCATCGCGATCCCGCTGGGCGTCCTGCTGACCCGGAGGGCGTTCAGCAGGGCCACTCCGGTCGCGATGGCCCTCGCCAACACGGGCCAGGCGACCCCCGCGATCGGCCTGCTGGCGCTCCTGGTCATCTGGCTGGGCATCGGCCGCCGGGCCGCCCTGATCGGCATGATCGCCTACGCCGTCCTGCCGGTGCTGTCGAACACGATCACCGGCCTGAAGGCCAACGACCCGACCCTGCTGGAGGCGGCGCGGGGCATCGGTATGTCCCCCACGGGCGTGCTCACCCGGGTGGAACTGCCGCTGGCGGTCCCGCTGATCCTGGCGGGCGTGCGGACGGCCCTCGTCCTGAACGTGGGGACGGCGACCCTGGCCGTCTTCGGCGGGGGCGGCGGCCTCGGCGTACTGATCACGACCGGGATCACCAACCAGCGGATGCCGGTGCTGGTGCTGGGGTCGGTCCTCACGGTGGTGCTGGCGCTGCTGGTGGACTGGCTGGCCTCACTGGCGGAACTGCTGCTGCGGCCGCGGGGGTTGCGCGCGTGAGGCGGCGGGCGGACTGCGGGAGGGCGCGGTGGGCGTGCCTCGCGTCGCGGCGGCGGGCGTGCCTCGCGATGGCGCTGCTGGTGGCGGCTTCCGGCTGTGGCCTGACCAGCGGCTCCCCCATGGCCGACGACGTGCGGCCCGGGTCGGTCGGGCGGGGTGAGCCGCTCAAGGGCGCGCGTCTGACGGTGACGTCGAAGTCGTTCACCGAGGGCCTGATCCTGGGCGCCATCATGGGCATCGCCCTGGAGGCGGCCGGGGCGGAGGTGCTCGACCGCACGGGCATCCAGGGCTCCATCGGCAGCCGGGAGGCGGTGCGCAAGGGCGACGCGGACGCCGGGTACGAGTACACGGGCACGGCCTGGATCACGTACCTGGGGCACAGCAAGCCGATCACCGATCCGCGGCGGCAGTGGGAGGCGGTGCGCGAGGAGGACGCGGCGAACGGGCTGGCCTGGCTGCGGCCGTCGTCCCTCGACAACACCTACGCGCTGGCGATGAACCAGGACAACGCGCGGAAGTACGGCACGAAGACGATGTCGGACGTGGCGGAACTGGCCGAGTCCGACCCGGACGCCGTGAAGCTGTGCGTGGAGGTCGAGTTCGCGAACCGGGCGGACGGGCTGCCCGGCATGCAGAAGCGGTACGGGATGAACGTGCCGGCGCGGAACGTCACGCAGATGGACACGGGGATCATCTACACGCAGACGGCGAAGGGCAGTTGCCCGTACGGCGAGGTGTTCACGACGGACGGGCGCATCAAGTCGATGAACCTGGTCGTGATGGACGACGACAAGGAGTTCTTCCCGAACTACAACGCCGCGCCGATGGTCAACGCGAAGACGCTGAAGGAGTGGCCGGCGATCGCGGACGTCCTGGATCCGGTGACGGCGCGGCTGAACAACGCGGTCGCGCGGGACCTGAACGCGAGGGTGGATGTGGACGGGGAGGATCCGCATCAGGTGGCGTTGGAGTGGATGGTGGGGGAGGGGCTGGTCAGGGAGGGGTGATCCCGAGTTACAAAGAACATGTTGCAAAGCAGCCTTTGCAACATTACCTTTGTACGCATGCCCGAAGAACCGGCTCCCCGTCTGCTCGACGCCCGCTCACTGCGCGGACTGGCTCATCCCCTGCGGATGCAGCTGCTGATCGCGCTGCGACGCGGCGGACCCGCCACCGCCTCCCAACTGGCGGAGAAACTGGGCGAGTCGAGCGGTGCCACCAGTTATCACCTGCGGCAGCTCGCCGCGCACGGCTTCGTCGCGGACGATCCTGAGCGCGGCAAAGGCCGGGAGCGCTGGTGGAAAGCCATGGACCAGGGCGTCCAGCTCGACGAGACCCTGATCAAGGACCCCGATCCGGCTGTGCGCGGAGCCGTCGCCCTGTTCCGCTACGAGCTCGCGAACGTGCACACCAGGGAGATCGCCACCTGGCTCGGCACCGCGAACGACTGGGCCGAGGAATGGGACGGCGCCACCGACCTGAGCGACTTCACCCTACGGCTCACTCCGGACCTCGCCCGTGAGCTGATCGGCAGGATGCACGAACTCGTCCAGAGCTACCGCCCCCTGTCCGAGGGCACCCCGGACGCCGAAACGGTACGCGTCCACACGCACGTCTTCCCCACCCAGACGAAGCTGTGAGAGGCCATCACCCATGCACCCGGACATCCACCTCACCCTGCACCACACCCGCGCCGCCGAGCTCCGTGACCAGGCATCCACGCCCCTCACCCGCGCCCCGAAGGACGCCCTCCGCATCCGCCTCGGCTGGACCCTCGTGGAGCTCGGTTTAAGACTCGCCACCCGGCCGGGGACGGCAGCCCCCCGCCCACTGACCGCCCACTAACAGCTCGGCACGGACCCCTTGCCCGTCTCCAGGGCCACCAGGGAACTCACCGTGCTCTTCAGCGTGGTCACCGGGATCAGCCGCAGCCCTTCCGGCAGTTCCGCCCGCGCGTCCGCGCACTCCGCCTTCGGCACCAGGAACACCGTCGCACCGTCCCGCTTCGCGGCCTGCGTCTTGAGGGAGACACCGCCCACCGCACCGACCGTGCCGTCCGCGGCGATCGTGCCCGTACCGGCGATGACCCGCCCCCCGGTGAGATCCGCACCGGTACCGTCACCGTCGAGCTTGTCGACGATCCCCAGGGAGAACAGCAGGCCCGCGCTGGGCCCGCCCACGTCGGCGAGCCTCAGGCTGACCTCGACGTCCTCGGCGTCGAGGCCGAGGTAGCCCAGCGCCGCCTGCGTCGCCGCGTCCTGGGACTCCTTCATCTGCTTCTCGTTGTGCCGCTCGATCTCCTTGACGCTGTCCCCGCTCGGGTAGAGGGCGTCGCGCGGCATGACGGCCTCGTCGGTGCGGAACCAGCCGTCGAGGACGTCGGAGAGCGAGACGCGGGTGTCGGGGGAGGTCGCCACGATGGTCGTCATGCGCAGCTGTCCGCGGGTCTCCCGGGTCGGCGCCCCCGAGATGGTGATCACCGGCTCGCCCTTGTGCTCGCCGAGCACGTTCGCCGTCTCGCCCGGCTGCGCCACCGAGAACGGCAGCGGCGCGAACACCGCCGTGGCGAGCAGGGCCACGACGGGCAGGGCGCAGACGGCGATGGCCTGGGGGCGCGTGAGGCGAGAGAACACGGGATCAATCTAACGCGGGGGCGGGACGCGGCCGGTCCCAGGTCACCACAGCCCGCCCGCGGCACGGCCACCCGCCAGCGCAGGCACGGCCACCCGCCAGCGCAGGCACGGCCACCCGCCAGCGCGGGCACCGCCGCCCGTCAACGCGGGCACCGCCGCCCGCCAGCGCGGGGACGGCCGCCCTCAGCGCCGCACGGCCGCCCTCAGCGCCGCACGGCCGCCCGTCAGCGCAGCGCGTCCGCGACCTCCCGGGCCGCTTCGACGACCCGCTGCCCGACCCGCTCCGGCACCACGTCGGCCAGCATCACCACGCCGACGCTGCCCTCGACGCCCGTCACGCCCAGCAGCGGGGCCGCGGCCCCGCACGCCCCGGCCTCCAGCTCGCCGTGCGTCAGGGTGTAGCCGGGTTCCGCCATCGGGTGCTGCCGGGCGGCGAGGATCGCCTTGCCGGCGGCGCCGCGGTCCAGGGGATGCCGGAACCCGGCCCGGTAGGCGACGTGGTAGTCCGTCCAGGTCGGCTCGACGACGGCCACGGCGAGCGCGTCCGCCCCGTCCACCAGGGTCAGATGCGCCGTGGCCCCGATGTCCTCGGCCAGCGACCGCAGCGCCGGCATCGCCGCCTCCCGCACCAGCGGATGGACCTGCCGTCCCAGCCGCAGCACACCGAGTCCGACGCGGGCACGTCCGCCCAGGTCACGGCGTATGAGTGCGTGCTGTTCCAGTGTGGCGAGCAACCGGTACACCACGGTCCGGTTCACGCCCAGCCTGAGGGAGAGCTCGGTCACGGTCAGCCCGTGGTCCGTGTCGGCGAGCAGCTTGAGGACCCGCAGTCCCCTGTCGAGCGTCTGGGAGGTCTCCGCGGTCACGACGCCCACTCCTTAGTGGTGAGGTCGGCGGCCCCCCGGTCGGCGGATGCGTCACCGAGTCCCGTCGGCAACGCGCTTCAGAGGCCGCCGATCGGCCGGCGGCCCGGCCTGTCCGGACCGCGTCGCTTCACGGCTGCGCTCCGCGGCGGCGCTGCCACGGGGCGTGTGCGTAGCGGGACAGTAGCGAAGGGGGTTCGCTGAGCGGAAGGCTCCGTCCAGAATCCGGGCAGTGATCGTCGCGTGCTGCCGCGGTTTGCGGTGGTATGCGCCCGTCGGCCGCAAGGGGGGCTGCGTCACTTCATGCGCGTTGCCCACTCCTGCACCTTGGCGATCCGCTGCCGCAGCTGCCCCGCCGTCGCCTCAGCCGCCGGAGGCCCCCCGCACACGCGCCGCAGTTCGGTGTGGATCACGCCGTGCGGCTTGCCGCTCTGGTGAACGTACGCGCCGACCATCGTGTTGAGCTGCCGCCGCAACTCCATCATCTCCTTGTGGGAGACCACGGGCCGCCGCTCGGCTGGCAGTTCGAGCAGGTCGGCCTCCTCGTCCGGCTTCTTGCGGCTGTGCGCGATCTGCCGGGCCTGCCGCTTCTGCAGCAGCAGCTGGACCTGGTCCGGTTCGAGCAGTCCCGGGATGCCGAGGTAGTCCTGCTCCTCCTCGCTCCCCGGGTGGGCCTGCATGCCGAACTCGGCGCCGTTGTACATGACCCGGTCGAAGACGGCGTCGGACTCCAGCGCCTCGAAGGGCAGCATGTCCTGCTCGCCGGTGTCCTCGTCCTGCTCCTTGTTCGCCTCGTCCATCTCCTTCTCGGACTCGGCGTAGGGGTCCTCCTCACCCTCCTTCTTGGGCTTGTCGAGGACGTGGTCGCGCTCGCGCTCCATCTCGTTGGCGAAGGAGAGCAGGTCGGGCACGGTCGGCAGGAACACGGAGGCGGTCTCGCCGCGGCGCCGGGACCGTACGAAACGCCCGACGGCCTGTGCGAAGAACAGTGGCGTCGAGATGGTCGTGGCGTACACGCCGACCGCGAGACGCGGCACGTCGACGCCCTCGGACACCATCCGCACCGCGACCATCCACCGGTCGGTGTTGTTGCTGAACTCGTCGATCCGCTCGGAGGCGCCGGAGTCGTCGGACAGCACGAGGGTCGCGCTGGTGCCGGTGATCTCC
The DNA here is from genome assembly GCA_000696115.1 of Streptomyces olindensis. Taxonomy (GTDB): domain Bacteria; phylum Actinomycetota; class Actinomycetes; order Streptomycetales; family Streptomycetaceae; genus Streptomyces; species Streptomyces olindensis. Next base: position 11,976 of record JJOH01000036.1, read on the forward strand.
CGGATGAGCTTGGCGTACGCGCGCGCCGAGTCCTGGTCGGAGGCGATGACCAGCGCGCCCGCGTCCGGGATGGCCTTCCGGACCTCGGTCAGCCGCTGGTCGGCGGCGCGCAGCACGGCCGGCATCCACTCGCCGCGCGGATCGAGCGCGGTCCGCCAGGCCTGGCTGATGGCGTCCTTCGTCATGGGCTCGCCGAGCCGGGCGGCGATCTCGTCACCGGCCTTGGTGCGCCAGCGCATGTTGCCGCTGTAGGAGAGGAAGATGACCGGCCGGACGACGTTGTCGGCGAGGGCGTTGCCGTAGCCGTAGGTGTAGTCGGCGGCGGAGCGCCGGATCCCGTCGTTCCCCTCCTCGTACGTCACGAAGGGGATGGGGTTGGTGTCGGACCGGAACGGCGTACCGGTCAGGGCGAGCCGGCGGGTGGCGGGCTCGAAGGCCTCCAGACAGGCCTCGCCCCACGACTTGCTGTCACCGGCGTGGTGGATCTCGTCGAGGATGACGAGGGTCTTGCGCTGCTCGACCCGGTTGCGGTGCAGCATGGGCCGGACACCGACACCGGCGTACGTCACGGCGACGCCGTGGTACTCCCGGCCGAGCGGCCCGGCGCTGTACTCGGGGTCGAGCTTGATCCCTATCCGGGCGGCGGCCTCGGCCCACTGCTTCTTCAGGTGCTCGGTCGGGGCGACGACGGTCACCTGCTGCACGACGTGGTGGTGCAGCAGCCAGGACGCCAGCGTCAGCGCGAAGGTCGTCTTGCCGGCGCCGGGGGTGGCGACCGCCAGGAAGTCCCGCGGCTGCTCCTGGATGTACTTCTCCATCGCGCCCTGCTGCCAGGCGCGGAGCTTGCTGGCGGTGCCCCAGGGGGCGCGCCCGGGGAACGCCGGGGAGAGGTGGTGCGAGGCAGAGCTGGTGCCGGCGGTGGTAGTCACGGTCTCCGTTGGGGGTCGGGCGGCTCGTTCGAGGGAGCCTGACGGCTCGGCTACGTATGACAACCGGGCCACCCTACCGGCGCGCCCCACCGGCCCACGCGCGGACCGGGCCACGTCCCTCACGGGTGGGACCGACGTCACAGCTCCGTCTCACCACGGCGGGGTCCGCGAACGGGACTACGGCCGTCGCTCCCGCAGGCGCGTCGACACCCACGCGCCCGCCAGGGCCACCGCCGCCATCGGCAGGAACACCGCGGCGAAGGCGGCCGGGTGGGAGCCGGAGGTATGGGTGGTGGTGTGGGTGACGGTGCCGCCGCCCAGGGCGGCGAAGGCGGCGCCGCCGGCGGAGAGGAGGAGGACGTTGGAGAGGCCGTCGGAGATCTGCAGGGCGGCGGAGTTGGTGCCGGCCTCCTCGGGGGCGGAGAGCTTGAGCAGGAGCACGCTCGTGGAGGAGATGACGAGCCCCATGCCGAAGCAGCCGAAGGCCCAGGCGACGGCGAGGGTCCAGACCGGCACGGAGTCGACGAGCACACTCGGTGCCGTGGCGACGGCCGCCGCCACCAGCAGCATCCCGACGGTCGTCAGCCGCTCCCGGTACGGTTCGAGCCGCGACCGCGACTGCACCCACGAGCCCAGCGCCCACGTCCCGCCGCCCGCCGCGAGGGAGAAGCCGGCCAGCGTCGGACTGAGCCCGCGCTGGGTGACCAGCATCAGCGGCACGAACGACTCCGCGGCGATGAACGACCCCGCGGCGACGCCGCGCAGCAGCACGACCGACGGCAGCCCGCGGGCGGCCCGGTAGGTCCCGCGCGGGAGCAGCCCGAGCACGGCGGGCACGAGCAGGGCCACGCCGAGCGCCCCCGGTACCAGGGACAGCGGGCGCAGGTCCTGGGCCGCGTACTGGAGGAGGCCGGCGCCGAGGGAGATGGCGAGGGCGAGGCGGATGCGACGGCGGCCGGAGGAAGCCCTCGTGCCGGGGGCGGCCTTCCCGCCGAGGGCGGGCGGCTCTCCCACCGGCCCGGACGCCCGGCGCCGTATCTGCGGCAGGGCGAGCGCGAGCGGGAACACGACCAGGGCGGGTATCCCCAGGAACACCCACCGCCAGCCGAGCCGCTCGGTCACCGTGCCGGCGGCGAGGGGGCCGACGATCGACGGCAGGATCCAGCTCGCGGCGAACGCGGCCATGATGGCCGGCCGCAACCGCTCCGGATAGGCCCGCCCGACGACGACGTACAGCGCGACGATCACCAGTCCGCCGCCGAGCCCCTGCACGGCCCGCCCCAGGATGAACACCCACATCGCCCCGGCCGTCCCGGACATCAGCAGCCCCGCCCCGAAGGAGGCGATGCCCGCCGACAACGGCCCGAGCGGCCCACGCCGGTCCGACCACTGCCCCGCGAGCACCATCCCGAACAGGCTGGTCGTGAAGTACCCGGAGAACGCGAAGGCGTACAGCGCCACCCCGTCCAACTCCCGCGCGGCGACCGGCATCGCCGTACCGACGGCCGTCGCCTCGAAGGCGATGAGCAGCACGACGGAGACGATCCCGACGCTCAACGCCCGGTAGGCCCGCCCCAGCACGCCCTCGTCACCCTCGTCGAGAGAGGGCGGGACAACGGCACCCACGACATCGGCGTCACGCGGCTTGGAGTCAGGCATGTCCGCCAGCGTAAGGCCCACACAGCACGTTGACCCCTGTCGCGAGACGGCCCTCGCCTGGGACCTTGGTCGTACGCCCCTCCTTTCGGACAGTCCCGCCCGAGTGGTTCAGGGGCTCGCCTGCGCCGCATACATCAGCGAGCTCCGCTCGCGGGGAGTTACGCGGGTTCGAATCCCGCCACGGCCTCCATGAGCAGCCGGACGCGACGGTGAAGGCTTCGTCAGCCGGCGTTCGGCAGGGCCCCCGGGTCGGCTTCCCTGTCGGCCTGTCGCCGGGCCCGGCGTGCGTTCTCCGCGCGTACGGCGTCCAGCCAACGCCAGAGGCCGATCTCCTCCAGTCTCAGACCGGGGCAGGCGATCCGGTGCGGTACGCGGCACACCGCGCCCGGCGCGGGCTCGTCCTCGCGGCTGTTCCAGGCTGTGCCGTTGGCGTCCACGTACCAGCGGTGCCACGCGGGCACCATGTGCGCGGGCACGGGCAGGTCCGGTTCGAGGAGGACGTGCCAGCCGTAGTAGGTGACACGCCGGTCGCCCACGAGTCCGCAGTTGGGGCAGAGCGGTGGAGCGGGGGGCTCCGGGCCGGTGGCGCCCTCCAGTGCCGCCTGGGCACGGTCGGTCTTCTCCCACGGCTGCGGCGCGTCGGGCGGCGGTTGGCGGTGTCCGTCGGGGTCGGGTAACGGGATGATGGTCGACTCTCCTGTGTCCCCCATGGTGTAAGCATGCGGGAGGCGTCCAGGAGGAGGGGAGGGCGCGTCCAGGGCGCAACGGGGGCTCGATACGGCCGCTGCCGCGCTTGACCCTGACGCAGGGGCAGCCTCCGAGCATGGCCGGTATGGCTGACAGAAGCGACAACTCCCTGACGTGGTTCACCGTGCGGCACGACGGTGTCACCCTCCCGGTGTCCCGCGGCGGCCGAGGGCGGCCTCTGGTGCTGTGTCCGGGGCTGAGCTGTACGCAGGCCCACCTGGACGAGCTCATCGGGCTGTTGCGGCGTGACCACGACGTGGTGGCCTTCGATCTCCGGGGGCACGGGTCCGCGTCCCCCGCCGAGCGGTACTCCTTCGACGCCTTCCTGAGTGATCTCAGCGCCGTGATGGCGGCACTCGACCTGCCCTCGGCGCCTGTGCTCGTGGGCTACTCCCTGGGCGCTGACCTCGCGGTGCACTACGCGGCTGAGTGTTCCGAGACCCTCGCCGGGCTGGTGCTCATCGACGGGGCGAATCCGCTGCCGGAGCCGTTCCTCACGGACGCCGATCTCGCGGAGTTCCGGGCCATGGCGGAGGAGGGCGCGACGCCTGACGTGTCGCTCACCGCCGAGGACGTCTTCGTCCTGGGCCTGGAGATGGATGTGGTCCGGGGCGGGATCCTCGACCGGTATCAGAGGATCGACCTGCCCGTGCACGTCATCATGTCCACCTCGATCGCCGGCGACGGCGCCGAAGGGCGGGCCCCTCGCCACAACCGACTCTGGCGTGCCGGTGTCGAGCGGCTCCTGCGCGAGCGGCCACACGTCTCGGCGGACTGGATCGACGCCGACCATGGGCTGGTCTTCACGCATGCCCCTGACATCGCCGAGATCATCCGGAGCAGACTGGCCCCATGCTGACCATCGGCGAACTGGCGGCGTACGCAGGAGTCACCGTGCGCGCCGTGCGGCACTACCACGCCAAGGGACTGCTGCCCGAGCCGGAGCGCGACCACTCCGGATACCGGCGGTACGACGCCGGTGCCGTGGTCGAGCTGCTGCGGATCCGCACCCTCGCCGAGGCCGGGGTCCCGCTGGCGCGTGTGCGCGACATGCTCCAAGCCGGTGGGGAGGAGTTCGCCGCGGCGGTCGCGGACATCGACCGGCGGCTGGAGGCCGAGATCCGGGAGCGGCAGCGGCACCGCGAGCGCATCGCCCGGCTCGCTTCGGGGGACGGTCTGGCCCTGCCCGTCGAGGTCGTCGGTTTCCTCGACCGGCTGCGGGCGCTCGGCGTCGACGAGCGGATCGTCCGGGCCGAGCGCGACGGGTGGATCCCGCTGGCCGCACGCTCGCCCGAGCGCGTCGCGGAATGGATCGCACGCAAGCGGGAGCAGCTCACCGACCCGGAGTTCATCGACTTCTATCTGACCCTGGGCGAGGCGCTCGACCGGGGCGACGACGACCCGCGGCTGGTCGCGCTGGCCGACAGGGTGGCCGCCTACCTCACCAGGCTGGCCGAGGAACGGGGCGAGGAGTACGTCGGCGATGCCGGCGTCGAACCGGCGCTCGCCGAGCTGATGGACACGCTGGCGTTCGACACCGTGCCCTCCGCCCGTCGGCTGATCGAGCTGCTCAACCAGCGCGGGTGGGCGGGTTGGACCCGGCTGGAACGGGTCACACCGACGTGACCGCGGGCCCGGGGTGTCTCACAGCACCCCGCCCGCCTCGTCCTGGAACGCGTCCGTCCAGTAGTGGCGGCCCGAGCTGCCCGCCGCGACGCCCGTCGGGTCGACCGCCGACAGGACCTGGAGCATCGTCATGGCCAGCTGGTCGTAGGTGTCGGTCGTCAGCTCGTGGGCCGACTGCTCGTCGATCGCGCGCTCGCGGTGCAGGAGCCAGAGTGTGAAGGCGAGCGTCGACACGTCCGTGTTCAGGGGGTACAGCGCCGCCTCGGGCTCGCTCCAGTTCAGGACCGCGCCCGTCGCGCCGTCGACGACCAGGCTGTTGTCCTCGACCAGGTGGCCGAGGCGTATCAGACGGTCGGCCCCGGCGGGGAGGTGCGCCGGAGTGTCCGCGTCGGCGTGGAACTCGGCGAGCGTGGCCAGCGGGACGTCCGTGTCCAGGGAGAAGACGTGGGCGTCCTCCGGGAGGCCCACCTCGCGCAGGAAGCGGCGGGTCGGCTCGTGCGTGAGCGTGGCCGGGAAGTCGACGTCCTCGAAGCGCGCCACCTCGCGGGGGCCGAACTCCTGGTCCAGCAGGCGGTGCGGGAGGTCCAGGGAGAGGCCGGAGGCGCCGCCGCGGCCCGCGACCAGGGACAGGGGGCGGATCAGGGCCGCCATCTTCCAGAACGGGGCCGGCTCGCCGTCCGCGCCGTCCCGGAAGACCGCCAGGAGGTGCTGGGACGCCTCCGCCACCGCCTTCGGGCCGTAGCGGCCGGCGTAGGAGGCGAACTGGCCGCGCAGCCCCGCCAGTTCGTCCGTCGCCTCCGCGAAGCGGACCAGTGTCCGCAGGGAGGGGGCCAGGGGGCGGCGGTCCATGAGGTCGGGCCGGTCGTGCAGGAGGTGCGTCGTCGAGACCTCGCCCGTCGCGCCGTCCAGCAGGACCGATTCGGTCTCCAGGCCCGCGGGGCCGAGGAGTCCGCCTATCACCAGCTGCTCGCGCAGCTCGGCCGAGAGCCGGTCCTCCGGGTCGCCCGTCGAGTCCGCCACCGTGCGCAGGCCCTCCCGGCGCAGCTCGGCGAAGCTCAGCACGCAGCTGTCGGACGGCAGTCCGGGGCCGGTCAGCCAGTGGCGCGTCGACGCGTGCGTCACCCACGGGTCCAGTTCGGCCTCGGTCAGGGTGATCACCGGGGCACCGGCGTCGGTCGTACTCATGGGCTCCCCCGCATGTGCTTGCTCACCATCCCCTGGCGGAGCACGGCAGACCGCCCGGCCAGGCCCGGCAGCCGTCCCCCACTGCCCAGAACACTACGCCCCACCACTGACAACGCCCCGGAACAGCGACGCGTGCCCAGCGAGCACAACGCGTCCGTCTCCCATGACGCTCAGACGACCCTGGCGCGTTCCCTTCCCGCCAGAATCGCCTCGACCGTCTGCCCCACCGTCAGCTCCGAGGTGTCCAGCCACAGTCCGATCCGCGGGGTCCGCGCGCGCAGCTCCTCGTCCAGCGCCCCGACCGTCCAGCCGCCGCCGTAGCCCGTCTTCTGCCGTTCCGCCTCCCGCGCGGCCACCGCCTCGGGGCGCGGCGCGAGGACGACCACGTACAGCGGGCGGGTGCGCACCAGGCCGGTGTACGTCCCCAAGTCCTCGCCGAGCACCACGTCCTGGACGACCGCCGTGAAGCCGGCCTCGGCGTACGCGTCGGCCGTCGCCGCCGACAGCCGGTACCGCAGGAGCAGTTGTGCCCGCGCCTCGCCGTCCGCGCCGGGGAGGTACTCCTCCCGGCCCGTGACGATCATGCGCCGGAACACGTCCCCGCGGACGTGCGCGGCCCTCGGCAGTGTCTGCGCCAGCGCCTGCGCGACCGTCGACTTGCCGGCCGCCATGACGCCGGTGACCAGGACGACCCCGCTCGCGAGGGGCATCAGGAGCGGTCCGTGACCACCGCGGCCTGCGGACGGATCGGCAGCCGGTTCACGGGGCGGCCCGTCGCGGCCCGGACGGCGGACGCGATGGCCGCCGGGGACGCCACGACCGGCACCGCGCTGACCGCCTTCGCCCCGAACGGCGCGACCACGTCCCGTTCCTCGACCAGCCGGACGATGCGGATGTCGGGCGCGTCGAGGGCGGTCGGGAGGGCGTATCCGGTGAGGTCCGGGTGGCGGATCAGGCCGCGTGGCGTGCGGAGGTTCTCGGTGAGCGCGATGCCCACGCCCTGGGTCACGCCCGCCTCGATCCGGGCGGCCAGCTGGGCCGGGTTCAGCACCCGGCCCACGTCCTGGGCGACGGCCAGTTCCACGACCCGTACGGAGCCGAGCTCGATGTCGACGTCCACCACCGCGCGGATCGCGCAGAAGGCCATGCCCACGAAGGCGTCGCCCTGGCCGGCCTCGTTCAGCGGCTCGGTGGGGTGCGGGCGGCACTGGGCGGTGGCCCACAGTTCCTTGCCGTCCATCGCCTCGGTGACGGTCGTCGAGAGGACCCCGTCGTACGACGTGATCTTGCCGTCGGTGATCTGGAGCAGCTCCGTCGACATGCCGAACTTGTGCGCGAGCGGCTGGAGGAGCTGGGTGCGGACCATCTTGGCCGCGCGCTCCACCGCACCGCCCGACACCCAGGTGTGCCGGCCGCGGCAGCCCGCGCCCGCGGGGGGCTGGTCGGTGTCGACGGGCGCCACGTGCACCTCGTCGATGCCGAGGGTCTCCTGGACGATCTGCCGGGCCAGCGTCGTGAAGCCCTGGCCGGTCTCGACGGCCGCGCACAGCACCGTCGCGACGCCGTCGTGGACCTTCACGGTCGCCGTGGAGACCTCGTCCGCGCCCTCGGCGCCGAGCATGTGCACCATGCCCACGCCGTAGCCCACGCCCCGGCGCACCGCGCCCGGTTCGCCCGCACCCTCGGGGCCGCCGGGCAGCAGCCACTCGTCCTCGGGGGTGTCCTTCGGGAGGGGCGGCAGGTCGACGTCGCGTACGGCCTGGAGCAGTTCGGCGACCGGGGCCGGGCAGGTCACGGTCTGGCCGGTGGGGAGCACGTCGCCCGTCGCCATGGCGTTGCGCAGCCGCACCTCGGCCGGGTCGAGGCCGAGTTTCTTGGCGATCTTGTCCATCTGCGCCTCGTAGGCGGCGCAGACCTGCATGGCCCCCTCGCCGCGTACGTGGCCGGACGGGGGGTTGTTGGTGCGGACGGCCCAGCCCTCGATGAAGGCGTTCGGGACGACGTACGGGCCGCAGGCGAAGGCGACGGCGGCGGCGAGGGCGTCGGCGGAGGTGTCGGCGTAGGCGCCCGCGTCGAGCAGGATCTGCGCCTCGACCTTGACGAGTCTGCCCTCGGCGTCGGCGTGGTGCCGGTAGCGCAGGAGGGTGGGGTGCCGGTGGGCGTGCCCGAGGAAGGACTCCTCGCGCGTGGCGGTGAGTTTCACCGGGCAGCCGGTGCGCAGCGCCAGCAGGCCGAGGGGCAGCTGGAAGCCCTGATCCTCGCGGTCGGCGGTGGCGCCGGGGACGCCGGTGACGACGACCTTGACGCGCTCGGGCTCCAGGCCGAAGGTGGCGGCGGCCGCGTCGCGGTCGGCGTGCGGGTCGGTGGAGGCGAGGTACAGCTCCACGCCGCCGTCCGGGCGCGGTACGGCGAGGCCCGCCTCGGCGCCGATGGGCGCGGGGTCCTGGCGGCCGATGCGGTACAGCCCCTCGACGACGATCTCGCCGGCCGCCTCCGGGTCGCCGTGGCGCAGCGGGATGTGCCGGATCAGGTTGCCGTCGGGGTGCAGCGGCTCGGCCTCGAAGGCCTGCTCCGGGTCGGTCACCGGGTCGAGCACCTCGTACTCGACGATGACGGCGGCCGCCGCCATGCGCGCGGTGTCGGGGTGGTCGGCGGCGACGGCCGCGATGGGCTCGCCGTGGTGGCGCACCACCTCGGAGGCGAAGACCGGGCGGTCGGCCTTGCCGCGGCCGTGCAGCGGAGCGCCGGGGACGTCCTCATGGGTGACGACGGCGCGGACGCCCGGCATCTCGCGCGCGTGGGTGGTGTCGATGGACACGATGCGCGCGTGCGGGTGCGGTGAGCGCAGCACGGCCGCCCACAGCAGGCCCTCGGCCCACAGGTCGGCGGCGTACGGGAAGGTGCCCTCCGTCTTGGCGCGGGCCTCGGCGGCCGGGAGGGAGGCGCCGAGGCCGTGCGGCAGCGGTTCTGGGGCGGGGGCGGCCTCCGCGGCCTGCGCGGTGGCTGCTTCGTTGCTCACGCCTGGCCTCCGTCCTGGCCGTAGGGCTGGTCATGCGGTTCCGGGGAGTGCGGTTCGGGTTCGTGCGGTTCCGGGGCCACCCCGAACGCCGACGCGTTCACGCCACCGGCGCCCGGGCCCGCCTGGTGCGGGATCCGGGGCTCGTCGCCGTCGCCCTCACCCGGGGCGGCATGCGCCTCGCGCTCGGCGACGACCTCCTTGACGGCGTCCACCACGCCCCGGTAGCCGGAGCAGCGGCACAGGTTGCCGCACAGGGCCTGGCGGGTCTCCAGCTCGGTGGGGGCCGGGTTGCCCTCCAGCAGGTCGTGCACGGTCATCGCCATGCCCGGGACGCAGAAGCCGCACTGCACGGCGCCGCAGCGCGCGAGCGCCCGCTGCACGTCCGAGGGCTGCCCATCCTCGGCCAGGCCCTCCACGGTACGGACCTCGCTGCCGGCGGCGGTCACGGCCGGGACCAGGCAGGACGCGACGAGGCGCCCGTCGACCTGGACGTTGCACGCCCCGCACTCGCCCTGCGAGCAGCCGTCCTTGGCACCGGCGAGCCCGAGCCGCTCCCGCAGCACGTACAGCAGGGACTCGCCGATCCACGCGTCGGTGACGGGGCGGTCGGTGCCGTTGACCCGCAGGACGTAGGAGGCGAGGGGGTGCTCCTCCTGCGGGGTCGTGGACGGTGTGTCCTGTGGGGCGGCGGAGGGGTCGTCCGGAGTGTCCGCCGCGTCGTGCGGGGCGGCGGCAGGCTCCTCCGGCGCCGGGTCGTCGGGCGCCTCGCCGTCGGCGCCCGGGGCGTCGGCGGCCTCCGGTCCGGCCTCCGCGTCCGCCATGGCCGGGAGGGGCCCGGCGGACGGCTCGGCGGGGCCGTCAGCGCCCTCCGCGGCCCCTGGGGCGCCCTCGGCGGACTCACCGGGCCCGGGAGCGGACTGTGAGGCCTCCTGAGCGCCCTGGGCGGGCCCGACGGCCTCCGCGTCCGCCGAGTCCGCCGCGTCCGCCTCGGGAGAGGGCGCGGTCTCCTCGGGGAGCTCCCCGGGGTGCTCGGCGTACGGCTGCTCGGCGCCGTGACCGGCGGGAGCGGCGGGAGCGGGTCGGTCGGGGGCGTGCGCGTCGGGCCCGGCGTAGTCCGGGTAGTCCTCCGGAGCGTGTGCGCCCGCCTGGTCCGGCCCGTGGCCGGGGACACCTGTCTGGTCCGGCCCGTGGCCGGGGGCGCCCGTCTGCTCCGGGTCGTGGCCGGTGAAGTGGGAGGGCTCCGCACCGTGGCCGGTGAAGTGGCGGGGCTCCGAAGGGTGGTCGGCGAAGCCGGCGTCCTCCGGGGCGTGGTCGGGGAAGCCGGACGGCTCCGGCCCCTGTCCGACGGCACCCGCGCGTCCCGACCCGTCGGCGTACCTCGAGGGCTCCGAGGCGGGGTCGGTGAAGCCCGGGGATTCCGCCCCGGGGTCGGCGTAGCGGGACGGCTCCGGCGCGTGTCCTGTCGCCGACGGTTCGGCGGCGTGGCCGGGTCCGGTGGGCTCCCCCGGGGCGTGACCGGCCGTCGGCTGCCCGGGCACGAACTCGCCGGGGCCCGCCTCGGGCAGATGGCCACCGTGGGCCGGGTCCGCCTCGGGCGGCAGGTGGCCGCCGTGCGTCGCTTCCTGGTCCGGGGCTGCGTATCCGGAGGCCGGCCCGGGTGCTCCCGGCTGCCCGTGCCCCTGTGCCTCCATGGGCCCGGGCCCGTGGCCATGGTCCTGGTCGTGCCCGTGGCCCTGCTCGGGCGCGTGCCCGTGCCCCTGGTCGTACCCCCGGCCCTGCTCGGCGCCGTGCGGGTAACCCGCGCCGGGCTGGTCCTGCCCGGCGGCCTCCTGTGGGGTCTGCCGGTCCCACGGCTGCCCGGCCGCCTGGGTCGCCCACGGTGCGGGCGCGCCGCCGGGGAGCGTGGCCGGTGGGATGCCGCCCCACTGCTCGACCAGGGAGGACGTGGTGAACTCGCCCGACTCGTCCGGGAGGTCTCCCCCGGCGACGGGGATGGACCACTGCCCGGTGACGTCATGGCCGGGTGCGGCCTCGGTCGCCGTGGCGTCCTCGAAGTTCCACTGCCCGGTGGTGCCCGGGTTGTACGTGAAGCGGTCGTTCCCGCCGTGCGGCCGCGGCCCCGCGTCGGTGCCGTACGGCGTACCGGAGCCGTAGGGCGCGCCGGAGCCGTAGGCCGTCTCGGAGCCGTAGGGCTGCTCCCCCGCGTCCTGCCCCTGCTGGTGCGCCGCGCGGGGGTCGTGCAGGTCGTGCGGGTCGTGCCACTGGGCGCCGTCGACCGGCGCGCCGGGCACCGGCCACGCGCCCGTGGCGGCCGGGTCGGTGCCGGCGGTCGTCGCGGGGCTGACCGTTATCTGCGGCGGTACGTAGCCGTGGCCGGGCGCGGCGAGGGGACTGTCGGCGGCCAGCAGGGCGTCGACGCCCCCCTCGGGCAGTTCGACGAAGGCGGTGGCGCCGTCGTCGTACTCGCCCTGGGGCAGCGGGTCCCAGCGGCTCCCGCCCCGGGGCGTGCCCTCTCCGTGCTGGTCGTCGGTCACGACAGCGCCCTCCCCAGTGCTCGTCGGGCCAGCGCGGCGACGGTGCGCCGCAGGTGCAGTACGGCGGGCGGGAGCTGCGGTACGGAGCCGTCCTCGCCCGGGGCCGCGTCGGGGATGCAGGCCGCGGCGACGTACTCCCCGAAGGCGTTCAGGGCCTCCGGGACGAGCGCGCGGTTGTTGTCCCAGTCGATGAGCCGGCCGACCCACTGCTCGGCCTCCAGGGGCCGCAGCGGCATCGGCGCTATGGCGCCCACCGCGCAGCGCACGCCCCGGCGCGCGGGGTCCAGGACCAGCGCCACGGACGCGACCGCGCGGCCCGGCCCGGTGCGGCCGGTCGCCTTGAGGAAGACCTGCGGGGCGTGCAGCAGCGGCACGCGCACGTAGCCGATGAGTTCCCCGGCGCGCAGCATGTCCATCCCGGCGAGCAGGTGCGACACCGGGATCTCCCGGCGGGCTCCGCCCGGGCCCGCGATGATCAGGGTCGCCTCCAGGGCGGCCAGCACCGGCAGCGCGTCCCCGGTGGGGGCGGCCGAGGCGATGTTGCCGCCCAGGGTGCCCGCGTTGCGGATGTGCGGCGGGCCCGCGGCGCGCGCGGCGGCGGCGAGCGCCGGGATCAGGGCCGCGAAGTCGGGGCGGCCCATGCGCGCGTGCGTGAGGCCCGCGCCGAGCAGCGCGTGGCCGTCCTGGTACTGCCAGCCGCGGATCTCGCTGATGCGGCCGAGTCCCACGAGCGCGGCGGGCCTGAGCTGCCCGGAGTTGACGGCGGCCATCAGGTCGGTGCCGCCCGCGACGGGCACGGCGGCGGGCACGGCGGTGAGTGCCGCGACGGCCTCGTCCAGCGTCGTGGGCAGCGTGACGGCCTGCGCCGCCTGCGGTGCGTGCGTGGTCAAACCGGCTGCCCCTTCCCGCTGCCCCACCTGGTCCCACCTGTGCTGCCGTACGGTACGTGCTGACAGGGCGGACGTGGCAACTCTGGCACATCTTGGCGAGAGCCGAAGACACGGGTCCGCTAGGAGGCATTCGCCCACCTCACCGGCGAGATAGTCCGTTTTCGCATGGGTTCGCCAGTGCGCGCCGATTGGCACTTTCGGTGACCCTTGTGCGCTTTTTCCGTGGCCTGTTCGAGCTGTTCGGTAGCGGCGGCCGGGTGCTACCGGTTCGGGGGCGGGCCGTCGATCGGGCGGCCCAGCACCCCGGGTCGGCGCTGCCAGGGCAGCGGGCCGGCGGGTGGCCGGTAAGCGACGCCCAGGGCGTCGAGCCGCCGGTAGTGGGCGGCCATACGGCGCTCGAAGCCGGCGAAGTCCCGTTCCGCCGGAGCGGGCAGGGCGCTCCAGGCGACCTCGGCGAAGGCGGCGAGCCGGGGGAACGCCTGGTAGTCCACGCGCGCCTGGTCCTCCATCACCTCGGTCCACAGGTTGGCCTGGGTGCCCAGCACGTGCCGGGCCTCCTCGGGCGTCAACTCCGGGGGAACTGGCTCGAACCGGTAGACGTCCTCCAGGGTGCGCACCCACCCGATCGGTACCGGCTCGTCGGGGCCCGGCGCCTGACGGTGGTCCAGGTACACCTGCTGCTCGGGGCACATGACGACGTCGTGGCCGGCCCGGGCGGCGGCGATGCCCCCGGCGTAGCCGCGCCAGGAGGACACGGCCGCCCCCTCGGCCAGGCCGCCCTCGAGGATCTCGTCCCAGCCGATGAGCCGGCGCCCGCGCGCGGTGAGCCACGTGTCGAAGTGCCCGATGAACCAGGACTGGAGCTCGTCCTCGTCCGCGAGCCCGAGTTCCCGGATGCGTTCCTGGGCGGTCGCCGACCGCCGCCACTGGTCCTTGGGGCATTCGTCGCCGCCGACGTGGACGAACTCCGAGGGGAACAGCTCCAGCACTTCCTCGAAGACGCCCTCGTAGAAGCGCAGGGTGTTGTCAGTGGGGGCGAGTACGTTCGGGTTGATTCCCCAGGTGTCCCAGACGGAGAGGGCGGTGGTGTCGATGACGTCGGTGTTGCCGAGTTCCGGGTACGCGGCGATGGCGGCCTGCGAGTGTCCCGGCACGTCGATTTCGGGGACAACGGTGATATGCCGCTCGGCGGCGTAGGCGACGATCTCGCGGATGTCGTCCTGGGTGTAGTAGCCCCCGTGCGGCTTCTCCTCCCACAAGGGGGAGGCGCGGTGGCCGGTTTTGGTCCGGGCGCGCCAGGAGCCGATCTCGGTCAGCCGCGGATGCCGCTCGATCTCGATGCGCCAGCCCTGGTCGTCCGTCAGATGGAAGTGGAAGACGTTGAGTTTGTGCGCCGCCATCAGATCGAGGTAGCGCAGGACGCCTTCCTTGGGCGTGAAGTGCCGGGCGACGTCGAGCATGAGACCGCGCCAGGGGAAGCGGGGCCCGTCCTCGATCGTGAGGTGGGGCACGGCCCAGACCCGGTCGCTGACGAGCGGGGCCCTGCGGTACGCGTCGGGGCCGAGGAGCTGGCGCAGCGTCTGGGCGCCCCAGAAGGCACCGGCCGGGCCGCCGCCCTCGATGAGGACGCCGTCACGGTCGCTGACGAGGCGGTACTCCTCGGCGCCGAGCCCCGCGTCGAGTCGGAGCCGGACGCCGTCGCCGCCCGCGTCGTCGGGTTCCCGCCCTTCGCGCAAGGGCAGGCCGGTGGCATCGCGCAGGACGGTGCGCAGCCAGTGGCCGACGCCCTCCGTGCCGGTGCCGGCGTGGAGCCGGGAGTGGGCCGTCAGCCGTAGTTCCCCCTCACCGGCGACGACACTGCGGGGAGCCGGGATCAGTTCAGTCACGTCAGTCCTTTACCGCCCCGCCCAGCCCCGACACCAGCCGTCGCTGCACGAGCACGAAGAAGATCAGCACCGGAATCGTCATCACCGTGGACGCCGCCATGACGCCGCCCCAGTCCGGGTCGTCGGGCTTGTAGAAGACCAGCAACGCCATCGGGAGCGTCGACTGGGAGGTGTCGCTGATGATGAACGACTTGGCGAACAGGAAGTCGTTCCAGGCGGAGATGAAGGAAAACACGCTGGTGGCCACGAGACCCGGCAGGACGAGCGGGAAAAGGATCTGCCAGAGGAATCGCGCCCGGCTCGCCCCGTCGATGTACGCGGCCTCCTCCAGCGCCTCGGGAACGGCTTTCACGAACCCCCGCAGCATCCAGATCGCGAAGGGCAGCGAGAAGGCGATGTGGGGCAGGATCAGCGAGCCCAGCGTGTTCAGCTGACCGGCGTCCCGCATGAGGAAGAAGAGGGGGATCGTGAGGGCTTCCACGGGCACCATCTGGGCCACCAGAAACATGATCAGCAAGGTGGTCCGGAGGCGGAAGCGGAATCGTGTCACGGCGGTCGCGGCGAGAAACGCGATCAGTGCGGAGGCGATCACGACACAGCCCGCGACGATGAGGCTGTTGAGGAAGTAACGGCCGAATTCCTGCTGCCCGAAGACGCGTCGGAAGGAATCCAGGGAGGGCGCGAGAGTCCACGGCCGGGGCTCGCTGGACTCGATCTCCCCGGCCGGTTTGAAGGCACTCAGCACCATCCAGTAGAGAGGGAAGGCGACGACGAGCGCGATCAGCAGGGCGGAGGCCTCGGCGGCCAGCCGGCCCGGGCGGCGGACACGGGCGCGCAGCGGATTCACAGTTCCTCCCCTTGCCGGCGCAGCAGCCGCAGGTACACCAGCGTGACGGCGAGCAGGATCAGCAGCATCACGACGCCGATCGCCGAGCCGAGGCCGTACTGCGAGGACGCGAAGGCCTGTTGGTAGGCGTAGACGTTCAGGACCAGGTTCTGGCCGGCGATGCCGCCGCCGTTCGTCATGACGTAGATCTGCGTGAAGACCTTGAAGTCCCAGATGACCGACTGGATGGTGACGACGACGAGGATCGGCCGCAGCATCGGGGCGAGGACGGAACGCCAGATCCGCCACTGCGAGGCGCCGTCGAGGGAGGCGGCCTCCAGCACTTCGGTGGGTACGGCGCGAATGCCGGCGTACACGGTCACCATCACGAACGGGAAGGAGCACCAGACCACTTCCAGCAGGACGAGGAGGAAGGCGCTGAGCCGGCCGTACGTCCACGAGTGGTCGCCGAGGCCCAGCACCCGGTTGACCGGGCCGAAGTCCGGGTCGAAGAGGAAGAGCCACACCGTGGAGCCGGTCACGGCCGGGGTCGCCCACGCGCCGAGCGCGGCGAGCATCAGCGCGAGCCGCGGCACGGCCCGCACGCGCGTGAGCAGCACGGCCAGGGCGCAGCCGACCGCCAGCGTGGAGACGACGCAGGCCACCGCGAACAGCACGGTGGCGAGCAGCACCTGCCAGAACTGCGGGTCCCCGAACAGCTCGGTGTAGTTCCCGAACCCCTCGAAGGTGGCCGGCTCCCCGCCGCTCACCTGTGCCTGCGTGTACTGGAAGAAGGAGATCAGCCCGAGCTGGTAGATCGGGTGGACGAGCAGCCCCCCGAGCACGACGAGCGCGGGCGCGAGGTACAGCCAGGGCGTCCACCCCCCGGACACGAGCGGCGAGACACCGACCGGACCCCGGCGCCCCCCACGGCCCCCTCCGCCCGGCGACGGCACCGCCGACGCGGGCCCGAGAGCGGCGGGATCCGGAGAGCGGCCCGGGGGTGGCCCGACCGGCGGCCGCACGGCCGATACGCGGGACTCGCCGGGCCGCGCGGAGGCGCTGGGCTCGGAGGGCCCGTCCGCGGCGGGATCCGCAGAACGACCCGCCACGGCCGTAGCGACCCCGGCCGCGGCGGATCCGCCCCTAGCGTCCCCGGCCGCGGCGGATCCGCCCGCAGCGGCCCCAGCCGCCCCGCTCGGCCTCGCGTCACACCCCGCCGGATCCACGTCAGGCCCCGCTGGGTCCGCGCCGACCGCCTCGGCCGCCGCCGACTCCCTGCTGTCGTTCACCCCGCTCACCCCGCGGAGCCGAACGCCGTGTTCATCTTCTTCGCGGCGTCCTCGGAGGCCCGGGCGACGTTCTTCTTGCCGCTGATGATCTCCTGGAACATGGTCGGCAGGACGAGCTGGGAGTCGATCTGGGCCCAGGCGGGGGACGCGGGGACGAACTTGGTGCCGGCCGAGAGGGTCTGGACGAAGGGCTTCACGAACGGCTCCTCCTGCGCGACCTGCCGGCGGACGTCCGTGAAGGTCGGCAGGAAGCCCATCGCGTCGAAGAGTTCGGCCTGGGTCTTCTTCGAGGCGAGCTGTTCCATCAGCCGCACCGCGAGCGTGCGGTGGGACGTGCTCTTCAGGACGCCGATGTTGTTGCCGCCGGCGAAGGCCGGTGCGATCGAGCCGGGCTTCACCCCCGGCAGCGGGACGACGGCGTACTTGCCCTTGACCTTCCCGGCCTCGACGGCGGTGTGGCTGAAGTCGCCGCCGATCGCCATGCCCGCCTTGCCCGCGGCGAACGCGGAGATCGTGTCGTTGCCGCCCATGCCCGCGCACTTGGCGGCCGGGCAGTTGTCGTCACCGAAGAGGGAGGTGTACGCCTCGATGCCCTTGCGGGCCTTCGGGCTGTCGATGCCGGAGGCGTAGGAGCCGCCCTTGCCGCTCGCGAGTTCACCGCCGTTGGCCCACACGAACGGCATCGCGCCGTAGGTGTAGGCCCCGCCGACGACCAGGCCGTACAGCTCGGGCTTCGCCGCGCGGATCTCGCGGGCGGTGGAGGCGAGTTCGGCCATCGTCCTCGGGACGGACAGTCCGAGCTCCTCGAACACGTCCGTGCGGTAGTACAGCGCGCGGACGCCCACGTAGAACGGCGCGCCGTAGACCTTGCCGTCCACCGTCACCGACTGTCTGGCCGTCGGGTCGGTGTCCTTCGCCTCGCTCCAGTCGCCGAACTCCTTCGTGACGTCGAGGAGTCCGCCGTCCTTCACATAGCCGGCCGTGTCGGTGTTGCCGTACTCCATGACGTCGGGCGCGGAGGCGGGGTCGTTGAAGGCGGCCTTGACGCGCTGGGCGCGGGTTTCGACGGGGATGTACTCGACGCTGACCTCGGTGCCCTGGTGGGCCTTCTCGAAGTCGGCGACGACCGAGTCGACGACCTTCTCCTTGGGGGTGTTGCCGACCTCCTGGAAGAGCCACACGCGCAGCGTGCCGGTCTTCTCGTCCTTGTCGGAGGAGGTGTTGCCGGAGGTCTGGGGGGCGCAGGAGGTGGCCAGGAGGGCGGCGAGCGCGCTGAGGCCGGCGAGACGGACGGACAGCTTCATGGAGTGCTCCTCCGAGAGGGTGTTGCAGCATGCGCAATGAAGGTTTCGCTGTGCACAACACATCGGAGGCTAGGGACTGCATGAACACGCCCACAAGAGGTCTCAACCACTCTGTGACCGGCAGACGCACCCCGTGCAACGCCCGGACAGCACAAAAGCCTCCAGGGCGCGCAAAACGCACCCTGGAGGCTTTACGCCACGCGGACCGGGCCTACTGGTCGCCCTTGCCCTTGTCGTCGCCGCCGGAGCCCATGGACTCGTAGATCTCCTTGCACATGGGACACACGGGGTACTTCTTCGGGTCGCGGCCCGGCACCCAGACCTTGCCGCACAGCGCCACGACGGGGGTGCCGTCGAGGGCGCTCGCCATGATCTTGTCCTTCTGGACGTAGTGGGCGAAGCGCTCGTGGTCACCGTCACCGTGGGAGGTCTGCGGCGTCGGCTCTACGAGGGTCCCCGTACCAGTCCCGCGCTCGGGCTCGAGAGTGCTCATAGGCCCAAGGGTACTGAAGGTCACAGACATCAGTTGAGCGAAGGGTCGTCGGGGTACGTCGCCACCATCGCCAGCTCGTTGCGCTGGCGGCGCAGGACCTCGCGCCAGAGCCGCTCCGGGGACGGGGAGGACACGTCGCCGGGCTCGGACTCGACGACGTACCACGCGCCGTCGACCAGCTCGTCCTCCAGCTGGCCCGGGCCCCAGCCGGCGTACCCGGCGAAGATCCGCAGGGAGCCGAGGGCGGAGGCCAGCAGCTCCGGCGGGGCCTCCAGGTCGACCAGCCCGATCGCGCCGTGCACCCGGCGCCAGCCCAGCGGCGCCGCCTCCCCGCTCGCACCGCCGGGGACGACGGCGACCCCGAGGGCCGAGTCCAGCGACACCGGGCCGCCCTGGAAGACCACACCGGGCTCGACGGCGAGATCCCCCCAGCCCTCCAGGATGTCGCCCACGTCCACCGGGGTGGGGCGGTTGAGGACGACGCCGAGGGAGCCCTCCTCGTCGTGGTCGAGGAGGAGCACCACCGCACGGTCGAAGTTGGGGTCCGCCAGGGCGGGCGTGGCCACGAGCAACCGCCCTGTGAGCGAGGACACCTCGGTCATGCCAGACATGATCCCGCATCTTCCCTTTCCGTGGGGAGCAATGCGGGCGACCGGAGTGCGTGCAGCTCAGGGGCGCACCGATGCGTCTCACGCGCACGGGTGTGACCGTGACCCCATGTGCCCGGCACGGAACGGTTCGTGTTGTGACAGAGCTATGACGTGGCTGGGTCTGACTCAGGCTTACAGAAGGGGGGTGGAGGGCGATTACCCTTTCCCTCCTGGCCCCTGCCCGACTCCACGGAACGCGAGATTCATGACCGTCAACGACGATGTCCTGCTTGTCCACGGCGGAACCCCGCTGGAGGGCGAGATCCGTGTCCGCGGTGCGAAGAACCTCGTACCGAAGGCCATGGTGGCGGCGCTGCTGGGCAGCGCTCCGAGCCGGCTGCGCAATGTTCCGGACATCCGCGACGTTCGGGTCGTACGGGGTCTGCTGCAGCTGCACGGTGTGACGGTCCGTCCGGGTGACGAGCCCGGCGAACTGGTGATGGATCCGACGCGCGTGGAGAGCGCGAACGTCGCCGACATCGATGCCCACGCGGGTTCGAGCCGTATCCCGATCCTGTTCTGCGGCCCGCTGCTGCACCGTCTCGGCCACGCGTTCATCCCCGGTCTCGGCGGCTGCGACATCGGCGGCCGGCCCATCGACTTCCACTTCGAGGTGCTGCGGCAGTTCGGCGCGAAGATCGAGAAGCGGGCGGACGGCCAGTACCTGGAGGCTCCGCGGCGGCTGCGCGGCACGAAGATCCGGCTGCCGTACCCGTCCGTCGGCGCGACCGAGCAGGTGCTGCTGACGGCCGTCCTCGCCGAGGGCGTCACGGAGCTGTCCAACGCGGCCGTCGAGCCGGAGATCGAGGACCTCATCTGCGTGCTGCAGAAGATGGGCGCGATCATCGCGATGGACACCGACCGGACGATCCGCATCACCGGTGTGGACAAGCTCGGCGGCTACACCCACCGGGCCCTGCCGGACCGGCTGGAGGCCGCGTCCTGGGCGTCGGCGGCGCTGGCGACCGAGGGCAACATATACGTCCGCGGCGCGCAGCAGCGCTCGATGATGACGTTCCTGAACACCTACCGGAAGGTGGGCGGTGCCTTCGAGATCGACGACGAGGGCATCCGCTTCTGGCACCCGGGCGGCCAGCTGAAGTCCATCGCGCTGGAGACGGACGTCCACCCCGGTTTCCAGACCGACTGGCAGCAGCCGCTGGTGGTGGCCCTGACGCAGGCCACGGGCCTGTCCATCATCCACGAGACGGTCTACGAGTCCCGCCTCGGCTTCACGTCCGCGCTGAACCAGATGGGCGCGCACATCCAGCTCTACCGCGAGTGCCTGGGCGGCTCCGACTGCCGCTTCGGGCAGCGCAACTTCCTGCACTCGGCGGTCGTCTCCGGCCCCACCAAGCTCCAGGGCGCCGATCTGGTCATCCCCGACCTCCGGGGCGGCTTCTCGTACCTCATCGCGGCCCTGGCGGCCCAGGGCACGTCCCGGGTCCACGGCATCGGTCTCATCAACCGCGGCTACGAGAACTTCATGGAGAAGCTCGTCGAGCTGGGCGCGAAGGTCGAGCTGCCGGGCAAGGCGCTCGGGTAGTCCCGGCCGGACCGTGCACGCCGAGGGGCGGCCACCTGAACCAGGTGGCCGCCCCTCGGCATTTCATGCGGCTCTCGGCGGCTCGCGCCCCGAAGGGGCGCGGGGAACTGCGCGACCAGCCACAGGCGGCCCGCAGTTGCCCACGGCGCACGCGATGGAACGCTTACTTGCCCTTGGCGGCTTCCTTGAGCTTCGAGCCCGCGGAGACCTTCACGCTGTAGCCGGCCGGGATCTGGATGGGCTCGCCGGTCTGCGGGTTGCGGGCGGTGCGAGCGGCACGGTGGGTGCGCTCGAAGGTCAGGAAGCCGGGGATGGTGACCTTCTCGTCGCCCTTGGAGACGATGTCGCCGACGACGTCGGCGAACGCGGCCAGCACGGCGTCGGCGTCCTTGCGGGTCACCTCGGCGCGGTCGGCCAGCGCGGCCACCAGCTCACTGCGGTTCATGTTGTTACTCCCGTGTTCATCTTGCCGTTGAGGCGTCAGATCGAAGCCGATGCTGCCAGGGTCCTCCATGAGTCCCCGGACCCGGGTCCGTCGTCAGACCCTCGCGCCCAGGGACGCATCCTGCCTCTACCTGCGGCGGGAAAGCCAATCCGGCACCCGCAGGAGTCGTGGGAACACCCTTGGGGAGTCACACGAAAAGAGGGCCTGAGCCTGGCCGACACGATAGAGCCCCCTGCTGACCAGGGTTTCGCGACGCGCCGGTCCCCGGGCCGCCGTGGGGATGCTCACAGTCCGGGGGCGGCCGCCCCCGGACCCTGGCGCCGCCTGTCCGGCCCGCTCCCTCAGCCGCCGGACGGGCTTGCCCCTCAGACGCCGGACGGGCTGACCGCCGCCGCGCCCACCGCCTTGGCGGCCTCGCGCACCGCCCCGGCCACCGCGCCCGCGACCTTGTCGTTGAAGACGCTCGGGATGATGTAGTTCGGGTTCAGCTCGTCCTCGGTCACCACGTCCGCGAGGGCGGTCGCGGCGGCCAGCATCATCTCGGTGTTGACGGTACGGGACTGGGCGTCCAGCAGGCCGCGGAAGACACCCGGGAAGACCAGCACGTTGTTGATCTGGTTCGGGAAGTCCGAGCGGCCCGTGGCGACAACGGCCGCGGTCTGGCGGGCGATTGCCGGGTCGACCTCCGGGTCCGGGTTCGCAAGCGCGAACACGATGGCGCCGTCGGCCATGGCGGCCACGTCGTCGCCGTCGAGGACGTTCGGGGCCGAGACGCCGATGAAGACGTCGGCGCCGCGCACGGCCTCCTTGAGCGTGCCGGTGAGGCCCTCGGGGTTGGTGTTGTCGGCGATCCAGCGCAGCGCCGAGTCCGGGGCGGCGTCCACCAGGTCCTCGCGGCCCGCGTGCACGACGCCGTGGATGTCGGCGACGACGGCGTTCTTGACGCCCGCGGCGATCAGCAGCTTGAGGATGGCCGTACCGGCCGCGCCGGCGCCGGACATGACGACCCGGATGTTCTCGATGGCCTTGCCGGCGACGCGCAGCGCGTTGGTGAGCGCGGCGAGGACGACGATCGCCGTGCCGTGCTGGTCGTCGTGGAAGACGGGGATGTCGAGGGCCTCGCGCAGCCGGGCCTCGATCTCGAAGCAGCGGGGGGCGGAGATGTCCTCCAGGTTGATGCCCGCGAAGCCCGGGGCGATCGCCTTGACGATCTCGACGATCGCGTCGGTGTCCTGGGTGTCGAGGCAGATCGGCCAGGCGTCGATGCCGGCGAACCGCTTGAAGAGGGCCGCCTTGCCCTCCATGACGGGCAGCGCGGCCTTGGGGCCGATGTTGCCCAGACCGAGCACGGCGGAGCCGTCCGTCACGACCGCAACGGAGTTGCGCTTGATGGTGAGGCGGCGGGCGTCCTCGGGGTTCTCGGCGATCGCCATGCAGACGCGGGCGACACCGGGCGTGTAGACCATGGAGAGGTCGTCACGGTTGCGGATGGGGTGCTTCGACGCCATCTCGATCTTGCCGCCGAGGTGCATGAGGAAGGTCCGGTCCGAGACCTTGCCCAGGGTGACGCCCTCGATGCCGCGGAGCTTCTCGACGATCTCGTCCGCGTGCGCGGTCGACGTCGCCGCGATGGTGACGTCGATGCGGAGCTTCTCGTGACCGGACGCCGTGACGTCGAGGCCGGTCACCGAGCCTCCGGAGGACTCCACGGCGGTGGTGAGCTGCGAGACGGCGGTTCCGCTCGCGGGCACCTCCAGCCGGACCGTCATCGAGTAGGAGACGCTGGGCGCCGTTGCCATGGCCGACTTCCTCTGCTTTCACCTGACGCTGAGTTGTGCCGTCCGATCGTCGCACCTACCGCTCGGTAGCGGGTAGCCGCCCTCGATTGCGAACGTTTTGTTCGCGGAACCGGCCAGCAAAAAGAGACCCACGTCACGTGGACGTGGGTCTCTTCGGAAGTAGGTGGCACCGACCCGCCATGCTCGCCTCGCGGCAAGTGGTCGCTCGTAGCGACGAAGGTTGGGCCCGGGGGCTTGGATCGAGCCGGTGCCACATCCAGGCTAACAAACAGATCCCGTAAGGCGATTCCCGTACCGGGAGTTCATTTCGCCGACGAGTGGGTAACCCGGCTCAGTCCCTCAGCAGGTCCGGGATTCCCGCCCCGTCGGGCTCGTCACGTTCGGCCGAGACGACCGTGAGCTGCTGGGTGGCCCGGGTGAGTGCGACGTAGAGCACGCGCAGGCCGGCCGGGGACTCGTCGGCGATCTCCGCCGGGGAGACCACGACCGTCGCGTCGTACTCCAGGCCCTTGGCCTCCAGGCTGCCGAGCGCCACCACGCGGTCGCCGAGCCCGGCGAGCCAGCGGCGGGCCTCCTCGCGGCGCTGCATGGCGACGACCACGCCGACCGTGCCGTCGACGCGTTCCAGCAGCCGGGCGGCCTCGTCACGGACGGTTTCGCCCAGGATGTCCCGCACGACCGTGAAGCGCGGCTCGACGCCGGTGGAGCGGACCGCCTTCGGGGCCTGGGAGCCGGGCATCGCGAGGGCGAGGACCTTCGCGGCGAGTTCGGCGATCTCGGCCGGGTTGCGGTAGTTCACGGTGAGTTCGAAGCGGCGGCGGGGGCGGGTGCCGAGGGCCTCGTCGCGGGCCTGGGCCGCCTCGTCCGGGTCGGACCAGGAGGACTGGGCCGGGTCGCCGACGACCGTCCAGGTGGCGTGCCGGCCACGGCGGCCGACCATGCGCCACTGCATCGGGGTGAGGTCCTGGGCCTCGTCGACGATGACGTGGGCGTACTCGGTGCGCTCGGCCGCCAGTCGCTCGGCGCGCTCGCGCTGGGACTCCTCGCGCACCGGCATCAGCTCCTCCAGGCCGGTGAGCTGGTCCAGCGGGTCGAGTTCGCGCTTCTTGCGGGGCCGGGCGGGCGCGCCGAGGACGGCCTGGAGCTCGTCGAGCATCGCGATGTCGTGCACGGAGTAGCCGTCGCGCCTGAGGGAGCGGGCGACCTTGCGGACCTCGCCGGGGTTGAGGATCCGCCGGGCCCAGCGGCCGAGGCGCCGCTCGTCGGCCATGGCGGTGAGGACGGCCGCCGGGGTCAGCTCCGGCCACCAGGCGTCGAGGAAGGCGGTGAAGGCGTCCTCGGAGGTGATGTCCTCGTCGAAGGAGGAGCGCAGCTCGGCGGCGAGTTCCGGGTCGGTGTGCCGGCCGGCCGCGCCGGACCTCTCCCACAGGGCGTCCAGGAGGAGCTTGCGGGCGCGGGGGCGCAGCAGGTTCACGGGGGCGGTGCCGCCGAGGGCGGCGCGGCGGATGCCCGCCAGTTCGTCGGCCTCCAGCTCCAGGCGGCGGCCGAAGGCGACCACGCGCAGCCGGGTCGGTGAATCGTTCAGCTCCAGTGCTCCGCGCGCGGCCTTGCGCAGCACCTTGAGCATGCGCGAGGAGCCCTTGGCACGGGCCACGGACGGGGAGTCGTAGAGGGTGGCCTCGGCGCCCTCGACCAGGGAGCCGATGGCGCGGATGGCGACCTGGCCCTCCTCGCCGAGGGAGGGCAGGACGCCCTCGGTGTAGGCGACGAGCAGCGGGGTCGGCGAGACGATCAGGATGCCGCCCGCGTACCGGCGCCGGTCCTGGTAGAGGAGGTAGGCGGCGCGGTGCAGGGCGACGGCGGTCTTGCCGGTGCCGGGGCCGCCCTCGACGTACGTGACGGAGGCGGCGGGGGCGCGGATGACCAGGTCCTGCTCGGCCTGGATGGAGGCGACGATGTCGCGCATGGTGTGGCTGCGGGCCTGGCCGAGGGCGGCCATCAGGGCGCCGTCGCCGATGACGGGCAGCTCGCGGCCGTCGAGGAAGGCCGTCAGCTCGGGGCGCATCAGGTCGTCCTCGACGCCGAGCACCTTGCGGCCCTTGGAGCGGATGACCCGGCGGCGCACGACCCGGCCGGGATCGACCGGGGTGGAGCGGTAGAAGGGGGCGGCGGCCGGGGCGCGCCAGTCGATGACCAGCGGGGCGTAGTCCTGGTCGAGGACGCCGATGCGGCCGATGTGCAGGGTCTCGGCGATGTCGGCGGTGTTGTCCTCGCGGACGGCGCCCTCGGCGGGCTCGACGGCGGTGTACGCGCCGTCGGGGCCCTTCTTGCCGTCCTTGCCGAGCAGCAGGTCGATGCGGCCGAAGAGGAAGTCCTCGAACTCGTTGTTGAGCCGGTTCAGGTGGATGCCGGCCCGGAAGACCTGCGCGTCCCGCTCGGCGAGCGCGCCGGGCGTGCCGACCTGGCCGCGCTGGGCGGCGTCGTTCATGAGGAACTCCGCCTCGTGGATCTTCTCCTCGAGGCGCCGGTACACCCGGTCCAGGTGTTCCTGTTCGACGCCGATCTCTCTGTCTCTCAGGGAGTCGAGCGCGGTTTCCTGAGGTGCCTGAGCGGCCACCGGGCCCCCTTCTGACGTGCTGGGCAGCCGTCCACCGTACGCGAAGGGGACCCGGTAAGGCTACGCGTCGACCTCGACCAGCCGCTTGCCGTCGAAGGTCACGACCTCGAAGTGGTCGATCTCGTTCGGCTCGAAGGCGGCGCCGCCCTGGACGTAGAGGGGCTGCTTGGCCTTCTCGGTCTTGGCGTCGGGGAGGCCGTAGCCCCACTCCGGGACGGACCAGGAGGCCAGGGTCTCCCGCTCGCCGTTCTTGCCGACCGCGACGAGGGCGCACTTGAGCGGGCCCTTGACGTTCTTCAGCTCCGTGACCGTGCTGGTCCCCCAGTCCTTCTTCTGGAGGGCGACGGTCGCGGAGACCTTGGTGTTCGGGTCGGTGGCGGAGATCTTGTCGGAGATGCCGTCGAAGGCCTCCTTGGCGGGGCTCGCCGCGAGCGGGCGGTTCTCCGCGCCGCCGCCGTCGCCGCCTCCGCCGTTCGTCGCGACCGCGACGAAGGGGCCGCCGATGATCAGCGCGCCGGCCGCGGCCACCATGTAGAAGCTGCGGCGGCGCTTCTGGGCACGCCGCTCCGCGACCTCGTCGACCAGCTTCTCCACCAGGCGCGGCCTGGGCTTCGCGGACAGCGACTCGCCGATCGCGGGTGTGCTGCCGGAGCCCGGCAGGTCGGCGAGGGCGGCGAGCATGGGCTCCATGCCGGCCAGCTCGTCGAGCTGCTGGGCGCACCACTCGCAGGTCGCGAGGTGGGCTTCGAAGGCGGTCGCTTCGGCGTCGTCGAGGATGCCGAGGGCGTAGGCGCCGACGGTCTCGTGCTCGTTCGGCACCGGGGATTCCTGCATGGGACCAGACATACCCATGCCTCCCGTACCGAACCCCTGGTTACCCCCGTAAACACTCATCACGCCGTCACCCCCCGCTCCTCCAGTGCCAGCTTCATCGAACGCAGGGCGTAGAACACCCTGGAGCGGACGGTGCCGCTGGGTATGCCCAGGGTCTCGGCCGCCTCATTGACGGTACGCCCCTTGAAGTACGTCTCGACGAGCACCTCCCGGTGCGCGGGGGTCAGGTCGTCGAGTGCGTCCGAGAGAGTCATCAGCCACAGCGCCTTGTCGATCTCGTCCTCCGCGGGGATGACCTCCAGCGGCGACGGGTCGACCTCCTGCGGCCGGGCCTGCCGGCTGCGGTGGCCGTCGATGACGATGCGCCGGGCGACCGTCACCAGCCAGGGGCGTACCGATCCGGTCGCCCGATTGAGCTGACCGGCGTTCTTCCAGGCACGGATGAGCGTCTCCTGCACGACGTCCTCGGCGCGCTGCCGGTCTCCGGCGACCAGGCGCAGGACATACGCCAGCAGGGGTCCGGCGTGTTCGCGATAGAGCGCACGCATCAGCTCCTCGTCGGGTTCCGAGGGCTGGGACATGCGATGTCGGGCCCTCGGTGCACGTTCATTGGCCACGACGGAATCCTTGCGCACGCCCACCTCCGATGTCCGGGGGTTCCCCCAGTCGGTCGCTCCACAAGCCGTACGGACACGAGGCGTTGGGTGTTCAAAGAGGCGTGACAGATTTCTTCGAAGTGACGTGACGAGGGGGACATGCGGCCACATTCCCACCCCGCGTTCTTTACATTTCCGCCACAACGGCAAGTTCAAGCCACGCCTTCCCTACGGGACCGTAGGTAAACGGGATGTAATCGAAATCACTTCGACAGTGCGGTCGCAGAAGTCGCAATTAGGACAGGGAAATTGAATGCAGCGGGCACCCAATTGCGTTTCAGGCGCGGGCGAGTGCCGCGCGGCGGCGGTGCCGGGCGACCCTTTCGCGGTTCCCGCAGACTTCACTGGAGCACCAGCGCCTCCGGCGTCCCCGCGAGGTGTCGAGGTACACGATCGGGCAGGTGTCGCCCTCGCACTCGCGCAGGGCCGCGCGGGCCACGGGGTCGGTGAGGAGGTCGACGGCGTCCCGGGCGACGGCCGCGAGCAGGGCCGCGCGACCGGGCGGGCCGTCCAACCGCCGTACGAGGTCGCCGTCTTCGCCGCGGACCGCGCGCGGGGCCGGGGGCGCGGTCCGGGCCAGGTCGTTGACGCGCGCCAGGGCGAGGTCGTACGCCGGGACGCCGGGCCTCGGCCGGCCGCGCACCAACCGGTCAATCTGGCCGCGCAGTTCGCGGAAGGCGACGAGCCAGCCGGCGTCCGCGTGGGCGAGGGACGTGCCTGCCGGGACGAGTCCGGAGCCGGTGATCCAGGCGCGCAGCACGTCCACGGAGTCCAGCCGCTCCTCCGGGTGCGTGGTGGAGAGCAGATCCAGGCAGATCCGCCCGGCGTCGAACCGCAGCTCGTAGGGGGCCGTGGCCGTACCCAGTGCCATGTGCCTGTCACCGCCTAGGGTCGGTGAGACGCCAGTGAGAGGGCTGGGAAACCGTTCCCTCTTACAGTGCCTGCCCAGCGGCGCGCGGGAAACCCCCCGCGCGACGGGCGGTCACGGCGCGCGATGCGGCCCCCTCCGGACTCCGGCGCGATTCCGATCAACCCCGGCGCGGGTCTACGCGTCCGCGTACTTCGTCTCCGCCGCCGGGTCCAACGCGAGGCGGTAGCCGCGCTTGACCACCGTCTGGATCAGCTTCGGCGTGCCGAGGGCCGTGCGCAGGCGGGCCATCGCCGTCTCGACCGCGTGCTCGTCGCGGCCGGATCCGGGCAGGGCGCGCAGCAGGTCGGCGCGGGAGACGACCCAGCCGGGGCGGCGGGACAGGGCGCGCAGCAGGGACATGCCCGCGGGCGGCACGGGCTTGAGGTCGCCGTCGACCAGGACGGCGTGGCCGCGGATCTCCACTCGGTGCCCGGCGATGGGCAGCGAGCGCGCCCGCGCGGGCAGTTCCTGGCAGAGCAGCTGGACGAGGGGCCCGAGCCGGAAGCGCTCGGGCTGGCTCGTGTCGATGCCGCGGGACTGCAGGGGCAGGGCGGTGACCGGGCCGACACAGGCCGGCAGGACGTCGTGGCTCAGGGCGGCCAGCACCTCGGGGAGCAGCCCGCGTTCCTCCGCCCGGGAGAGGAAGGAGGCCGCGGCCGGGGCGCTGGTGAACGTCAGCGCGTCCACGCCGCGGGACACCGTCGCGTCCAGGAGCCGGTCGACCGGGCCGAGATCCTCCGGCGGCATCCACCGGTAGACGGGCACGCCGACGACCTCGGCGCCGCCCTCCCGCAGCGCCTCCACGAAGCCCGGCAGCGGCTCGCCGTGCAGCTGGATCGCGATGCGCTGGTTCTCGACGCCCTCCTCCAGCATCCGGTCGAGCACCTCGGCCATGGACTCCGACGACGGCGACCACTCCTCGGTCAGCCCGGCGGCCCGGACCGCGCCCTTCACCTTCGGCCCGCGCGCCAGGATCCGTACGCCGGCCAGTCGCGAGAGCAGGTCCTCGCCCAGGCCCCAGCCGTCCGCGGCCTCGACCCAGCCCCGGAACCCGATCGCGGTCGTGGCCACGACGATGTCCGGAACCTGCTCGATGATCTCCTTGGTCGCGGCCAGCAGTTCGCTGTCGTCGGCGAGCGGCACGATCCGCAGGGCGGGGGCGTGCAGGACGGCGGCACCGCGTCGCTGCAGCAGCGCCCCCAGCTCGTCGGCACGGCGCGCGGCCGTCACACCCACGGTGAAACCCGCCAGGGGTCCGTGGTCCGGTCGCTGTTCTTCCTCGTACATGGCTCTCGTCCCGCACTCGAGTCGTCGTACTTCATGGGTACGGCGTACCTACATGCCGATCGAGCCTGTCAACGGCTCGTGACAGGCCCGGATCGGCTTGATGTCGGCGGTGTTACGTCACACCCTTGCGTAGCTGAGCTGCTGCTTCTTCTCCGAGGCCGTCGACGTTTCGGGTACCCGGGGAGCCGTACGGCGAAGGTATACGGCCCAGGTGACCGCGAAGCACACCACGTAGAAGGCGAGGAAGGCGACGAACGCGCCGGTGCCGGAGCCGTAGGAGAGGAAGGACTGGCGGAAGGCGAGGTTGATGCCGACGCCGCCGAGCGCGCCCACCGCGCCGATCAGGCCCATGGAGGCTCCGGAGAGCCGGCGCCCGTAGGCCGCGGCCTCCTCGCCCTTCAGCCCCTGGGCGAGGGCCTTGTTCTGGAAGATGCCCGGGATCATCTTGAACGTCGAGCCGTTGCCGAGGCCGCTGAGGACGAACAGCACCACGAACGCCACCGTGAACAGCGCCAGCGACTTCTCCATCGAGGCACCGATCAGGATCGCCGTCGCGACACCCATGGCCACGTAGTTCCACAGGCTGATCTTCGCGCCGCCGTACCGGTCGGCGAGCCAGCCGCCGACGGGGCGGATCAGGGAGCCGAGGAGCGGGCCGATGAAGGTGACGTACGCCGCCTCCAGCGGGGTGCGTCCGAACTGGTTCTGCAGGACCTGGCCGAAGGCGAAGCTGTAGCCGATGAACGAGCCGAAGGTGCCGATGTAGAGGAAGGACATGATCCAGGTGTGGGCGTCCTTCGCGGCGTCCTTGGCGGCACCGGTGTCGTTCTTGACGTTCTCGATGTTGTCCATGAAGAGCGCGGCCATGACGGCGGCGACGACGATGAGCGGGATGTAGATCCCGAGCAGCACGCGCGGCCCGCCGCCGGCGCCGATGATCGCGAGCGCGGCCAGCTGGATCACCGGGACGCCGATGTTGCCGCCACCGGCGTTCAGGCCGAGGGCCCAGCCCTTCTTCCGCAGCGGGAAGAAGGCGTTGATGTTGGTCATGGAGGAGGCGAAGTTGCCGCCGCCGACGCCGGCGAGGAGGCCGACGAGCAGGAAGGTGGAGAAGCTGGTGCCCGGCTCCATCACGGTGAACGCGGCGACGGTCGGGATCAGCAGCATGGCAGCCGAGATGATCGTCCAGTTCCGCCCGCCGAAGATGGCGACGGCGAAGGTGTAGGGGACGCGGACGACCGCGCCGACCAGCGTGACCATCGAGGTCAGCATGAACTTGTCGGCCGGGGTCAGCCCGTACTCCGGGCCCATGAAGAGCACCAGCACGGACCACAGGGTCCAGATCGAGAAGCCGATGTGCTCGGACAGCACGGAGAAGAAGAGGTTCCGGCGGGCGATCTTCTCTCCCGTCTCCTGCCAGAAGGTCTCGTTCTCCGGATCCCAGTGCTGGATCCAGCGTCCGCCCCTGCTCGGGGGTGCGGGTGCCGTGCCAGGGCCTGTCATGACGCCTCCACTGTGCTCCAGGACTCGGTCGTACCTCGAGTGACTGATCCCGAAGGTAGGGAGGGCGCGTTTCCTGCCTGTGCCAGTGAGTGACCGCGAGGGAACTTTGCTCTCACCCCGCGTCCGGGCGGGATGAGAGGTTCCGTCGGTTTCGGGTCATCGCCGCGGGGGCTGCCAGTGAGGGTTCTGCTGAGGATACGGCGGGTTGTGGGGGGTGGGGGGCTGGGCGCCGTAGGAGCCCGGGGCGGGCTGGGCGGGGTAGGGGCCGGGCGCCGGATGTCCCGCGTACGGGCCTGGTGCGGGATGACCGGGGTAATGGCCTGCTGCGGGCTGACCGGCGTACGGGCCTGGCGCGGGTTGGCCGGGGTAAGGGCCCGGCGCGGGCTGGGCGCCGTACGGGCCGGGCTGGGGCTGAGCGGGGTACGGGCCTGGCGCGGGTTGGCCGGGGTAAGGGCCCGGCGCGGGCTGGGCGCCGTACGGGCCGGGCTGGGGCTGAGCGGGGTACGGGCTGCCCGGCGGGGGCTGGGCACCGTAGGGGCCCGGCGTCGGCTGGGCGGGGTACGGCATCGGCTGGGCGTAGAGGCCTGGTGCTCCCGGCGGCAGATACCGCGTCCGCCCGTTCTCGTCCGTCACCGGCAGGAAGCCGGACGCCTGCAACCGGGCCGCGAACCTGGCGTTGCGCTTGCGCGTGACCAGCAGACCGACGCCGAAGACCGCCATGAGCAGCAGCCACACCACACCGGCCACGACGAAGTCGGAGGACTCGCCCCCGAAACGGAAGGCGAGGACCACGCAGCCGACGGTGACGCCCAGCGCCCCGAACCACATGCGCTTCTCGGCGTGCCTGCCGGTGAGGTCGAAGTTGATGCGGGCCTTGAGGAGCTCGAACGCGTCGGGCACGACGGGCGGCAGGGAGACACCGTCACCGGCGTTGGGGTACTGCGCCCGGTTCTGCGCGGCCCGGGCCCTGGCCTGCGGGCTGAGGTCGGGCAGGATCAGCATGGTCAGCGCGCCGTTGCGGCCGCTCTGCCGGACGTCGGCGTACTCGTAGCCGAACTGCTGGGCGACGAAGGCCAGCCGGGCCAGCTTCTTCACGGACGCCATCGGGCTGGTGAGCTCGACCGGTTCCCCGCTCGCCATCAGCCGCAGCATCTTCTGTGTCTGCCGCTTACTCATCCCCACCGCTCCCACCGGCCGCTTTGTTCACCAGCGCGACCGGGGCAGTTTTCCATACCGGCGCAACCAGAGGAACGGGCCGGCGGGCCGGGCGGCCGGCTCGGGAGGCTCCGCGGGCCGGCCGCGCTGTCGGAACTCCCTCACCGTCGCTTTCTCACCCGAGGCTCACTCCTCGGCCACAACCGCGGTTTCTGCTGCGCCGCCAGGTCCTCCATCCAGCCGAACGCCAGGACGCAGCCGGCGATGAGTACCCAGACCAGGACCAGCACCGGCCAGGGGCTCTCCAGCAGGCCGGGGACGTTCTGCTCCAGCACGGGGAAGCCCCACAGCCGGTCCCACAGTGTGGCGGCGACCAGGATGCAGGTGTTGTGCCACAGGTAGATGGTCACGGCCCGGGAGTTGAGCAGGCCGATCGGCCGGGCGAAGCGGCGCAGCCTGTCCGGCCACTCGGACCAGGAGGGGCTGATGTGGAGCAGCAGGAGCACGGTGCCCAAGGACCACAGGGCCTGCGCGAGGGGCATGCTGTCCAGGTCGTTGCCGGTACCGAAGTCGTGGCGCAGCGCGTACCAGAGGCCGACCAGGGCGATGACGGGCGCCACGGACGGGACGACGTAGCGCGGCAGTCGCCGCAGGATGCCCTCCTGGTGGGCCATGCCGAGGATCCAGCAGGCGCCGAAGGTGGAGAAGTCCGTGAGCGCCGAGGGGATCCGCTCGCCGGGCAGCGTGAGCCAGCCCTGCTCGAAGGCGACGGCCAGCGCGATCGGCGCGGACAGCGTGACGACCGGCAGGGCGCGCAGGGCCTTCAGCAGCAGCGGGGACAGCAGCACGTACCAGAGGTAGGCGCGGATGTACCAGAGCGGGCCCGCGAGGTCGGCGGCCCAGTTCTCGCCGATGAAGCCGGGCACGCCGGGCAGTCCCTCGGCGTAGGGCGGGTCGCTGAACGGCACGATCCAGAAGGTGAGGTGCAGCCACCACCAGCCGGGGTGCCCGTCCGCGTCCGGCCCCCAGCCCTGGAGGACCATGCCGGTGACGCCGACGACGCCCAGCAGCCACAGCGGGGGCAGCAGCCGCCGCAGCCGGCCGCGGATCACCTGCACGGCCGGGCGCTTGAGCGAGCGGGCCATGAGGTTGCCCGCGAGGGCGAACATCACGCCCATGGACGGGAACACCAGCGGCAGCCAGGCCCAGCCCGTCAGGTGGTACAGCACGACACGGAACAGGGCGAGGGCGCGCAGCAGGTCGAAGTACCGGTCGCGGCCGGGCCGGGGTGATGGGGCCTGCTCCTGGCGCGGAGCCTCGGTCGTCGCGGGAACCGTGGTCATGCGACCGGCCGCCCGTCCATCTGCTGGTGGGGCGCGGCCGTTCCGCCCCCGGGCAGCCCCACCGCGCCGGTGCGCCGCAGCTTCTGCCAGCGCAGCCGGCCGCCGGTGAGCGCGGTGATCCAGGACTGGAGCAGGACGACGTACATGAGCTGCCGGTAGAGGAGCTGCTGGAGCGGCAGGGAGATGAGGTGGGTCATGCGTTCCTTGTCGAGGTGGAACGCGTAGGCCGCGCACACGCCCTGCACCGCGAGGACGCCCAGCCAGGCGCCGATGGTCTTCTCGGTCGGGCCGAACACCAGCCCGTACAGCAGGAACACGTCGATCAGCGGGGCCAGCAGCGGCGCCACGACCATGAACATCGACACCAGCGGCAGTCCCACGCGGCCGAAGCGGCCCGAGGGTCCGCGGTCGACCAGGGCCCGGCGGTGCTTCCAGATGGCCTGCATCGTGCCGTACGACCAGCGGTAGCGCTGGGACCACAGCTGCTGCACGGACTCGGGGGCCTCGGTCCAGGCGACGGCCTTCTCCGCGTAGACGACGTGCCAGCCGTCGCGGTGCAGGGCCATGGTGATGTCGGTGTCCTCGGCGAGCGTGTCGTCGCTCATGCCGCCGACGCGTTCCAGGGCGCTGCGCCGGAACGCGCCGACCGCGCCGGGGATGGTGGGCATGCAGCGCAGCACGTCGTACATGCGGCGGTCGAGGTTGAAGCCCATCACGTACTCGATGTGCTGCCAGGCGCCGATGAGCGAGTCGCGGTTGCCGACCTTGGCGTTGCCGGCGACGGCGCCGACGCGCGGGTCGCCGAAGGGCTGCACGAGTTCGCGGACGGTGGTCGGCTCGAAGACGGTGTCGCCGTCCATCATCACGATGATGTCGTGGCGGGCGTTGGCGATCCCGCGGTTGAGGGCGGCGGGCTTGCCCGCGTTGAGCTGGCGGACGACGCGTACGCCGGGCAGGCCGAGGTTCTCGACGATGCGGGCGGTGCCGTCGCTGGAGCCGTCGTCGATGACCAGTACCTCGATGGGGTGGTCGCCGGCGACGAGGGAACGGACCGTCTGCTCGATGCACTTGGCTTCGTTGTAGGCGGGCACCAGCACCGACACCGGTTCCGTGACGGGCGGGCCCCAGCTGAAGTTCCGGCGGCGGACGCGGCGGGCGTGCGCGACGGAGAGGATCAGCATCAGCCCGAGGCGCCCGAAGACCAGCACGCCGACGACGGCGAGGCCCGCGACGAGGATGCCGGTCGTCTTCTCGGAGGCCTGCACCAGGAAGACCCACGCCTCGCCCTTGATCGACTCCAGCCCCGCGACCGAGGTGTGCGCGCTGGGGGCGTCCAGTGCGGCGGTGAGGGTGTCGAAGCGGTAGCCCTGGTCCTGCAGCCCGGTGATGAACCGGTCGAGTGCGGCCACGGTCTGGGAGCGGTCGCCACCGGAGTCGTGCATCAGCACGATGGCGCCCTCGCCGTTCTTCGGCGTGGCGTTGCTGATGATCTTCTGCACGCCGGGCCGGCGCCAGTCCTCGCTGTCGGTGTCGTTGACGATGGTGATGTAGCCCTTGCTGCCGATGTACTCGGTCACCGGCCAGGACTTGTTGTCCATGACGTGCGCGAACGACGAGTAGGGCGGGCGGAACAGCGAGGTGCGGATGCCGGCCGCCCCGGCCAGCGCGAGCTGGTTCTGGGACAGCTCCCAGTCGATGCGGCTCTTGCTCTGCAGCGACAGGTCCGGGTGGTTGAAGGTGTGCAGCCCGATCTCGTGGCCCTCGTCGACCATGCGCTGCACGAGGTCCGGGTGGCGGGAGGCCATGGTGCCCGTGATGAAGAAGACGGCCCGGGCGTCGTGCTTCTTCAGTACGTCGAGGACCTTGGGCGTCCAGACCGGGTCCGGGCCGTCGTCGAAGGTCAGGACCAGTTCGTGATCCGGGAGTTCCAGGCTGGCGGGCTTCCCGTCCCGGGTGTCGATGACGGGCCCGCCCTTGAGGATGTCCTGCGGTACGCGGTCGTTGGCCGCGGGCGGCCCGACGCGGTGGTCGGCGAGGATCTCGCTGTGCACGTAGCCGCGCAGCATGAGCATCGCCATCAGCGCGACGAGGACGAGCAGGGGCAGCAGCAGGCGCAGGGGCAGGCGGCGTCGCCTGGAGCCGCCACGGGCTCGGGGCGCCGGCCCGGGACGGCTGGTACGGGATGCCATGGGTGGTGGTACTCCGGGTGGTGCGGGGAGGGGGGTGCGGGGACGGTCACGCGGCATGCCGGGCGCGCCCGGGCAGGCGGTCGGTACGGGTGGCCCTGGGGGCCGCTCGGGCGCATCGCCCGCCCGGAGGGCGGGCCCTGCGGCGTCTGGTGTGCTCTCGGCGCGCCAGGCGTCGCGGGACGGGCGCGACGGTGCGGAGATCCCCTGAGCCTTGTGCGACAAGGCCTAGGCGGCGGGCGTCTGGGCGATCGGCTGGGTCGCGGCCGGTCCGTCGGCGACGGTGCCGCCGTCGCCGCCGGTGCCCGTGGTCTCGGTCGGCGGATCGGGCGTGGTGGCGCCGGTCGGCGTCGGGGAGGACACGGGCGGGCTCGGCGGGTTC
Source organism: Streptomyces olindensis (assembly GCA_000696115.1). GTDB lineage: Bacteria > Actinomycetota > Actinomycetes > Streptomycetales > Streptomycetaceae > Streptomyces > Streptomyces olindensis. The sequence continues at coordinate 47,679 of JJOH01000036.1, forward strand.
GCCGGCTTGCTCGGGGCCGGGGCGGTCGCGCCGGTGCCCGGGGCCGGGGCGGTCCGGGTCGCCGTCGGCGTGGGGTCGGCAGTCGTGCCGGCGCGGCCGGGGCCGGCGGTGGCC
>JJOH01000037.1 GCA_000696115.1 Streptomyces olindensis
ATCCCCACCACCCACCCGGCCGGCAGGTCCAGCGTCAGCGCCGCCGTGCCCCAGGCCGCCAGGGCGGGTGGGACGAGTCGCAGGTCCGTGGGGCCTTCCTGGCGTGGCCGGGCGACGCCGAGCCGGTGGCCGGAGGAGGCGTGCACGGGCGACCGGGCGGGGCGGGCCTCGGACGCGACCTCGCCCGGACGCTGCGGCGTGTCGAGGGCGCCCCTCATGGCCGTACGAGGTTCCGCAGGTCGGCGAAGCGGCGGTCGCCGATGCCGTTCACCTCGCGCAGCTCGTCCACGGTACGGAAGCCGCCGTGCCGCGTGCGGTAGTCGATGATGTGCTGCGCCAGCACCGGGCCGACGCCCGGGAGCGTGTCGAGCTGGTCGGGGGTGGCCGTGTTGAGGGAGACCGGTGCCACCGGCGTCGCGCCACCCGCCGCCGCACCGGCCGGGCCGCCGACGGGTGCACCGCCCGCCCCCGCCCCCGGGGCCGGAGCCGGGCCGCCGACGATCACCTGCTCGCCGTCCACGAGGAAGCGGGCGCGGTTGAGACCGTCGGTGTCCGTGCCGGGTTTCACCCCGCCTGCCGCGCTCAGCGCGTCCGCGACGCGCGAGCCGGCCGGCAGCCGGTGGATGCCGGGTTCACGGACCTTGCCGCCGACGTCCACGACGATCTCGGCCGCCCCCGCTTCCACCGGCCCGGCAGACGCCCCGGGAGCACTCGGCGTGCGCTCCTCCCCTGCCTGCCCGCTCTCCTCCCGCTGCCCGTAGGGCACCGCCGCCCGCACCACCTCGGGCGGCCGCACGGACTGGGTCCGCCCGGCCCAGAAGTGCTGCACGGCGAACGCCGCCGCGACGACCAGCACCACCGTCAGGGCGAGCACGCTCCGCCGCTCCAGGCCGCACCTCGCCTGCACCCACAGCGGCATACGCTCCCGCAGCGCGAGCCCGGCCCGCTCCCGCCAGGAACCCTCCGCGGCACGGTCGGCCTCGCCCTCCGCCGCGACCGGCAGGGCGGCGACGGGCTCTCCATCCGGCCGGGGAGCCGCCTCGCGCCGTGCCCCACCGACACCCCTGGAACCGGGCGGCCCCTGCCCCGACTCCCGCCGCTCCCCGGCCCGTTCCACCGGCTCGGCATGCTCGCCGAACAACACCCCGGCGCGCCTGCGGAGTTCCTCCGCCGAGGCGTGCCGCTGCCGCGCCCGCCCGTGTGCGCCGGGCCGGCGATGACGGACACGGCCGTCGGACGCGGGCGCACGGCCCGGCCCGCTGGTCGCAGTCGCTGTGCGTGAACGTGATCGAAGTGCCATGCGACGAGGATCGGCCACTTCGGCCCAACCGCGATGATCTTGGTCAATTCCCGGGGACAACCCACCGGTTGTGGAAAACTCCGCCCCTCACACGGGTGAGGGGAGCCCCGCTGCAACGTTCACCGCGGCGAAACCACCACGCCCAGCAGCCCGGGTCCCGTATGCGCCCCGATCACCGCCCCGACCTCGCTGACATGCAGATCGGCCAGCCCGGACACCCGGGCCCGCAGCCGGTCGGCGAGGGCCGACGCCCGGTCCGGGGCGGCGAGATGGTGGACGGCGACATCGACCTGGGCGCTGCCCGCGCGCTCGGCGGCGATCTCCTCCAGCCGGGCGATCGCCTTGGACGCGGTCCGCACCTTCTCCAGCGGCTCGATGCGGCCGTCGGCCAGTTGCAGCAGCGGCTTCACCGCGAGCGCCGAGCCCAGCAGGGCCTGCGCGGCACCGATGCGGCCGCCCCGGCGCAGGTAGTCGAGGGTGTCGACGTAGAAGTAGGCGGACGTGCCCGCGGCCCTCTTCTCGGCGGCCGTCACGGCCTCGTCCACCGTGCCGCCCGACTCCGCGGCCTCCGCGGCGGAGAGCGCGCAGAACCCGAGCGCCATCGCGATCATGCCGGTGTCCACCACCCGTACCGGCACCGGCGCCTGCCGCGCGGCGACGACGGCCGCGTCGTACGTGCCGGAGAGCTCGGCGGAGAGGTGGAGGGAGACGATGCCGGTGGCGCCGGACTCGGCGACCCTGCGGTACGTCTCCTCGAAGACCGCGGGACTGGGCCGCGAGGTCGTCACCGGGCGCCGCTTCTGCAAAGCCTGGGCGAGGGCGCGGGTCGAGATCTCGGTGCCCTCCTCCAGCGCCCGGTCGCCGAGGACCACGGTCAGAGGCACCGCTGTGATGCCATGACGCTCCATCGTCCGGGCCGGCAGGTAGGCCGTTGAATCGGTGACGATCGCGACATGGCGGGACATGAGCTGGAGGTTACCTGGCGTAGTGCCCGTGCGGCAGCCCGGCCCCTCGGCCCCGCCGCGCGCGTGGCCGGATCAAGTGGTGCTCTCGGGGCGGGGTTTCTTCTGCCAGGGGTAGGTGGGACGCGGCCCCGGCGGGGTGATGGCGGGCCGTGTCGGCTCGGGCGCCGGGCTCGACTGCGGGGTCTCCGGCCAGGTCTGCCCGGCCGTGGCGGCGTCGGCGGCGGGGGCCTCGGGCCAGGGCGGCGGGGTGGTCCGGGACTCCGGAGGCGTCGCCCAGTGCCGTAGCGCGCCGGCTTCCACGTCGATCTGCGCGCTGAGCGTGTCCAGGTCGTCCTCGGCGAAGCGGCGGGCGCGGTCGCGGGCCGCCCAGCGCAGCGAGTCCGCGGACCGGGTGATGCGCTCGGTGCGCTCGCGCAGCTCGGGCAGCCGCTCGGCGAGCGCGGTGCGGTCCGGCTCGGACTCCAGGCGCTTGAGCTCGTCGTCCAGCTCGTGCCCGTGCGCGCTGAGGCGTTCGAAGAGGCCCAGGGACTCCTTCAGGGACGCGTCCTCGGCGACGGCCGCGTGCAGCGCGTCCTGCGTGGCCCGCATCGACGTGCGCAGGGTGAGCCGGAGCTGGGCCAGTTCGCCGGCGGCGCCGGGCTGGGCGAAGGACTTGGCCCGCAGGGTGTGGTCCTCGACCGTGCGGCGGGCCTGGGTGATGCCGCGGTCCACGCCGCGCTTGGCGGCACCGACGACCTTCACGGTCGCGTAGGCGCCGAGCCCGAGAAGGAGCACGAAGAGCAGGGCGAATACTGCGATCACTGCTTCCACCGGCTCCTCCTCGGAATGTCGCGTGACACCTCACGTCGCTCTTCAACGGTAAACGCAACAGGCAGGTCCGGAGTTCCAGAAAGACCCCGAACCTGCCCGTAGGGGACCACCCCGAGAGTGGTCCGCAGTCCCTCGCGTTACGCCGGAACGATGTTCACCAGCTTGGGCGCGCGCACGATCACCTTCCGGATCCCGGCCCCGCCCAGCGCGGCGACGACCTTCTCGTCCGCCAGGGCGACCTTCTCCAGCTCGTCCTCGGCGATGGACGGCGAGACCTCCAGCCGCGCCTTGACCTTGCCCTTGACCTGCACGACGCAGGTCACGGTCTCGTCGACGACGTACCTCGGGTCGGCGACCGGGAAGTCCTGGTGGACGACCGAGTCGGTGTGACCCAGCTTGCGCCACAGCTCCTCGGCGATGTGCGGGGCCAGCGGCGCGACCATCAGCACCAGCGGCTCGGCGACGGAGCGCGGTACGGCCCCGCCCGCCTTGGTCAGGTGGTTGTTCAGCTCGGTGACCTTGGCGATGGCGGTGTTGAACCGCATGCCCTCCAGGTCCCCGCGCACGCCGTCGATCGCCTTGTGCAGGGCGCGCAGCGTCTCCTCGTCGGGCTCGGCGTCGACGACGGTGACCTCGCCGGTCTCCTCGTCGACGATGTTGCGCCACAGCCGCTGCAGCAGCCGGAACTGGCCGACCACCGCGCGCGTGTCCCACGGCCGGGAGACGTCCAGCGGGCCCATCGCCATCTCGTACAGGCGCAGCGTGTCGGCCCCGTACTCGGCGCAGATCTCGTCCGGCGTGACGGCGTTCTTCAGGGACTTGCCCATCTTGCCCAGCAGGCGGGAGACCTTCTCGCCCTGGTAGTAGTAGGCGCCGTCGCGCTCCTCCACCTCGGCGGCGGGCACCGCGATGCCACGGCTGTCGCGGTACACGTAGGCCTGGATCATGCCCTGGTTGAACAGCTTGTGGAACGGCTCGGCCGAGGAGACGTGCCCCAGGTCGTACAGCACCTTGGACCAGAAGCGGGCGTACAGCAGGTGCAGCACGGCGTGCTCGGCGCCGCCGACGTACAGGTCGACGCCGCCGTGCGGCTGGCCCTCGCGCGGGCCCATCCAGTACTGCTCGATCTCGGGGTCGACCAGCTTGTCGCTGTTGTGCGGGTCCAGGTAGCGCAGCTCGTACCAGCAGGAACCGGCCCAGTTGGGCATGGTGTTGGTCTCGCGCCGGTACTTCTTCGGGCCGTCGCCCAGGTCCAGCGTGACGTTGACCCAGTCCTCGTTGCGCGACAGCGGCGTCTCGGGCTGGGTGTCGGCGTCGTCCGGGTCGAAGGTGCGCGGCGAGTAGTCCTCGACCTCCGGCAGCTCCAGGGGCAGCATCGACTCGGGCAGCGCGTGGGCGATGCCGTCCTCGTCGTAGACGATCGGGAAGGGCTCGCCCCAGTAGCGCTGGCGGCTGAACAGCCAGTCGCGCAGCCGGAAGTTGACCGTGCCCTCGCCGACGCCCTTGCTTTCCAGCCATTCCGTGATGCGCGCCTTGGCCTCGACGACCCCCAGGCCGTCCAGGCTGACCTCGTCGTTCGACGAGTTGATGATCTTCGCGTCGTACGACGAGAAGGCGTTCTCCCAGGTGGAGGTGTCCGTGCCGCGGCCGTCGGTCGGCTCGACGATGCAGGTGATCGGCAGCTCGAAGGCGCGGGCGAACTCGAAGTCGCGCTGGTCGCCGGCCGGGACGGCCATGATCGCGCCCGTGCCGTAGCCCATCAGGACGTAGTCGGCGATGAAGACCGGGACCTGCTCGCCGTTGACCGGGTTGGTGGCGTACGCGCCGATGAAGACGCCGGTCTTGTCCTTGGCCTCGGCCTGGCGCTCGACGTCCGACTTGGCGGCGGCCTGGGCGCGGTAGGCGGCGACGGCCTCGGCCGGGGTGGCGTGACCGCCGGTCCACACCTCGTGGGTGCCCTCCGGCCAGGCGGCCGGGGTGAACTTCTCGACCAGCGGGTGCTCGGGCGCCAGCACCATGTAGGTGGCGCCGAACAGGGTGTCCGGGCGGGTCGTGAAGACGGTGATGCGCTCGCCGTCGATCGGGAAGTCGACGCGGGCGCCCTCGGAGCGGCCGATCCAGTTGCGCTGCTGCAGCTTGATGGCCTCGGGCCAGTCCAGCTCCTCCAGGTCGTCCAGCAGCCGGTCGGCGTAGGCCGTGATGCGCATGTTCCACTGGCGCAGCTTGGCCTTGAAGACCGGGAAGTTGCCGCGCTCGGAGCGGCCCTCGGCGGTGACCTCCTCGTTGGCCAGCACGGTGCCCAGCCCGGGGCACCAGTTGACCGGCGCGTCGGAGGCGTAGGCCAGCCGGAACTCGCCCAGGACGTCGGCCTTCTCGGCGGCGCTCAGCTCGCTCCACGCGCGCGTGTGCCCCGGAACGGGCCGCTCACCGGACTCGAACTCGGCGACCAGCTCGGCGATCGGGCGGGCCCGCCGGGCGTCGTGGTCGTACCAGGAGTTGAAGATCTGCAGGAAGATCCACTGGGTCCACTTGTAGTAGTCCGGGTCGATGGTGGCGAACGACCGGCGATTGTCGTGGCCCAGGCCCAGCCGGCGCAGCTGGGACTTCATGTTCTCCATGTTGGCTTCGGTGGACACGCGCGGGTGCGTGCCGGTCTGCACCGCGTACTGCTCGGCGGGCAGGCCGAAGGCGTCGAAGCCCAGGGTGTGCAGGACGTTGTGGCCGGTCATCCGCTGGAAGCGCGCGAAGACGTCCGTGGCGATGTAGCCCAGGGGGTGGCCGACGTGCAGGCCCGCACCGGAGGGGTACGGGAACATGTCCATGATGAATTTCTTGGGCCGGGCGGCGATCTCCGGGTCGCCCGCCAGGTCACCCTTGGGATTGGGCGCGGCGTAGGTGCCCTCCGCGTCCCAGAAGTCCTGCCAGCGTGCTTCGATCTCGGCAGCCGTCGCGGCCGTGTAGCGGTGCGGCGCGGCCACCTCGGAGGTGGCCGCGGGGTTCGTCTCGCTCATGATCCTCAAAGCTCCATCGATCGTCTCTGCCTGCGGCTGTGTGGTTCGAGAAACGAAAAATCCCCTCGCACAGGAGGGGACGCCGCGCCGATTCCGGCCACTCGACTCGTCCGGTGGCCGGGACTGATCAGCGCGGCCCGCTAAGCAGAAGGCGTACGGCACGCATGGCGTTAGGGTACCGCAGGCCCCCAGCGCGCCGCGACGCGCTTCCGGTGGGCCGTCTCGATGCCGAAAAGCTGAACCAGGGTCAAAAGTTACTTCGCGTAACAGTCGCTAAGGGACATCACAACAACCACATTGTCCTTTGATAACAACGCAATAACTCAAACCTCGTACCCATCGGTATGGCTCCGCTTAGAGTGCGGCAGCGGGACCGCTTTCCCGAACCGCTCGGAGTTGCCCCCATGAACCCTCATCGCAGTACCGCCCCACTCGCCCCGCTCGTCGGGACTCGGGGAGGCAGGCCGTGAACCCCTACGACTCCACGGCAGACGACTCCTTCGCCGAGTTCCTCAACTTCGGTGCGGGTGTGCTGTCCCTCGTGTGCCTGACCGCCTCGGTGATCTGGGGCCTGGTCGCCCAGGACCGGATCCTGCTCGACGCGCGCAGGCGCATCCTGGCGCAGGCCGTGCACCGGACCACGGCCGTCGCCTCGATCCTCTTCCTGCTGGTGCACATCGGGGTGAAGCTGGCCCTGGCCCACACCTCGTGGGTCGCCGTCGTGATCCCCTTCGGGCTGCTGCTCACCGACGACGAGCTGGTCGCGGGCAGGTCGTTCCTGATCGGCCTGGGCACCCTGGCGGGCATGCTCATGATCTTCGTGGGCATCACCGGCGTACTGCGCAACCGCTTCGCGTCCCCCGCGCCGGTCGCGGCCCGCTGGCGGGCCATGCACATGCTGGCCTACCCGGCCTGGTGCGCCGCCCTCGTGCACGGCCTCTACGCGGGTCGCGCGGCGAAGCCGATCTTCGTGATCCTGTACTGCCTGTCCCTGGCCGGGGTGGCCGGAGCCCTCGCGCTGCGCGCGGCTCCGCGCCCGGTCAAGCGCAAGGTGGCCGACAAGATCGCCGCGCTCATCGGGCCCGGCGAGGGCCAGGGCCGCAGGGACCTGGAGGAGAGCCGCGCCCGGGCGAGCGCCGGCTCCGCGCTGCCCGGCTACGAGGGCCGGGGCACGTCCGCGAGGGCCTCGGCGTCCCCGTCGGCGCCGCTGTACGAGAAGGCGGAGCGCCCCGCCGCGCCCCAGGAGCCGGTGAGCGGCTTCGCCGCGGCCTACCGCGCCGTCTCGGGCCCGCCGCGGGACCAGGCCTTCGCGCCCGGTCCGGCCACCCGCATGGAGCTGCCGCTGGACATGCAGCCCACCGAGACCATCCCGACCGTGGACGGTCCTTCCAGCACCTCCGGCAACTGGCCGATCCCGTCCCCGCCGCCGGTCGGCGAGGCCCCGCCGTCGGCCTACGACCCGCTCCAGGACACGGGCTTCAACATCCCGCCCTACGACCCCCTGCAGGACACCGGACAAAGCATCCCGGCCTATGGCAATTCAGGCGCCTCCGGCTATGGATCGAGTGACGTGTACGACACGGGTGAGACGAACGCCGTCTACGACACGTACTACCCGAACGACACGTACAACAGCGGTCCCGCCACTGAAACACTGCCCGGTGCGTCCTACGACTTCGACGCACCGGGATCGGGCGAACCTTGGAACACGCCTTCCGGAGGCTTTAAGTGAACGAGGCCCTGCCCGACGTACCCGAAGTCCGCGTGGTCGGTCTTCCCCAGCTCACGTCAGGCTTCGACCTTGTCGATCGGCTCGATCTGCCCATGCACCTGAAGGTGCACGGGCCGCTCGAGCCGATGGGCGGTGAGCAGCTCGCGCAGCTCGCCGAACGCATCAACCTGAAGGGCCGCGGCGGCGCGGGCTTCCCCTTCCACAAGAAGCTGCGCTCGGTCGCCGAAGCGGCGATCAAGCGCGGCGTCCGGCCGGTCGTCGTGGTGAACGGCAGCGAGGACGAACCGGCCTGCCGCAAGGACACGGTGCTGATCAACCGTGCCCCGCACCTGATCCTGGACGGCGCGCTGCTGTGCGCCGAGGCCCTGGGTGCCCGCACGCTCGTGGTGGGGGTCACCCGTGAGTCCACACAGCGCTCCATGGAGGCCGCCCTCGCCGAACGCGGCCTCAGCAACGGCCGCCGTTCGGCGCTCCGCGCGCGCGTGCAGCGGAACCCGGTCCGCATGGTCACCGGCGCCGCCGCGTCGCTGATCCGCTCGATCGACGGCGGCCCCGCGGTCCCGCCCGGCCGCAAGGTCAGCGCCTCGCAGAACGGCGTCGGCGGCGCGCCCACCCTGCTGTCCAACGCCGAGACCTTCGCCCAGCTGGCGATCGCCGCCCGCATCGGCCCGGAGCGCTACGGCAACACCGGCCTGTACGACGAGCCGGGCACGGTCATGCTCACGGTCTCCGGGGCGGTCGCCCGCCCCATGGTGATCGAGGTCCCGACGGGCGTCCCGCTGCGCTACGTCCTGCAGCTGGCCGGCGCCCCGCCGGTGCCGCAGGGCGTGCTCACCGGCGGCTACCACGGCAAGTGGATCGACGCGGCGACGGTCAACGAGGCGATCGTCTCCCGCAACTCCCTGGACGCCGTGGGCGGCTCCCTGGGCGCCGGCGCGATTCTGCCGATCAGTCAGGACACCTGCCCGCTGGGCGAGTCGCTGCGGGTCGCCCAGTGGCTGGCCGAGGAGAGCGCGGGGCAGTGCGGCCCCTGCTACCTCGGCCTGCCGGCCGCGGCGCGCGGCATGGAGGACATCCTCAACGGCGGTGGACCGGCCGCCCTGGAGGCGCTCAAGCAGGTCGCCAAGAACGTGAAGCGACGCGGCGCCTGCTCCCACCCGGACGGCTCCGCGATGTTCCTGGAGTCGACCATCAAGGCGTTCACGGACGACCTGGCGGCCCACGTCCTCGGCAACGGCTGCGGACGGCGCGTGGAGGGCGTTCTGCCGCTCTTCGAGGGCGGCAGGGCCCCTACAGGCATCCCGGGCGGCGGCGAGTCCGAGGAGAACGGCCCGAGCCGCCAGAAGATCTACGTCGACTGGACGCTGTGCCGGGGCCACGGCCTGTGCGCGGACATCCTCCCGGAGGTGTTCCAGCTGGGCGCCGACGGCTTCCCGACTGTGGCGCAGGCTCAGGTACCGCGGTACGCCGAGGCCAAGGCTCTACGCGCGGTGCGCCGCTGCCCGGCGCTGGCGCTGCGCATCGAGGAGGACACGCGCTCCGGAGGCGCCCCCTCCCGCAACCTCCCGGTGCTCTCCCAGGGCCGCGGACGCCGCGCTCTGGGCCGCTGAGCAGACGTACGGCGGGTTCCCCTCGGGGAGCCCGCCGTACGCGTACACGGGCAGCCGTACGCGAACACGGGCGGCACACACAAGAAGGCGGGCCATCCGATCGGATGGCCCGCCTTCTTCATCTTCTGTGGAGCTAAGGAGAATTGAACTCCTGACCTCCTGCATGCCATGCAGGCGCTCTACCAACTGAGCTATAGCCCCTTGTTGCGTTCCGCCCGGTTTCCCCGGCGGCGACGCCAACATTACTGGTCCATCGCGTCCAACACCAAATCGATTTCCGCTTGCCCGATATGACCGTTTTGTCGATTCTTCGGGCGTCAGGCCGTCACGAACGAATAGAACCTCTTGAGCGTGCAGTGCTCCTCCAGGAGCCGGCCGTAGATCGGCTCGCCCTCCAGCTCGCGGTACGTCTCGATCGGGTCGCCTTTTATGATCAGCGCCCGCGCGCACTCCTCGCACCAGTACTGGTAGTCGGGATTGATCGGTTCCATGTCGCGGACGATCGGAGTCCCGCTGCCACACCAGTCGCACTTCCGCCTGTGTGCACCCATCGATCAGCTCCAGCTGTGGCCGCAGGCCGTGCACACGTAGGAGATCCCGCCGTTGTCGCCGAGCATCTGGGCCACGTGCGCGGATCCGCAGGAAGGGCAGCTGAGGCGGGTGGACATGTCCCGTGTCAATGCTGCTCCGAGGAGGTGGTCGACCTCCTCGAGGATGCTCGCAGGCATCGCTACTCCCTCCCGTCGGGCCGCGCCCCCTTCCGGCCGTTTGATTCTGCCACGGCCGGACCAATACGGTCAGCGACGCCTCAGTACCAGTCCGGACACGGCACGCGTCGCGACCGTAGAGGTATACGCCTCAGCGGGCCCGAGTGACTCAACCCGGGGCACGAAAAATCCCGCCCCCTGGACGGGAACGGGATCTTGACGTGGAGCTAAGGAGAATTGAACTCCTGACCTCCTGCATGCCATGCAGGCGCTCTACCAACTGAGCTATAGCCCCTCGCGCCACGCGGCCGAGCCGCATGGTGTTTCGCTCCGGCGGGGCCGGGCGAACAAGAAGAACTTTAGCCTGCGACCTGCCGGAAAGTGAAATCCGGGGTCAGTCGTCGTCGCCGAGCACCGGTTCCGGCAGCGTGCCGGCGTTGTGCTCCAGCAGCCGCCAGCCGCGGGCGCCTTCGCCGAGGACGGACCAGCAGCAGTTGGAGAGCCCGCCGAGGCTCTCCCAGTTGTGCGGGTCGAGGCCCAGGAGACGGCCGATGGTGGTGCGGATGGTGCCGCCGTGGCTGGCCACGACGAGCGTGCCGCCCTCGGGGAGCTTCTCGGCGTGCCGGAGCACCACGGGGGCGGCGCGGTCGGCGACCTCGGTCTCCAGTTCGCCGCCGCCCCGGCGCACGGGCTCGCCGCGCTTCCAGGCGGCGTACTCCTCGCCGTGCCGGGCGATGATCTCCTCGTGCGTCAGGCCCTGCCAGACGCCCGCGTAGGTCTCCCGCAGCGCCTCGTCGTGGGTGACGTCGAGGCCGGTGAGCGTGGCGAGCTCGGCGGCCGTGAGCGCGGCGCGCCTCAGGTCGGAGGCGACGATCGCGTCCGGCTTCAGGGAGGCCAGCAGCCGGGCGGCGCGGCGGGCCTGGGCGACGCCGGTCTCGGTGAGGTCGACGTCCGTGGTGCCCTGGAAGCGGCGCTCCACGTTCCACGAGGTCTGGCCGTGCCGCCAGAGGATGATGCGGCGGCCCCGGCCGGGCTTGCCGGCCTCGCTGAAGGCGCTCACCGCCAGTCTCCGTCCAGCTCCGCCGCCTCCTGGGCCGCCTGCAGCTTGGCGTGCTCCTCGGCCTTGCCGCGGGTGGCCTTGGCGTCCTCGGGCAGCTCCAGCTGGGGGCAGTCCTTCCACAGCCGCTCCAGGGCGTAGAAGACGCGCTCCTCGCTGTGCTGGACGTGGACGACGATGTCGACGTAGTCGAGGAGGACCCAGCGGGCCTCGCGGTCGCCCTCGCGGCGCACCGGCTTGGCGCCGAGTTCCTTCGAGAGGCGCTCCTCGATCTCGTCGACGATCGCCTTCACCTGGCGGTCGTTGGGCGCGGAGGCCAGCAGGAAGGCGTCCGTGATGGAGAGCACGTCACTGACGTCGTAGGCGACGATGTCGTGCGCCAGCTTGTCGGCGGCCGCCTGAGCGGCGGTGTTGATGAGCTCCTGGGAGCGGTCGGTCACGGTCACTACATGGCTTTCGATCGGCGGTCACTTGCCCCCCAGGGTCTCACGGACCGCCGTGCGCCCCCCACGCGATTACGGTGATCACGTGGGGAGCGCATCCCTGCCGCCTAGTCGGACGAGGGCTTGTAGTCCTGGCCGAGGACCACGGAGACGTCGGCGCTCCCCGAGAGTCTGCCCTTGGTGACGGAGCTCGCGGGCAGGCCGAGGGTCTTGGCGACCTCGACGGCGTTCGCCTTGTCGGCCGCGTCGCCGTAGACGACCTTCGACGTGGCCTGCGCGCCGGCCGTGCCGCCCTCCAGGAAGGTGAAGCCGCCGTTGAGGAGCACGACGCGGGCCTTGCCGGTGTTGTCCTTGACGCCGGTGGCGTTCTGGACGGAGACGCTGACGGCGGCGTCCTTGTCGGGGCTCTTGGCGGTGCCGCCGAGGACGTTCTTGACGATCCCCGCGCCGGTCTGGGCGCTCAGCGTGCCGTCGCTCTGGACGGGCAGCAGTTCCGTCTTGTAGTCGCCGCCCTTGGCGAGGTCGGAGAGCCCGGCGAGGAAGGTGCCGAGGTCCTTGTCGGTCAGGGACGGGTCGAGGATCTGGTTCAGCGTCTGGATCGTGATCGTCGCAGCCTGCGGGTCGGAGGACAGCTTGCGCAGCACGCCCTGCATGACCTGCCCGAACCGCTCCAGCTGGGCGTTCCCGGCCTCGCCGGGGGCGCGGTAGGTGGCGTAGGCGACGGCCATCTTGCCGCTGAGGGTCTGGTCCTGGCCCTTGTTGACCAGGGGGGCCGCGCCCTTCTTCTTGGCGGCGGGGTCGGGCACGTCGGTGTTCGTGTCGACGTCGATGTTGCCGACGAGGTCGACGAGGTTCTGCAGGTAGGGGGTGTCCAGGCGCCAGGTGCCCTGGATGTCGGTGCCGAGGACCGTGTCGAGCGCGTCGCGGGTGCCGTCGGAGCCGTCGTCCTCGACCGACTTGGCGAGCGTCGTCGTGGAGCCGTCATCGCTGGTCAGAGCGAGGGAGTTGGGCAGCAGGACGGTGGTGCCCCGCTTGGTGGTGGTGTTGTCGACGAGGAGGGCCGTGGCGGTGCCGCCGCCCTTGGTGTCGTGCAGGTGGACGACGATCACGTCGCGCTTCTGGGCGCCCGTGGCGGTCGTGGTGCCCGTCGCCGAGTCGCCGGAGGACAGGCCGGGCAGCTTCCCGGCGTACCAGAGGTAACCGACGCCGCCGACCGCGGCGAGCGCGAGGACGACGACCAGGGCGATGACCCGGCTGCGGGCGCGGCGCCGGGCCTCCTCACGGCGCTCGGTGCGGTTCTCGGTGAACTTCAGCCAGTCGATGACGTCTTCGGAGTCGCCGTCCGGCTCCTCGACGAAGGCGAACTGCTCGGTGTGGTACTCGCGGTCGGGCGTCCGCTCGCCCTCGGCCGGGCCGGCCTGCTGCGGGATGTGGGCGGTCTGCTGGGCCTGCTGGGTCTGCTGCGCGGTCTGCTCGGCGACGCGGGGCTGCGCGCCGGCGCCGGCCGCGCCGGCCGGGGCGTGCCCGTAGGGGTCGTGAGGAGCGCCCTGCCCGGAGCCGTAGGGGTCGTAGCCGTAGGCGGGGGCGGGCTGCTGCGGGCCGGTGCCGTAGTCGTACGGCTGCGCGGGCTGCTGCCCGGCCGTGCCGTACGGGTCGTAGCCGTAGCCCTGCTGGTGCTGCTGTCCCTGCTGGGCGTACGGGTCGTAGGCCTGCTGCTGGGTCTGCTGGGCCTGGACCTGCCGGTAGACAGGCCGGCCGTACTCGTCGTAGCCGACGACCTCGTACTGGTCGCCCCCGTACCCCGGGTCGTATCGGTCGTTCACCGGTGCCCCTCTCGGCTCACTCGCCGCGGTACAGCTCGCGCTTGTCGATATAGCGCACGACTCCGTCCGGCACCAGGTACCAGATGGGATCGCCCTTGGCGACTCTCGCACGGCAGTCCGTGGAGGAGATGGCGAGGGCGGGGACCTCCACGAGCGAGACGCCGCCCTCGGGGAGTCCGGGGTCGTTCAGGTGGTGGCCCGGCCGGGTGACCCCGATGAAGTGCGCGAGGGAGAACAACTCCTCGCTGTCCCGCCAGGTGAGGATCTGGGCGAGCGCGTCGGCGCCGGTGATGAAGAAGAGGTCCGTGTCGGGGTTGAGGGCGCGCAGGTCGCGCAGCGTGTCCACGGTGTAGGTGGGGCCGCCGCGGTCGATGTCGATGCGGCTGACGGAGAACTGCGGGTTCTCGGCGGTCGCGATGACCGTCATCAGGTAGCGGTCCTCGGCCGGGGAGACGCTGCGGTGGCTCTTCTGCCAGGGCTGGCCGGTCGGGACGAAGACCACCTCGTCGAGGTGGAACGCCGCGGCGACCTCACTGGCCGCCACCAGGTGCCCGTGGTGGATCGGGTCGAAGGTGCCGCCCATGACGCCGAGGCGGCGCTTGCCCGGCTGCGAGGGGCTCTTGCCCGGGCCGTCGATCTGGCGGGGCGCCGTGGCGGCACGGCGGGGCTCCGAGTGTCGCTCGGTGCCGCTCGCCGTGTCCTGTGCCGGGTCGTACGGCGTCTCGTTCGCCGGACCGGTAGGCATGTCCTGCTCTCCCATGCGTGCAGACCCTACCGGCCCCGCCTGAGGGCTCCGGTCGCCCCCGTGGTCCACGGGGCACCCGCGCGCGGGCGCCCCGCCGGGCTCAGCGGTCGCGGTTGAAGCGGGTGGTGATCCACAGCAGGAGCAGCAGGATGAAGAGGGCGGCGCCACCGGTGAGGTAGGGGCTGAGGCTCTCGTGGTTTCCGCCGTGCTCCTGGCCCTCGGCGGCGAGGGTGACCAACTGGGCAGCGGTGCTGTGGAAGCTCATCTTCGGCAGGACCTATCGCGTGTGGGCGGGTTAAAGACGTCGGCTCATCGTAAGCGGGCGCCTCGGCCGCGATCACCCCGACTCCGCCTCTCCGGGCAGCGGGAGACCCGGAAGCGCCGGAGCACGTGCCGCCGCCGGGCCGGTCCCGGGGCCCGGCGGGGAACCTTCGCGCCGCCTCAGTCGTCCTTCCGTCTGTAGCCACGCAGCAGGAACCACGCGGTCAGCGCACAGCCCACGATCATCACGAGGAGCACGATCCGGAGGATCCCCGGCCCCCCTTGCCGGTCGGCGGCGCCGACGGCCTCGGCGACCCAGGCGGCGGGGTGGTGCTCCATGGCGGTGGTTCCCTTCGCTGTACTGCCCGACCACCGTAACTCCGCCTAGGCTGGGCTCAGCCTCGGGGAAGCAAAGGGCCGCACAAGGGGCCGCAAAAGGTCACACAGACGCATGGGGGAAGACATGTCCGACGGCCACGAGCACAACGGGCACGAGCATGTGCCCAGCAGGCAGCGCAGGCGCTTCCCCGGAATCTCCTCGCGTACGTACGAGCACCCGGCCGACCGCTCCGCCCTGGTGGCGCTGCGCAAGCTGAGCGGTTTCGACACGGTGTTCAAGGCCCTCAGCGGCCTGCTCCCCGAGCGCAGTCTGCGGCTGCTGTTCCTGTCCGACTCGGTACGGGTCTCGGACCAGCAGTTCGCCCACCTGAACGTGATGCTGCGCGACGCCTGCTACATCCTGGACCTGGAGAAGGTCCCGCCGATGTACGTCAACCAGGACCCGCAGCCGAACGCGATGTGCATCGGCCTGGACGAGCCGATCATCGTCGTCACCACCGGCCTCGTCGAGCTGCTCGACGAGGAGGAGATGCGGGCGGTCATCGGCCACGAGGTGGGGCACGCGCTGTCCGGGCACTCCGTCTACCGGACCATCCTGCTGTTCCTGACCAGCCTCGCCGTCCGGGTCGCCTGGATCCCGCTGGGCAACCTCGCGATCATGGCGATCGTGACCGGGCTGCGCGAGTGGTTCCGCAAGTCGGAGCTGTCCGCGGACCGGGCGGGCCTGCTGGTGGGGCAGGACCTGCAGGCCTCCATGCGCGGCCTGATGAAGATCGCGGGCGGCAACCACCTGCACCAGATGAACGTGGACGCGTTCCTCGAGCAGGCCGAGGAGTACGAGGCGGGCGGCGACCTGCGCGACTCTGTGCTGAAGATCCTGAACGTGCTGCCCCGCTCCCACCCGTTCACCACGGTGCGGGCGGCCGAGCTGAAGAAGTGGGCCGAGTCGCGGGACTACCAGCGGATCATGGACGGCCACTACCCGCGCCGCGACGAGGACCAGGACACCTCGGTCCGGGACTCCTGGCGGGAGTCGGCGAACCACTACACGACCCACGTCAAGAGCTCCAAGGACCCGCTGATGAAGCTGGTCACGGACCTCGCGGGCGGCGCCGGCGACCTGGGCGACCGGGTCCGCCGCGGCTTCGGCGGCTTCACCAACACGGCCCAGAAGCCGCCCCGCGGCCCGGAGACACCGGGCCCGTCGGACACCCCGGGGGACGACCAGCCGCCGCGCTAGCAAAGCAGGGGGCGCTCTGCGCCGCACAGGGTCCCTGGAGCGCCCTGCGGCGCGCAGGGCGCTCCAGGGAGTCCGTCTCAGACCTTCGGCTGCGCGCTCGTCGCCAGGGAGCCGCACAGGGCGGTCGCGCTGCCCGTGGCGTAGGGATCCGTGCCCGCGGGGCCGCCCTCCTTGGCCGTCTGGCCGGCGAGGAGGGGGCGGAGGTGGTTCGTGGAGTCCTCGGCGCAGGACAGCGGGCCGGCCTGAACGTAGGAGACGACCAGCTGGGCCTGGTGCAGGCGCAGGTCGTCGCGGTCGAAGCGGAAGTGCAGCTCGCGCCGGACGGTGAACAGGGACACCTCGGCCTCGTCACCGGCCCCGGCCGGCCGCAGCGCGTACACGAACGTGTGGTCAGCGGTGACCTCGAGCGTCGACGAGTCGGCCTCGGCGGCCTGCAGCGTGCCCTGGACCCGGACCCTGCGGTCCGCGAGCTCGGCCCGGGAGGGGTCGAAGCGGACGAGCCAGCCGGTGGGCGCGTGGCGTCCGTCCGCGGTGGGCCGGGAGAAGCTCTGGTCGAACTGGTCCAGCTGGTCCGGGTCGAGCAGGACACGGACGGCCCGGACCTCACCGCCCGTGAGCACCTCGGGGTCGAGGGCGGAGCGCACGATGTAGTCCTTGGCGGTGGTCAGGGCGGACACGACCTGGCTGTCGGAGAAGTGCGCGGTGCGCCGCGAGGCGGGCAGCGGCACGCCCTCCGCGCCGGTCTTGAACTGCGCGGCCGGGCTGTGCTCGTACAGGTACGCCGGATCGGCCGTACCGGGCACCTTGCCCTCGGGGGCGAGCGGGATGACGGTCATCCGCAGCGGCTCGACGGGCTCCGAGGCGGTGGGGGTCTGGTAGGGGTGCCGTACGCCCATGTAGATCGCGGTGCCGAAGGCGATGGCGATCAGCAGGACCAGGACCAGGGCCTGCCGGGACAGCCCCCGGCGCAGGGGCGGGCGGCGGCGCACGGCGGGCGCGTGGTCGGCCATCCGCTCCTGCGCGGAGAACTCCTGGAGGCGGGCAGCACGGACGAACGACTCGTCGAAGACGACGGATCGGTACTCGTCCTCTCCACCTCCGGGAGCGCCCTCGGGTGTCCCCTCAGGTGGGTCTCCAGGCCCGCCCATATCTTCAGGGTAGGTCGCCGGAAGCCCGGGTAAACGCCGGGCTGCGCCACAAGTTCTGACAGGTTCTCACCAACACGGGCGGGTTCCGGTCAGGGGTTGCGGGGGATCACCGAGACGGCCGGCTGGGAGTAGTCGGCGGACGCGGAGGGCGTGGCCCCGCTGCCCTGCTCCACCCCGGTCGAGGCGGGCGGCGGGGCGGGTTCCTCGCGGTTGGAGGACGCGCCCCGGTAGACCGCCGTGAAGGCCAGGGCGACCATGCCGATGCCCATGACGAGGGCGAGCAGCCAGGCGACGGGCCGGTGCCAGCGGACCCGTTTGGAGTACGGCCCCGTGCCCCCGTAGTGGTCCTCGAGGATGTCGGAGTCGTCGAACTCGTCGAGGTCGGGATCATGGCCGAAATCGCGGTGGCCGTCCGGGCCGTACCCGTCGTCGTACCGCTCGCCTCTGGTGCGGGCGCGGCGGGCCTCCGCCTCGGAGGCCTCGGCTCTCGCCTGTGCCGCGGCCAGGAGGCGCTCCACGGCGGTCGGCTCGTGCACCACGGCCGCGCGTACGAAGGCCTCGTCGAAGACCACGGAGGCGAACTCTTCGTCCGACACCCCGCGGTCGTGGTCGTCGTCGGGCTCCCAGCCGTCGGAAAACGGCGTGCCCCCCACGTCCTCCGGCACGGATCCAGAGTAGACCTGGGGGATCAATTTGGGCAGACGGTATGCAAATTCATCCGCCGGTTGAGACGGCTTCCACGGGGTCGGCGACGGCGCGCGCCCGGGCGGCCCGCGCCTGCCGCACGCATATGCGCCGCTCGGCATACCTCCGCGTGCCGGCGCCTGACGTGGCTCAGCGGCGGACGTGGCCGTCCCCGGTCACGATGTACTTCGTGCTGGTCAGCTCCGGGAGGCCCATCGGGCCGCGGGCGTGCAGCTTCTGCGTGGAGATGCCGATCTCGGCGCCGAAGCCGAACTGGCCGCCGTCGGTGAAGCGGGTGGAGGCGTTGACGGCGACCGTGGTCGAGTCGACCAACTGGGTGAAGCGGCGGGCCGCCTGCTGGGAGGTCGTCACGATGGCCTCGGTGTGGCCGGAGGTCCACAGCCGGATGTGCTCGACGGCCTTGTCCAGGGAGTCGACCACGGCCGCGGCGATGTCGTACGACAGGTACTCCGTCTCCCAGTCCTCGGCGGTCGCCTCGACGACGGTGGCCTTGGAGTCCTTGGCGTAGGCCTGCACGCGCTCGTCGGCGTGGACGGTGACCCCGGCCTCCGCGAGGGCGTCCAGGGCGCGGGGGAGGAACTCGGCGGCGATGTCCTGGTGGACCAGGAGGGTCTCGGCGGCGTTGCAGACGCCGACCCGCTGGGCCTTGGAGTTGATCAGGATCTCGACGGCCATGTCGAGGTCGGCCTGGGCGTCGACGTAGACGTGGCAGTTGCCGGTGCCGGTCTCGATGACCGGGACGACGGACTCCTGGACGACCGTGTTGATCAGGGAGGCGCCGCCGCGCGGGATGAGGACGTCGACCAGGCCGCGGGCGCGCATCAGCTCGCGCACGCTGTCGCGGCTCTCGCCGGGGACGAGCTGGATGGCGTCGGCGGGCAGCCCGGCGCCGCCCACGGCGTCGCGCAGGACGCGCACGAGGGCCGTGTTGGACTGGTAGGCCGAGGAGGAGCCGCGCAGCAGGACCGCGTTGCCGGACTTCAGGCAGAGGGCGGCGGCGTCGACGGTGACGTTCGGCCGGCCCTCGTAGATGATCCCGACGACGCCGAGCGGCACCCGGACCTGGCGCAGGTCGATGCCGTTGGGCAGCGTGGAGCCGCGGACGACCTCGCCGACCGGGTCGGGCAGGGCGGCGACGTCGCGCACGTCGGAGGCGATGGCGCGGACCCGCTCCGGGGTGAGCGTGAGCCGGTCGATCATGCCCTCGCTGATGCCGGCCTCTCGGGCCTTGGTGACGTCCTTGGCGTTGGCCTCGACGATCTCGCTCGTACGGACCTCCAGCGCGTCCGCGATGGCGAGCAGCGCGTCGTCCTTCTCGGCCCGCGGCAGTGGCGCGAGGCTCGCGGCGGCGGCCTTGGCGCGGTAGGCGGCCTCGGTGACCGGGGACATCGAGTCGTACGGAGAGAGCGTGGTCATGAGGGAAGGGTAGTGCGCGGAGCGGGTCCGTTCACGGCGTGTTCCACACCCCGAGACACTTACCGAGACGCTTGCCGAAACACTTCCCGGGACCGGCCGGACCGGTTCAAAACGGATGCACGCCGACCGGTGACGCCGGCGGCGGCCCGTATCCCTCGGCGATGCGCTGGTGGTAGGTCGCGCGGTCGATGACCTCCAGGCCGACGATCTCCCAGGGCGGCAGCCCGGCGGTCTGCCGGTGCTCGCCCCACAGGCGCAGGGCGACGGCGGCCGCGTCGTGCAGGTCGCGGGCCTCCTCCCAGTAGCGGATCTCCGCGTGGTCGACGGCGTACCGGCTGGTCAGGAGGAAGGGGTGGTCGTGGGCGAGCTGCTCCAGGGCGCGCCGGACCTCGGGGAGCGGGGCCTCCTTGCCGGAGACGCTGAGGGTGACATGCCACAGGCGGGGGGTGTCCGCGGGTTCCTCGCCCTCGAACCGGTCCCCGGCCGCCACACTGGTCAGGGCTCGCTCGTCACCGGCCGCGCGAGAGCCGGTACCACCACGGGACGCCGGCGTCCCAGGGCGCACTCGTCTCACGACGGCCTCCTTCGCTCAGTGGCGCCGCTCGTGGCGCTGCTGCGGAACAGTTCCCTGGGACAAAGTTGAGCAGGCCGCAAGGGATCGCGTGGCGGTTTTGCGGAACGTCCACCACCGGGGACGGACGTTTCGACACATTACGGGTGCAGGACCACCAGGTCGTCCCTGTGTACGACCTCACGTTCGTACGCGGGTCCGAGTTCGCGCGCCAGTTCCCGGGTCGAGCGGCCGATCAGCCGGGGGATCTCCTTGGCGTCGAAGTTGACCAGACCGCGGGCCACCGCGTGCCCTGCGGCGTCGCGCAGCTCGACGGGGTCACCGGCGCTGAACTCGCCCTCGACGGCGGCGATCCCGGCCGGCAGCAGCGACTTGCGGCGGTCCACGACGGCCTGCACGGCGCCGTCGTCCAGGGTGAGCGCGCCCTGCGGGGTGGAGGCGTGCTGGAGCCACAGCAGCCGGTCGGCGGAGCGCTTGCCGGTGGGGTGGAAGTAGGTGCCGGTGTCCTGGCCGGTCAGGGCGTCGGCCGCGTGGATCGCGCTGGTGAGGACGACGGGGACGCCGGCGGCCGCGGCGATCCGGGCGGCCTCGACCTTGGTGACCATGCCGCCGGTGCCGACGCCGGCCTTGCCCGCGCTGCCGATCTCGACCTCCGCGAGGTCGGAGGGGTCGCGCACCTCGGCGATGCGGGAGGTGCCGGGCTTCGCGGGGTCCCCGTCGTAGACGCCGTCCACGTCGGACAGCAGGACCAGCAGGTCGGCGTGGACGAGGTGGGCGACCAGGGCGGCGAGGCGGTCGTTGTCGCCGAAGCGGATCTCGTCCGTGGCGACGGTGTCATTCTCGTTGACGATCGGGAAGGCCCCCATCGCCAGCAGCTTGTCGAGGGTGCGCGAGGCGTTGCGGTGGTGGGCGCGGCGGCTCATGTCGTCGGAGGTCAGGAGCACCTGGCCGACGCGGACGCCGTAGCGGGCGAAGGAGGCGGTGTAGCGGGCGACCAGCAGGCCCTGGCCGACGCTGGCGGCGGCCTGCTGCCGGGCCAGGTCCTTGGGGCGGCGGCGCAGGCCCAGCGGGGCCAGCCCGGCGGCGATGGCGCCCGAGGAGACCAGGACGATCTCGCGCTCGCCTCCGCTGCGGACCTTGGCGAGCACGTCGACCAGCGCGTCCACGCGGTCCGCGTCCAGGCCGCCGGAGGCGGTGGTCAGCGAGGAGGACCCGACCTTGACGACGATCCTGCGGGCCTCGCCCACGGCCTGCCTTGCCCCTGCCACGTCGCCGTCCGTCCCCTCACTCCGATGCGGTCGCTCACCAGGCAATCTACGGGACGGCCGGAGGGGACGCGGCCCCGGTCCACGCTACGGACGGTACGGCCCGCGTCACGGGACGACGGCCACGCCCTCGCGGTGAGGGACGCGGGCCGTCACACCCCCACGCTCCGTGCGCCGGGCGACCCCCCGCACGCACCGGCCCCCGCCCTCCCCCGCTCCCCGGACACGCGCGTGTCGTCAGGAGGTCGCCGCGCGTTAACCCGGACGGCCGACCTGGGCCGCCCCGACGCTCCTGGAGACCGCAGTGCCCGTACCCCTCCCCCGCCCACCGGCCCTGTTGAAGGGGCTGGTCGCCTTCGTCCTGGCCGCCGCGTTCGCCGCCCAGGCGGTCGCGGCGCTGCTGCCCCACGTCCCGCTGCTGCTCGCCGCGACAGCCGTCTCCCTGGCTACCGAGGGCGCCCTGTACCGGTGGCAGCGCGGGGTGCTGTCGCTGTTCGCCAAGTCGCACGCGGACATCACCGTGCGGCACGTCCTGCGGGACCTGCTGCTGGTCGTGGCCCTGCTGCGGCTCGGCGAGCAGGACCGGGAGACGGTGTACGCACCGCTGGTCGCCGGGCTGCTCGCGTTCTACGTGCTGCACTGCGCGATCCAGGCGGTCTCCGTGCTGGTGCGCCGCACCCGCACCCTGCCGGTGGTGACCCGGAACATCGACGCCTCGGTGCTGCGGCTGTCCCCGGCGCCGTCCGTGCTGCTGCGCCGCCCCGGCCACCGGCTGCTGGTGTTCGGCCTGCCGGCGACGGCCGGGCTGCTGGCGTCCGTGCCGGGCGACCGGCCGGTGTACGCGGCGGCGGGCGTCGCGCTCTCCCTCGCCCTCGCGCTCACCGGCCTCGGCGCGCTGCTGCTCCGGCTGCTGCCGGGACGCCGCCCGGCCGGCGAGCAAGAGGTGCTCGAGTGGTTCGACGGGTGGCTGGCCGCGTACCGGCCGACCGTCGGCCTGTACTTCTCCGGCGGCGCCTCCTCGGCCTACCAGGCGAACATGTGGCTGGAGCCGCTCGCGAAGCTGGACGGCAGACCGGTCATCGTGCTGCGCGAGCGGTTCATGGTGCAGAAGATCGCCGCGACGGACATCCCGATCGTGTGCCTGCCGAAGGTGTCCACGCTGATGCGGCTGGAGCACTCCACGCTCCAGGTCCTCATCCACCCGTCGAACTCCGGCAAGACCTCGCAGGTGCTGCGCATCCCCACGATCAAGCACACCTTCGTCAACCACGGCGAGAGCGACAAGCTGTCCTCGTGCAACCCGTACGCGAAGGCGTACGACGAGGTGTGGGTGGCCGGCCCGGCGGCCCGCGAGCGGTACGCGCTGGCCGAGGTCGGCGTCGAGGACAAGGACGTGGTGGAGACGGGCCGCCCGCAGCTGGACGGCGTGACGCCCTACGCGGGCCCGCCGACGGGGACGTGGACGACGGTCCTGTACGCGCCGACCTGGGAGGGCTGGGACGGCAACCCCGGCAACACCTCGGTCGTGGAGGCCGGCGAGAACCTCGTGCGGGCGCTGCTCGCCGACCCGGGCGTGCGGCTGCTGTACAAGCCGCATCCGCTGACGGGGTCGGTGGACCCGCGCGCGGGCGCCGCCGATCTGCGCATCCGGGAGCTGATCCGGGCGGCCAACCGGGAGCGGGGCGAAGCGCGTCCCCCGGCCGGTGCGGACCTGGCCGCCTGCGCCGCCGAGCTGGACCGACTCACCACGTCGGTCTTCCGGGCGGGGGCCGACACCGTGGAGCGGATGCTGGTGCAGTCGGCGCCGGAGCCGGGCCGCGCGGAGGCGGTGGCGCGGGCGACGGCGGCGTGGGAGGAGGCGTACTGGGCCTCGCTGCCGGAGGGTGAGCACCAGGTGGTCACGGACGCGCGGCCCGCGCTGTACTCCTGCTTCAACGTGTCCGACCTGCTGATCAGCGATGTGTCGAGCGTGATCAGCGACTTCCTGGCGAGCGGGAAGCCGTACGCGGTCGCCAACACCAGCGGGCTGCCCGAGGACGCCTTCCGTGCGGCGTTCCCGACGGTGGCGGCGGCGACGGTGCTCACGCCGGACGCGGCCGGGGTGCCCGAGCTGCTGGAGGCCGTCCGGCACCCGGAGAAGGACGGACTGGCCGAGGCGCGGGCCGAGTTGAAGCTGCGCCTGCTGGGGCCGGCCGAGCCGTCGTCGCAGGAGCGGTTCGGCGAGGCCGTACGGGCGCTGTGCGCGAAGGCCCGGGACCACCGGGCCCGGGTGGCGGAGCGCCTGGCCGCGGAACTGCCCGGCCAGCGCACGGAGGCGGCGGTCCCGGCCGCACCGCGCTGACGGACAGGACGACGGGACGAACCGCGGGGCCACTGGAGGAATCCGGTGGCCCCGCACCGCTGTCGGCGTGGCGTCGGCGCCTGCCTGCGGTCACCGGCCGCACGTCGCCCACGCAGGCCCGGCGCCGGCGCCGCCCACGGTCACGCCGCCGGCCGCACCTCGCGTGAGTGCAGTACCCGGCGCGCCTTGCGCACCGCACGCCGCATGAACGTGTCCACGCCGCCCTCGCGGTAGCCCGGGAAGGCGCGGGCCTCGCGCGGTTCGGCGAGGTACACCGAGTCGGGGATGCCCGCGGCCCGGTCGCGGAAGTGCGGGTAGACCAGGTAGACCCGGCGGCCCTTCCTCTCCAGGAGGGCCGCCGCCTGCTTCTTGGCCTTCACGAACTTCACGACGTCCAGCAGCAGTTCGGGGCGCTGCTCGGCGACCAGGTGCAGGCGCAGCCGCTCGTGGACCTTCAGGCGCTGGGCGACGCCCTCCGTCCAGTAGGCGTCCATCAGCGGCTTGGCCAGCTCGAACTTGTGCCGGCGGATCTCCTCGCTGTCCGTGAGGTACTTGGGCCCGAACTGCGGCAGCAGGGTGACGAGGAAGGGCCGGATCATCAGCTGGTCGCGCCGGCCGCCCGCCGGGAGGTGCTCGGCGATGAGGTTCATCAGGGCGCGCGCGGAGTCGAAGCGCAGTGTGTAACTGCCGCTCTTGGTCACGTGCTTGCCGTCGTCACGGCCCACCAGGTAGTAGCAGGTGTGGTCGGCGACCACGGAGACGCCGTCCGCCCGCAGGTACGCCTCCATGGTGAACAGCGCGTCCTCGCCGGTGAACAGCGACTCGTCGAACCGCATGCCGTGCCGCTCCAGCAGCTCACGGCGGAACAGCTTCTGCGCGCTGAGCGTGAACTTGATGTTGGAGGAGAAGACGTCCGTCCGCTCCACCGTCTTCCCCCACATGGACTTCGGCGCGGAGCGGTTGACGCCCTCGACCTTGCCGAGGACGACGTCCGTGCCGGCGCGGTCGGCCATGGCGACCATCCGCTCCAGGGCCTCGGGGCCCAGCCGGTCGTCGGCGTCGAGGAAGAAGACGTAACGTCCGCTCGCCTTGCCGAGGCCGACGTTGCGCGGGCCGCTGGGGCCGCCGGAGTTCTGCTGCCGGACCACCAGGACGTGCATGGGAGCGCGCTCGGCGAACTCCTCCAGGTACTCCCCCGTGCCGTCCGTCGATCCGTCGTCCACCGCGATGACCTCGATGCGCTCCGGATCGAGGGTCTGTGCCTCGACGGACGCGAGGCACTCGATCAGGTACGGCATCGCTTCGTACGCCCCGATGATCACACTCACATCAGGCTGCGCAACGGTCACGTTTCCCCCTAGTCAATGGGATATTCCCCCCGTATCGCCTCATTCGCTACTTGGTAGACGAGTGATCGAGGCAAGCGGTTGCCTCAAACACACGTGTTAGTGAGACACCTCACACGGTGAACCCACAGGAATCGGGAAAGCGAAAGGGTTCGGCCCCCGAGGAAGACTCCTCGGGGGCCGAACCCCTCAGCGGGCGGCGGCAGTTCAGGCCGTGCCGACACCGTCCGTCTCACCGGCCGCGGACACCCGCTGCCCGGGTACGGCGTTCGCCAGCTCGCCCTCGGCGGCGGCCGAGACCCTTGACTCCTGGCCGACGTTGCGCGTCTCGGCCTTGATGGCGAGGTTCGCGACCGCGGTGTTGAACTGGTCGATGGAGGTCGGCTCGTCCGGCCCCAGCAGGTACTGCTTGAGCTCCTTGCGGTCCTCGGCCAGCGGATCGGCGGCCGGGTCCCGGACCGCGTCGAGCAGCTCGCCCAGCTCGGACGCGCTGTTGGAGAGGATCACCGCGGCACGCACCGCCGTGTTGTTCCGCTTGAACTCCTCGGCGCCCACCTCCGCGGAGTCCGTGACCGCGTACGGCTTGCCGCTCGCGATGAAGTCGGAGACCACGCTGGAGATGTCCGAGACCATCGCGTCGGAGACATTGAAGCAGTCGTACAGCCGCGGCTCGGCGCCGGTGATGACGCGGTGCTCCCAGGTGGGGAAGGAACGCCAGTAGGCGTCGTTCCACTCGGCGCGCAGCCGGGCGACCTCCTCGTGCCGGGCGGCGTCGACCAGCCCGTCACGGGTGGCCTCGGCCTCGTCGCGGCCCTTGTCGCCGCCGGTGCCGACCAGCTCGGCGATGCGCGCCTCGATCCGGGCCAGCTCGGCCTTGGCCTGCGCCTGAGCTGCGCTGTCGGCGGCGAAGCGCGAGTCGGCGGCACGCTCGGCGGCGGCCTTCCGGACCAGGGCGGTGATGCGCTGGTGGGCGGCCTTGGCCTCCTTGCTGACGGTGCCGGTGAACGGGTGCGGCTTGTACAGCACCCGGACCGGTGGGTCGGCCGTGACCAGCCGGTTCACGATGTTCTCCCCGGCGAGCACGATCGAGGTGTTGCCCGGGTTGCCGTCCCAGCCCTCCCAGGTGGGGGCATACAGGACCGTGGGGATGCGGCCGTCCGGGACACCCTGCCAGGTCTGGATCGGGGCGAGCTGCGGGCGGCCGACCTCGACGATGTCGTCGTCCCGGACACCGACGTCGGCGATGGCGTAGCGGTCGCGGCCCGCGCGGCCGGCGGTCCACACCTCGTCGTAGACCTTGCTGAACGGGTTGACGCTGGCCAGCTTGTCGCTGTCGCCGTGGCCGATGAAGACGTGCTTCATGGTGGGCACGCGCAGCAGGTGGATGTTCTTGCCGACGTTGGCCGCGTAGAGCGCGACGCGCACCGTGGACAGGTCCAGGTTCATCAGGTGCACCCCTCCGGGCACGCAGATGACGGGGACCGTGGTGGGCGCCAGGTTGTTCAGGATGACCCGCTCACGCAGGATGATCAGCGGCTTGGAGTCCAGGTTCTCCATGGTGTCCAGCCACATGTTGACCTGGTAGGCGGAGTCCTTCGAACCGGAGAAGTACAGGACGGTCTCCGGCTTGTACTCGCCCAGCCAGTCGTCGACGGCGGCCAGCACGCGCTCGGCCTTCGGCGGGATCTTCCGGCCGCGCACGTACGGCACGAGCGCCAGGACGTACAGGGTGCCGAGGGCGACCGTGATACCGATGCCGACGAAGCCGATCAGGGCCGACTCGACCTGTGCGGCGACCAGGATGCCGACGACCGCCGCGAGGTCGAGGTGCAGCATCTTCTCGGCGGAGCGGTGCAGCAGCCCGCGCGGCGGGGCGTCCGGGATCCGGATCCGGGACTTCAGGTCGATGTTGCGCGTGGCGACCGGCATGCGGCGGCGGTTGCGGATCAGCTGGACCAGCGCGCCGTGCGGGGCCTGCAGACCATAGAAGGCGATGAAGCAGGCGATCGCCCCGTAGTAGATCAGGTTGTCCGCGAGGGACAGCCGGGCCAGCAGCAGCACGAGCAGCAGCTGCCGGATCAGGAAGCGGATCGACAGGCCCGCCCGGACCTTGCCGAGGCGGTTGATCAGGTAGCTGCCCTTGCGGTGCAGATAGTGGTCCGCCAGGTACGTCACGGCGGCCGCTGCCGCGAAGGCGGGGACGCTCGGGACGAGCGCGGCCAGCATGAGAGCGGGGAAGCCCGCCACCATGAGGACCGCCGCGGCCAGCTCGGCCGCGCTGCCCACCCGGGCGACGCGAATAGCGGTGGATATCACGGAGAAACCTGCTCTTGGGAGGGGTGTGCCGGTCTTGTTCTGAAATGCGGCTGGTCTGTGAATATTCGCGAGACTGTATGGATTCAGGCCCCTGCGAACACTCCTGTTGACGAACCCCGTTAACAGGAGGGCGCAGAGGCCTGAATTACTGAAGTCTATTTGGCGTCAATTATTACACGCCGTCCTGCCGGTCCAGCACCGAGGCCAGCGCCTGCTCGAAGCCGGAGGCGCGGGCCGCACCGGCGGTCGGGTCCTGCTGGCGGACGTCGATGACGTGTCCGGTCAGCTCGGACAGCAGCACGTCGAGCGAGGTGCGGGCCACGGCCTCGGAGGACAGCAGGGAGCCCGCCGGCTCCTGGCCGAAAGCCTTGGTGCGCATCGGGGTGGCCGTGCGCTCGGGGTTGATGCAGTTGACGCGGACGCCGTCACCGGCCCACTCGTCGGACAGGGCCTGGGTGAGGTTCACCATCGCGGCCTTGGTCGAGGAGTACAGGCTGTACTCGGCGCGGCCGCGGGTGTAGCTGCTGGAGGTGTAGAGGAGCAGCTGGCCCTTGGTCTCGGACAGGTACTTGTACGACGAACGGGCGATCTGCACCGGGGCCAGGTAGTTGACCTTCAGCGCCTCCTCGATGGTGGCGTTGTCGGTCTCGGCGAGCTTGCCGATGCGCAGCACGCCGGCGGTGTTCACCACGTAGTCGATCCGGCCGGTCTCGGCGTACGCCTTGGACAGCGCGTCGTCGACCTCCTCCGGGTTCTCCACGTGGGTGCCGGTGGTGGAGCGGCCCAAGGCGTAGACCGTGGCGCCGTAGGACTCGGCGAGCTCGGCGATGTCCTTGCCGATGCCGTAGGAGCCGCCGAAGACGACGACCGTCTTGCCGGTCAGCAGCTCACGGTAGGCCTCCTCCGAGACCTGCTCGGGCGCGGCCGTGGAGGCCAGCTGGAAGAGCTTGTCGGCGATGAAGACGTCGACGGGCTGGGTGACCTTCATGTTGTACTCGTCACCCGCGACGACGTGGATCGGCACGTCGGGCAGGTACTTGAGCACCACGGAGCAGTCGTCGGTGGCCTGGAAGTTGGGGTCGCCGGACGCGACCTCGTAGGCCCGCTTGATCGTGGACAGCTTGAAGGCCTGCGGGGTCTGGCCGCGGCGCAGCCGGGAGCGGTCCGGGATCTCGGTGATGAACTCGCCGTCCTCGCCGTGCGTGCGCGTGACGATGATGGTGTCCGCGGACGGGATGGCGACGTCGACCGCCTGGTAGCGCTCCAGCGCCGCGACGCAGTCGTCGATGACGCGCTGCGACAGCAGGGGGCGCACGGCGTCGTGGAAGAGGACGTTGACGTCCTCGCCCTCGGCCAGGCCCTCGCCCAGGGCGGAGATGGCGCGCTCGGTGGTCTCGTTCCGCGTGGAGCCGCCCTCGATGATCTTCGAGACCTTCTTGAATCCGGCCTTCGCGACAATCTTCTCGACATCGGGCACGTAGCCCGGCGCCATCAGCACGATGACGTCGTCGATCGAGTCGGCGTTCTCGAAGGTGGTCAGCGTGTGCTCGATGACTGCCTTGCCGGCGATCTTCAGCAGCTGCTTGGGGATCGACAGACCCACCCGCTGACCGGTGCCACCGGCCAGGATCACTGCGGTGGTACGGGGCTTGGCTATGTGCTGGGACACAGGTGACCTACCTTGGGGCGACAGGGAACTTGGAAATGGTCCCACTTGTGGTTACCGCAGTGCAAGGTGAGCGACCTCCGCCGCATATGTGCGCGCAACCTGCCATTCACCTCTCACTCCTGGTGATTGGTGAGACGGTTCCGTGGACGTGCGCGAAATGCGCTGTGAGTAACTCCACAGGAGCGCAGCGGCGTCGGAGTCGCCTGCGGCAGCGGTGACCCAGGACCTTCGCGAGTTCCTTGGACGACGTCCGGTGCACGGTACGCGCTTTGACGGCCTCCCGCGCACCGCGCCCGGCGCCGGAGGCGGCACGGACCAGGCCCCGGTGTGCGGATCTTCACGCCCCGGGACGGGGGACTGCACGCGTTCTTCATGAACCCGATCGCGAATAGGGCGCGCCCCGCGGCTCATTGCCGCGGAATTCCCGGTCAAGATTCCGCAGCAATTCGGTCTCGGCGAGAGCAATACGCCTCAGGAGCGGGTCGGACTTCTCACACGGCTCGCCCGTCGCGCACGGCGAAGAGCCCGGGACTCCGAGGAGTCCCGGGCTCACCGGTGGGTCGTGGGCCGGGTCAGACGACCTCGACGCCCGGACGGCCCGCCTCGACCCGCAGGCGGGCCAGGGTGCTCGGCGTCGCCGTCGGCTGCCGCACCGTGTCGACCACCCTCACCTGCGCGTCGATCCCGGCCCGGCGGATGTCGAAGAGGTGGTAGCCGCGGTGCGCGTCGAGCAGCTTCCAGTGCGGGTTGTCGGGCCGCCGCGGGTCCCACTCCCTGCGGAAGGCCGCCTGGTCCTGGTCGCCGTTGCTGGAGATGGAGGTGCCGACGAACTCGGCGCCGACGACCGCGGAGTCCGGGTCGGCGTAGTCCTCCTTGAGGTCGCTGATCATCGTCAGGTGCCGGTCGCCGGAGAGCACCACCGGGTTGCGGACCTGCTTGAACTCCTCCATGAACCGGTTGCGTTCCGCCTGGTAGCCGTCCCAGGCGTCGTAGAACCAGAGCTTGCCCTCGCCGACCTTGAGGTCCGTCTCGGCCATCATGATCTGGGAGGCGATGAGGTTCCAGCGGGCGGGCGAGTCCTGGAGCCCGTTCAGCAGCCACTGCTTCTGCCGCGCGCCGAGCATGGTCAGCGACGGGTCCTGGGCGCCTTCCTGGCTGGTCGCCTGGTCGCTGCGGTACTGGCGGGTGTCCAGGACGTTGAGACGGGCCAGGCGGCCGAACTCCAGGCGGCGGTACATCCGGATGTGGGGGCCGTTCGGGACGGCGGTGGCGCGCACCGGCATGTGCTCGTAGAACGCCTGGTAGGCCGCGGTCAGGCGGGCCACGAACGCGTCGTGCGGCTGCTTGTCGGGGTCCTGCGGGATCTCGCCGGCGAAGTCGTTGTCCACCTCGTGGTCGTCGAACGTCACCACGAACGGCGCGTTCGCGTGCATCGCCGCGAGGTCCGGGTCGGTGCGGTACTGGGCGTACCGGTTGCGGTACTGGACGAGGCTGAACGGCTCACCGGTGCCCTCGTGCCGCCGCAGGGCCGTCGCCGAGGGCGTGGACTCGTAGATGTAGTCGCCGACGAAGACCACGACGTCCGGGTCCTGGTCCAGCATGTCGGCGTACGGCGTGAAATAGCCGTGCTGCCAGTTCTGGCAGGAGGCCAGCGCCATGCGCAGGGAGCCACCGGAGCTGTAGGGGTGGGGCGCGGTGCGGGTGCGGCCGGTGGGCGAGAGCTGTCCACTGGTGCGGAAGCGGTACCAGTAGGTACGGTCCGCGCGCAGTCCGCGTACGTCCACGTGAACGCTGTGCCCGTACTCGGGCCGGGCCTGGGCGGTGCCCCGGCGGACGAGCTTTCTGAACCGGGAGTCCTCCGCGACCTGCCACTCCACCGGCACCACGCGGTCGGGCATACCGCCGCCGTTCAGCGGGTCCGGGGCGAGCCGGGTCCACAGCACGACGCCGTCCGGCAGCGGGTCCCCGGAGGCGACGCCGAGGCTGAACACCCCGTCGGGCAGCGGCGTCTCGGCCGCGTGGGCGGCGGCCGGAACCCACAGCTGGGCGGAGGCCGCGGCGCCGAGCACCGCGGCACCGGCGGTCAGAAAGCGGCGTCGGTCGGGGGATACTGCTCCGGTCATCGGCTGACTCCCTTACCTCGCTGGCCACTTGGACACTGGGAAGCTTCACGCTCGCGGGCGGTCCGCCCGCTGAACGCCGGGGTTCACGTACATGACAACTAGGCAGACAAAAGGAGACCCGCCGCCAGCGCTGGAACAAGCCTTTACCGGGGCGGGTCTGACGGGTGATCAGTAAGCGAAACCGGTGCCCAGCCGGGCACCTGAGGCGGTCGTACCGAGGAGCGTGTTGCCGAAGGCCGTGGTGCCGTTGGGGCTCACGACGGTCGTGGGGCCGGACCTGAAGTACCAGACGGACCCGGCGTTGCCGTTCTCCCCCGGCGCGCCGGCGGCCAGGTCGGCCAGGCCGTCGCCGTTCGCGTCCGCGAGGTGCACGGCCTTGCCGAACGCGTCGGCCGTCTCGGCGGCGCCCGGCACGTTGGGCGTGTTCTGCGTGACCACCTGGGCCCCACTGCCGGTGAGCCCGTCCGCGGTGCCGCGCAGGACGACGACCGCGCCCGCGCCGGACACGGTGCCCAGGTCCTCGCCGGGCAGGCCGGTCACCACGTCCGGGTGGCCGTCGCCGGTGACGTCGGCGACCTGGACGTCCGTCCCGAAGCCGTCGCCGCGCTCGGCGGAGCCGGGCACGCCGGGGCTGTCCTGGTTGAGGTACCTGGCCCTGGTGCCGTCGGCCCCGTCCGCGCCGCCCGGTATCCAGGTGATCCGCCCGCCCTTGGCCGCGGGGGTGTCGAGGTCGCTGTCGTACCCGTCGACGGCCCGGCCGACCACGATGTCGTCGTAGCCGTCCCGGTCGATGTCCCCGATGTCGAGGTTCTCGCCGCCCTGGAGCCGATAGCCGTCGTCGCCCCGCACGGTGGTGTACGGGGAGAGCCCCTGCCTGCCGCCCGGCCAGTACACGACCCGGCGGGCGTCGTACTCGTCGCCGTCGTTCTCGGTGGCGGCGACGTCGGTGATCCCGTCGCCGTTGATGTCACCGGCGGCCAGGTCGAGGACGCGGCTGTCGAACTCGTCCCGCACGATCTGCTCGCCGGCGTCCGAGGAACCGTCGCGGGAGAACGGGCCGTTCAGCACGCGCAGGTTGAACTGGTTCTCCACGGTCACAAGGTCCTCGGCACCGTCGCCGTTCACATCGCCGACGGTCAGCCGCCCCTGGGCGCCGAGCCCGTCGTAGGCCTTCCCGGTGGCCAGGACGGCACCGCCGGACAAGCCCTTCGGGCCGCCCCACAGGACCTCGACGAGCCCGGACTCGGCGCCGCCGTCGGCGGTGTCCTCCCGGCCCACGCCGACGACCAGGTCCGCGTACCCGTCGCGGTCGAGATCGGCGGTGGTGAGCGCGCTGCCGAAGGCGTCGTCGGCCTCGGGGCTGCCGGGCACACCGGCCGTGCTCTGGCTGAGGACCTGCCGCGTGGTGACGTTCAGCCCGTTCGCGGAGCCGTAGACGATGGCGACGTAACCGGCTCCCGCCTTGCCGCCGACGGTCGCGCTCGGGGCGGCCACCGCGAGGTCGGGGTGGCCGTCGCCGTTGAAGTCGTCGTGGAGCTTCGCCGCGGTGGACGCGGCGGCGGGCTCGGCGTGCGCGACCACCGGGGTGGTGACGGCCGCGACGACGGCGACGGCCGCCGCGACCGTTCGGCCGAGCCTGCGCTTGCTCATGGACTGGGGCACGTGAACTCCGATGATCCGCTGGGCAGTTGCCGCGCCAAGCGGAACAAGATCCGCTCAGCGCCGCCCAGTACGACTCACCGCACGGCGACTTGGTTGCCCCGAAGTCCGTTGCGCGTTTGCTTCCCGTTAACCCGGGACGCTCAGAACGGCTCGAAGTCGTCGAACTCCCGCTGCGCCTCGTCCCGCTCGGCCTGCCGGTCCTTGCGGCGCTGCGCGGCCGGCCGCGCCCCTTCGAACCGGTGGTCCTCACCGCGCCGGCCGAGCATCTCCGCCCCGGCCGTCAGGGACGGCTCCCAGTCGAAGACGACCGCATTCTCCTCGGGGCCGATGGCGACGCCGTCGCCGCCCCGGGCACCCGCCTTCACGAGCTCTTCCTCGACCCCGAGCCGGTTGAGCCGGTCGGCCAGGTAGCCGACCGCCTCGTCGTTGTTGAAGTCGGTCTGCCGCACCCACCGCTCGGGCTTCTCGCCGCGCACCCGGAACAGCCCGTCGGCCTCGCGGGTCACGGTGAAGCCGGTGTCGTCCACGGCCTTGGGCCGGATGACGATCCGCGTGGCCTCTTCCTTCGGCTTCGCGGCCCGCGCCTGCGCCACGAGCTCCGCGAGCGCGTACGACAGCTCCTTCAGCCCCATGTGCGCCACGGCCGACACCTCGAACACGCGGTACCCGCGGGCCTCCAGGTCGGGGCGCACCATGTCGGCCAGATCCTTGCCGTCCGGTACGTCGATCTTGTTCAGGACGACGATCCGCGGACGGTTGTCGAGCCCGCCGTACTGCCGCAGCTCCTCCTCGATGACGTCGAGGTCGGAGACCGGGTCGCGGTCGGACTCCAGCGTGGCGGTGTCCAGGACGTGCACGAGCACGCTGCACCGCTCCACGTGCCGCAGGAACTCGAGCCCGAGGCCCTTGCCCTGGCTGGCTCCCGGGATCAGCCCGGGCACGTCGGCGATCGTGTAGACCGTCGAACCGGCCGTGACGACGCCGAGGTTGGGCACGAGCGTGGTGAAGGGGTAGTCGGCGATCTTCGGCTTGGCGGCGCTCAGCACCGAGATCAGGGACGACTTGCCGGCGCTCGGGTAGCCGACGAGCGCGACGTCGGCGACCGTCTTCAGCTCCAGGACGACGTCCCGGACGTCCCCCGGCTCGCCGAGCAGCGCGAAGCCGGGCGCCTTGCGCCGCGCGGAGGCCAGCGCCGCGTTGCCGAGGCCGCCCCGGCCGCCCTGCGCGGCCACGAAGGACGTGCCGTGCCCGACCAGGTCCGCGAGGACGTTGCCCGCCTTGTCCAGCACGACCGTGCCGTCCGGCACCGCCAGGACCAGGTCCTGCCCGTCCTTGCCGAAACGGTTGCCGCCCTCGCCGGGCTTGCCGTTGGTGGCCTTGCGGTGCGGGGAGTGGTGGTAGTCGAGCAGCGTGGTGACGGACTGGTCGACGGTGAGGATCACGTCCCCGCCGCGACCGCCGTTGCCGCCGTCCGGGCCGCCCAGCGGCTTGAACTTCTCACGGTGGACGGAGGCACAGCCGTGGCCTCCGTTACCCGCGGCGACGTGCAGCTCGACGCGGTCCACGAAGGTGGTCATGGTGGGTGCCTCCAGAAGTACGTACGAGATTTACTTGTTCAACGAGATGTACTTGTTCAACAAGCGAAAGGCGGACCCGCCTTCCCGCAACGGGAAGTGAGGTCCGCCTCGCGAGAGTGTCCGATCAGGCGACCGGAACGATGTTCACGACCTTGCGGCCACGGTGGGTGCCGAACTGCACCGAACCGGCCTGCAGCGCGAACAGCGTGTCGTCGCCGCCACGGCCGACGCCCGCACCCGGGTGGAAGTGGGTGCCGCGCTGACGGACCAGGATCTCACCAGCGTTGACGACCTGACCGCCGAAGCGCTTCACGCCGAGCCGCTGGGCATTGGAGTCGCGACCGTTCCGAGTGGACGATGCGCCCTTCTTGTGTGCCATTTCTCCTCAGTCCCTTACTTCGCAGCCGTGGGGATCTCGGTGACCTTGATCGCCGTGTACTGCTGGCGGTGGCCCTGGCGACGGCGGTAACCGGTCTTGTTCTTGTAGCGCAGAATGTCGATCTTCTGCCCCTTGTGGTGGTCCACGACCTCGGCCTGGACCTTGATGCCGGCCAGCACCCACGGGTCGCTGGTCACGGCGTCGCCGTCGACAACGAGCAGGGTCGAGAGCTCGACCGTGTCGCCAACCTTGGCAGTGGAAATCTTGTCAACCTCAACGATGTCGCCGACAGCAACCTTGTGCTGGCGACCACCGCTGCGCACGATGGCGTACACGCGGAACTCACTCTCTCGCTCGGGAAACGGCACCCCCGCAGGCCAGCCGCCCGACACAGCGGGCGGCCTCTCCTGGGCGCCCGGCGCCCGGAGGATGAGGTTTACGGGGATGTGACGCGTCAGTCGACACGCCGACGGTCAAGGTTACGGGGCCGCGGCCAAGAGGGTCAAACCGAGCCGGGCCGCCCGCCTGTGCGTCCGGTCACTCCGGACGCACAGGCGCCGTACGGGTCAGTCCTCGTCGGTGGAGGCCGAGACGGAGGAGAGCGTCTGCTCGGCCGCCGCGGTCTTCTTGGACGTGGTCTTCTTGGCGGCCGTCTTG
Organism: Streptomyces olindensis; assembly: GCA_000696115.1. Lineage (GTDB taxonomy): Bacteria > Actinomycetota > Actinomycetes > Streptomycetales > Streptomycetaceae > Streptomyces > Streptomyces olindensis. The sequence continues at coordinate 35,219 of JJOH01000037.1, forward strand.
GTGGTCTTCGCCGCCTTCTTGGCCGTCGTCTTCTTGGCCGCGGTCTTCTTCGCCGCGGTCTTGCTCGCCGTGGTCTTCTTGGTGGCGGCCTTCTTCGCCGTGGCCTTCTTGGCCGTCTTGCGGGCCGTCTTCTTGGCCGGGGCCGGCTCCTCGGTCGCCTCACCGGACTCGCCCGCGTCGGCGGCCTGCGCCGGCTCCTCCGCGGCGGCCGACGGGACGACCACGACGGCCGCCTCATCGGACGCGGTGGGCGCGGTGGACTTGCGCACGGCACGGCGGCGCGGGCGGGCCGGGGCGGCGCTCTCGGTGGGCGCCTCGGCCTGCTCGGCCTGCTCGGTCGCCTGCGGGGCCTCGGACGCCGCGGGGGCGCTCTCCGCGACCGCGGGCGCGGTCTCGGCGACCGTCACCACGGCCGCCTCGGCCCCCGCCGGCGAGCCGGCCGGAGCGGACACCTTGCGGGTGGCCCGCCGCCGCGTGCGGCCCTTCGGCGCGGCCTCCTCGGCCACGGCCACCTGCTCGGGCTGCCCGGGCTGCTCGGCCTGCGCCGCCTCGACCACCGGGTCCTCCACGGCCACCGGCTCGGCCTGCGCCTCGGCGGCCGGCTCCGGCTGCACCGGGCGGGCGACCTCCTGCGCGGCCGTGACGTCCTGAGCCGTCGGAACCTCGGCCTCGGCCTGGCCGGCCTTGCTCTGGACCTGCTCAGGCTTGCCCTGGACCTGCTCGGCCTTGTCCTTGCGCTGCTCGGCGGCCTCACCGCGCGGCGAGCCCGCCGGAGCGGACGCCCGACGGCTCGCCCGGCGCCGCGACCGACCGCGGGTGGCCGCGGCCTCCGCCTCGGCGGCGCTGCTGTACAGCTCCTCGTCCGGCTCGAAGGCCGGCTCGGGCAGCGCGATCGGCTCGGCGATCTCGGCGCCGACCTCGGCCTCGGTCTCGGCCTCCTGCTCGGCGGTCTCGACGGCGGCCTCGTGGACGTGCGGCTGCTCGGCGGCGCCGGCACGAGCCCGCTTCTTGCGCTTGCCGCCGCCCCCGACGGAGGTCGGCTGCTCCATGTGCACGATGACACCGCGACCGTTGCAGTGGACGCAGGTCTCGGAGAAGGACTCCAGCAGGCCCTGGCCCACCCGCTTGCGGGTCATCTGCACGAGGCCCAGCGAGGTCACCTCGGCGACCTGGTGCTTCGTGCGGTCCCGGCCCAGGCACTCCAGCAGGCGCCGCAGCACCAGGTCCCGGTTGGACTCCAGCACCATGTCGATGAAGTCGATGACGATGATGCCGCCGAGGTCGCGCAGCCGCAGCTGGCGCACGATCTCCTCGGCCGCCTCCAGGTTGTTCCTGGTGACGGTCTCCTCGAGGTTGCCGCCCTGGCCGGTGAACTTGCCGGTGTTGACGTCGACGACGACCATCGCCTCGGTCCGGTCGATCACCAGCGAGCCGCCGCTGGGCAGCCAGACCTTGCGGTCCAGGGCCTTGGCGAGCTGCTCGTCGATCCGGTACGTGGCGAAGACGTCGACCTCGCTGGTCCACTTCTGCAGCCGCTCGGCGAGGTCCGGGGCCACGTGCGAGACGTACCCGTGGATCGTCGACCAGGCGTCGTCGCCGCTGACGACGACCTTGGAGAAGTCCTCGTTGAAGATGTCGCGCACGACCCGGACGGTCATGTCCGGCTCGCCGTACAGCAGCGTCGGCGCGTTGCCGTTCTTGGACTTCTTCTGGATGTCCTCCCACTGCTGCTGCAGCCGCTGGACGTCCCGGCGCAGCTCGTCCTCGCTCGCGCCCTCGGCGGCGGTGCGCACGATGACGCCCGCGTCCTCGGGGACGATCTTCTTGAGGATGGTCTTCAGCCGGGCCCGCTCGGTGTCGGGCAGCTTGCGGCTGATGCCGGTCATGGAGCCCTCGGGCACGTACACGAGGTAGCGGCCCGGCAGGGAGACCTGGCTGGTCAGACGGGCGCCCTTGTGCCCGATGGGGTCCTTCGTCACCTGGACGAGGACGGACTGCCCCGACTTCAGGGCGGACTCGATGCGGCGCGGCCCGTTGGCCATGCCGAGCGCCTCGAAGTTGACCTCACCGGCGTACAGCACGGCGTTGCGGCCCTTGCCGATGTCGATGAAGGCGGCCTCCATCGACGGCAGCACGTTCTGCACCTTGCCGAGGTAGACGTTGCCGACGTACGAGGTCGACTGCTCCTTGTTGACGTAGTGCTCGACGAGCACGCCGTCCTCCAGGACGCCGATCTGCGTACGGTCGCCGTTCTGCCGGACGACCATCACGCGCTCGACGGCCTCGCGCCGGGCGAGGAACTCGGCCTCGGTGATGATCGGCACCCGGCGGCGGCCCTGCTCGCGGCCCTCGCGGCGGCGCTGCTTCTTGGCCTCCAGACGGGTCGAGCCCTTGATGGACTGCACCTCGTCGGAGGGTTCGGCCTTCGGGCGGGGCTCGCGGACCTTGACGACCGTGCGCTCCGGGTCGTCGTCGGAGGGCTCGGCGTCGGCGGCGGTGTCACCGGCACGGCGACGGCGGCGACGGCGCCTGCGGCTGCTGCTGGAGCCGCCTCCGGCCGACTCGTCACGGTCGTCGGCCTCGTCGGCCTCGTCGGCCTCCTCCCGGTCCTCCTCGGTCTGCTCGGCGGTGTCCTCGGCGTCCTGCGCGGCCTGGGCGGCGGCGACCTGCTCGGACTCGGCGTCCGTGGTCTCGCCGGCCTCGGCGTCGGACTCGGCGGACTCGCCACGCCGACGGCGGCGGCCGCCCCGGCGACGGCGGCGGCGCGAGCCGGTCCCCTCGGACTCCTCCTGGTCGTCGGCCTCGGCCTGGTCCTCGGCGGAGTCCTCGGCCTCCTCGTCCGTCTCGTCGAGGGCGGTCGCGGCGGCGGGAGCCTCGACGGCCTGGGCCTCGGACTCCTCGCCGGCACCCCGGCGGCGGCGACGGCGACGCGACCCGGACGGCTGCTCCTCGCGGACGTCCTCGGCCTGGGCGATCTCCTCGGGCTCCTCCGTCTCGGCCGCCTCGGCGGCGGCAGCGGCGGCGGCCCGCTCCGGGGTCTGGAACTGGGGCTCGGTGAAGACGGGCGCCTGGAACAGCGCGACGGCGGGCCGCGCCGGACGCGCCGACGGCTCACTCTCACCGGCGGTCGCACCGGCGGCGCGCGAGGGTCGCTGCGCGGGCTGGGCGGGCTGGGCCGGCTCGGCGAAACCG
>JJOH01000038.1 GCA_000696115.1 Streptomyces olindensis
GTCGCCTTGGTGAGCCGTTACCTCACCAACAAGCTGATAGGCCGCGGGCTCATCCTGCACCGCCGGAGCTTTACACCATCAAGGATGCCCAAGATGGTCATATCCGGTATTAGACCCCGTTTCCAGGGCTTGTCCCAGAGTGCAGGGCAGATTGCCCACGTGTTACTCACCCGTTCGCCACTAATCCCCACCGAAGTGGTTCATCGTTCGACTTGCATGTGTTAAGCACGCCGCCAGCGTTCGTCCTGAGCCAGGATCAAACTCTCCGTGAATGTGTACCGGTAATCCGGTGCAACACCACGAGAGCGGAACAGTCAGGCGGAATAAGCCCGACCGTTCACAGCGTCCTCGCTGTGTTTTTTCAAAGGAACCTCGACCATCGGTTGTCCGATGGACGGGGTATCAACATATCTGGCGTTGACTTTTGGCACGCTGTTGAGTTCTCAAGGAACGGTCGCTTCCTTTGTACTCACCCTCTCGGGCTTTCCTCCGGGCGCTTCCCTTCGNTCTTGCGTTTCCGACTCTATCAGATCTTTTCTCGATCCGATTTCCTCGGCGCTTTCCAGGTTCCCGCTTCCGTGTTTCCCTTTCCGGCGGTTCCGACTTTATCAGAACTTTCGGGCCGGACTGACCGGCCGCTCATTTCCGATTCATCGGGAGGGGGCTTCGTTAGAATCAGCGATTCAAGAAGCAGACAGATGCTCACTGTCGCCGGTCCGGGGCTAGAGCCCCTCTCCAGGCAACTGTTCGAATCTACCTCCCCGCACTTGCCGTGTCAACGGCTCCTGTGAGGCGAAGAGGAGACTAGCAGCTGAACGGACGTAGTCGCACATCCGGTGGGGGTAGGGAGGATCACGCAGCCGTGGGGACCGTCGCGCTGCGTTCCGCCGCCTCGACATCACCGGTCTCTCCCGCGCGGGCCGCACGGCCGCCCAGTACCCAGACGTAGGCGAGGAAGGCCAGTTCGGCGGCGACTCCGATGGCGATGCGGGCCCAGGTGGGAAGGCCGGAGGGGGTCACGAAGCCTTCGATGGCTCCGGAGACGAAGAGGACCAAGGCCAGACCGATGGCCATGCCGATGGCGGCTCGGCCCTCCTCTGCCAGGGCCGTGCGTCGCGTGCGGGGGCCCGGGTCGATGAGGGTCCAGCCGAGACGCAGGCCGGTGCCCGCGGCCACGAAGACAGCGGTCAGTTCGAGAAGGCCGTGCGGGAGGACCAGGCCCAGGAAGGTGTCGAGGCGGCCGGCCGAGGACATCAGGCCGAAGCCGATGCCGAGGTTGAGCATGTTCTGGAAGAGGATCCAGATCACCGGGAGCCCCAGGAAGACACCCAGGATCAGGCACAGCGCGGCCGCCCAGGCGTTGTTCGTCCAGACCTGGGCGGCGAAGCTCGCGGCCGGGTGGCTGGAGTAGTACGTCTCGTACTGGCCACCGGGACGCGTGAGCTCGCGCAGTTCGCTGGGGGCCGCGATGGAGGCCTGTACTTCCGGGTGGGTGCCGATCCACCAGCCCAGGAGCGCTGCCACTGCTGTGGAGAGGAGCGCGGTGGGTACCCACCAGTGGCGCGACTTGTAGACGGCCGCGGGGAAACCATGGGCCAGGAAGCGCGTGACGTCGCGCCAGGAGGCGCGGCGGGTTCCGGTCACGGCACTACGCGCGCGTGCCACCAGTTGGCTGAGACGGCCGGTCAGCTGGGGGTCGGGGGCGCTGGACTGGATCAGGGAGAGGTGCGTGGCGGCACGCTGATAGAGGGTGACGAGTTCGTCGGCTTCGGCGCCACTGAGGCGACGCTGGCGACGGAGCAGGGCTTCGAGGCGGTCCCACTCCGCTCGGTGGGCGGAGACGAAGACGTCGAGGTCCATCGGTGTGCCTGCTCCTCGGCTGTTCGTCGACTGTTCGTCGGTGGCTCGTCGTGGATCAGCTTGTCGTACTACGGTGCGATGCGCCCTCAGCTTGGCAGACTGGGCCTGTCAGGGGCAGGGCAGGGGAAGGACGGCGGGCGTGAGTGAGCTGGTGACGGGCGAGGCTGTGGCGTTGGAGCTGCGCCCCGCGAGGTTGCCCAGCAGGGCGCTGGCCGTGCTGCTCGATCTTGTGGCGGCCATGGCGGTCTATGTCGCGGTGACCATCGCGTTGGTGGTCTCCACGGCCTCGCTGGACGAGGCGGCGCAGACGGCGCTGTCGATCGCGACGTTCGTTCTCGTGCTGGTGGGCGCGCCGATCGCGGTGGAGACGCTCAGTCACGGGCGGTCGCTCGGGAAGATGGCGTGCGGTCTGCGGGTGGTGCGGGACGACGGGGGGCCGATCCGGTTCCGGCATGCGCTGGTGCGGGGCTTGATCGGCGTGATCGAGATCCTCATGACCTTCGGGATCGTCGCCTGTATCGCCTCGTTCGTATCGGCACGTGGGCGGCGGCTGGGAGATGTCTTCGCGGGGACTCTCGTCGTTCGGGAGCGGATTCCGGTGGCGCGGACCGGTTATGTTCCGCCTCCTCCGCCCTGGCTGGCGGGGCGGTTCTCGGGGCTCGATCTGTCCGCGGTGCCCGACGGGTTGTGGCTCGCCGTTCGTCAGTACCTGACGCGCATGCAGCAGCTGGACCCGCAGGTGGGCTGGTCCATGGCGGAGCGGCTGGCGTCGGATCTGGCGGAGCGTACGGGGGCTCCGGTGCCGCAGGGGATCCCGCCGGCGGCGTATCTGGCCGGGGTGGTGCAGGAGCGGCAGGCGCGGGAGGCGCGGCGGGCCTTCGGGAACGGTTCGGCCACGCCCGGCGCTCCGGCCTCGGCGGCACCTTCGGCGGCATTCGCTTCCCCCACTCCCTCCGACTCCCCCACTCCCTCCGACTCCTCTGCTCCCCCCGCCTTCTCTGCTGCTCCTCCAGCCCCTTCTGCTCCTCCGGCCTCGTTTGCTGCTCCAAGCGCGGAACGAGCTGCGGCGTCGGGCGTGGATCCCACTGCCGGTGTCTCGCCCGTCGTGCCGCCTCGGGCGGCGTCCCGGCCGACAGCCGAGGGTCGGCCCTCCGAGTCGGGCGGGGTGTCGGCGGGCGATCGTCCCGGCAGCGGGTTCGTACCGCCGGCGTAGTGGGCGCCGACGCGGTCACTGGCCGCTCAGGTGAAGACCGACGGCGGTGATTCCAGGTCCTCGAGTTCGATGCCGGGAGCCGCGAGCACCACGTCGCCGGCGATGTGGACGGAGTGCTGTTCGCCCGTGTCCAGGGCTGTGACCTGGTATTCGTCCACGGTCAGGGGGCCGTTGTCAGTGGCGTGTGCTTCTCTTTTCAGCAGAGCCCACGACTGGTCCACGGTGCGCGGGGCGAGGACCGGGTCCGTGAAGGCGACGAGGCGCACGCGGGTGGCGGCTGCGGAGGGGGTGAGGCGCAGGAGACGGGCGGTGGCGACGAGGAACGCCGGGGAGGTGCCGGTGAAGGCGTGGGCGCGCACATTGCCTTCGGTGGCGTCGGTCCCGGTGGGGTCGGTACGGACCCAGGTGACGCCGTCGAGGGCGGCGCCGCGGACCTGCCAGGCGGCGGCGTGGAGTTCGAGGCGGATGGGGCGGCCGAGTTCGTCGAGGGTGAGGTCGACGGAGCCGTGGTGATCGCCCGAGGGGGTGGTCAGCTGAGAGACGTAGCGCCAGCCGGAGGGGCCGATGGCGCACTGGAAGTGTTCTTCTGCGAGGGGGGTGTGATCGTGCGGATCGTGGAGCGAATAACGGCCGCGGGGCATGGGGGTCCTGGGTCCTGACGGGCTCGGCCGGTCGTCGGCCGGTCGGAACGGGGCAGGCCCCCGGCACGGGGGTGCGGGGGCCTGCCTCGAACTGTGACCGGCGGCGAACCTACCGGCAGCGGTGCTGCTCGGCTCAGTAGCGGTAGTGGTCCGGCTTGTAGGGGCCTTCGACCTTCACGCCGATGTACTCGGCCTGCTCGGGGCGGAGCGTGGTCAGCTTCACGCCGAGCGCGTCGAGGTGGAGGCGGGCGACCTTCTCGTCGAGGTGCTTGGGCAGCACGTAGACGCCGGTCGGGTACTCGTCGGGCTTGGTGAACAGCTCGATCTGGGCCAGGGTCTGGTCCGCGAAGGAGTTGGACATCACGAACGACGGGTGGCCGGTGGCGTTGCCCAGGTTCAGCAGGCGGCCCTCGGACAGGACGATGATCACCTTGCCGTCGGGGAAGGTCCAGGTGTGGACCTGCGGCTTGACCTCGTCCTTGACGATGCCGGGGATCTTGGCGAGGCCGGCCATGTCGATCTCGTTGTCGAAGTGGCCGATGTTGCCGACGATGGCCTGGTGCTTCATCTTGGCCATGTCCGAGGCCATGATGATGTCCTTGTTGCCGGTCGTGGTGATGAAGATGTCGGCCTTGTCGATGACCTCGTCGAGGGTCGTGACCTGGTAGCCGTCCATCGCGGCCTGGAGGGCGCAGATCGGGTCGATCTCGGTGACGATCACGCGGGCGCCCTGTCCGCGCAGGGACTCCGCGCAGCCCTTGCCCACGTCGCCGTAGCCGCAGACGACCGCGGTCTTGCCACCGATCAGGACGTCGGTGGCGCGGTTGATGCCGTCGACGAGGGAGTGGCGGCAGCCGTACTTGTTGTCGAACTTCGACTTGGTGACGGCGTCGTTGACGTTGATCGCCGGGAACAGGAGGGTGCCGTCGCGCTGCATCTCGTACAGGCGGTGGACGCCGGTCGTGGTCTCCTCGGTGACGCCGCGGATCTCCGAGGACAGCTGGGTCCACTTCTGGGGGTTCTCGCCCAGGGTGCGGGTCAGCAGTTCGAGGATGACGCGGTGCTCGTCGGACTCGGCGGTGTCGGGCGAGGGGACCTTGCCGTCCTTCTCGTACTCGACGCCCTTGTGGACGAGGAGGGTGGCGTCACCGCCGTCGTCCAGGATCATGTTGGGGCCGCCGGTGGGGCTGTCCGGCCAGGTCAGCGCCTGCTCCGTGCACCACCAGTACTCCTCCAGGGTCTCGCCCTTCCAGGCGAAGACCGGGACGCCCTGCGGGTTGTCCACCGTGCCGTTGGGGCCGACGGCGATGGCCGCGGCGGCGTGGTCCTGGGTGGAGAAGATGTTGCAGGAGGCCCAGCGGACCTGGGCGCCGAGGGCGACCAGGGTCTCGATGAGGACGGCGGTCTGCACGGTCATGTGCAGGGAGCCGGTGACGCGGGCGCCGGCGAGGGGCTGTGCCTCGGCGTACTCCTTGCGGATCGCCATCAGGCCGGGCATCTCGTGCTCGGCGAGGGTGATCTCCTTGCGGCCGAACTCGGCCAGGGAGAGGTCGGCGACCTTGAAGTCCTGTCGGTTCTCGACAGTCGTCATTGCGAGCTGCTCCTCGGGTTGGGTCGAGGGTGGGTACGGCTGGTCTGCGCGGCGGCGGACACAGGGGTGCCCGAAGGAGGACACAGGCATGCCCGCGTACGCGCAGCGCAGTCCGTCGGAGGCCCTCTCTCCCTCGGCCGGTCCGCGGTGGGACCGCCCGACCGCCATCAGCAGCGACGTCTGGCTCCGTCCCAAGCTACACCGGGGGCGGGTGCGAACCCCAGTCCGCCCGCGAACACATCGAGCCGATCATGTGACGGGTTCGGGTAAGGCGGCGGGGCCCGGCGAGTGGTTCGACGGGCCCCGTGGGTGCGGCAGGGGAGGTCAGTGGGCCGCGGGGGCCGGGCCTCCGGGGGAGGCCTCGGGGTCGGGGCCCTTGGCGGCCTCGGTCTCGCTGTAGATGTCCGGCTCGAGGTAGATCACGCGGGCGATCGGGACGGCCTCGCGGATGCGGGCCTCGGCGGCGTCGATGGCGGTGGCGATCTCGGTGGCCGTCTCCTCGTGGCGGACGGCGATCTTGGCGGCGACGAGGAGTTCCTCGGGGCCGAGGTGGAGGGTGCGCATGTGGATGATGCGGGTGACGGTGTCGCCGTCGACGACGGCGGCCTCGATCTTCTGGGTCTCCTCGACGCCGGCGGACTCGCCGAGCAGCAGTGACTTGGTCTCGGCGGCGAGGACCAGGGCGATCAGGATGAGCAGGACGCCGATGCAGAGGGTGCCGATGCCGTCCCAGACGGCGTCGCCGGTGAGCAGGGCCAGGCCGACGCCGCCGAGGGCGAGGATCAGGCCGACGAGGGCGCCGAGGTCCTCCAGGAGGACGACCGGGAGTTCGGGGGCCTTGGCGTGGCGGACGAACTCCTTCCAGGAGCGCTTGCCGCGCAGGACGTTGGACTCCTTGATGGCGGTGCGGAAGGAGAACGCCTCGGCGATGATCGCGAAGACCAGGACGCCGACCGGCCAGTACCAGTGGGTCAGCTCGTGCGGGTGCTTGATCTTCTCGTAGCCCTCGTAGAGGGCGAACATGCCGCCGACCGAGAAGAGGACGATGGAGACGAGGAAGGCGTAGATGTAGCGCTCGCGGCCGTAGCCGAAGGGGTGCTGCGGGGTGGCCTCGCGCTTGGCCTTCTTCCCGCCGACGAGCAGCAGTGCCTGGTTGCCGGAGTCGGCGAGCGAGTGCACGGACTCGGCGAGCATCGACGACGAGTTGCTGAAGATGAACGCCACGAACTTCGCTACCGCGATCGCGAGGTTGGCGGCCAGTGCCGCCACGATCGCCTTGGTGCCGCCTGACGCGCTCATATGTTCGCGTTGTCCCTTCGTACGCCGTTCCAGGGCCCAGGGCGCCGCGTGGGTGCGGCGCCCGTGGCTTTGCCCGTGCTTGACGGTGGGCCATTGTTGCAGCCCGCTGCGGTCGTGGTGCTTCAGGTCACCAGCACGGGGGTCGTTGAAACGGTCGGGCGGAAGAGTCAGGCGACGACGGTGGCCCGGAAGAGCGTGCCGGTTCCGGACACTTCGGCCTTTTCGCCGGCGGGGACGAAGACGGACCGGCCGGGGGTCAGGTCGTGCTCGCCGGCACGGACGGTGCCGGACGTGCAGAGCAGGATCTGCGGGGTCGGGCGGGTGAGGTCGTGGGCGGTGCCCGCCTCGGGGAGCACGTAGCGGGAGAGGCGGAACTCGTCGATCGGGGTCTCGTAGACCTCCTCGCCGTCCGGGGAGGCCTCGGGGCGCAGGACGCCGGGGTCGCTGGGCTGGAAGCGGACGATGCGCAGGAGCTCGGGGACGTCGACGTGCTTGGGGGTCAGGCCGCAGCGCAGGACGTTGTCGGAGTTGGCCATGATCTCGACGCCGAGGCCGTTGAGGTAGGCGTGCGGGACGCCGGCGCCGAGGTAGAGGGCCTCGCCGGGCTGGAGCCGGACGCGGTTGAGCAGCATCGCGGCGAGGACGCCGGGGTCGCCCGGGTAGTGGTGGGCGATGTCGGCGTAGGGGGCGTAGGCGCCGCCGAGGCGGTCGCAGGCGGCCGCGGCCTCGGCGACCGTGCGGGACATCTCCTCGGGGTCGGCGGTGAGGATCGCCGTGAGGACCTCGCGCAGGGCGGCGTCCTCGGGGTGGGCGTGCAGCAGGTCGACGTAGGGCTTGAGGGAGTCGACGCCGAGGTCGTCGAGGAGGCCGGCGGCCTCGAGCGGGGGACGGAAGCCGCACAGGCCGTCGAACTCGGTGAGGGCGCAGATGAGTTCGGGCTTGTGGTTGGCGTCCTTGTAGTTGCGGTGCGGGGCGTCGACGGGGATGCCGCGGCGCTCCTCGTCCGCGTAGCCCTCCTTGGCCTGCTCCAGGTCGGGGTGGACCTGGAGGGAGAGCGGGGCGCCGGCGGCGAGGATCTTGAGGAGGAAGGGCAGGCGGGGGCCGAACCTGGCGACGGCGGCCGGTCCGAGTTCCTTCTCGGGGTCGGCGTCGATGACCTCGACGAGCGTGCCCCGATCGGTGCGCGAGGGGGCGCCGGGGTGGGCGCCCATCCACATCTCCGCCTGCGGTTCGCCGGTTGGTTCGACGCCGAGGAGCTGCGGGATGGCGGTCGGGGAACCCCAGGCGTAGGGGCGGATGGTGTTGTCGAGGCGGTCCATGGGGTTCTCTCTGCGTGTTCGGGCGGCGGGCGCGTCAGGGTGTCCCGGGCAAGATCAGGCCCTCGAAGCGAGCGCCAGGTAAACCGCGGCGAAATCTGTGATGGCGATCAGTTCCGCGAGGGTCTCCAGTTCGTCGCCCGGCTCCGGTTCCAGTTCGCTGATCGGCGTGTCGTGGCTGAGGGCGAGGTCGCGGGCGCCGGGGGCGGCGGTGAGGCCGCCGATGGGCCGGTCCCGCAGGAGCACCACGCGTGCGTGCAGGGCGGGTGGTTCCTCGACGCGGTCGCGGAAGAAGTCGTCGGGGTCGGCGCTGGCGGCCAGCGGGCCGGCGAGCAGGGCGCTGTGGGCGGCGAGGGCCTCGGGGAGTTCGGCGACGACCGCGGGGGTGCCGGACAGTTCGGCGAGGGCGGCGGCGAAGCGGCGGCCCGCGGGGCCGGCCGAGGTGCCCTCGGTCCAGACGACCGGGAGCGCGTCGGCGAGTTCGGCGGCCAGGGTCTTGGCGGGGTTGCTGTAGGTGGCGATGGCGGGGCCGCAGCGTTCGGCGATGCGGTCGAGGCGGTCGGCGACCTTGCCGAGGGCGTCCGGCGGGGCGGCGAGGACTCCGGTGCGGTCCAGGAGCGCGAGGAGCGGGGTGAGCAGGGCCCACAGGACGCCGGGTGCGGAGGCGGCGAGGGGCTCGTCCTGGTCGTAGGGGGCGGTCGCCATGGGGACGAACAGGCCGTGCGTGCCGCCCACGGCGTCGGCGAGCGGGGAGCGGCCGGGCGCCACGGCGACGACCGTGCAGCCCCGGCGGTAGGCCTGCTCGGCGAGGAGGGACAGGCCCGGTTCGGTGCCGTCCGGGGTGGCGATCAGGAGGAGGTCGACGGAGCCGACCCAGCCGGGCAGTTCCCAGCGCAGGGCGCCCGCGGCGGGGGCGACGCCGGTGGGCGCCAGACGGGTGACCGGGCTGCCGGCGCCGGCGAGGGTGCCGAGGAGGTCGGCGGTGTGGGTGGCGGCGGCGCCCGGGCCGGCGATGAGGACGGCGCGGGGGCGGCCGTCGGGCTTGAGGTCGTTGACGCCCACCTCGGCGGAGTGGCGGGCGGCGGTGCGGACGCGGGCGCCGGCTTCCGCGGCGCCGCGGAGCAGGCCGCGGTGGTCGGCCTCGGCGAGGCCGTCCGGATTGTCGAGCAGCGATTCGTCGAGCATGGGGCGGCAGCCTCCCGATCGCCGGGTCCGTTATGGGGATGTCGTCCTACGCCGGTGCCCACCGAGACCGCGGCCATGTACGCCGGGCGCGTGCGGGCGGCCGGCGGTCACGCGGGGCGGCGGGCCTCGTCGACGAGGAGGACGGGGATGCCGTCACGGACGGGGTAGGCCAGGCCGCAGCTCGTGTCGGTGCAGATCAGCTCGCTGTCCTGCTCCTTGAGCGGGGCGTGGCAGGCGGGGCAGGCGAGGATCTCGAGGAGTCCGGATTCGAGGGGCATAGGGGTTCCTTCGAGGTGCGGGCGCTTGGGGTTGTGCCTGGTCAGGTTACCGCCGGTGGGGGCGGGGCCTCAGCCCTTGATGATCCCCAGCACCTCGTCCCGCACGCGGGCCATGGTCTCCGGGTCCCTCGCCTCCGCGTTCAGGCGCAGCAGCGGTTCCGTGTTGGACGGGCGGACGTTGAACCACCAGTCGGTGGAGGTGACCGTGAGGCCGTCGAGGTCGTCGAGGGTGGTGTCCTCGCGGGACTCGTAGGCGGAGCGGATCGCGGCGAGGCTGGCCCGCTGGTCGGCGACCGTGGAGTTGATCTCACCGGAGCCGGTGTAGCGGTCGTACGCGGAGACGAGGGAGGACAGGGGGGTCTCCTGGCCGCCCAGGGCCGCGAGGACGTGCAGGGCGGCCAGCATGCCCGTGTCGGCGTTCCAGAAGTCGCGGAAGTAGTAGTGGGCGGAGTGCTCGCCGCCGAAGATCGCGCCGGTGCGGGCCATCTCGGCCTTGATGAAGGAGTGGCCGACGCGGGTGCGCACCGGGGTGCCGCCGTGCTCCTTCACGACCTCGGGGACGGACCAGGACGTGATCAGGTTGTGGATGATCGTGCCCTTGCCGCCGTGCCGGGCCAGTTCGCGGGAGGCGACCAGGGCGGTGATGGCCGACGGGGAGACCGGCTCGCCGCGCTCGTCGACGACGAAGCAGCGGTCGGCGTCGCCGTCGAAGGCGAGGCCCAGGTCGGCGCCCTCCTCGCGGACCCGCTTCTGCAGGTCGACGAGGTTGGCCGGGTCGAGGGGGTTGGCCTCGTGGTTCGGGAACGTGCCGTCGAGCTCGAAGTACATCGGCACCAGGGTCAGGGGGAGGCCGGCGAAGACCTCGGGCACCGTGTGGCCGCCCATGCCGTTCCCTGCGTCGACGACGACCTTCAGGGGGCGGATGGAGGTCAGGTCGACCAGCGAGCGGAGGTGGGCCGCGTAGTCCGACAACGTGTCGCGGGCGCTGATCGTGCCCGTCTTCGCGGCGGGTTCCGGTGCGCCCGACTCGCTCCAGCGCTCGACCAGTTCGCGGATCTCCGCGAGGCCGGTGTCCTGGCCGACCGGGGCGGCGCCCATGCGGCACATCTTGATGCCGTTGTACTGCGCCGGGTTGTGGGAGGCGGTGAACATCGCGCCCGGCAGGTTCAGCGCGCCCGAGGCGTAGTACAGCTGGTCCGTCGAGCAGAGGCCGATCTCCGTCACGTCGGCGCCCTGTCCGGCGGCCCCGCGCGCGAAGGCCCGTGACAGGCCCGGGGAGGAGGGCCGCATGTCGTGCCCGGTGGCGATCGCGCTCGCGCCGGTGACCTGCACGAAGGCCGCTCCGAAGAGCTCGGCCAGGGACTCGTCCCACTGGTCGGGGACGACCCCGCGTACGTCGTACGCCTTCACGACCTGCGACAGATCAGCAGCCACGGCCAACCTTCCTGAAAAAGTACTGTCGGTCAGCACAAACTACCTCCGCCCGCTGACAGCGCGCCGGGCGGACGCCAAGAGGACTCCGAGACGTCACCTCAGGTCAGGGCAGCATCCAGCCCAGGGCAGCGGTGCTCTGGCCGACGACGATCAGGCACATCACCAGCAGCAGGCCCAGGCTCCACGGCAGTACCTTGCGCAGCAGGTCGCCTTCCCGGCCCGCCAGTCCGACGGCCGCGCAGGCGATGGTGAGGTTCTGCGGGGAGATCATCTTGCCGAGGACGCCGCCGGAGCTGTTGGCGGCGGCCAGGAGGTCGGGCGAGAGTCCGGACTCGCGGGCGGCGGTCACCTGGAGGGCGCCGAAGAGGGCGTTGGCCGAGGTGTCCGAGCCGGTCACGGCGACGCCGAACCAGCCGAGGACCGGCGAGAGGAAGGCGAGCCCGGCCCCGGCCGCCGCCACGAAGTGGCCGATCGTGGCCGCCTGCCCGGACAGGTTCATGACGTAGGCGAGGGCCAGGACGGACGTCACCGTCAGGATCGCGAAGCGCAGCTCGTGGACCGTCGCGAGCCATTCCCTCACCGCCACGCGCACGTGCACCCCGATGACGACGGCCGTACATATCCCGGCGAACAGGACGAGTGTGCCGCCGGTCGACACGACGGGCCAGGAGAAGACGTTGCCGCTGACGGGTTCGCCGTCGGGTCCGGCCACGTCCAGGAAGGGCCAGTCGTAGGTCTGAGTCGCCTTGGCCAGCCCGTCCTTGACGGCGGGGATCTGGGCGACGGAGAAGATCACGACGATCAGCGCGTAGGGGCGTAGGCGCGCAGCACCTCGCGGGGCGGGTCCTCCTGGTCCAGTTCCTCGCTGCGCGCGCCGGTCAGCACGGAGGCGCGTACGGATTCGGTGGCGGGCACGCGCGCGTGGGGGACGGCGACCAGGGCGCCCGCGCCCGCGAGGGCGGCGCCGATGTCGGCGAGTTGGGCGGAGACGTAGTTGGCGGCGGCGAACTGGGCGACGGCGAAGGCGACTCCGCACGCCAGGGCGGGCACCCAGGTCTCGCGCAGCCCGCGTCGGCCGTCGACCAGCCAGACGAGCACGAGGGGCACCACGAGGGCCAGCAGGGGCGTCTGACGGCCCACCACGGACGCCACGGAGTCCAGCGGAAGGCCCGTCACCTGGGCGAGGGTGACGACCGGTGTGCCCATCGCGCCGAAGGCCACGGGCGCGGTGTTGGCGACGAGGGCGACGACGGCGGCGCGCACCGGTTCGAAGCCGAGGGCGACGAGCATGACCGCGCTGATCGCGACGGGCGCGCCGAAGCCGGCGAGCGCCTCCAGCAGCGCCCCGAAGCAGAAGGCGATGACGAGTGCCTGGATGCGCGGGTCGTCGGAGAGCCGCCCGAAGGACCGGCGCAGGATGTCGAAGTGCCGGGTGCGGACGGTCATCCGGTACACCCACAGGGCGTTGACGACGATCCACAGGATGGGGAAGAGGCCGAAGACGGCGCCCTGGGCGCCGCTGGAGAGAGTCTGGCCGAGTGGCATGCCGTAGGCGAGCCAGGCGACCAGGACGGCCGCGAGGAGGCCGGTCAGGCCCGCCAGGTGCGCCTTCATGCGGACGCCCCCGAGCAGGACCAGGACGATCACCAGGGGTAAGGCGGCCACCAGGGCGGACAGGCCGAGTGAGCCGGCGACGGGTTCCAGTTCCTGGACGTACACGGGCGCCTCCCCGGTTTCCGCCATGCGAAAGCGATTTCTCGCGTCCCTGAAACGGAATGGTCATGTCCACGCCAACCCCCTGTCAATGGGTGCGCGTGTGGAGAAACCAAGGGGGCGGGATCAGTTGTCGGGCGACCGCAGGACCCGCAGGTGCCCGCGCCGGGCGACCTCCATCGGGTCGGCCGCGCGACCGCCGCCGCCGGCCCCGGCCGCCCGCTCCTGAGGGCGGGCCGCCTCGCGCACGGCGTTCGCAAGCGCTTCCAGGTCGTCGCCGCTGGGGCGCGCCGGAGCCGAGCCGTCGAGGAGCCGGACGACCTCCCAGCCGCGGGGGGCGGTGAGGCGCTCGGAGTGCTCGGCGCACAGGTCGTAGCAGTGGGGTTCGGCGTAGGTGGCGAGCGGGCCGAGGACCGCGGTCGAGTCGGCGTAGACGTACGTCAGCGTCGCGACGGCGGGACGGCCGCAGGCGGTGCGCGAACAGCGACGTACAGGGCTCACGACGTTGGACGGTACCGCACTCTTGAGCGGGCCGCGACGACTCTCCACCAGGTCACTCCACCGTGTCGTGCTGTGAAACGCCCCACACGCCCCCTGCGACGCACCCGGCTGACCTGCTCGGACACCGTCGTCCGGGGTCTCGAACGGTCGCGCAAGCGGTCAACAGTCGTCACAAAACCCTCATTTGCCGTGAGGTCACCGGTCTCGGAGGGATACGGAATCGAGCCCAACCTTGGCTTGAATGGGCATGTAACGACATGCCGAGAGGGTCGGCCGGAAGCCGCCCGTGGGCCCGTGCGGTGCCGGGCGTACGGGCGCGGCGGGGACTACCCTTCAGCAGTGATGGACAAGCCCGTAACGCCTCGTGCCGCCGCCCCCGGGCCCCGCCGCCGTGATCGCCACGGCCGGGGCATGCGCGGCCCGATCGCACCCCCGCAGGTGCCGCTCGCCGCGAGCCGCGCGGACGCGTTCGCGGATCTGGTGCAGGACTCCGTGGAGCGCCTGGAGCGGCGGTGGCCGCAGCTCGCCGACATCGATTTCCTGGTCCTGGAAGTACCGCGGCTCGATGGACCCGGCCAGGCCTGGCACGACGAGGCGGTTCCGCTCGGCGGCACGATCAGCGCGCGCGAGGGCCGCCCCGCGCGCGTGGTGGTCTACCGGCGGCCGGTCGAGATCCGTACCAAGGGGCGCGACGAGCGGGCCGCGCTGGTGCACGAGGTCGTCGTCGAGCAGGTCGCCGAGCTGCTCGGGCTGACACCGGAGACGGTGGACCCGCGGTACGGCGAGGACCAGGGCTGAGCCCGCGCCTACTTCTGCAGCACCGACAGGTCCTCGTCCGCCTCCGGTACGGCCACCGTCCCCCGGTCGTCCGGGAGCGTCTGCACGGTGAAGGCGGGGACGCCGTCCTCCGACGCCGCCAGGGTGCGGGCCCCGTAGACCGGGCCGCCGGAGACCGGCTCGACCGTGAGCGCGTACGTGCCCTTCAGGCCGCCCGGGACCGGGGGCTCGATGTCCTGGGTCGTGCCGGCCTTGATCGTGTACGTCTTCGACACCGGCGTGCCGCCCTCGCTGCCCGCCGAGGCGGTGACCTTGACCGTGGCCGCGCGGTCGGGGGCGGTCAGGGAGAGCGTGCTGCCCTTGGCGCTGTTGTCCGCGGACGTCGCGCGCGTGCCGACGGGGCGGGTGGCGGGGATGAACGCCGTCTCCTGCTGGTCGCCCTTGCCCCGTACGACCTTCAGGGCCGCCACGACCGGCACCGACTGGTCCGTCGGCGTCAGCACCAGGGAGCCGGCCTCGCCGCGCGTGACGTCGCCGAGGTCGACGGCGGTCGTCATGCCGCCCTTGACGTGCACCGTCTCGTGCCCGGCAGGGGTGATCAGCCCGGAGGGGGAGGCGAGGCGCACCTTCAGGTCCGCGTCGGCGTCGTCCGGGGTGAAGGCGACCAGGCGCACGGAGGTGGCGTCCTTGGGGATGCCGGGCAGGACCAGGCTGCCGGACGGGTCCGTGGAGGCGGCCAGCCAGTCGCCGCCGATCTTGTCGTCCAGGGCCTGCACGGCCGCGCCGACGCGCCCACTGCGCACGTTGACGTGCACGGTGAGGTCGGTCTGCCGCTCGTCGGTGAGGGTGGACAGCAGGATCGGCTCGCTGGAGTGCGGCTGGACCGTGATGCCCTCGCCCACCGTGGACTGCAGGGCGCCGTCCTTGCCGTAGAGCTCGACGTCGACCACGGCGGCCGAGTCGTCGGGGTTCGTCAGGTGGACGTAGTCGGTGCGGTCGGCGGCCGTGCTGGCGCCCGGGAACCAGAAGTTCGTGTCCGGAGCCGTGCAGTTGACGCCCTGAAGGCCGCGGCCCGTCCCGGCGGCGACCTCCGTCGTCTCCTGGACGGTCCAGCCGGGCGCGAACCTGCCGTCCGCGGTGCCGACGAGGGCGGATGCCTCGGCGCCGGAGCTGTCGCCGGTGACCGGCTTGCCGGGCTCCCTGGGGGTCAGCACGGGCTTCTGCGTCTTGCCCTTGCCTGACTTCCCGTCGTCCTTGCCCGCCTGCGAGCCGTCTGCCGACTCCTCGGCGGCCGCCTGGAGTTCGGCCTTGCCGCCGCTCCCGGTGCCCTTGGTGACGGGCGTGAAGGACGTGTAGGACGTCTCCGCGATGTCGGACAGGCTGGGCGCGGGGCACAGCAGGCTCGTGCGCTCCACGGGGAGTTGGGCGGCCGCCTTGGCGGTGGCGGCAGCCGTGCCCGGGGCGTCCGGGGCGGACAGCGCGGCGTAGCCGGTGACGGCGGCGAGCGCGGTCGCGCCGGCGATCAGGGACAGGGTGGTGCGATTCACTGCTGGCTCCCGTCGGGACGCTCACTGCCCGTGCCGTGGGGGTGGTGCTGCTGCGCCGGGTCGTACGGCGTGCCGTAGCCCTGGTGGTAGGCCTGGTCGTAGCCCTGCTGGTCGTACGACGGGGCCGGGGCCTGGCCGCCGTACGCGTACGGGTCGTACTGGCCGCCCTGGTACGGGTCCGCCTGGTACTGCTGCCCGTAGGCGTCGGCCGGGTACGCGGCGCCCTGGTACTGGTCGCCGAAGTTCGCGTACTCGGCGCCCTGGTAGCCGGCGTTGTCGTACTGCCCGTAGTTCTGCTGCTGGGGCACGGCCGCGGGGGGCTGCTCCGGCTGCGGGGGCGGGAACTCCTCGGGCCGGTCCGCTCCTTCGGCCTCGGCCTCCGCCTGGGCGCGCAGGCGGCGGGCGCGGCGGCCCTCGCCGGCGACCGCCTGGGCCGGGACGGCCGGCTCGTCGGGCAGGTCGTCGTCGATGTCGCGGCGGCGGCCGGGCAGGGCGAGCACCACGAGGACGACGGCGAGCAGGCCCTGCGCCCACAGCCATGCCGTGTGGCCGATCGGGTCCTCGTAGGTGACGTCCAGCCTGCCGCCGGAGGCGGGGAGTTCGAAGCCCTGGGCCCAGCCGTCGACCGTGGTGCGGGTCAGCGGCTTGCCGTCGAGGGTGGCGGTCCAGCCGTCGGCGGCGGAGTCGGCGAGGCGCAACACGCGCCCGTCGGCGCCGGCGGGGATCGTGGTGTGGATGTCGACGGGCCCCGCGGCGACGGTCTGCGGGGTGCCGGATCCGGAGGCGGGGACGATGGCGGCGCGCGCGACCTCCCGGTCGATCTGCCACAGCGCGCTGCCGTCCTGCTGGCTGAGCCGGGTCAGGCCGGGCGTGGCGTCCAGGACACGGGTGACGTCGCGGGGCGCGCCCTTGTGGACGAGGACGTAGCGCACGGCGAAGCCGCCGAGCTGGTCGGCCTGGTCGGCGCCGGAGCCGGCGACGAGGTTGGCGACGACCTTGTCGAGCCTGCTGTTCTCGCCGTCCTCCGCGGCGATCTCGCCGTCACCGAGGCGGGCGCCGGAGCCGCGGACCAGCACATAGCCGACGTGGGCCGGGGAGTCGCTGTCGAGGACCAGGGTGCGGGCCTGGTCGGTGCTGCCGCTCTCCTCGGCGACGAACGCGGGCACCTGGGTCGGGTCGCGCCGCTCCAGGGGCCCGTCGGCGCCGCGGATCATCCAGCCCGCGGCCACGAGCAGCGGGCCTGCGGCCGAGGCGAAGGCGATCAGCACGGCGACCGGCTGGCGCCAGCCGAAGCTCTGCTCGGCCACGCGCGCGCGTGCCCCGTCGGCGCCGAGCGCGGCGGCGGCCAGGAGGGCGATGCCGTAGACGAGGGTCGCGGGGCCCGCCCAGGTGGAGCTGTTGGACAGGACCGCGAAGACGAAGCCCACCAGGGCGACCGCCCAGGCCGTCCAGATGCCCCCCTGGCGTTCCGAGCGCAGCAGGGCGGCGAGCGCGGCCAGCACGATGCCGATGAGCATCAGGCCGCTGACGGTTCCGGGGCCGCCCGGGCTGGCGCCGAGCAGGTCGACGGCGGAGGCGGCCGAGGCGCCGTACTCCAGGCCCGCCTCCTTGAAGAAGCCGAACGGGAGCAGCGTCAGCGACCAGGGGGCGAGGATCAGCAGGGGTGTGCCGAGCTGGGCGAGGAACCGCAGCCCGTACGCCGTGATGTCGGACCGGCGCAGGACCAGCAGCCCGGCGCCGAGGAGCAGCGCGATGGGCCACACGATGGGGGTGAACGCGGTGGTGATGGTCAGCAGCAGCGCGTACGCCCAGGTGGCGCGCCAACTGCCGCGGGCACCCGAGGGGTTCGCCAGGCCGCCGGCCGCGATGCCCGCGCGCGCGATGAGCGGCAGCAGCACGGCCAGGACGGCGGTGCCGAGGCGGCCGCCGGCGAGGGCGCCGGTGGCGGCGGGCAGGAAGGCGTAGACGACGGCCGCCCACGCGCGCAGCAGCCGGGACTCGACCAGCGGGCGGGAGGCGAAGTAGGCGGTGACACCGGCCAGCGGCACCGAGCAGACGAGCAGGAGCGTGACGGCGAGGCCGGTCGAGCCGAACAGCAGGGAGGCCAGCATCGCCACGAGCGCCACGTACGGCGGGGCGGCGGAGGTGCCGCCGGCGCCGACCGGGTGCCAGGCGTCCAGGTAGCGCGCCCACAGGTCGGCGGAGTCGGCCGGGGCGGGCAGCAGGGCGCCGCCCGCGAGCGCGCCGCCGCCGAGGAGCTGGCGGCAGGCGACCAGGGAGACGAGCAGCAGCACCAGGAAGAGCACCGGGCCGGGCTTGCGCGCGATGCGCTTGAGCCGGGCGAACTGCTCGATCTCCAGGAAGTCGGCGTCGTCGCCGCCCGGGCCGGACTCGACGGCGCCGCCGTGCCGTCCGGCTCCGGCGGCGACCTCCGGGTCGGAGCGGCCGACCAGGTTGCTCGCGACCTGCTCGACGGTGGCGCGGACGGTCGCGCCGGGCGGCGGGAACAGCTGCCGCAGCTCGCCCTTGTCGATCTGGGGCGCGCCTCTGCGCCGGCGCCCGGCGAGGATCCGCTCGGGCCTGAGCAGCGTGCCCATGAGGCCGCGGATCTCGTCGACCGCCTGGCCGGGGACCTTGCCGACGAGGTAGGCGAGGGTCCGCAGCAGCGTGCCGAGCACGATCCGCAGCAGCACCCAGGGGAGCACGGCGGTACGGGTGTTGACGAGCAGGGTGTAGACGGCGCCGGCCTTGTCGACCTTGTGCGGGGAGGCGGCCGTGCGGCCCACGCAGTCGACCGTGCGGCGTTCGCGGGAGGCCGCCTCGGCGTGGCGAACGACCGCCTCGGGGGCGACGAGGACGCGGTAGCCGGCCGCGTGCGCGCGCCAGCACAGGTCGACGTCGTCGCGCATGAGGGGCAGGTGCCGGTCGAAGCCGCCGAGCTGTTCGAAGACGTCGCGGCGGACCAGCATGCCGGCGGTGGACACCGACAGCACGGACCGGACGTGGTCGTGCTGGCCCTGGTCCTGCTCGCGACGGTCCAGGCCGGTCCAGCGGCGGCCGGAGTTGGCGATGCTGACGCCGACCTCCAGGAGCTGCCGACGGTCGTACCAGCCGCGCAGCTTCGGGCCGACGACGGCCACGTCCTCCCGGCCCAGTTCGTACTCGTTGTCCACGACCCGCAGCAGCTGGGCCAGGGCGTCCGGCTCCGGGGCGCAGTCGTCGTGCAGCAGCCAGAGCCACTGGACCGGCTCGCCGTGCGGGAGCTCGGGCAGGTCGTAGGCGTCGTCGCGCCACGAGCGCGTGACCGGGTCCCAGCCGCTGGGCCGCTTCAGGTAGGGCAGTTCCTCCGGGGTGAGGACCGGGGCGGTGCGATCGCACTCCTCGACGGCCTGGCCGAAGCCGGTGCGGCGGGCCAGGTGGAGCACGCGGTCGGCGCCGAGGGCGTCGGTGACGAGCCGGGCGGAGTCGTCCGCGCTGCCCGTGTCGGCGCCCATCGCGTACTGGACCGGCCGCTCCTGGCCGAGCAGCCCGGCGAGCGCGTCGGGCAGCCAGCGGGCGCCGTCGTGGGAGACGAGGACCGCGGTCACCACATGACGCGGGAACTCAGGTGTGGCAGCGCTGTCGTGATGGGCTGCCGGGTGGCTGTGCACGGACATCGAGGTACGGGCCCCGGTTCGGTGGACTGCGGGGACGCCCGCGACCGGGTGGGGGCAGCGGGGCGTCTCGGACGAGCGACCACACTATCGGCTGCGCAACAAGGGGGCCCGCCGCCTGTGGACAACCCACGGACGACGGGCCCTTCACGAAAGACGGGCGGGTCAGACGGCCGCCTTCTTCAGACGGCGGCGCTCCCGCTCGGACAGGCCGCCCCAGATGCCGAAGCGCTCGTCGTTGGCGAGGGCGTACTCGAGGCACTCGGAGCGGACCTCACAGGCGAGGCAGACCTTCTTGGCCTCCCGGGTCGAGCCGCCCTTCTCGGGGAAGAAGGACTCGGGGTCGGTCTGGGCGCACAGTGCGCGCTCCTGCCAGCCGAGTTCCTCGTCCGCGTCGTCGACCAGCAGTTGCTGCACCGTCTCGGTCATGTGCGCCCCTCGTCTGTCTTTCGCGTCCCCGTGATCTAGCCGTTACCGATTCCGGCTGAACGACACGAGTGAAATTACAAGTGTGCTGCTCCGGGCGAGTCAAGCCGAGATCTGCTATTGAGCCCCTTATTCACTCTGCGGAACCAAGCCCATGCGGAAAGTGTTCAAATCACCATAAAACCTGACACACAGACGGAGCCCACCGGGGCTCACGCCTTCCGCCGGACCCCTCGCAGACCTCTACGGAGAAGGACGCCCAGGAGTTCGATCCCGTTCCGACACGCCCCTCGAAGCGAACCGGATCACAGTCGGATCACGAGTGCGCAACGAGGTTTGTCCGCCCGGATGGACGCCATGTGTCCCGGGTGGGCCATGAACAAACCTTTCATCTGAGTGATCGACCGGATGAGGTGAACCTCATCCCACATACCGGGTCCCGAGTTGACAGTCGAGGTGTGAACCGGTGTCCTTGTGGGCATGCTCGCGAACTTGGCACCCACCTCGACCCGCACCGCCGGGTCCCACGGTGCTGCCCGCGCTCGCTGTAGCTGTTGCTGTTCCAGCTGTTGAGCCCCACCCGCTCCAGCTGAAGGCCGAGCCACCCGTCTCTCGGCCGCCGTTCCCTCTGACCTTCTTTTCACTGAGGAACCACCACACCCATGAACAGCGACAGCGACCTCCAGATCGCCGGCGACATCCTCGAAGTCCCGCACCTGCTCCAGACACCGCGCGAGCACCCGGCCACCGTCGCCGAGTTCGCCGGGCTCGCCCGCTCCATCGCCGCCGACCGCTCCCAGTGGGAGCACCTCGTCCGGTACGACGCGACCAGCCGCTGGTACCACCGGCTGCACACCGGCCCCGGCTACGAGGTGTGGCTGCTGTCCTGGGTGCCCGGGCAGGGCAGCGGGAGGCACGACCACGGCCGCTCCTCCGGCGTGCTGACCGTGCTGGACGGCACGCTGACCGAGCGCACGGAACGGGGCACGCGCGCCTTGCGGCCGGGCGCGCAGCGCGTGTTCGCGCCGGGGTACGTGCACGAGGTGGTGAACGACGCACTGGAGCCGGCGGTCAGCCTGCACGTGTACTACCCGGGGCTGACGGAGATGCCGATGCACACCGCGCCGCACTGCGAGGCCCTGCCCGAGCCGGGCGCGCTGACCGCCTGACCGGATCCCCCAAGCCGCCGACCGGTTGTCACAGGCGCCTGCAAGACTGGCTCCCATGCGCATTGTGGTTCTGGCAGGCGGCATCGGTGGTGCCCGATTCCTGCGTGGTCTGAAGCGGGCCGTGCCGGACGCGGACATCACGGTCATCGGCAACACCGGGGACGACATCCACCTCTTCGGACTGAAGGTCTGCCCGGACCTCGACACGGTGATGTACACACTCGGCGGCGGCATCAACGAGGAGCAGGGCTGGGGTCGTGCCGACGAGACCTTCCACCTCAAGGAGGAGCTCGCGGCCTACGGCGTCGGGCCCGAGTGGTTCGGCCTCGGCGACCGGGACTTCGCCACGCACATTGTGCGGACGCAGATGATCGGCGCCGGGTACCCGCTGAGCGCGGTGACCCAGGCGCTGTGCGACCGGTGGCAGCCGGGCGTGCGGCTGATCCCCATGACCGACGACCGGGTCGAGACCCATGTGGCGGTCGAGCTCGACGGCGAGCGCAAGGCGATCCACTTCCAGGAGTACTGGGTGCGGCTGCGCGCCTCGGTGCCCGCGCAGGCGGTCGTGCCGGTCGGCGCCGACCAGGCGAAGCCCGCCCCGGGCGTCCTGGACGCCATCGCCGAGGCGGACGTGATCCTCTTCCCGCCGTCCAACCCGGTCGTCTCCATCGGCACGATCCTCGCCGTGCCGGGCATCCGGGAGGCGATCGCCGACGCCGGGGTGCCGGTGATCGGCCTGTCCCCCATCGTCGGTGACGCGCCCGTGCGGGGCATGGCCGACAAGGTGCTGGCCGCCGTGGGCGTCGAGTCGACCGCGACGGCGGTGGCCGAGCACTACGGCTCGGGCCTGCTGGACGGCTGGCTCGTGGACACGGTGGACGCGGGCGCCGTGGAGCAGGTCGAGGCCGCCGGGATCCGCTGCCGGGCCGTGCCGCTGATGATGACGGACGCGGACGCGACCGCGCGGATGGCCCGGGAGGCGCTGGCGCTGGCGGAGGAGGTGCGGGGGGCGTGAGCGGTGCGGAGCAGGGGCCCGGCGGGTACCGGGTGTGGGCCCTGGGCGGGCTGCCCGAGGTCGTGGCCGGGGACGACCTGGCCAAGCTGATAGCCGCCGCCGAGCCCGGCCTGGCGGACGGGGACGTCCTGCTCGTCACCTCGAAGATCGTGTCCAAGGCGGAGGGCCGGATCGTCGAGGCGGCGGACCGGGAGGCCGCGATCGACGCGGAGACGGTCCGTGTGGTCGCCCGGCGCGGCGCCCTCCGGATCGTCGAGAACCGGCAGGGCCTCGTGATGGCCGCCGCCGGGGTCGACGCGTCCAACACCCCGTCCGGGACGGTGCTGTTGCTGCCCGAGGACCCGGACGCCTCCGCCCGCGCGATCCGTGACGGACTGCGGGACGCCCTCGGCGTCAACGTCGGTGTCGTCGTCACCGACACGTTCGGGCGCCCCTGGCGCGCGGGGCTCACGGACGTCGCGATCGGCGCCGCCGGAGTGCGCGTGCTGGACGACCTGCGCGGCGGCGTGGACGCGTACGGCAATCCGCTCAGCGCCACCGTCGTCGCCACGGCCGACGAACTCGCCGCCGCGGGCGACCTGGTCAAGGGCAAGGCCGCCGGACTGCCCGTCGCCGTGGTGCGCGGGCTCCCGCACGTGGTGGCGGACGAGGACGGCGAGGGGGCGCGGGCCATGGTCCGCGGCGCCCGCGACGACATGTTCCGCCTCGGCACGTCGGAGGCGGTGCGGCTGGCGGTGACCCAGCGGCGCACGGTCCGGGCGTTCACGGACGAGTCCGTCGATCCCGGTGCCGTGCGGCGGGCCGTGGCCGCGGCCGTGACGGCGCCCGCGCCGCACCACACCACGCCGTGGCGGTTCGTGCTGCTGGAGTCGGCGGAGTCGCGGACACGACTGCTCGACGCGATGCGGGACGCCTGGATCACCGACCTGCGGCGGGACGGCAAGACGGAGGAGTCCATCGCCAAGCGGGTGCGACGCGGGGACGTCCTGCGGAACGCGCCGTACCTCGTCGTGCCCTGCCTGGTCATGGACGGCTCGCACACCTACGGCGACGCCCGGCGGGACGGAGCCGAGCGGGAGATGTTCGTCGTCGCCGCCGGTGCCGGTGTGCAGAACTTCCTGGTCGCCCTGGCCGGGGAGCGGCTGGGGTCGGCGTGGGTGTCCTCGACGATGTTCTGCCGGGGCGTGGTGCGCGACGTGCTGGGGCTGCCGGCGGACTGGGACCCGATGGGGGCGGTGGCCGTCGGGCATCCGGCGGAGGAACCGCGGGCGCGGGCCGAGCGGGACGCGGGCGCGTTCATCGAGGTGCGGTGACGGACACCGGCCGGGGCCTACCCTCGTAGGGCCCTCACCTCCGACCGCGGCAACCTCACCCAGGGACGTTCACTCATGGCAGGACGGTTCGCTCCTCGCCCCACCCGTACGACCGTGCGCGGGGGGCACGTCGCCGTGGGCGCGGGTGTGCCGCGGCAGGCGGCGGGGCCCGGGCGGGTGCGGGACTGGATGCCCGACGGGCCGCTGGACCTCGGGCTGGTGCTCGGGCCGTTGCGGCGCGGGCCGGCCGACCCGACGTTCCGGGCCATGCCGGACGGGTCGGTGTGGCGGGCCAGCCGCACGCCCGCCGGGCCCGGGACGCTCCGGGTGTGCGCGTACGGCGGTGGGGTGCGCGGGGAGGCCTGGGGGCCCGGGGCCGGGTGGCTGCTGGAGCGGCTGCCGGAGCTGCTCGGGGCGGCGGACGACCCGTCGGCGTTCGTGCCGCGGCACCGGCTGCTGGCGATGACGCGGCATCGGCGGCCCGGGCTGCGGCTGACGCGCAGCGGCCTCGTGCTGGAGTCGCTGATCCCGTCGATCCTGGAGCAGAAGGTCACGACCGACGAGGCGTACCGGGCGTGGCGGTTGCTGGTGCGGAAGTACGGGGAACCGGCGCCGGGGCCCGCGCCCGGGCGGATGTACGTGATGCCGGCGCCCCGGACGTGGGCGTTGATCCCGTCGTGGGAGTGGCACAGGGCCGGGGTCGACAACAAGCGGGCGTCGACGATCCTGCGGGCCGTACGGGTCGCCGCGCGGCTGGAGGAGGCCGTGGGGATGGAGCCCGGGGCGGCTCGGGCGCGGCTGGAAGTGGTGCCGGGGATCGGGCCGTGGACGTCGGCGGAGACGGTGCAGCGCAGTCACGGGGCGGCGGACGAGGTGACGGTGGGGGATCTGCATCTGCCCGGGATCGTGGGGTGGGCACTGGCCGGGGACCGGGACGCGGATGACTCCGTGATGCTGGAGCTGCTGGAGCCGTATGCGGGGCAGCGGCATCGGGCGGCTCGGTTGATCCTGCTGAGTGGGAGAGTGCCGGGGCGTCGGGCGCCGAAGATGCCGCGGTGGGATATCGGGCAGTTCTGAGCTGTCGGGGCTGAGGTGCTCTGCGTTGGTGCTGGGGGCGGGGCGTTGCGCAACCCGGCGCAGCTAAGGCGGCAACGGTGCACCCCGCCCCCGGCGGCCTGCGCGCTACTGGTCCGACGAGAAGCGGACCGCTCCCGCCGGTATGCGGGCGTCGCACCATATGCGGGCGCCCTCGCGGAGTTCGTTGTCGGCGCCGATCACCGCGCCGTCGCCGATGACCGTGCCCGTGAGGACCGAGCGTTCGCCCACGCGGGCCCGGGTGCCGATGAGGGAGTCGGTGATGACCGCGCCGGGTTCGATCACGGCGCCCGGCAGGATCGTGCTGCCGAAGACCCGGGCGCCCTCGGCGACGAACGCGCCCTCCCCCACCACCGTGCCGCCCGAGAGCTTCGCGTCGGCCGCGACCATCGCCGTCGGCAGGACCAGGCGGTCGCCGCAGCGGCCGGGCACGGCGGGCGACGGGGCCCGGCCGAGCACCAGGTCCGCCGAGCCGCGGACGAACGCCGCCGGCGTGCCCAGGTCGAGCCAGTACGTCGAGTCGACCATGCCCTGGAGGTGCGCCCCGGCGGAGAGGAGGTCGGGGAACGTCTCCCGTTCCACCGAGACCGGCCTGCCCGCCGGGATCGTGTCGATCACCGAGCGGCGGAAGACGTACGCCCCCGCGTTGATCTGGTCGGTGACGATCTCCTCGGGGGTCTGCGGCTTTTCCAGGAACGCCAGGACCCTGCCGGTGTCGTCCGTGGGGACCAGGCCGTAGGCGCGCGGGTCGGTGACCTTGGTGAGGTGCAGGGAGATGTCCGCGCCCGTCGAGGCGTGGGTGTCGACGAGGGCCCGGATGTCGAGGCCCGTCAGGATGTCGCCGTTGAAGATCAGGACCGGGTCGTCCGGGCCGGAGTGCAGCCGGGAGGCGACGTTGCGGATGGCGCCGCCGGTGCCGAGCGGCTCCTCCTCCGTCACGTACTCCAGGTGCAGGCCCAGCGCGGAGCCGTCCCCGAAGTACGGCTCGAAGACCTCGGCCAGATAGGACGTGGCCAGGACGATGTGCTCGACACCCGCCGCTCTCGCCCGCGCCAGCTGGTGCGTGAGGAAGGGCACCCCGGCCGCCGGAACCATGGGCTTGGGCGTGTGCACCGTGAGCGGGCGCAGCCGGGTGCCCTTGCCGCCGACCAGGAGGATCGCTTCTGTCACGTGTCGTCTCTGCTTCCTGCCGGGACCGGCCGAACTGTCTTTCGGCCGGTCAGTGTATGCAGACCGTTCCGTGGCGCCTTCGCTGGCCGTGCGGCATTCCGCCCCCATGCCCCCGCTTGCCCCCCGACGGCAGTGAACGTGTACTCAGCGGCCCTGGTAGCGGGCCGCCTGGGAGCGGGCCGAGCCGAGCTTGCCGTAGAGCTTGCGCCCCGGGCACTCCGTCTTGAAGCCGTCCCGGTGCCCTGAGATCACGTTCAGTCGTACCTTCTTACCTTTTCGGTGGAGATTGCCACCAGCCGACTTCAGGTAAGTCTTTCCCTTCGGATTCATCCGGTACAGCCCCAGCTTCCACGCCGTCAGGCGGGCGACGGCCTTGACCGCGGCCTTCGACGGCTTGGTGGCGCCGTACGACCCGAGGACGGCGATCCCCATGCTGTTGTTGTTGAAACCCAGGGTGTGCGCGCCGAGGACCGGCCTCGCCACACCTCCGGCGCGGCCCTCGTAGATCTTTCCGCACTTGTCGATGAGGAAGTTGTAGCCGATGTCCCGCCAGCCCATGCTCTTGACGTGGTAGCGGTAGATACTGCGGATGAGTGACGGGACCTGCGAGCAGCGGTAGTTGTTGCCGCTGGCCGTGTGGTGCACGAAGGCCGCCTTGACCTTCTTCGTGTACCGGAAGCCGCGCTCGCGCAGCCCCTCGTCCGCGCCCCAGCCGCGGCGCGTGGTGATGCGCGGGCGGGGGCCTACGTACGGCCTCGCCCGCTGCTGCGCCGCCTGCTCGGCGCCGTTCAGGGCGAAGAACTCCCGCTCGGTCTCGGCGGGGTTCAGGGCCGCGATCTCGGTGGCGCCGAGGGGCGTGAGCTCGGCGTTGGCGGCGGAGGCTTCGGCGGCGGCGGAGTTCTCGGCGTTCAGGCCGCCGGTGCGGGGGCCGTCCGCGGCGATGTCCGGGGGCGTCTCGCCCTCTCCGGGGTCGACGAGTTCGAGGCGGAGGCCGGAGGGGAGCGGGGGCGCGGCGGACAGGTCGCGGGTGTCCGTGTGGGGGTGCGCGGGGTCGGTTTCCGCGCTGTGGGGCTCGGCTCGGACCCGGAGTTCCACGCCGTCGGAGTCGCCGACCCACAGCGGTGCCGTGGCGCCGCGTACGCGGCCCGAGGTGCTCTCGGGGGTGCCCGGGTCGGCCGCGTGGTCGGCGTGGTGCGTCTCGACGTCCTGCCAGCCCGACCAGGTGCCGGTGCCGGCGGCGCGGGTGCGGACCTGGACGCGGCCGTGCAGTTCGGCCTCGGGGTCGTCCCAGACGACCCCGACGAGGGAGAAGTGCCGTACGGCGCGGCGGGTCAGGCCCTGTTCGGTGGCGGGGGCGGTGGGGGTGGCGCGGTTGCGGGTGAGGGGTTCCAGGGGGAGGGACTGGGTGCTGCCGGGGGCGTGCGGTTCGATCGCGCGCCGGTCGGTGGTGGCCGGTGTCCCCGCGTGGGACGCGGGTCTCGCTGCCGTGACGGCTTCCGTGGTCGGCACCGGTCTCGCCGTCGCCGCGAGGGCGGGCGGGGTGAGGGGGAGAGCCAGAGCGGCCGCACAGGTGACACCGATCGAGGAAGCAAGGAATCCACGCATGCCCCTGATCTTGGACATAGTCCTACAAGTCTGTCCATTTGGGAGTTGACGGACTGTCGGTCGGCGTTCGGCCGAACCGGTGGCGCGGGCGCGGCGGTGCGGTGGCCGGACCATTGGGTGGAGGCCGGTGCGCCGCGTACGCTTGCGCGGGTGAACGCCACCGATCGCACCCCTGCCGACCTGCTGGGTTCCGCGCTCGCCGCGGATCCGGGACGTCCCCTGGTGACCTTCTACGACGACGCCACGGGCGAACGGGTCGAACTGTCCGTGGCCACCTTCGCCAATTGGGTGGCCAAGACCGCGAACCTGCTCCAGGACGAGTTGTCCGTCGAGCCCGGGGACCGGGTGGCCCTGCTGCTGCCCGCGCACTGGCAGACGGCGGTGTGGCTGCTGGCGTGTGCGTCGGTGGGTGCCGTCGCGGACGTGGCGGGGGACGCGCGGGCCGCCGACGTCGTGGTGAGCGGGCCGGACACGCTGGAGGCGGCTCGGGCCTGCTCCGGGGCGCGGGTCGCGCTGGCGCTGCGGCCGCTCGGGGGGCGCTTCCCGCAGCCGCCCGAGGGGTTCGTCGACTACGCGGTGGAGGTGCCGGGGCAGGGGGACCGGTTCGTGCCGTACGCGCCGGTGGATCCCGAGGAGCCGGCGCTGATCGTGGCGGGGCGGGAGTTCAGCGGGGCGGAGGTGGTCGAGCGGGCCCGGGCGGAGGCGTCGGGGCTGGGGCTGACCGGACCCGGCTCGCGGATCCTGTCCGGGTTGCCGTACGACACGTGGGAGGGGTTGAACGCGGGGTTGTACGGGCCGTTGGCGACCGGGGGTTCCGTGGTGCTGTGCCGGAACCTGGACCGGGCCGGGGACGGGGTGCTGGACAAGCGGGTGGAGAGCGAGCGGGTCACGGCCATCGCCCGGTAGGCCGTTCTCCGCAGCGGCGGACTGCGAGGCGTCGCGCTGCTCGGCGGGTGCCCCCCCTGGCGCCGTCTCCCCCGTTCAGCCCACCCCCACCCACCTCCCACCCCCCATCCGCGCCATGGTCGTAGGAGCAGGGCGTGCGGGGTGTTCCTACGTCAGGAGGGGTGGTGCTGTCGTGGGTGGCAGGGTTGGGCCTGCGGCCGGGGCCTCGGCCAGCGGGCGGGGGCTGGTGCGGCGGCGTCGGCGGCGGGGCGTGCGCACCGCGGCGTTCGCCGTCACCGGCCTCGTCGTGGCCGCCGCGGGAGCCGGATGGGCCGTCTACGCCAAGCTCAGCGGGAACATCACGCCCGACGAGGCGGCCGCGGCCGAACTCGCGCGGTACGAGAAGGAGCGGCCCACCTCGCTGGTGAAGGACGCGCGGAACATCCTGCTGATCGGCTCGGACTCGCGCGAGGGCGACGACAACGCCCGCTACGGCCGGGACTCCGGCACCGAGCGGTCGGACACCACGATCCTGCTGCACCTGTCGGCGGGCCGGGACAGCGCCACCGCCGTCTCCCTGCCCCGGGACCTGATGGTGGACCTGCCGGGCTGCAGGCGGCCGGACGGGTCCCGCAGCGCGCCCCGGTTCGCCCAGTTCAACCAGGCGTTCCAGGTGGGCGGTTCCGCGTGCACCATCCGGACCGTCGAGAAGCTCACGGACATCCGCGTCGACCATCACGTCGTCGTGGACTTCCACGGCTTCAAGAAGATGGTCGACGCGGTCGACGGCGTCGAGGTGTGCCTGCGGGAGCCGATCGACGACCGGGCCGCCAAGCTGAGGCTGCCCGCCGGGCGGGTGACGCTCGACGGCGAGCAGGCCCTCGGCTACGTCCGCGCCCGCAAGTCCCTGGGTGACGGCAGCGACACAGAGCGGATGGAGCGGCAGCAACGATTCCTCGGAGCGCTCGTCAACAAGGTGCGCAGCAATGACGTCCTGCTGAATCCGGCGAAGCTGTACCCCGTGCTCGACGCCGCCACGTCCTCTCTCACAACCGACCCGGATCTGGCGAGCCTTCGTGGTTTGTACGAACTCGTGCGCGGGCTGCGCGACATCCCCATGGAACAAGTGCAATTTCTGACCGTGCCCCGGGAGTCGTACGCATTCGACGCCAATCGCGACCAACTCGTGGAGCCCGAGGCCGAGAAGCTGTTCGAGCGGCTCCGAACGGACACACCGGTGGTCGTGGCGGGAAACGTACCGCGTGGTTCCGCTCCGCTGAGGCCTACCGATTCGCGTGACGGGTCGTACGGGGATTCGCATCCGGGGCCGTTCACGAAGCCCGTCGTCACCGTTTCTCCTCCACCGACCTTCCGGGGGAACACGGCAGCCGAGGACACCTGTGAGTAAAGCGGACACCAAGGCAACTCCAAGGCAACGAACTCTTCATCTGAGAAATGGGCGAATTGCCCAGGTGTAGGGACGTGGAATTTGTCACCGTCGTCGCTCGGCACTGAACTGGGCCGTTAGTGTGAGCGATCCGGTGCGCCCGGCTCTGAGGACGGTCCTGAGGTCGCGCACTGTGTGACGAGACCCGAGCGCCTTGGAGGGGAAGGCGCCGCGTGCCCCGACGGAGGAACTAGGCAACCGTGGACGCGCAAGGCCGAGGGCGGGCGGACGACGTCGATCCCGCAGACCAGTGGGTGCTCAACCCGAACACCGGCGAATACGAACTGCGACTGGCCCCTTCCAGCCCGCAGCCGGGCGTTCCCGGACCGCGCAAGCCACCCGCCGCGGACACGGACCCGCCGGCCCGCGCCCGTACGGACGCG
>JJOH01000039.1 GCA_000696115.1 Streptomyces olindensis
AACCCGTTCTGGGCGATGGAAGAGGAACCGCAGAACCTCTACGAGATCGCCGAGACCGTCTTCAACGACGAACGCGACGGCTACACCGAGGAGTTCGAGGAGCTCACCGAGGTCTGGGGCGAGGACCTGCTCGTCCTCGACAAGGCCGAGCTGGTCGAAGGGTGGCGGGGCTTCGGCCTGGGACCGATGATCGCCGCGAACGCGTTGCGCCGCCTGGCGCCCGGCTGCCGCGCGGTGATGGTGCATCCCGCTCCGATCGACACAACGGGCATGAGCAAGGACGAGTGGGCCCGAGCCCGTGACCGTCTGCGCGAGCTCTGGTCGACGCTCGGGTTCGTCCCGTACGGCGACACCCCCTACATGATCTTCGCAACCTGCTGGGCCGACCCGGAGAACAGGCAGCACGCCCTGCGCAAGGCGAGCCGTGAGCTGAGCAGCCAGTGGCGAGCGGCACGGCTGGACGGCTGAGCCGGCGGGCGCTGGCGGCCTGGCCACGGGCCTCCCACCTGCGGCGTTATTGGTCTCTCCGCTTACCGCTGACTGCGGATTCGGTGTTCCAAGCGCCGTGAGGGGTGGGCCCCCGGGGCCGCCGACCTGATCACGGCGGGACGCCGCGTGCCTTCTGCTCTGCTGTTTGCTCGCTGCCCGCTGGGCAGCCTTTCCTCGGGCTATGCCGCATGCAGCGGGAGCCGTTGATACATTCACCCGTCGTGCGATCAAGTGAGTACGACCTCGACTTCCGTGACCAGGCCAGCCGGACCCGAGCCTGGGGCGTCGGTCTGCTGGTCGTGGCCGGGCTGCTGTGGAGCTGGTGCACCCTGCTGCTCCTGACCCCGTACGAGGTGGACCGTAAGCCCGACGACCGGTACCCCGTGGAATGCGAGTCGCGGCTGATGACGGAGCGCGGCACGGCCAACGAGGGTCTGAGCCGCGGCGACTACTGCCAGAACGAGCGCGACTGGCCGGAGGCCGTGGCCGTGCTGGGACTGTCCGTGCCGGTGTCCGTGGCCGGAGCGGTCCTGTTCACCAGCGGCAGCGTCAGCCGGCGGATGAGCGCCCACGCCGAGGCGATGCGCGAACTGGACGGGATCGCCGACGAGCGCGAGGCACGATCCTCGCGGGCGCGGTGACGCCCGGGAGGATCGAGACACACCCTCGCACGAGGGCGCTCACCCGAGCGCGACCCCGCAGCCCGACGGAAGCGCTGACGGCCCGTCCGCAGCCGTACGGCCCCTCGGTCAAGCGGCCAGGCCCAGAATGCGGTGGGATTCCCACGCTGTCCCGTGTCACGTCCTTCCCGGCGGCCTCCGGCCTGCTCGCCGATGACACCCGGCCGCCAGGTGGGAGCACGAACTGCTGCGGGCCCTGGAGCGCACCGCCTGCCCGGCCCCGCTGGGAGCCGCTGGGTCTCACAGGTCCACCAGCCTTCCGCCGCGTATGAGGCCGGAATGTGCCGTGCGCGCCTGCGGCAGAGGCCACCATAGGGACGTAACGCCCGCCGACCGCAGGAGAACCGAGCCCGTGATCCGTGCCCACCACCGGCTCAAGGGCGGCGCCGCCCAGCTCGGCGCCACCGGCCCCGGCCTGCCCGGCCCGTTCGGCGTCTGGCCCGCCGACGACCACCAGGACGACGAGGACCAGGAGCACGAGCTCGCCGTCGACCGCGCGAAGAAGACGAGCACCTGGTGCGGATCGGGGGGTGGCGACCGGAGGTGGCCGAAGCCAGATCGTTGGCCGCAAACGGAGCATCGTCACCGACACCCTCGGACTACTGCTTGCGGTGCTGGTCACGGCCGCGAGCGTGCAGGACTCCGTCGCCGGCACTCACCTGATCGACCAGGTGCCGCAGCCCACCCCTCGGTCCGCAAGGTGTGGGTCGACGGCGGTTACCGCCAGCACCTCGTCGAGCACGCCGCCCGCCTCGGCATCGACACGGAAATCGTCCAACGGACCCCCGGCACCAAGGGATTCGCGCCGCTGTCCAAACGCTGGACCGTCGAGCGGACCTACGGCTGGCTGATGTTCCACCGCCGCCTGGCCCGCGACTACGAAACCCTCCCAGCCCGCTCCGAAGCCATGATCCAGCTGGCCATGACCGATTTGATGGCCCGCCGCCTTACCGACGAAGCCACCATCTCCTGGCGCGACCCGACACCACAGGACCAAACGCTCATTACGGGATGAAACATCGGGAGAAAACGACCTCTTAAGGAAGCCTGTCTCGTCGACGATCAGCACGCCGTTGTCGGCGCTGAGGTGCTCGTGGACGTAGGCGCGCACGTCGTCACGGAGGGCGTCGGCGTCCCAGCGGGCGGTTCGCAGCAGCCGCTGCATGGGCCCGGGACGGGCATGGCCGGCCTGCTCGGCCAGCCGCCAGCAGTTCTTCCGCTCGACGCCGGACAATAACCCGAGCACGAACGCGCGGGCCGTGGCGCGCGGCTCAACCCGCCTGAACCGGCCCGCGATCCGGGCCATGGCCTGTTCGAACATCGCCCGCCAACGGGCGGCGTCTATGCTGTGGCCCGCGGCCACCGCACGATCTTCAGGAGTCCACACAACCCCCGATGATCACGCGGTGGCCGCTTCGGTGCCCGCTTCGGTCTTCAGGTGATGCCAGGCATGCCCACACCCGTCAGCGCAGAAACGGAGCCGCCGCCGATCATCAGCGACGCCGAGAAGTGCGACCAGCAGCCGGAATGCCTTGACCCGCTCGTCCTGCGGTAGGTTGATGATCTTTGTCAGTTGCTCGGTGAGGCGTCCGCGCGTGACCAGCACGGCCGGGGTGTGGGTGGGCCGGATGCCAGCTCTGCGGATACTTACCGGCCCGTCCTCGCTGGTTGCTCGGGCCTGGATACAGAACCCTGCCAGGTCGCGCAGGACTTCGAACTGCTCAGTGTCGGCGAGGCCCTCGAACCAGCCGACGCCCTGGGCGAGCGGACGGATGCCTTGCGCCAACTCGTTCAGGACGACCGTGCGTCCGTCCATCCCGCCCCACCTCCACAACAAGCCTGGCTGCGTACCCCGCAAGGTCATCGAACCAGATCACGAAGTCGCACTGGAGTGCTAACCGGGACTTCTACCTCAAGAAGCGCAGTGAGGGCTGCAAACACGTCCTTGGCGTTCGGGTACGACATCGCCCGGCCCAGCGGCGGGCGGAACAGATTCACGAAGACCATCTCCGACTCCGCCGCCTCAGATCCGCCGGATGATCGATGCGGCGCCGAGTGCCCGGGAAAGACCTTGAAGCGGAACGCGGCCGCCTCGACGTGGCGCCGCTGGCCCGATTCGCCGGTATCGAAGCCGGGTGGGCCCCGGACTGCCAGTCCGCTACCGCATCGACGCCAACGCCGTGTGGGTCCGAGATGTCGCTGACGAGCGTGCGACCTGTACCCGCCAGGTCCCGCACCATGCGGCGGACCTGCGGGGGTTCGAAGATCCGCAGCCACGGGTCCACCTGCTGCAGGCCGTAGAGGACTTCCCAGCGCAGCGGCTCGGGCAGCGGCAGAAGGCTGAACTGGTGCGGGGCCAGATACGGGTGCTGCTGCGCCGCCCACGGCTCCACGGCGGCGTCCGGATGAGTGCGGCGGTGCTCGCGAAAGCGCTGCGCGTGGTGCCGGCACAGGCCACGGGCTTGCACGCTCGGCAGTGGGCAGGCCGGAACCGAGCAGGCAGGGATGTCGGTGTAGGGGACGGCGTTGTCCTCCCATTGGCCGGCGGCTTTGCGGGTGGTGTGGGTCTTCCACTGGGTGTGGTGCATGACGCACAGCCCTTTGCAGTGGCGGGGCCGGATGCAGCGCTGCCCGTCTTTTGTGAAGCTGCATTGCTCTGGCACGCCTCCGAAAGGCACCCGGGTACGTACCGGTACGAAGGTCCGCGCGAACTCCGCGTCGGGCAGTGGCGACGTTTTCTGCGCCTGCTTGCAGAAGGGGCAGAAGATGTTGGCCGGTGAGACCACGGTGTCGCACGCCGTCCAGCGCTCCCGCACTCCAGCCGGCATCCGGCACTCCAAGACCGTCGACCTGCGCATCGTCACCCAGCGGTGGCTGCGCAACTTGCTGCGCACCTGGACCGTTCATCAGCGTCCTGGCGCGGACGAGTTCGCCCGCACGCTGCGGGGCGTCGAGCTCGCCTCCCGGGCTCTCGCACAACGCCCGGGATCCGACGATCCCGCACGGCTGCGCTACGACGACGTCACCGCGGTGGTCGACGCGTTCCGCACCGCACTCAAACTGGACGGCGAACTGGCCGGCTGGACCTATCGCATGTCCATTGCCAGCCACTTCTTTGCACTGATCGACTACGGTCGCCGCTCCGGAGCCGCGGCCGACCTCTCCGCTGCCTTCGTCCGCGATCCCGCCACCCATCGCATCCCTCAGGAAGAAGCCAACGAGGACGAGATCGGCAAAGCGATCCCCGAACCGGTGATCCGCCAGCTCGACGCCCACCTTCACCTCCTCGGCCTCCCGGCCGGTGCAGATCTTGGGGTCGTCCATGGTGAAGGCAGGCAAAGCATGCGCCAGCACCTTGGGCTCCACCCTGCATAGCTCGGCTAGCACGTGTCGCCCGGCCCCGTTGAGGACGACCTCCGCGTCCGCCCTCGCACCGCCGCTGTCGTGCCGGGCGGGGGAGTTGCGGCACGTCCACAGCCGCAGCACACCGGCGGTCGGGAGACCGTAGCGGGCCGCCACCCGGCTGATCAACGATGCGGTCAGCTCCCCGGCCAGCGGCACGGTCCGCAACACCCCCGCTGCCACACCACACCCCCGATGCCGTTTCCTGCTCCTGCTCAGTGCCAGCCCCACATGCGTCTCACAGCCAGCCCGCAGGCCCTTGCCTGGGGGCCCGTGTTCGGCGGGCTGGCCGGGTTCCGAGGTCCGACTGCACAAGGCTAGAGGTCACTCCCAACTTGCCGCCCTCGTCCGCCGCTCAGTCACAAATGAGCCGAAGCACGATAGGTGTCACCACCGGCATCCGCTGAACTGTGGCTTCAGTCGGGCGAAGCACAGTGGTTGTCACCGATACGGCGCGCTACGTGTCACCAGAAGACCTCGGCGTGCTCAACGTGGCGAACGCGCTGCCGCAGGTAGCGGGCGCCCGCCCTTGCCGCGCCGATCCTGACGTACCTGGCGCTACCGGGTGCTGTACCTGGTGGTGGCCCTGATGGCGGTGGCGGCGGTGCTGGTGGGGCGGATCCGCGAGGGGGACTGGCGGGGCGCAGTGACCGTCACAGGGCTCCGGCGTCCCGGGCCGTCCAGACGCTCGGGTAGATCGGCCGGAAGCCGAGCTCCCGGCGGATCCGCTGGTTGGACATGATCCCGAACCACGGGTCGGGGTCCGTGAGCTCGTGGAGCCCGGCGGGCGCCTCGACGCCGTTGAGCGTGTACAGCTCGACCGTCGTGACGGGGGCGTCATCGGCGATGTTGTAGATCCGGCCGGCGATGCCCGGCGCGTACAGCAGACGCATCAGGCCCTGGGCGACGTCCGCGTGGTGGACCATCTGCAGGCGCTGGTGCGGCGCCCAACGGGCGGCCCAGTGCAAGGAGTCGGCAAGGTGTGGGTCGCCCTCGCCGTAGACGAAGGGCAGCCGCCCGATACGTACGTCCAGGCCCTTGAGCGCGAGCAGTTCGCGCTCGGCCTCGGCCTTGGACTCGGGGTAGGCGCCCCACATCTCGCCGCCCGGTCGGCTCTCGTCCTCCTCGGTCAGCGGGCGGCCCCGTCCGACGCCGTACACATTGTTCGTGCTGACCTGCACGAACCGCTCCACGCCCAAGGCCTGCGCGGCGCGGCCCAGAGCCACCGCGGCGTCCCGGTTGACGGCCCACGCCTCCTCGTCGGGCACCCCGCGGAAGGAGGCAGCGACATTCACGACGGCGTCCACGCCGGCGAGCGCCTTACCGAGTGTCTCCTCGTCGCGCATGTCTCCTACGGCGACCTGGGCGCCCAGCTCCGCGAAGCGCTCGCCGCGGGCCGCGTCCCGCACCAGGACTCGCACCTGCTCGCCCGGCTGCCGCTGGGCCAGCAGCCTCGGCAGGAAGCGGCGTCCGACCTGTCCCGTCGTACCGGTCACCAAAGTCAGCATGATGTGCTCCTCACGCACTGTGTGGCCTGTCGTCGGCGACCAGCCTCGACGGATGCGGCGACGTCCGGGAGAGACCTCTTCATCAGGGGATCGG
Source organism: Streptomyces olindensis (assembly GCA_000696115.1). Taxonomy (GTDB): domain Bacteria; phylum Actinomycetota; class Actinomycetes; order Streptomycetales; family Streptomycetaceae; genus Streptomyces; species Streptomyces olindensis. The sequence goes on from JJOH01000039.1 coordinate 6,174, forward strand.
GAGTCCCTGGATAAAGTCGGCCGGCGTCCCGCACCCTGGAGAGGTGAACCGAGCCGAACTCGCCGACTTCCTGCGCCGTGCTCGCGCCCGCCTGGACCCCTCCGACGTGGGTCTCACGGCCGGAGTCCGGCGCCGTACGCCGGGGCTGCGCCGCGAGGAGGTGGCACAGCTGGCCGGCATGTCCGTGGACTACTACACGCGGCTGGAACAGTCCCGGGGCCCGCGCCCGTCCCGCCAGATGCTCACCGCGCTGGCACGCGCCCTGCGCCTGACGGAGGACGAATGCGACCACCTCTTCCACCTCACCGGTGAACAGCCGCCGCGCCGGGAGGCGACCAGCACGCACGTGCGCCCGGGCCTGCTCCTGGTGCTGGACCGGCTGCACGACACCCCGGCGATGGTGGCGACCGACTGCGGCGAGATCCTGGCCCAGAACGCACTGTCGCGGGCACTGAGCGGAGACGTCCTGGCCCGCCCGCCCCGAGGACGCAACATGATCCGCCGCTTCTTCCTGGACCCGGCGGCCCAAGACCTGTTCCCACCCGAGGACCGCCCGGAGCGCGCCCGCGAGCAGGTGGCCGGCCTGCGAGCAGTGGCCTCGGCCCGCCCCATGGACCCCGAACCCGCCGCCCTCGTCGCCGAACTACGCGCCGTGAGCGAGGAGTTCGCCCACCTCTGGGACGAACACGAGGTCGCCGTGCGCCGCGCCGCCACAAAACGCTTCCGGCACCCTGCGATCGGCATCCTCGAACTCGACTGCGAGGTCCTCGTCAACTCCGACCACAACCAGCAGCTCGTCATCCACACGGCCCGCCCGGGCACGGAGGCTTACGAGCGCTTGCAGTTGCTGCGGGTGGTGGGCTTGCAGGACCTGACGCCGACGGGCTCCTGACCGCGTGCGCGATTTCGAGTTCGCTCCCTGCCCACCGCACATCACCCACGGTCCCGAACTCCCGCGCCATCTGGTGCCGACAGCGGCACAGGCAAGCAGACGACCACCCCGACTACCGAGCGCTTAAGCCCCTGCTCGACGCCCACCGAGCAGCTGGCCGAGGCAATCGACAGCACACCGCGGTCCCGCCAGTGACAACAAGCCTGCCTATGTGACAACTATCGTGCTTCGGCTCAAACAAGCAGGTGCCGGGCCTGCGAGCTGGCGCCAGGTCAGTAGTCGAGGTCTAGGTAGTCGATGTCGTTGAGGGTGACGTCGGTGAGTCCCATGGCGCGGTTTCCGCTGTCGCTGAGGCGGGGGGTGGTTGGTGTGTGGGGTGGTGTGTGAGCTGGTGTGTTGGGGGTGGGTTGATAAGTGGGTTTGGTGGGTGTGTGGGTTGTGACGTGGGATTGTGTGGGTTTCGGTGGGAGTGGGGGGGGGTGTTGTGGGTAGCTTCTGCGTCTAAGGGTTGGCTTGCGTTTTGCCTGTTCAGGAGTGTCTTACCTGGTCAGGGCGTTGATGCGTGGGTGCTGTGTTGTGTTAGAGGCGGTCGTCGGTGAAGAAGTAGGGGCCGTTGCTGATCTGCCATCCTTCGCGTTCTGCGGTCTTGGCTACCTCGGTGATGGCTTGGGTCCGTTGTTCTTGGGAGACGCCGGGGAGGATCTTGTCGTAGACGGCAGGGTCGTCGAGGAGGCGGAGGAGGACGGGTTCGGAGCGGTGGGCGTACAGGCCGCTGAAGCTTGGGTAGAACTGTGAGCGGTTGGGTTTCGCGGCGTGGGCGGTGACGCAGTACACGGCGTCGAACTGGCAGATGCTGTCCAGCAGCACGTCGTCTGTTTCGGGCTGCTCGTCGGTGCCGAAGGCGGAGTCGTCGGGGTAGTCCAGGCGCAGCGCGTCCAGGCGGTGGGTGACGGCTCTAGCGGCGTGGATGAGGGCTGCGGGCTGTGGGGTGTTGTGTGTGGGGCCATTGAGCAGGCCGGCGCGGGCGGTTTCGGTCAGCCCGTGGCGGAGCCAGCTGACGTAGGCGGACGGCCGGCGGTCCGCGCCGTCGGCTGGTGACTGCAGCGCGAGGGCGCGGGCTTGCGGCCATGCCTGGGCACGGACGGCGGCTGCGCCGATGGCCTCGATGCGGCCGACGATGCTCCACCACAGTCTCACCGCGCCGGTTTTGAGGTCGGGGCGTGAGTATTCGTCCGGGCCGACGCCGATGCGGTAGATCGAGCGCAGGGTGGTCAGGCTTTGCTCGAACAGTGTCTGGTCGTCGACGGCGAGTGCTATGCCTGCCGTCTGTGCCAGTCGGTCGAGTAGCACCTCCAGGTCGGGTGAAGGACCTTGGCGCGTGAGCTGAGGGCGGGCGTCACCGACGGCTCGGGCGAAGAACAGCCGTAGCGGGAGCCGGTCGTTGTGCCGTATGAGTTCCAGGACGGCGGAGGCGAAGGAGTCGGCATCGACTTTCCAGGTGAAGGCCAAGGCGGGAGCGGCCGCCAGTCCGCGGCCGCGGCCGGCGTTTTCCAGTGCGGCCACCGTAGCCGCGAACTCTTTGCGTGCCTCCTCCCGGATTCGCTGGTCACGGCGCGCTAGAACCGCAGCGACATCGGCGGGCCGCCACTTGGCGGACTCGGTCCCGCGCCGGATGAAGACATCGCCCTCCGAGAAGACGGCTTTCTGCCTTTTGGGGTCTGCCGGGTCGGGGCAGGTGCCGACTTTCGGGATGACGACGAACCCGTCGGGATGTGGGTGCACGTAGACGAGCACCACGGTTTCCCCCGCGACTTCGTGCACTGCGGACGTGAGCTGCAGCGGCTCGGGGAGGTAGCGCAGCAGCATCGGACGTAACCGGGCATCGTCGAACAGGGTCGCCAGCTGGAGGGTCATCTCCCCGGTGGGCCGTCCTTGACCGTCGACGCCGATGACTATGTGTCCGTCGGCCGCTTGGAATGCCGCCACGTCCTTGGCGAGCGCCACCTTGTCGTGGGTCCGGCTGAGGTCCAGCGTCGACTTGTAATCGACGTCGGTCGTCTCGGTTCCTTGCTCGAGAACCATCTGGAGAATTTCCAGTCCGACACCCGGTCCGGCCACTGTGTCCTCCTTGCGTTGGCGTCGGGTACAGCCTGGCGGAGGTCAGCGTTGGTATCCCTCGTCGGGAAGGGACCGAGTGACAGATCGACGGGGTTGGTGCTGCGGCCTGAAGGCAGGCGCGTGCCTTCGATGGTCAGCGGGCGCGTGTGGGGCGGTGGTGTGCTTCTGCGAGGTGGTCGAGGCGGATGTCTTCGAGCGATTGCTTGGTGATTTTTTCGAATGCCGTCGGTGATGGCGGTGATGGCGGTGATGGCTGCTTGGCGGATGAGTCGGGTGAGGCTTCCGATGCGGCCGGCGGTGCGTTGGTGGAGGTAGGCGGGGTGGCGGGGGAGGGTGCCGGGGCGGTGTGAGGTGAGGTCGAGGGCGTTTTCGAGGTCGGTGATGACGTCGGTGAAGGGGCGGGCGGATCGGTGGCGGGCGGGGAGGGGGCCGCAGGTGATGAGGGTGGCGCGTCCGGCGAGTTGGGCGCCGCGCACGCCGCTGAACAGGGGGGTGGTGGTGACGTCGATGCCGGCGTAGACGAAGGTCGCGTGGATGCGTTCGGTGAGGTCTTTGAGCAGGTCGGCGGCTTGGGCGCCGGTGGTGGTGCGGGGGTTGAGGCGGTGGATCTCGTCGATGAGGACGAGTTGGACGCCGGCGGTGTTGTAGGTGTGGCAGACGGCGTCGGTGATCTGGGCCTGGGTCATGCGGGTGGTGGTGGGGATGCCGAGGTAGCGGGCGAATTCGGTGGTGAGGGTTTTGGCGGTGGCGCCGGGCGGGACGAGGACGTAGGCGACCGGGACCTGCGCGTGTTGCTGGCCGGGCGGGGTGGGGTTGCGGTGGGTGTGGGCGAGGTGGCAGGTGCGTCCGACGTGGGGGAGCGCAGTGGTTTTGCCCGCGGCTGCGGGGCCGGTGACGATCAGTGAGGGGCGTGCGGTGGTGGTCTGGTGGCGGCCGAGGATCATCAGGGTGCGCACGTGGCGGGCGAGGGTGTCGATGGCGGGGGTGCGGACGGTGACGAACGCGGAGTGGTAGGCGAGGCGTTCCTCCCGGCTGCGGGGCGCTTGGCCGGGCTGCGGCGGGGTGGGCGGCGGGGTGGTGGCGAAATGCTGCCAGCCCTGCCAGGTGGTCACTGGCCAGGAGGGCCCCGTCGTGTCTGCTGTATCGGGGGTGAGTGCGTGGTCGCGGCTGCTCGTTCCGGGGGCGGGTTGGGTGTTCACCACTTCAGTGCCTCTGCCTGTGCGTCGTAGAGCCCGAGCCCGGTGTAGGGGACGGTCGGCATGCCGGCGTCGCTTTCCTCGGTGTCCTGGTCGAGGGTGTGGGGCTCGTCGGGGGTGGTGTCGAGATGGTCGAGGCTGTCGGTGTCCACCGCGGGAGCCGGCGGGGGAGTTGGCGGTTCCTGCTCTGCATGGCCGGGTGCGGCGCGTGATGGGAGCAGGGGTGTCCTGGCGGGTGCGGTGCGGGTGATCAGGCGGTGCTCGGCCTTGGCGGCGTGTCCGGTGCGGGCGCGGCGCATGAGCTGGTCGAGGGCGTCGGCGAGGTCGGCCTCGAGGCTGTCGGGGTTGGTCCACGGGATCTCGGCCAGCTGTCCGTCGGGCAGGCGCAGCCAGACCTGGCGGGCGTCGTGGGGGTTGGTGTGGACCTCCCACTTCCCGCCGCGTGCCGTGATGGGGGAGGGCTGTCCGCGGTACGGGCCCAGCAGGTCGCAGTCGTAGGTGCGGTGGTTCAGGCGGATGCCGCGCTCGGTGATGGCCTGCCAGCGCACCGGCAGCAGTTCGAGGTAGTCGTCCCTGGTCAGGGGCACGGGTACGTAGCCGGCGACTGAGACGAGGGCGGCCCACATCTGGTTCGGCGTCAATGCCGCTCTGGGCAGCACCGGATGGCGCAGCCCTTCATGGGGGCGGTGGTGGTAGTGGACGAGCCATTCGTCGAGCAGGTCCTGCAGTTGCGCGAGGGTGAAGCACGCTTCGCGTTCGGCATCTTTGCCGCGGCGGGTGATGTCGGATCCGGTGTATCCGGGCAGGTGCTGGCAGAACAGCGAGTTGATCGAGCCGAAGGTGCGCTCGACGATGCCTTTGGCGGTGGGGGAGTAGGGAGGGGCGGGCTGCACGCTGATGCCGAGGCTCTCGCAGGCGGCGGTGAACGTCCTGGACAGGAAGACTCTGCCCCGGTCGACGATGATCGTCTCGGGCACCACGACAGGGCGGGCGGCCGCGCCCTCGAGGCGTTCGTCCAGGGTGAGCAGTCGCTTGTGGGCGGGCAGTTGGGTGTGGGTGAAGCGCAGGGCGTCGGGCCAGGTGGGGCGGGCTGGGTCGGGCACGGCCATCTCAGCCAGGAGCAGGGCCGCGTCCACGGCCTGCGTGCCGCCCGGGCACAGCACAGCGGCCAGGATCGCGCGCGTCGCGACATCTACCGCGATGGTCATCTCGGGCCGGCCCAGGGTCCCGTCGTCGAACAGGGCGAGGACGTCCAGGCGGGTGGTGTCGATCTGCACCTGCTCCCCGGGCCGCAGCGCAACGGTGGGCGTGTGGCCGCGTCCGTCCTCGGTGATGGGCGGGGTGCGCACGGGGCGTGCGGGATGGTCGGCGGGCCCGGCGAGCTGGCGGACGAGCCGGTAGAAGGTCGCCTGCGCCGGCATGGGCACGCTGCCGCCGTGCCGGTCCTTAAGGACCTGCGCGACCCGTGGCATCAGCGCGCTGACGGTGCCCTTGGAGCGGCCCCGCTGCTTGCGCAGCACGTCCTTGACCGCGGCGACCACCCTCTCGTCCTGCCGCCCTGAAGGGCTCGGTCCGCGGGTCGTGCGGTGGTCGACGAGCCCCCACAGCCCTTGTTTGCGGTAGGCAAGTCGCATCCGCTGCACCGTCGTACGCGACACCCGGGCAAAACCGAGCGCGGTCAGCTCCTCGGCCTTGGCCCGCTCCCGCTCGGCCAGCGTGTGCCGTGCGGGGTCGTACTGCGGCCGTACCGCCCCACCGCTGCCGGGCCCGCCAGGCAGACCGCACTCGACTTCCCTCACGTGCCGCTGCCAGGCCAGCGCCTTCTCCCGCGCCGCGGCCGGGGCGGTCTCGAATAGCCCCCACCGCGGTACTGCCTGAGGCTGCTCCGCTTCCGCCCGCGCTTCCAGCACGGCGAAGCCCTTATCGGCGAAGAGGTGCCCCGCCAGCACCGTCTCATCGCTGCCGTCCTCGCCGGCCAGGTGTACACGCTGGCCGGCCAGGGCGACGACCTGCCACCGCAATCCGCGGAAGCGGACATGTGCCCCGACCGCCACCACCGGCCGCCCGCTGCTCACACCGCCTCCCCACGCCGGGCACCGGCCTCATCGCCGCCTGGGTCCGTGTCCGCGTCCTCCGACGGTTTCGCTCATGTCCCCGGTCTCCTCGTCATAGCCGTCATCGCCCTCGCCGACGTCTTCCTGAAGACGGCCAGCCAGCACGCCTGCAGCGGCATGGGTGAGGGTGCCGGGACCGACCATGGCGCGTTCGTGCAGTGGTGTTTCCAGGTCTGTCGTCAGCTGTCTGTGCCACAGGGCGTTAAAGACGGCGGGGAGGACCTCGATCGGATCGCCGACTGCTTCGGCGCCTTCGATCAGCGGCCGCGGCCGCGTGAACGCCTCGAGGACTGCCGCCGTCAGGCCGGGCCGGCCGGCGTTGCGGGGGTGGCGGTAGCCGGCCAGCCATTTCAGGTTGGCGGCCAGGACGTCGTCGAGCGGCGCGAGCCGCTGGTAGGTCCAGCCGATGTGCGCGCACGCCTCCGCCACCGCCTCGGCGGCCTTCATCGCGCGTTCGCCGCCGGCGTCGGGGTGGCTGGGGCAGTCGGCGAGCAGTGCGGTGCCGTCGGTGTGGTGGGCGAAGAGCTGCGGCACCCAGGAGCGGACCTGCCCGCGGGGATTGCGCCACAGCAGCCGTACCGGCCGCCCCGCCAGCCCGGTCACGCGCGGATCGCGGTCCAGGGCCATCAGCTGGATGCGCATCGCGTTCGAGCCGGCGGCCACGTGCCGTCCGGTCGTGGCCGACCACCACAGTCCAGGCCCCCACCGCCGCCCCGGCACTGCCGGAAACGCGGAGACGGGCGGCAGATCCTCGAAGGCCACCGCCAGGGCCGCGTCCGCCCACCGCTGCTGCACCGTCTGCCCGACCGGATCGAGGAAGACCGCCTCGAACCCCGCGCCCCGATCCGCCTTCACCCGCTTCCCCCGGCCCCCAGGCCGGGCTGCACCCGCGTTGATCACCTGCTTCAGCCAAGCCGTGTCCGCGTGCAGGCAGGGTGATTTTGCGGATTCCTGCCCCGGACGGGTACCGCGTGCGCTAACGGTTGACGAGGCCCTGCCTCCCGCCAGCTCTTTCAGCCGCCGTCTTCCTGGCCGGCCGCCAGCATGTTCATCAAGGTGTCAGCGGGCATTCCCGCCCACCGGGCGACCTCTTCCCAGGGCATCCCGGCGTTCACCGCGGCCACGGCGGTCCGCCGCCAGGCGTTGTCGATCAGGGCGGCGCTGTGGCGGAGGTTACGCAGGAGTTGCTGGGCAACGTCGGCGGTGGGCCCGGTCTGCACTCCGCGCAGCTGGAGCAGCTGTTCCTCAGCGCTCTCGATCGTCCGGGTGATCAGCGTGCGCTGTTCGGCGGGCACCGCTGCCCGCCACATCCTCCCCGAGCCGGGCGCCTTCTTCTCCTTTCCCAGCACCCGCAACTGTCCGGCCATGGTCGCGCTCTGGTGTTCCTGGCGCACCCACCACGGGTCGTTGTCGTATCCGGGGGGTCCGCCGGCGCCGCGGCGGATGCGGATGACGCTGCCCATCCAGGAGGTCAGCGGGCCGCCGTAGTCGGTCGCCGCCAGCGGCCCGAGCCACCGCCGCCCGACGCGCTCGCCGAGCCGGCGGCAGAATGCCCCGTCGGCGGGCAGCGCCCGCGGCTGCCCGGCTCCGCTGTCCAGCCACGCCAGCTGGGCCATGGCCGGATCCAGCAGCGCGTCGGCCACCGCCACCACCTCCGGGAAGACGACCGTGTCCCGCCCCACGATCCGCCACCGCTCCAAGTCCGTCCCGGCGTTTCCGCCCGCGACCTGGTGCAGGAGCCGCGGCCAGATCGTCTCCCGATCCCAGTGGAAGGCCTGCTCCCACCACCGGACCACCACCGCGTGCGCCAGCGCGAACACCCGCTCCGGCTCTGCTCCGGCCCGTACCGCCCGCCGCACCACCCCGGTCCACCGCCGCTGCGCAACGGTCACCTCCGGCACACCCCGCACGTTCAGATGCTCAAGAGGCTGGTCGGCGTCCGCGTCCAGCAACCACCGCCCGTGCCGGACACACACCCGGGACCAGAGCGGCGCGTACCGCACGACCCGCCCGGCCGTCCCCGTACGCCGGGCGGTGCACAGGCGGCAGCCGAATGCGACCGGCCCGGCGACCGCGCCGCCGATCCGCCACGCCGCCGCCGGCACTCCGTCCTTTTCGGCGGGCAGCTTGGCGTCCTCTTCTTCCCAGGACGGCAACACACGCGCCAGCACGTCTTCCTCCACGCCGCACAGGCCTGCCAGAAGCTGGCGTCCCGCTGCGTTCAGCAGCACCTCGGCGTCGGCCCGCGCGCCCCCGCCGTCGTGCCCAGGCTGATAGTTGCGCCACTTCCAGCAGGAGCGCAGCGCCTTCGCTTCCATCCCGTAACAAGCTGCGATGCGGCTGATCAGGGACGCCGTGGTCTCCTGGGGCAGGGGAGTAACACGAAGGATCCCAAGGCGCACCGGACCGCTGTCTGCTGCACCGGGAACGTGAACCATGTCGGGCCTCAGTCTTCTGTTGCCGTTGAGTAGTGACGGCCCGGCGCACGGCCACACCGCCCGCGCCGTCGGCCAGCGCGCCGTCCGCCGTCAGTCGTGCGCGCTCCAGTGGTGACGTTGATGTTGTTGCCTCACCGAAGTGATGCAACAACACCCCGCCGGCACGCGGGCCGGATCCGGCAGCGCCGACGCCCCGACGGCGTGCACGTCCGAAGATCCGCAGCCCACCCCTCGGCAGGGGCGCTGGGGTGCCGGCCCCGGCGGGAGTTCCGTGGCGGACTGCATCTTCCACCGCTGGCGGCTCATGTTTCCGCTGCTCAGAGGGGGCCTGACGCGGTAACTGGGGTTCGTGGGAAAAAAGTTGGCCGGTGGCATCCGGATTCGGGCCTCTCGGCGCGTGTAAGGGGGTGAGGGCGTCAACGTCCTCATCAACGAGTCGATGATGGGAGGCCGGTCTCGTGACCTGGCTCGAGTGGATGGGAGCGGGTGGGATATCGGTCCCGCTGATGTTCCTGGCGTACTACGCGCTGCGCCGTACCAAGAGCGCGGTGGAGATGTGCCTGAAGGCGTATCTGCAGGCCCGCACGGAGCGCGAGCAGCGCGCGACGATGATCGCGATGGCAGCGGCGCTGCCGGAGGGCGGGGCCGCGGCCCGCTTCGAGGAGGGGCAGCCGGCCTGGCTGTTCTACAAGCACTCGGAGCAGGACCAGCTGGCGATCGTCACGCGGGAGGCTGCGTGACCGAGCCCGACCGGGGCACGGACTTCGAGGCGTTCGTCCTCGAGACCAGCGCGGCGTTCTCCCGCGTGGCCCGGGCCGAAGCAGGTGGCGACCTGCACAGCGCCGAAGACGCTGTGCAGGTCGCGTACATGCGCATGTTCACCTCGTGGGAAAAGATCGTGGCGCGGCCCGGTGACCGGGCCGCCTACGGCCGCACCGCGGTCAGGAACGCGGTGATCGACCAATTCCGGCGTAACCAGCGCATCACTCCTGCACCGTTGCAAGACCTGCCCGAGCAGGAATCCCAGATCGGCATCCCCGATGCCGCCTACGAAATGATCAAAGAGGGTATCGATGAACTAGTCGCCAAACTTCCCGACCGGCAGCGGCAGGTCATCACCCTGTGCGTTCTCCAGGACATCAGCCCTGAAGACGCCGGGAAGCGCCTGCGCCTTAAGGAGGAGTCGGTGAAGAGCTACATCCGCATGGCCATCAAGAACCTGAAGAAGTACGTCAACGAGACCGGCGAGGAGGGAACCGCATGAGCACCTGGGACAAGGAACAAGAGCAGAGCGCCATCCGGCTCCTCGCCGTATGGGCCCTGCTCGAACGCTCCGAGCAGGCACTTTCGAAGAGTCCGCGGACACCCGAGGACTCGGCACAGGCGGAGGGGGGCCAGCCTGCCGGCTGGCCCCCGGCCCCCGCCCCCTGCCCGGACGACCGAGAGCAAACCGAAGCCAAGGGCGAACTGGTACTCCTGCTGGCACGCGAGTGCACGCACAAAACCACCGCACAGGAAACACGCCGAATCGCAGAACTCCTGGAATACCTGAACCGGGAAGATGAGGCATTGTGCTGGTGGCAATGGGCAGCAGAACGAGGCGATGAGGACGCGCAGGATTATCTTGAAATGATCCATGCCGAAAGGCAGGAGCAAGAGAATCCGCCAGTTCAGTCTCCAACGCCCTCGGAACTTGAAAACAGCGCGGCACTATATGTGTGGAAAGCCAGCGGAACAAACGCCGGATCACACACATTCGCGGCCGTGCAACTGGCGTTGAGTGCTGCAGCCAACCCAGAGCTGAGCGAAGACGCGAAGCAGCTAGTGAGGGAAATCGAAGAGTACTTGCAGCACCCTGATCGCATGACAGACGGAAGGCGACGCTGATGCGTAACACACTTCTGCCATGCCTAGAAACGGGAGCAGCCCTATAGACAGACCCATCATGAGTGCCTCACGCTGAGGCACAACGACTCGTTGAGGCAGCGGCCCGCCATACCGGCGGGCCGCTGCCGCATGTTCAGCAGCACAAAACGACTCACGGACCCACCACCGCGGTACGGTCGGCAGACGCGTTCAGCAAGACCGAACTAGTGGCCGGTCCTGCCCACCATCAGGCCCACCGCATGCCGATGGCGGACAGCAGCTCCACCCTCTCCGGTGACAGTGTTGCGGCGCGTGAGCGTTGGTTGCTGATCCATGCCCCGAGGCGGAGCTCCCGCTCCTCCTGGTCCTCGCGGCCGCTTGCCTCTCTGTCCCCGCTGGCGACGATGATCCGTTCGATGTGTTTCCTCGGCACCCGAAGGTGTCCCTCACGCTCGTAGAACTGGCGGGCGGCTGTGTAGTTGAGGGCCCATTTGTCAGCTTGGCTGGTCCGCGGTCTGGGTTTTTCGTTCTCGGTGGCGGGTTGGATGCCGAGGATGTGCTCCAGCATCCACTGCTGGACGCCTGTGAGTTTGTCCCAGCCGTACCGGACTGAGCGCACCCACCGCCCGAGGTCCTCGCCCTGGTGCACGACCTGACCCGGCTCCATCGGCAGCGTGCCGCCGGCCTGCAGGTGCAGGCGGACCAGATGGAAGGCGCGCTGCCACTCCACCGGCCAGGCCGGGCACCACGACGGGTCGATGTCCTCCAGCTGCGCGCGCCGTTCCTCCGACAGCGCCCCGGCCGCCGACTTCACGGGCAGCCCTGCGGCGCGCCGCTGCTCGTTCTCGGCGGCCCGGCGGGCGGCGGCTCGCGCGTTCTTGAGGAAGATGCCCACGCGGTAGCCCTGGTAGGTGGCGTCGAGTGGGGCCAGGAGGTGGCCCGTCTCGGCTGCCCAGCCGCGCGCCGCGGCGAGTCCTTCTTCCCAGGCGACGTCGTAGTGGGACCAGATCATGCCGAGCTTTTCCAGCTGTGCGATGCGGTTCTCGTCCATGTCACCCCGGGCGTAGAACCTCCGAGCGTCGGCGATCCATTGCCCAAGCGGAAAGTTGGCGAGCGAGGCAGGCCACCCCTCGGGTTCCGCCTCCTGGTCCCCGCTCTCGGGCACGCGGTACGTGAACGGCACCTTCAGGTCCCCGTAGATCCGGTGGTACAGGGTGGCGGCTTCGATGCCGCGCCGCCAGTGCTGGTGTTCGGGGTTGAGGACGCGGAGGTTGATGAACGCTGCCAGCTGGGCGGGGTCTCGCGGTGTGCTGAACTTCAGCAACTGTCGGGCGGGCACCGACAGCCAGTCGCTTCGGTCGCTCTCGGCTTCGTCACCTTCCTGGCTCCCGCCGCGGCTCTGTACGCCCCTGGACCGGCTCTGCGCCTGCGGCTCGGCCAATGCCTCCACGATGCGGGTGTCGTGTGCCCTGAGCGCCTCCAGCAGCTTGGCCAGGCCGCCGTACGCCCGTGAGGTGAGCATGTTGTCCGTCGTCTCGCCTGGCCCGAGCAGGACCGGCACGACCAGGGAGGCGGTCTTGCCTTCGCCGGGCTGCATCCGCAGCGCCCGGCCGACGGCCTGGACAAGGTCGGGCATGGAGCCGCGTACGTCCGCGAAGTACACAGAGTCACATTCTCGGGTGTCTACACCTTCGCCCAGAACTTTCACGGACCCCAGGTAGCCCTTCTCCACGACGGTGCCGTCAGCAGCGATTCCCCTGGAGAACTCGTCCAGGACCCGTCGGCGGTGGAGGGGCTTGTGGTCGCCGCACAGCCAGTTGGCCCAGATCGTCTTGGGGTACAGCTCGGGGTCGGCGGCGTGCAGTTGTGCGGCGACGTCGGGGAGGCCGGCCGCGAAGGCTTCGGCTTCCTTCACCATGTGGTGGAAGACGAGCGTGCGGCGGAAGCCTTCCTCGGCCGAGGCTTTCACCAGGGCGGTCTGCAGGGCGGCGAGCCGGGCCCCGCGCACGTGCTCGGAGCGTGCGTCCTCGCCCAGGAGCTGGGCGGCCTGGAGCTGAGTGTCGGTGATGTCCACGCACACCACCCGGTAGGGGGCACAAATTCCCCTGTCGATGGCCGCCGAGAGCGTCAACGTGAACGCCCTGCTGCCGAACGGCCCGTCCGGATCGTCTTCCATCGAGGCCACCAGCTCGCCCGGCGTGCCCTGCTCGGAGTCCTCGTCCAGCTGCCACAGCCGCGGGGTGGCGGTCATGTAGAGGCGGCGCAGGGCGGGGATGCGAGTGTTGTCGTGGACGACCGCCCACGGCCGGCCGATCCTGCCCGAAACTCTGTGCGCCTCGTCCACGACGATCAGGGACCACCCCGGAAGGCCGGCGGCGTGCGCGCGTTCCAGCGTTCCGAGCCCGAGGGAGGCGTACGTGGCGAACACGGTGACTTTGTCCAGGTGGCGGGCCCACGCCACCAGCTCGTCAACGTCCGTGGTGTTGGGGAAGGACACCTCCTCGCCCCGCAGGGACGACACCCCGATCATCGGCCCGGTGCGGCCTCCCTCGCGCCACGCGGCTTCGGTCTGGGCAAGCAGGTCCAGCGAAGGAACGAGGACCAGCACACGGCCCGCACGGAGCTCCTCCGCACTCCGTGTGGCGACGAGGGTCTTCCCGGTTCCGGTCGCCATGATCACCTGAGTCCGCAGCCCCCGCTCCGACACAGTAGATCTTGCAGGAAATTCGAGTGCCCGGAGTACCGCGTCCACTGCTTCCCGCTGGTGGGGACGGAGGTTTTTCATCGCCATTTCAGTCTGTCTTCTCCTGCAAGCTGAGCGAAGGGCTGCACATAGCGAGGAGCGACAACGCACACCCAGACAACGCAAGATGGGCTGCGGCCCCTTCGTCGAGAACCAGACTCACCTTCCTGATGCAGAACGGAAGATCACGCTGGGAGTGCCTCCTGATACTCACAGACCTGGAGCCTCCTGATTCCAGAGTCTATCGCAGCTATAAAACGAAGCACGCTTCTTCATGAACCAGCATCAGCCCTGGCGAATCAGCACTGAGCCGATGGGTACTCCGTTTCTCTCATCGTCCGCCCTGCCTTGGAGCGCCATGACACAGAAGACTGAGGACGAGATGGGTAACCGGTTCTGCAAAGCGTGTGGCACGCCGGCCGAAGACGGGAGGCTGTGCAAGCGCTGCGGCACCGTTCTGGACTTCCCTGACGAGGCAGGCCTGGTCGAAGACCAAGGTGGGGGAGTGCGACGCGATTTCGAGGGACGGACCGGGCCGCGAGACCAAGAGTGACCGGAGCAGAGCTACGCGCACCGTGTCCACCTTCCCCTTCCTGCTGCCAGTCTCGGGCCGCGCGAAGCGCGACCTGGACCGCCTCCGCTCATGTCTGCGGGGGCGAAGCCGGGGCATACGGGCACCCCCTTGAGAGGAGTTCGTTTCATGGTTGGCATCGTCGCGGCGGTGTTGTTCTTCGTTGCATTTTTGATCAACGCGGCGGACATCAGCACCAACGATGTGTTCTCGTCGACGAACGTCATGCTGCTGGGACCGATGTGTCTGGCTCTGCACATGGCCGGGGTCAGGACCGGTTGGGCCCGCAGACGGTGACCCTTGTTCTGGGCACGTGGTGACAGTCCGTCACCACGTGCCCAACATGCCCAGAACACCAGGTAAGGCCCACCCTTACTCATAGCCAGCTGGCCCGCGTCAGCGGGCCGAAAGGTCCTGGAGGCGCAGCCGGAGGGACCGTAAGGCGGGGGAGCGCAGCGGA
>JJOH01000040.1 GCA_000696115.1 Streptomyces olindensis
GAGGGCCCCGAGGCACCCCCGGGCGCCGCGCCGGACGGGATACCCCCGCGTGCGGAGCGCTGGCACATCCGCCCCCGCACCGTGCGCGCCAAGATCGTCTGCCTGCTGATGGTGCCCGTCGTCTCCCTCCTGGCCCTGTGGGCCTACGCCACCGTCACCACCGCGCAGGACGTCTCCCGGCTCCGGCAGGTCCAGCGCGTGGACGCCACGGTCCGCGCCCCGGTCTCCGCGGCGGTCGCCGCCCTCCAGGCCGAACGCGCGGCCGCGGTACGCCACGCCACCGACCCGTCCGCCGTACGCGCGGACGAGCTGGCCGAACTCGCCCGGCGCACCGACCGGGCCGTCGCGAAACTGCTGCTCGGCGAGGACAACACCGTCGCAGACAGCGAGGAACTGCCCGCCGGGGTCGCCCGCCGCCTGGAGGAGTTCGTCGCCGGTGCCGAGCGACTGCGGCCGCTGCGGACCGCCGTACGGGACCGGCGCGTGGACTGGGCCGAGACGTACAGCCGTTACACCCGGACCATCTCGGCGGCCTTCGGTGCCGGCGGCGCCCTCACCGGCATCCAGGACGCCGACCTCGGCTCCGACGCGCGCGTGCTGCTCGAATTCGCCCGCGCGGGAGAGGCACTGTCCCGGGAGGACGCGGTGCTGGCGAGCGCCCGCCTGGACGGCGCCCTGAACGGGGAGCGCCTGCGCGTCTTCACCGGCGCCGTCGAACTGCGCCGCACCCTCACCGAGTCGGCCGTCGCGGACCTGCGCGGCACCGAACGCTCCGCCTGGGACGCCCTCTCCGACAGCAGCGCCTACGCCGGCCTCGGCGACGCCGAGGACAGGATCCTCGCCGCCGGGCCGGGCGCGAAGGCGATCGAGGCGGCACCCGAGCACACCTGGAACACGGCGCACACGCGCGTGCAGCACGGCATGCGCACCGTCGAGGACGACGCGGCCCGCGGTGTCGCGGAGCGGGCCGACCCGTTCACCCGGGGACTGCTCACCCCGGCAGGCGCCGCCGTCCTGCTCGGCCTCGCCGCCGTCGCCGCCTCGCTCGTCATCTCCGTACGCATCGGACGCGGCCTCGTGGTGGAGCTGGTGAGCCTGCGCAACAGCGCCCTGGAGATCGCCCGGCGCAAGCTCCCCGAGGCCATGCGGAAACTGCGCGCGGGGGAGGAGATCGACGTCCACGCCGAGGCCCCGCCCGGGCCGCCCGCCGAGGACGAGACCGCGCAGGTCGCCGAGGCCCTCGGCACGGTGCACCGCGCCGCGCTGCGGGCCGCCGTGGAACGCGCCGAACTGGCCAGCGGCATCTCCGGTGTCTTCGTGAACCTCGCCCGCCGCAGCCAGATCCTCGTCCACCGGCAGCTGAGCCTCCTCGACAGCATGGAACGCCGCTCCGACGACCCGAACGAACTGAGCGACCTCTTCCGCCTCGACCACCTCACCACCCGCATGCGCCGCCACGCGGAGAGCCTGATCATCCTCTCCGGAGCGGCCCCCGGCCGGGCCTGGCGCATGCCCGTCTCCCTGACGAACGTGGTCCGCGCGGCTGTCTCCGAAGTCGAGGACTACGCGCGCGTGGAGGTACGGCAACTCCCCGAGGCAGCCGTCATCGGCACGGCCGTCGCCGACCTCACCCACCTCCTGGCCGAGATCATCGAGAACGCCGCCCAGTTCTCGCCGCCCCACACGCGCGTGCGGATCACCGGCGAACCCGTCGGCAACGGCTACGCCGTCGAGGTCGAGGACCGCGGCCTCGGCATGGGCAAGGAGACCCTCGCCGAGGCCAACCGCCGTATCGCGCAGTCCGAGGCGCTCGACCTGTTCGACAGCGACCGGCTCGGCCTGTTCGTGGTCAGCAGGCTCGCCGCCCGGCACGACGTCAAGGTCCACCTGCGGACCTCCCCGTACGGCGGCACCACGGCGGTCGTCCTGCTGCCCACGGCCCTGCTGCACACCGGCGCGGCGGAACGCACCCCCGACGAGGCGGCCCATGCGCCTCACCCCGAGGAACGCGCCTACGCGCGCGTGCCCGACGACGCCTCCCTCCACGACACCGTCACCGCACCGGCCGACCGGCGCGCCCTCGTGGCTCCCGTACCGGCCGCCGCGGAGACCACCGGCCACGTGGAGACCGCGAGCCACGCGGAGACCATGAGCCACACCCCGCCCCCAGGAGTCGCCACCTTGCGACTGCACCGCCCCCAGGAGCAGCCCGAAGGCTCCGACGACCTCCCCCGTCGCGTACGGCAGGCCAGCCTCGCTCCCCAACTGCGTGACGGACGCCCCGAGGAGCCGCCCTCCACACCGGCGCCCAGGGACGACGAGCGCACCCCCGAACTCGTACGGGACCGCATGGCGGCCTACCGCGACGGCTGGGCGCGCGGCGGCGGCAGGCGACCCGGCCGCGGAACCACGCCCGGCGCCGCGGCGGGCAGCGACAGCAGCGAAGGAGACCCCGCATGATCCAGGACCCGAGCACACGGACCGCCCGGCACTCCGGCGAACTCGACTGGCTGCTGGACGACATGGTGCTCCGCGTGAGCGAGATACGGCACGCCGTGGTGCTGTCCAACGACGGCCTCGCCGTGGGCGCCTCGAGCGACCTGCGCCGCGAGGACGCCGAACACCTGGCCGCGGTCGCCTCGGGCTTCCACAGCCTCGCCAAGGGAGCGGGACGGCACTTCGGCGTCGGCGGCGTCCGTCAGACCATGGTGGAGATGGACGAGGGCTTCCTGTTCGTCGCCGCCGCGGGCGACGGCTCCTGCCTCGCCCTCCTCACCGCGGTGACGGCGGACATCGGACTCGTGGCGTACGAGATGGCACGCCTGGTCAAGCGCGTCGGCGAGCACCTCGGCACGGCGCCCCGCGCCGGTGCCCGGCCCTCCGCCACCGGATGAGCCGCGAGGGCGGTCCGCGCAGATGACCGAGGACAGGACGGGTGCGCAGATGACCGAGGACATGACGGGCGCCCCACACGAGCAGGGCAGCCAGTGGTACGACCACGAGGCCGGCCCCCTCGTGCGCCCCTACGCCATGACGGGCGGACGCACCCAACCGGGGCCCACGGGCGTGCGGTTCGACCTGATCGCCCTGGTCACGCTGGACCCGGGCGCGCCCGGCGCGGACGAGGCCCTGCTCGGCCCGGAACACCGGACCCTGATCGGCCTGTGCCGTACGGAGACCCAGTCGGTCGCCGAACTCGCCGCCGGGGCGGACCTGCCCGTGGGCGTGGTCAGGGTCCTCCTCGGCGACCTGCTGGAACTCGGGTGCGTCACCGTCAGCCGCCCCGTACCGCCCGCGCAGCTGCCCGACGAACGCATCCTGCGCGAGGTGATCGAGGGACTGAGAGCCCTGTAGATGAACGCACACCACCCCATTCGCCCACCTCACCCAACACACCGACTGGCGCTACCCGTTGCCGGGCCTCCCGAGAGAAGTGATCAATGATCTCCGAGCACTCCGACGCCCCGGGCGGCGAGACCGCCGCACTGGCGCTGAAGATTCTGGTCGCCGGCGGATTCGGCGTGGGCAAGACCACCCTGGTCGGAGCGGTCAGCGAGATCCGGCCGCTGCGCACCGAGGAACTGCTCAGCGAAGCGGGCCAGTCGGTGGACGACACCGACGGGGTGGACCACAAGACCACCACGACCGTCGCCATGGACTTCGGACGCATCACCATCCGCTCCGGCCTCTCCCTGTACCTGTTCGGCACACCGGGACAGGACCGGTTCTGGTTCCTGTGGGACGAGTTGGCGCAGGGAGCGCTCGGGGCGGTGGTCCTCGCGGACACCCGCCGGCTGGAGGACTGCTTCCCGGCGGTCGACTACTTCGAGCACCGGCGCATCCCGTTCGTGGTCGCCGTCAACTGCTTCGCGGGCGCCCGGCGGCACGGCGCCCCCGACGTCTCGCGTGCCCTCGACCTCGACCAGGGCACGCCCGTGGTGCTGTGCGACGCCCGGGACCGCGACTCCGGAAAAGAGGTCCTGATCCGGCTCGTCGAGTACGCCGGGCGGATGCACACCGCCCGGCTCCTCGACTCGGTCGGCTGACCGGGGCACCGACGTCCTCCCCCGCCGCGGCCGGCTGCCCACCGCGGCCAGCGTGGTCAGTCCGCCACGTCCCGCTCCGCCAGCACCCTGTCGATGCTGACGCGGACGAGGAGTTCGCCCGGGACGCCGTTGCGGGCGCCGAACTCCTCGGCGCGGTCCTCGCCCATGTACCGGGCGCCGATGCGGGTGGCCCACCGCCGTATCTCGTCGAGGTCCTCCGAGACCCGGGCGCGACCCCGCAACACCACGAAGGAGTACGGCGGCCGGTCGTCGTCCACGCACAGGGCGACCCGGCCGTCCCGGGCGATATTGCGCCCCTTCACGCTGTCCTTTCCGGTGTTGAACACCAGCTCGTCACCGTCCAGCACGAACCAGATCGGGGTCACGTGCGGACTCCCGTCGGCCCGGACGGTGGAGAGCTTTCCGGTGCGGGTGCCGTGCGAAACGAACTCCCGCCATTGCGCGTCGGTCATCTTCTCTGCCATGGCTCCCATCCTCCTTGCCCCGACAGCGGTCGTGGGGAAGGCTGGCGTGGAGATCCTCCGGCCAGGAGGAGAATCGCACGGGGAGAAAACGGGGAGATCGGAACATGGCGCACAACCAGGGGCTCGACTGGCTGCTGGACGACCTGACCGAGCGGGTTCACGAGGTGCGGCACGCGCTGGTCCTGTCCAACGACGGCCTGGTGACGGGCGCGAGCACAGGACTGCGCCGCGAGGACGCGGAGCACCTTGCGGCCGTGTCGTCCGGGTTGCACAGCCTGGCCAAGGGCTCGGGACGGCACTTCGGGGCGGGCAACGTACGCCAGACGATGATCGAGTTCGACGACGCGGTGCTGTTCGTCACCGCTGCGGGCACGGGCAGCTGCCTGTGCGTCCTCAGCGGCGCCGAGGCGGACATCGGCCAGATCGCGTACGAGATGACGCTGCTGGTCAACCGGGTCGGCGAGCATCTCGACGTGGATGCGCGACAGCCTGAACGGAAACCCATCGCAGACGCCTGACCTGCGCATTCATCATCTTCCGCGGAGTTATCCACAGGCTCGCCGCGCGATCCGCCGCAGCGGCTACGGTTTTCCCACGGCGACCGCACACGGCGACCGCACACGGCGACCGCACACGGCGCGAGCCGCTGACTCCACGGGGGAGACGACCATGTCAGGCATCAGCACCCAACCCGACCGGCTTTCCTACGCCGCGAGCCGGGCCGCCCGCGAACTCGGCCTCAAGCGCGGCGAGTTCGACTTGGCGGTGAACCTCGGGCTCATCCGGACCGTTCCCGACGAAGGCGGTGGAGGGCGTCGCGTCGCCCGTGCCGAGATCGAGCGGTTGCGTGCCGGAGACGCCTTCCCGGCCGATCTGCGCCGGCGCGTCGCGACGGTCGGCACCACCGAGGGCGCCGAGCTCATGGACGTGACGCCCACCAGGTTCACGAGCCTCGCCCGCCACGGCCTGCTCGTTCCGGTCCGCTTCTACCTCAACCGGTACCGGACCGTCGTCTGGCTGTATCTGGCCGAGGAACTGGAGCAGTTCGCGGCCGAGGAGAGCAACGCCCCGCTGCTGACCGGCCCCCGCACACCCGCGGAGATCCGGGAAGGGCAGAAGGCAGGGCTGGACCGGCGCCCCCGCAATTGGCGGGGACGCCACGTGGGATTCCTGACGCGGCAGGCGGGCGACGACCCCTGGGCACGCGCGGCGGCCGTCGCCTGCTTCCTCGACCCCGACGACGTGGCGGACATCGTCGCGGACCCCTGCGAGCGGGCCCACCTGGACCGCTGCCGCCCCCGCCTCCCGGCACACGGCGCACCGGGTTCACCCGCCGCCGACCTGGCCGAGACGCTCATGACGGCGAGCGAGCCGGACGAAGTGGCCTGGTTCCGTGCCGACCTGGCCCACACGATGGAGACGGCGCGCAGGCAGCGACCGGCACCACGCCCGACCCCACGGCAGGCACCCGCCCTCACGCGACACTCAGCACCGGAGCCCCCGGCAGCATCCCCGGTTCTGCCGGTGGACCGGCCCGTATCCCCGGACCAAGCTCCTTCCCACGGTCTGCTGGGCTGGCTGCGCCGCAGAAGCCGGCGACCTGCTGGCTGAACCCAGCCGCTTCACAGCCGCGGACCAAATCGCCTGCGGACCGCCCGCGCTCGCTGGCCACTCCGCCTACTTCTCGGCGGACGCGGTACACGGTCACGTGAACCCGGGCGGGACGCCCCGTGTCCTCTACGTCGCCGCCCTGATCAATCGCCCCGGGGCCGGGGCCCCCGCGGCGATGAGTTTCCGGACGCGCCCCGGTCCGATACAAGAGGAGACCTTTTCCGGGAGGCGATCATGTTCGGTACGACGAAGGCGTACAGCGGCTTCTCCGTGGACGACATCGACGCGGCCAAGAGCTTCTACGGCGACACGCTGGGGCTGCGGGTGTCCGAGGACCACGGCATGCTGTTCCTGCACATCGCGGGTGACCGGAACATCCTGGTCTACCCCAAGGAGGACCACACCCCGGCGACGTACACCGTCCTGAACTTCCCCGTCGACGACATCGAGGCCGCGGTCGACGAGCTGAGCAGGAGAGGGGTGCGGTTCGAGCGGTACGACCAGTTCAAGGTGGACGAGAAGGGCATCTTCCGCGGCGGTGGCCCGCTGATCGCGTGGTTCACCGACCCGGCCGGGAACGTGCTCTCCGTCCTCCAGGAGTGACGCGCCGGCCATGCCCGAGCTGCCCGACGTAGAGGGTTTCCGTCAGGTGCTCGAGTCCTGCGCGAAGGGCCGGGTCATCCGCGGCGTGGAGGTGCGGGACGCGGGCGTGCTGCACGGCGTCGACGCCCGGCGCCTGCGGGACGCGCTGGAGGGACGGCGGTTCGGCACGCCGGAGCGGCACGGCAAGTGGCTGCTCGCCCGCACCGGCGGCCCCACCCTCGTGCTGCACTTCGGCATGACCGGCCGGCTGGTCTGCGGCCGTGTCGACGATCCCGTCGAAGCGCATGACCGGGTCCTGTTCACCCTGGGCGGCGGACGTCAGCTGCGCTTCCGTGACCAGCGCAAACTCCAGGGGCTGTGGCTGGCCCACGACGAGGCCGACGTCGAACGGCTGCTGGCGCGGCAGGGGCCGGACGCGCTGGCGGTGGACCGAGGGGAGTTCGAGGCCGTGCTCTCCTCGCGGCGCGGGGCGCTCAAGACGGCACTCACCGACCAGTCCGTCCTCGCCGGTCTCGGCAACCTGCTCGCCGACGAGATCCTCTGGCGGGCCCGGCTGCGCCCCGACCGTCCGGCGCGTGATCTCGCCCGGACCGACCGCCGTCGCCTGTACGGCGAGATGCGCCGGACCCTGCGATCCTCCGTCTCCGCGGGCTGCGTACCGCCGCGTGACTCCTGGCTCACCGGCCATCGCGACGACCGCGACCCGAGGTGCCCGCGCTGCGGCACCGCACTGCGCCGGTCCCGGATGGCGGGCCGCGGCACAGTGTGGTGCCCGCGGTGCCAGCCGGACGACTGATCCGGCCACGGAGGGGCGTCGGCCTGCGGAGGCACGTCGGTCGTCGGCCGGCGTCGATCGGCGGAGAAGCGATGGTCGGCGGGTGTCGTGGGTCGGCGAAGGCACGTCGGTCGGCGGAGTGTCGTCAGTCGGTGGGGTTCAGGACGGTCGGCGGTCCGGCGAGGACGCCGCCGTCCAGGACGAACGCGCAGCCCGTCGAGAAGGTGGCGTCGGTGACGATGAAGAGCACCATGCGGGCGACCTCCTCGGGCTCGCCGAACCGGGGGATCGGCTGACCGGCGGTGTACGCGTCGCCGAAGCCGGCCGTCATGGGGGTGCGGACGGCCCGGGTGCACGGAGCAGACCCGGACCCGGTCGGGCGCCAGTGCCGGCGCGGCGGTCTTGGTCAGTCCGCGCAGTCCCCACTTGCTGGCCGCGTACGCGCCGACACCGGCGTAGGCGGTCAGCCCGGACAGGGAGGACATGTTCACGATGACCCCGCCGCCGGCCCGGCGCAGCGACGGTGCCGTCGCGCGCATGCCCAGCCAGGCGCCGGTGAGGTTGACGTCGACGACCCGGCGGAACGACTCGGGGCTCTGTTCCTCCATCGGGCCCCAGTCGATGATCCCCGCGATGTTCGCGAGGACCGAGACCGGTCCCAGGTCCCGCTCGGTCTCGGCCAGAGCCCGCCGCCAGTCGTCCTCGCTGGTGACGTCCAGGTGGGTGAAGCGGGCCCGGCCGCCGAGCCGTGCCGCCAGATCCGTGCCCTCGGCGTCCCGGATGTCGGCGATCACGACGGCGGCACCCTCGGCCGCGAGGGCACGGGCCACCGCGGTTCCGATGCCCCCGGCTCCACCGGTGACGAGGGCCACCTGCTCGTCGAGACGTCCCATCGTGCCTCCTTGACTCAGGGCGCTTCGGCCGGCCGGCGTTCTTCGTCCGGCGCCACCAGCGACTGGGTCAGCGGGATCCGCGCCAGCGCGAGGACGCCCGCGGCGATCAGCGCCACACCGAACAGTTGGGGCAGCAGCCACCAGCCGGAGCGGACCGTCTCCTCGTACAGAAGGATGCCGAGGGCGAGGCTCACCAGCGCGTCGCCGAGGGTGAGCGCGGGCTGCGAGGCGACCAGCGGACCGGCCTGCATCGCGTTCTCCAGCAGGAACAGCGCGCACACGCCGGTCGCGGCGAACGCGTAAGTCTGCCAGGCGGTGAGGAAAGCCAGGATCCCCTGGTCGTCGAGGATATGGGTGGCGGCCTTCATCAGCGCCGCCGTCACCGCGTAGCTGATCGCCGTCGCGGCACCCAGGCACGCCGCCCGGGCCCGGCCCTCCGGACGCCGGACGGCGGCCAGGGCGAGGCCCACCACCGCCCCCGCGCACACGGTGAGGGCGGGGATCCAGCGGTCCAGCTCCACATGGGTGCGGTTGCCGGTGGGCGACGCGGCGGCGAGCGCGATCGCCAGCCCCGCCACCACCACCGTCACGGCCAGCCAGCCCGTGCCCGGCAGACGCCGGTGCATCAGCAGCGAGGCGACGACGAGGGTCAGCGGCAGCTCCAGCACGAACAGCGGTTGCACGATCGTCAGCGGCCCGGTCGCGAGCGCCAGCGCCTGGCAGACGGCGGCGCCGATCACCGCGATGATCCCGGCCAGCCAGACGGGCCGGCGCAGCAGATCGAGCATCAGCCCGGCCCGGAAGCCCTCCGAACGCGGCACGGTGAGTGCCGCCTTGCGCTGCAGCACCGTGGCCACGGCGTTGCTGAAGGCCGCGCAGACCGCGAACACGACGGGGAGCAGGGTGTGCAGCGTGGTCACCTCCCGGATCGGCGGGCGTGTGACGCCGGCTGGGCCTCTTCCTGCCATGGTCGCCGGACCGGGGCACCGACGCGATCGGAGCCGCGCGGGCGGTTCATGCCTCGTCTGGACCCACGCCCGGACCGACGCCAGTTCCACCACCAACCACCGTGGGTGTGTCCCAGAGCCACCACGTCAGCGCGGGCCGGACCGCGTGCGTGCGTCAGGACCGGGGCGGGCCTTCCGGCTCCCCTTCCTCGGCGTCGAACACCTTGGTGAAGGTGGCCCCGCAGCGGCAGCGGGAGTGCTCGATCAGGTCCCCGTCTTCCGACACGCTCAGGCCCTGGCTGAGTCGGACGTGCACATGATCACCCATGGGGAGCTGCTTTCCTTGACGTCGCTGGTCCGGGTCATCGTGCAGGTCGGCCGCTTTGTCCGGCAATGTCACAGCTCACATGTCCCCTGGGTGAATCTTGACAAGGGTTCGCTCAGGTCTTATCCCGTTGGTGAAGGCAGTCGGATGCAAAGGCGCAGATCAGCGGGCCGGGAGGTGGTCAGGGTGCAGGCGCGGGACCGGAGGTCGGACCTCTATGCGGTGCTGGGGGTGGAACCCTCGGCGTCGGCGTCGGCGATCACCTCCGCCTTTCGCGCCCGGGTGCGGGAGCTGCGGCCCGACACATGTGTCGACGCTGACACCGCGGAACGGTTCGGTGAGCTGAGGGCGGCGTACGACACCCTCCGTGATCCGGCCCTGCGCGCGGCCTACGACGAGACGCGCGAGTGGACGTCCGGCGGCGGACGGGTCTCCGCCCCGCGCCTGCGGCCGACGCGGCCGTACGTGGTGGGGCTGGGGCTCGGGGCCGCCCGCCCCGAGCCCCCGTTGCGCGCCGGACCCGTCCGGTGGGCGCCGGGGCCTGGCCGCACGAGGCCGTGACGTCGCGTCTGAAGGGAGATGCCGTCAGCCGGTCTACCCGATCCGGATCACCATGTACGTCTCGCCGTCCTGCGGCGGACGCGTCCAGGACCGGGTGGTGAACGTGTGCAGCCGTCCGTTGACGATGGCATGGCGCGGCAGCGACACACCGAACTCCCCGCCCACCGCTTCCAGCAGCGACCGTTCCACCTCGGCGCGGTCCTCAAGGCCATCGCCGAAGAACCGGCTCGGGTCCAGCGCCCGCGGTATCTCCCCGCTCCGCCGGGTCTCTCCGTCCGCGTGCGTGAACGCGTACTGCTCGACACCGCCTCGCGCCACCGAGAGGTGGAAGAACGGCTCCCCGTGCCGTGGCCTCAGGCCGCTCCAGACCACCACCGCGCGGGTGTCCGCGCCGGCGGCCGCGGCCGGGGCCGGGGAGACGAACCGCCGCAGGTCGAACGGCGCGGGATCACCGTCGAAGGCGAAGCTCCAGCCCGCGCCGGCCCGGCCCACCGCCATGAGAGCCCTGTCGTCGAAGGACGAGAACTCCTGCCGGTCCTGCAACGATCTGCGGCGCGCCTCCCAGAGGGTCATGGGTTCGTTCAGCGCGGCGCCGTCTCCGTCCGCGAGGCGTGCGGGCAGCTCCTCCGGCTCCACCCCCTCGACCAGGACGAACCGGTAGGACGTGCGGTTGTTGCCCGGGTCCGCCTCCGCGAGCCATGCCAGGCCGCCCGGGTCGAGTCCGGCCACCGGGCGTGGTGCCTCACCCTCCTGCCCGCCCCTCGGCGTGGACAGCAACTCCCTGCCGCGCTCCGGAGTCAGCAGCGGCCCGAGCACGGGATCGGCCACCCATCCCAGCGGCGCCAAGTGGTCGGGCCCCAGCGGCTCCCACAGGGGCAGGGCATCGATCAGTGTCCGCCACGCCCTGTCGGAGTCCCCCCACCGGGCCAGCTCCCGCGCCCGCTCGACCGCTTCCCCGAACGGTCCGGCCGGCGCGTACCGGTACGTGCCGCTCCGCACTTGGTCCAGCGTCGCGTAGGCGAGGGACACCACGTCGTCGTCCGCGCCGCGCAGATGGAAGAGCAGCGTGGAGTCGTCCCGGTACGAGTGCGCCGCGTGCTCGGCGACCAGCGGCGGCAGCAGCTCGGGAGCGTACTGAGGGTCCGTCACCAGCCCGTCGTAGTAGATCATGGAGGTCTCGCCGAGCAGGCGGCGTATCTGGTCGCCCAGCCCCGCGGCCCGCGGTCTGCCGTAGTCCTTCGCCTCGTCCAGCGCCCTCACGGCCCGCTCCCAGCCGCCGCGCAGGGCCTCCAGCCGCGCCTGCTCGACCCGGGCGTCGAGCTCTCGCGTCGTGTCGTTGGCGAACTCCCGTTGTCCCTCGGTCCGGTGCGCGCCCAGGCTGTGGAACTCCCGGTGCATGTCCCGCATGAACGCGAGGAAGGTGGCGTGCCGCTCGGGTGCCTCGGCCCGCCAGCTCGCCCAGGTGTACACGGCCCACTCGCCGTCCTCGTCCACGTCCTCGGGGTCCAGGAGGACGTAGGTGGCGTCGGACTCGACGTCGAGCTGCAGCCCGCGCCGCCAGAGGTCCGCCTCCCGCCGCTCCTCGGGACCGGCGTCCTCGTCCAGGTACTCCTCCATCATGTCGGCGAGCCCCGACTCGTTGGCGTGCCAGTGCGCGTCCTTGGTCCCCGCCAGCAGCCACACGAAGCCGCCCGCGTGCCGCCACCCGTCGCTGACCTTGAGGAACTCCCGGTACGACGGGGGTATCCGGCGGCCGAGACGCTCCTCCAGGGCGGCGATCCGCTCCTCGGACGCGGGCGGGAACCCCAGCCACCGCGCCTGCCACGCGGCCTCGTCGTCCTGGCTCCGCGGATCGTCGTCCGGCAGGGAATCCGCCCACTCCCCGCTCCACTTGAGCAGGAAGGAACGCCAGTCGAATGCCGTGGTGTCCGTCATGTGACCGATGCTGCCACCCGCCACTGACAGTGGCCCCCGCGATCCGCGGCCCTCTTCCCCTCCGTACGGGTCAGTGGAGGGTGGGCCGGTAGACGAGCTCCTGGATGTGCCCGTCGAGCGTCCGGTTCTCGAGCAGCTCCAGGTCGAAGTCGGCCGCACCCTGGAAGATCGGGTCCAGCCCGGTCCGGGCGGTGATGACGGGGAAGAGCGTCACCTGGAGGCGGTCGACGAGGCCGGCGGCCATCAGCGCCCGGTTCATCGACAGGCTGCCGTGGGAGCGCAACGGCACGTCGGACTCCTCCTTGAGCCGGGCGACGACGTCCACGGCGTCGCCGCTCACCACGGTCGCGTCGGGCCAGTCGAGGGGGCCTTCCAGGGTCGTCGACACCACCGTTGCCGGCAGGTTCCTCATCCGGGTGACCCATGGGTCACGCACGTCGGAGTCGTCGGTGCTCGAGGCCAGCATGTCCGCGAACGCCCGGTACGTGTTGGCCCCGAAGACCATCCGCTGCTCCGCGCCGTACAGGGCCAGGCGGTGGTCGAGCAGCTCGGGGCCCTGCTTGCCCCAGTAGCCGGTCCAGTCGGCACGGGCGGCGCCGTAGCCGTCGAGGCTGGAGAAGACGTCGAAGGTGTACGTGGCGGTCATGGCGTTCTCCTCGTCGAGCGGGCTGACCGGTGCGGGCACGGGCCGGCGATCCTCCCGGGCTCACTTCGCCGGCCGTCACACCGATAGACCCGGCACGCCCCCGGAACTCATCGCCGCGCCCGTCGAGGAGGACGCGGCCTGCCCCTGCCCTCGCCTCTGCCCCGCGCGCTCTGACCTCACCGCATCGGCCGCGCCGCGCTCCACGGCGTCCATGAAGTCCAGCATCAGGCGGTTGCTCCGCTCGGCATGGTCGATCTGGGGTCCGTGGCCGGTTCCGGAGAGGATCTCGGCCCGGGCGCCCGGGATGAGCCGTGGGACGCGCTCCACCTGCCGCTGGGGGTGTACCAGCAGACTGCGCTTGCCCATGAGCAGGTACAACGGCGTGCTGATGCCGGCCAGTTCGGCGTCGGACAGGGGCAGGGGCGCAGGGCGGCGTATGCGGTAGGCGCGGACTCCGCTCCTGATCATGGCGCGCAGTTCCGGCACCACGAGCACCGGCTGCTCCAGCCAGGCGGCGAGGCGGGGCCGGAGTGCCTTGGGGGCGAAGGTGGCGAACAGGCTCGCGAAGATCCAGACGAAGAAGCGCAGCCCCACCTTCTCCAGGCCGCCCGGGTCGAGCAGTGTGACCGAGGCGAGGCGCTCGGGCCTCAGGTGTGCCTGGTTCAGGGCGAGCCAGCCGCCGTACGAGCTGCCGACGAGGTGGACCCGGTCGAGCCCGAGGGCGGCGAGGGACTCGTCGAGCCACTGGGCGGCCCGCTCGGGCTGGTGGATGGGGGCGCGCTGGACGCTGCGGCCGGGGTCGCCCGGGGTGTCGAGCGCGTAGACGGTCCGCTCACCGCTGAGGTCGGCGGTGTTCGGGTACCACATGGCGGAGCAGCTGCCCGCGCCGTGCACGAGGACGACCGGGGTGCGGTCGCGGGCGGCCGGGTCGGCGGGGTCGTAACGGTAGACGTGAGTGGTCGCGAAGGACGTCTCCACGTCCTGTTCCCAGGAAGCCGGGGCGCCCAGGGCGTAGACGGCGTCGCAGGCGGCGAAGTACCGCTCGCGCCAGGCGTCGCTGACGAAGCGGCCGACATCGGCCTGGCGGGGGGCTGTTGCGGACGGGGACACGGCTACCTCCCGGAACGGTCCATCTTCGTGATACGACCGTACCATGATGGTGGTACGGCTGTATCATCAAAGGGGCCGGAGGGCCCGTGCACTGCCGACCGGAGCGGAGAGCCGAAGGATGCCCAGGCGCGTGGACCATGCGGAGCGGCGCACGGAGATCGCGGAGGCACTCGTCCGGGCCGCCGGGCGGCTGGGCCTCCACGCGGTGGGGATGCGCGACGTGGCCGCGGAGGCGGGTGTCTCGCTGCGGCTGGTGCAGTACTACTTCGAGTCCAAGGAGAAGCTGCTGCTCTTCGGGCTGCGGCATCTCACCGAGCGGTTCGCGCAACGGGTGGCCGCCCGGGTTGCGGCCGCCGGGGCCGATCCGGGGGCGCGCGCGGTGATCGAGGCGCTCCTGGCGGCCGCCCTGCCGGTCGATGCCGAGAGCCGCACCTTCCACCACCTGTACACCTCGTACGCGGTCCTGGCCGTGACCGACGAGGCGCTCGCCGCCCAGCCGTTCATCAAGGACCCGGACAGCGCCGAGGACACCGTGGCCGGGCTGCTCCGGCAAGCGGCGGAGCAGGGGGAGTTGCGGCCGGGCGTGGACCCCCGTGCGGCGGCGGCCGGCCTGCTGTCCCTGTCCGCCGGGCTCGGCACGAGCGTCCTGGTCGGGCAGCGCAGCGCCGAGTCGGCCACCGGCGTGCTCGCCCACCAGCTGGACCTGATCTTCCAGCCCGCGAAGTGAACCCCGCCGGTGCCGCCTGAGGGGCCGCGCCGGAAACCCCGTCGGCCCGCCGCAGTGCCGATGGACCGCGCCAGGAACCCGGTCGGCCGGCCGCAGTGCCGATGGACCGCGTCCGAAACCTCGTCGGCCCGCGGCGAGCCCGCGTCGGTGCTGCTGGTCGCCCGGACGCACGCGCCCCGCAGTGCCGAAGGGCCGCGCCCGAACCCCCGGTCGGCCCGCCCCAGTGCCGAAGGGCCGCGCCCGAACCCCGGTCGGGCGCGCCGCAGTGCCGAAGGGTCGCGTCAGCCGAGCTTCCGGAAGAGCCCCTCCTGTACGACCGACACGACCAGCCGGCCGTCACGGTCGTAGATCCTGCCCCGGGCCAGACCACGGCCGCCGACCGCGATGGGCGACTCCTGGTCGTACAGCAGCCAGTCGTCCGCGCGGAACGGGCGGTGGAACCACATCGCGTGGTCCAGGGACGCCATGTCGAAGCCCCGCGGGCCCCACAGCGGCTCGACCGGGATGCGGACGGCGTCCAGCAGGGTCATGTCGCTGGCGTAGGTGAGGGCGCAGGTGTGGACGAGCGGGTCGTCGCCGAGCGGCCCGACCGCGCGCATCCACACGGCGCTGCGCGGCTCGGCGTCCTCGACGTCCTCCGCGCTCCAGCGCAGCCGGTCCACGTAGCGGATGTCGAAGGGCTGGCGGCGGGCCATCCGCTCCAACTGCTCGGGCAGGGTGCCCAGATGCTCCCGGATCTCGTCCGTGACGGTCGGAAGCGACTCCGGGTTCGGGACGTAGCGGGCCGGCGGCAGCTGGTGCTCGAAACTGCCCTCCTCCGGCTTGTGGAAGGAGGCGGTGAGGTTGAAGATCGTGCGGCCCTGCTGCACGGCCGTGACCCGGCGGGTCGTGAACGACCGGCCGTCGCGCACCCGCTCGACCTGGTAGACGATCGGCACACCCGGCCGGCCGGGGCGCAGGAAGTACGCGTGCAGCGAGTGCACCGGACGGTCGCCCTCCGTGGTGCGGCCGGCGGCGACCAGCGCCTGGCCCGCCACCTGCCCGCCGAAGACCCGCTGCAGGGACTCCTGCGGGCTGCGGCCACGGAAGATGTTGACCTCGATCTGCTCCAGGTCGAGCAGGTCCACGAGCCTCTCGGCCGGGTTCGTCGTCATCGGTGGGATCCTCCTGTGCTCGCTGCGGCCCGGCCCGTCACAGCTGGCCGACGTCGGTGACCCGGACGACCGCACGGCCCTCCGCGTCCGAGGCGGTGAGGTCCACCTCGGCGCTGATGCCCCAGTCGTGGTCGCCGTTCGGGTCGTGGAAGATCTGCCGGACGCGCCACAGGCCGTTCTCCGGCTCCTCCTCGATGAGCAGCAGCTTCGGGCCGCGGGCGTCGGGGCCGGTGCCGAGTTCGTCGTACTCGTCCCAGTACTTGTCCATGGCCTCGCCCCAGGCGTCGGCGTCCCAGCCGGACTCGGCGTCCAGCTCGCCCAGCTCCTCGACCTGGTCGAGGGCGGCGAGTTCGACGCGGCGGAACATGGCGTTGCGGACCAGGACGCGGAAGGCGCGCGCGTTGGCGGTGACCGGCTTGACCTCGTCGGCCTTCTCCTGGGCCTCCTCCGCGGTCATCTCCTCCGGGTTGGCCAGTTGCTCCCACTCGTCCAGCAGGCTGGAGTCGACCTGGCGCACCATCTCGCCCAGCCACTCGATCAGGTCCTGCAGGTCCTCGGACTTCAGGTCGTCCGGGACGGTGTGGTCGAGGGCCTTGTAGGCGCTGGCGAGGTAGCGCAGCACGATGCCCTCGGTGCGGGCCAGTTCGTAGTGGGACACCAACTCCGTGAAGGACAGCGCCCGTTCGTACATGTCGCGGATGACCGACTTCGGCGACAGCGGGTGGTCGCCGACCCAGGGGTGGCTCTTGCGGTACGTGTTGTACGCGTGGAAGAGCAGCTCCTCCAGGGGCTTCGGGTACGTGATGTCCTGGAGTCGCTCCATGCGCTCCTCGTACTCGACGCCGTCCGCCTTCATCTGGGCGACGGCCTCGCCGCGCGCCTTGTTCTGCTGGGCGGCGAGGATCTGCCGCGGGTCGTCCAGGGTGGACTCCACGACGGACACCATGTCGAGCGCGTACGACGGCGACTCGGGGTCCAGCAGCTCGAACGCGGCGAGCGCGAACGTGGACAGCGGCTGGTTGAGGGCGAAGTCCTGCTGGAGGTCGACCGTGAGCCGGACGATGCGGCCGGTCGCGTCGGGCTCGTCGAGCTTCTCGACGATGCCGCCGTCGAGCAGCGAGCGGTAGATGGCGATGGCCCGGCGGATGTGCCGCAGCTGCTGCTTGCGCGGCTCGTGGTTGTCCTCCAGCAGCCGGCGCATCGCCTCGAAGGCGTTGCCGGGGCGGGCGATCACCGACAGCAGCATGGTGTGCGTCACCCGGAACCGGGAGGTGAGCGGCTCCGGTTCGGAGTCGATGAGCTTCTCGAAGGTCTGCTCCGACCAGGCGACGAACCCCTCGGGGGCCTTCTTGCGGACGACCTTGCGGCGCTTCTTCGGGTCGTCGCCGGCCTTGGCGAGGGCCTTCTCGTTCTCGACGACGTGCTCGGGGGCCTGTGCGACGACGAAGCCCTCCGTGTCGAACCCGGCCCGCCCGGCGCGGCCCGCGATCTGGTGGAACTCCCGGGCCCGCAGGGTGCGCACGCGGGTGCCGTCGTACTTGGTGAGCGCCGTGAACAGCACCGTGCGGATAGGCACGTTGACACCGACGCCGAGCGTGTCCGTGCCGCAGATGACCTTCAGCAGACCGGCCTGCGCGAGCTTCTCCACCAGACGCCGGTACTTGGGCAGCATGCCCGCGTGGTGGACGCCGATGCCGTGCCGCACGTAACGGGAGAGGTTGCGGCCGAACTTGGTGGTGAAGCGGAAGTTGCCGATCAGCTCGGCGATCTGCTCCTTCTCCTCCTTCGAGCACATGTTGATGCTCATCAGCGCCTGCGCCCGCTCCACGGCCTGTGCCTGCGTGAAGTGCACGATGTAGACGGGCGCCTGCCGGGCCTGGAGCAGGTCGGTCAGCGTCTCCGTGAGCGGCGTGTACCGGTACTCGTAGGACAGCGGCACCGGGCGGGTCGCCGAGCGGACCACCGCCGTGGGGCGGCCGGTGCGGCGGGTGAGGTCCTTCTCGAAGAAGGAGACGTCGCCGAGCGTCGCCGACATCAGCACGAACTGCGCCTGCGGCAGCTCCAGGATCGGGATCTGCCAGGCCCAGCCGCGGTCGCCCTCGGCGTAGAAGTGGAACTCGTCCATCACGACCTGGCCGACGTCCGCGTCCTTGCCGTCGCGCAGCGCGATCGACGCGAGGACCTCGGCAGTGCAGCAGATCACGGGGGCGTCGGCGTTGACCGAGGCGTCGCCGGTGAGCATGCCGACGTTCTCCGTGCCGAAGATCTTGCACAGCTCGAAGAACTTCTCCGACACCAGCGCCTTGATCGGCGCCGTGTAGAAGGTGACCTCGTCGCGGGCCAGGGCCGCGAAGTGCGCGCCCGCCGCGATCATGCTCTTGCCGGAACCGGTGGGCGTCGACACGATCACGTTCGCGCCGGAGACCACCTCGATCAGCGCCTCCTCCTGGTGGGGGTAGAGCGTGAGACCCCGCTCGCCGGCCCACGACTCGAATGCTTCGTACAGGGCGTCGGGGTCGGCGGTCCGCGGCAGCTGATCGATGAGGGTCACGCCCCCATCTTGCCTGGCCCGGTGCCCGATGCGGGAATCGGCTGCGGCCCGGAAGATCACGAACGCTACGCTGGGGCGCCGACGACGCGTCAGCGCACCCGGTCAACTGGACAGCGGCACACGAGGAATGGGGCGGGCAACGGCCATGATGGGACCAGCACACTCACTGTCGGGCGCCGCCGCCTGGCTCGGCGTCGGTGCGGCCGCGGCCGCCGCCGGGCACCCGATGCCCTGGCCGGTCCTCCTCGTCGGCGCCCTGATCTGCGCCGGAGCCGCCCTCGCCCCGGACCTGGACCACAAGGCGGCCACCATCTCCCGGTCCTTCGGGCCGCTGTCGCGCTGGCTGTGCGAGATCGTCGACAAGCTGTCGTACGCCGTCTACAAGGCCACGAAGAAGCAGGGCGATCCGCGCCGCTCCGGCGGGCACCGCACCCTCACGCACACCTGGCTGTGGGCGGTCCTCATCGGCGCGGGCACCTCGGTCGTGGCGATCACCAGCGACCGCTGGGGGGTGCTCGCGATCCTCTTCGTGCACCTGGTCCTGGCCATCGAGGGCCTGCTGTGGCGGGCGACCCGCGGCTCCAGCGCCGACGTCCTGGTCTGGCTGCTGGCCGCGACCACGTCGTGGATCCTCGCGGGCATGCTGGACAAGCCGGGCAACGGCGCGGACTGGCTGTTCACGGCGCCGGGCCAGGAGTACCTGTGGCTGGGGCTGCCGGTCGTGCTGGGCGCGATCGTGCACGACATCGGGGACGCGCTGACCGTCTCCGGCTGCCCCATCCTGTGGCCCATCCCGGTCGGGCGCAAGCGCTGGTACCCGGTGGGCCCGCCCAAGGCCATGCGGTTCCGGGCGGGCAGCTGGGTCGAGCTCCGAGTGCTGATGCCGGCGTTCATGGTGCTCGGCGGGGTGGGCTGCGCGGCGGCGCTGAACGTGATCTGAGCGCGGGGCCGGGCGCCGGGGTTCAGCCGCTGCCGTACCGCCGCTCGAACGCCGCGACCCGGCCCTCCGAGTCCACCGTGCGGGCCTTGCCCGTGTAGAAGGGGTGGCTCTCCGAGGAGATCTCCACGTCCACGACCGGGTAGGTCTCGCCGTCGTCCCACTCGATGGTCTGATCGCTGGTCGCGGTGGACCGAGTCAGGAACGCGTAACCGGCGGCGCGGTCGCGGAAGACGACGGGGTGGTAGTCGGGGTGCTTGTCCTGCTGCATGGATGCTCCTCGGACGGCTCGGGTCGGTTCTGCGATCAACCGGTGGTGTCAGCCGGGCAGGGTGTCCTCGTCGACGATGTGCACGGCGGCCTCCTCGGCCGACGCGGCCGCGCCGTCGATGCCCACGTCCATGGCGACCAGCGCGGGCTCCTCGTCCTCGTGCGCGCCCTCGTCCGGTGCCACCAGGCGGCCGGAGCGGGCGGCGCCCACCTCGTTGTCCAGGAGTTCCCCGTCCGTGCCCTGGCAGTCCCCGAGACCGTCGCCGTCGGGCGCGACGGGATCCGGCAGCTCCTCGGAGAGCCGCTGGTCCAGCGTCTCGCCCCGCAGCCGCTCGGCCGCCGTCACACCGAGGTGCTCGACGGCCCAGGGCCGCTCGGGAGGGGACCAGCCGCGGTCCAGGGGATCGTCGACGCCGTCGTACTCCAGGGTGTCCTCGGCGTCGAGCAGCCCCGTGTCCTCCCTCTGCTCGTCCTGGTCCGGCTGGTAGACGTCGTCGCCCCAGCCGTCGGAGCTGTTCACGGGTACCTCCAGGGGGTGGGGACGGGCCCGTCGTCGACGGGGCCCGTGCCGGGCCGCCGCCGCACGGAGCACTGGCGCCGCCCGTCGCCGAACCGCGTGGTTCCCGGGCGTTCCCCGAGCCGGTGCCTGACTCCAGCCTTCCACCGAGCCGCGCCACCGCGCAACGCCACGACGGGGACGCGCCGGGCGCGGCGGTGTCCGCGCCGTGCCGTGCCCCGGCCCCGGCCTCGGCACCGGCGGAACCGGCCCTGCCGTGGCGAGTGCCTCTACCCCAGGGGGCGGCTCGGCACCGGGGACCGCCGGGCGCCGCGGGCGCGTGCCCCTACCCCCGGCCCCGGGCTCGCCACGGGCGCTAC
>JJOH01000041.1 GCA_000696115.1 Streptomyces olindensis
GGCGAGCCCGGCCGGGCCGCGGCCGGACCGGGCAACGCCGGGCGGGCGGCGGGCGGGGTGGTCGTGGACGCCGTGCGGGTCGTCGGGGTGGCCCCGTCGCGTGTGCGTCATCTCGT
Source organism: Streptomyces olindensis (assembly GCA_000696115.1). GTDB lineage: Bacteria > Actinomycetota > Actinomycetes > Streptomycetales > Streptomycetaceae > Streptomyces > Streptomyces olindensis. Next base: position 117 of record JJOH01000041.1, read on the forward strand.
GCCGTGGTTCGGGGACTCCCCGGCGGCCTCCCTGGAGCTGGCGCGCGACCGTGTGGACGCCGAGCCCGGGCGGGTCCGGCGGCTGACGGCCGGGCTCGGCTCGCTGCGTCCCGCCGACGCCCGCGGCAGGCTCACCGTCGAGGCGCCCGAGGGCGTCCGCGTCCGGGTGCCGGGCACCGAGCTGACCGTGCCCCGCGGCACGACCGTGGAGGTCCCCGTCGAGGTGACCGTGGAGCGCGGCACGCCGATGCGGTCGTACGACGTCCGGCTGCGCTTCGCGCACGCGACCCGCACGCTCACCGTGCGCGCCTTCCCGCCCACCGGCGGTCCCGACCTGGCCCGCACCGGCACCGCCCGCTCCTCGGGCGACGAGACGCCCGACTTCCCGGCGTCGGCGGCGAACGACGGCGACCCGGACACCCGCTGGTCCTCCCCGGTCGACGACGGCGCCTGGTGGCAGGTCGAGCTGCCCCGCCCGACGCGCCTCGGACGCGTCGTGCTGCGCTGGCAGGACGCCCACCCCTCGGCGTACCGCGTCCAGGTCTCGCCGGACGGCCGCCGCTGGCGCACGGCGGCCGCCGTACGGGACGGCCGGGGCGGTCGGGAGAGCGTCCGCATGGACGAGCCGGACGTGCGCTTCGTACGGGTGCAGGGCGAGAAGCGGGCCACGCCGTACGGCTATTCGCTGTGGTCGGCGGAGGCCTACGCCGTCACGGAGTGAACGCGGCGAGACCCGTCGGCGATTTTCTTCCGGGCCCACTATTCACTCAGTACATGTACTGAGTGAATAATGATCGGCATGAGCACCCGCCACATCCTGCTGGGCCTGCTCGCCACGGGTCCGAGCCACGGCTACGACCTCAAGCGACGCCACGACGAACGCTTCCCGCAGGCCCGCCCGCTGGCCTACGGGCAGGTCTACACGACCCTGCAACGCCTCGTCCGGGACGGCCTCGCCGAGGTCGAGGGCACCGACTCGGACGGCGGCCCGGAGCGGACGATGTACCGCGCGACGGAGAAGGGGACGAGCGAGCTGGCCCGCTGGGCCGCCGAGATCGCCCCGCCCGCGCCCTTCGTGACGAACGAGATCTTCGCCAAGGTCGTCGTGGCGATCCTCGCGGGCGGCGCCCCGGCCGCGTACCTGAGTGCCCAGCGCGCCGCCCACATGGAGCGGATGCGGGAGCTCACGGCGGTCAAGGCCGCCCAGAGCGCCGACCTGGCGACCGTGCTCTCGGCGGACTACGCCCTCAACCACCTCGACGCCGACCTCCGCTGGATGAACACCACAGCGGCCCGGCTCGCCACCCTGACCGCGGAGGTCGACGCAGCATGAGCAGACCCGTGCCCGTTCTCACGGCCAGTGGCCTCGTCAAGGCGCACGGCAGGACAACCGCCCTGCGCGGCGCGTCGATCGAGCTGGGCGCGGGCGAGATCCTCGCCGTGACCGGCCCGAGCGGCAGCGGGAAGTCGACGCTCCTGCACTGCCTGGCCGGGATCGTCCGCCCGGACGACGGCTCGGTGACGTACGACGGCCGACGCCTGGAGGACCTGCCCGAGAAGCGGCTGAGCGAGCTGCGCCGCACCGAGTTCGGCGTGGTGTTCCAGTTCGGGCAGCTCATCCCCGAGCTGACGGCCCTGGACAACGTCGCCCTGCCGCTGCTGCTGGCCGGCACCGGCCGGGCCGGGGCCCGGGAGCGGGCCGGTGAGTGGCTGGAGCGGTTCGGGGTGCGGGGCCAGCGGGACCTGCGGCCGGGCGAGATGAGCGGCGGCCAGGCCCAGCGGGCCGCACTGGCCCGGGCCCTGGTCACCGGCCCGCGGGTCGTCTTCGCCGACGAGCCGACGGGTGCGCTGGACTCCCTGGCGAGCGAGCAGGTCATGACGGCCCTGGTGCACACGGCCCGCGAGGCGGGCACGGCGGTCCTGCTGATCACCCACGACGCGCAGGTGGCGGCGTACGCGGACCGCGAGGTCCAGCTGCGGGACGGCGCCGTCGCGCAGCTGGGGGTGACGGCATGAGCTCCCTGCGTTCCGACCTGCGCCTGGCCTGGGAACTCACCCGTGGTTCCGATCGCGGGGAGTGGTGGCGGGTCGCGCTGACCGCGACGGGCGCCGCGCTCGCGACCGGCTTCGCGCTGGCCGCCGTCGCCCTGGCCGCGCTGCGGGGCAGCTACCGGGTGCCCGTCGCCGCGGGCCTGCTCGACGAGCCCGGCACGCGCGCCGGCGTGATCGTCGGCCTGCTGCTCCTGCTCGTGCCCGTACTGGGCTTCCTCGGCCAGTGCGCCCGGATCGGCGCCGTGCACCGCGACCGGCGGCTGGCCGGACTGCGGCTGGCCGGGGCGACACCCTGGCAGGTGCGGCGGATCGCCGCGCTGGAGACCGGCCTGGCCTGCCTGCTGGGCTCGGCGGTCGCCACCGCCCTGTCGCTGCTGCTCCTGCTGCGCCAGTGGGACCGGCCGACCGCCCTGGCCTGGGTGGGGATCGCCCTGGTGGCCGTCGCCGTACCGCTGCTGGGCGCGGCGGCGGGCGCCCTGGCGCTGCGCCGGGTCGTGGCCTCCCCGCTCGGCTGGGTGCGTCGGGTCGGGCCGCGCGACGGCCGGGGGCCCGGGCTGCTCTTCCTGGCCGGGGTCCTGCTCGTCGCGGTGGTGGCGCTGCTGACCGTCACCACCACGTCCACGGCCGCCCCCAACCGGCCGAACGGCGAGCCGCCGCTGCAGCTGATGGGCGTGGTCCTCGCGGTCGGCGCGGGCGCGGTGTGGCTCTCCGGGGCCACCGCGAAGGCGACCGGGCGGATCCTCGCGGCCCGGGCCCGGTCGGCGGCGACGCTGATCGCGGCGGAACGGCTGCGCGACGACCCCTGGTCGGCCGCCCGCACCCATGCGGCGGTGCTGCTGGTGACGGTCGTGGGGACCGGCTTCATGGGCATCCGGCAGGTGCTGAGCGACGTGGTGCGGACCGAGCGGAACCTCGCCGAGAGCGCGTCCTACTACACCACCGGCCTCGACCTCACCGGCGCCGCCATCGTCGTCGCCTTCGCGATCACCCTTTCCGGGCTCGCCGTCGGCACCGCCGAGTCCCTGGCCACCCGCCGCCGGGGACTGGCCGCGCAGGCCGCCGCCGGGGTGCCGCGCACGGTGCTCGGCCGCGCCCTGCTGCTGGAGACGGCGCTACCGCTGGCCCCCGCGGTGCTGCTCGCGGGCCTGGGAGGGACGGCCATCGGCACCTGGTACGCCCTGCTCGGCGACCGGCCGGTGCCCTGGGCGATCGCCCTGGTGCCCGTCGCCGTCTACGCCGCCTGCCTGCTGGCCGCGGCCACCTCCCTCCCCCTGCTGCGCCGCTCGCTGCGCCCGGGGGAGCTGCGGTACGCGTGAGCGCCCTCCCATGACAGGCCGGCCCGGGGGAACGGGGGTTCCCCGGGCCGGTCGGCCGCACGCGGCAAGACGAAGGCCCGGGTCGTCGTCAGGCGGAAATGCCGTCGATCCGGGCCAAGGCGTCGTCCGCGCCGTACGGCTGCAAGTACGGCAGCCAGCGCGGGTCCCTATGGCCGGTCCCGATGATGCGCCAGGCCAGGCCGGTGGGCGGAGCGGGTTTGTGGCGCAGCCGCCAGCCGATCTCGAAGAGGTGACGGTCGGCCTTCACGTGGTTGCAGCGGCGGCAGGACGCCACCACGTTGTCCCAGACGTGCTTGCCCCCGCGGCTGCGCGGGATGACGTGGTCGACGCTGGTTGCGACGCCACCGCAGTACATGCACCGGCCCCCGTCGCGGGCGAACAGCGCCCGGCGGGTCAGAGGAACGGGCCCCCGATAGGGAACCCGGACGAATCGCTTGAGCCGGACCACGCTGGGTGCGGGGACTGTGACGGTCGCGCTGTGCAGATAGGCGCCGGACTCCTCGAGGCAGACGGCCTTGTTCTCGAGGACGAGGACGAGCGCGCGGCGGAGCGGTACGACACCTAGCGGCTCGTACGACGCGTTGAGGACCAGGACATGCGGCACGGATGCCTCCTTGGACGCCGGCGGCGCGTGGCTCGCGCCGGGACGATTCGTAGTCAGTCTCCCCTCATGCCTGGTGGAAGCGCCACCATGTCCCCGTAACGGGCTGGGAGTGTTTTCGACCACATCTGATTCATCCCCCGGATCATGGCCTGTTCAAGCCCAGGTGAGCACGGTCTCTCCTTCACACATTCCGAGGGAGCACACACAATGCCCCGTTAGTGTGGTGGTTCTGCCCTTTCGGTGACCCAACCGTGACCTTGACCCCCCAGGACCACCGCACCGGGGCAGACCGCTGCACCTGGAGGTACCTGCCGTGTCCTTGTCCGTTGCGGACGCCGTCCTGCTGGCCGCCGGCCCGTCACCGTCGCCGACCCCGTCGGATACCCAGTCCCCGAGAGTGCCCTCGCTCCAGGACGCGCAGGAGAGCGCGACGAACGCCGCCGGCTGGGTCGAGCAGAACTGGTCGACCTGGCTCGCGATCGGTCTCCAGGTCCTGCTGGTCCTGGTGATAGCGGCGGTGCTGAGGGTCGCGGTACGGCGGGCGATCACCAAGCTCATAGACCGGATGAGCCGCACCGCGCAGAGCTCGGACGGCAGCCCGCTGGGCGGACTCCTGGTCAATGTCGAGCGGCGCCGTCAGCGCTCGCAGGCGATCGGCTCGGTGCTGCGCTCGGTGGCCAGCTTCCTCATCATGGGCACCGCGGCGCTGATGATCCTCTCCGCGTTCAACATCAACCTCGCCCCGCTGCTGGCCTCCGCCGGTGTCGCGGGCGTGGCGATCGGTTTCGGCGCCCGCAACCTGGTCACGGACTTCCTCTCCGGCGTCTTCATGATCCTTGAGGACCAGTACGGCGTCGGTGACACGATCGACGCGGGCGTCGCCTCCGGCGAGGTCATCGAGGTGGGCCTGCGCGTGACCAAGCTGCGCGGCGACAACGGCGAGATCTGGTACGTCCGCAACGGCGAGGTCAAGCGCATCGGCAACCTCTCGCAGGGCTGGGCGACGGCCAACGTGGACGTCACAGTCGCCGCCACCGAGGACCTGGACAAGGTCAAATCCACGCTGGACGAGGTCGCGGAGAAGATGGGCGCCGAGGAGCCCTGGAACGAGCTGCTGTGGGGCCCGATCGAGGTCCTGGGCCTCGACAGCGTCCTGCTGGACTCCATGGTCGTGCGCCTCTCGGCCAAGACGATGCCGGGCAAGTCCCTGACGGTGGAGCGCGAGCTGCGCTGGCGCGTCAAGCGGGCCTTCGACGCGGCGGACATCCGGATCGTCGGCGGCGCCACGGCCCCGGTGGAGGAGGAGCCCGCCGACCCGACGGCGGGGATGGCGGCCCCGTCGGTGTACGCGAACACGGCGTCCCCGCAGTCGGCGGCGGCGTCCCCGCTCACGCCTCCCGCGCCGACGAGCACCACGAAGTAGCGACTCCCCGGAGGGCGGCACCCGGCAGATCCGGGTGCCGCCCTCTTCGCATGCCCGGAGGACGGCATGCCCGGAGGAGGACGACATGCCCGGAAAGCTATGGGCCGCCCCTCTCTTGACGGCCGTGCGGCGACGGGCTTACCTTCCTCCCCACCGATAGGAAACTTTCCTAACAGTGCACGCAAAGTCATGCACGATGGACTTCCGTCCCGGGTCACTGAGAAGCTGAGCAGCCGAGAGGCAGGTGTGGACACGCATGGCAGGAACCGCCGGCACGCCGGGCACCCCGCGCGTCCTGCGCGCCATGAACGACCGGGCCGCCCTCGACCTGCTCCTGGAACACGGCCGGCTGTCCCGCACCCGCATCGGCAAGCTCACCGGCCTGTCCAAGCCGACCGCGTCCCAGCTCCTGGCCCGCCTGGAGGCGGCCGGACTCGTCCTGGCCACCGGCACCACCGAAGGCCGGCCGGGCCCGAACGCCCAGCTGTACGAGGTCAACCCGGCGGCCGGTCACGCCGCGGGACTCGACGTCACCCCCGAACGGATCCTGGCCGCGGTCGCCGACATCACCGGCCGCACGGTCGGCCACTTCGAACTGCCCACCCCCGGCAGGCGCACCGGCACCCCGGTCGTCCAGCAGGTCACCGACGCCCTGGACGGCGCGGTGAAGGCGGCGGGCCTCGCCCGGGACGACGTCCACCGCCTGGTCATCGGCACCCCCGGCGCCTTCGACCCCACCACGGGCCGCTTGCGCTACGCCTCCCACCTGCCCGGCTGGCACTCCCCCACGCTGCTGGACGAACTCGCCGCAGCCCTGCCGATGCCGTTCGAGTACGAGAACGACGTCAACCTGGTCGCGCTCGCCGAACAGCGCCTGGGCGCGGCCCGCGGGCACGCGGACTTCGTCCTGCTGTGGAACCAGGAGGGCCTCGGGGCCGCCCTGGTCCTCGGCGGCCGGCTGCACCGCGGCTGGACCGGCGGCGCCGGCGAGGTCGGCTTCCTGCCGGTGCCGGGCACACCCCTGGTCCGCCAGGTCACCAAGGCCAACAGCGGCGGCTACCAGGAGCTGGCCGGTTCCCAGGCCGTCCCGCGCCTGGCCCGCGAACTGGGCATCGAGGACATCCCCGAGGGCCCGTACACCGAGGCCGCCGCACAGCTGGTGGCCCGGGCGGCGCAGGCCGACGACGACGCCCACCGCCGCCTCCTGCGGACCTACGCGACCCGGCTCGCCACCGGTCTGGCCTCCCTCGTCTCGGTCCTCGACCCCGAGCTCGTCGTCCTGAGCGGCACGGCCCTCACCTCGGGCGGCGAGGAGCTGCGCGCTCTCGTCCAGGCCGAGCTGGAGGAGCTGGCCGCGTCCCGCCCGCGCCTGGTCGTGGGCGACGTCCGTGAACACCCCGTGCTGCGCGGCGCGCTGGAGAGCGCGCTCGCGACCACGCGCGACGAGGTCTTCGACACCTCCCGCTGACTCCACCCCCCTCTCCGGTATTTCCCTCTTCCCCCGTGCCTCAGGGAGCTCTGCCATGCCCGGAACATCCCGTAAGGCGGCAATCATCCTTGCCGCCTCCGCCTCCTTCGCCCTCCTCGCCACGGCGTGCACCGGCCAGTCGGACGCCGGTGCGAGCGACGACGCCTCCCAGGAGACGACCCTCAACTTCTGGCACGCCTGGAGCGCGCCCTCGGAGGTGAAGGCCGTCCAGGACCTCGTCGCCGGCTTCGAGAAGGCGCATCCCAACATCCAGGTCAAGGTCGTCGGCAACATGACGGACGACAAGATCAACCAGGCCCTGCGCGCCGGTGGCGCCAAGGCCCCGGACGTGATCTCGTCCTTCACCACGAACAGCGTCGGGAAGTTCTGCTCCTCCGGCGCCCTGGTGGACCTCAACCCGTTCTTCGAGAAGTCGGGCATCGACCCGGCGAAGACCTTTCCGAAGGCGATGAACGAGTACACCCAGTTCGACGGGAACCGCTGCGCGGTCCCCCTCCTCGGCGACGCCTACGGCCTCTACTACAACAAGACGGCGTTCCAGAAGGCCGGCATCACCGCCCCGCCCAGGACCTGGTCGGAATTCGAGAAGGTCGCGAAGAAGCTCACGATCCCCCGGGGCGACACCTTCGAGCAGCTCGGCTTCATGCCGAACTACCACGGCTGGGAAACGACCACCGAGCACTACCTGGGCCAGTTCTCCCCGACGTACTTCGACGCGAACGGCAAGTCGAACGTGGCCGAGGACCCCGCCTTCGAAAAGGCCTTCACGGTCCAGAAGAAGCTGGTCGACGGACTCGGCGGCTACCGCAAGCTGGAGACCTACCGCTCCAAGCTCGGTGACGAATGGGGCCCCAAGCACCCCTTCCACACCGGCCAGGTCGCCATGCAGCTCGACGGCGAGTGGCGCCTGGGCATGGCCCTGGCCGCCAAGCCGAAGTTCGACATCGGCGTGGCCCCGCTGCCCGTCCCCGACGACCAGGCCGACCAGTACGGCAAGGGCTACATCACCGGCACCATCGCCGGCATCGCCGCGACCAGCACGAAGCAGAACGCGGCCTGGGAGCTGGTGAAGTACATGACGACGAACACGGACGCGGTGGTGAACTTCTCCAACGCGATCCACAACGTGCCCTCGACCCTGGAAGCCCTGAAGTCCCCGAAGCTGAAGTACGACCCGCGTTTCAAGACGTTCCTGGAGATCGCCGCGAACCCGAACTCCACCACCGCCCCCGCCTCCGTCAACGGCGGCGTCTACCTCACCACGATCCAGCAGTTCGGCTACGACTACGAAAGCGGCAAGGTCACCGATCTGAAGAAGGGCCTGAGGGACACCGCCCGGCAGATCGACACGGACATCGCACAGGCGAAGTGAGCGATGAGCACCTCCGCCCTGCGCGCGAAACACCGCCGCTCGACCCTGCGCACGCTCGCCTTCCTCTCCCCCTGGCTGATCGGTTTCACGGTCTTCTTCGCCTACCCCCTGATCTCCACCGTCTACTTCTCCTTCATGCGGTACGACGGCTTCCGGCCGCCGGCCTGGACGGGCACGAAGAACTGGACGTACGTCTTCACGCACTACCCCTTCTTCTGGCCCGCCCTGCGCAACACGCTGTGGCTGGTCGTCATCATGGTCACGCTCCGGGTCGCCTTCGGCCTGGGCGTGGGCCTGCTGATCACCAGGATCAGAACGGCCACGGGCGTCTTCCGCACCCTCTTCTACCTGCCGTACCTGGCCCCGCCCGTGGCGGCCACGATGGCGTTCGCCTTCCTCCTCAACCCCGGCACGGGCCCGGTCAACTCGATCCTCGAGAAGACCGGGCTCCCCGCCCCCGGCTGGTTCAACGACCCCACCTGGTCGAAACCCGCTCTGACCCTGCTGGCCCTGTGGGGCATCGGCGACCTGATGGTCATCTTCATGGCGGCCCTGCTCGACGTGCCCAAGGAGCAGTACGAGGCGGCGGAACTGGACGGCACGACCCCCTGGCAGCGCTTCCGCTACGTGACCCTGCCGAACATCTCCCCGATCATCATGTTCGCCGTCGTCACCGGCGTGATCCAGACCATGCAGTACTACACGCAGCCGCTGATCGCCGGGAAGGTCGCGTCGGGCGTGATCCAGGGCGCGGGCACGCAGTTCGAGCCGGGCTACCCGGACAAGTCCACCCTCACCCTCCCCCAACTCGTCTACAACCTGGGCTTCCAGCGCTTCGACTACGGCTCCGCCTGCGTGGTCGCCCTGGTCCTCTTCGCCCTCTCCATGGCCTTCACGGCACTCCTGATGCGCCCCAGGGGCGGCCTGATCCAGGCAGGTGAACGATGACGCAACTCCTGGAGAAGCCAGTGGAGTCGAAGGCGCCGCACTCTCCCGCGGCCCGCACGGCCCACCGCCGGGCGTTCCTGGAGTGGATCGCGATCCACTCCCTGGGCGTCGCGGCAGCCCTCTTCTTCACCCTCCCGTTCCTCTTCGTCCTGCTGACCTCGCTCATGAGCGACAGCCAGGCGCTCAGCCGCGACCTGATCCCGCACACCTGGGAATGGGACAACTACCGGAGGGTCTTCGACACCCCGGGCTTCCTCACCTGGTGGCGGAACACCCTGTTCTACGCGGTCCTGGGCACGGCGCTCACGGTGATCTCCTCGATCCCGGTGGCCTATGCCCTGGCGAAGTTCCGCTTCCGGGGCCGCAACCTGGCCCTGATGCTGGTCATCTCGATGATGATGCTGCCGCCGCAGGTGGTCATCATCCCGATGTACCTGTTCTGGGCGAAGCAGCTGGACCTGTCCGGCACGCTCTGGCCGCTGATCATCCCCATGGCGTTCGGCGACGCGTTCTCGATCTTCCTGCTGCGCCAGTTCCTCACCACGATCCCCGACGAGTACCTGGACGCGGCCAGGGTGGACGGCTGCGGCGACCTGCGCACCCTCCTGAAGGTCGTCCTCCCGATGGCGAAACCGGGCATAGCCGCGGTGGCCCTCTTCCAGTTCTTCTACGCGTGGAACGACTACTTCGGACCCCAGATCTACGCCTCGGACAACCCGGGCGCCTGGCCCCTCTCCTACGGCCTGGAGTCGTTCAAGGGCGCCCACCACACCGACTGGAACCTCACCATGGCCGCCACCGTGCTGGTGATGGCCCCCGTGATCCTCGTGTTCTTCTTCGCCCAGAAGGCGTTTGTAGAGGGTGTCACGCTCACCGGAGTAAAGGGTTAGGAACGCTCATGAAACTCACCGTGGTCGGCGGAGGCTCGACCTACACCCCCGAACTCGTGGACGGCTTCGCCCGCCTGAGGGACACCCTGCCCGTCGAGGAACTGGTCCTGATGGACCCGGCGCAGGACCGCCTGGACCTCGTCGGCGGCCTCGCCCGCCGCATCCTCACCCGCCAGGGCCACCCCGGCCGGATCACTACCACCACCGACCTCGACGCGGCGGTGGACGGCGCGGACGCGGTCCTCCTGCAACTGCGCGTGGGCGGCCAGGCGGCCCGGGAACAGGACGAGACGTGGCCCCTGGAGTGCGGCTGCGTGGGACAGGAGACCACCGGCGCCGGAGGCCTGGCGAAGGCGCTGCGCACGGTCCCGGTCGTCCTGGACATCGCGGACCGCGTCCGCCGCACCAACCCCCGGGCCTGGATCATCGACTTCACCAACCCGGTCGGCATCGTGACCCGTGCCCTGCTCCAGGAGGGCCACAAGGCGATCGGCCTGTGCAACGTGGCGATCGGCCTGCAACGCAAGTTCGCCGGCCTGCTGGGCGTCGCGCCCACCGACCTCCACCTGGACCACGTGGGCCTCAACCACCTCACCTGGGAGACGGCGGTACGCCTGGGCGGCCCGGAGGGCGAGGACGTCCTCCCGAAACTGCTGACCGCCCACGGCGACACGATCGCGGCCGACCTCCGCCTCCCCCGCCCCCTGCTCGACACGCTGGGCGTGATCCCCTCCTACTACCTGCGCTACTACTACGCGCACGACGAGGTCGTACGCGACCTCAGGACGAAACCGTCCCGGGCGGCCGAAGTGGCCGACATGGAACGGCGTCTGCTGGCGATGTACGCCGACCCGGCCCTGGACGTAAAGCCGGACCTGCTCGCCAAGCGGGGCGGCGCCTACTACTCGGAGGCGGCGGTGGATCTGGCGGCGTCCCTGCTGGGCAACGCGGGTACTCCGTACCAGGTGGTGAACACGCGCAACGCCGGCACGCTCCCCTTCCTCCCCGACGACGCGGTGATCGAGGTCCAGGCGGCGGTGGGCCCCAAGGGCGCCTCCCCTCTCCCCGTCCACCCCGTGGACCCCCTCTACGCGGGCCTGATGGCCAACGTCACGGCCTACGAGCACCTGGCCCTAGAAGCCGCCCTGCACGGCGGCCGGGACCGCGTCTTCCGCGCCCTGCTCTCCCACCCCCTCATCGCCCAGCACGCGTACGCCGAGACGCTCACCGACCGACTCATCGCACACAACCGGGAGCACCTCGCGTGGGCCTGACCGCACGTGTCCTCGCGATCGACGCGGGCAACAGCAAGACGGACGTCGCGATCGTGACGGCGGACGGAGACGTCCTGGCCACGGCACGCGGGGGCGGCTTCCGTCCCCCGGCCGTGGGCCTCGACACGGCGATGGAGAACCTCGCCGCCCCGGTCACCCAGGCTCTCACCACCGCCGGGACCACCTCGGTCACCCACGTCTCCGCCTGCCTCGCCAACGCCGACTTCCCCGTCGAGGAGGACCAGTTGGCGGCGGCCCTGCGGGCACGCGGCTGGGGCACGACGGTGACGGTCCGCAACGACACCTTCGCCATCCTCCGGGCCGGTGTCACCGACCCCCGGGGGGTCGCGGTCGTCTGCGGCGCGGGCATCAACTGTGTGGGCATGCGCCCCGACGGCCGCACCGCCCGCTTCCCGGCACTCGGCAGGGTCTCCGGCGACTGGGGCGGCGGCTGGGGCCTGTCCGAGGAGGCCCTGTGGCACGCGTCGCGCGCGGAGGACGGCCGCGGCGCCCCCACGGCCCTCGCCGACACCCTCCCGGCCCACTTCGGCCTGCCCTCCATGTACGCCCTCATCGAGGCCCTGCACCTGGGGCACATCCCACCGCCCCGACGCCACGAACTGACTCCGGTCCTGTTCGCCACGGCCGCCGACGGCGACACGATCGCCCGCGCGATCGTGGAACGCCAGGCCGAAGAGGTCGTCTCCATGGCGGTGGTGGCCCTGACCCGCCTGGACCTCCTGACCGAGGAGACCCCCGTCCTCCTGGGCGGCGGCGTCCTGGCAGCGCGGCACCCCCAACTCAACGACCACATCGCACACCTCCTCACGGACCGGGCGCCGAAGGCGACACCGCGGGTGGTGACGGCGAGTCCGGTACTGGGGGCGGCGTTGCTGGGGCTGGACAGGGTGGGGGCCGGGAAGGGGGCGCAGAAGAGGTTGCGCAGGCACTTCGGCGCCTAGAACACACTCTGCGTCACTGCCCGGGCCGGGGTGGGTGCGCAACTCGGCGCGACGAGGTACCGCTGCACCCACCCGTGCCGCCCCCAGCGGCACGCATGCCCGCAGCTGAGCGGGACGGGCGGCCCTCAGCCGGGCCGGGGGCGAGGCCCGCAGTGGCGGGTCTGCGGCGGCCACGACGCGCCCGCACCCGCCAGACGGCGCAAGGGGACGTGTCGGGGGGTGTCCGCCCGCAGCGGTTGGCGCGTCAACGAACAGTCAGTCGGCACGCAAGTCGATCGCGCCGTTCCGAGGACGGACACCCCCCGGCGCGGCCCCGACCCACCACCGGCGCAGGCGAAGACGCGCACCCCCACGGGAACCGAACCCCCTCCCCCGACGTGTTCCTACAAGCGGTGTTGCTGCACGCTGCGATCCGATCAAGATCGAGGCAAGGCCGGTGCGGATGTCGGTCCCGGCAGCGATACTTGCGGCGACGGATGACCATGGGGGAGGTCACAGTGACATACCCGCCGAAGAGCAGCGCACCACCACCGGGCCCCAACCTGCCCACCCTCCCGGCCGTACCCGCCCAACCAGCCCCACCGGCCCCGGCCCCCACCGGCACCGGCACCGGCACCGGCAGCAGCCCCACCCCGCCCCCCACCCCTCGCCGCCGCACCGCCTTCGCCGAGGGCTTCGACCAACTCCGCGCCGCGGCCACCACCGAACCCGGCCGCCTCCGCATCATCGGCGCCCTCCTCGCCCTCCTCGTCATCGCCTTCGGCTCCGTCACCGCCTGGCAGATGACCGCCCGCGCGACCGCCGCCGACGACGTCCTCACCAGCAGCCAGCCCCTCAGCTCGGACGCGGCCGACATCTACCGCTCCCTCGCGGACGCCAACACCGCCGCCTCCAGCGGCTTCCTCGCCGGCGGCCAGGAGACGGCCGCCACCCGCGACCGCTACGAGAAGGACATCCGCACGGCCGCCGAGAAACTCGTCAACGCCGCCGCCAACGCCGACCCGGACTCCCCGTCCACCGCGACGATCGCCAAGCTCAACCGGCTCCTCCCTGAGTACAAGGGCCTGGTCGAACGCGCCCGCACCTACAACCGCCAGGGCTTCCCCGTCGGCGGCGCCTACCTCCGCTACGCCAACGAGAAGATGCAGCAGCAGATGCTCCCGGCGGCGGAGGACCTGTACAAGAAGGAGAACCAGCGCCTGAGGGCGGACTACGCGGACGCCACGCCCTACCCCTGGGCGGCCATCGCCCTCGGCGTCGCCGCCCTCGCCGCCCTCGCCTGGGCCCAGCACCGCACGTACCAGCGGACGAACCGGGTCCTCAACCACGGTCTGGTCGCCGCCACGGCGACGGCGACGGTCGTCCTGCTGTGGCTGGTCGTCGGCCACAGCGTCGCCCGCGCCGGCCTGAACGACTCCTACGACCACGGCGTCCGCTCCCTGAACGTCCTGCACGACGCCCGCATCGCCTCCCTCAAGGCCCGGGGCAACGAGAACCTGACGCTGGTGGCCCGCGGCGCCGAGACGAAGAAGGTCGGCGACGAGACGTACGACGCCTACGACTACGACTTCGGCACGGACATCAAGGCCCTCGGCCGGCACCTGGCGGCGGCCGGGAAGCTCGCCGACGACACCTCCGGCGAACAGCCGGTCACCGCCGCCGTCGGCAACATGAAGGAGTGGCAGAAGCGCCACACCGCGGCCCGCGAGCAGGACGAGAACGGCAACTACCAGCAGGCACTGGACAGGGTCATCGGCCCCAGGGGCGCGACCGGCGAGTGCTTCGACAGCGTCGACAAGAACCTGCACACGGCCCTCGTGCACGAGGAGACCGAGTTCAAACGCGCGGCCGGTGACGGCAGGGACGCCCTGACGGGCCTCGCGGCGGGCGCGGCCGTCCTCGCCGTCCTGGGCGCCGCGGGCGCGGTCCTGGGCATCGGCCGCAGGCTGTCGGAGTACCGATGAACGGACCACGGACGAGAGGAGGCACGACGGTGCGAAGCACTCTCAGGGGCTGGGGCGGAGTGACGGCGATGGCAGTCGTCTGCGCCCTGGTGGCGTTCATCGCCCTGTGTCTCCCCCGGACCGCCGTCACCACGGACGGCCGCGCCGCCACCCGCACCGCCCACACCACCCCCACCGCCCAGACCAAGGCCGACGAGGACTGCGACGACCCGGAGAAGCAGACCCTCGCCCCGTCCTCCGCGGACGGCGACACCATCCAGGCGATCAAGAACCGCGAGGGCGAGAAGCGCAAGCTGATCGTCGGCGTCGACCAGAACAGCTACCGCTGGGGCTACCGCAACCCCAACAGCGGCAGGACCGCGGAGCTCGAAGGCTTCGACATCGATCTGGTGCACCGCATCGCCGAGGACATCCTCGGCGACCCGAACGCGGTCCAGTTCAAGGCGATCCCGACCGACCAGCGCATCCCGGCGATCAAGGACGGCCGCGTGGACATGGTCGTCCGCACCATGACGATCAACTGCGCACGCATCAAGGACGTCGCCTTCTCCGCGCCCTACTTCAAGACGGGCCAGCAGGTCCTGGCGCCCAAGTCCTCGCCCGTGAAGGGCTACGACGACACGCTCGCGAACCGCAGGATCTGCACGGCGGCGGGCTCCACGGCGTACTCGACGCTGGAGGCGGACCAGAAGAAGGGCGAACTCCCGTCCACCACCGACATCTCCACCACCGTCCCGAACCAACTCGACTGCCTGGTGCGGCTCCAGCTCGGCGAGGTCGACGCGGTGGTGACCGACGGCGCGCTCGCCGCGAGCCAGGCGGCACAGGATCCGACGGTCCAGCTCAAGGGTGAGGCCTTCACTGCCGAGTACTACGGCGTGGCGATGAAGAAGGACGCCGACGATCTGGTACGCCGGGTCAACCAGATTCTGGTGGACTACCGCGGAGACACGGCGAACGGCTGGCAGGCGTCGTACGACAAATGGCTGTCGGCAACACTGGGCAAGGATGCGAAGAAGTCGGAACCCCCGGCACCGGAGTACCTCCGCAGGACCTGAACAACGGGACGGACCGACCCCCCAACCGGCACAACCGCAGCGAGAGGTGATCGATGGGCGTCACGGGATCCACCGGGCCGGTGATGGACCGGGACGAGGTGGACCGTGCGCTGGCGCGGCTCGGCGCGGAGCACGAGGCGATAGAGACCTCGCTCCTCGCCCTCCAGGACCACGCGGGCCGCAGACTCCTGGAGGGCGCCGAGCTCACCGGTGTCACCCGGGAGCGCTGGACGTCGACGGAGGCGTCGATCACGCTGCTGTGGACGTACTTCGACGCGTACACGGACGCGCTGCGCACCGCCCGCGAGATCCGGGCCCGCCGCCGCTGGTCCAGCCGCGAGGACCTGGTGGAGCTGACGGAGCTGCTCAGCGGCGAGTCCGTCACGATCGCGGGCAGCGCCACCGCGACGGCCAACGCCCCGACGCTCAACGGCACTCCGAACAAGCTCAGCGAGCGCTACTCGCTCTCCGCGCTCGTCGACCGGATGAACGAGCTGTACGCCACGAGCCTGGACATGGTGGTCGCCGCGGACGCGGTCTGGTCGGCGCTGCCGGCCCGGATCGACCTGCTGGCGGCCGAACTCCAGCGCACCCGCCGGCTCGCGCACTCGGTCGGCGTGCGCCCCGGCGAGCACCCGTCGGGCGACGACCTGGAACGCATCACGCGCACGCTGACGAAGCTGCGCGCGGAGGTCGTGTCGGACCCGCTGGCGTTCTGGGTCCCGGCCGAGGGCAGTTCGGCGCCGGGCGGCGGCCGGCCGGACACGACGGTGTACGACCGTGAGGCGCGCGCCCTGGAGGACGTGCGCCGGGAGATCGACGCGGTGCTGACGGTGCGTCAGGACGCCGAGAAGCGGATCGTCAAGCTTCGGGACGTCCTCAGCCGCGCGGACCGTACGCTCGCCGAGGCGCGCACCGCCCGCGGCGAGGTCCTCGCGAAGATCGCCGCGACGGAGGTGCCGGTCGTCAGCGGACCGCCGACCGCGCTCCAGGAGCAGCTGGCGGCGGCCGCGGAGTACCGCCGCCAGGCGCAGTGGCACCGGCTGTCCCCGCTGCTGGAGTCGCTGGAGCAGAAGGCCGAGGACGAACTGCTGCGCGCCCGCGAGTCGTTGACCGCGGTCACCGCGCCCCTCGCGGTCCGCGCCGAGCTGCGCGGCCGGCTCGACGCGTACAAGGCGAAGGTCGCCCGGCACGGCTTCGCGGAGGACGCCCTGCTGGTGGAGCGCTACGAGAAGGCGCGCCGCATGCTGTGGAGCGCCCCCTGCGACCTGCGCGCGGCCGAACAGGCCGTGCTGCGCTACCAGCAGGCGGCCGCGGAACTGCTCGGCGGTCCACGGGTGCCGGACCAGGGCGCCGTGGAGGACGACCGGAGGGGGCCGGGCGCATGAGCGACAAGGGGGAGTCCATGAGTCAGGCACCGCAGCAACCACCCGGCCCGTCACCCCGCGGCTGCCAGCGCCCCACCTGCGACGGCAGCTACGAGGACGTGGGCGGCGGCGAGCTGTACTGCGACACCTGCGGCCTCGCCCCGGTCGTCGCGGCTGGGGGTCCCCCCTCCGGGGGAGGCATGGTCGGCTCACCCCCCACCGGCATCACCGCCGGGGGCGGGGCCGGCTCGGGCGGCAGCGGCAGCTCCCGCTCAGGCAGCCGTGGCTCCTCCCGTACGTCGTCGCAGTCGTCGAAGTCGCGCCGCTCGGTGTCGGGGCGCCTCTCGCGCTCCCTGTCGGGCAAGTCGACGGGCCGCTCGGTGTCGGTGCGCAGCTCCGGTTCCGCCGCCGGTTCCGCGTCCCGGGGGCGGCTGGGCGCCGGGCTGGTCCAGGTCCCGCCGATCCCGCGGCCCGACCCGCGGGCGATGGTCCTGGACCACCCCGAGGTGCCCGAGCGGAAGCGGTTCTGCTCGCGCTCGGACTGCGGCGCTCCGGTGGGCCGGGCGCGCGGCGACCGGCCGGGCCGTACGGAGGGCTTCTGCACCAAGTGCGGGCACCCGTACTCGTTCGTGCCGAAGCTGAAGGCCGGGGACGTGGTGCACGGCCAGTACGAGGTGGTCGGCTGCCTCGCGCACGGCGGTCTCGGCTGGATCTACCTCGCCGTCGACCGGGCGGTCTCGGACCGCTGGGTGGTCCTCAAGGGCCTGTTGGACACGGGCGACCAGGACGCGATGGCCGCGGCGATCTCCGAGCGGCGCTTCCTCGCGGAGATCGAGCACGCCAACATCGTGCGGATCTACAACTTCGTGGAGCACCTGGACCAGCGCACGGGTTCGCTCGACGGCTACATCGTCATGGAGTACGTCGGCGGCAAGTCCCTGAAGGAGATCGCCAACGCCCGCCGCACCCCGGAGGGCCGGCGCGACCCGCTGCCGGTGGAGCAGGCCTGCGCGTACGGCATCGAGGCGCTGGAGGCGCTCGGCCACCTGCACAGCCGGAACCTGCTCTACTGCGACTTCAAGGTCGACAACGCGATCCAGACCGAGGACCAGCTGAAGCTGATCGACATGGGCGCCGTGCGCAGGATGGACGACGAGGAGTCGGCCATCTACGGCACGGTCGGCTACCAGGCGCCGGAGGTGGCGGAGGCGGGCCCGTCGGTGGCGAGCGACCTCTACACCGTCGCCCGCACCCTCGCCGTCCTCACCTTCGACTTCCAGGGCTACACGAACGTCTACGCGGACTCCCTGCCCGACCCGGACCACATCGAGGTCTTCCGGCAGTACGAGTCGTTCTACCGCCTCCTGGTCCGCGCCACGGACCCCGACCCGGCCCGCCGGTTCGCCTCCGCGCAGGAGATGACCGAGCAGCTCACGGGCGTCCTGCGGGAGGTCGTCTCCCTCCAGTCGGGCCGCGCCCGGCCGGCCCTGTCCACGCTGTTCGGCCCGGAGCTGCGGGTCACGGACACGGAGCTGTTCCCGAAGCCCGACGGGGAGGTGTCGCGGCTCGGCGCGCGGGCGGTCCGCACCCGGCGCCGCGCCCCCGCCCTGCCCGCCGCCGCGGCCCAGCCGCAGCACCCCGGCACCGCCCACGGCCTCGTCAAACCCGTCGACACCTCCGCCGCCGCCCTGGCCCTGCCCGTCCCGCGGGTCGACCCGACCGACCCCAACGCGGGTTTCCTGGCGGGCCTGATGACCTCCGCCCCGGCCGAGCTGCTCGGCGCCCTCGCGGCGGCTCCGACCCCGTCGGTCGAGACGCGGCTGCGGCAGATCCGGGCCTGGCTGGAGACGGGCGATCCGGCCGCCGCGCTGCAGGCCCTGGTCCGGCTGGAGGGTGAACGGCCCGACGACTGGCGCGTGGTCTGGTACCGGGGCGTGGCCGCGCTGGTGACCGGCGACGACGAGGGCGCCGCCCTCTCCTTCGACGCGATCTACGACGCCTTCCCGGGCGAGATCGCGCCCAAGCTGGCGCTGGGCCTGTGCGCGGAGGTGCTGGGCCAGCTCGACAACGCCGCCGAGTACTACCGGCTGGTGTGGTCGACGGACCCGAGCCATGTGAGCGCCGCGTTCGGGCTGGCCCGCGTACAGCTGGCGACCGGGGACCGGCGCAGTGCCGTACGGACGCTGGAGTCGGTCCCGGAGTCCTCCATCCACTACACGGCCGCCCGCGTGGCGGCGGTCCGGGCGCGGCTGCGGCAGCGCACGGCGACGTCTTCCGACGTACCGTTCCTGGAGGACCTGACGGCCGCCGCGGCGCAGGTCGAGGCGCTGGATGCGTACGGTCTGGATCCGGCGCGCCGGGAGCAGTTGTCGGCCGAAGTCCTCGGCTGCGCGCTGGACTGGGTACTCTCCGGGGGCCAGGGTTCCGCCCCTCCCGCCGCCGGAGGACGGACGCTGCTCGGCAGCGGCCTGGACGAACGGGGCCTGCGCTTCGGCCTGGAGCGTTCGTACCGCACGCTGGCCAGGCTGGCGCGGGGCGGCGAGGAGAGGATCGACCTGGTGGAACGTGCCAATCGTTACCGCCCCCGGACGTGGGTGTAGTTGATGTCGCAGATGCCCCAGTTGTCCGCCTGCCCGAGTTGCGAGGAACCCCTCGAATCGGGTGACCGTTTCTGCGGCGCGTGCGGATACGACCTGTCCGCCGTGCCGGCACGGCCTCAGGACAACCCGACCATCACCATGAACGGCTCGGTGCCCGTCCAGGGCGCTCCGGCCGGTGTGTATCCCGAGCCCCCGGCGGCGCCGCCCGCCGGCGCGCCCTGGCCCGGACCCGGGCCGGACGGCTCGGGTGCCCCCGGGCGCC
>JJOH01000042.1 GCA_000696115.1 Streptomyces olindensis
GGTGCGGGGCGCGGGCCGGAGCCGGGTCCCGGACCCGTCGCGGCGTGCTCGTGATCGGTCATGGGTCCATGGTGACGGGCGCGGCGGCGCGGCGGCAGTCGGAACGACCCTGGCCGGACCCTGATATCGGCCCTGAGTGACGGCTCGGGAAGCGTTCGACGGACCGGTCCGCGGAGATCAGGGGAGTCTCCGGGATCGACCCTGATGCTCCGGCCTCCCGCACATGTGACCATCAGTGGCATGTCGGAAGCCGCAGCAGCGCCACTCGTCGAACCGCGGCCGCCGCGCAAGCTCTACCGCAGCAGCGACGGACGCTGGCTGGGCGGGGTGGCGCGAGGCCTCGCCGGTCACCTCGGGCTGCCCGTGGTCTGGGTACGGCTCGTCTTCATCGGCCTGTTCATGGCCGACGGCCTCGGTGCGCTGCTGTACGCCGCGTTCTGGTTCTTCGTCCCGCTCGGCGTCGGCGGTGTCGAGGCGCAGAAGCCGCCTTCCCTCGTCACGACGGAGACCTCGCCGGACGGTCGCCGCAGACTCGTCACGCGCAGGCCCGACAAGGGCCAGATAGTGGCCCTGCTCCTCATGGTCGTGGTGGCCATGGTCTTCGTGGGCAACGTGAACCTCAGCGGCGGCGCCAGGGCGTACCTCTGGCCGACCGTCCTCGTCGGCGCGGGCGTCGCCCTGGTCTGGCGGCAGGCGGACAACGCCCGCCGGGCCCGCTGGGTCGAGGTCGGCCGCCGCCGGCGCACGGTCACGCTGCTGCGCTCGGTGGGCGGTGTCCTGCTGGTGACGGCCGGCGTCTCCGGCATCTTCGTCCTGCAGGGCTCCGCCGCTCATCTCGGGTCGGTCCTCCAGGCGGCGCTCGCGGTCCTCGTCGGGATAACTCTGCTCGCCGGGCCGTATCTGGTGCGCATGACGCAGGACCTCTCCGAGGAGCGTCTGATGCGCATCCGGGCCCAGGAGCGCGCGGAGGTCGCCGCCCATGTGCACGACTCGGTGCTGCACACCCTCACCCTGATCCAGCGCAACGCGGAGAACGCGAACGAGGTGCGCCGCCTGGCCCGCGCCCAGGAGCGCGACCTGCGCACCTGGCTCTACAAGCCGGAGGGCACCGGCAAGGACGAGGCCGACGAACCCACGACCCTCGCGGACGCCGTGCGGCGCAACGCGGCCGAGGTGGAGGACAAGCACGGTGTGCCCATCGAGGTCGTGGTCGTGGGCGACTGCCCGCTCGACGAGAGAATCGGCGCGCAGATGCAGGCCGCGCGCGAAGCGATGGTGAACGCCGCCAAGTACGGTGGCGAGGGCGGCGCCGTACAGGTCTACGCCGAGGTCGAGGGGAAGACGGTCTTCGTGTCCGTCCGGGACCGAGGCCCCGGCTTCGACCTCGACTCGATACCCGCCGACCGGATGGGTGTCAGAGAATCGATCATCGGCCGCATGGAGCGCAACGGCGGCACGGCGCGACTGCGCGCGGTGCCCGACGGCGGCACCGAGGTCGAGCTGGAGATGGAGAGGGCGGAGAAGACGTCATGAGCGACCCCACCGAGGCGAACGGTACGGCGGGATCGGCGGAGGCGGCCGGGCCCGCGGAGGCGGGCGGCGGCACCGGGCGTCGTGTGCGCGTGGTCCTCGTCGACGACCACCGCATGTTCCGTACGGGCGTCCAGGCCGAGATCGGGCAGACCGAGCAGACCGGTGTCGAGGTCGTCGGCGAGGCCGCGGACGTCGACCAGGCGGTCACGGTCATCACCGCGACCCGGCCCGAGGTGGTCCTGCTCGACGTGCACCTGCCGGGCGGCGGCGGGGTGGAAGTGCTGCGCCGCTGTGCCCCTTTGATGGCGGACTCCGAGCAGCCGGTCCGTTTCCTCGCGCTGTCCGTGTCGGACGCGGCGGAGGACGTGATCGGCGTGATCCGCGGCGGGGCCCGTGGGTACGTCACCAAGACGATCACCGGCACGGACCTCGTGGACTCCATATTCCGTGTCCAGGAGGGCGACGCGGTCTTCTCGCCGCGACTGGCCGGGTTCGTTCTCGACGCCTTCGCCTCCACGGACGCGCCGCCGGTCGACGAGGACCTGGACCGCCTGACCCAGCGCGAGCGCGAGGTGCTGCGGCTCATCGCCCGGGGATACGCGTACAAGGAGATCGCCAAGCAGTTGTTCATCTCCGTGAAGACGGTCGAGTCGCATGTCTCGGCGGTCCTCCGCAAGCTCCAGCTCTCCAACCGGCACGAGCTGACGCGCTGGGCGACGGCTCGCCGGCTGGTGTGACGGGGGCCGGGGCGGCCTGAAACCGGCGGGAGCGGCCGGGACGGCGCGACGGCGCTGCCGGGCCGGGATGGCGCGACAGTGCTGCCGAGCCGAGCCGAGCCGAGCCGGGACGGGACGGGACGGCGCCACGGTGCTGCCGCCGCCGGTCAGACGACCCGTGTGGCACCCGCGTACGGCATCTCGTCGAGCGGGGCGACCCGTACCGGCGCGGAGGGGTTCGGGGCGTGGATCATCCGGCCGTTGCCCACATAGATGCCGACGTGGCTGATGCCGGCGTAGAAGAACACCAGGTCGCCGGGGAGGAGTTCGGAGCGGGAGACACGGCGGCCGGCGTCGATCTGGGAGTACGTCGTGCGGGGCAGGGAGACGCCCGCGGCGCGGTACGCGGCCTGGACGAGGCCCGAGCAGTCGAAGGCGTTCGGGCCGGTCGCGCCCCAGACGTAGGGGCTGCCGAGCTTCTGGTAGGCGTAGGAGACGGCGGCGGCCGCCCGGGCGTTGGGTGCCTGCGCGGTGGCGGATCCGGGCGCGGTCAGAAGGTCGCGCGGCACCGTCGAGGAGCGTGAGGCGCGCTCGGTGCCCGGCGCTTCCCCGAGCCTGGAACGTTCCTGCGCGTTGAGCCGGGACATCAACTGCCGCGCGGAGCCCAGCTTGCCGGTGATGCTCTTCTTGTGCCGCTTCAGCTCCGCCTGCCCCGACTTCAGGGACGTCAGCTCGATGTGGGCGGCCCCACGCAGCTGCTCGATCTCCCGGAGCTGCTTGCGTACGCGGCCGACGGCCGCCTTCTGCCGGTTGCCGGCCCGCTCGACGAACTCGGCGTTCTCCAGGTAGCGGTCCGGGTCGTCGGACAGGGCGAGCTGCACAGCGGGGTCGAGACCGCCGGCGCGGTACTGCGCTGCGGCGACCGAACCCAGTTCTTCGCGGGCCGAGTTGAGCCGTTCGTTCGTGCGGGCGGCCTGGTCCTGGAGGTCCTTCAGGCGCTGTCCGGCCGCCTCGGCCTTCTCCTTCGCACCGTTGTACTTCTCGGTGGCGACCTCCGCCTCCTGGTACAGCTTGTCCACCTTGGCCTTGACCTGGCCGGGGGAGAGCTGTGGTTCGGCGTGTCCGGTCCCGTCGAAGCCCGTCGCGGTCGCCGCGCCGGCGAGTGCAATCGTGGCGGCCGTACGGGCCGTGTTGCCGCTCGCCGAGCGCTGTCGGGGCTTGCGGTGCGCTGCCACCTGGAGGCCACGTCCTTTCCTCGACCGCCGCTGGGTGCGTACGGCCGCCTGGGGGAGCGGACGGGCGACCTGCGCGTCCGGCGACGGCCCGCACAGGGGGAGCGGACCGCCGCCGGACCTTCTCGGCGGTGGTGCCCGACTGCCGCCCCTGGCCCGGGCGGCGGTGGGGAGCCGGTCACCTGGTGGAGGACGCTAAACGGCGCCGTCCCGGGCCGGTGGCGGGTGCGCGGAACTGTCCCGAGAGGACCGGCGGTGACCGTATGCGACCGTGATCCGGCTCAGGCGTCGTCGACTTAACTCAGCGTGATGACCGATGCGTCGATTCGTGGGCGAGTGACGGTGATGGGGTGGTATGGGGCCGCATATATGCATCGATGGGCCGGTGTCGGAAGGCGTCGGGGTCCTCATTAGGCTCCGGCCTCATGGACGTACTCATCCACCTCTTCGTCGGTCTCCACATCATCGGCATCGCCGCGCTCCTGGGCGGCTTCCTCACCCAGATGAAGGCGATGGGCGCGGGCACCGCCCGCTACACCCCCGCGATGCTGCACGGCGCGCTGACGATGCTGGTCACCGGTGTGATCCTGGTCGGTCTCAACCAGGCCGACGACCAGTCCGTGAACAACATCAAGATCGGCGTGAAGCTGGCCCTGCTGATCGTGATCCTCGGCCTGGTCTACGTCAAACGCGACGACGAGAAGGTGGACAAGGGCCTGTTCGGCCTGGTCGGGCTGCTGACCGCGGCGAACGTCTTCATCGCCGTGCTCTGGACCTGACGTGTCCTGGCCGCACGCCGGTCCGGACCGAGGTGATCGTCCAGGCCGTGCATCCCAGCCACGCGGCCACGGCGATCCACAGCAGCGCCTCCCCGAGGACGTCGAGCCAGGGGGCGTCGAGGGCGGCCGCGACCGCCAGGGCGGCGGCCGCCGCCCCGACCGCGCTGAAGACGGTCGCCCAGCGCCGCACGTCGTACTGGCGCCGGGGCCAGAAGAGTTCGGCCGTGAACAGGGCGACGCAGCAGACCGCGGTGAGCACGAGCAGTGTGACGGTGACCCTGGTGAGGACGGCGTGGTCGTCGTCGTTCCACAGGTACAGACGGTCGCTGTCGGCGCTGATCAGCCTGGCCCCGGCCAGCGCTGAGACGGCGAGCGCGCCGCCCAGGAGCCAGTGATCCCCGGGTCCCTCGGCCACCTGTCGCGGCTGGAAGCGGAACAGGGCGAGGCAGTAGAGCACGAGCCCCAGCCAGAACAGCGTCAGGGCCGCGTGCGCGAGCCAGGCCGCCGACTCGGCGGCGGCGAGTGTGGCGCCGAGCGCGGCGAGGCCCTGGGTGGCCACACAGCGCAGGAACACGGTCCCGCGCCGCTCCCTGCCCGCCGCGACGAGCAGCACGGCCCAGAGCGGCGCGGCGAGCGCCAGCAGCGCCGCGGCCGGGCGCTGCAGGCCGGCCGCGGCGAAGCCGGTGCCGGCGACGGCGGTCGCGGCCACCCAGGTGAGCGCCGCCGCCGTATCCCTCCGCCAGTCCGGCCGCGGCGGCAGGAGCAGGGCGTGCGCGACCGCCCCCAGTCCGCCCGCGCAGGCCAGGACGAGGGCGATCCGGGACAGGACCTCGTACCCCGCCGAGTCGAGGCCGACCGACAAGGTGCCGGTCGTCAGGGCGTACATCGCCCACAAGGTGACAGACGGGGAGGGGTCGGACATAGCGCCGATGCTAGAGAGCGCCGCGCACAGGACGAGAGGGGCACGCGCGCGTGCCCCTCAAAAACGTCCGGGACTTCTCAGGCGGGCCGCACCACGCTATGGATCGACGACTCGCCGTCGTAGTAGATCGACTCCTCGCGCACGTAGGTGCCGGGCTTCGGGGCGTGGATCATCATGCCGTTGCCGATGTAGATGCCCACGTGCGTGACGTCGTCGTAGAAGAAGACCAGGTCACCGGGCTGGGCCTGGGAGAGCGGGACCGTGGTGCCGGCGTTGACCTGGTCGTAGGTCGTGCGCGGCAGGGTCACCCCCGCTGCCTTCCACGCGGCCTGGGTGAGGCCGGAGCAGTCGTAGGAGCCGGGACCGACGGCGCCCCACACGTACGGCTTGCCGATCTGGGCGCGGGCGAAGGCGAGGGCCTTCTCGGCCTTGGTGGCGTACGAGGAGTCGGCCGGGGCCGTCGAGGTGGAGGTGCCGGAGCCCGACGCCGAGGAGCCGCTCTCCTGCTGCTGGGCGGCCTCCTCCTGGGCCTGCTGCTGCTCGGCCTGCTCCCGGGCCAGCTCGGCGGCCTTGCGGGCGGCCTCCTCCTGCTTCTCCTTCTCGATCGCCGCGAGCCGCGCCTTCTCCTCGGCGGTCAGCTGCGAGAGCAGCTCGCGCGCGTCGGCGAGCTTCCGCTGGACGGTGGCCTTGGCGGTCTTCAGGTCGCCCTGGGACTCGGTGAGCGTCGCGAGGCTCTCCGTGGCCTCCTGACGCTTCTTCATCGTCTCGGACTGCTGGGTGACGTAGTCGTCGACCGCGACCTTCTGACGGCCGGTCATCCGGTCCATCAGCTGGGTCTGGTCGAAGTAGTCCTGCGGGGTGTCCGCGAGCAGGAACGTCGCGGTGTCCGGGGCGGAGGCGCCGGTGCGGTACTGGGCGGCGGCGAAGGAACCCAGCTCCTCCCGCGCCTCGTTGAGCTTCTGGGTGCGCTGGGCGACGTCGTCGAGGAGGGTGTCGACGCGCTTGCGCTGCTTCGCGGTCTTCTCCTTGGCCGCGTTGTACTTGTCGGTCGCCGACTCGGCCTGGCGGTACAGGTCGTCGACCTTCTTCTCGACTTCCTCCAGGCTGGGCTTGTCGTCGGCGTCGGGGGCTGCGTTGGCCGACTGGGACAGCAGGGCCACGGAGGTGAGGGCCGCCGTTGCGAGGGCGGGGGTCCGTATGCCTGCCACGCGCGTACCCGTAGGACGCGACTTGCGGTGCGACGCCAAGGGAGGCGACTCCTTCCATGTTCCGCCTACCGGGTTAGCTGTCGGGTTCGGGCGGGTATCTCGGAAGGGTTGCCCTACGGCCTGCTCCGCTAGGGGAGTCGGGCCGATTCACCCCAAGGTCTCGGTGGGTCCCCGGCTCCGGCTGCTCGGCGGCGCACCGGACTCGGCGGAGGCCGCGCGGCCCGGCGACGTTCGCCGGTGGGGGTCGTACGGCCTGCCCGCACGGTAGCCAACTCGTGTGGCCTCTGTGAAGGTTGATGGGTGATATGCCCGATACATTTTCGTGACCTCACTCGAGGGCATTGCTGAGAGTGATGGGATGATGGAGTTTGGTCACGAGTCATCCGCTTTTGCCGCTCCGCTGCGGGCTGTGACCGCCCGCTCCTGGAGGGTGACAGGGGGTCCGTTTCGGCGATGTTCTCAGGGCGGCGGCGGGCTGTCAGTGGGGCGCCCTAGACTCGGAGAGCGATGAGCAGCCTCTTTGACGACAGCTTCCTGGCGGACTTCCAGGCCCAGCGGGGCCCTGCGGACGAGCCCCCGCCACCGCCCGAGGACGATCACGCTCCGGAGTCGATCCCGGACGATCTGTTCGGCGGGAAGTTCGACGCGCCGCCGGACCGGGACGCCTACTACCGCGACGGCGCCCCGCGCCCGGCCGTGGACACCGCCGCCCTCCTGGAGGGGCTGAACGACAACCAGCGCGCCGCCGTCGTCCACTCCGGCTCCCCGCTGCTCATCGTGGCCGGCGCCGGCTCCGGCAAGACCCGTGTGCTCACGCACCGCATCGCCCACCTGCTCGCCGAGCGGGACGTGCACCCGGGCCAGATCCTCGCGATCACCTTCACCAACAAGGCCGCCGGCGAGATGAAGGAGCGCGTCGAGCAGCTCGTCGGCCCGCGCGCCAACGCGATGTGGGTGATGACCTTCCACAGCGCGTGCGTGCGGATCCTGCGGCGCGAGTCGAAGAAGCTCGGCTTCACGTCCTCGTTCTCGATCTACGACGCCGCCGACTCCAAGCGCCTGATGGCCCTGGTCTGCCGCGACCTGGACCTCGATCCCAAGCGCTTCCCGCCCAAGTCCTTCAGCGCCAAGATCAGTAACTTGAAGAACGAGCTGATCGACGAGGAGGACTTCGCCGCCCAGGCCACCGACGGCTTCGAGAAGACCCTCGCCCAGGCCTACGCGATGTACCAGTCGAGGCTGCGCGAGGCGAACGCCCTCGACTTCGACGACCTGATCATGACGACGGTCAACCTGCTGCGCGCCTTCCCGGACGTCGCCGAGCACTACCGCCGCCGCTTCCGGCACGTACTGGTCGACGAGTACCAGGACACCAACCACGCCCAGTACGCCCTGGTCCGCGAGCTGGTCGGCACCTCCGAGCACCCCGTCGACGTGCCGCCCGAGGCCGAGATCCCGCCCGCCGAGCTGTGCGTGGTGGGCGACGCCGACCAGTCGATCTACGCCTTCCGCGGCGCGACGATCCGCAACATCCTCCAGTTCGAGGAGGACTACCCGGACGCTACGACGATCCTGCTGGAGCAGAACTACCGCTCCACGCAGACGATCCTCAGCGCCGCCAACGCGGTCATCGAGCGCAACGAGTCCCGCCGCCCCAAGAACCTGTGGACCAACGCGGGCACGGGCGCGCGGATCACCGGCTACGTCGCCGACACCGAGCACGACGAGGCGCAGTTCGTCGCCGACGAGATAGACCGCCTCACGGACGCGGGCGAGGCCAAGGCCGGCGACGTCGCCGTCTTCTACCGCACGAACGCCCAGTCCCGTGTCTTCGAAGAGGTCTTCATCCGCGTCGGCCTGCCCTACAAGGTCGTCGGCGGCGTCCGCTTCTACGAGCGCAAGGAGGTCCGGGACGTCCTGGCCTACCTGCGCGTCCTGGCCAACCCGGAGGACTCGGTGCCGCTGCGCCGGATCCTCAACGTCCCCAAGCGGGGCATCGGCGACCGCGCCGAGGCGATGATCGACGCCCTCGCCCAGCGGGAGAAGATCAGCTTCCCGCAGGCGCTCAAGCGCGTCGACGAGGCGTACGGCATGGCCGCGCGCTCCACCAACGCCGTGAAGCGGTTCAACACGCTGATGGAGGACCTGCGGACCATCGTCGAGTCCGGCGCCGGACCGGCCACCGTGCTGGAGGCCGTCCTGGAGCGCACCGGATACCTCGCCGAGCTGCAGGCCTCCACCGACCCGCAGGACGAGACCCGGATCGAGAACCTCCAGGAACTCGCCGCCGTCGCCATGGAGTTCGAGCAGGAGCGCGGCGAGGGCGCGGAGACGGCGGGGGCCGCCGCCCCGGGGGGCACGCTGGCCGACTTCCTCGAGCAGGTCGCGCTGGTCGCCGACTCCGACCAGATCCCGGACGAGGAGGACGGCGACGGCGTCATCACACTGATGACCCTGCACACGGCCAAGGGCCTGGAGTTCCCGGTCGTCTTCCTCACCGGCATGGAGGACGGCGTCTTCCCGCACATGCGCGCCCTCGGCCAGACCAAGGAGCTGGAGGAGGAGCGGCGCCTGGCCTACGTCGGCATCACGCGCGCCCGCGAGCGGCTGTACCTGACGCGGTCCACGCTGCGCAGCGCCTGGGGTCAGCCGTCGTACAACCCGCCCTCCCGGTTCCTGGAGGAGATTCCCGCGGCCCACGTGGAGTGGAAGCGGACGGGAGCGACCGCGCCCGCGTCCTCCGGGCCGGTCTCGGCGGTGGCGTCCTCGCTGTCCTCGTCACGCTCGCGGTCGTCGGCATCGGGCGCGTCCGGTTTCGCCACGCGTCGCGCCGCCGAGAAGCCGGTGGTGTCGCTCGCCGTGGGGGACCGGGTCACCCACGACCAGTTCGGGCTCGGGACCGTCGTCGCGGTCAAGGGGACGGGCGCGAACGCCGAGGCCACGATCGACTTCGGCGACACGAAGCCGAAGCGGCTGCTGCTGCGGTACGCGCCGGTGGAGAAGCTGTAGGGCTGTGAAGTGACCTCTGGTGAGCCCCCGCCCGCTCGACCGGCGGGGGCTGCCGGGACGTTACGTCGGGTTGATGCCGTGGCTGCGCAGCCACGGCAGCGGGTCGATCGGCGAGCCGCCGGCCGGGCGCACCTCGAAGTGCAGGTGCGGGCCGGTGGAGTTGCCGGAGTTGCCGGAGCGCGCGATCGGATCGCCGGCCTTGACGGTCGTACCGGAGGGCACCGTGTACGTGGAGAGGTGGCAGTACCACGTCTCCGTGCCGTCCTTCGCGGTCACGATCATCATGTTGCCGTAGGCGCTGTTCCACTGGGTGCGCACGGTGCCGTCGGTCGCGGCCATCACGGTCGTGCCGTACGAGACGGGGAAGTCGATGCCCGTGTGCAGGGACATCCAGTTGATGCCGGACTGGCCGTAGTAGGCGCTGAGTCCGTGCTGCGCGACCGGCAGGGCGAACTTCGGCCGCAGCCGCTCCTTGCGGGCCGCCTCCTCCGCCGCCCGCTTCCGCTCGGCCGCCTGCTGGGCCTTGAGGTCGATGCGTTCCTGCGTACGGCTGGCCCGGTCGGCGAAGTCGTCGGCGCCGGCGGCGAGGCTCTGCAGCTGCGTGTCCAGTTTGTTGTTGGCGGCGGCCGGCTTCACCGGCTGCGCGTCCGCCGCGGTGGTGTGCGCCTCCGCGGCACCGTCGTCGGTGAGGCTGCCGACGGAGGCGGCGGCGATCCCGGCGACGCCCATCACACAGGCAGAGGGCACCGCGATGGTCAGCAGCGCCGAGCGCTTGGGGGGCGTACGGCGCCGGGAACGGGACCCGGCGCGCGCGGCGGCGCGTGAGCCAGGGGCCGGGCTGACCTCTTCCTGGCCGTCCAGGAGGGGGGCGACGGTGGGGAGTTCGCCGGTGGCGGCCGGTTCACCGCCGTCCGTGGCGGGGTCGTGGTAGGCGGCCCCGGCGGACTCGTCGTAGGAGACCTGCTCGAACGTCGCGGTCTCGTGCTGGTCGAAGGCCTCGCCGTGGTGCTCGTACCCGTCGGGGGCCGGGGCGGTGGCCGCGCCGTCGGAGTTCCACTGCGTGGCGTCGTAGGTGCCGGTGTCGAAGGCCTGCGTGCCCCATTCCCACTGCTGGGTCTGGTCGGCGGGGTTGCCGGACTGGTCCGGCTGGAGCCAGGCGCCGCTGTCCCACTGCCCGGTGCTGTCGGGGGACGTGGCCTGCGGCGGGATGGCCGACAGCGGCTGCTGCTCGGCCGTCCAGGAGGTCGTGTCGTAGACGCCGGTGTCGTAGGCGGCGTGGTGCTGGGCCGTGTAGCCGTCGTAGTGCGGGTTCTCGTGCGCGCCCGTGGGCCAGTGGCCGGTGTCGTACGTGCCCGTGTCGTGGCCGCTGCCCGGCATGTCGCCGAAGAGGGGGTCCGTGGCGAAGCTTGCCGTGGCGTGCCCGGTGGCGTTGAAACCGGAGCCGTCCGTACCGGGGTCAAAACCGGTGGCGGCGTAGTCGCCGTACGTGGTGAAGTCGCCGTACTGGGCTTCCTGGGTGCCGTATGACGCGTAGTGCGCCGAGGCGGCGTCGGAAGCCGGAGCCGGGGTCATGGTCCCCGACGGGTGACGGTCGTTCACCAACTTCTCTTTCGCCTCGACAACAGGGGCTGCCAGAGCAGTGCGGCGACTGTACCCGGCGGTACGCGGGCACGACAATCTTCGGCAGGTTTCGCGCGCGCAGGAAACGGGCATTCGGCCGTGTTTCGGCGGACTGCGGACGCGGGTTTGGCTCTGTGTTCGAGGTTTGTTCGATGCTGGTGGGTGCTGCGGTGCGGTCCTTCGTCTGTATGACGAGTCTGTGAGCCGTCTGTGACGGGGTGGCGCCGACTGTCGCCCGACCGGGTGGTGGACGAGGCGAGCGGACCGGGCCGGTGTCAGGCCACCGTGAGGCCGTCGGTGCGCCCGGCGGACGGTTCGCCCGGGCGGGCCGTGTCGAGGACCTGCCGTATTCCGTTGGCGACGGCGGGGTGCACGGGTAGGGCGAGGTGGCCGATGCCGGTCACCCGTACGTTCTGCGCCGACAGATCGGGATGGGTGACGCAGGCCGTCTCCAGCGGGTCCATCACATGGTCCAAGTCGCTCCAGAAGCTGACGAAGTGCGTACGGCAGCCAGGGGCGGGCCGAGTGAGCTCCTCGAGCACCGGTGAGCCGGGGCGCATCTGGCGCACGATGGGGTGCGCGTCGGCCAGTGGCGCGACTCGGGTGCCGGAGTGCGGCGTGCCGAGTGTCACGAGCGTCCGGACGCGCGTGTCGCCGCCGAGTCGCTGCACGTAGTAACGCGCTATCAGGCCACCGAGGCTGTGCCCGACGACGTCGACCTGGCGGGCTCCGGTGCGCTCGCAGATCTCCTCTATGTGCCGGCCCAGCAGCTCGGCCGCGGCGCGTATGTCGCAGGTCAGGGGCGAGTAGTTGAGGGACTCGATCTGCTGCCTGCCGTGCTGGGCGAGGCTGCGGCGCAGCAGGACGAAGACCGAGCGGTTGTCGATGAAGCCGTGCAGCAGGACGACGGGGGGCTTGGCCTGGGTGGGTAGTTGCGCGGTGCCGTCCCCGGCGGGCAGGGGTGGGGCGGGGGCTCGTCGCTCCTGGGTGATGCCGGAGGGGTAGAGGAGGAGATGCCCGGCCAGGATCGCGATCTCCAGGGCGGTGGCCTTCAGGAGGGCCATGGAGAGTCCAGCCAGCCGGCTCGGCAGCAGGCGCTGGCAGAACGGAAGAAAGGGCAGAGCAGCCCTGGTGACCTTCATGGCCGACCTCCTGTCGGCACGCGGGAGGACGGCTCCGTCCCCCGTGTGCTCTCGTGGAAAGCTGCTGCGAAGACGGCCGGCGATGACCGCGCGGGCGGCGTGAGCCGCGTGAGCTGCGGGAGCTGTGCGCGGCGTGTGGCGTCTGTGACGCCCGTGGTGCGACGGGTTCCCTCGTCGGTGAGGTGAGGGGGCTCCCCGCCGTTGCGCCGTGCCTGCCCTGCGTGCTGTGCGTGCGGTGCTGGTGCTGCGTGCCCTGTGTGCCTTCGCCGAAGTGCCGTACCGCCGCGGTGCGTGGTGGGTGGCGCGGCGGTACGGCGACCTCCTTGCGGCTCCCCTTGCGCTTGTCCCATCGTGTGATTTCCCCCTCGGTCCGCACCGCGAAACTGCCGGTTACGGGATCCTGGAGATAACGTTCGTTCACTTGCCCGGGTGGTTCGTGGTGGACCTGTGCGGTGTGTGCGGCATGTACGGCGTGTCCGATGTGTGCGGTACTTGTCGGAACGGATGGATGTAGACGCTTCATGGAGGCAGTGATGGGTGTGGCAGCCGGTCCGATCCGCGTAGTGGTGGCCAAGCCGGGGCTCGACGGCCACGATCGCGGGGCCAAGGTGATCGCGCGGGCCCTGCGCGACGCTGGTATGGAGGTCATCTACACCGGGCTCCACCAGACTCCCGAGCAGATCGTCGACACCGCGATCCAGGAGGACGCCGACGCGATCGGGCTGTCCATCCTCTCCGGCGCGCACAACACGCTGTTCGCGGCGGTGATCGAGCTGCTCAAGGAGCGGGACGCGGACGACATTCTGGTCTTCGGCGGCGGCATCATCCCCGAGGCGGACATTCCCCTGCTGAAGGAGAAGGGCGTCGCGGAGATCTTCACGCCGGGCGCGACGACGGCGTCGATCGTGGACTGGGTCCGGGCGAACGTACGCCGCCAGCCGGCCGAGGCGTAGGCCTCCGGCGGTTCGGCCGGAGCGCTTCGAGAAGCTGACCGTGTTGTTCGGGGCGTTGGCTGCTGTGGGCGGGTGCGGGTGCGGTGCTGCGGCCGGTACCCGGCCGCCGGTGGGGCCGACGGCCGTCATGGCGCGCTCAGTTCCTCTGCCATCGCCGCGCGCAAACGCAGTGTCGTGACCAGGCGCTGGAAAGCCTCCGCCCAGTAGCCACCGGCACCCGGCGACGCGTTCTCCGGTTCGTCCGGTACGGCCAGCAGGGCGTCGAGGCGGCCGGATTCGGACGGGTCGAGGCAGCGCTCCGCCAGGCCCATGACTCCGCTGAAACTCCATGGATAACTCCCCGCGTCCCGAGCGATGTTGAGCGCGTCCACCACGGCCCGGCCGAGCGGCGGAGCCCACGGCACCGCGCACACGCCGAGCAGCTGGAAGGCCTCGGACAGACCGTGCGTCGCGATGAAGCCGGCCACCCACTCGGCCCGTTCGGCGGCGCCGAGCGTGCCGAGCAGCTTGGCGCGCTCGGCGAGGGAGACCGCACCCGGACCGCCCGCCTCCGGTGCCGAGGGCTCGCCGAGCAGCGCGCGCGACCACTCGGCATCGCGCTGGCGCACCGCGGCCCGGCACCACGCCGCGTGCAGCTCGCCCTGCCAGTCGTCGGCCACCGGCAGCGCCACGATCTCCTTCGGGGTTCGCCCGCCCAGCCGCCGTGGCCAGGTCCCGAGCGGCGCCGCCTCGAGCAACTGGCCGAACCACCACGACCGTTCGCCCCGCCCCGCAGGCGCCTTCGGCACGACGCCGTCGCGCTCCATGCCCGGATCGCACTCGTGCGGCGCTTCGACGACGATCGCCGGGGTGGGGGCTCCCTCCGAGGTTCGCGAGGTTCGCGTGTCCTGCGCGGACCCGGTGGAGTGCGTGTGGTCGATGGCCACGCAGGCCGCCGCCCGGACCGCCATCCGCGCGGCGAGTGCCGAACCGGGCAGGGCCGACAGCAGTTCCGCCGCCGTCGCCCGCACGTTGCGGCTGCGGTCGGCGAGGGCCTGTTCCAGGAACGGCTCGTCGTCCGGGGTCAGGCCCGTGCGCAGGGAGTCGAGGAACATGAGGCGGTCCTCGGCCCGCTCCGTCGCCCAGGTCGTCTCGAGCAGGGCGCGTGCGGCGGCCGGTTCGCGGGAGCGCAGCGCGGACAGCAGGGCGACCCGTTCGGCGAACAGGCCCTCCTGCCACAGCTGCTGAACCCTGTCGTCGTCCTCGAGGTGCGGCAGGGCCGCTCCGCCGCCCGGTGTCGAGCGCAGGGCGAACCGCCAGTCCGGGTTCAGCCGCGCCAGCCACAGGGCCCGCGGCCCGGCGAACTCCAGCGCAGCCGGGCGCAGGTCCGTACGCCCCCGGGCCGCGTCCAGCAGTGCGGGAAGCGCCTGCGGGGGCGGCGCGAAACCACGGGCGTTCGCCGCCGCGAGCCACTGGGGCAGCAGTTCCATCAGATCG
>JJOH01000043.1 GCA_000696115.1 Streptomyces olindensis
CGTGCTGCCCGGGGCAGTGGCGCCGGTGCCGTCGGCCGGGGCGGACTCGGCGGGCAGCGGCGGGGTGTCGACCTGCCCGGCCGGCGGGCCCTCCTTCTTGCTGGGCACGGGCAGCCAGGGCGCGTTGGAGTTGCCCGACAGCAGCGTGGCGACGATGACGACGGCGTAGACGCCGCAGGCCAGGGCGATGACCATGCCGATCCGCCGGAAGCGGCGGCTGCGGCGGCCGGACTCGTCGACGAAGACGGGCCGGTCGGCGGCGGCCGGGCCCGCGCCGGTGCCTTCCTTGACCTGCCGTACGAAACCGTCCCCGAGCTGAACGGCGTCGAGCTGGACGGTGACCTCGTGCGGATCGTGGGTGTGTTCGGCGGCGTCGCGGCCGGGCCCGGACGCGACGGCTTCGTCGGCTTCCTCCGGCTCCCGCCAGGGGTCGCGGGCGGCGGGCCGGAAACTGGCGCCCGGGGCGAGCGAGTCGGCCTCGCCCTCGCTCTGCCGCGGAATCCCGCGCAGTATCTCCGTCACGTCGGGCCGCCGGCGGTCGGTCGGCCGGACGTCACCGGCGAAGACCTGGGTGACTCTCCGGTCCCGGCCCATGCCGTCCGCGGGGACTTCACCGGTGGCCGTCGCGGCCTCGGGCCATTCGGGTTGGGCGTCTTCTCGCCACTGTGTCACGCGTACGCACTTCCCCCCACGGGATGGTTCAGGTGCGCGTACGACCTGAGCACCCGTCGTCGGACCGGGCCCCCCACCCGTCCGAGCGCCCCCCTATTACCACACCGTGCTCAGGCGTCGAATGTAGCGCACGCGGAGGTTGTGTGTGGACGCCGTGTCGAATCGTTTCGGTCGCGAGACCTCATGAGGACATCGTCACCAGCGGGAACCCATGTCCCGGCGGGCCTTCGCAGCCAGCCCTCCTCCGCCGCGAGCCGGGCCGCGGCCCGGCGCAGCGCGTCGAACGCGGGGTGGGTCAGGCCCCTGCGCCACACCAGTGAGACGGGGGACAGCGGGACGGGGTCGACCAGGGGCCGTGACACCGTCGACGGCATGGCCGGAAATCCCACAACGGCCAGGACCGGATGGCGCGTTCTGGCCATGACCCGCTGGAACTCCTCCTCGCCCACGGCCAGCGGCGCGGGTGGCGCGATCTCGATGCCCCGGCCCTCGAACAGCAGCCGTGCGAGGCCGGTCCACTCCGGTGTGCGCGCGTTGCCGGCGCCCGCGTAGACGGTCTCGCCGGCCAGTTCGGCGAGCGGCACCCGCGCCCGCCCGGCCAGCCGGTGGTCCTCGGGCAGGACGACGGCCATCGGCTCGTACCGCACCGGCTGGTGGTCGAGCCCGGCCCGCAGCGCCGTGTCCAGCCCGGCGAACCGTCCGAACGACGCGTCCAGCCGGCCCGCGAGCAGCTCGCCGGCGGCTCCGGTCAGGCCGCTCTCGTAGCGGGCCATCAGTTCGTGCTCCGGGGCGAGTTCGCGGGCCAGGTGCAGGACGCGGCGCGGCGTGGCCAGGCCCGGGGAGTTGAGGTCCACCAGCAGGGGCCGGGCCTGGTCGAAGGCGGCGAGCAGGTCGTCCTGCGCCCGGAGCACCCGCCGGGCGTACGGCAGCAGCCGCTCCCCGTCGGGCGTGAGGCTCACCTGCCGGGTGGTCCGCACGAACAGTTCGGCACCCAGCTCCCGCTCCAGCCGCCGCACGTCCCGGCTGAGCGCCTGCTGCGCCAGGTGGAGGCGCACCGCGGCACGGGTGAAGTGCAGTTCCTCGGCGACGGTGACGAAGGCACGCAGGAGACGGGGGTCGAGGTGGGCGGGCATGGGGTGAAACTACAGCGGGGGCGGATCGGCGGGGCGGGGGACGGTGACCTGCGCCCGTCACCCAAGGGCAGGCCTCGCGCACCCGGGGCACCGTCTCAGGAGTCGGCGCCCCGCCGGGTAGTCCCCTCCCCGCCGGTCGTCTCACCGCCGGCCGCGGTCTCGGCGTCACCCCCGGGCGCCTCCTTCGGCGCGCCCTGCCCCACCCGGTGGCGGGGCACCGACCGCAGCGGCGGACGCGTCAGCGTGATCTGCCGGACGACCTGCTGGAAGCACGCCAGCGCGGCGAGCCCGGGCAGCGCGGCCGCCGCGGTGCCGAGGACGGTCCTGGGCGCCTGGACGACGCACAGCAGCACGGCCACGCAGGAGAAGACCACGACCACACACCAGGAGTGCGCGGCACGGCGCTGGTGCAGCGCGGCCCGCAGCACGGACAGGGAGGCCACCAGCCAGGGCCCGTAGACGAGGAGGGGCCACCAGGTGCGGAGGTTCCGCTCCGCGGGGGACGCCGCGACCATGCGCAGGGGGTCGTAGGCGACCATGCCGCTCAGCACGCTCACGGCGGAGGCGATGACGGCCGCCAGGGCGGCGACGAGGAAGCTGGTGGTGCGCAGCAGGCCCGGGGCCCTGCGGGGGCGGACCTTGCGGTGGCGGCGGGGGACGTCCCGTACGGGCGGCAGTTCCTCGGTGATGTCCTGGAGCCGCCTCATGTGCGCGCCCGGCGCCGGGGCCGGCTCCTCGGCCTCGGCCGGTTCCTCGTCCCGGGGGCCGGGAATCCGCGCCGCCTGTTCCCCGAGGGCCTCCTGGAGGATGAACGCCAGTTCCTCGGCCGGGTCCCAGGTCGGATCCGGCGGTGTCAGGGGGGTGACGAAATCCCGGGCCGGAGCCCGGTGCCGTCCCGTGCCCTCGATTCCATTGTCGTACATGTCGGCGGCCCGACTATTCCGCGAGCGCGAAAGCGGGCCATTCCGTCGCACTGATCCACCGCCGGGCGAGATCCTTTTCCAGCGCGCTCATGGCGTCGATGAAATCGCGCAGCACCGGCTCGGTCACCTGCAGCGTGACCGGGCAACCGGCCTTGGTGAGGGTGCCGTTGACGGTGGCCGACGAGTGCACTGGAGCCGGAATGTAGGTGTACGGGCCGAGCGTTACCGCCCAACCGTCTTTCCTGGTCGCCTCGGTCATGTACCGACTAACCGCCTGCCCACTTCGCCGGATGCGCGGCAAACGAGTGAAGGATTGTCCCGAATGGGCATCTTTTCCATGCATCATGAGGAACATCAGTAATCTCCATATTCCTGTATGAAAAACAGGGAGCGAACATTTCTCGCCACGGGGTTTCCCGCCACGGGTTTCCCTCGACGGCCGCCATGGGTTCCGGCCGTTCACAACCCAGGTGCGTGATTCCGCGCGGAACAGGTGTTGGACCGCTTGATCACCCCCGGGCGACGGTGGGCGCATGCCGCCACTCTCCCCGTACCGCCGCCTGTTCCGGCTGCCGGGCGCCCGCGCCTTCACCGCCGGGAACCTGATCGCCCGGTTGCCGATGGGCATGTTCAGCGTCAGCGCCGTCGTCATGATCGCCGGGACGCGGGGCTCGTACGCCCTGGCCGGCGCCGTCACGGCG
The DNA here is from genome assembly GCA_000696115.1 of Streptomyces olindensis. Taxonomy (GTDB): domain Bacteria; phylum Actinomycetota; class Actinomycetes; order Streptomycetales; family Streptomycetaceae; genus Streptomyces; species Streptomyces olindensis. The sequence continues at coordinate 3,430 of JJOH01000043.1, forward strand.
ACGGGGCTCGCGGCGACCGCGGTCGTCGCGCCCTGGACCGCGCGGCTCGTCGACCGGTACGGCCAGGCCCGGGTGGCCCTGCCCGCCACGGTGATCGCCGTGCTCGGCTCCCTCGCGCTGCTGCTGTGCGTCCGCCACGACGCCCCGGACTGGACCCTGTTCGCCGCCTACGCCGCCACCGCCACGACCCCCAACACCGGCGGCATGTCCCGGGCCCGCTGGGCCCATCTGCTGGCCGGTGACGCCAAGGCCCTGCACACCGCCAACTCCTTCGAGCAGGCCGCGGACGAGCTGTGCTTCATGCTGGGCCCGGTGCTCGCGGCCTTCCTGTGCGGGGCGCTCTTCCCGGAGGCGGGCACGCTGGCCGGCGCGGTGCTGCTGCTGACCGGCATGCTCCTGTTCACGTCCCGGCGGGCGACGGAACCGCCGGTCCGCGAGCGGATACCCGCGAAGGCGCCGCTGCGCTCTCCCGGCATGCCCCCGTTGCTCGCGGTCTGCCTGGCGATGGGCGGGATCTTCGGCTCGACGGAGGTCGTCACGCTGGCGTTCGCGGACGCGCGGGGCCACGGTGCGGCGGCGGGTGCCGTGCTCGCGCTCCAGGCGGCGGGATCCTGCGCCGCGGGCCTGCTCTACGGCGCGGCGAAGCCGGCCCGCCCGGCCGCGGCCCGCCTGTCGTGGTGCGTGGCCGCGATGGGCGTCCTGCTGACCCTGCCGCTGCTCGCCGCCGCGCTCACCGGTTCGCTCCCGCTCCTGGCGGGCGCCCTGCTGGTGGCCGGGATGGCGACGGCCCCGACGATGGTCACCACCATGACGCTGGTCCAGGAGCGCACCCCCGAGGGCCGGCTGAACGAGGGCATGACCCTCGCGGTGACCGGTCTGCTCGGCGGCATCGCCGGTGGCAGCGCACTCGGCGGCTGGACGGCGGAGCACGTGTCGGCGACGGCCGGATACGGCGTCCCGGTGACGGCGGCGGCCCTGGCCCTGGCGCTGTCCCTGACGGTCGCGTCGAATCGCTTCACCCGTACCCGCACGACCCATTGACGGCCTCACGCAACCCCCCATACGTTCGGCTGTCGAAGCGCTTCGACAACACGCGCCGTGAAGCGAGGGACCCCCCACATGAAGTTCACCGACGGCTACTGGCTCCTGCGCGAGGGCGTCACCGCGGCCTACCCGGCCGAAGTCCTCGACGTCATCGAGTCGGACGGCACGCTGGAGATGCACGCTCCGACCCGGCCCATCCGCTCCCGCGGCGACCTGATGACGGGCCCCGTCCTCACGGTCACCGCCCACACGCCCATGCACGACGTCATCGGCCTGACGCTGACGCACTTCACGGGCGGCCGCCCCCAGGGCCCCGCGTTCGGGATCACGGCGTCGGAGACCGCCCCGCGGCTCTCGTACGACGACGAGCACGCGACCCTGACCTCGGGCGACCTGTCGGTCCGGCTCTCCCGCGGCGGCCCCTGGCAGGTCGAGTTCCTCGCGCACGGCCGCACGCTCACCGGCAGCGGCCACAGGAGCACGGGCATCATGCGGGACCCGCACGGCGGGCACCACCTGCGCGAACAGCTCGTCCTGAAGGTCGGCACGTCCGTCTACGGCCTCGGGGAGCGCTTCGGTCCGCTGGTGAAGAACGGTCAGGTCGTCGACATCTGGCAGTCCGACGGCGGCACGTGCAGCGAACAGGCCTACAAGAACGTGCCCTTCTACCTCACGGACGCGGGCTACGGCGTCTTCGTCGACCACCCCGGCAAGGTGTCCTTCGAGGTCGCCTCGGAGGTCGTCTCCCGGGTGCAGTTCAGCGCCGAGACGCAGGAGCTGACGTACTACGTCATCTACGGCCCCACCCCGAAGGACATCCTGCGCAAGTACACGGCCCTGACCGGCCGCCCGGCCCTGCCGCCCGTCTGGTCGTTCGGCCTGTGGCTGTCGACGTCCTTCACCACCTCGTACGACGAGGAGACGGTGACGTCCTTCATCGAGGGCATGCGGGAACGCGAACTCCCCCTGTCCGTCTTCCACTTCGACTGCTTCTGGATGCGCGAGTACCACTGGTGCGACTTCCGGTGGGACGAGCGGGTCTTCCCCGACCCGGAGGGCATGCTCGCCCGCCTGAAGGACCGTGACCTGCGGGTCTCCGTCTGGATCAACCCGTACATCGCCCAGCGCTCCCCGCTGTTCGCCGAGGGGAAGGCGCTCGGGCACCTGCTGAGACGCCCGGACGGCAGTGTCTGGCAGTGGGACATGTGGCAGCCGGGCATGGCCCTGGTCGACTTCACCTCGCCGGCCGCCCGCGACTGGTACGCCGCGAAGCTGGAGGCGCTGCTCGCGCAGGGCGTCGACTGCTTCAAGACCGACTTCGGCGAACGCGTACCGCTCGACGTGGTCTGGTCCGACGGCTCCGACCCGGAGCGGATGCACAACTACTACACGTACCTGTACAACCGCACGGTCTTCGAGGTGCTGCGCAAGCACCGCGGCGAGGCGGAGGCGGTCCTCTTCGCCCGCTCGGCGACGACGGGGAGCCAGCAGTTCCCGGTGCACTGGGGCGGCGACTGCGAGGCCACCTACGAGTCGATGGCGGAGTCGCTGCGCGGCGGTCTGTCCCTCGGCCTGTCGGGTTTCGGCTTCTGGAGCCACGACATCGGCGGCTTCGAGGGCACCCCGACCCCGGCCCTGTTCAAGCGCTGGCTGGCCTTCGGCCTGCTCTCCTCCCACAGCCGCCTGCACGGCAGCAGCTCCTACCGGGTCCCCTGGCTCTTCGACGACGAGTCGGTCGAGGTGGCCCGGCGGTTCACCCGGCTGAAGCTGCGCCTCATGCCGTACCTGTACGAGGCGGCCCGCACGGCCCACACCGAGGGCGTGCCGGTGATGCGGGCGATGGTGCTGGAGTTCCCGGACGACCCGGGCTGCGCGCACCTGGAGCGGCAGTACATGCTCGGCCCGGACCTGCTGGTCGCGCCGGTCTTCAGCGACGAGGGCGACGTCTCGTACTACGTCCCCGAGGGCACCTGGACGCACTTCCTCACCGGCGAGACGGTGACCGGGCCGCGCTGGGTGCGCGAGCGGCACGACTTCCTGAGCGTGCCGCTGCTGGTCCGGCCGGGAGCGGTGCTCCCGGTGGGCGCGCGGGACGACCGCCCGGACTACGTCCACGCCGACGGGGTGACGCTCCGGGCGTACGGCCTGCGGCCGGGCGACGAGCGGACGGTACGGATCGGGGAGGTGACCTTCACGGTCGTGTGCGACGGGGGCACCCTGCGGGCCTCCTGCAGCGACCCGTCGGCGCCCTGGGCCCTGGCCGACGGCCACCGCGAGGTGCGGGCGGCGGCGGGGACGGGCACCCTGACGCTGGAGCCGGCCTGATGGTCAGGATCACGGACGTGGCCCGCCGGGCCGGGGTCTCCCCCAGCACCGTCTCCTACGCGCTGAGCGGCAAGCGCCCGATCTCCCCGGAGACCCGGCGCCGCGTGGAGGCGGCGGCCCGGGAGCTGGGCTACCTGCCGCGGACGGCAGCGCCGTCGCACGGCGGGTCGAAGGTCCTGGCCGTGGCGGCTCCGCTGCGCGGCGGCGTCGACGTACCGGCGACGATGCGGCTGACGCAGTCGGTGGTGACAGCGGCCCGCGCGTACGACCACGACGTCCTGCTCCTCACCCATGAGGAGGGCCTGACCCGGCTCCGGGGGTCGGCGCCGGCCGACGCGCTCCTGGTCCTGGACATCGCCCTCCACGACCCGCGCCTGCCCCTGCTCCGCTCCTTGGACCACCCGCTGGTGCTGCTCGGCCTCCCCACCGAACCACGGGATCTGACCTGCGTCGACCTGGACTACCGCGCGGCGGGCGAGGCGTGCGTGCGGCACCTGGCCGGCCTCGGCCACCGATCGGTGGCCCTGGCCGGCTCGCCGCCGGAGGTCTACCTCCGCGAGACCGCCTCGGCCCGCCGCCTGGTCGAGGGCGTCACCACCGCGGCCCACCGGCACGGCCTGGCCTCGTCGGTGCACCCCACCGAGCCGTCCCCGCCCGCGGCCCGCGCCCTCGCGGACCGCCTGCTGCGCGCCCACCCCGCCCCGACGGCCGTGATCGTCCAGAACGATCCCCTGCTGGACCCCCTGCTCACGGCCTTCCGGCAGCTCGGCCTGCGCATCCCGGAGGACCTGTCGATCATGGCCGTCGGCACCGACACCCCCGCGACCATCACCGCGATCCCCGTACCGACGGCGGAACTGGGCACGCGCGCGGTGCACCTGCTGATGCGGAAAGGCAGCGGCGCACCCGTGCCGGGGACGACCCTGCTGCCGCCGCGCCTGGCGGAGCGGGGCAGCACGAGCCAGGCATGACGAAGGCCCCGCCGCTCGAAGCGACGGGGCCTGCGCCCACATGGGATGAGTGGAGATGGCGGGAATCGAACCCGCGTCCAACGGTGCAGAACCAGGGCTTCTCCGTGTGCAGTTCGCTGCGATTTTCTCGGCCCCGGCGATCACGCGAACAAGTCGCCGACGGGCCCAGTCACTGTTTGATTTCCCATCGAGCCCCGTGACCGGGCTCGATGGTTTAGTTCCCTAGCTTATGCCAGGATCCGGGCCGGGAACGCTCCCGGGCTGACACCCATTTAGGGGCCTTCAGTCACTGCTTATCAGGCAGCGAGGGCGAAGGCCTGGGAATCGCGCTTGGTGTTGGCGATTATTTTTTGCGACATATGGTTTACGAGATCATTGCCGCTTCCTCGACACGCTTCCCCTGCTTCGACAGCCGCTGTCGAAACCGATCATCCCCATGTTGTGTTGACAATCCCCTCCGGAGAGGGGCGCGCACCCGCTGTGGGGTGCAGACACCATCGTACGTGACCAACGCAGGTCGGTGCCAGCGTATTCCCTACGCCCCGCGCTGCCTCCGCTTCACCGCCGCGATCGCGCGGTCGGTCTCCCGGCGGTCCTGCTTCTCCCGCAGCGCCTGCCGCTTGTCGTACTCCTTCTTGCCCTTCGCCAGCGCGATCTCGACCTTGGCCCGGCCGTCCTTGAAGTACAGCGCGAGCGGCACGATGGTGTGGCCCGTCTCGCCCGACTTCGACTCCAGCTTGTCGATCTCGGCGCGGTGCAGCAGCAGCTTCCGCTTGCGGCGGGCGCTGTGGTTGGTCCACGTGCCCTGGCTGTACTCCGGCACGTGCACGTTGTACAGCCACGCCTCGTTCCCGTCGAGCTGCACGAAGCCGTCGACCAGCGACGCCCGTCCCTGACGCAGCGACTTCACCTCGGTGCCGGTGAGGACCAGGCCGGCCTCGTAGGTGTCGATGATGTGGTAGTCGTGCCGCGCCTTCTTGTTCTGCGCGATCAGCTTGCGCCCTTTTTCCTTAGCCATAGTGCCGCCCATTTTCGCACTACGGAGGGGGCCCGCGGGAAGTCGATTACGAGGGGCTCGCCAGGCCGCGCAGGACGGCCTCGGCCCGCTGGAGGGCCCCTTCGTCGGCCTCCAGGTCGGGCGTGATGCCCCGGCCGTCGACCCCGCGGCCGGAGGGGGTGCGGTAGTGCCCGACGGTCAGCTCCGCGACGGAGCCGTCGGGCAGCCGGCTCGGCATCTGGACCGAGCCCTTGCCGAAGGTGCGGGAGCCCACGACCAACGCGCGTCCGCGGTCCTGCAGGGCGCCGGTGAGGAGCTCGGCCGCGCTCATCGTCCCGCCGTCGACGAGCGCGACCAGGGGTCTCGTCGTGTCGCCGCCGGGCTCGGCGTGCAGCGCGCGCTGTTCGCCGTCGACGCCGTAGGTGGCGACGAGGCCGCCGTCGAGGAAGGCGGAGGCGGCGGTGACGGCCTCGGTGACCAGGCCGCCGGAGTTGCCGCGCAGGTCGAGGACGACGCCGGTGCCGGGCGGGGCCTGCCCGAGGGCATCGCGGACCTGGTCGCCGGAGCCCTTGGTGAAGGTGTCGACCCGGATGACGGTGACCGGGCCGGCGACCTGCCGGACGGTGACCGAGTCGGTGGACAGCTGGGCGCGGCGCAGGGTCTCGGTCCACGCGCGCGTGCCGCGCTCCAGGCCGAGGCGGACGGTGGTGCCGGCGGGGGCGTCGGTGGCGTCCCCGCGCAGTAAGGAGACGACCTCCGTGACGGGCCTTCCGTCGGTCTTCCGGCCGTCGACGCTGCGCAGCACATCTCCCGGGCGGATCCCGGCGGCGGCCGCGGGCGAGCCGGCGCGCACCTTCGTCACCGCGACCCGTCCGTCCCGTTCGCTGCGGGCCCACAGGCCGACGCCGGTGTACTGGCCGTCGAGCGCGGCCTCGAACTCCTCGTACTCGCCCTCGGAGTAGACGGCGCCCCAGCGGTCCCCGCTGCGGCTGACGGCGCGCTTCGCGGCCTCCATCGGGGACTTGCCGTCGGCCAGGGCCTCCTCGGCCGCCCTGGTGACCGCCGCGTGGTGCCCGGCCGAGGCGGCCGAACCGGCCTCGTCCGGCGTGGACTTCCGGTCGGCCTGCGGCAACGCCCCGGTGGCCGCACCGGCGACGAGCACGCTCGCGAACAGCAAGGTCAGGGCGGCCCCGCGGCGCATGCGGCGGGGCTGACAGAACGGGTCACGACCTGACATGCCGGTGAGTCTAGGACAAGGGGAAGGGCCGTACGGTCGGTTGACCGCACGGCCCCTCTTGGTATGCGTCACACCTTCAAGTACTTGCGCAGCGCGAAGAACGCGGCCAACGCGGGCATCAGCAGGCTCGTGGCGAGGATGAGCGGCAGCTTCGTGAGAACGGCGTCCCAGCCGATGAAGTTGATCAGATTCAGCTTCTCGGACAGGGCCAGACCGTGGTCGATGATGAAGTACCGGGCGACCAGCAGGAAGGCGCACGCGAGGGTGCCGCCGATGAGTCCGGCGACCGCGGCCTCCATGATGAACGGCGCCTGGATGTAGAAGCCCGAGGCGCCGACCAGGCGCATGATGCCGGTCTCGCGCCGCCGGCTGAACGCCGAGACGCGCACGGTGTTGACGATCAGCATCAGCGCGACGACGAGCATGAGCGCCATCACCGCGCGCGCGGCCCAGTTCATGCCGTTGAGAAGCCCGAACAGATTATCCAGGATGCCCTTTTGGTCCTGCACGGACTGCACGCCGTCCCGCCCGTCGAAGGCGGTCGCGATGACCTGGTACTTCTGCGGGTCCTTCAGCTTGATGCGGTACGACTCCTGCATCTGGTCCGGCGTGAGGGAGCTGGCCAGCGGGGAGTCGCCGAACTGCTCCTTGTAGTGCTTGTACGCCTGGTCCTGCGACTCGTACGTGACCGTCTGGACGACGTCCATCTTGTCGAGGTCGGCCTTGATCTGCTTCTTCTGGTCGTCCGTCACCGCGCCCTTGGCGCAGTTCGGGTCGGACTCGGCGTCGCTCTTGTTGCAGAGGAAGATCGAGACGTTGACCTTGTCGTACCAGTAGCCCTTCATGGTGTTGACCTGGTCGCTCATCAGGAGCGACCCGCCGAACAGGGCGAGCGACAGGGCGACGGAGACGATGACGGCGAAGGTCATCGTCAGGTTGCGGCGGAGACCGACGCCGATCTCCGACAGGACGAACTGGGCGCGCATGGCGGCTGGTTATGCCTTTCCGGTGGATCTCGGGTGCGGTCTCAGTGCTGGTAGCCGTAGACACCGCGGGCCTGGTCGCGGACGAGGCGGCCCTTCTCCAGCTCGATGACGCGCTTGCGCATCTGGTCCACGATGTTCTGGTCGTGCGTGGCCATCACCACGGTCGTGCCCGTCCGGTTGATGCGGTCGAGCAGCTTCATGATGCCGACGGAGGTCTGAGGGTCGAGGTTGCCGGTGGGCTCGTCGGCGATGAGCAGCTTCGGCCGGTTGACGAAGGCCCGTGCGATGGCGACGCGCTGCTGCTCACCACCGGACAGCTCGCCGGGCATCCGGTCCTCCTTGCCGCCGAGCCCGACGAGGTCGAGCACCTGCGGCACGGACTTGCGGATCTCGCCGCGGGACTTGCCGATGACCTCCTGCGCGAAGGCGACGTTCTCGCCGACCGTCTTGTTCGGCAGCAGGCGGAAGTCCTGGAAGACCGTCCCCAGCTGGCGCCGCATCTGCGGCACCTTCCAGTTGGAGAGGCGGGCGAGGTCCTTGCCCAGCACGTGCACCTGCCCGTGACTGCACCGCTCCTCGCGGAGGATCAGCCGCAGGAAGGTGGACTTTCCGGAGCCGGAGGACCCCACGAGGAAGACGAACTCGCCCTTCTCGACCTCCAGGGAGACATCCCTGAGGGCGGGGCGGGTCTGCTTGGGGTAGACCTTGGAGACATTGTCGAATCGGATCACGGATGCACCACGGGTCGCCGGGGGTAGATGAGCGTGACCATACGCGAACCGGGTAGGGGACCGCAGTCACCGACCATGGTTGCGCCATGGATGTGCCGTTTTGTACCGATCCCCGCACCACCACTCCTGTGACAGTGGACCGCGCGGCCTCCGGAGGAACCTGGCACAGTGGAGGGGGGAACATTCCCGTCCCCACGAACGTTGGGTACGTGGAACCGGCGCAAGGAGGGCAAGCGCATGACGTACGACCGGCTGGTGTGCGCGAACTGCGCGGCCCCCGTGAGCGAGGGCCGCTGCCCCGTGTGCCGCGCGAACCGCGAGCGGCTGCAGCAGGAGAACTTCCTCGCGAATCTGAACCCGATGGCGCTGATCGCCCTGCTGACAGTGCTGATCGCGGCGGTGGCCCTGCTGGCGCACCAGACGGCTTGACGGTGCACCGGACCGCTTGACGGCGCACCAGAGCGCGCCAGGGCGTCCGCACGCCCTCCGAGGACACGGTCGAGGGCCCGGAGCGTTTCGCTCCGGGCCCTCGACCGTCGTGCTGTGCCTACGGTCCGTAGGGGCGTGCCTACCGTCAGGCGGCGGGCGTGCCTACCGTCAGGCGGCGGCGCCGCCCCGGCCGCCCATCAGGCGCGGCAGGACGCGGAAGCCGACACCGCCGGCGATCATCGTGGCGGCGCCGATCACCAGGAAGGTGGTCTGCGCGGCACCCGTCTCGGCGAGCTCCGGGCCGTCGGCCTGGGCCTGCTGCTGCGGGGCCGGGGTGTTGTCCGAGCCGATGTCGGTGAGGGACGAGGAGCCCTCCTGCTGCGGGGAGGTGCCGCCGTCAGGGCCGGTGTTGTTGCCGCCGCCGTTGTTGCCACCGTTGGCGTTGCCGTTGCCGTTGCCGTTACCGCCGCCGTTCCCGTTGCCGTTCCCGTTGCCCGGGTCGGTGGGCTGGCTCGTCGGGTCCTCGGTCGGCTCGGTGGGCTCGTCCGTGGGATCGGTGGGCTGGTCGGTCACCGGCGGGTCGGTCGGGAGACCGGTCGGCGGGTCCGTGGGAAGCTCGGTCGGAACCGGCGGCGTGGTCGGCGGGGTCGGGACGGGCGACTCCTCGGCGCACAGGATGCCGAGCAGGCAGTCCTCGGTCTCCGCGGCGGATGCGGCACCGGCGGCGGTCAGCGAGGCACCGGCGGCGATCACGGCACCGGCCGCTATCCGCGCGACACGGATCCGCGTCTTCTTCGTCATGTGGTTGCTACCCCCAGTAGCTCATCGTCATTAGGCAGCGTCGGGGCTGTGCTCGACGGGGACAGCTGCGGTGAAAAGCCCCCCGGTTCACATGCGCCCCAGAGACACGCATGCCGCGCTTTACCCTTCCCATTTTTCAAAGACACGTCAAGGGCGTTTGCGTGCGCCATGTCCAACTACGGGAGCTATGCCGGGACTCTGAGCCTGTGAGTGTGATGTAAAACCCAGACATGCAGGTACAGAAAAGGCAACCACCGCCCCGAGGGCGGCAGTTGCCTTGTCGACAAACTTACTTCTCCTGCTGCTTGCGCCAGCGAATTCCGGCTTCGAGGAATCCCTGGATCTCGCCGTTGAAGACGGACTCGGGGTTGCCGACCTCGAATTCGGTGCGCAGGTCCTTGACCATCTGGTACGGGTGCAGCACGTAGGAACGCATCTGGTTGCCCCAGGAGTTGCCGCCGTCGCCCTTGAGGGCGTCCATCTTGGCCTGCTCCTCCTGGCGGCGCCGCTCCAGCAGCTTGGCCTGGAGGACGTTCATCGCCGTGGCCTTGTTCTGGATCTGCGAGCGCTCGTTCTGGCAGGAGACGACGATGCCCGTCGGGATGTGGGTGATGCGCACCGCGGAGTCCGTGGTGTTCACGCCCTGGCCGCCGGGGCCCGAGGAGCGGTACACGTCGACCCGCAGCTCGCTCTCGTCGATGTCGACGTGGTCGGACTGCTCGACCACGGGCAGGACCTCGACACCCGCGAAGGACGTCTGGCGCCGGCCCTGGTTGTCGAAGGGCGAGATGCGCACGAGGCGGTGCGTGCCCTGCTCGACGGAGAGCGTGCCGTACGCGTAGGGCGCCTGGACGGCGAAGGTGGTCGACTTGATGCCGGCCTCCTCCGCGTACGACGTCTCGTAGATCTCGGTCTTGTAGCCGCGCTGCTCGGCCCACCGCAGGTACATGCGCTGGAGCTTCTCGGCGAAGTCGGCGGCGTCGACGCCACCGGCCTCGGCGCGGATGTTCACCAGGGCCTCACGCGCGTCGTACTCGCCGGAGAGGAGGGTGCGGACCTCCATCTCGTCGAGCGCCTTCTTCACGGCGGCGAGCTCGGACTCGGCCTCGGCGCGGGTGTCCGGGTCGTCCTCCTCCTCGGCCATCTCGAAGAGGACGCCGAGGTCGTCGATACGACCGCGCAGGGCCTCGGCCTTCCTCACCTCGGCCTGGAGGTGGGACAGCTTGCTGGTGATCTTCTGCGCCTCATCGGGGTTGTCCCACAGGGACGGCGCGGCCGCCTGCTCCTCGAGCACGGCGATGTCTGCCCTCATCTTGTCGAGGTCCAGAACGGCCTCGATCGACTCCATGGTCGAGGAGAGGGACTTGAGCTCTTCGGATACGTCGACGACTGCCACGCCCTCCAGCGTAACGGCTCCGCCCGGCGGGCAGCGCCGGGCGGCCGGTGCGGGCGGGCGGAGCCCGGGGGTCAGGGGGACTGGGGCGCCGAGTTCTTCGTGTCCTGGGGAGGTGCTCCCCCGTCGTCGTCCGACGTGGAGAGCCAGGCCCCGACGCCGACCGCCGCCGCCACGGGCGACCGCGCCGGCTCCCA
>JJOH01000044.1 GCA_000696115.1 Streptomyces olindensis
GCCTGGTCGGCGGTCATCTCGGCGGCGTGCGGGCCGTGCAGCAGGCGCAGGGCGGGGGCGCGCCGGGGCAGGGCGGCGGGCGCGGGGGCACCGGTGTGCCGGGCGGCGAGCAGGCCGCCGGCCGCCCGGGCGTCGAGTACGCCGCCGAGCAGACCGGCCGCGAGGTTTCCGGGGGTGTTCCCGCCGGCCACGGCCCCCGGTGCGAGACCCCAGTCCGCGAGCGTACGCACCAGGGCGACCTGACAGGCGATGGTCCGCACGTCCCGCGCGAGTGCGGAACGGTCGGGCCCGGGGGCGGGGTCGGTGCGGTCCGGGTCGGCCGGGGTCGTGTCGGTGGCTGTCGTGAGGTCGGTGGCGCACTGGTCGTAGTGGGCGCGGAAACCGGGGTGGGTGGGGTGCAGTGCCGCGACGATGCGGGCCGCCCTGTCGGCGGTGGCGTCGAGCAGGAAGGCGACCGGCCGCGCCGGGGCGCGGTCGCGGGCGCCGACCACGTCGGACGCGGAGAGCTGCCGGCCGCCGCAGGCCGCCTCGGGGGCGTCGGCGGTGGCCAGTCCGGCCAGCCAGTCGGTGAGTTCGCCGCGCGACGCGGTCACGAGGGCGGCGCGGTGCGCGAAGTGCGCGCGGCGGGCGGTGGTGGTGTGGCAGACGTCCGCGAGGGCCGCCTCGGGGTGGCGTGCCAGCCAGTCGCCGAGGCGGGCCGCCGCCTCGCGCAGGCCCTGCGGGTCGCGGGCCGACAGGGCCAGCACGTGGGCGGGGCGTTCGGGGCCGGTCTCGCGGGGTGGCACGGCCGGGGGCTCGGTGACGACGACGTGCACGTTGGTGCCGCTGAAGCCGAAGGAGCTGACGCCCGCGGTGCGCGGCCGCCCGTCGGCGTGGACCGGCCAGGGACTGGTCCGGTCGTTGAGGACCACCGGCAGCCGCTCGACGCCGAGCCGCGGGTTGGGGGTGCGCAGATGGAGGTTGCCCGGGATCTCCCCGTGCCGCAGGGCGAGGACCGTCTTGATCAGGCCCGCCACTCCGGCCGCCGCCTCCAGGTGCCCGACGTTGGACTTGACGGCGCCGATGCGCAGCGGGGCCTCGGACGTCCGCCCGGCGCACAGGACGTCGGCGGCGGCGCGCACCTCGATCGGGTCGCCCAGCGGCGTGCCCGTGCCGTGCGCCTCCAGGTAGTCCACGTCGTGCGGGTCGGTCCGGGCCGTCTCCAGGGCCTGGCCGATCAGTTCGCGCTGCGCCCTGCCGTTGGGGACGGTCAGGCCGCTGGTGCGGCCGTCGTGGTTCACGGCCGATCCCCTGATGAGGGCGAGCACGGGGGCGCGTACGGCCGCCGCGTCCCCGGCGCGCATGAGGGCGACCATGCCGCAGCCCTCCGCACGGGCGTAGCCGTCGGCCGCGGCGTCGAAGACCTTGCAGCGCCCGTCCGCGGCCAGGGCCTCCATCCGGCTCAGGGCGACCATGACGGCCGGTGACAGCATCGCGCTCACTCCGCCGGCCACGGCCGCCGCGCACTCGCCGCGGCGCAGGCTCTCCACCGCCAGGTGGACGGCGAGCAGCGACGAGGAGCACGCCGTGTCCACGGCCAGGGCGGGGCCGCGCAGCCCCAGGGTGTGGGCCACCCGGCCCGCGGCGACGCTGATGGCGGAGCCGGTGGCCGTGTACGGCCCGGCGTCCCGCAGCGGCCGGGGCCGCAGGGCGTTCTCGGATCCGGAGATGCCGACGAACACGCCGATGCGCTGTTCGGCCCGGGTGCCGGAGAGCAGCCCCGCGTGTTCGAGCGCCTGCCAGCTCGCCTCCAGCAGCAGCCGGTGCTGCGGGTCCATCTCGCGGGCCTCGGCGTCCGGGACGCCGAAGAACGACGCGTCGAAGGCGTGGGCGCCTTCGGCGAGGAAGCCGCCGCGGCGGGTGTAGGCGGTGCCGGGGGTGTCGCGGTCGGGCGCGTACCAGCGCTCCCCGGGCCAGCGGTCGGCGGGGACGTCCACGATGCCGTCGCGGCCCTCGCGCAGCAGGTCCCAGAAGCGTTCGGGGGTGTCCGCGCCGCCGGGGAAGCGGCAGCCCAGGCCGACCACCGCGACGGGCTCCTCGGTCCGGGCGCGCAACCGCCCGACCTGCTCGCGCAGTGTCCGGACGGCGTCCAGGGAACGCCTCAGCAGGGCGTCATCGGTCATGGCCGTTCCTCTCCCCCAGTGGTTCGCCGGACGTCCGCGCGGACGGGTCCGTCGCGGGCGCCCGGCACACGTGCTCGGACTTCACGCCCTACAGCTCCAGTTCCGCCAGGACGTGCTCCAGTTCGGCCGCCACGGCCGAGATGCCGTCCTCGGGCGCCGCCGCGGGCCGGGCGGTGCCGGCCGCCGGTTCGATGCGCAACAGCCGCTCCAGCTTGTCCCGTTCGGCGTGCACGACCCCGAACTCGGGTACCGCGTGGTGCAGTGCCGCGTCGAAGGCCGCCACGCCGACGGCGTTCTCCAGCGGGGTCAGGCCGAGCCTGCGGCGTACGAAGCCCTCGGTGGCCGCGTCGACCCGCATGCCGCCGTCGCGCCAGAACGGCCACACCACGGCGATGCTCGCGCCGGACCGCTCCCCCGCGGCCCGCTTCTCCTCGCGGGCGCGGCTGAAGGCGTTCAGGAAGCGGCTGGCGAAGGCGTAGTCGGCCTGGCCCGGGTTGCCGGCGAGGGCGGCCAGCGAGGAGAACACCATGAAGACGTCGAGGTCGTCGTCGCGGGTCGCCTCGTCGAGGTGCACGGCGCCGTCGACCTTGCCGGCGAGGACGGCGTCGATCTCGTCGGCGCTCTTGTTCGGCAGCAGCGCGTCGCGCAGCACGCCGGCGGAGTGGATGACGCCGTGCACGGCCCCCCAGCGCTCACGGGCGAGGGCGAGCAGCCGGTCCACCTCGGTCCGGTCGGCGACATCGGCCCGTTCGTAGCGGACGTCGCTGCCGAGCGCGCGGATGCCCTCCAGTGCCGTCCGGCGGTCGTCGGTCAGCTCGGAGCGGCCGACGAGCAGCAGGTTCACCGGGGCCCGGTGGGCCAGGTGCTCGGCGAAGAGCAGACCGAGGCCGCCGGCGCCGCCCGTGATCACCCAGGTCGTGCCGGGGCGGACGGCGTCCCCGCCCGGTGCGGGCGGCTGGGCGGGCAGCTCCCTGAGCCTGCGCACCCAGCGTCCCCGCTCGTCGTGGCGGACCTCGGCCTCGCTGCGCGTGTCGGCGGCCAGTTCGGCGCGGCAGGCCGCCCAGAGGGCGTCCGCCGGACGGCCGTCCGGGGAGTGCACGGCCACGGCCTGCTGGAGGAGGCGGGGGTTCTCGTGCTCGACGGAGCGGGCGAAGCCGCCGAACGCCTCGGCGAGCGCGTCGGCCGGCCCGCCGGTGCGGGTGTGCAGACGCAGCAGGCGCACGGGCCGGCGCAGGCCGCCGCGGAGCAGTGCCTTGCTGAGGTGGAACACGGACGTCAGCGCGGTGCGCGGATCGGTCCAGGCGTGCAGGACGGTGGCGGGCGGCGTGTCGAGACCGGCGAGGAGGTCCGCGTGGTCCTCGGCCGATCCGGCCCGGACCGTCCGCTCGGTGCCGGACGTCGTGTACCGCTCGCCGGGCCGTACGCCGATCACCTGGGCGGCGTCGGCGTGGTGCCGCCGGACGAGTTCGGTGAGGTCCCCGTCGGCGTCGAGGACCAGGACCGGGCGGGTGAGCCAGGAGCCGGGGCCCTGGGGCGCGTCGGCCCGTTCCCAGTCGGCGGTGTAGTGGACGATCCGCGGTGCCGGAGCGTCGGCCGGGGCGTCGCCCGGCGTCGGGGTGGGCGTCGGCGCGGCCGGGCCGGGCTCGTCGAGGTCGAGCTGTTCCAGCAGGTGGCCGGCGAGGTCGTCGATGCAGGGGTAGTCGAAGACGACGCCGGCGTAGAGGACCAGCCCCAGCGACTCCTCCAGCAGGTTGCCCAGCCGGACGGCCATCACGGAGTCCATGCCCAGTTCGAAGAAGCCGCGCTGCCGGTCCGGCGGGCTGTCCGGCGGGAACTGGAGGAGGGCGCCGAGTTCCCGCTGCATGTGGGTGGCCAGGGCGGTGTGCCGTTCGCTGCGGGGCACGGCCGCGAGCACGGCCCGCAGGTCGGTGACGTCCCCGGGGCCGGCGCCCGGCGCGGCCGCGGGTGCGGGGCGTGCCGGGTCGGTGCCGCCGCTCGGCTCCAGCCAGTAGCGCTCGCGGGAGAAGGGGTACGTCGGCAGCGACACCCGTCGCCCGCCGGTGGGCGAGGCGGCCCAGTCGGTGTCGGCGCCCCGGGCCCACAGGGCGGCCGTCTCCTCGGGCGTGGCGGTCGCCGGTACGGCCGGTGCGGTGCCGGACCGGTCGGGCCGGCGGCCGATGTGCACACCGGAGGGGGCGTCCTGGCCGGTGGCCACCCGGTCGAAGCCGTCGATCGCCTCGGCCAGGGTGCGGGCCGTGAAGGCGGCCCGGTGCTCCATTGCCTCCCTGCCGTGCTGCAGCGTGTGCGCCACGTCCGCCGGGCGTGCCGGGCCCGTGCCCGGTGGTGTCCGCTCCAGGGAGCGCAGGAAGCCGGCCATGCGGGACGCGTAGGCGCGCAGGTTGTCGGGGGTGCGGGCGGACAGCGGGAAGACCATCGGACGGCCCGGGTCGGTGGCCGGCGGCCCGGGCCGGGCCGGGGGCTCCTCCAGGACGAGGTGGACGTTGACCCCGCCCGCGCCGAACGAGCTGATCCCCGCCCGGCGGGGCGCGGCTTCCCGGCCTTCGGGTCCGGGCAGCCGGAGCCGCTCCCAGGGGGCGGTCTCGCGCTGCACGCTGAACGGCGTGCCGTCGAGGTCGAGGTGGGGGTTCAAGCGCGGCGAGTGCAGCAGCGAGGGCACGAGGGTGCCGTGCCGCATCTGCAGCACCACCTTGGTGACCTGGGCGATGCCGGCCGCGGCCTCGGCGTGGCCGATGACCGACTTCACCGAGCCGATGGCGCAGGGCGGGCGCCCGTCCCGGCGGTGCGGGATCGCCGCGTCGCCGTACGCCTCGGTGAGGCCGCGCACTTCGATGGGGTCGCCGAGGCTGGTGCCGGTGCCGTGCGCCTCGACGTAGCCGATGGTGCCGGCGTCCACGCGGGCGTCGCGCAGCGCGGCGCGGACCAGTTCGGCCTGGGCGACCGGGTTGGGCACGCCGTAGCCGTAGGTGCGGCCGTCGCTGTTGACCGCCGAGCCCTTGATGACGGCGTGGACGCGGTCCCCGTCGGCCAGGGCCCGCTCCAGCGGCTTGAGCAGGACCGCGCCGACGGCCTCGGCGGGGACGTAGCCGGTGCCGCCCTCGCCGAAGGCCCGGCAGCGGCCGTCCTCGGCGAGGAAACCGGCCTCGGCGAGCATCACGTACTTGCTGGGGTGCAGGGACAGGTTCACGCCGCCGGCCAGCGCCGTGGCGCACTCGCCGCGGCGGATGGCGGCGCAGGCCAGGTGGATCGCGTAGAGGGAGGAGGAGCAGGCGGTGTCCAGCGTCAGGCTGGGGCCGCCGAGGTTGAGCAGGTGGGAGATCCGGTTGGCGACGGAGAAGGTCTGGGAGGTGACCATGCGCCAGACGCCCTGGTCGAGGTCGTTCCCGGCGAACATCTGGTAGTTGTTGTAGGTCACCCCCGCGAACACGCCCACCGAGCCGCGCCGGTCGCCGAGCCGGGGGTCGGCCAGGGACGCCGGGGTGTATCCGGCGTCCTCCAGGGTCTCCCAGGCCGTGGTGAGGAACAGCCGCTCCTGCGGGTCGAGGAGCCGGGCGTCGCGCGGCGAGATGTGGAAGAACTGCGCGTCGAAGGCGTCGACGTCGTCCAGGAAACCTCCCCAGCGGGGCCACGCCTCGCCGAAGCGCTCCCGGGCCAGCTCCGCGTAGCGCCGGTAACCGGGCCGGTCGAGCGGTATCTCGCCGACGCAGTCCCGGCCCTGCCGCAGGTTCTCCCAGAAGTCGTCCAGGGTCGGGGAGGCCGGGTAGCGGCCGCTGATGCCGATGATGGCGATGTCGGCGGAGTCGCGGCCCGCACCGGCGGCACCCCGGAAGGAAACCGCCCGGGCGGTGACCGCGGGAGTCATGGACGGTCCCGCCTGCGCGGGGGGTGCGGGCGGCGCGGCGGACGCCGACGACGCGGCGGACGCCGGCAGCGCGGCGGGCGCGGGCGACACGGCGGGCGCGGGCGGCTCGGTACGTGCCATGGCTCGGTCGGCCACGTGGTGTGCCAGGGCGTCCAGGCTCTTGTAGGTGAACAGCGTGGTGCTGTCGAACGGCCCGTAGTGCTCCTCCAGGCGGCGGCGCAGCTTCTCCACGAGGAGGGAGTTCAGGCCGAGGTCCTCGAAGCGGGCAGCCGGGTCGATCTCCTCCGGCCGCCACTTCAGCGTCTCGGCGAACAGCTGGACCAGGTGCCCGCGGACTCCGTCCGGCGAGCCGGGACCCGCGGGTGCGGCCGCCGCCGGCACGGCGGCGGCCGGGTCCGGGACCGGGCTCGGCACTCCGTGCGGCGTGAGGTCCTGCGGTCGGCAGTGCCGGCGTTCGAACGGATAGGTCGGCAGTGGCGTCCGCCGCACCGGCCGGTCCCCGCGCAGCACCGCCCAGTCGAAGTCGGCGCCCGCCGTCCAGAGCCGGGCCAGGGTGCCGGTCTTCCCGGCCTCGACCAGGGCGGCGAGATGGGCCTGCCCCTCGGGTCCGTCGAGCAGGGCGCGGGACAGTTCGGCCGTGCCGGTGGCCCGCCCCGTGCACCAGGTGTCGCCCTGCTCGTCACCGCGCAGGAAGCGGACCAGCGCGTCGTACAGTTCGTCGAGGTCGGCCGCCACCACCGCGAGCCGCGTCTCCATCGCTTCCCTGCCGAGTTGGAGGGTGTCGGCGAGGGCGGTGAGGGTGAAGTCCGGGGTGCCGTCGGCGGGCGCGTGCCGGTCGAGGTGGCGGACCAGGTCCCGGGCGTGGTCCCGCAGCGCCTCGGGGGTGCGGCCGGACAGCGGGATCAGCTGCGGGCCGGCGGGCGGGGTCGGTTCCGTCCGGTCGGTGACGTACTCCTCCAGGACCACGTGGGCGTTCGAGCCGCCGAAACCGAAGGAGCTGACGCCGCAGCGGCGCGGGAGCGGGGTGCCGTCCGCGGCGGCGGGACGGTTCCACGGCGTGACGCGGTCACCGATGCGGAACGGGCTGCCGTCCAGGCGGATGTACGGGTTGAGCGCCTTGAAGTGGCGCAGGGCGGGGAGCCGGCCGTAGCGGAGGGCCTGCACCATGGTGACCAGACCGGCGAGCCCGGCCGCCGCCTCCAGGTGTCCGATGGCGGTCTTCACCGAGCCCAGGGAGCAGTGCGGCGCGGCGGGCGCGGGATGCCCCCAGTCGCGGTAGAGGCGGGTGAACGCCTGCTTGAGGCCCTCGATCTCGATCGGGTCGCCGAGGCTGGTGCCGGTGCCGTGGGTCTCGATGTGCGTCGCGGTGGCCGGGTCGAGGCGCGCGGTACGCCAGGCGTCGACGATGACGTCCGCCTGTGCCTCGGGGCTGGGCGCGGTGAGCGAGGCGCTGCGGCCCGAGTGGCCCACGGCGCTGCCCCGGATGACGGCGTGGATGTGGTCGCCGTCGGCCTCGGCTGCGGCCAGCGGCTTCAGCAGGACCGCGACCACGCCCTCGCCGCGGACGTAGCCGTTCGCGGCCCGGTCGAAGGTCTTGCAGCGGCCGTCCGGGGCGAGCATCCCGGCGAGGCCGAAGCACTCGAACGGCGTGGGGCTGAGCAGCAGGTTCACGCCGCCCGCGACGGCCAGGTCGCACTCGCCGGAGCGCAGGGCGCGCACCGCGCGGTGGACGGCGACCAGGGACGAGGAGCAGGCGGTGTCGACGGCCTCGCTGGGTCCGCGCAGATCGAGCTGGTACGACACCCGGTTGGGCAGCACGGCGTGGGCCAGGCCGGTGGCGGTGTGCGCCTGGGGCCCGGCGGCGCTGTGGCCGAGCACCTCCAGGTAGTCCATGGAGCTGAGGCCGACGAACAGTCCGGTGTGGCTGCCGGCCAGGTCGCCGGGGCGTCGCCCGGAGTCCTCGATCGCCTTCCACACGGTCTGCAGGAACAGCCGCTGATGCGGATCCATCAGCTCCGCTTCTTGCGGCGAGATGCCGAAGAAGGAGCAGTCGAAGGTGTCGACCTCGTCGAGGAAGGCCCCGTGCGCGTCGCGGGCCCGGTCCGGCCCGGCCCAGTCGTCCCAGCGTTCGCGCGGTACGCCGGTGACGAGTTCGTCCCCGTCCACCAGCCGCTGCCAGAACTGTTCCAGGTCCTCGGCGCCGGGCAGGAGGGCGCTGACGCCGACGACGGCGACGGCGTACGCGGCGTCGTCCGCGGCGTCCCGGCCGGTCCCAGTGGCGGACCCGGCGACGGACCCGGCCGGAGCCGGAGCGTCCCCGTACCGGGCGTCCCCGTACCGGGCGTCCTCGCGCTCCGTTTCCTCGTGCTGCGCGTCCGGGTGACGGGCGGTCACGAGATCGCGGTGTTCGGTCAGGAGATGGCGGGCGAACGCCTCCAGCGTGAAGTGCTCGAAGAACACGGAGGGGGTGAGGTCGACGCCGAGGTCCTGCCGGAGCCGGTCGGCGAACTCGATCAGGCGGATCGAGTCGAAGCCGAGGGTGCTGAGTTCCGCCTCGGGCCGCACGGCGGACGGCTCGACCTTCAGCACGTCGGCGACGGTGGTGCGCAGGTCGCGCAGCAGGGCGTCCCGCAGCGGTTCCCGTGGGGTGCCGGCGGGGCGGGCCGCGCGCTGTCGCTCGGGCCGCCGCAGCCGCAGTTCCCCACCGGGTCCGTCGGATGCCGTCGGCGGTACGGGTGCGGCGTCGGGCTTCCGGGACGGCCGCTCGGCGTCCCGCCGGGTCGCCTGGATCAGCCCGCGCAGCGCCCGGCCCGGCCCGAGGGGCTCGATGTCGGTGACGCCCAGGGCGAGGAGGTGGCGTACGGTGTCCGTCCACCGCACCGGGTGGTCGAGCTGCTGGATCAGCGCGCCCGCGACGTCGTCGCCGTAGGGGCGGGCGGTCACGTTGGAGATCACGGGGATGCCGGGAGGTCGGAGGGCGAAGGTCCGGACGTAGTCGGCGAACTCGTCGCGGAGGTCCGACATGTACGGCGAGTGGAAGGCGCCGCTGACCCGCAGCACCGTGTAGAGGCCCGCGCCCGCGTCCTGGAAGGCGGCGCCGGCCCGCTCGACGTCCTCCCGGGGACCGGCGACCACGATCTGGGTGGGGTTGTTGTAGTTGGCGATCGACACGTTGCCCAGGCCCGGTGCGGCGAGGACCTCTCCGACCTGCTCGGCCGTCAGGCCCACCACGGCGGCCATGCCCCCGTCGGCCACCCGGGCCATCAGTTCGCCGCGTTTGGCCACCAGACGCAGTCCGGTGGCGAAGTCGAAGACGCCCGCGGCGTGCAGGGCGTTGTACTCGCCCAGGCTGTGCCCCGCCACGTAGTCGGGCTCGGGCCCGCCGTCCCGGCGGTGCGCCAGCAGGCTCAGCGCGTTCACGACGTACAGGGCGGGCTGGGTGAACTCCGTGTTCTGGAGCAGTCCGTCGGTGTCGTCGCGGCACAGCTCCTCGACGGAATAGCCGAGAATCTCGTCGGCCTCCGCCACCGGTTCCGGGAATGCGGCGAAGAGCTCCGCACCCATCCCTTTGTGCTGTGAACCCTGGCCGGGAAAAACGAGCGCGAACACGGCGTGTGTCGTTCCTTAAGTTGCGTCGGAAATACCGATCCGGGATCTTTCGGCTGCGGTAATCGAGAGAATGCCCAGCAAAATTCAGCCGATCCATCGTGAACGGTGCGACTAAGGACGCTCTTGCGGCTCTCTAAAGCCATGGTCCGTCAATTGCCGCGCTTGACTTCCCTGTTGCATGCTGCACATCATACGGTCGCATTCACCATGCCATTTTCAGCCGCTCCGCGGTGGTCAATTCGGGGGTAGGAAATGCCAGTTGCCGTTTCGACCGAAGACGTACACATCGACCGGAGGGGATTCGAACCGGAGGATCGTCCGGGACCGGTGTCCCTGGCCTCCGCCGGCACGATCGGCGCGGCCCTGCTGGAGATCGCCGACCGCGATCCCGGTCGGCCGCTGGCCTACGTCGAGGGCTCCGGGGAGCCGGTGCGGCTGACCGCGTCCGAACTCGCCGAGCTGGCGGGGGCCGCGGCGACCGCCCTGGCCGAGCACGGGGTCCGCCCCGGTGACCGGGTCGGCGTCTGCATGGACACCGGCGTCGACGCCTACGCGGCCCTGCACGGCTGCTTCCTGCTGGGCGCCGTCCCCTTCGTGTGCGAGCCTCCCCTGGCCACCATGCGGCGGCAGCGCTGGGAGGACCGGCTGCGGCTGCTGATCAGCCGTGCGGAACCCCGTGCCGTGGTGGCTTCCCCGGAGTTCCGGGACGCGGTGTCGGCGCCGTGCGCCCAGGCCGGGGTGACGATCGTGGAGCCGCCGTTCGAAGGCGGTCTGGTGCCGGGCTCGGTGCGTGCGCGGCCCGGTGACATCGCGCTGATCCAGTTCACCTCCGGCACCACGGGCGACAGCCGGGGCGTGACCCTCACCCACGAGGCCGTCTTCGCCAACGCCGCCGCGATCGGTGACCGCGCCTACCGCTCGGGCGATCTGATCGTCAGCTGGCTGCCGCTCCACCACGACATGGGCCTGATCGGGCTGAACCTGGCTCCGCTGCTGCACGGTCTGCCGGTGGCGAGCATGCCGCCGCTGTCGTTCGCGCTGCGCCCCGAGCGGTGGCTGTGGGCGATGCACCGCTACCGGGGCACGTTCACCTCGGCGCCGAACTTCGCGTACCGGCTGTGCGCGACGAACGTGCCGGACGCCAAGCTGGAGGGGCTCGATCTCAGCGCCTGGCGGCTCGCGGGCAACGGCGCCGAGGTCGTCCAGGCCGGCACGCTGCGGGCGTTCGCCGAGCGCATGGCCCCCTACGGCTACCGGGAGCGGGCGATGACGCCCTGCTACGGCATGGCCGAGATCACCCTGGCGGCGACCATGTGCGTGCCGGGCGACCCGCTGATCACGCTGCCCGTGCGGCGCGACCGGCTGGCCGCCGACGGCGTGGTCGTGGAGGCGTCACCGGACGATCCCGACCGGCAGGAACTGGTCTCGTCGGGCAGCGCCCTGAAGGAGATCGAGATCCGGGTGGTGGACGAGACGGGCGCGGACCTGCCGGACCACCGGCAGGGGACGATCCTGCTGCGCTGCCCCTCGATGATGGCGGGCTACTACCGCCAGCCCGAGGAGACCGCGAAGGTCCTCGGCGACGGCTGGCTGAACACCGGCGATCAGGGGTTCCTGGCCGACGGCCAGTTGTACGTCACCGGCCGGATCAAGGACGTGGTGATCATCGCCGGGTCCAACTACCATCCGTACGCCTTCGAGGCGGCGGCCGCCACGGTGGAGGGCCTGCGGGCGGACGCGGTGGCCGCCGTGGGCTGCCCTGACCCCGAGCGCAGCACCGAGGCATTGGTGCTGGTGGTGGAGTCCCGCAGTCACGCGGACGCCGAACGGGTCGCGGAGATCCGCTCGGCGGTCGTCGCGGCGGTCTCCGCGGAGACGGGGGTGCGTCCCGACCGGGTGGAGGTCGTGCCCCGGGGCGCCCTGCCGAAGACTCCGAGCGGCAAGCTCCAGCGGCGCCAGGTGGTGGACGCGCTGGTCAAGGGGACGCTCCCCGGGCGTCGTTGAGGGAGTGCGGTGGTGTCACGGCAGCGGCGGGGGTGTGCCCAGCCGGCCCAGCAGCATGGCGTCCGCGTACGGCCCGTAGAGGTCCACGACCGTGTCCAGGTCCATGTCGGCGAGCGGGCCGATGGGCACCACGTAGCGGCCGGTGACCAGCCCGACGAGCAGGGACGCCACCAGCACGGCCCGCAGTTCGGGGTCGGGGGCCGGGATCCGGCGGGCGATCGGTATGAGCAGTTCGCCGCCGGCGACCTCCCGGAACAGCTGCGAGGCCTCGGGGTGCTCCATCGCGGAGCGGAAGACCACCAGGAGCGAGGAGCGTGACGCGGCGTCCTCCCAGCGGGTCAGGAACCCGCGGACGAGCCGGCTGCCGGGCCCGCCCCGGGTGCTGCCGGGGCCTTCCCGGGTGCTGCCGGGCCCGCCGTCGCCCGGGGGTTCGTCGAGGAGCTCGGGCAGCGCGGGCAGCAGCTCCTCGGCACGCATCGCCTCCCGGATCACCACGGAGAAGACCTTCTCCTTGCTGCCGTAGTGGTACATCACGAGGGCCGGGTCCACACCGGCCCGTTCCGCGATGGCCCGGACGGTGGTGCCGCGGTAGCCGTGCCGCGCGAACAGCTCGACCGCCGCGAGCCGGATCAGCTCGCGGCGGTTCTCCTGCGTTCCCTCGGGACCGCCCGGTTCCGCCGGTTGCGCCGGTTGCGCCGGTTCCGCGGCGGGCCCGCTCGGCTCGGCCGCCATCAGGCCGTCCGGGGGTCGCCGGCGGGCAGCGCGGAGGCGGGCACGACGACCACGACCGGGCGGAAGGGCCGGAACCGCTCCATCACCAGTGCCACGATCCAGGAGACGGCCGCCCACAGTGCCAGGGTGAGCAGCGGTCCGCCCGCCGCGTTGCCGTCGAAGTAGAAGACGCGCCGCAGGAGGGAGACGGTGCTGCCCATGGGCAGGTACTCCGAGATCGCCGCGTAGAAGGCGGGCTGGAAGTGCGGGTCGACGACACCGCCGGACGACGAGACGCCGAGCGGCAGCACCAGCAGGGCGCCGACCACGATGCCGAGTGCCCGCAGCAGCGCCTGGCAGGCCGCCACCACGCCGACGACGGTCAGCGACAGCAGGACCGCGATGCCCAGCAGCTCCGCGAAGTGGCCCGTGAGGGCGCCGGTGACGGGACCTGCGAGCAGCGCACCGATCAGGCCGGCGACCACCGCGTAGCCGACGGAGGCCAGCCATCGGGCGGAGGCCCGCTCGCCTCCGGCCGCCAGACTCAGGCCGATCTGGAAGAGCAGTCCGCCCACGGACAGGGCGACGCACAGCAGCACCGCGCTGACTCCCCGGGAGTCGTGCTCGGGCAGGGGCGCGACGTCCCGCACTTGCGGTGGGGTGCCGAGTCGGTCGGTCAGCCGCTCGTAGGCCGCCGTCACGGCCCGGGTGGGCGCGTCGCCTGCCGCGCTCGCGGTGAGCAGTGCGGGCGCGCCCTGGGGCCCGATGACGATGGCGCCCAGGACCTCCTGGTCGAGGAGTGCTGCCCGGGCCGCCTTCTCGTCGGCGTACTCGGTGACCTCGAAGGCGCCCGGTGCGCCCGCCTCCAGCTGCTGGCCGAGGCGCTCGACGGCCGGGGGCGGCCCGGCCACCCCGAGCGGCACGTCGTGCGGGGCGGGGTTGCGCAGGC
Source organism: Streptomyces olindensis (assembly GCA_000696115.1). Classification (GTDB taxonomy): domain Bacteria; phylum Actinomycetota; class Actinomycetes; order Streptomycetales; family Streptomycetaceae; genus Streptomyces; species Streptomyces olindensis. Next base: position 13,316 of record JJOH01000044.1, read on the forward strand.
CGGGGATCATCAGGCCGGCGAAGGCGATGACCAGGAAGAGCCCGAGCAGCGACGGGCCGAGCAGCACACGGTGGTTGGGGGGACGCCGGGTCGTGGCCGGGGGGTCGGACGGCGCTGTGCCGGCGGTCGGCCCGGCAGCCGGAGAAGTCACGATCTGCTCCCTGCAGCTGACAAACAGGATGATTCCACTCAACAGGCGTTGAGGACCAGTCTGTCGTACACCGCTCGATCGCCACAACTCCCCCTGTGGGGTCGTTTTTTGGCCCGAATTTAGGCGGTGGCGCGAACCTGGCGAGGCATGACGGACGCTCCCGTACACGTGTCAGGAGGCTTGTGCCATGTCGGACTTCGAAGTGCTGCTGGTCGGCGGTCCGTCCGCCATTCCGGACGTGGAGCGCGTACAGCTGTCCCCGTCGCTGACGGAGAAGGTCAAGTACCGGTTCGGCGCCCACTACGAACATTTCGCGCACGACGGGGAGTTCAGCGAGATCGGTGACAAGCGGCTGCCCGTCTACCGGTGGACGATGCGCACCGCCATCGCCGAATGAGCGGGCACGCGGGTGGACGCGTGGCCGAACTGCACGAGATCCGTGCGCAGGCGGTGGCCGGCCCGAGCGAGAAGGCGACCCAGGCGCAGCACGCCAAGGGCAAGCTGACCGCGCGGGAGCGCATCGAGCTGCTCCTGGACCCCGGGTCGTTCCGGGAGGTCGAGCAGTTGCGCCGGCACCGGGCCACGGGCTTCGGCCTGGAGGCGAAGAAGCCGTACACCGACGGTGTGCTCACCGGCTGGGGCACGGTGGAGGGCCGGACGGTCTTCGTCTACGCCCATGACTTCCGCATCTTCGGCGGCGCGCTGGGCGAGGCCCACGCCACGAAGATCCACAAGATCATGGACATGGCCATCGCGGCCGGTGCCCCCCTGGTCTCCCTCAACGACGGCGCGGGNGCCCGCATCCAGGAGGGCGTCTCNGCCCTCGCCGGCTACGGCGGCATCTTCCAGCGCAACACCAAGGCCTCNGGCGTGATCCCGCAGATCTCGGTGATGCTCGGCCCGTGCGCGGGCGGCGCGGCCTACAGNCCGGCCCTGACGGACTTCGTGTTCATGGTCCGCGAGACCTCGCAGATGTTCATCACCGGCCCGGACGTGGTCAAGGCGGTCACCGGCGAGGAGATCACGCAGAACGGCCTGGGCGGCGCGGACGTCCACGCCGAGACNAGCGGGGTCTGCCACTTCGCCTACGACGACGAGGAGACCTGCATCGCGGAGGTCCGCTACCTGCTCTCGCTCCTCCCGCAGAACAACCGCGAGAACCCGCCCCGCGCGGAGGCCTCCGACCCNGTCGACCGCCGCTCGGACGTCCTGCTGGACCTGGTCCCGGCGGACGGCAACCGGCCNTACGACATGACCAAGGTCATCGAGGAGATCGTCGACGACGGCGANTACCTGGAGGTCCACGAGCGCTGGGCCCGCAACATCATCTGCGCGCTGGGCCGGATGGACGGCCAGGTCGTCGGCATCATCGCCAACCAGCCGCAGGTGCTGGCGGGTGTGCTGGACATCGAGGCCTCGGAGAAGGCGGCCCGCTTCGTCCAGATGTGCGACGCCTTCAACATCCCGATCATCACCCTTCTGGACGTCCCCGGCTTCCTCCCGGGCGTCGACCAGGAGCACGGTGGCATCATCCGCCACGGCGCGAAGCTGCTGTACGCCTACTGCAACGCGACCGTGCCGAGGATCTCCCTGATCCTGCGCAAGGCCTACGGAGGTGCGTACATCGTCATGGACAGCCAGTCCATCGGTGCGGACCTCACCTACGCCTGGCCCACCAACGAGATCGCCGTCATGGGTGCGGAGGGCGCGGCCAACGTCATCTTCCGCCGCCAGATCGCCGAGGCCGAGGACCCCGAGGCGATGCGGCAGAAGATGGTCAAGGAGTACAAGTCCGAGCTCATGCACCCCTATTACGCGGCCGAACGCGGCCTGGTCGACGACGTCATCGACCCCGCCGAGACCCGCGAGGTGCTGATCAAGTCCCTCGCCATGCTCCAGACCAAGCACGCCGACCTGCCTTCCCGCAAGCACGGCAACCCTCCGCAGTAACGCGGCGGACATCTCTCTCACGGAGACTGACACCCATGGACATTCCTGATATCCGCGTCGAGAAGGGCCACGCCGAGCCCGAGGAAGTCGCCGCCATCACGGCGATCCTCCTGGCCCGCGCCGCCGCCCGCCCCACGGACCCGACCCCGTCCCACCGCGGCCGCGTGAAGGCTGGCTGGCGCCGCCTGGAACGAGAGCCGGGCTTCAGGGCCCCGCACAGCTGGCGCTGAGCACTTCCGACGCCTTACGGCCCCGTTCTCCTTCGGGAAGACGGGGCCGTGGGCCGTGGTGTGGGGTCAGCGGATGGTGACGTTCACGCCGGGGATGTCGAGTGCGGTGGGGTCCTCGGGCAGGACGCAGTCCGCCAGCCTCAAGCTCCACACTGTGGAAGCGGGGACGGCCCCGCTCTTCAGCCAGGCGGCTACGTCGACGTGGTCGAGGTACAGACGCTGCAGCTGTGGCAGTCCGTTCAGAGCGTCGATGCCCCTGGGCACGCAGACCTCCCTCATGATCAGGCCCAGCCAGGAGACCCCGTCATGCGTGAGGCACGCCAGGTCGAGCGAGGCGTCGACACTGAGCATGCCCAAGTGACGCAGTGCCGGCGGCAGGGACACGGCACGGAGGTCGGTCAGGCTGCGGCAGCTGAAGTAAAGGGTCTCCAGTACCGGGAGCGTGTCCAGGCCATCAAAGCTCTTCGGCGAAGGACTGCCGAGCAGCGTCAGACGCCTCAGCGAAGTCTGTGACGTGAGACCGGACAGGTCGATATCGCCTTGGAGGTGGCCGAATTCGAGCTGTGTCAGAGAAGACATCCCGGTGAGAACCGAGACATCGGTGACAGGGGGGCTGATCCACAGCCTGTCGATTGTGGGCAGGCGGCGCAGGGCTCGCAACTGCCCCGAGTGCGTGACAGTGACCTGCCGGCCCTGGAGCGGCACGCCCGTCAGCACCCGGTCGGCATACACATCGGCGTCGAAATACCCCCACGCCTCGATCAGCGCCTCGATCACCTCCTCGCGGGTGTCCTCCGCGTACCGCACCAACAACCCCAGGGCCTCAGCCCCACCGATCAAAGCCACCGTCCGCACCGTGTGCACAGCGGCCTTCGAAGTCAGCTCTCCCAACGACCTCGGCAACCTCCGCAGCAGACTCGCCCCCACCGCCGCCAACGCAGGCGGATCCGTCTGCCGCCGTGCGGGCAACAGACGCGACACCGCCTCCTCCAACCGCCCGGCCAACCCGTCGGAGACCTCCGGCAACGTCTCCTGACAAGACGCAGCCAGCAGCCGCAGCACACGCGCGTGCCGAGGCTCCCTCTCCGCCCGGTCCAGGATCCCGCCCAGCAACTCCTCCCGCTGGCGCGCGTTCGCGTGGCCCGCCGCCATGATGACCGTCTCCCGCCACAGATCCAGATGCGCCCGCTCGACGAGGTTGCCCATCCGGTCCTCCTCCGCCGCCTCGGCGGAGGCCAGGTACTCCTGGAACGTCCGGTGCACGAAGTCCAGACGGGCCTCCGCGGGGGAGCGGAGGATGCCCGAGCGGTGCCGCAGCTGGTCCAGTACCCGCCCGCCCTCCAGGCCGTCCAGATGCCGCATGGCCCGCAGTTTGCGCCCGACGTGCACCGCGGCCTGCTCCACCGAGATCTCGCTGCGGTTGTTGTCCGACAGCCGCCACGCCAGGTCCCGCAGGATCACCAGCTTGTCGCTGAGGCTCAGCTTGCCGTCCGCCGCGCTCGGCACGTTCCGGTCGGCGTCCCGGTCGTGGACCAGTGTGTGCAGCGCGTTCCGGTACAGCTCCATCCGGTCCCGGGGCAGTTGCCGGCCCCGGTTGAGGTGCATGGCGCACAGCATGGCCGCCAGCAGGGGAGTGCCCGCGAGGGACTGGAGGTGCGGGCGGTCCTTCAGACTGGCCAGCAGGGACTGCTCGTACAGCGGCAGGTCGTCCACGGGACAGGGCAGGTCCTCGCCCAGCTCCCGCACCGCCTGGTGCCACTGCCGTACGAACGCCGCCAGGTCGGGCGGGCTCATGCGGTCCAGGTGCAGCGCGGTGAAGTGCTCGTCGCGCAGCCAGTCCGCCCCGGCCGCCGCCGGGCGGGAGGTGACGACGACCCGCACGCCGTCGTACGCCACGAGCAGCTTGCGCAGCCAGTCCCGGACCGCCCGGCGCTCCCGGTCGAGCAGTTCGTCCACGCCGTCGATCAGCAGCAGCGCCCGGCCCGAGTCGAGCTGCCGCTCCACCCAGCCCTTGGGCATGATGCCGGTGATCGGCCCGGCGACCCCGTCGAGCATCGCGTCCGGGTTCGGCGGCGTACGGCCGCTGTACTCCCGCAGCTTGACGAAGACGGGCGTAAGGCCGTTCCACTCGGCCAGCTCCCCGGAGAAGGCGCCACGCGCCGCCGTGACGGCCAGCCAGCGCAGCAGGGTCGTCTTGCCCGAGCCCGCCTCACCCCGCAGCAGCACCCGCGAGGCACCGCTGAGCCCGGCCTCGACCCGCATCCCGGAGCTCTCGCCCCCGGCCTCCTCCCAGTCGCTCATGTCCGGCCGCAGCCGGGAGAAGGGGCGGGCGGCGCGCCGTCGGGTCCCGTCGTCCCCGGTCGCCCGCAGGCTCACGTAGGCCACCGACAACCGCACCCGGGGCCCCGCCGCCCGGTCGGACGTGCGCCGGAACAGCTCCACCTCGTCCAGGTCCCGGCTCACCAGCTCCAGGTAGCGGCGCCGGAACGCGGTGTCCCGGTCCGTGCCGTCGGGCGCGAGCAGGGAGCGGTCCGGCAGCCGCTCCAGGAGCCGGGCCACTTCGGTGCCGAGCGTGGCCGTCCGGGCCAGCAGCTCGGCCGCCGCCCGCTCCTCGAAGACCGGCAGGCTCCGCACGATCCGCACGTAGTACTCGACGCACTCGGCGAACAGCACCTCGTACAGGCGGGACTCCGCCTCGCTCAGCCCCACCGGCGCCGAGACCGATCCGGTGATGCGCCGGATCAGCTCCGCCGGGTTGGCGTCGGCGGCGAGCACGGCCTCGTCCGAGAGGTCCGCCCGCGCGAACGTATCGCACACCCCGTCGATCACGGCCTGCCGGCCCGATTCGTCCAGCCCCCGGAACTCGTGCTCCAGGTACGGCTCCAGACGGTCGAACACCGCGTCGGTGATCTGGCCGAACTGGCGCTCCACGCTCCGCCGCAGCCGCAGCCCGGGAACCCGCACCCGCACCAGCTCCGCCAACGGCAGGTGCCGCTCCTGCTCGCGCCGCCTGCCGCCCAGCCACAGGTCGGCCGCCGCCTTCGCCACTGTCGTGCCCAGGCGTAACGCCGCCGCCTCCGCGCTCATCGCGCCCCCTCCCGGAAAAGACTCGCGGCCCCCACTCCTCCCACAGGAGGAACGAGGGCCGCAAGGAGAACGTGCCGATTACCGCAGCCGTGCCATCAGCGCGTGCTCGACCAGCGTGATCAACGCCGACTTCGCGTCGGCCCGGTGCCGCGCGTCCGTCGTGATGATCGGCGTGTCAGGCCCGATCTGGAGCGCCTCCCGCACCTCGTCCGGCGTGTACGGTTGCTGGCCGTCGAAGCCGTTGAGGGCGATGACGAACGGCAGGCCGCTGTTCTCGAAGTAGTCGACGGCCGGGAAGCAGTCGGCGAGCCGCCGCGTGTCGACCAGCACGATCGCGCCGATGGCGCCGCGCACCAGGTCGTCCCACATGAACCAGAACCGGTCCTGACCGGGCGTACCGAACAGGTACAGGATCAGGTCCTGGTCCAGGGTGATACGGCCGAAGTCCATGGCCACCGTGGTGGTGGTCTTGTCCCCGGTGTGGGTGAGGTCGTCGATGCCCGCCGAAGCGGACGTCATGACGGCCTCTGTGCGCAGCGGATTGATCTCCGAGACGGCGCCGACGAACGTGGTCTTGCCCACGCCGAAGCCGCCAGCCACCACGATCTTCGCGGACGTGGTGGAGCGGGAAGGCCCTCCGCTAGAGCTTGCGAAGTCCACTGAGCACCCTTTCGAGCAGTGTCACGTCTGGCTGGCCGCCGGCGTTCTCGTCGCCGCCGGGCTGATGGATGGCGACCAGTCCCGCCTCCGCCAAGTCGGCGACGAGGATCCTGGCCACGCCGAGAGGGATCGTGAGGAGCGCCGAGATCTCGGCGACCGACTTGATTTCCCGGCAGAGGTTGCAGATCCGCTGATGCTCGGGCAACTGGCCCTGCATCTGGTGCGGCTGCGCAGTGGTGTGCACCAGCGCCTCGATGGCGAGCTGGTAGCGCGGGCGGGTCCGGCCGCCGGTCATGGCGTACGGACGCACCAACGGATTGTTCGACGCCCCGGCGGGCGCCGGCTCGGGGGTGCGGCGCTGCGGCTGCACGGGCTGGATGCGCGGGGCCGGCGGCTGGTCGTACGGCGACGGGCCGGGGCCCTGTGGCGCGTACGGCTGCCGGTGGCTCGGTGCGGAGGGGAAGTTGTAACGGTTCGGGTTCTGACCACCGTCGCCCTGACCCTGGGCAGGGCCGTACGACCAGTTGCCCGAAGACGAACCGCCTGGGGGTGTTGCCACTTTCTCCTCCTCCGACTGTGCCTGGCACCCATCGCTGTGGAGCCGCGTCCCGAAACCTTACGGCCACGGGACGCCAAAACGCACCGTCCGTCGATTAGTTGAGCAGGCTCCCCTGGAGCTCCGCACGAAGGTCCGGCGTCAGGACCGTACCGGCTCGGTCCACGAGCAGCGCCATCTCGTACCCGATGAGGCCGATGTCCGCCTCCGGATGTGCGAGAACCGCGAGCGACGAGCCGTCGGAGATGGACATGATGAAGAGGAATCCCCGCTCCATCTCCACAACCGTCTGGTTCACGCTGCCACCCTCGAAGATCCGGGAGGCGCCTGCCGTCAGAGACGTCAGACCGGAGGCGACGGCCGCGAGCTGGTCGGCGCGGTCGCGGGGGAAGCCTTCGGACATCGCCAGAAGGAGTCCGTCGGCGGAGACCACCACCGTGTGGGACACCCCCGGGGTGTTGTCCACGAAGTTGGTGATCAACCAGTTCAGGTTCTGTGCCGCCTGGCTCATCGGGCTCACACTAACGCTCCTGGTTGTAGGTGCTGTCAGGACCGAAGCCCTGGCCGTTCGTTTCACTGCCTGCGCTGCGTCCGCGTTGGACGCCCCGGCGCAGGTTGCTCAGCCTGCCCCGGACGTCCTCCGGGGCACGGGAGACCTGTGGGCCTCCCTGGGGAGTGCTCTCGGCGGAACCCTCGATCAGGTTGGCCTTGGGTACCCGCCTCGGCAGGCCGGAGGAGGTGACCCCGCCCGCCTTCGGCTTCCGGAGCTGCGAGGCCTGCTGCCACCGCTCGTCGTTCGCCGAGCGCCAGTCGCCGTCGCCGTTGCTCTCCGGGGTGGAGGCGGGAGGCTCCTGGCTCGCGCGCCGGGCGCCGCCCGCGCCGTTCGCACCGCTCGCGGCGGACCCGCGGCGGGGAAGCCCGGCGTCGGTCAGCGAGGGTGCGGCGGAGTGGGCCGGTCCCGGACGGTCGAAGCCTACGCGGTCCTGCTCACCCGCGTCAGCGGCCTGCGCAGATTCCGTTTCCGGAGCCTGAGAAGGGTACTGGTTCGGGTAGCCGTTCTGGTAACCGTCCTGCTGCGGCCAGTCATCCTGGTGACGGCGCTGCTCGAAGGCGGGGAAGCCGCCGGGCACGCCCGCACCCGGCGCCGCGGGCTCCTCCTGGGCCGGCTCCGCATAGGAGGGCTCCGGGTAGCCGCCGTTCGACGAGAAGGCGTCGTTCTGCGGCAGGCCGCCGTTCGGCGCGTAGTACTGCTCCTCGTACGACTGCCGCTGCGGCTCTTCGTACGACTGCCGCTGCTGCTCCTCGTACGGCGCCTGACGGTCGTACGCGGAGGGCTGCTGCTCCGGGTAGCCGGTCTGGCCGGTGTCGTAGGCCTGGCCGGCGTCGTAGCCGTGCTGCGCGGTGTACTCGTCCTGGTACGCGGGCGCCTCGGCCTGCTCCTGGGCGTTCTGCCCGGGCAGGGCGGGCTGCTGGTGGGCCTGGGCCTCCAGGGCCGCCCGGCGCTCCTCGCGCATCAGGGAGCGGCCGACGGGGTCCAGCTCGCGTATGTCGTCGGGGACGTCCGAGTAGCGGCTGTCGTCGAAGCCGAGCTCCGCCGCCGTGCGCATCGGCTGGTTGAAGTTCTCGCCGCCGAAGTTCTGCTCCGGGATGATCTGCGAGACGGTGAACTCGTCGCGGTCCACGTGCTGCTCGCCGCCACCGCCGTGGGTGATCGCGTCGGGCAGCATGACCAGCGAGGTGGTGCCGGCCTGCTCGCCCGAGGGGCGCAGCTGGACGCGGATGCCGTGCCGGTCGGACAGCCGGCCGACCACGAACAGGCCCATGCGCTGCGAGATCGCGGCGTCCACGGTCGGCGGGTTGGCCAGCTTGTGGTTGATGTCCGCGAAGTCCTCGGCGGTCAGGCCGATGCCCTTGTCGTGGATCTCGATCATCACGCGGCCGTCGGGGAGACGGGTCGCGGTGACGCGGACCTTGGTCTGCGGGGAGGAGAACGTCGTCGCGTTCTCCAGCAGCTCGGCGAGCAGGTGCACGAGGTCGGTGACCGCGCGGCCGTGGATCTCGGCCTCCGGGACGCCGGACAGCTCGATGCGCTCGTACTGCTCCACCTCGGACGAGGCGGCGCGCAGGACGTCGACCAGCGGCACCGGCTGGTCCCAGCGGCGGCCCGGCTCCTCGCCGGCGAGGACGAGGAGGTTCTCGCCGTTGCGGCGCATACGGGTCGCCAGGTGGTCCAGCTTGAAGAGGTTCTCCAACTGGTCCGGGTCGGCCTCGTTGTTCTCCAGGTCGGTGATGAGGGTCAGCTGGCCCTCGATCAGCGACTGGTTGCGGCGCGAGAGGTTGGTGAAGATCGCGTTGATGTTGCCCCGCAGCAGGGCCTGCTCGGCGGCGAGCCGGACGGCCTCGCGGTGGACCTGGTCGAAGGCGCGGGCGACCTCGCCGATCTCGTCCGTGGTGGTGATCGGGATGGCCTGGACGCGGGTGTCGACGCGGCCGGGGTCGGTGCGGGAGAGCTGGTCGACCAGCATCGGCAGGCGCTGCTCGGCGATGCCGAAGGCGGCGTTGCGCAGCTGGCGCATCGAGCGGCTCATCTGGCGGGCGACCGCGCCGGCCAGGATGAAGGCGAGGAGCAGGGCGACGACGACGGCGGCACCGGTGATGTAGGCGTCGCGCTGGGCGGTGTCGGCGATGTCCGAGGCCTCGCTCACCGCCTTGTCCGCCATGTCCGCCTCGATCTTCTCGTAGGCGTTGAACTTGAGGGTGTTGACGGCCCACCAGTTCTCGGCGGTGATGCCCCGCTCGGCGAGGGCGGCGCGGGCGCTGGGGTCCGTGCTCTGCAGCGTCGCGAGGGCCGCGACCATCGTCTCCGGCTTGGAGGGCGGCGGCACGTAGTCCGGGTTCTTGGCCTTGGCCTCCCGGGCCATCGCGGCGCCGTCGGTCTTCAGCTTCGCCTCGGCCGCCTTGAGCTTGGCCGCGTCCTCCTCGGTACCGCCGCCGATGTACTCCTCGACGGCGATGCGCTCGAGGTAGGCGTACGAGGACAGGGCGATGCGCTGGCTGGCCAGGTTGCCGTCGTCCGGGCCCGGCTTGATCAGGATGTGCATGCCGATGGAGCGCTGCAGCGACAGGGCCGCCTTGGTGAGCTCGATGGCGTACACGGTCCGGCCGTAGCTGGTGATGTTGCCGGTGCCGAGGCCCAGCTCGTTGGCGAACTCCGTCAGCGGGTGCGCGACCTCGACGTAGCCCTCTTCGGTCTGCACACCCTTGAGCTTGGAGGTGTACGCGACCTGGCGCAGGGTCGCCAGCTTCGGCTCCGCCTCGCGGAACAGCTTCAGCCGGCGCTCCAGGCCGGGCTTGGCCGGCATGCTCTGGGCCGCGGTGTCGAAGGCGTCGGCCGCCTCGTCGGTGGCCTTGCGGACCTGGGCGACGGTCGCCTTGTCCTGGGCGGTCTGGGCGCTGCCCTTCAGCAGGGGCGCCGCCGAGGCGTCGCGCTCGTTGTAGAGGGCGTTGGCGTAGAGCAGGGAGGCCCGGACCAGACGCGCGGTGTTCTCCGCGTCCTCGGCCTCCTGCCAGGTGTCGATCGAGCTCTTGACCTGGAAGCCGCCCATGACGAGGCCGACCAGCACGGGTATGAGCAGGATCGCGTTGAGCCTGGTCGCCACGCGCCAGTTGCGCGGGGAGAGACGGCCGCCGCTCGGGGCGGGCGCGGCCGTCGGCTCCGAACCGGGCACGGGGGCGGGCGCCGCTGTGCGCGGCGGCGGGGTGAAGTTGCCCCGGGCCGACGGCTCGGGACTGTTCTTGCTTCGCCTCACTCGACCAACAACCTCTCGGCGGTCGGCACCAACGTTGTGCCGCAGTGTCTCAGAGCCCAACCACGTCCTCGACGGACGAGTACGTCATTGACTATTGGGCAGTTCAGGCATTCCAGCACGACGACCTGCGCTCTTCCAAACAGTCGAGGGCAGGGATTCCGGAGGGTGTAAGCCCCAGATAAAACGGTCATAAAGAGCGAGCCCCGCCAAAAGGCGGGGCGATTGTGCGCGCAGCGAGACCGGATGTGCGCGACGCGTGGCCGTACCACCCGATTCCTCTGCCGAAACGTTATGAACACCTTGGCCGACCGTGTCAAAGGACACAGCCGGCTCCGGAGCATCTACGACAACTGCCGTATGGCGCTTCTGAATTGGGTGCTACCTCAGCCGTGCCATCAGCGCGTGCTCGACCAGCGTGATCAGGGCACTCTTCGCGTCCGCGCGGTGGCGGGCGTCCGTGGTGATGATGGGGGTGTCGGGGCCGATCTGGAGGGCCTCGCGGACCTCGTCGGGTGTGTAGGGCTGCTGGCCGTCGAAGCCGTTGAGGGCGATGACGAAGGGCAGGCCGCTGTTCTCGAAGTAGTCGACGGCGGGGAAGCAGTCGGCCAGGCGGCGGGTGTCCACGAGGACCACGGCGCCGATGGCGCCGCGCACCAGGTCGTCCCACATGAACCAGAACCGGTCCTGACCGGGCGTACCGAACAGGTACAGGATCAGGTCCTGGTCCAGGGTGATACGGCCGAAGTCCATGGCCACCGTGGTGGTGGTCTTGTCCCCGGTGTGCGTCAGGTCGTCGATGCCCGCGCTCGCCGAGGTCATCACGGCCTCGGTCCGCAGCGGGTTGATCTCCGAGACGGCGCCGACGAACGTGGTCTTGCCCACGCCGAAGCCGCCAGCCACCACGATCTTCGCGGAGGTGGTGGAACGACCCGCGTCAGAGCTTGCGAAGTCCACTGAGCACCCTTTCGAGCAGTGTCACGTCCGGCGCACCGGTGGCCTCGTCGCCGCCCGGCTGGTGGATCGCGACGAGACCGGCCTCGGCGAGGTCCGCGACCAGGATCCGGGCCACACCGAGCGGCATGTTGAGCAGCGCCGAGACCTCGGCCACCGACTTCACCTCACGGCAAAGGTGGCAGATGCGCTGGTGCTCCGGGAGCAGTCCCATGAGCGCCGCCGGGTCGGCGGTCGTACTGATCAGTGCCTCGATGGCCAGCTGGTAGCGCGGCCGCGTCCGGCCGCCGGTCATGGCATACGGCCGTACCAGCGGCTGGTCGCCCTCGTCCTCGTACGGCTCCGCGTACGGATCATGAGAGGCGGTGGGCGGGGTCATGAGTCCTCCGGGCGGGACAGCAAGTCGGTCAGTCGAGCCGTCTGACGAGGCCTGTGTGGGGTGTGTGGCGGCCGGACGGTGATGTGGTGAGACGGGTGGTGCCGGGGCCGATCAATGGAGCAGACTGCCTTGGAGCTCAGCTCGCAGGTCGGGTGTCAGGACCGCGCCCGCGCGGTCGACCAGGAGCGCCATCTCGTAGCCGACGAGGCCGATGTCGCACTCGGGGTGGGCGAGGACCGCCAGCGAAGAGCCGTCCGAGATGGACATCAGGAAGAGGAATCCGCGCTCCATCTCCACGACCGTCTGCGCCACCTCACCGCCCTCGAAGATCCGGGAGGCGCCCGCCGTCAGGGACGTCAGGCCCGAGGCGACGGCCGCGAGCTGGTCCGCGCGGTCGCGCGGGAAGCCCTCCGACATCGCCAGGAGGAGACCGTCGGCGGACACGACGACGGTGTGGGACACCCCGGGGGTGTTGTCCACGAAGTTGGTGATCAACCAGTTGAGGTTCTGTGCCGCCTGGCTCATCGGACTCAACTAACGCTCCTGCTGGTGAGTGGGTCGTGGGAAGCTGCCGGTCTGGGTGGAGCCGGCCTGACGACCCTGTGCGATACCCCGACGGAGATTGGTCAGCCGGCCGCGCACGTCATCGGGGGCGCGCGAGACCTGAGGACCGCTCTGGTGCGATTGCTGCTGAGCCGTGCCCGGGACGAGGTTCGCCCGGGGCACCCGGCGAGGCAGGCCGGAGGTGGTGACACCGCCCGCGGCGGGCTGCCGGACGCGCTCGGCCTGGCGGACGAGGTCGTCGTTCGGCGAGGTACGCCAGCCTGTGGGGGCGGACCGCTGGGGACCGGTGGGTCCCTGCGGCTGCTGCGGGGCCGGAGCCGAGCCGTTGTTCTGCGGCTGTTGCTCCTGCTGGCCGTGGAACCAGTTGGTCTCCAGCGTGTCGTACAGCGGCGTACGACCGTCGCCCGGCCCGGACGCCGGCGGCAGGGCCTCGGGCTCCTGCCGGGCGGGCCGGGCCTGCGGGGCGGGCGGGCGCGGGGCGCCGAAGTCCGATCCGCCCCGGGCGCCGTTGGCCTGCGGCCGCTCGAACCGGCCCGTGCCCGCCGGGTCGGCAGGCGTGGCCGGACCCGGGAGGGTGGGCCGGCCGGAGCCGTTGTCCTGGCGCGGCGCGGGGTACTGCCCGGTGGAGTTGTCGTCCTGGCGGGGCGCCGGGTACTGCCCGGTCGAGCCGTACTGGCCGGTGGAGTTGTCGTCCTGGCGGGGCGCCGGGTACTGGCCGGTCGAGCCGTTGTCGTAGGACTGCGGGCTCTGCGGTGCCGGGAACTGGCCGGTCGTGGAAGAGGCGTCGCGGCGGCCGCCCGGGGCGCCGAAGACGTCCGGGCGGACGAACGGGCCCTGCTGGCCGTTCGCGCCGGGACCGGCGAACGGGTCCGACTGCTGGGAGCCGAAGTCGTCGCTCGGCACGGCCGGGATCTCCGCCGTCGAGCCGGGGCCCTGGTGGTCGTCGATCCGCGGCATGGCGGACGTACGGGAGACGTCCGACTCCTCATGTCCGCGCGGGGCGTCCAGCGAGGCACGCGGCACCGGCGGCTGGGCGTTCTCGTCGCTCCAGCTCGGCACCCGCGGCTGCGGGTCGCCGCCGGGCAGCTCGGCCCGCGGGCCACCGCGCGGAGGCAGCTGCGGCCGACGGCCCTGGCCCTGCTCGGTGTTGCCGCCCTGCTGCCTGCCCCGGCCGCCGCCGAAGGCGTCCTGGCCCTGCGGCCCGTTGGTGCCCGCGGCCTGAAGGCCCTGCGGGGCACCCGGCGCCTGCCCGAACCCGGCGCCCGCCGGAGCCGGCCGGCCCTGCGAGGGACCGCCCTGCTCGAACGGCGAGGTGCCGGGGCCCTGCGGTCCACGCGCTCCGCCCGGGGCTCCCGGACGGCCGCCGTCCCCGTCCCGGCCGGGCAGCGCGGCACGCGGGCCCTGGCCCGCCCCGAGCCGGCCACCGCCGGACGCACCACCGCCGAAGGCACCGCCACCGGACGGACCGGCCCCGAGGGCGCCGCCGC
>JJOH01000045.1 GCA_000696115.1 Streptomyces olindensis
AGCAGCCGCCGCAGCGGTCGCACGGCCCGCGGGAGCGGGCCGCCGGTCAGCGGGCGCAGGCCCCCGCTCATGCCATCGGTCCGACGAGCAGCCATTGCCACGAGTCCTTTCCGAACACGGTCTGTTCGCCGCCCGTCGAGCCGATCTCGACGGGCGTTCCGTCCGGGCCGGTGGCGGTACCGGTCTCCGGGTCGTACGGGGCGACGTACGCCGCCCGGTCGGCGCCGCCGGAACGGCCGGAGGCGCCGGGGGCGTTCTGGGCGCCGCGCACCGAGGTGTCGCCGCCGCGCGGGGCGGTGCAGCGCGCGTCGGTGTTGGCCGGGCGCCTGCTCGTGTCCGAGGGGTCGCGCCGCCGCGTGTCGTACCCCTGGGTGCAGGCCGGCGGGTCGTCGGCGTTGAGGACGAGGCCGAAGTGGGTGGTCCCGTCGCCGGGGATGACGGTGTGGCTGCCTGCGACCACCACCGGGAAGGTGACCAGGGCCTGCTCCACGCCGGGCAGCCGGGCCAGGGTGACCTGGCCGCCGCTGATGAGGTTGGCCAGCAGGACCGGCAGGTCCGGCCGGAGTGACTTCAGCAGCGAGTTGACCTCCACCCCGGCGGGCGGCGCGTTGCCGATCAGCCGGCGCAGGTCCCCGTCGCTCGACTTCAGCTGAGCGGTGAGGGTGGCCAGGTCGCGGGAGAACGACTTGATGGACGAGCCCTGGTCGGCCTGCGTCCTGAGGACCTTCCGCGAGTCCTCGATGAGCGAGATCGTCTCCGGCAGCGAGTCGGACGCCGACTCGACGAGCGCGTTGCCCGAGTCCACCAGCCGGCTCAGCCGCGGCCCCGTCCCCGCGAAGGCCTCGCCCAGCTCGTCCACGGTGATCCGCAGATCGTCCTTGCCGACGGAGTTCACCAGCCGGTCCAGACTGACGACCATGTCCGTGACGGGCAGCGGCACCCGGGTCCGGTCGCGCGGGATCGTGCTGCCGTCCAGCAGGTACGGGCCGTCGGTGCGGCGCGGTTGCAGGTCGACGTACTGCTCGCCCACCGCCGAGCGGTTCGCCACCACCGCCAGCGTGTCCGAGGGGATGCGCGGCGCGCCGTCCTCGATGTCCAGGGCCACCGACACACCCGAGCCGGACAGCCGCAGCTCGCCCACGCGGCCCACCGGCACGCCGCGGTAGGTGACCTCGGCGCCGGAGAAGATGCCGCCGGAGTCGGCGAAGTCGGCCCGCACGGTGTAGCCCCGGTCGAGCAGGCCGTCCACCAGGCCGGTGTACTCGGCGCCGACGTACGACACGCCGACGGCGGTGAGGGTGGCGAAGGCGAGCAGCTGGGCCTTGACCGTACGTGTGATCACGGCTGTATCCCCTTCAGCAGGAGCTCCGCCAGGTCGAGGTCGATCCCCGGCGGGAGGCGGTGGGAGCCGGCCGGAGGGCCGTAGGCCGCGGTGCACACCGGCGGGCACAGCGGGTCGCCGTCCGACGGGGCCGAGGGCCGGACGGGCGTGTCCGGCAGGTCCGGGGCGTCCGGCACGGTCGGTGCCGGGACCGGGGGCACGTCCGGGAGCTCGGGCAGGTCCGGCGCCTCGGGCAGGTCCGGGGGCTTCGGCCCGCCGGAGTCGCCGCCGCGCTCACCGGGCTTCTCGGTGAGGTTGCCGTAGATGCCCGCCAGGTCCAGGTCGGCGGTCACCCTGAGGTTCACGTAGTCGCCCTTGACGGCGTCCACGGCGTTGCGCGGGAACGGATAGGTCGTCAGCAGCTCCAGTGAGTTGGGCAGGTCGTCGCCGGCCTTGTTCAGCTGCTGCAGGATCGGGCGGAGCCGCTTGAGGTTCGCGACCGTGTCGTCCCGCGAGGCGTTGACCACCTTCGTGCCCGTCTTCCCGAGCTTCGACAGGGCGGTGAGCATCTTCGTCAGATCGCGCCGCTGGTCGGCGAGGACCTTCAGCGCGGGCGGCATGGTGTCGACGGCCGTGGCGATGGTCTTCTTCTCCTTGGCGAGGCGCTCCGCCAGCCGGTCGATGCCCTTGAGGGCCCGGACGATGTCCTTGCGCCGGCCGTCCAGCCCGCCGAGGAACGTGTCCAGCTCCCTCAGCAGCGACCTGACCCGGTCCTCGCGGCCCTCCAGGGCCTTGTTCAGTTCCACGGTGATCGTCTTGAGCTGGGCGACCCCGCCGCCGTTGAGGAGCGCGGCCAGGGCGGACAGCACCTCCTCGACCTCCGCGTTGCGGCCGCTGCGGGACAGCGGGATCAGGTCGCCGTCGCCGAGCCGGCCCGCGGGGGCGGTGCCCGGCGGGGCGGACAGCGCCACGTACTTCTCGCCGAGCATGCTGGTCTGGCGCAGCTCGGCGACCGCGTTGCCGGGCAGCTTCACGTGGTCGGCGACGCGCAGCCGGACCCGGGCGTGCCAGCCGTCCAGCTCGACCTTCTCGACGGCGCCCACCGTGACCTCGTCGACCTTGACCGCGGACTGCGGCACCAGGTCCAGGACGTCCCGGAACTCGACCGTGACGTGGTAGGCACGGCCGTCCGCGGCGGCGCCGCCGGGCAGCGGCACGTCGTACCAGCCGTTGAACCCGCAGCCGGTCAGCAGCAGCGAACCCGCCGCCGTCCAGACGACCGGCCGGACCGTGCGCGGCGTCCTGCGCGCCGTGCTCCTGCGCGGGGTGTTCTTGCGCGGGGTGTTCATGCGCGGCCCTCCAGGATTCCGCCGAGGCTGCGGTCGACCGTCCCGGTGCCCGGCACCGCCGGGGCCTTCGGCACCTCGGGCAGGGAGTCGAAGAGCTTCCTCAGCTCGGCGCAGTCGGGGTTCTTGCCGCCCTCGTCGCCGGTGGTCCTGAGCAGGGAGCACAGCAGGGCGGCCGGGTCCTGCGGATGCTGTGCGTTGTTGCGGGTGTCGAGGGTGCCGGCGGCCGGGTTGTAGGCGTTCTGCAGGTTCGACAGCCCGGTGGGCGCCACCTCCAGCAGCTCCTCCAGGGCCGCCCGCTGGGTGACGAGCACCTTGGTGACCTTGCTCAGGCCCTTGACGTCGGCGGCCAGCGTCTTCTTGTTCTTCCTCACGAAGTCGGCCACGTCACCGAGCGCCTTCGCCAGGTACTTCAGCGCCGCCGCGAGGTCCTTGCGCTCCCCGGCCAGCTGCCCGGCCACCTCGGCGAGACTCTTGTTGAACGACCGCACGTCCTGGTCGTCGGCGGCCAGCGCGGCCGTGAAGACCTGGAGGTTGCGCACGGTGCCGAACAGGTCGCCGCGGCCGTCGGACAGCGTGGTGACCGCCTGGGAGAGGTCCTCCACTGTTTGGTTCAGGTTCCTGCCCTGCCCTTCGAGGTTGTCCGCGCTCACTCCCAGCAGCCGGGCCAGGGCCCCGTCCTCGTTGGCGCCCTTGGGGCCGAGCGCCTCGGACGTGGTGTGCAGGCTGTCGAAGATCCGGTCCAGCTCGACCGGGACGGCGGTGCGCGACTCGGGGATGACGGCGCCGTCCCGCAGCACCGGGCCCTTCCGGTACACCGGCAGCAGTTGCACGTAACGGTCGCTGACCACCGAGGAGTTGATGATCGCCGCCCGTGCGTCGGCCGGGACCCTGCGGTTCTCGTCGTACTCCAGCTCGACGCGCACCCGGCCGCCCTCGGGCGTGATGCTCCTGACCTCGCCGATGCGGACGCCGAGGACGCGCACGTCCGAGCCGGGGTAGATGCCGACGGTGCGCGGGAAGTACGCCGTGACCCGGACCGGGTCGGACTGCGGCCACAGCACGACGGTGAGCGCGGCGGCGAGGGCGAGCACGGTGATCAGGGCGACGGCCTTGCGACGTCCGGTCATCGGGTGCCTCCCGTGCGCGGCACCACCGGGGCGGCCACCAGGTTCTGGACGTAGGAGTCGAACCAGCGGCCGTTGCCGAGGGTGTTGCTGAAGACCCGCACGTACGGGGCGAGCAGCCGCACGCTGCGGTCCAGGCTTCGCTGGTTGCGTTCGAGCATCGCGACGAACGTGTTGAGGCCCTTCAGGGCGGGCCCGATCTCCGCGCGGTTGTCCTCGACCAGGCCGGAGAGCTGGATGCCGAGCGCGGCGGAGCTCTTGAGGAGCCGGTGGATCGCGGCGCGCCGCTTGCCGATCTCCTTGAACAGCTTGTCGCCGTCCTCGACCAGCGCGGAGAAGTCCTCGGAGCGGTCGGCCAGCACCCCGGTGACCCCGTTGGCGTGGTCGAGGAGTTCGCGCAGCTCCTTGTCGCGCGAGGCCACCGTCCGGGAGATCCGCGACAGTCCCCGGATGGCGGCCCGCACCTCGGCGGGCGAGTCCTGGAAGGTGGTGGAGACGGTGTCCAGCGCCTTCGCGAGCCGCTGCGTGTCGACCTCCTCGGTGGTGGTCGTCAGGTCGCTGAACGCCTGCACGACGTCGTACGCCGACACGGTCCGGCGCAGCGGGATCTCGCTGCCCGGCTCCAGCCGGCCCGGGCCCTCGGGGTGCAGGGCGAGGTACTTCGCGCCGAGGATCGTCTTGACCCGGATGGAGGCGCCGGTGTCGGTGCCGAGGCCGGGGTCGTTCTTGACCTTGAAGGTGACCCGGACGTGGTCGCCGTCCAGGTCGACCTCCTCGACCTTGCCGACCTTGACCCCGGCGATCCGCACCTCGTCGCCCGGCTTGAGCCCGCCGGCCTCCGAGAAGGCGGCGCTGTACCTCGCGCCGCCGCCGATCAGGGGCAGGCTGTCGGCGTTGAACGCGGCCAGGGTCAGCAGCGCCAGGACGGTGAGGCCGGCGGCGCCGATCACCACGGGGTTGCGGTCGCGGAACGCCTTCGCCCGCGGCCGGCGCAGCCGGGGCCACGGCAGCCTCGGCAGCTTCGGCGGCTCGATCCGCACCTTCATCAAGGGCTCGGGGCGGCGGGCCCGCCGCCGGAGGACACGCGGGCTCATGCGCCGCACCTCGCCCTCGCCACATGCAGCTCCGGGGTGAGCACCTGCTTCGTCTTCGGCAGCACGATCCGGCCGTCGAAGTCGCAGAGGTAGAAGTTGAACCACGAGCCGTAGGACGCCGTCCCCGTCAGCTCGTCGAGCTTGTTGGGCAGCCGCTTCAGCACGCCCTCCACGGTCTTCTCGTTCCTGTTCAGCGTTCCGGTCAGATCGGTCAGCTCCGCGATGTCGTCCTTCAGCGGCGGGCGGGCGTCCCGGAGCAGCCCCGAGGTGGCCTCGGTCAGGTCGCCGATGCTCACCAGCGACTCCCCGATGGGCTTGCGGTCGGCGGACAGCCCCGAGATGACCCGCCGCAGCTGCTTGAGCAGCCCGGAGAAGCGGGCGCCGCGCTTGTCGAGCGTGGCCAGCACGGTGTTGAGGTTGTCGATCACGGAGCCGATCAGCCGGTCGCGGTCCGCCAGGGTCGTCGTGAGCGACGCCGTGTGCGCGAGCAGGCTGTTCACCGTGCCGCCCTCGCCCTGGAGGGTCCTGATGATCTCGGTGGCGAGCTGGTTGACGTCCTTCGGGCTGAGCGCGGCGAACAGCGGTTTGAAGCCGTTCAGCAGCGCGTCGAGGTCCAGCGCCGGCTGCGTCCGCGACAGCGGGATGGTGCCGCCGGGCCGCAGCCGGGTGCCGTCGCCCGCGCCCTCGGTCAGCGCGATGTACCGCTGTCCGACGAGGTTGCGGTAGCGGACGACCGCACGGGTGCCGGTGAGCAGCGGACGGTCCTCGCGCACCGTGAAGCTGACCTCGGCCAGCGTGCGGTCCTTGATCCGGATGCCCTCGACCTCGCCGACCCGCACGCCGGCCACCCGGATGTCGTCGCCCTCCTCCAGGCCGGTGACGTCGCTGAACACCGCCCGGTAGGTGTGCTCCGGGGTGAAGGAGAGGTTGACGATGGTGGCGGCGAGCAGGGCCGTCGCCGTGATCGTCACCAGGGCGAAGAGGCCGAACTTGACCAGCGGGGCGGCCGTCCGGCGTGCCGTCGACGTGCTCATGCGACGCTCACCGCCGTTCCGCGGGCCAGCGGTCCGAACAGCAGGGTCGCCACGGGCGGCACCTCGTCGGCGGGTACGCCCAGGACGGGCGCCACGAGCGAACCGACGGCCCGCTGCTCGGCGCCGGTCGAGGACACCTGGCCGGGCGGCGCGCCGCCGCTCGGACTCCCCGCCGACGTGCCGTCGTCGAGCTTGGGCTTCGGTCCCGGCACCGGCGGGTGCGGCAGGCCCCGGCAGTCGGGCCCCGACCGGTCGGCGTAGCGCGGTTCCTCGCCGGGCCGGTACGCGCCCTGCGGCCGGACGACCTCCAGGGTGATCCGCATCGCGCCGCCCCGGAACGCGTCCTCCGACACCTCCTCCTGCCGCACCAGGCCGTCCAGCAGGCACGGGTACTCGGGCGAGTAGCGGGCGAACAGCTCCAGCGTGGGCCGGGAGACCCGACCGAGGGTGATGAGCCGGTCACCGTTGTCGTCCAGGACGTCCCGCGCGGTGCCCGCGGCCGACGTGGTCGTCCGCAGCGCGGCGGCCAGCCGGTCCCGCTCCTCCACGAGGGTCCGGCTGGTGGTGACGGTGTTGCGCAGGATCCTCATCAGGTCGGGGGCGGCGTCGCCGTACACCTCGGCGACGTCGGCGAAGCGCGCGATGTCCTCCTTCAGGGACGGCAGATGCGGGTTGAGCCGGCGCAGATAGCCCTCGACCCGGGTCAGGTTGTCGCCGATCCGGTCGCCCCGGCCCTCCAGCGCGGTGGCGAACGCCGAGAGGGTGGCGTTGAGTTTCCCGGGTTCGACCGTGCGCAGCAGCGGCAGCAGGTCGTTCAGCAGCCGCTGCACCTCCATGCCCACCTTGGTGCGGTCCTGCGTGATGACGTCCCCGGCGCGGATCGGCCGAGTCGGGGAGGACCCGGAGCGGGCGGGCGCCACGAGGTCGACGTACTTCTCGCCGAACAGCGTCTTGGGCAGCAGCCGGGCGTGCACGTCCGCCGGGATGTGCGTGACGTACTCCGGCTTGAGCGCGATGCCGAGCGTCGCCTTCGTGCCGTCGGCGCGCACCTCGCGCACCTCGCCGACCAGCAGCCCGCGCAGCTTGACGTCGGCGCGCGGCTCCAGCTGGTTGCCCAGGGTGTCGGCCTCGAGCGTGATGCGCACCACGGGCGTGAACGCCTGCCGGTAGACGGCCACCGAGAGCGACAGCAGCAGGGCGAGCACGGCGAGGAACGTGAGGCCGTACAGGCGCAGTCGGACGGTTCTCATCGGCCTCACCCCGCGATCCGCACGGTCGTGCTCGCGCCCCAGATCGCGAGGCTCAGGAAGAAGTCCAGGACGTTGATGGCGACGATCGACGTCCGTACCGCGCGGCCCACCGCGACACCGACGCCGGCCGGTCCGCCGCTCGCGTAGTAGCCGTAGTAGCAGTGCACCAGGATGATCAGCACGGCGAAGACGATCACCTTGCCGAAGGACCACAGCACGTCGACCGGCGGCAGGTACTGGTGGAAGTAGTGGTCGTAGGTGCCCGTCGACTGCCCGTAGTAGACGGTGGTGATGGTCCGGGCGGCCAGGTACGAGGACAGCAGCCCGATCACGTACAGCGGGATGACGGCGACGAACCCGGCGATCATGCGGGTGGTGACGAGGAACGGCAGCGAGGGCACGCCCATCACCTCCAGCGCGTCGGTCTCCTCGCTGATCCGCATCGCGCCGAGCTGCGCGGTGAACCCGGCGCCGACCGTCGCGGACAGTGCGAGCCCGGCCACCAGCGGGGCGATCTCCCGGGTGTTGAAGTACGCCGACAGGAACGCCACGAAGTTGGAGGTGCCGAGCTGGTTGAGGGCCGCGTAGCCCTGGAGGCCGACCTCGGTGCCGGTGAAGAACGACAGGAAGGCGATCACGCCGACCGTGCCGCCGACGACGGCGAGCGCGCCCCGCCCGAAGCTGACCTCGGCGAGCAGCCGCAGGATCTCCTTCTTGTAGCGGCGCAGGGTGCGGCCGGTCCAGGCCAGCGAGCGTCCGTAGAAGGACAGTTGGGTGCCCAGCTCCTCCAGCCGGTGCAACAGCGCCATGCCTCAGCCCCTCTGCGGAACGACTTGGAAGTACACGGCGGTCATCACGAAGTTCGTCACGAACAGCAACATGAACGTGATCACCACCGACTGGTTGACGGCGTCGCCCACGCCCTTGGGCCCGCCCTTCGCCGTGAGCCCCTTGTACGAGGCGACGATCGCCGCGATCGCGCCGAACACCAGCGCCTTGATCTCGGCCGCCCACAGGTCGGAGAGCTGCGCGAGGGTGGTGAAGGAGGCGAGGTAGGCGCCCGGGGTGCCGTTCTGCAGGACCACGTTGAAGAAGTAGCCGCCCGCGACCCCGACCACCGACACGAGGCCGTTGAGCAGCACGGCCACCAGCATCGAGGCCAGCACCCGGGGCACGACGAGCCGGTGGATGGGGTCGATGCCGAGGACCTGCATGGCGTCGATCTCGTCGCGGATCTTGCGCGCCCCGAGGTCCGCGCAGATCGCCGTGCCGCCCGCGCCCGCGATCAGCAGCGCGGTGACGATCGGCGAGGCCTCCCGCAGCACCGCGAGCACCGAGGCGGCACCGGCGAAGGACTGGGCGCCGAGCTGCCGGGTCAGGCTGCCGATCTGCAGCGCGATGACCGCGCCGAAGGGGATCGAGACGAGGGCCGTCGGCAGGATCGTGACGCTCGCGACGAACCACGCCTGCTGGATGAACTCCCGTGTCTGGAAGGGGCGCCGGGGCAGGGTCCGGACGACGTCCAGCGCCATCGCGAACAGGTGCCCCGAGTGCCGCAGTGCCCCGGTCGGTGACAGGCTCACGCGTCCGCCCCCTCTCTGCGGTGCAGCTCGGCCTCGCGTCTCGCGATCGCCTGCCAGCGCGGCGGGCGGACGATGCCGGGGCCCGGCAGCAGGCGGGGCGTCGGCTCCCGCACCACGGGCGCCTCGGTGAGCTGCGCCAGCTCCTGCTCGACCTGCGCCGCGTCCTTCTCCTCCGCCATGCCGATCGGCCCCTGCATCCGGCCGTTCAGGAACTGCCGTACGACCGGCTCCTCACTGGCGAGCAGCCGCTCGCGGGGCCCGAACATCACCAGCTCGCGGCGGAACAGCAGCCCGATGTTGTCCGGGACCTGGCGGGCCGAGGCGATGTCGTGCGTGACGATCAGGAAGGTCGCGTCGATCTGCGCGTTCAGGTCGACGATGAGCTGGTTGAGGTAGGCCACGCGCACCGGGTCGAGGCCCGAGTCGGGCTCGTCGAAGAGGATGATCTCCGGGTCGAGGACGAGCGCCCGGGCGAGCCCGGCCCTCTTCCGCATCCCGCCGGATATCTCGCCGGGCAGCTTCCCCTCGGCGCCGATCAGCCCGACCATGTCCATCTTCTCCAGCACGATGCGCCGGATCTCGCTCTCGGACTTGCGGGTGTGCTCGCGCAGCGGGAAGGCGATGTTGTCGTACAGGTTCATCGAGCCGAACAGCGCGCCGTCCTGGAACAGCACGCCGAACAGCTTCCGCACCTCGTACAGCTCGTGCTCGCGGAGCCGGGTGAGGTCGCGGCCCTGGATCGTGATCGAGCCGCGCTCCGGCTTCAGCAGTCCGACGAGCGTCTTGAGGAACACCGACTTGCCCGTGCCGGAGGGGCCGAGCAGGACCGAGACCTCCCCGGCGGGCAGCGTCAGCGAGACGTCCTGCCAGATGACCTGGTGACCGAAGGACTTGGTCAGCCCTTCCACACAGATCTCGACACCCATCCGGTTCACCCTTCAGCCGTGGAGCAGCTCCGACATCTGCTCTACGGGGAGGGGCGGGGCGTCCGTCGCGGCGGAGGCCGATTTTTTTCGGACGGGTTTCCGGGCGGCTCGGCGGACGCCCTCACGGGAGCGCGCTCGGGGTGCGGGCGCCCTTACGGGAGCGGGCTCGGGGTGGGGACGGCCGACGGAGAGCCCGGCAGGGTGGGGGTCTCCGAGGGGAGCGGTGGAACGGACGGCACCTCCTGGACGGACGGGACCGCGGTGACGGACGGGACCGCGGGGACGGCGGGCTCGACCGGCACGTCGGGGAGAGCCGGCAGCTCGGGCACGTCCGGCACCTCGGGAGCCGACAGCTCCGGCAGCGGGGAGACCTCCGGCAGGTCCGGCACGGAGAGCGGCAGCAGGGAGCCGTCGGCGGGAGACGCCTGAGGCTCCGGCCGGGACGGCAGGGCCGAGGACCGGGCGGGCCGCGGCACGGAGATCCGGTCGGTGCCGTCGGGCCGGAGCACCGTCGCCGCGCCCGGAGAGGCCCCGGCCGGCCGCGGAGCCGGACCGTCCCCGCCGCCGTCGAGCGCGTACGGCAGCACCAGCACCCCCGCCACCACCAGCGTCGCCGCCGTCGAGGCCACCGCCACCGCCTGGGTCTTCCCGCCGCCGTGCGGCCGCCCGCGCCCGAGCAGGAACAGCACGGCGCCGAGAGTGCCGGCCAGCGACGCGCGCAGCGTGCGGCGCGCCCGGGCCAGCAGCGACTCCACGGTCCGGTAGCTCAGCCCCATCCGCACGGCGACCTGGCCGACGTCCAGGTCCTCGGACTTCAGCCGCAGCGCCTCCGCCTGGCGGGCGGGCAGCTCCCCGCTGCGCACGGCCAGCCAGCGGGCCTCCGCCCGGTCGCACACCACCTCCTCGACCGGCACCGGGCCGGGTGCGACGAGCGTGGGGCTGGTGCGCACCTCGGCCTCGCGGTTGACCTGCCGGTACCGATCGACGCACAGCCGCATGGTGACCGTCGTCAGCCAGGCGCCCAGCCGCTCGTCGTCCAGGTCCGGGCGCTCTGCGGCGCGCAGCATCGCCTCGTGCACGGCGTCCTCGGCGTCCTCCTGGCTCATCGACCTGCGCCGGGCCACCTTGAGCAACTGCTCGCGGTGGCTCCACATGCGCTCCCAGCGGTCGTCCGCCGCCTGTCTCCCGGCAGGCGTGTTCGCATGCGTCTCCGCAGGCATGTCCGTCGCCATTGAGGGCCCCTTCGTGCTCGCCCGCCGGGCCCGTGCCGCCCGGCGGGTGGCGACATTACCGCCCGGTAGCGGGGGTTGTGGAGGGGGTGGAGCCCATCGAGTCCGCACCGTTGCTGGTCAGCGGGGCGTCACCGGGCAGCAGACCGGTGCCGGGGAGGTCCGTGCCGGTGCCGGGGACGGGGAGCCCGGGCTCCTCCGGCGCCGCCGGGCCGCCCGCCGGACGGGACCGGGTCGGGGCGGGCGAGGCGGGCGCGGTCGGTGTCCGGGGCCGGGGCGCGCTGGGGCGGGCGGACGGCGTCGGCGAGGGGCGCGGCGCGGCTCGGCGTGGCGCGGCCGCGACGGCTCGG
>JJOH01000046.1 GCA_000696115.1 Streptomyces olindensis
CCGGCCAGCTCGTCGGGGGCCGGGACGCGCATCGAGGTGTGGGTGTCCCGGTTGGAGTCGGCCGGCTTCGCGCCCGGCACCAGGGGGACCGCGCCCCGCCGCCTGGCCTGCTTGCCGGCCGGTGCCGGGCCGGCCGGCTGCTCCTCGCGGTCGGCCTCCTCGGCCTGCTCGGTGTCCGGCTCGTCGACCTCCAGCGGCGGCATGCCCGCCAGCATCGGCAGCAGCTCCCGCAGGCGGGCGCCGAGCTCGGAGGCCCGCAGCCGGGAGGCCGGGGCCTTGGCCAGGCACTGCACGAGCAGCTGCCACAGCTCGTCGGGGATGCCGGGCAGCGGGACGACCGTCTCCGTGACGTGCCGGCGCAGGACCGCGCCCGGGTGCCCGCCACCGAACGGCGTGAAGCCCGCGAGCAGCTCGTAGAGGACGGTGGCGAGGGCGTAGATGTCGACCGACGCGCGCGGGGGCAGGCCCTCGACGATCTCCGGGGCGAGGTAGTCCGGCGTGCCGATGATCTTCGTGGCCTTGGTGCGGCGCGGGGTGTCGATGAGCTTGGCCACGCCGAAGTCGGTGAGCAGCGCGCGGTGGGAGCCGCCGGGGCCGAGGGGGCCCTGCATGTCCAGGAGGACGTTCTCCGGCTTGACGTCCCGGTGGACGACCCCGGCGGCGTGCGCGGCCGCCAGCCCGTCGGCGATGTCGGCCGCGATCGCGACGGCCGCCTCGGGGGCGAGGCGGCGGTCCCGCTCCAGCCGGGTGCGCAGGTCCGTGCCGCGGACGAGGTCCATGACGAGGGCCAGGTCGTTGCCGTCGACGACCAGGTCGCGCACGGACACCACGTGCGGGTGCTCCAGGCCGAGCAGGGCCGTGCGCTCCTGGACGAAGCGTCCGACGAGTTCCTGGTCGGACGCGAGGTCCTCACGCAGCAGCTTGATGGCGACGGGACCTTCGGGGCCCTCGCCCAGCCACACCGTGCCGGCGCTGCCCCGCCCCAGGATCTGGTGGGCGGTGTACCGGCTGCCGATCTTCCGTGCCAAGGCTGCTCCTACCGACGCGTGTTGTCGCTAAAACTACGCGTCCGGGGAGCCAACCTTCACCGCCCGGGCGGAAATCACCCGCCAGGTGTCGACAAATCACCAACCCCGCAGGGTGGTTCGGGTCAGTTCGTGCCCGAACCGCTCCCGCCGAGCTTCTCGAACCAGCCGGTCACCGTGGAGAACCAGTCGGTGAGCTGGTCCCAGTAGCCCTTGGTGGTGCCGATCCACTCCTGGAGCGGGCTCAGCTCCCAGATCAGCCAGCCGGCCACGAACAGGATGACGATCGTGAACAGGCAGCCCTTCAAGCAGCCCAGGCCGGGGATGCGCATCGGGTTGGCGCTGCGCTGCCGCGGCTGCCGGGGCTCGGGCTGGGGCCGCTGCGGCTGCTGGGGCTGGGCCGGGGGCGCCGGCGGGGCGTAGCGCTGCGGCGGCTGCGGCCGCTGGGGCTGGGGGGCGTACTGCTGGGGCTGCTGCTGCGGGTGGCCGTAGCCGGGCCCGGGCGGGGGCGCCTGGTGGCGCGGGGGCTGCTGCTGCGGCCGGGCGACCTGGCGTTGGGGGCGGCGGCGCAGCGGGTCCTGGCCAGGGTCGAGGTACTGGACCTGCGTCTGCTCGTTGCGGTCGCGGGCGGCCCGCAGCTGGTTCTGCCAGGGGTGCGGGTCCTCCGGGCCGCCCTGGCCCTGCTGGCCGGGGTGACCGGGCGCGCCCGGCGGGACCGGCGGCATGACGGCGGTCGGGTCGGCCGCGCCCCGGTTGGGGAGCACGGCGGTGGGGTCGGCGGCGCCGGCCGGGCCGCCGGTGTGCCCCATGACGCTGGTCGCGGCGTTCGGGTCGTAGGAGCCCGCGCCCTGCGGGAGGACCTGGGTGGGGTCGGCCGCGCCGGGCGTGTCCGGCACGGGGGCGGGGGCCGGGTCGGGCGCGAGGAGCGCGCCGACGCCCTCGGCGGCGGCGATCTGCGCGGAGTTCGCGTGCACGCCGATGCCCTCGGCGACGACGCGCAGGCCGCGGGCGAGGTTCTCGGCGCTGGGCCGCTCGTCCGGGTTCTTGCGCAGGCAGCGCTCGATGACCGTCCACAGCGGGTCGGGGACGGTGGAGGGGCGGCGCGGCTCGGCGCTGAGGTGCTGGTGCAGCACCTCCAGGGCGGAGCTGCCGGCGAACGGCGGGCGGCCGGTGACCAGCTCGTACAGCAGGATGCCGCCGCCGTAGATGTCGACGGCGGAGGTCTGCGGGCGGCCCTCGGCGGACTCCGGGGCGACGTACGCGGGCGTGCCGACGAACTCCTGGGTGCGGGTCAGGCCCGGGGAGTCGGCGAGGCGGGCGATGCCGAAGTCGGTCAGCAGCGGGTGCATCTGCCCGTCGTACTGCTTCAGCAGCACGTTGGCCGGCTTCAGGTCGCGGTGGACGACGCCGTCGGCGTGGCTGGCGGCGAGCGCGTCGGCGATCTGGGCGGTGAGCAGCGCCGCGGCGACGGGCGTGAAGGGCCCGTTCTCGCGCAGGTAGCGGTGCAGGTCGGGGCCCTCGACGAGGTCCATGACCAGCGCCAGCAGCTCGCCCTCGACGACCAGGTCACGGACCCGGACGATGTTGGGGTGCGTCAGCCGGAGCAGGACGGAGCGCTCCCGCAGGAACCGCATCACGATGTCGGGGTCGCCGGCCAGCTCCTCCTTGAGGACCTTGATCGCGACGGTCTCGCCGGGCTGTCCGGGCACGGCCGCCTCGGCGCCCGCGGTCTCGCGCTGGCGGGCTCGCCAGACGGTGCCCGTGGCGCCGCGTCCGAGCGGCTCCTCGAGCAGGTACTTGCTGCCTACCGGCCGCACGTCATGCGCTCCCTGGTGCTTGCCTTGCCTGCTGGCCTGTCCGCCCCACTGTAGTGCCGGGCGGCCGAGGACCGGAGTGTCGTCTTTCTGTGGGTCTTACGTACCGGTTCCCACACCCGTTCGAAGGAAAGACGCTCACCTCGGTCTTGTGGTTGCCGGTAACGAACGTGACTGATCTCAACCGGTCGGCTGTGGGTCATCTCTCAGGCACTTTTGCGGGCAGAGCCGACCAATCAAGATCACTTGTCCCGGAGCGAGGGGCGCGGTGTCAGTGGCAGGTGCGAGGATGCGTGCAGTACTGGCCGACGTGCTGGGGCGGGGTGGGGGACTCCGCGCCCGGGCAGAAGGGACCGCTGACGGCGATGCAGATCCGGCTGACCGTCGTAGACCCGCTGGGCGCATCGGCTCCGGGGCGGGACCGCGCCCCGCGCAGCGACGTCCTGGTCACGGCGCCGGCCGGCACGGCGCTCGCGGCGGTGGCGTCGGCGCTCGCCCAGGCGGTCTCCGGCGGCGACGGCTCGGGCACGCCCGTGCTGTACGCCGGGGAGCAGCGGCTCGACGCGCAGCGCTGCACGCTGGGCGAGCCGCCGCTGACCGACGGTGCCGTGCTGTCCGTGGGCGCGCCCGGGGAGCCGGAGCCGCATCCCGAGTGGGACGACGCCCCGGCCCAGCTCCAGGTGGTCGCCGGCCCCGACGCGGGCGGCGTCCACCTGCTGCACGGCGGTGAGATCCGCATCGGCCGCTCCGCCGACGCGGACGTGCCCCTCGACGACCCGGACGTGTCCCGGCTGCACTGCGCGGTGACGGTCGGCGCGGACGGCCGCGTCTCGGTCGCCGACCTGGACTCCACGAACGGCACGACGCTGGACGGCACGCGCGTGAGCAGCCGTGCGGTGCGGTTCGCGCCGGGCGCGCTGCTGCGGATCGGCGAGTCCGCCCTGCGGCTGGCTCCCGCCGGAGGGCCGGGGGGCCGGGTGGAGACGACCCCGGACGGGGAGGGGCACGTGCGCGTGCCCGGGCCCCGCCACGCCGACAGCGCGCCCTCGTACGCGCCCGTGGCGTCCCCGGCGCCGGCCGGCCCGTCCGGAGCCACGCACCACGCCCACGGCTCGGCGGCCTGTGCCACGCCGGCCGTCGAGGGGCAGGGCTCCGGCGAGGCCGTGGTGCCGGGCCAGGGCGGGGCGCCACGGATCGAGGGCGGGGCGCCCTCCCGGGGTGCCGGAGGCGGCGCCCCCGCGGGAGACAGCCGGGGCGGGGTGCCCTCTCCGGGCGCCGGCGGCGAGGCGGGATCGCGGGCAGCCGGGGACGGGTCGCCGTCGGCGGCCGGGGCCCGGGCTGCGCAGCCCACTCCTGGACCGCAGGGAGCGCGCCCCGGTTCGCCGGAGCTCTGGCTCCGGGCTCCCCACCAGCGAGGTCCGGCGCGGCCGGGCAGCGGTGACGGTGACACGCACGCGGGCCGCTCCGGGGCCGGGGCGTACGGCCACACGGGCTCGGACGGCACGCGTGCGCACGCCGAGCGGACGTACGGCACAGGGCCCCTCCGTGCCGGAGCCACGGACGGCACCGGCCCCCGCCCCCGGGGCGTGGACGATCCGGGGGCTCCGAACGCGGCCTCTCCCACCGGCACCGACAACCCGACCCACCCGGACGAACGCGCCGGGCGCGGACACCACAGCTCTCATGGGCCGGCTGCCCCGACCGACACCCGCACCAACGGACCGGCCACGCCACCCACCGGCACCGGCACCGGCACCCACCACCCGAACCAACCCTCCGGACAGGAACGCAAAGGCACCCCTCTCCGCGACACCCCCGGGTCCGCCGCCCAGGAGGCGGGAGGTCGTGCGGGGGCCGAGGAACCGGCGGAGTCGCCGGACGAGCGCGCCGGTCGTGGGCGCAAGGGCACTCCTCTCCGGGGCACCGACGTGCCGTCGGGGACGCGCAGGCGGGGTGGGCTCGGGGCCTGGGCCCGGCGCTGGGCCGGAGGGCGAGGCGAGCAGCCGGCGGCCGGGCGCGAGGCGTACGAGGACGACGCGGCCGGCCGACGTGGTCGCCGAGCACCGGGCCCTCGCGCCGGCGGTGCCGGAGACCTGGCCGGACCCGGCCGCGCTGCTGCTGACGGCGCTGGGCCCGGGCCCCCGGCTGTGGGAGCGCGGGCCGGGCCACCCGGA
Organism: Streptomyces olindensis; assembly: GCA_000696115.1. Taxonomy (GTDB): domain Bacteria; phylum Actinomycetota; class Actinomycetes; order Streptomycetales; family Streptomycetaceae; genus Streptomyces; species Streptomyces olindensis. Next base: position 5,014 of record JJOH01000046.1, read on the forward strand.
GGCGCTCGCCGTGCGGCTCGGCACGGCCGACCGGGCGGCCCCGGACGGCTCGGGCCTGCTGCCCGCCGTGCCGGTGACCGCCGGGCTGCGGGAGGTC
>JJOH01000047.1 GCA_000696115.1 Streptomyces olindensis
ACGCGTCTAGTGTAGAAATCACATTGCGTCAACACCACTTTCTGGCCATCGCAATGCTATGTTTAATTAGACAGTCAGATTCCCCCTGTCNGCGCCAGTTCTAAGTTGGTCGTTAAACGCGCGCCGGACGGCACGAAGCCTGCCAAGGGCGTCAGAGCCCAGCAGCAGGAAGCCGCCGGCCGGTTGCCCGGCTAGTGGCCTCCCGCCGCCGAACCGTCCACCCGAGGCCCGACGCGCCCGACCCTTAGAGCCAATCCTTATCCCGAAGTTACGGATCTGTTTTGCCGACTTCCCTTATCCACATTGTTCTATCAACCAGAGGCTGTTCACCTTGGAGACCTGCTGCGGTTATGAGTACGACCTGGCGTGAGAATTATTCCCTCCCGCGGATTTTCAAGGGACGTCGAGGACGCACCGGACCCAGCAGAAGCGCTGGGCTCTTCCGACCGTTGAACCCTATCTCCGGACAAACCGATTCCAGGGTGATAGATCGTTAAGAAGAAAAGAGAACTCTTCCCGGGGCCCCCGCCGTCGTCTCCACGTTCGGTTGCGTTGCCGCGCAAAACCCACATCCAGGTGCTGGAATATTAACCAGCTTCCCTTTCGCTATACGGGGCGAGAGCGCCCCTTTGAAACGGAACTTCCCTATAGCTTAGGATCGACTGACCCACGTCCAACCGCTGTTCACATGGAACCTTTCCCCACTTCGGTCCTTCAAGTTCTCATTGAAGTATTTGCTACTACCACCAAGATCTGCACTAGAGGCCGTTCCACCCGGGCTCACGCCCTAGGCTTCGTCACCGACCTCCACGTCCGCCTACTCCTCGGCGCGCCGAGCCAGCGCCGAGGGCGAGGTATGGGTGGGACGCTTGAGCGCCATCCATTTTCAGGGCTAGTACATTCGGCAGGTGAGTTGTTACACAGTCCTTAGCGGATTCCGACTTCCATGGCCACCGTCCTGCTGTCAAGATGTACTAACACCTTTTGTGGTGTCTGATGAGCGTCCACTCCGGCACCTTAACCTCGCGTTCGGTTCATCCCGCATCGCCAGTTCTGCTTACCAAAAATGGCCCACTAGTGTTGTGACATTCCAGCGTCCGCGTTCAGTTAAGAAACGGGGACTTCTTACATATTTAAAGTTTGAGAATGGATGAAGGCAATATAGCGCCCCCGAGTCCCTAATCATTCGCTTTACCTCATAAAACTGGGATCAACACTGCTATCCTGAGGGAAACTTCGGCGGAAACCAGCTACCAGAAGATTCGATTAGTCTTTCGCCCCCATGCGCATGTTTGACGATCGATTTGCACGTCAGAACCGCTGCGAGCCTCCACCAGAGTTTCCTCTGGCTTCACCCTACACACGCATAGTTCATCTTCTTTCGGGTCCAACCCTATATGCTCTCACTCAAATCCGTCCGAGGACATCAGGATCGGTCGGTGATGCGCCGAAGCTCTCACCTACGTTCACTTTCATTCCGCGCTGGGGTTTTACGCCCGGGCACTCGCACATAAGGTTGACTCCTTGGTCCGTGTTACAAGACGGGTCACTAGCTACCATTACGCCAGCATCCTTGCAGAAGCGCGTACCTCAGCCCCCCGAAGGGTATGACACGACGGGCTATAACACTCCCCCGAAGGGGAGCCACATTCCCGACGCCTTTACCCCCGACGGAAAGCTGATGCTGGCCTGGGCCGGCGGAATGCCCCGGGGCGTGGCCCCGGTTGAACCGCCGAACCCAAGTCTGGTAGCGAGCGCTTCCCTTTTAACAATTTCACGTGCTGTTTGACTCTCTTTTCAAAGTGCTTTTCATCTTTCGATCACTCTACTTGTGCGCTATCGGTCTCCAGCCGGTATTTAGCCTTGGAAGGAGTATACCTCCCGTTAGAGCAGCATTCCCAAACTACTCGACTCGTCGAGGGAGCGTCACACGGGCTGGGTATCCTACCAGACGGGGCTCTCACCCTCTATGGCGTCCCGTTCCAGGGAACTCGGAAGGCACCCGTACCCGACGCATCCTCTGCAAATTACAACTCGGGCCCCGAAGGAGCCAGATTTCAAATTTGAGCTGTTGCCGCTTCACTCGCCGTTACTGAGGCAATCCCTGTTGGTTTCTTTTCCTCCGCTTATTGATATGCTTAAGTTCAGCGGGTATTCCTACACTAGACGCGT
>JJOH01000050.1 GCA_000696115.1 Streptomyces olindensis
GTGTGGAGTTGCCCCTATCTTCATGTCGGGTTGCGCGGCGGGGTGCGGAAACGCGGTTGACAATCTGATGTGCCCTACCTTGGTCTTGGGCCACGGATTCCTGAATCGCTGCCACAAGGTCTTAGAGGGAGTGTTGCCAATGCGCAGACTATGCAAGGGTTGCTGGTAAGTGTAAAGAGTGTCCCACGGGGCGACGTAGACGCGCGCCAAATCCATCTGGAACCCGTCGTGGTTGGGTGGGTTGCGGAGGGGTTCGGCATGTCTCGAGGCAATTAGGGCGTCAGCAATGTCAATCCGAGTGGTTGGCATGGGGTTGTCCCCAGCAATGGCCTGGAGGAAAGGAGTAGGGGCGGCGGTGAAATCAACAGGTGCGTTATTAAACGCGTTCTGGAAGGCCACGTCCCAAGCAGGGTCAATGTTCATGACGGTGGCAATCACACGGGCCAAATTGGCAACCGGAGTTGTGTTTGTGGTTGGATTTTGCCACTCGATGTGCAGTTGGTTCCCAATGATAGATCGTTTGAGTTCAAGGGTTCAGAGACGGTCTGTCAGAGCCGGGGACTTGAACCACTTGGTGCACTAGGCCGGAGATATTGAGCGGGAACCTGGAAACCACCGAGAACTCTTGGATGAGTGGCAAGTCCACAAGACCGACTACTGGGTCATTGGGGTCGGGCGTGCGGCGGGTGAACGCCATGAACCAGGAGTACCACATGTGCGGGTCGCCGCCAAACCTGGCTAAAGTCTCCCAGAAACAGCACTGGCCTGGTGTCAGTGGGGGTAGGCGTTAGGATTGGCATTGTATGCCGCAACCAACTGGTCGCGCCAGTCAGGGAAATTCAGGCCAATTGGGTCAACAGCTAGACCGCCGACGCCCAGGCCCACTGCTGGGCGGTTAGGTAGGACCGTGACAGAAGGCACTGGTATGTTGACGTTGAGCCGTCGCACGGTGGCGCGTGGTGCGATAGGCAGGCCTGGGAGTGTGCCGACCCTGCCACAGTTGCCGAGTGGCCGAGTGTGGGCCAACGAGCGCAGCATGAAATTGTATCCTAGTGCAAAGTAGTGGAAGCTGAGTTCGAATAGGTCGATGAGAGAATTGGCGAGGGCCCAGAGGAAAAGGTCTCTGGAGCCCGCCGACGCCCAGGTGGATAGGGACTAGAGGCGT
>JJOH01000051.1 GCA_000696115.1 Streptomyces olindensis
ACGCGTCTAGTCTCCGGAGGCCTTCATCAACGCCTATCGCTCGCGCTGGCGTGTGGACAACGGGGCACATAGCTCCGACGTCACCCGTTGGGACGTTGGTTGCGATGCCGCCATGCGTCTAGACTTCGACGTGCATGTCATGAAGCGCTCTTACTTCCCTGAGGACTACGTGCAAGCCTACATTCAACGCCGGCTTTCGAGCAAGTCTCAACATGGCACCATGGCAACCATGCAAAACTCCGGCGACAGGTACACTTGGCCCCTCAACACCGTACGGCGTGCCGTTGTGACAAGCATTGTTCTAGACATACGCCCGGAAGACACTTTGGCAGTCAATGGTGATGACGCCGCCGTCGATCGTGTTTGTCGCGCTGATAACTTTCCAAATTCTCCGTGGTTGTTCAAGAATGACAACGGCCCGCGCGTGGAATTCTCCGGATTTGAACTTGGGGGGCCCTCCCCCACTTATTCTGCATCCGGCCTACACTACAGAACTCTCATCCTAATGAGCCGCGACCCCAGTGCCCAAGACAAATGGGTCAATTACATGGACTTGCTCAAGTATGCACCCATTGACTCACACTACTCGCTCGATGTGGCGCGCCACGCCCACGCTCACATGAAACCAGACCTGTTTGCCCAGCACCTTCCTTCCGCCTACCGCGTACATTTCCCTGACGTGAACTTTCCCTTTTGAGGAGGTTTATTTTCTTTTCTTTGCTTTCCTTAACTTCTTCGCTTGACTCTTCTTATCTTAACCCAACTACCCTCCTCTTTCCATTTGGTCTAGACTTGTCCTCGGCATGACATAAAACTGCAAACGTACGCCTACTTCGGAACGATCCGCCCGTAAGGGCGCCTGTGCATGTATCCACCCCCGAGATGGCAATCGGGCAAGCATGTGCGTGTTGACGAGGGAGCATCCCGATCCCGACCCCATTCGTCAGCTGTCTGAGCCGATCATACACCAATGAGGACCAGGCTGGCATCTAAGCCTGGAGGTCCACGCCCCGACACAGCGTGCCCACACCGACTAGTAAGCCGTCGGAACTGCAGAGACTGCACGCTCAGCGGGCAATGCCGCGATTCACTCGTTCATCGCGGACCACCCCATTGTCTGAAAGGAACAGTCCACTGACAACAGGTTTGACCACCATCCGCAATGTTGTCTGTGCTCATCATGCAATTTGTCACCAGCCCGCCAGACACGTTCACTGCTATTCTGGGAGATCTCGAGCACAAGAAGGACGTCTATATTCACTTCGGCACGTACGGCCCTGCTGTCGAAAAGTTCTTCACCAATTTACACCAGGCTCGGTACCTTCAAGTGCACTATCCGTCTTTGGTCCCGGGCAAAGCTCCAGACGGCACGCCTCCGTCCGAACACCGCATAGCCACGGTGTTTGAGTGTCTCTATTTCAGAGACCCCATCTTCCGTTCTGCCTATTTGTCTAGGCTGCAGGGAGTCGCTATCTGATCGGAGGGCCGGTTTATGTTTTCCCATCCGTTTCTAGCTACTTGCTCACTGTCTCTTGCCCTGGCACTGCTTAGGCGCGGCCTAGGAGATCTTCATCACTGGGCTGACGCCTTCCTGGCCNNTNNACGNNTTTCCCCTCTGGGCAACGTTCCTCGTTTTCTTCTGCTTCTACGTGATCAGATCAGTCCGTGAGTCTTGGCTTTACCGCTACTCAAGGACCTTGCACCACCGCTTCGAGGGCGGTCGATCATTCCATTCACTGCGTCCTCTCGCTCCGCCATCCTATTACCAAGCCACAGCCCCGATCGCTTCTGATCGTGACATCACCTCCGCCAGCCTAGGACGCCACCGCTTGGCGTTCTGCTGCACAGCCA
>JJOH01000052.1 GCA_000696115.1 Streptomyces olindensis
CCTAGGTGTGCTGTTCGGGCAGGTTGGTGACGCGGCTGGCTGGTGTTTGGCCGCTGATGCCGGTGTGGGGTCGGTGGTAGTTGTACCAGTCCAGCCAGTCGGGAAACGCTGCCTGGCGTTCGGCGTCTGAGGTGTAGGGCCGGTGGTAGGCCCATTCGTCGAGCAGGGTGCGGTGGAAGCGTTCGACCTTGCCGTTGGTCTGTGGCCGCCAGGGCCGGGTCCAGCGTGGGCTGATGCCCAGCTGGTGGCAGGTGTCGCGCCAGGTGTTCTTGGTGTAGGCCCACGCGTTGTCGGTCAGCACGCGTTCGACGGTGATGCCCTGGCCGGCGAACCAGGCGGTGGCCCGGCGCAGGAAGGCCGCGCAGGTGGCGGCCTTCTCGTCGGGCAGGTCTTCGGTATAGGCCAAGCGGGAGTGGTCGTCCAGTGCGGTGTGCAGGTAGGCGTATCCGGCTCCATTGCGGCGGTCCTTGTTCGGGCTGCCGGCCGCGCGGCCCAGTACCTTGTGGCCGCCGCCGTCGGGGATGCGGCCGAGTTTCTTGACGTCGATGTGGAGCAGTTCGCCGGGCCGGGCGCGTTCAAATCGGCGGACGGGTTCGCCGGTGGCACGGTCGCAGGCGGCGAGTGCGGGCAGGTGGTGCCGGACGAGGATGCGGTGGGCGGTGGAGGCGGCGATGCCGCAGCGGGCGGCCAGCCGTAGCGGTCCGATGCGATGCTCACGCCGCAGGCGCACGACCCGTTGCTCAAGAGTGTCCGGGGTGCGGCGGGGCTGGTGGTGAGGTCGGCTGGAGCGGTCTTGCATCCCGGCGGGCCCGTGCTTGCGGTAGCGGCCTGCCCAGCGGGCAGCGGTGGTGTGGCTGACCTGGAAGCGTTCCGCGGCCCGCCGCAGCGGCCAGCCGTCGTCGACGACACACCGGGCCAGACGCAGCCTGCCGGTCGCGGTCAGCGGGGCGTTACGGTGGAACAACGAGGGCCTCCTGGGCGTCGGTGCAGACTTCGCAATCCACACCGAACCCAGAGGCCCTCGCCTCGTTCAAGGACCGCTCAAGGCCTGTCGCCTGTCACCAACGTCCCGGGACAGCACACCTA
>JJOH01000053.1 GCA_000696115.1 Streptomyces olindensis
GTGCAGAATCCAGTTTATGAGGCCAAGGACATCACTCGCTACCCAGGTTCTGCCATTAAACACGCCCATTTGAAAGACTTCCCGGTTTATTTGCTACACGACGTCGCATCAGTCGTGACACCTCACGAGCTTGTTGAGCGCCTCGTTACTGACAACCCGGAAGGCCATTTGATTGTCACCGGCATGAACCCCGCGGAAGTCTTGGACGGAGTCACATCCTGGGAGCCTGCCAGCCACACTATTGAATACGATCTTGGCAGCTTCAACTACATTTTCACGGGCAGCGCATCGGAATCTTACTTCACGCCAATCAATGTAACCACCACTTGGCACCGTACGTCTTCCGTTTGCGCCACGCNATNGTAGTGTCCTATCATGTCACTCTACTGGACTACAAACTTGGTCACTGCGTCTGGCACATTTACTGTGGCAATGCTAAGGACCAGGACACGCGCACTTACAGCACCGGCTCGTACGTGAGGGTGCCGGGCATCATGTCAGGAACACTTCGTGATGAGTACATTCCCTCCAAACTCATAACTGGCATCATTGCGTTCGGCGAGAGGGCCCCCGACCATTCCACACGAAATATGAGCGCAAAGGTTAGCCAACTCGCTGCCGGCATGAATCCTGCAACCACAGCCCGCGAACGTTGGATTGCCACTTACATGGCCTGTTCCAACGCCCCCCACAAGACTTGGACGCACCTAGCGTACAGGAGGTTCTGGAGTGTGCTTTACTTCCTTTCAGGCCAATGGCACATGTTGAGACCAATGCCTGATTTGCTGGCCTATGTCGACGAGCGCAAGCGCTGTCGCACCATACATCCCACCCCCGGGGGCGGTTGGTCCCCAAGGCTCGCTCCACCGTCCATCAAACGCTCAATTCCGAACATGCCATCACGTTTGCAGCAGTTAAGTGCTTTCACCTCAGCTGCATTCGTTTACTTGTTGCCCAAGCTTGCCATAGGCGAAATCCTAGCCACGGCCATACAGCATCTCCACATTCTCCCGGCACTCAAGTGGCTGTGGCACGCCGCT
>JJOH01000054.1 GCA_000696115.1 Streptomyces olindensis
ACGCGTCTAGTGGGGGAGAAAAGAAGCTTCGGACGCCTCGTCCTTGCTGAAAGCGTGCAGCGTCTGCCACTCCTGCTTTACGTAAACGCGAAGAGAAGTTCTGGAAATGCAATGATAGCCAGAAGACAGACCTGGGTGGCCAATTGTTGCGGCGGTAAACTCCGGACAATTGTTCACAGACGGAGGCAGCGAAGAATGGGCAGTCAAAAGGAAANCATAGAAGTCGGGGTAAGACGACCAAATGCCAGACCGTTGAGGGGTGGCAATCTCGTCCATGTGAGTAACATGGTCAATGGACGCTGTGTCTACAACCGGAAGAGTCGAAGCAGTGACAACAGGAAATAAAGAAACCAGACGAGAAAAGTTCTTGCCCAAATCAGAAGACAACTGAGGAAGGCCTACCATGTCTTGATGTGGCCCACGCCGTCAACCTCTAGCTCGCCAGAGACGACAAGTCGAGTCTTAGTGTTCTGATTGCCGCCAACGACCTCAACGTGGTAGGCAATCCAGGGGCTGGCGCCGACTTGCGGCTGAGGCTTTATCTGGTGCGCGACCTCAGGACCAAACGAAAGCTGGCCAGGATGGTTTCCTGCGTAAAGGCTATGCTGTGCGAACGTGGAGCCGCCGATAGGTGAGGATGTGCTCGGGAAGAGTTGGCCAGTCCCTCGCAGTAGAAGGCAGCACGGCGACAAAAGCGTCAACAGCCTTGTCCGCAGCAGCCGGTCCAAACACTTTGACAGTAAGGCCGTCAGACCTGAGCTTGACAAAAGCCCGCCCGGCAAGATGGCAAGAAACGCCAACAGCTTCGAGTAAATCGAAACGCCCGTGAACCCCTGTGCCAGTGACACTAGACGCGT
>JJOH01000055.1 GCA_000696115.1 Streptomyces olindensis
TTTTTAAAACTTTAATTCATATTAATTCAAAGGCTCTCTATTGCTAGATTGCCCAGCAGTTTAACCAAGGGGACAGTGCACTTTGTAACAATATCCAACCTAGCCAAATTAGAGGCATGTCCAAAAAGGTACAAACTGAGTACAGCAAGTTCTTTGACAGACAATCTTGAAGAAAGGAACCCGTGCCAGTACTTGGGATCAACATCAAAGAAAGCATCAAACAATCTCCTAGTACCTTCCAAATCAAGCTTCAACAAAGTCTCCATTCCGAAACAATAACATTCTCTAACACGTCTTCTATCCGAAGGCCACAAACCATTCCAAACTCTATGGTAAAGTTGAGACCCTCTTATCATTCTTGTTGAGCCAAGGCTTTCGACGATGGCCTCAGCCAGTACTGGTGCCAATGCCATGCTACGAGCCACCATGTACCCAGACGATGGATGAACTATCCCTGAAGTCCCACCAATAGCCATAACATTTTGAGGAATCCGCNGANNTNNTCNTCCCATAGTGATCACACACTTCTCTTCCTCAAGGACACTTCTCACTTTGATCCCCAAATGTCTTAATCTTGCTACCATCCTTCTTTTCACTTCCATATACGATAACATAGGCCGACTCACTAAAGAAGTCTCTTCCAAGAATACCAAATTCCTATCAAATGGCATTGCATACAAGAATGTTGGTTCTTTAGTATTCTTCACCCTCAGATATGGCTCATTACCTAAATGAGAATCCCTCCAATCCATAAGCATCATTTTATCCAAATCAAATGGATGATTATCAACTTCTGCTAAAATCCCATGAGCAACTTGATAA
>JJOH01000056.1 GCA_000696115.1 Streptomyces olindensis
CCGACAACCCCTGGAACCGCGAGTGGATGTCACCACCGGCATCCCGGACATGACCCGCGTCCTTCTTCAGATCCGCGTAGTCCGTCTCCAACTGCTCCAGATTTCCGGTGAACTGGGGAATCTTCTCCGGCTGGATCACCGCTTACCGACTCCCGGCAGATCCACCACCGGAGCCTGCAGCGTCTTGCGCTGCGCCTCCGCCGCCATCTCCTCATCACCGTTCAGATACGCCGTGGTCGCATCCACCGCGCCCTGCAACGACTTACCCGCCCGCGCCGCGACGAACTTCAGATCCTTCGTCGCATGCTCCGCGAACTGCGACAACGCAAGCGCCACCAGACCGCCCTGCGCCTTCTCGCCGCCCTCACCACCGCCCTCGGCGGACACGGTGCCCGCGCTGGACGCCGCCGACGTCAGATGCTCACCGAACGCCGTCGCGTACTTCTCCAGCTTCGACGCCGCCTCACCCGTCGTCTTCAGCACATGCGAAATACCCTGCGGCTTCAAATCCCAGCCGGGCACCGAAAACCCCCGTCACGCACAATCAACGAACAACCTGACAGAACAACAGCGGCAGACTCAGCCGATGTTGTCCACCGCCGCCTTCGCACGCTGAATCGTCGACTGCGCCGTGCCGTCGTTCTTCTCCAGCGTCGTCTTCAGCAGATGAATAATGTTCTTCACCTCTTGCGAGGCGTTGTTCCACCGCTGTTCCTTGCCGTGGTACTCATCCGCCACACCATCCGCCGTGAAGTCGGCCATCGCCGCCTTCACCTGCTTGTCACGCTCGGTGATCAGCGACTCCAGACGGCCGATCACCCCCTGGATGTTCGACTGCGCATCCGCCGACGCACCCGTGTCATACGACCGGCGATCCGAACCCGCACCCGCCATCACACACCACTCCCCGAGAAACGAAACACAACCAGAAACCGAACCGGCGCAACACCCACAGCGCTCACAGCGCTCACACGCCGACAGCGCTCAAACGCCGGAAGAACTCAGCGGAAACGCGCGGCGTCGAAGTTCGCCGCCGACATCTGCTGACGCGCGTTGTCGCCCTGCTCCTGGTCACCCGAGGAGAACGCCGAGTCCATCCCGGACTGACCGCCCAGGATCGCCGACAGCGACGAGTTCAGATCCGACGCGATACGGTCCGCCCGCGCCTTGAACTGGTCGAACATCACACGACCCGAACCGTTGAACTTACCCTCCAACGGCTGCGCCGCCGCCCACCAACTGCCCGGACCAGACCCACCCAGGTCGTCCGTCGAACCCACGCGTATCACGCTGCAACGTCGACAGCGTCTGCGCGCCCATGTCGAACTTCATCGCG
>JJOH01000057.1 GCA_000696115.1 Streptomyces olindensis
AGCCCCCCACCGGAAGCAATTTGATGAACGCTCTCGTGTACGCCATAAGGTCTTCAAATTCCGCCTCCCTTCGCACTCCTTGCGCGCTCGGTGCGCGCCGCTTACTACCAGCACCTACATCAAGCGATGCCATCACTGCCTTGGTTCGCTTCCATCGGCGCGTCTCTTCCGGTCGAGGACTACCAAATGGTGCTCCCGGTGGCCAGAACCACTTTTGTCGAGGACTGGTGTGTCACCGACTCCGCGCCTGTGGATCACGTCATGACCTCATCAGCTCCCAAAGATAACATTGTGCCGGAGACACATTTCGTGGCCAAGGAGCATCGAGAGCTGTCCGGACGGCACGGCCAAACTGATCAATTCAAAGAAGTTGATTTCGTCAATCCACATGTTCACAAGCGCAACGACACGGCCACCTACCACCTTTCAGTGGAGGCCCGACTCAAAGCTTCCACTTACGAGCAGAACCGGCGCAGGATGCTCGAGGAGCCTAGGACGGACATGTGTGATGAGTACGACCGTTTGGTTCCCAACCCGCCGAAGTGGTCACCCGACAAACATCAGCACTACGTGGACCTGTCCGTCAGAGAGTATGAGAGCAAGCGGACCGCCGAGGCCATTCACGCCAAATTGCGCGCCCACGACCCAGACCGTACTGGCTCCGACATCGTCATTTCTCTCAAGAACCAGGTCATCAAGAAGGCTGAAAAACGCTCCAAGCTCAATGCCATCCCCGGTCAGCTAATCCACGAGTATGACATTCAGCAGA
>JJOH01000058.1 GCA_000696115.1 Streptomyces olindensis
ACGAGTAGACTGATTATTAAATTACAAATGACCTAACCGACGACCAAAACAACCATTACGAAAAGGAAATCTAACATACGACACTGCGCACAACGCTTACAAAAGACGTCAAAGAAAGCAACTAAAATTCAAGTGCAGCCTTCACATCAGTTATTCCATCCAAAATACAAGCTAATTAAGTTCTAACATCAGTNCGANNAGNCNGTCCTTGCACTTTCTTTTCCTTCCTGCGCTTTGCTCTGTATTGCCTGTCCAGCCTCCTTTGTCTTCTGTCCCACTTGCGCCGCAGCTTCTGCTGCTCGCTCTTGAATGCGCCTCTTCGTGTAATCCAACTGCTCCGTCATTGTCCTCCCTTGCTTAAAATAATTCACAATCCATGAAAGTGATGATAAACCCGTCAACCCAAATGCACCTGAAGTCAAGAAGCCAGTGACAGCTAGAGCAACTGTGAGAGCAGCTGGTACGAGGACAGGGCTAAACAACAGAAAGACGGGAGTAGCAACACAAAGGCCAATAATAGTCCCAAGAAGAGTAAGCCCCGCAAGTCCCAGAAGGACTCCGCCGACTGGGACAAGCGCGACAACCGCTAGTATTTGGGCTAGTTGAAGGACCTTTTTGTGGAAGAAGTGATGGCCTAGTCATACCACCTTCATAACGTGAAGGATGAACTTGAACTTGGTGTGGATATTGAGTACGGTCAGCCATAGTGAATTGACAGTCTACTCGT
>JJOH01000059.1 GCA_000696115.1 Streptomyces olindensis
ACGCGTAGACTCCTTTCTAGTTGGAAGCCACAGGCTGAGTACCGAACACCTTAGCAATCTTCTCAGTAGGCACAAATGGAAGAAACGAAGCAACCTTGTAACCCTTATCTGCTGTTTGCTGAACCATCACATTGTATTTCTCAGAATAGTAAGCAGCTGTTGGAGCAACTGCTTGAGTCACTTTAGGAACCATGGGAATTTTGTTGAGAGAAAGCCAAGCTGACGCAGCATATTGCTCGGCAATTGGCTCGTACTTGGTGTAAAGTCCCTTGGCTGTGGGCTCATACTTAGCATAGACCGTCTTAGCAAGTCCTGATGCAGCTCCCATCACACCAGCACTCTTGACATCAGCTGCAACAGAGCGAGCAGCTGCAGGAGCTTGCTTGACCATAGGAGGAACACGAGTCTCAATCTTACGAACAGACTGATCAACCTTGCGATCAACAAACTTTAGCACCTCAACAGGAACATCATGAAATTTATCATAAACAGGGCCAACCACAGTCTTGACGGTGCCTTCAACAGACTGAACACCAGGCTTCAACGGACCAGAATTCTCCTTAGCGTAACCATACACCTTTGCAACATAGAGCGCCGCATGAATCATCGCCACTTGCAAAAATTCCAAATACTTCAATTTCTCTTCCTCACTTTGAACCTTAGCCATCTCTGGTTGTTGAGCGTTGGAGTCTACTCGT
>JJOH01000060.1 GCA_000696115.1 Streptomyces olindensis
ACGCGTCTAGTGCCCCATATTTATTCTGCTTATACTGCCCAAGAAGCACCTGAGGTGTGCCAAAAGAGCTTACATACTTTATCAGGGCTGTGTGCTGACACATTACAATCACTTTCAGGAAACACTAGTACTGCTTTGCCATATTCTGGTTTATGTTTATTCTTTGTCAACAACAGAAAGCAGAGGAACATCGAGGTCGTTACCACAGTTCACGAACTGGTAATTGACAATGAGATGGCCTCGCCTGTTTCCCTCTCCATCAGTATCTAGTCGACGGAAAACATTGACGTCCAAATCTAGCCCTCCATTACTGCATCTGTCCACGATTCTCACAGTTGCCTGAGCCCGTGTCCTAGTATTTGTCACCCGCAAGCATCTTCCGCAGGAAGGTTGACCTTGAGGACCAGAAGGACCACAGAAAGCAGTCCAGCCATACTTTCTCCGCCATGCCAATGGCTTATTAGCATCCCAAGTTGCACAGTAAACGCTAGCCCTTATATAATCCCACCCAATGTTCTGTGGATTATACGAAATGATATGTTGCTCTCACATTATTTGCTGATTGTCCCACCATGTCATTACTGGCACCACCAACATCATCTTCAGCTTCACTGCCACACTGCTTTGCAAAAGCTCCTGTGTTGGTCACCCAGATGCTAATTAGTAGCACTAATAAGCAAAACTAGACGCGT
>JJOH01000061.1 GCA_000696115.1 Streptomyces olindensis
ATCCAAGAATTTCACCTCTGACGATTGAATACTGATGCCCCCGACTATCCCTATTAATCATTACGCGTCTAGTGAAACCAACAAAATAGAACCACNCGTCCTATTCTATTATTCCATGCTAATGTATTCGAGCAAAGGCCTGCTTTGAACACTCTAATTTTTTCAAAGTAAAAGTCCTGGTTCCCCAGCACGCCCAGTGAAGGGCATGAGGTTCCCCAGAAGGAAAGGCCCGGCCGGACCAGTACACGCGGTGAGGCGGACCGGCCAGCCAGGCCCAAGGTTTCAACTACGAGCTTTTTAACTGCAACAACTTTAATATACGCTATTGGAGCTGGAATTACCGCGGCTGCTGGCACCAGACTTGCCCTCCAATTGTTCCTCGTTAAGGGATTTAAATTGTACTCATTCCAATTACAAGACCCAAAAGAGCCCTGTATCAGTATTTATTGTCACTACCTCCCCGTGTCGGGATTGGGTAATTTGCGCGCCTGCTGCCTTCCTTGGATGTGGTAGCCGTTTCTCAGGCTCCCTCTCCGGAGTCGAACCCTAATTCCCCGTTACCCGTTGATACCATGGTAGGCCACTATCCTACCATCGAAAGTTGATAGGGCAGAAATTTGAATGAACCATCGCCGGCGCAAGGCCATGCGATTCGTTAAGTTATTATGATTCACCAAGGAGCCCCGAAGGGCATTGGTTTTTTATCTAATAAATACACCCCTTCCGAAGTCGAGGTTTTTAGCATGTATTAGCTCTAGGAATTACCACGGTTATCCATGTAGTAAGGTACTATCAAATACTAGACGCGT
>JJOH01000062.1 GCA_000696115.1 Streptomyces olindensis
ACGAGTAGACTGGATTTAAACGAGCTTCCCTTAAAGATATAGGGCCAAGTTATACATTAAACATGGAGAATTTAGTAGCCTTCGGGCTTGTAGGCGATGAAACTGATACACTGCACTTGACGAACGTTGTCAAATCCGATGATACGGATCCAGGCCTGTGGGTAAGCCTTCTTTGCCTCCTGGACTTCATTCAAGACCTGGGTAGCATCAGTACACCCGAACATGGGCAACTTCCACATGGTCCAGTACCTGCCATCGTAGTATCCAGGTGACCTGTGGTGCTCACGGTACACAAATCCGTGCTCAGTCTCGAATTCCAAACAAGGAACCCATCCCTTTTGCAAAAGGTACTCAATTTCCTTGAGCAATTGCTCGTCGGACAAATCAGGAAGGTATGAAAGAGTCTCGTACTTCTTCTTGTTAATTGGTGGCCATACCAGCATGCATTGGACTCTTCCACCATTGCTAGCAATGGAGGTGATGTCAAGGTCTTGCTTTCTTGTAACAGGGAAAGAGGCTGCGGATTTAAGGCCATTGAAGGATGCAATCATGCTGGCTTGTGCAGCATTTGGCGCCGGTGGCAACAGTTGCTGTGGACATCACTGAAGAAGCCATTGCTGAAAATTAAGTGCTTAGCTTAAAGCTACTGCTATAGTCTACTCGT
>JJOH01000063.1 GCA_000696115.1 Streptomyces olindensis
ACGCGTCTAGTATGAAGATGTTCCTGAGAACAATGAAAGGGCGCTACAAAAGGCTCTTGTACATCAACCTGTGAGCATTGCTGTTGAAGCTGGTGGTAAAGACTTCCAGCACTACAAATCGGGTATCTTTACTGGAAGATGTGGTACTGCAGTGGATCATGGTGTGGTTGCTGTTGGATATGGTACTGAGAATGGTATGGATTATTGGATTGTGAGGAACTCGTGGGGCGCTAGCTGGGGAGAGAAGGGCTACCTCAAAATGGAACGTAACATTGCCAGCCGTCAAGGCAAGTGTGGGTTAGCCATAGAGCCTTCATATCCAGTAAAGTCTGGCCCAAATCCTCCTAACCCCGGTCCATCTCCTCCGACTCCAGTCAAGCCACCTACAGTCTGTGATGATTATGCTACATGCGCTGAAGGCAGCACTTGCTGTTGTATCTTTGAGTCACGTAGGACTTGCTTCTCTTGGGGATGCTGCCCACTTGAAGGAGCTATTTGCTGTGAAGACCACTACAGTTGTTGCCCACACGACTATCCTGTCTGCAACGTTTATGAAGGCACCTGCTCAATTAGCAAGAACAACCCACTGGGAGTGAAGGCAATGAAGCACATTCTTGCAAAACCAATCGGGGCCTACGGAAATGGAGAGTCTACTCGT
>JJOH01000064.1 GCA_000696115.1 Streptomyces olindensis
TAATAAACCACATCCTCATATGGTCTCAGACAAACATATCTAGTAACCAATTTGTAATACAAGGAAAGCAAGCAAACAAATACCTCAAAACAACAAAGACAGAAGACAGATATAGAAAATTTAAGGACGAAGAATAAGAAAAGGTGCAATGGTGAAACTGATCGGCACTGAGCTAGGCCTTCTATTCAAATACTTCATCATCATCATCAGGAAGTGGCTGAATAGCAGCTTCAGCAAGCTCCTTTTCATGCTGTGCCTGTGCAGTTAAGTCAATTTGTACTTCTGGGGGAGCAAGTGCAGGTGATTCCACAAAGTGAAGATTTCCATCCCCAGCAAGCTTTCTAGCAAGGTACAGAAAAGGCTTCTCAAAGTTGTAGTTACTCTTTGCCGAGAGTCTNNTNGTACTGCAAATTTTTCTTCCTGTGGAAGGTCACTTGCTTTGCCTTAACCTGCCTGTTCTTGACATCCACTTTGTTTCCACAGAGAACAATGGGGATGTTTTCACAAACCCTGCAAAGATCTCTATGCCATGTAGGAACATTCTTGTAGGTCAAACGGGCCGTTACATCAAACATGATAATTGCACATTGCCCATGAATGTAGTAACCATCTCGGAGCCCTCCAAACTTC
>JJOH01000065.1 GCA_000696115.1 Streptomyces olindensis
ACGAGTAGACTGTTTTTAATTTACACAAAAGTCCTTTATTTGTTTTATTGATAAGTAATGCATTAGATATGCATTATAATTATAGTAAAAACATACCCAGTAAAATCTCACAAGTGAGTTCTGAGGAATATGCATTAATAATACACACGTTAATAATCAAACACATAAACCAGTCCCAAAAGAGGAGTAAAAGTACATCCTCTAGGGAATATAGAAGGTAGCAAGCATCTAGAGAGCATTGAGCAGGAAGCTTTCAATGCCTCTCATGCGATTCTTGGTGGGCGAGGTTATAGTTTTGCACTGACTTTGACACCAACCAGGATTACAATAGGCTCCTGTGCTTCCACACCAACCAGCTATACTGCAACACTGTCCAGAAGGACATGATCTTTTAAAAGAAGTTTGTTCTCCGCATCGTCCTTCTGGATATGATGGTGGGGGTGGAAAAACACATTGACTTTGACACTTTCTAGGAGTACAATAGTCTGATGTGGTTCCACACCAACCAGATATACTACAACATGCTCCAGTAGGACATTTTGTACCACCAGCTTGTCTTCCACATCGTCCTTGTGGGTATGATTCAAGGCCAAAGGTTTCA
>JJOH01000066.1 GCA_000696115.1 Streptomyces olindensis
ACGCGTCTAGTGGCTAGCAGCCTTTGCCCAAAATTACGCCAATCAAAGAATTGGAGACTGCAGGATGCAACACTCTGGTGGCCCTTACGGGGAAAACCTAGCAGCCGCTTTCCCCCAGCTCAACGCGGCTGGTGCCGTGAAGATGTGGGTCAATGAAAAGCAATGGTACAATTATAATTCAAATTCTTGTGCACCAGGAAAAGTATGTGGACACTATACTCAGGTAGTCTGGCGTAACTCAGTACGTCTTGGTTGTGCTAGGGTTCGGTGCAACAATGGGTGGTATTTTATAACTTGCAATTATGATCCACCAGGTAATTGGAGAGGACAACGTCCGTATGGTGATCTCGAAGACCAACCGGCCTTTGATTCCAAATTGGAACTTCCAACTGATGTCTGATCATGAATATTTGAATTAAGCTTCATGTGTTAAAAGGAAAATAAATCCAGCAGTACTATGCTATGTGATAGTAATCTAATGGTGCAGTAACTGGAGTTTATAGGAAAATATGGATCTATATTGATATCCATATGGATCGTTTAAATAATTGCTTGTTGTTTTATTTTGTTATTCTTGTTTTACATATTG
>JJOH01000067.1 GCA_000696115.1 Streptomyces olindensis
TGAACGCATTTCATACATATAGACCGTAAACGATCTCTTTTCATTAAAACACACAAACTTAATAGAAGATACATGAAGGATTGATGTGTCACAACTTTAATTTAATGTGTCAAATGGCTACTATACACCAAGAATACAACATTATAAGTTACCCTTTTAAGAAAGGCAACACTTTATTTAATTTTGTGTGACACTAAATCCATAATCAAACTTAATTACTGCTTGAGGAACTCTTCTTCAAGCAAGCAATTCTGTTGCGAGAGTTTTAGCATTACATCTCTTCATGCATAAGCACTTGCTTAGGATTGTGAAACAATGACCATCTTCATATTTCTCCTTCTCCATACAGAGTTTTTGACATAGAGGGTCACTAGAACATTTAACAGGTTTTGTCAGCTCTTTACAGCAAATTTCCTTGCCTTGCACCCCATAAGCAACAAAGAGTGTCATTGCCAAGACAAGAAATGCCATGAAGTAAATGGAACGAGCCATAGTCTCTTTGGAAATACTAAAAAATATTGCAAATATTTTTTTAATAACAAGAAAGATTGCAATTTTGAGACTAGACGCGT
>JJOH01000068.1 GCA_000696115.1 Streptomyces olindensis
ACGCGTCTAGTGTTCGGTGAAGCTGTATGGTTCAAAGCTGGTTCACAAATCTTCTAGTGAAGGTGGTACTTGACTATTTGGGAAACCCTAGTTTGGTTCATGCACAAAGTATCTTAGCTAGTCTGGGCTTGTCAAGTTGTCTTGATGGGTGCTGTTGAAGGTTATCGTATTGCGGGTGGACCTCTTGGTGAGGTTGTTGATCCACTTTACCCTGGTGGTAGCTTTGATCCCTTAGGACTTGCCGATGACCCTGAGGCTTTCGCTGAGCTCAAGGTGAAGGAGATCAAGAACGGTAGACTCGCTATGTTCTCCATGTTTGGGTTCTTTGTTCAAGCTATCGTAACCGGAAAGGGTCCATTGGAGAACCTTGCAGACCACCTTGCTGACCCAGTTAACAACAACGCCTGGGCTTACGCGACCAACTTTGTCCCCGGAAAGTGAAATTGTGATACATAATCATGAGTTTGTAGCTTATTGTGAGACATGAATCTATAGGAAGGGGTCAGTCTTTTAGAAGCATTCTGGGTTATGGATTCAGTACAAGAATATTG
>JJOH01000069.1 GCA_000696115.1 Streptomyces olindensis
ACGAGTAGACTATTTAATTTATTATAAGTCTGTTGGTAATAAATATAACATGAATAAGAACCGATTTGAGTGGCAATTATAATTCCAAATAGTACATAGTTTTATCATCATACAATGCATCTATAAATCACAAGAAGAAGTCATAGTAGTAACCAAACATACACGTACAAGTAACGTTTATTTTCCCAAACTATGAAGAAATTATTATATCTGAGAGAGAATTATTATTGTGGAACTCTACACAATAATAGCCTCAATAGCTTTCTATTCATAACTTTCAATCCAGGTTTCCATCAATTTTGCCAGCTTCGTCTCCACACCTTTTGTGGCACTTCTTATCGCAAGCTTGGTACTTCTTCGGTGGGAGACCAACGCAGCCAGTGTTACAACTGTCATAACAATTGACACCCTGAGCAGCGACACCGACGGCGTCCCATGTTGGCTGATAAAAGGACGATGAGCACCATAGCCATGGCTGCCACTGTCATCATTTTCTTCTTCTCCATTTTCTTGCTAATACTTTCC
>JJOH01000070.1 GCA_000696115.1 Streptomyces olindensis
ACGAGTAGACTAGTGCATACAGTGGTGCGGGACACATACACGCGCTGGAGATTTCAGACCGTGTGCAGACAGTTGTCGACAAGAGAGAGACAAAGAACAACGGCCCGGCCAGGACTCTGGAGAAGAAGATTCTAACCCACAAAAAAGAGAAGAGAATAATCCCTACTTATTCGAATCTCAAAGGTTCAGGTCTCCATTTAGAACAGGTCAAGGTCATTTGCGCATCGTCGAGAAATTCACTCAAAGATCTGAACTTTTCCGAGGAATAGAAAAATACCGTGTTGCGGTCCTTGAATTTGAGCCTCAATCTTTCATGGTGCCTAATCACTGTGACGGTGAAACCATATATGTTGTGGCTAAAGGGCAAGGAATAATTAGTATAGCAGAACAAGATGCAAAGTACTACTTCACCTTGGAGAAGGCGCATGTAATGAGAGTGCCGGCTGGTGCGACAATTTACTTCGTCAACAGAGATAAAAATGAAAAGCTCGTTGTTTACGTGCTGGTCAAGTCCATCGATG
>JJOH01000071.1 GCA_000696115.1 Streptomyces olindensis
ACGAGTAGACTGGCCAGGCATTAATCTCAATTGCTTCTGATCCGATTTTTTCTTGAACTCTGCACATAGTAAAATCAAGTGTATCGGACTGCTTTTTTACTAATTTATTTGCTAAATATATATTTAGCCCATGATAGTTCAAACTCAGGATGTGTCTCATCTATTTCTTCCTGGAGTCCTTGTGATGTTGTGCTTTGAGGGAGCATAATCTTGTTATATGGGTCACAAGTTGTTGAAATATCAGGGCATGAAATGAAGCCATTACCGTCCAAATCAGTGCACAGGACAACTTCACTCAAGTGACCAACCTTCGGGTCTTTGCTATTTGGAAGACACCTGAGGTAAACACGAGGCAGCGGCGCAGTAGGAAACACCTTCTGGACAGCATTAATAATTTCATATCGAGTAAAAGTCAAGCTCTCACACGCAATAATACCACTTGTTTTCAAGTAATAGAACAAGTTTCCCTTTTTAATCTTATTATTGATACGTATAGCTGCATTAAAGTATTCTTC
>JJOH01000072.1 GCA_000696115.1 Streptomyces olindensis
ACGAGTAGACTGGGGATTTTGTCAGGGTTGTACCCAACCTTCTTGAGGTAGGAAGAAACTTCACTNNACNNNTTCATCATACCTGGCCTTGGAGTATTTGGGGGTGGTAGCATCCATCTTGTTACAGCAGCAAATCATTTGCTTGACACCGAGGGTGAAAGCAAGCAATGCGTGCTCACGGGTCTGTCCATCCTTGGAGATACCAGCTTCAAAACCACCAGTGGTGGAGTCAATAATGAGGACAGCACAGTCAGCCTGGGAGGTACCAGTAATCATGTTCTTGATAAAATCCCTGTGTCCAGGGGCATCAATGACAGTGCAGTAGTACTTTGTGGTCTCGAACTTCCACAAGGCAATATCAATGGTAATACCACGTTCACGCTCTGCCCTTCAGCTTGTCAAGCACCCAAGCATACTTGAAGGACCTCTTGTTCATCTCAGCTGCTTCTTTCTCGAATCTTTTCGATGACACGCTTGTCAATACCACCAAGCTTGTAGATCAAGTGACCAGT
>JJOH01000073.1 GCA_000696115.1 Streptomyces olindensis
ACGCGTCTAGTGCCGACGTGATGTCGACCACAACCACCCCTAAAGCCCCCTGGTACCTCGGGTGGCTGTCCCGCGGGATGCGGGACAACCACCAGAGGCGCCTCGATTCAGCTGCCCGCCGCGCTTCCTACCAGCAGCAAGCCATTGATGACGCGCTGAACTTCTTCCCGCTAGAGGATGAACCTCTCATCCTCACCACTCGAGACGACTCCCTTCGCACTCGCATGCCCACAGTTCACAAGCCTCGATGCGCCTGCCCCTCCATCGCCAATGACACTTGCTCCGTCCCAGCTCCGATCGTGCGCACTTACCGAGGGTCGCAGAGTGTCCAACTTGCCGCTTTGGATGAGAAGCTGCTTCTCCTGTACCCGAAATCTTGCCCAGGTATACTTTGAACGCCATCCCGATTGGTGCCACTCTGCCACTTGAACTTTTCGCCGGGTCCCCACAACAGCATGCCCTCCTAAACCGCCACATAGCCGATTATTACCGATCCAGGAACCGCGCC
>JJOH01000075.1 GCA_000696115.1 Streptomyces olindensis
AACTAACAATCAACATAAATATTTAAACTAACAACACGATACAATACTTTAGATAACAACCTTCCAAACAAAAAACTTACAATCAAAAGTTGACAACAACTTTTTTTTCCATAGCAACCATTAATCCAAATGGTCTTTATTTCATGACAAATAAAAGCACAACAACAAACTATAAAATACTCATTAATTCATAGTAATTTATCTTTTTTCAATCTATCCATCCAGACTTTCACCTCTCAAGAGTTAATTAAGCACAGGGCTTCGTGCAGAAGCATTGAAGACGGAATCCAATGCAAGAGCCATCGGTAAATCCCTCTCTACGGCAAACATTACCACAATCGCGGCTACTAAGGCACAACCCCTTGAAGTTGCCGCTCAACGCCTCGCAGATCTTTGCCTCCGCCATCATATCAGTAGCAAAAACCAGCAACATCTATAAGAAAAATAGTTGCAACTACTTTGGAAAAGCCAGCCATAATAATATTTTTGAATCT
>JJOH01000076.1 GCA_000696115.1 Streptomyces olindensis
ACGAGTAGACTGCCATCATTCGCGGCTGAGAACCTACGGTTCCTCATCCCAGAAGAATCAGAAGAACAAGAACAAGAACAAGAACAAGAACAAGAACAAGGCGAATGTGGTAGAAAAAGAGGATATCCTCTTAATGGATTGGAACAAACTTTTTGCACAATGAAGTTGAGGCAAAACATTGGTCATCCTACTAGGACTGATGTGTACAATCCACGTGGTGGACGTATAGCCACGGCCAATAGCAACACTCTACCTGTCCTTAACTATCTCCAGCTCAGCGCGGAGAGGGGTACCCTCTATAGGAATGCTATCGTGGCGCCACACTGGAACATGAATGCTCACTCAGTCATCTACATCATACGTGGAAGCGGTCGGTTCCAAGTGGTAGGGAATGCAGGAAGGTCCGTGTTCGATGATGAGGTTAGGCAAGGGCAACTAATCGTTGTGCCTCAAAACTTCGCGATTGTGAAGAAGGCAGTCTACTCGT
>JJOH01000077.1 GCA_000696115.1 Streptomyces olindensis
ACGCGTCTAGTATAGATTGCAAACAAGAAAAAGTTCCAAGGCCGAACAGTTTTAAACCTCAAATCTTTAGCATAATTATTCACTAAAACAGAAACATGAGAGTTCACGAGTAATTCTTGACTCTCTTAAGACACATTACAAGATAAAAAGAAAATAGACTAGTTCATGAACGCAACAAAGCAACAGCAGCAAATGACCCAGACGCCAACAACAGCAGACCCTTTCAGAAACCACCACGGAGACGGAGGACAAGGTGCAAAGTAGACTCCTTTTGGATGTTGTAGTCCGCCAGAGTCCTTCCATCTTCGAGCTGCTTCCCTGCAAAGATCAGCCTCTGCTGGTCTGGGGGAATGCCCTCCTTGTCCTGAATCTTAGTCTTCACATTGTCGATAGTATCAGAACTCTCCACCTCCAAAGTGATGGTCTTCCCAGTCAAGGTCTTCACAAAAAATCTGCATACCTCCCCTTAGCCTCAACACAAGATG
>JJOH01000078.1 GCA_000696115.1 Streptomyces olindensis
ACGCGTCTAGTCTTCCCCATAACCCATTTTCCGGACTATGCTGCACATGAACACCTCGAGTGGACGGACATTGGAGTCTGCCAGGTTTACCTTCCCCTTGCCAGTGGTGACGCCTGTTAGCCCCAAATGGTAACGCAGTTCATCTTCCGAGGCAGCATAAGGGATGTCTATCTTGTTACCCAATATAAGAAACGGAACAGTGGCCAAGGACTCATCAGATAGGAGAGCATCCAGCTCTTTCTTAGACTCGGCGAACCTTTCTTTGTCATAGGAATCCACCAAGTATACAACAGCATCCACCTTAGCATAATAATCTTTCCAAACACGACGAGCAATCTGATGCCCACCCAAATCAAAACGCTTTGAACTTGATCTTACCAATACTAAGCTCCTCTGACGTTGGGTATTGTGTTGGCTGATGTTGAACCAATCTCTCGTCCTTCAACATATGGAGCAAGGTGGTTTTCCCTGCATTATCGAGGCCC
>JJOH01000079.1 GCA_000696115.1 Streptomyces olindensis
ACGAGTAGACTAAGACAGTCATGACACCACCAGCAGTTTCCAGACCAAGGGAAAGAGGGGTAACATCCAACAGCAACAGGTCTTGCACCTTTTCGTTACCTTCACCACTCAAAATTGCAGCTTGTACAGCAGCACCATAAGCAACNGCNTCATCAGGGTTAATGCTCTTGCAGAGCTCCTTCCCATTGAAAAAGTCTTGCAGGAGTTGCTGAACCTTTGGGAATTCTAGTGGAGCCACCAACAAGTACAACATCATGGATAGTGCTCTTGTCCATCTTAGCATCTCTCAAACACTTCTCAACTGGTTCCATACACTTCCTGAACAGATCCATGTTAAGCTCTTCAAATCTAGCACGGGTAATGGTGGAATAGAAATCGACTANNCNCNTANANAGANTCAATNTCAATNGTGGTCTGAGCAGTGGATGAAAGNGTCCTCTTTGCCCTCTCACANGCAGTTCTCAACCTCCTGA
>JJOH01000080.1 GCA_000696115.1 Streptomyces olindensis
ACGAGTAGACTACAGAATACATTCACTAAATAGTAAAAATACTCAAATTACGGTGTAGTAATCGAGTATTTTACAACGTTCAAAGGGTTTAACAACCCTTGGTTTATTTAATACATATCATATGAAACAAAGTAAACTAAACAGCATTTTGAATCTCCATTAATGGCATTATTCCCGGAACCACGCAGCTCAATTTAACTTATTGTGTCACAGTTGATGGTCCTAGAGATAGGAACGTTGAGGGATACACCACACTTGCTAGGGAGAGACTGCGCAGCATCATCTTTAAGGTTGGGGTATCGATTTGCTGCAGCCTTANCACAGTTGCAAGTAGTCCTCCTCTCATCAGTCGACTNAGCNAAACNATTNANGGTTTTCACCCCNCTGCAGCAGGNTGCACCGGGGTTCNCCACCCTTGTGTCAGGAANGGGAACACAGGGTGCCAAATTAGCATCCACTTGGGCCNCAAGTGACTGCGCCCCGAGCAACCATTGCTAGTTGTACCACGGCTAGTACAACTACAACTACTGCT
>JJOH01000081.1 GCA_000696115.1 Streptomyces olindensis
AAATAATAGTCTTAGAATTAAGAACAACAAACGTCGTACCAAAGGTCAATTCACAGACCAACCTAAAAGCAATAAGAAACAAGGTTTCAATTCATAGAAGAACAGACCAAATTCATCAACACAACATGGCTTTGCCTTATTTAGTGATATTTCACAAGGGCAGCCAGCAAAGAGAGAGATAAAGACGGGAACAACACCAGAGCTTGGCCATGGGAAGCCCTAGACGGGAACCATGGTAGTGTGGGTGCTGAGACCATCGATTTCCTCCATGGGCTGAGGTGGTGTGACATCTAGATCCTCAGGAGAACCTTCAGGGGCGTGCTCATTCTCTTCAACACTGAGACCAATGGCTTCAAAGATGAGAGCAGTAACCTCTTGGAACCTCACTTCGGAGAGTGAGACCTCAGCAAGAAGCCTCCAGGCATTTGCCTCGGTGGCACCCTCGTAATCCTCACTAGACGCGT
>JJOH01000082.1 GCA_000696115.1 Streptomyces olindensis
ACGCGTCTAGTATTTTGTTGCTTTCTTGCTTCTTGCATCACTATTTCAACCTCTCACTGCTCGAGAATTGGAAATTGATGTCTTCCAACTTGACGTTTCTCAGTCTAGTTGTCCAGGAGTGAAAAAGGACAAGTGGCCAGAACTTCTTGGGGTACCAGCTGGGTTAGCAAGACGAACAATTCAGAAGGAAAATCCAAAGCTAACAAATGTTCCAAGTGTACTGAATGGTTCTCCAGTTACACAAGATTTTAGATGTGATCGAGTTCGTCTCTTTGTTAATGTCTTAGATGTTGTTGTACAAACTCCCCAAGTTGGTTGAGGAAACTAGAAAATCTATTCGCATCGAGTGTTTACGTATATCTACTAGGTAGCCCCAAGAAAATAAATTGGAGCAGTATGGATAGTGTCTCCATGTATTCCAATGCTATTTGGAGTGATAAATAAGTGTGGCTTTTGATAGTTT
>JJOH01000083.1 GCA_000696115.1 Streptomyces olindensis
TCATCTAAAACTTTAAACTTCTTAAACATGACACACTTATAATTATTTAAATATATAACATCACAACAAGGTCATTGGCTTAAACATAGACAGAAGGATTGGCGAGGAGGTACTGCTACGAGTAGACTCTTGAGAAGGTCATTGGCTTTCTCTTTGTGCACATTGTGTTCTTCCTCAGTAACAACATAATCACCTTTTGTGTNGTACACAGTTACTGTGGTGCAAACACATCCTCCATCTGCAGAAGCTTCAAATTTTCCATCATAATCAACTGATTCTGCTTTGTTTTCAAGAACATCACTTTCGATAAGTGAATATTTTGTTACTAAATTCTTTTCGTCAANCACATGAATCTTGTGCTTCATGTACTTTATTGGACCACCTTCGACAAAGGTCATCTTCTTGATGGTTCCAGCACCACCATCACCTTCAACATTCTCAATACTCTTAACATCAGGTGCCAATTTAGATACAAGGTTGTTAAAATCAATAACCAAAGCTTTGAATAGCCTTGATGGGGCAACTGAGGCTGTGGACTTGTCAGTAAAGGTATAAGCACCAGTCTACGCGT
>JJOH01000084.1 GCA_000696115.1 Streptomyces olindensis
ACGCGTCTAGTGCCTTCTTCTTTCAGGCTGATAAAAAGACCTTGAGGACGCCTGAAGATGCTACCATATTTCTGGCATGCTTCACCTACCGTTGGAGTGTAAACTATAGGAAGCAGCTCCTCAACATTGTCAATAAGAAGCTTGTAGAATAGCCTTTCATTCATTTCCTGAAGATCCATCATGGCCATGTATCTTTGAAGTGGTACATCATACTTACGGATGCTGTTCATCATTTTCTTGACCTGAAGGTCATGAGTAATTACGACAGGAGGAAGAAGACCACGCAAATAGTGGGTGTCTCTCTCTCTCTCAGAGAAAGCAAGGCCTTTATTGTAGTGTGGGTTACGCAACAATGAGAAACCACTAGCAACAGATAGAGTCCAAGGAGTGATGGACTGATCTTCAGTAGCACTATCCTCTCCATAAACATCTCCAACTCCACCAGTAACC
>JJOH01000085.1 GCA_000696115.1 Streptomyces olindensis
ACGAGTAGACTGCAGTTAGTAGTACAACTAGCATTGGAGACAATGTCCAAGTCTGGCTTGTACTCATTCTCGTTGACACCCACAACAAACATGGGGGCATCTTTGCTAGGAGCAGAGATCACAACCTTCTTGGCACCACCCTTCAAGTGAGCAGCCGCCTTGTCCATGTCAGTGAAGACACCAGTTGATTCAACAACGAAGTCAGCACCAGCTTCAGCCCATGGGATTTCTTCTGGATTCCTGATTCCAAAGACTCTTACAGATTTCTCACCAAAGAGAAGAGTCTTCTCGTCTTGGACCTTAAGCTCGTGGTGCTTCCATTGTCCATGTACTGTATCATACTTAAACATGTATGTCATGTAATCAGTAGAGATAAATGGATCATTCACCGCAACTAGTTCAACGTCATCTCTCTGGAGAGCAACTCTAGCGACC
>JJOH01000086.1 GCA_000696115.1 Streptomyces olindensis
TGGGACAAAAGATTGATCTTAGCCCCTTCAAAGGCTTGATTACTTCAGTCCAGGACACAGCTACCTCAGTAGCCAAGTCCATTTCAAGTCAACCACCAATCAAGTTTCCTATTTCCAACAGCTATGCACAATCATGGTTGCTGACAACATACTTGGATGCTGAGCTTAGGATTTCCAGAGGAGATGCTGGCAGTATTTTTGTGTTGATCAAGGAAGGCAGTCCCCTCTTGAAGCCTTAAAGAGAGACATGTTCTCAGAGTCGTGCATGATCTAAGTATACATAAGCGAGCTAGCAATAGAAATTGGAAAAAATAATGGAGTAAACTAGAAATAAATTTTCCTTATGTCAAATTCTATAGGTGCCTTGGCCTCGTGATTTGTACCTATGGTATGTATCAAATATTGAAAATAGAAATAGTCTACTCGT
>JJOH01000087.1 GCA_000696115.1 Streptomyces olindensis
ACGCGTCTAGTGTTGGTTCTCTGTTTCGTTGCATAAATCTGGCAAATACACTCCTTCTCCAGCAGCCAAATTGAAGTAAAGATCAACAATGTTGGGACAATTCTGATAACAAGGACGTGAACAAAGTTTTGCAGTAAATAGAGGTTCAAGCAAAGCATCAGATGAAATCCCAACAGAGTTTCTATCAACACCACATGCATTAACACATTCATCTGTCTCAATATATTCTCTTATGTTTCCAACCATAACCTCTGATGTCTTGCATTGATACTCCATTTTTCCAACTTCATTTGCTGAGTTCTCTAATAACATCTCTTGGCAGATGATGAGATCGAAAAAGAGCAAACATTTGTTGGCAAGTTTTCACATGTGATTTCCCCTAATGCTCCTTGGA
>JJOH01000088.1 GCA_000696115.1 Streptomyces olindensis
GCTCCTCTCCTTGCCTATGTTGAACAAGGTAGGGGATTTTTTGGCATCATGAATTCTGGATGCCCTGAAACTTTCCAGTCGTCACAGCAATTTCAGCAAGGTGAAAGGGGTGCAGGATCAAGGTTCCAAGATCATCACCAGAAGATTGGACAGTTCAGACAGGGTGACATTATTGCCTTCCCTGCTGGAGCTGCTCACTGGGCTTATAACGAAGGAAATGAGGAGCTCGTTCTTGTTGGTTTCGAGGATACCGGTAACAGTGCTAACCAGCTCGATCAAACTTCAAGAAGATTCTTCATAGCTGGAAACCCACAACAAGGAGAACGACAACAGGGACAACAAGAAGGAGCCCGCAGGGAACGANTNNANTCTGGAAATGTGTTCAGCGGCTTTGAACAAGAGTTGTTGGCGGAGGCATTCGGCGTAGACAGGGAGACAGCAAGGAAGCTTCAGGGACAAGAGGACCAAAGAGGCCACATAGTTAACATTGACCAGGGGCTTAGGGTTGTGAGGCCACCACTCTCACAAGAACAAGAGGAGCGTGAGGAGAGACAAGAGCAAGGACAATGCGGTGGTCCTCGCATGAACGGAATTGAAGAAACCATCTGCTCCGCTAGACTAAGGCAGAACATCGACAACCCTGCTCGTGCTGATGTCTACAATCCACAAGCTGGACGCTTCACCACTGTCAACTAGCACTGCTTGTCCTCTGTGGTCCAAGTCTACGCGT
>JJOH01000089.1 GCA_000696115.1 Streptomyces olindensis
GCTACAGTCAATGGCCATCATTTCGCCGGACATGACGATGTAGATTTCCTGCGCCTTGNNCTCGCGGATCGGCATGGCGAAACCGCCACACACNACGTCGCCGAGCACGTCATAGGAAACAGTANTCGACGTCGTCGTAGGCGCCGTTTTCCTCGAGGAAATTNATCGAGGTGATGACGCCGCGACCGGCGCAGCCGACACCCGGCTCCGGTCCGCCCGATTCGACGCACTTGATGCCCTTGTATCCGGTCTTGAGCACCTGACTGAGCTCGAGGTCTTCGACCGATCCCGACTCGGCGGCGAGGCTTAGCACGGTGTCCTGCGCCTTGGCATGAAGGATAAGGCGCGTCGAGTCCGCTTTGGGGTCGCAGATGCAG
>JJOH01000090.1 GCA_000696115.1 Streptomyces olindensis
ACGCGTCTAGTATAAACTTGTGTCAACAGCGAGAAAAGCATCGATAAAAATGCAAATCTTGGCCAATTATATAGGAACATGCAGGAAGCTTACAATGAGATGCAGACTCCCCTTGTCTATCAAACTCCTTCTGGCCTGGGGTTGAAAGAGCTAAAGGAGACCACAGGCCAGAAGGAGTTTGATAGACAAGGGGAGTCTGCATACTAGAGGCGT
>JJOH01000091.1 GCA_000696115.1 Streptomyces olindensis
CTTGTCCCAGAGTGCAGGGCAGATTGCCCACGTGTTACTCACCCGTTCGCCACTAATCCCCACCGAAGTGGTTCATCGTTCGACTTGCATGTGTTAAGCACGCCGCCAGCGTTCGTCCTGAGCCAGGATCAAACTCTCCGTGAATGTGTACCGGTAATCCGGTGCAACACCACGAGAGCGGAACAGTCAGGCGGAATAAGCCCGACCGTTCACAGCGTCCTCGCTGTGTTTTTTCAAAGGAACCTCGACCATCGGTTGTCCGATGGACGGGGTATCAACATATCTGGCGTTGACTTTTGGCACGCTGTTGAGTTCTCAAGGAACGGTCGCTTCCTTTGTACTCACCCTCTCGGGCTTTCCTCCGGGCGCTTCCCTTCGGTCTTGCGTTTCCGACTCTATCAGATCTTTTCTCGATCCGATTTCCTCGGTGCTTTCCAGGTTCCCGCTTCCGCGTTTCCCTTTCCGGCGCATCCGACTTTATCAGAAGTTTCTGAGTCGGATTTCCCGCCCCGGCCGGGCATGTCCTCGGTGCCTGAGTTGGCCCGGGTGCCCCGTCGGGAGGAGTTGTAAACCTACTGGAGCGGGGCGCCTCGATGCAAATCGAGGCGCCCCGCTCCCAGTTGGCACTGGCTCAGACCCGACGGGTCGTCAGACCTCCACCACCACAGGCAGGATCATCGGCCGGCGCCGGTACGTGTCCGAGACCCACTTGCCCAGCGTGCGGCGTACGAGCTGCTGCAGCTGGTGGGGTTCGACCACGCCGTCCTGCGCGGAGCGTTCGAGTACCTCGGTGATCCGGGGGATCACATCGCCGAAGGCGGAGTCCTCGATGCCGGAGCCGCGGGCCTGGACGTGCGGGCCGCCGGTGATCTTTCCGGTGGACGAGTCGATGACCACGAAGACCGAGATGATGCCCTCGTCACCGAGGATCTTGCGGTCCTTGAGGGCCGGCTCGCCCACGTCCCCGACGGAGAGGCCGTCGACGTAGACGTAACCCGCCTGGACCTTGCCGGAGATCTTGGCCTTGCCCTCGATGAGGTCGACGGCGACGCCGTCCTCGGCGATGACGATGCGGTCGTGCGGGACGCCGGTCAGGGCGCCCAGCTCGGCGTTGGCGCGCAGGTGGCGCCATTCGCCGTGGACCGGCATCAGGTTCCTCGGGCGGCAGATGTTGTAGAAGTACAGCAGCTCGCCCGCGGAGGCGTGGCCCGAGACGTGGACCTTGGCGTTGCCCTTGTGGACCACGTTGGCGCCCCAGCGGGTGAGGCCGTTGATCACGCGGTAGACCGCGTTCTCGTTGCCCGGGATCAGGGACGACGCCAGGATCACCGTGTCGCCCTGGACGATGCGGATCTGGTGGTCGCGGTTGGCCATGCGGGACAGGGCCGCCATGGGCTCGCCCTGGGAGCCCGTGCAGACCAGGACCACCTCGTTGTCCGGGAGGTCGTCGAGCGTTTTGACGTCGACGACCAGGCCCGGCGGGACCTTCAGGTAGCCGAGGTCCCGGGCGATGCCCATGTTGCGGACCATGGAGCGGCCGACGAAGGCGACCCGGCGGCCGTACTCGTACGCCGCGTCCAGGATCTGCTGGATGCGGTGCACGTGGCTGGCGAAGCTCGCGACGATGATGCGCTTGCGGGCGCCCGCGAAGACCTGGCGCAGGACGTTGGAGATGTCCCGCTCGTGCGGGGTGAAGCCCGGAACCTCGGCGTTCGTCGAGTCCGAGAGGAGGAGGTCGATGCCCTCCTCGCTCAGACGTGCGAATGCGTGGAGGTCGGTGAGGCGGCTGTCCAGTGGGAGCTGGTCCATCTTGAAGTCGCCGGTGTGGACCACCATGCCCGCGGGGGTGCGGATGGCCACGGCCAGTGCGTCCGGGATGGAGTGGTTGACCGCGACGAACTCGCATTCGAACGGGCCGATGCGCTCGCGGTGCCCCTCCGCCACCTCGAGGGTGTACGGGCGGATGCGGTGCTCCTGGAGCTTGGCCTCGATGAGAGCGAGGGTCAGCTTGGAGCCGATCAGCGGGATGTCCGGCTTCTCGCGCAGGAGGAAGGGGACGCCGCCGATATGGTCCTCGTGGCCGTGCGTGAGGACGATGCCCTCGATGTCGTCGAGGCGGTCCCTGACGGACGAGAAGTCCGGCAGGATCAGGTCGATTCCGGGCTGCTCCTCCTCAGGGAAGAGCACTCCGCAGTCGACGATCAGCAGGCGGCCGCCGTACTCGAAGACCGTCATGTTCCGGCCGATCTCGCCGAGGCCGCCGAGCGGGGTGACCCGCAGGCCGCCTTCGGGGAGCGGCGGGGGCGGGCCGAGTTCAGGATGCGGATGACTCAAAAGACTCTCCTCACCACACGCGCCACGTACCGGTAGGGCACGTGGCGCGCGTGACGTTCGTGCATGAGCAGTTGTCGTTGTGGGGTGGTGCGGGCACCGGTGGCCCGCTTATTCAGTTGTGAAGCACATGCGCGGGGATCCGCGCGAAGTCTGGTGTCAGAGCTGTACCCCGCCGGCGGCAAGATCGATCTTGAGTTGCTCGATCTCCTCGGGCGCGCACTCCACCATGGGGGCGCGCAGGGGCCCGGCGGGCAGACCCTGCAGGGCGAGCGCCGCCTTGGTGGTCATCACGCCCTGCGTGCGGAACATGCCCGTGTAGACCGGGAGCAGCTTCTGGTGGATCTCGGTGGCCTTCTGGACGTCGCCCGAGGTGTACGCCTCGACGAGGGCGCGCAGCTCGGGGGTGACCACGTGGCCGACGACGGAGACGAAGCCGACCGCGCCGACGGAGAGCAGGGGCAGGTTCAGCATGTCGTCGCCGGAGTACCAGGCGAGACCGGAGCGGGCGATGGCCCAGCTGGCGCGGCCGAGGTCGCCCTTGGCGTCCTTGTTGGCGACGATGCGCGGGTGCTCGGCGAGGCGGACGAGCGTCTCGGTGTTGATCGGGACGCCGCTGCGGCCGGGGATGTCGTAGAGCATGACCGGCAGGCCGGTGGCGTCGGCGACAGCCGTGAAGTGCCGGTAGAGGCCCTCCTGCGGGGGCTTGTTGTAGTACGGCGTCACGATGAGCAGGCCGTGTGCGCCGGTGCGCTCCGCCGCGCGGGCCAGTTCGATGCTGTGGTGGGTGTCGTTGGTGCCGACTCCGGCCACGATGTGGGCGCGGTCGCCGACGGCTTCCAGCACCGCCCGTACGAGATCCGATTTCTCCGCATCGCTGGTGGTGGGCGACTCGCCGGTGGTGCCGTTGATGATCAGGCCGTCGTTGCCTGCGTCCACCAGGTGGGTGGCGAGCCGCTGCGCGCCGTCGAGGTCGAGTGCGCCGTCCGCCGTGAAGGGCGTGACCATGGCGGTGAGGACCCGCCCGAAGGGGGTCTGCGGAGTCGAGGTCGGAGCCATGGGTTACACGCTACTCGTTGCTCAGGACCGGGTCTGCCCTAGGGGGAGGCGACAAGTCAGGACAAAGGTGGAGCCCGGCACTGCCTGCTCGGGGGTTCAAGCAGTGCCGGACCCGTTTGATCAGGCTAGATGAACTTCTCTAAATGCCGCAATACGGACATTTCGCGCGGCTGAACCGTACATCTGTACCTGGCCGGGGAACGGGAGCGCGTTACGGCGCCACGCGCCCGTTCGCGTTGAAGGCGGCGTACGTGAGCGGCATGAGCCGGGCCCACTCGGCCTCCATCTTCTCGCCGACCATCTCGATCTCGCGCTGCGGGAAGGACGGGACCTTGGCCAGCTCGTGCTGGGTGCGCAGGCCGAGGAAGTGCATCAGCGAGCGGGCGTTGCAGGTGGCGTACATCGAGGAGTACAGGCCGACGGGGAGGACCGCGCGGGCGACCTCGCGGGCGACACCGGCGGCGAGCATCTGTCGGTACTTCTTGTAGGCCTGGCGGTAGGAGTCCTCCATGGCCTCGCCTACCAGCTGGTGCTGCTCGGGGGTGCCCTCGACGAACTCGTACTTGCCCGGCCGACCCTGCTGGATCAGCTTCCGAGAGGTGTCCGGCACGTAGAACACCGGCTGGAGCTCCCGGTAGCGGCCACTCTCCTCGTTGTACGACCAACCGACGCGATGCCGCATGAACTCACGGAAGACGAAGATCGGCGCACTCACGAAGAAGGTCATGGAGTTGTGCTCGAACGGGCTGCCGTGCCGGTCCCGCATCAGGAAGTTGATCAAACCCTTCGAGCGATCGGGGTCCTTCTGCAGTTCCTCGAGGGACTGCTCTCCCAGGGTGGAAACCCGTGCTGCGAACAGCACGTCGGAGTCGGCCGCGCTGTGTTTCACCAGCTCAACAGTGACATCACTGCGCAAATCGATCTTGAAGTCGTCGTCGGGGGTCTCGGTCACGGTTCGCAGGGCCTTCCCATCGCGTCTCTTGGCGACGCCACTCTACGTTTGGTGACGTGCCGCAATGAAGTTGGTGAAACAGGGCACCTCTGAGGGAGTTCGTTCGTCTCTACAGATGAAAGTGATCCGTTCCACCTCCGAAGGGAGACGCACCCCTGATGTCCGGTCGGCGTGAACCCGTACCGTTCGCCTTCGTCGCCGAGGCCGACAGGTTCCGCAGCAATGTCACTCCCCCACCGCGTGAGCGGCCGTCCGTCGGCCAGATGGCCGGCCGATGGCTCATGGGGCTCACCATCGTGGCGGGACTCGTGGGGTCCCTGATCATCGGGACGCCCGCGCTGTCGCCCGACCACTCGACCGACCAGCCTCAGCAGTCGCAGGCGTCCGAGAGGCGCTGAAGCACCCCCGGGCCGGCCGTGACTCCATCAGGCCCCCCGCCGGTGGTGACCGGGGACACAGATCGGTAGCCTCACCGGGCACAGCCCACGCATGGATCGAGTGAGGACCAGCCGTGCCCCTGCCCTTCCTGACGGCCGACCGCGTTTTCGAGGCGGCGGACGACGTTCCGCTCCCTTACGACGACCGTGACCGGTGGCGGCGGCCGTACCGGCCCGGGCCCTGGCGAGTGGCGGCGGCCGCGCTGGCGCTGCTGCTCGCCTCGTTCGTGCTCTTCGCCGCGGTCATCATCGCGGCGACGGCCGAACCGGCCTCCGCCGGGCTGGTCTTCACTCTCGCGCTGCTCGTCATCGTCGCGGCGCTGCGGCTGCTGCGCATGGGCGTGTGGGTGAGCGCGCGCGGGCTGCGGCACGTGGGTTTCCTCACGACGCGTACGGCCCCCTGGGAGCAGGTCATTTCCGTGCGTACGGTGCAGCAGCCGGTGCGCTGGCTGGGACTGCCCCGGACGGTGCAGGGTCAGGCGCTGCTGCTCGCGCGGCAGGGGCGGCCGGCGGACGGTCTGCCGCCGCTGCTGACCACGCACAACGCGGACTTCCTGGGCCGCACGGAGGCCTTCGACCGGGCGGCCGACTCGGTGGAGGCGTGGGCCGAGGAGTACGGTCCGCGCTGATCTGCTCGTCCTCATGCCGGTGGGGCCGGACCGTGCGCGGTCCGGCCCCACCGGCATGAGTGGGAAGGGGATGTCAGGCGGCTTCGGGCTGCTTGCCGTCGTGCAGGGCGATCGCGCGCTGCATCGCCTTGCGGGCCCGCGGGGTGTCGCGGGCGTCGTGGTAGGCGACGGCGAGGCGGAACCAGGTGCGCCAGTCGTCGGGAGCGGCCTCCGTCTCGGCCTTGCGCCTGGCGAAGACCTCGTCGGCGGAGTCGCGGTCGACGCGGCCGCTGGGGGTGCGCTTCAACTCGTCCACGGGCAGGCCGCCCTCGGCGTCGAGTTCCGCGGCGAGGGCGTTGGCCCGGCGGACGAACTGGGTGTTCTTCCACAGGAACCACACGCCGATGACCGGCAGGATCAGCACCGCGACACCGAAGGTGACGGTGAGGGGCGTGCCGATCTCGATGAGCAGGACGCCGCGGCTGCCGACCAGGACGAAGTAGACGACCAGGACGGCGGCCGTGAGGGCGTAGGAGAGCTTCGCGCGCATGACGGTCAGGGGCTCAGTTCAGGTCCAGGAAGTGTTCCAGGCCGAAGGTCAGGCCCGGGGTGCTCACCACGCGGCGGGCGCCGAGCAGGATGCCCGGCATGAAGCTGCTGTGGTGGAGCGAATCATGCCGGACCGTCAGGGTCTCGCCCTCGGCGCCGAGCAGGACCTCCTGGTGGGCGAGGAGCCCGCGCAGCCGGACGGCGTGGACCGGGACGCCGTCGACGTCGGCGCCGCGGGCGCCGTCGAGTGCCGTGGTGGTGGCGTCGGGTGCCGGGGCGGTGCCGGCGGCGCGGCGGGCCTCGGCGATGAGCTGCGCGGTGCGCGTGGCGGTGCCGGAGGGGGCGTCCACCTTGTTCGGGTGGTGCAGTTCGACGACCTCGACGGACTCGAAGTAGGGGGCGGCGATCTGCGCGAACTTCATGGTGAGGACGGCCCCGATGGAGAAGTTCGGCGCGATGAGCACGCCCGTCTGCGGGGACTGCTCCAGCCAGCCGTTCAGCTGCGCGAGGCGCTCGTCGGTCCAGCCGGTGGTGCCGACGACCGCGTGGATGCCGTGGCGTACGCAGAAGTCGAGGTTGGCCATGACCGAGTCGGGCGTGGTCAGTTCAACGACGACCTGGGCGCCGGAGTCGGTCAGCGTCTCCAGCTTGTCGCCCCGGCCGAGGGCGGCCACCAGCTCCATGTCGTCGGCGGCTTCGACGGCTCGTACGGCTTCCGAGCCGATCCGGCCCTTGGCGCCGAGAACCGCCACGCGCAGCTTGCTCATCTCTTGTGCTTCTTTCACCAGGGGGTTTGTCAGGCGACGGCGTCGTGCAGGCGGGCCGCCTGTTTGTCCTTCAGCGGGCCGATGACCGACAGGGAGGGCCGCCGTCCCAGGATCTCGCGGGCGACCGAGCGGACGTCGTCCGGGGTGACCGAGGCTATCCGGGACAACATGTCGTCGACGGACATCTGCTCGCCCCAGCACAGCTCGCTCTTGCCGATACGGTTCATCAGCGCGCCGGTGTCCTCCAGGCCGAGGACCGTGGAGCCCTGGAGCTGGCCGATCGCGCGCCCGATCTCGTCGTCCGAGAGGCCGTGCTCGGCGACGTGGTCGAGTTCGTCGCGGCAGATCTTCAGCACGTCGTGCACCTGGGAGGGGCGGCAGCCGGCGTAGACGCCGAACAGACCGCAGTCGGCGAAGCCGGAGGTGTACGAGTACACGCTGTAGGCCAGGCCGCGCTTCTCGCGGACCTCCTGGAAGAGGCGGGAGGACATGCCGCCGCCGAGGGCGGTGTTCAGGACGCCCAGGGCCCAGCGGCGCTCGTCGGTGCGGGACAGGCCCGGCATGCCGAGCACGACGTGGGCCTGCTCGGTCTTGCGGTCGATCAGCTCGACGCGGCCGGCGGTGCGCAGGGCGCGCTTGCCGTCGCGCGGGGCGACGGGCTCGGCGGTGAGGTCCTTGAAGGCGCCGGCCTTCTCGAAGGCGGCGCGGACCTGTCGGACGACCTTGGCGTGGTCGATGTTGCCGGCGCAGGCGACGACCAGGTGGGTCGGGTCGTAGTGCTTCTTGTAGAAGCGGCGGATGCGGTCGGCGGTGAGGGCGTTGACCGTGGCGACCGTGCCGAGGACCGGGCGGCCGAGGGGGTTGTCGCCGAACATCGTGCGCGCGAACAGGTCGTGCACGCAGTCGCCCGGGTCGTCCTCGGTCATGGCGATCTCTTCGAGGATGGCGCCGCGCTCGACGTCGACGTCCTCTTCCAGGATGAGCGAGCCGGTGAGCATGTCGCAGACGACGTCGATGGCGAGCGGCAGGTCCGTGTCGAGCACGCGTGCGTAGTAGCACGTGTACTCCTTCGCCGTGAACGCGTTCATCTCGCCGCCGACGGCGTCGATAGCGGAGGAGATGTCCAGGGCCGACCTGCGGTTCGTGCCCTTGAAGAGCAGGTGCTCCAGGTAGTGGGTGGCGCCGTTCAGCGCGGGCGTCTCGTCACGGGAGCCGACGTGCGCCCAGATGCCGAAGGTCGCCGAGCGGACCGAGGGCAGGGTCTCGGTGACGATGCGCAGGCCGCCCGGGAGGGTGGTCTTGCGGACCGTGCCGATGCCGTTCTGGCCTTTGATGAGGGTTTGGGTACGGGCGACGGCCCGCGCCTCCGAGGAGGTGCGGGCCGTCGCCTTGGAGCCACGGGACGTCACTGGTCGGCGTCGTCCTTCTTCTCGTCCGAACCGTCCTCGCCCTCGATCACGGGGATCAGGGAGAGCTTGCCGCGAGAGTCGATCTCGGCGATCTCGACCTGGACCTTGGCGCCCACGCCGAGCACGTCCTCGACGTTCTCCACGCGCTTGCCGCCGGCCAGCTTGCGGATCTGCGAGATGTGCAGCAGACCGTCCTTGCCGGGGAGCAGGGAGACGAAGGCGCCGAAGGTGGTCGTCTTCACGACCGTACCGAGGTAGCGCTCGCCGACCTCGGGCATCGTCGGGTTGGCGATGCCGTTGATCGTGGCGCGGGCGGCCTCGGCGGAGGGGCCGTCGGCGGCACCGATGTAGATGGTGCCGTCGTCCTCGATGGTGATCTCGGCGCCGGTGTCCTCCTGGATCTGGTTGATCATCTTGCCCTTGGGGCCGATGACCTCGCCGATCTTGTCCACGGGGATCTTGACGGTGATGATCCGCGGGGCGTTCGGGGACATCTCGTCCGGGGTGTCGATCGCTTCCATCATCACGTCGAGGATGTGGAGGCGGGCGTCACGGGCCTGCTTCAGGGCCGCGCCCAGGACGGAGGCGGGGATGCCGTCCAGCTTGGTGTCGAGCTGGAGGGCGGTGACGAACTCCTTGGTGCCGGCGACCTTGAAGTCCATGTCGCCGAAGGCGTCCTCCGCACCGAGGATGTCGGTGAGGGTGACGTAGTGCGTCTCGCCCTCGATCTCCTGGGAGATCAGGCCCATGGCGATACCGGCGACGGGGGCCTTCAGGGGCACACCGGCGTTCAGCAGCGACATGGTGGAGGCGCAGACCGAGCCCATGGACGTCGAGCCGTTCGAGCTGAGCGCCTCGGAGACCTGGCGGATCGCGTAGGGGAACTCCTCGCGCGTCGGCAGGACCGGGATCAGGGCGCGCTCGGCGAGGGCGCCGTGGCCGATCTCGCGGCGCTTCGGGGAGCCGACGCGGCCGGTCTCGCCGGTGGAGTACGGCGGGAAGTTGTAGTTGTGCATGTAGCGCTTGCGGGTCACCGGGGAGAGGGTGTCCAGCTGCTGCTCCATGCGGAGCATGTTCAGGGTGGTGACGCCCAGGATCTGGGTCTCGCCACGCTCGAACACGGCGGAGCCGTGGACCCGCGGGATGGCCTCGACCTCGGCGGCGAGCGTACGGATGTCCGTCAGCCCGCGGCCGTCGATGCGCTTCTTCTCCTTGATGACGCGCTCACGGACCAGTGTCTTGGTCAGCGAGCGGTACGCGGCGGAGATCTCCTTCTCGCGGCCCTCGAACTCCGGCAGGAGCTTCTCGGCGGCGAGCTGCTTGACGCGGTCCAGCTCGGCCTCGCGCTCCTGCTTGCCGGCAATGGTGAGCGCCTGGGCGAGCTCGGGCTTGACGGCGGCGGTGAGCGCCTCCAGGACGTCGTCCTGGTAGTCGAGGAAGATCGGGAACTCGCCGGTGGGCTTGGCGGCCTTGGAGGCGAGGTCCGACTGGGCCTTGCACAGGACCTTGATGAAGGGCTTCGCGGCCTCCAGACCGGCGGCTACGACCTCCTCGGTCGGCGCCTCGGAGCCGCCCTCGACCAGCTTGATGGTCTTCTCGGTGGCCTCGGCCTCGACCATCATGATCGCGACGTCGCCGTCCTCCAGGACGCGGCCCGCGACGACCATGTCGAAGACGGCGTCCTCGAGCTCGGTGTGCGTCGGGAAGGCGACCCACTGGCCGCGGATCAGTGCGACGCGGACGCCGCCGATCGGGCCGGAGAAGGGCAGGCCGGCCAGCTGCGTGGACGCGGAGGCGGCGTTGATCGCCACGACGTCGTACAGGTGGTCGGGGTTGAGCGCCATGATCGTGGCCACGACCTGGATCTCGTTGCGCAGGCCCTTCTTGAAGGACGGGCGCAGCGGGCGGTCGATCAGGCGGCAGGTGAGGATCGCGTCCTCGGAGGGGCGGCCCTCGCGGCGGAAGAAGCTGCCGGGGATCTTACCGGCGGCGTACATCCGCTCCTCGACATCCACCGTGAGCGGGAAGAAGTCGAGCTGGTCCTTGGGGTTCTTGGAGGCGGTGGTGGCCGACAGCACCATGGTGTCGTCGTCCAGGTACGCCACGGCGGAGCCGGCGGCCTGCTTGGCCAGGCGGCCCGTCTCGAAACGGATGGTGCGGGTGCCGAAGGCGCCGTTGTCGATGACGGCCTCGGCGTAGTGGGTCTCGTTCTCCACTAGCGTTTTCTCCTCGTCTTCGTCCCCGGCTGCCCGTGTGGCAGGGGGACGGTTGCGGAGATGCGCGCCGTGCTGTGCGGGCCGGTCTTCGATCGAAGCACCCGGGGCTCGCTTTCCCCCGGGGGCCACTACCGAGGACCGGCGGCGGCGTGGAGCGCCTCTCCTCTTCTTGTCGTGCTGTGTCGTCCGTATTGCGTTGTGCTACCACACTACAAAGGGGTGGTGACACTCCGCACGTACAGTTCCGCGCGTACAGCAAAGGGAGCGGTCCCGTTTCTCCCGGGAACCGCTCCCTTCACGGCGTCTTACTTGGCGCCCGCCGCACCGCGGCGGATGCCGAGGCGGTCGACCAGCGTACGGAAGCGCTGGATGTCCTTCTTCGCCAGGTACTGGAGAAGGCGGCGACGCTGACCCACCAGGATCAGCAGGCCACGGCGGGAGTGGTGGTCGTGCTTGTGGGTCTTGAGGTGCTCGGTCAGGTCGGAGATCCGACGCGACAGCAGGGCGACCTGGACCTCGGGGGAGCCGGTGTCACCCTCCTTGGTACCGAACTCGGCCATGATCTGCTTCTTCGTAGCGGCGTCGAGCGACACGCGTACTCCTCATCATCTGTGGATGGCCACCGAGTGCCCCCGGTCTGCTTCTCGGGGGAGCTTCCATGACTCGGAAGGCGGGGATCCGCTGGGCGCGGCCTCCAGGGCGATCGGCTCCGGGGGTGCGTACACAAACGGCCGTCGACCAGGGTACCAGGCGGTCGGGGGCGTCTTTGCCCTGGTCCCCGAACCTCCCGACCGGGGCCCGGGCGGCCACTAGGGTGGGCGGGCTCGGATCGTTCGTACGTCGGGAAGGGGTCGCTGCGAGATGGCGGAGACGGCTGAGGAGATCAAGGCACGCAAGGGAGCGGGAGCGGGACGAGCTCTACGCCCTCGACATCTCCGGTGTCGAGTGGCACTGCGCGCCGGGCACCGAGGAGCACGAGGAGCGGGTCGAGATCGCGTACCTGCCCGAGGGGGCCGTGGCCATGCGGTCCTCGCTCGACCCGGAGACGGTGCTGCGCTACACCGAGGCGGAGTGGCGGGCGTTCGTGCTGGGGGCGCGGGACGGGGAGTTCGATCTCGAGCCGCGGTCGTCCGGCGAGGGTCTCGCCGCCACGTGAGCCCTGTCAGAGCGGGTGGCACGCGCGCGTGCCACCCGCTCTGACATGCGGCGCCCTGACGCGTGCGCTAGCCGGTCATGGCCCGCGCCTGCGCATAGACGTCGAAGACGGCCAGGGCCAGCGGGATCAAAGTGAGCAGGACGAAGCCCTCGGCAATCTCCAGGAAGCGCCCCCAGACGGGGGTGACGCCGCGGCGCGGAGCGATCAGGCCGATCGCGGTCACCAGGGTGGTGGCTACGGCGATGGCGGCTGCGAGCCAGACGGAGCGGATGTCGAGGCCGGCGGTGTCGCCTTGGAGGGCGTCCCGCCAGGACTCCACGGGCGGGTTCAGGGCCAGTCCGAGGCCGAGGAAGATCAGGGCGGCCAGACCGGCGGCGAGTGTGGCGCCGACCTGCGCCGTGTAGCGGAACAGTTGGGCTCGCATCAGCATCGCGACGCCTGTGGCCAGTGCGAGGAGCTGCGCCCATACGTTGTCCTCGAAGCCGAGGACGATCGACGCGCCGACGGCGACGAGGGCGCATCCACCAACGAGGCCGACGAGGAGTTCGTGGCCGCGGCGGGCCTGGGCGGCGATGCGCTCGGCGTCGAGGGGCTCCTGCTGTGCTGTCTCATCCCTCGTGTAGCCGCCTGCGGGGGTGGGGGCGTCGAAGCCGATGGGCAACCGGGCGAAGCGCATGGACAGGCCAGGCAGGAAGGCGAGGGCGCAGACGGCGAGCGGGGCACATACAGCGGCGGTCTCGACGGGCCTGAGATGTGTGAGCATCGCAACGAACGTGGTGAGCAGACCGATCGCGGAGGCGAGTACGAACGCCACGAAGGGGCCGTCGCCACCCGGCGACACCAGTGTGAGGACGACGGAGGCGACGAGGACCGCGGCGCAGGCGAGCAGGAACTGCAGCCGTCCGATGCCCTGCCCCGCCGACAGGGGCAGCAGTCCGGAGCCCGCGACAGCGATGTTAGGGAGGGCGCCCAGGCCCAGGGCGACCGCGGAGCCCCGGTCTGTGTACACCCGCGCACGAACGCACGCCATGGTGGTCAGGAGGACACCGGCGACGGCGGCCAGGATGCCCTGGAGGCTGTGCATGTCGTGGCGGGTCTGGGAACTCCAGACCACGAAGGCGAGCAACGCGGACAGGATCCCACCCGCCATCAGCCCGGCGACACGGGTGAGGGTGCCACTCCACAGCGTGCGATCCTGGGTGACAGCGGCAGCCACCGCCTCGGAGACGTCGTCGAAGACCGCGGGGGGCAGCGACTCGGCAAATGGCCGCAGCGTAAGCAACTCGCCGTCGAGGATCCGCTGTGCCGCGAAGGAGCGGGAACCGTCGAGAACGGTGCCGTCACGGCGTACGAGGTGATAGCCGACGGGAGCGCCCTCGGCGGGGCTCTGTCGGGAGAGCCGCAGGATCTCAGGGTAGAGGTCGGCGACCGCTAGGTCGTCAGGCAGTGCCACGTCGATCCGGCTGTCAGGCGCCACGATGGTGACCCGGCAGAAGCCAGACCCGGTGCCCACCCCGAGAGGGGCTCCGGTGCCCGCTCCGCTGGTCGCGCCGGTCGGCACTGAGGCCGTCATACTCACCTGCTGTTCCCCTCGTCAGTGGTGAAGACGATCGCGGCGCCAAGCGCCCGACCGCCGGTAAAGATCTCTGTACGTCGCGCCCACTGCCCGCGCCGCCGGTCACATGCGCTGCTTGGCTGAGGAGCAGGCGGCGGCACTCGTATCGAACGTTGCGGATTGCCCGGTTCTCCTGATCCGATTCGCAACTGCTCACACGTCTCGGGTGGCACCCTACCGTCCACCGATGTCATTGCTTGTCAGTAGGATCACGCTTCGCGATCGACGTTCGCCGGACACGGGCGGCAAATGGAACTGATCGGCTGGGCAAGGGAATTGGTGCGAAGTGAGCCACATCGTCGTCAAGCGCCCACCGCGAGCACTGCCTAGGGAAGTGCCCACGGAAGAAGTAATGCTGCAACCACCGCCCGAGCTTCCGCGCGGGCAGCAGGAAGGCGCCCTGATGCAGCTCCTGCCCATGCTCGGCATGGGCGGGTCCGTGGTGTTCTTCTTCAACCCCCAGGCCCATCCCTTCATGAAGATCATGGGCATGGTGATGGTGGCCTCGACGATCGCCATGGGCATCGCCATGCTGATCCGATATCGGCGGGGCACCCAAGGTCAGTTGGCCGACATGCGCCGCGACTACCTCAGATATCTGTCCCAGACCCGCCGCAACGCGCAAGATACAGCCAAGGCCCAACGCGACGCCCAGTACTACCTGCACCCTTCACCGGAGCAACTGTGGGCGCTGGTCGCAGAGGGCAGCCGGGTGTGGGAACGCCGCACTGGCGATGAGGACTTCGGGCAGGTGCGCGTGGGCCTCGGCCCGCAAGCCCTGGCCACACCTCTGATTCCGCCGGAAAGCGCGCCGGTGGACCAGCTGGAGCCGCTGACGGCGGGCGCCATGCAGCGCTTCCTGGCGGCACACAGCACCCTTGAGGACCTGCCGATGGCGGTCTCTCTGCGCGCCTTCTATCACGTGTCGATCAGCGGCGATCCGGCCACCGTACGCGGCGCCGCCCGCGCGATGACCGCTTCCCTCGCGTCGCTGCACTCCCCTGAGGATCTCGTCATCGCCGTCGCCGTCACCGGCGAGACTGCGCCCGAGTGGGAGTGGGCCAAGTGGCTGCCACATGTGCAGACGCAAAGGGAAGCTGACGGTGCCGGCAGCCTTCGCCTGATCAGCACCAACACTGTCGAACTCGAGGAACTGCTGAGCACCCGGCTCCAGGGCCGTCCGCGCTTCCATCCCACCGCGCCGCCGGTGCCCGAGCAGCCACACGTGGTGGTCGTTCTCGACGGTGTCTCCCTGCCCCCCACCTCACTACTGGCCAGTCCGGAAGGCGTGCAGGGCGTGACAGTTCTCGAGGTGGCACCCGGCCACCTCACGGGCGGACGCGGTGATCTCTCCGTCGTCGTACATCCTCGCGAGCTGCGCCTGGAATCGGCGCACGGCATGGTCTACGAGGGCACGCCCGACGTGCTGTCCTACGAGGCAACGGAAGCCCTGGCCAGGCAGTTGGCTCCGCTGCGGCCGGCGTCGGGCGGTGACGACGACCAACCTCTCCTGGCGAACCTGGAGTTCACGGACCTGCTCAACCTCGGCGACGCCGCCGCCGTCGATCCCAGGCGCACCTGGCGGCCACGCTCGCAGTCCGAGCGGCTACGCGTGCCGATCGGCGTCGGCGAGGACGGCCGGCCCGTCATGCTCGACCTCAAGGAAGCAGCGCAGGAAGGCATGGGCCCGCACGGCCTGTGCGTCGGTGCCACGGGCTCGGGCAAGTCAGAACTCCTGCGCACGCTCGTCCTCGGCCTCGCCGTAACTCATTCCTCGGAAACCCTGAACTTCGTCCTCGCGGACTTCAAGGGCGGTGCGACCTTCGCCGGCATGGCCCGGATGCCGCACGTCGCCGCGGTCATCACCAATCTTGCGGACGACCTGACCCTCGTCGACCGCATGGGCGACTCCATCCGCGGTGAACTCAACCGCCGCCAGGAGATGCTGCGCGACGCCGGCAATTACGCCAACATTCATGCCTACGAGAAGGCGCGCGCGGCCGGTGCCCCGCTTCAGCCGATCCCCTCGCTCGTCATCGTCATCGACGAGTTCAGTGAATTGCTCACAGCCAAGCCGGACTTCATCGAGATGTTCGTGCAGATCGGCCGCATCGGCCGATCGCTCGGTGTGCACCTGCTGCTGGCCTCGCAACGCCTCGAAGAGGGGCGTCTGCGCGGCCTGGAAACGTACCTGTCGTACCGGATCGGCCTGCGGACGTTCTCGGCTGCGGAGTCGCGTGCCGCAATCGGCGTCCCGGACGCCTACGAGCTACCGAACGTCCCCGGTTCCGGCTTTCTGAAGTTCGGCACCGACGAAATGGTCCGCTTCAAAGCCGCGTACGTCTCTGGTGTGTACCGCGCGAGTTCCCAGCAGGCAGCGGCGTTCAGCGGACCGATCCCGGTCGACCGCAAGCCCGTGCTGTTCACCGCGTCCCCGGTGCCGGTCCAGTACGTGGCGGTACCGCAGCAGCGTCAGGAGGAGGAACCGGACAGGGCCGACGACGCGCTCGCCGATACCGTGCTC
Organism: Streptomyces olindensis; assembly: GCA_000696115.1. Classification (GTDB taxonomy): domain Bacteria; phylum Actinomycetota; class Actinomycetes; order Streptomycetales; family Streptomycetaceae; genus Streptomyces; species Streptomyces olindensis. The sequence goes on from JJOH01000091.1 coordinate 15,624, forward strand.
GACGTCATCGTGCGGCGTCTCGAGGCGCAGGGCCCGGCAGCCCACCAGGTGTGGCTGCCACCCCTCGACAGCCCGCCGTCACTGGACTCGTTGCTGCCTGGCCTGGCTGCGGTGCCGGGCCGCGGTCTCACCCAGCCCGGCTACGAGGGCGCGGGCCGGCTCGTCGTCCCGGTCGGGCTCGTCGACAAGCCGTACGAGCAGCGGCGCGACCCACTCTGGACGGACTTCGCAGGCGCGGCCGGCCATATGCAGATCCTCGGTGGCCCGCAGTCCGGCAAGTCAACCTTGCTGCGCTCGATCCTCGCGTCGTTCGCGCTCACGCACACCCCGCAGGAGGTGCAGTTCTACGGACTCGACTTCGGCGGTGGCGGCCTGTCGGCGATGGCGGGACTGCCACACGTGGGCGGGGTGGCCTCGCGTCTGGACCCCGAGAAAGTGCGGCGTACGGTCGCCGAGGTGTACGGCATCATGACGCGGCGCGAGGAGTACTTCCGCACCGCAGGCATCTCCTCCATCGCCGAGTTCCGGGCTCGTCGCGCGCGGGGCGACATCTCGACGACCGACCAGCCGTGGGGTGATGTCTTCCTCGTCATCGACGGCTGGGGCAACTTCCGTTCGGACTACGACGGGCTGGAGCCCGCGGTGCTGGACATCGCGGCGCGCGGTCTCGGCTACGGCATCCATGTGATTCTCACCGCCTCGCGCTCGATGGAGGTCCGTGCCAACCTCAAGGACCATCTGATGAACCGCATTGAGCTGAGGCTCGGTGACCCCATGGACTCCGAGTTCGACCGCAAGGTCGCGGCCAATGTGCCGACCGGCGTGCCGGGCCGCGGTCAGACCCCGCAGAAGCAGCACTTCATGGCGGCGGTCCCCCGGATCGACGGTCTCTCCTCCGACACGGACCTGGCCGAGGCGACGCAGGCTCTCACCACCGAGGTCTCCCGGCACTGGCAGCAGCCGGGTGCCCCGGAAGTCCGGCTACTGCCGAGGGAGTTCCGGGCGGACCAGCTTCCCCCTGGCAACCGCTTCCCGAACCGCGGGATCTCCTTCGCGCTTGACGAGGACAACCTCCAGCCGGTGTTCGTGGACTTCGACCAGGACCCGTTCTTCCTCATCTTCGGCGAGAGCGAGTCCGGCAAGTCCAACCTGTTGAAGCTGCTCATCCAGCGCCTTACCGAGCGCTATGACGGCGACGAGTGCAAGCTGTTCGTGGTCGACAACCGGCGCTCTCTGCTGGGCCTGACGCCGAACTCGCATCTGGCGGAATACATCCCCATGTCGAACCAGATGCAGCACCACATGGACGCGCTTGCCAACCTGATGCAGCGCCGTACGCCCACCGCGGACGTGACGCCCGATCAACTGCGCGACCGCAGCTGGTGGCGTGGCCCGACGGTCTACATCGTCATCGACGACTACGACCTGGTGTCCACGTCGAGCGGCAATCCGCTGGCCGGCCTGACGGAACTGCTGCCGTTCGCCCGGGACGTGGGGGTGCGGTTCATCATCGCCAGGTCGACGGCGGGCGCGGGGCGGGCTGGGTACGAGCCCTTCATGCAGCGTATGAAGGAACTCGGGGCGCAAGGTGTGGTGCTCGCCGGCGATCCCGGCGAAGGAGATCTGCTGGGTGGCGTGCGGCCGCGTCCGATGCCTGCGGGCAGGGGTGTGTTCGTGTCCCGCAAGCGGGGCAAGCCGCTGGTTCAGATCGGGTTGGTGCCTGAGGGGCACGGAGGGTGAAGCCCCTGCGGCGGGTCGCGTCCGACCACCCGCCCGTCGCCCTCTGCGGCGGCTGACCCGGTGCGGGCCGATCTGCGCAGCAGGCCGTCGTACGAGCGTGCGACAACAGGCAGGCCTCTGCCGCCGTCTCCTTCACCGGGGGGACGAGTCGCACGAGAATCCGTCCGAGCGTATCGAGCGCCTTGGGAGGCTGGCCGCGGCGACCGCCCGCGACGCGACCGATGGCTGGCCGTACCCGCAAGGACATCCGCATCAGTGGGTGGGCTGGATGCAGGAAGCCGACGAGTCCTGGTTCGTCCCGTACGCGTAGCCCGCATGGGCATGTGCGAGAGTGCCCCGGCCAGGCACGGGTGATCTTCCGCATCCAGGTTGATCACCCGGCTGCTCAAGGGGTCTTCGGGGAAACACAGGCGGGGTGGGCGTCTCCCGCGCACGCCCACCCCCGCAACTGAACCCTCCGCGCTCTACATGAAGTAGCTGGCGGCTTTCTTGTCGCCCTCCATGTACGTACCGCCGGACTGGCCGACGACGTGGCCGATGCCCATCAGGGCCTGGTGGATGTCGTTGGCTTCCTTGTCCCAGCGGCGCAGCTTCTCGTTGAACTGGTCCTGCGCCTGGCCCGCCCAGTACTGCCGACTGTTCTCCACCATCTGTCGGAGTTCCTGCAGATCCTGTTCGAGCTGCTTTGCCTCGTTACCGATCCTGGTGGCCGCGAAGTCCAGCCCGTCATAGGCGACGGAAAGACCGTCGTTGTTGCGGCTCATGCCTGCCAACCTCGTCTCATGTGTGTGCCGAGTGGTGTGCGGTGAAAGCTACCGATGACCGACGCCCTGGGGTCCAACCCCTCCGTCACGGTCGTCTCACATCGAGTTGAAAGCAGACGGCTGAACCGTGGGTGCACCGTCATTGACGCTGATTCGGCTGACCGCGGCGCGCACCTCGTCCTCCTTGCTGTCCGTGATGTTGCGCGCCGTGGTCATCGCTTCCATGACATCGCCGAGAATGCTGCCGATGTTCTTCAGCGACTCGTTGATCTCGTACTGCTTCCGGTCGAACTCGGCACGGCCGATACCCTGCCACTGACCTTCGAGACCATCGATGACGCCCTGGAGGCCGTGCACGCGCTTCCGGATGTTCTCGTACTTCTCGTACATCTGCTTCTGCAGCTTGATTACCGCTAGGTCTTCAAGCTTCTGGTCGACAGCCATAACCAGCCTTTCCTTGCTGTGTCTGTTGTCTGACGGTTCGGTCCTGCATGCTCCCCTCAAGGAGGCAGGCACGCTGCGGATGCCCTGTCCCGTGTCTCAGGCTCATGTGGCCACCGGGGTGCGGGCGGCTGGTCGCGTCACCTCGAACGCCGTGCCCGCAGGACGGCCCCTCCGGCGCCGCCGATCACGACCAAAGCGACCGTGACGCCGAGGGCGATCCAGAGTGTGTTGCTGTCGTCCGCGGATTCCGCGCTTGCTCCTGTCGCCGACGTGCCGCCGGTTGACGTCGCATCAGGGGTCGGGGACCGGTCCGACGCAGACGGTGTCGGTGAGGTGCTGGCCCTCTTGGTCTTGTCGGCGGACTTGGCCAACAGGTCTCCGCCGTTCACCTTCGCGAGCGGATCGACGTCCGGCGCTCCCGCGTCGTAATCGGGGTTTGCCAGGACGATGCGCGGCCGGATGAACCCGTAGCCCACGTATCTGCTCGGCTTGTCCTTGGGCCAGGAGCGGCTGGCGGTGTCGATCAGGGCGCGGGTGACCTGGTTGACCGTCCAGTCGGGGTGGGCGGACCAGATCAATGCGGCGGCAGCGGAGACGAGTGCGGTCGCCTGGCTCGATCCCGCTCCGTCACAGTACGAACGGAAGGTCTGGTCGCACCAGACAGGGATCGACTTGCCAGGCGCCCCGAGGTCGGCATATCCCTGTGCCGATATTTCCGAGCTCTTCGTAACCGTGTAAGAGGAGTCGACCGCCGCGATGCCGAGTACGTAGGGGTAGGCGGCCGGCATATTGGGGTGGCCGTCATTTCCTACTGCCGCTACGAGCAGCTTGCCCTTTGAAGCAGCGTATTTGACCGCGGCCTTGGAATCCTCGGAGTTCATGCCTCCGAGGGACATGCTGATGATCTTGGCGTCAGTGTCCGCCGCCGCCCGCAACGCCTGCCAGGCATAGGGTGTCTTGTCCTTGTCCGCCCCGTCCTTGAGTCCTTCGAGCTGCACCCGATACGGAACGACTCCGGCTCCCGGTGCCAGCCCTCGGAGGCCACCTTCGGCACCGGTACCGGCAATCAACTCGGCCATGCTGGTTCCATGGCCCGAGTAGTCGTCAGTGGCGCGGTAGGCGACCGACTTGGGGACTTCGTCGGCCAGAATCTGCCCCTTCAGCGAGGGTGTGTCCGGGTTCACACCTGTGTCGATGAGAGCGATCTTCACGCCCTCGCCCGTGCTGACCTTCCACATCTGCTCGGTCTGCATCGGCCTCAAGTACCACTGCTGCGATTGGGCGTCAGCCGCAGCGGCACCAGGGGCCGGCCCCATGCTCAGAGCCGCCAAGGTGCCGACGATCGCACCCACCGCTCCCACTCGCCTGCCGCACCGTGTCCCGAGGAGCGCTGCCCGATCGGCTCGTCGGCTGATCCCTGACTTCATGACGTTGTTAGTCCTCGCTGGAGCTCAGTTGGCGACCGGCGGTACATCGCGCCGTGGCTTGTCGGGCGGGCCTGGCTCCCCGTCGTCGACCAAGTAGTCGGGACACGGGGTTCCCGGCGCGTTTCTGCCCTCGCCGGGCTCTGCCTTGCCAGCCGGCACACGGACGAGGCCCGTGCCTCCCCGCGTCATGCCGTTACGCTCGGCCTGGGCGGCGGAGTTGCGCGCGCTCGGGTTGCCGGTCACAGGCTTGGACCCGCCCGTTCCTTCCCGAGCGGCACCACCGGTGCCACCCCCGGGCCTGACCCCGGACAGGGGCGTTCCGACGACCCCACGCTGCCCGGGGCCACCGGTCAACGGCTGGGGCATGGCCTTCGGACCAGCGCCGATCACCGTGCCACGAGGAACCCTCGCCCCGCCCTTCGCCGGGGCACCGCCGGCGGTCGTAGGCCGCCCACCGACGACACCGTTCGCGCGACCCGCGCCGGTTGCGGGGCCGGCGGTGGCTCGCGGTGCTGCCGTGCCGCCGACTCGAGGTGTACCCCCGGTGACCCCGTGGCCCATCGGGGACGACTTCGCAGTGGAACCGGTCGCCCTGGCAGCCGGCTGTCCGGTCGGCGTGGGGCGTCCCGTCTGGCTCGTGGAACCGGGCCCTGTGGTACGCCCAGTGCCGGAGTTGGTCACGCCGGGCTGAGTGCGACCCTGAGCAGAGGCAGGAGCACGAAGACCGTTCGAACCGCTTGCTGTCCTTCCGGAGACACGGTTCGGAACCGGAGTCCCGTGACTGTCGAACATGCCGGTCTGCCCACCCACCGTGGGCTGGGTTCCGGTGGCTGGCGGCGTGTGCCCAGTTACTGTCGTTGTCGTGGCGGGTGGCAGAGTACCGACGCTGTCGATATTGGTGCGGACAGGCTCATCCGGGTAGGCGACCGTCACCACGGGCGTCGATGGAACCGGCGTGTCGCTTGAGCCGGGCACTCCACTACGTCCTGCCGATTCAGTCGGCGTGTAACGGCCTGTGCTTGCTGCCGACCCGTCACTGACCGAGGCTGCTCCGCTTGAACCAGAACCTTCCGTCTGACGAGGCTGAGGCACGCCGACGTCGGGCATGGACCTGAACGTCGGGGGCTTCTCCTGCAGCGCCTGAAGTTGCTGGCTTGAGACCGCGTAGTACGACGCCAGCCGATTCATCTGGTTGATGGCCTCTTGGCGGTCCTTCTCCACCTTCACAGCGGCGTCGTACTCGCCCTTGTCCGCAGCCTTCTCAGCGTCCGTGAAGCTTTCGGGGCGCTTCCGGTTGTGCGGGTCACGCGCCGGCATGGCACGGCGTACCGACGCGAGGCCGACCGCGGCAGCGGTGATCTGGTCACCCGCTTTTCCGGCGAAGTCGCTCAGATCGTGCGTGCTGGCGACGAGGGAACTACCCCAGTCCCGGAAGGCAGTGCCGGCCTGGCCGATCCAGCGGAGCTTGTTGATGCGACCGTCAAGCTCGTCGGCTGCCGCCTTCACAGCGTCGCGTGCGTCCCACAGGGCCTTGCCCGACGACTCCAAGTCCTCAGGGTCCGTCTGGTCGACCAGGTCGATCATCTCGTTGAGGTCGAGGTTCTTCGCGTCGAAGTCCGTGCTACCGAACACGGCCTTCCCCGGGGCGGTGGCCCCTACCACCGCTCGCAGGGGGTCGCTCACCAGCCTGGCGAGTAGCCCGTTTCCCTCCGGTTCCTCGACATTCCGAGCGATGTCGGCGAAGGAGTTCTGGTCGGAAACCCTGCCGAGGTCGGCCTTGTGCTGCTCGTCGCTCATCGTCAAGCCCCCATCCCGGACTTGCCATCACCGGAGGAATGGCCGCTCGCCTTGCTCTGGATCTCGTCGATCTCCCACTGGATCGCCCAGAACCTCTGACGCTGTTCCTCTTCGAGGTTGTCGAAGCCGATGGAGGCGCCCCTGACGGCGATGCCGATCGCCTCGATCTGCAGATGGAGGGTCTTGGACAAGGTGGTGAGCTGGTCGTGCACGCTGTTGTACTGGGCGTACAGCGTGTGTGCCTCAGGGAAGACGTCGGACCTGCCGTTACTCAGGGACGATGCTTTGATGGTCTGGGCGCCGACCTTCGTTGGGTCGCCGGCCGAACCCTCAAGATCCCGAAGTACCGCATCCACCCGCGACACGAAGTCGCTGAGCGCTTCGCCGCTGGCCTCCAGATCCGCCGCCCTGGCTGCCGACACGCCCCCCACCATGTCCGCCGGAAGCAAGACATCCCTCCCCGTTTCCCCGTGATAGCCATCGGGCCCGAACCGATCGGGACCGATCGCTCGCTGCCCGCGCGTCAGCAAAGCGAGCTGCGCCTGACAGCGCCTTCACCACTGTAGTCACCCTGCGCAACTGGGCCAACCGAGGCGCGTGTTAACTCAGTTACGGGACCGAATGCGATGCCACAGTTGACCGAAGGGAGACTGGCCGCGACCAGCCGCCACCGGGGGCTCGGCTCACTCATCGGCCTGTACGCCGTGGGTCCCGCGGGCCTTGCATGACCTGCCGGGGCACGCCTGCAGCTCCCCCGAACCTTCACGCCGGACAATCCACCCGTAAGAGACCTGCGCCTCTTCCTCCCCGGAGCCCATTGCTAAGTTGGCCACCAAACCACAGCACCGGAGCCACGGCATCCACCTCGCCCCGGATCCGGCGCCGAGCAGCACGGGGGAAGGATCCGCCCATGGCATGGGACGAGTGGGAGCAGCTCAAGACGCAGGCGGTCGAACGTCATTCCGCGCAGATGCAGTTGAACCAACTCGACCCGGGCGACGGCTCCCCCGGCACGGCCGGCGGCGCCGGCAAGTACGGCGACCTGAAGGTGGCGAACGCCTCGTTGGCCAAGATCAGCAAGTCGGCGCATTCCCTGTACAACGCGCTTTGGGACAAGGCTCGCGTCGCCGTTCCCAGCAGCGACTCCGCGGCCAGTGATCTGTCGAAGCAGGGCTTCGCGCTCGGGGCGGGGCTGCAGCATGTGTCGAACCGCTGGGAGCAACAGCTCAAGTCCCTCATGGACGCCTGTGCGCAGATCACGAACCACCTGCAGGTCACAAAGAAGATTCACGCGGGCGACGAGAACTTCATCGTGCGCCAGATGAGCAGCATCGACGCCCTGGACGCCGGCTTCGACGAGCGCGTCGGGCAGCCCGGTGAGAAAAACCCTGTATACGGGGAGAAGAAGGAAGAGAAGAAGAAGGAAGAGTAGCGGCAGGGCCACCGGGTGACACCGGAGTGTCCCCTCCTCGGCCCAAGACCGGCCAGCATCGCACCGACTCGATCTGCCACTGCTCGACACTTCTGGGGATATTCACCGATGGACCTCGAAACCCTGCGCGACGCCAACTTCAAGCTGCTGGACGACGCCGTCACGGACTGGTCTACCCTCGTCAAGAACCTCGCAACGCTGAAGAAGGACGCCGAGGACGAGCTGCACCAGGCTGCGAACAAAGCGGACTGGGCCGGCGTGAACGCTCAAGTTTCGAAGGAATTCATCGGCAAGACGGCCGGCGAGTTCAGCGACGCGCACACCCAGGCCAGCACGATCCACAAAATCCTCGCGGACACACGGGGCGAGCTGAAGGGGTATCACCAACAACTCGTCGACGCCATCGAGGGAGGTCGGAAGAGGAATCTGACGGTCATCGGCTACGAGGGTGGATTCACTGTCACGTCGAGCGTGCCGCCGGAGGGTCGGGCACAGCAGGACAAGGACAACCAGTCCGAGATCACCTCACTCCGCGACCAACTCCAGAGCATCCTCGACAAGGCGACCGAGAGCGACAACTCGGCCAAGACCGTCCTGCAGGCCATCGCCGACCAGAGCAAACTCGGTTTCTCGGACGCCTCGTACAAGGACCGGGACAGCGCCGCCGAGGCCCTCAAGCAGGCCACGGAGCTGGCGAAGCTGGCACGGAAGGATCCCAAGGACCTCAGTCCTGAGGAATTCGACCGGCTTCTCAACGGGCTCAACAAGTACGGCACCGACGCTTTGTTCGCCGAAAGGTTCGCCACGACGCTCGGCCCGCAGAAGACTCTGGAGTTCTGGACCGGTGTCAACGACCCGCACCGGGGCAACTACGAGCTCGGGCAGAAGCGGCTGGACAAGTTCGACGATCTGCAGCGCAGCCTGGGCACCACGCTCGCCCATGCCACGCAGAGCGATTCGGTCGCGATGACCGAGTGGAAGCGCACGTTGATCGACATCGGCGACAAGCCGGTCTATGGCAACAACGGCGGCGGCCCCATGGGCTTCCAGGTCATGAGTAACCTGATGCGGACCGGGGACTACGACGACCAGTTCCTGAAGGACTACGGCAGCAAGCTCATGGCCACCGAGCGCAAGCTCACGGGCAACGGCGAGCACGCCAACATGGCGTGGCAGCACATGGGTGCGGACCCCTGGCTGAACCGCATCGGTGAGGACAGCGGCTCCGACCCGCTCACCGGCTATCTGAAGGGTCTCTCCAACAGCCCTGATGCCGCTACGGACTTCTTCAACCAGGAGTTCGTCTCGAAGGATGACCCAGACAACCCGTTTGAACGAGACTCGGATGACGAAAACACCCACAAGGGCAAGGTCACGCTCTCCAACTTCCAGTACCTCTTTGAGGAGCGGGAATGGCCGAAGGAGACCGATCTCAAGGGCGACGACCTACGCACCGGCGAGAACAACCTCGCCTTGGCGCTGGAGGCGGCAACCACGGGGCATCCGGCGGGCGAGGTACCTACCATCGACACACCGGCGCACACGCGAGAGCAGTCCCAGCTCATGGAGAGCCTGGTCGCGTCGATCGCGGACGAACCGGAGCGGCTCACCGGCCGGGGGTTCATGACCGACAGCGTCGGACAGATCACGTCGGAGTACCTGCCGGACATCAACCGCTCCATGACCGACGTCATGCGGGATCCGAACTCGGACAAATGGCGGGAGGTCGAGAAGCTGTACCCCGTCGCCGGCTCGGAAGCCAAGCTGGATCACGCGTCGGTGAGCAAGCTGCTCTTCGCCGTCGGCCAGAACCCGGATGGGTACGCCGCTGTCGAGGTCGGCCAGAAGGCGTACATGGGCAAGCTGATGGACTACCACCTGAACCCGGACCTGCCGGAGGCCCAGCGGCTCTCCGACGACGAAGAACTGGTCATCCGGCAGATCGCCGGCCGATCCGGTGAGGTGTCCGGCACGCTCGCGCTGGGCGCGCAGGAGTACATCGGCAAGGAGGCTTCGGACAAGGACAAGGAATACGAGCACGCCGTCGCCCAGAAGAAGAACATCATCTCCGGTACGGTCGGCACCGTGGTCGGCGTCGGTACGTCCTTCGTCGCCACCCCCTGGGTCGGGGCGGCGGTCGGCGGCACCGTCGGCACAGTCACCAGCACCGTCCTGGAATCGGTGTTCAAGGACGCCGAGGGCCACGCCAAGGACCAGGCGCAACAGACCGGTGGCGAGTACTGGCAGGAAGGCCTGACACGGAACCTGACCGTCACGGAGGATGCCGCCCGGACGGCGTCGGACAAGTACCACACGATGGACACGAGCGACGCCGGTATCACAGCCCGTGAGGCGGCCCGCCAGGGTTACATCAACGCACGCGCCATCGTGGACGGACAGGCGCCCGGTAGCATCGCCGCCTTCTGATCATCTCTGCCCGACGAAGGGGATCTTGTGAGTGTTCGCCCTGCACCTCGGCGACAGCGAGGCATGACTGCCGTCGCGGCGATCTCTGTCCTTGCTGCCGCGATGTCCGCTTGTGACAGTAATGAGTCCGCCCGCGACTACGCAGTTCCGAAGAAGCTGTGCGGCGTCGCTGTCGACGCCGGAGACCTCGAGCCATTCCTCCCTAACGGCAAGGGCATCACCGTGCGGGACAAGTCCGGCGGTGGGACAAAGGTGTGCGAGGTCGTCGTGGACAACAAGCTCGCCCTAAGGGCCACGCAGGCATGGGTGGAAGAGGGGAAGACCACGGCCTACTTCGCCTCCAGCCAGTCGCTCAAGGCCCCCGAGCATTCGGCTGAAGAGGAACGGTTCCGCTACTCGGGGAACGAGGCCTTTGGAAAGACGGATGGCTGTGTCGACGAGCGACACGGCCAGGAACTGTACACAGCGGTGCAGGCCCAGGGCTCGGACCACAGCGATGCCGAGGCGATGAAGCGGCTCATCACCGCCTATACGAGCGAGGTCGAGGCTTCAGCGGCGTGCAAGGCGGGCGGATTGAAGTGAGATTACGCGCCGCCTCGTCATCCCGAGGGTTCTCCTACTCAGCGGTATGCAGCGCCCACTAGCCGGACACAATTTCACCTGGCTTCTAGGCGTGTCACTTATGGCTGGCCAGCGGAGACGCCGAACCCCTGGATGGCCATGTAGATAAGCATGCCAGCGAGGAACACGAACAGGATACGAGTGATGGTAAAGGCCGAGTCGGGCACTTCTTCAGCTCCTGGGTTGAACCGTCGGCGCCGGTCTCGTACCCACTCTGCCTTGATGCAGGCCATGGCCAGAAAAACGACTGCCAGAACGATGCCCATCAGATTGAGTTTGTCGAGTGCATTCATACTTGTCGCTCCTGCCCTGTCTCCGTCATTAAACGTGCCGTCGCCTACGCGCATCCCGCACGGCGATCGCTGCTCCGCCCAAGCCAGCCACCAGAACCAGCCCCCCGACCACCACGTACGTACCCAACCGCACGTTTCGCTCCTGCTCCGACTCCCCTAGATGGACCGGTTCCACCGACGGCGCCACGCCCGTCGCCACGCCGCTCTCGGGCTTTGGGGACTCCACAGGGTTGGCAGGGTCAATGTCCGTCAACGCCTTGACCGGGTCCACCACCCCCCACCCGACCAGCCGGTCCCGGCCGGGGATCGTGCGTTCCGCTGTCTGTTGGATCTGGGCGACGACCTGCTGGGCCGTCCAGTTGGGGTGTTTCGCCTTCAGGAGCGCTGCCACTCCGGCCACATAAGGGGCCGAGAAGCTGGTGCCGTTGTCGGAACAATGGCCGTCACCGGGGACGGTGGAGATCATGTCGACACCAGGGGCGGCCACGCCCACGAACTCGCCCGACTGGGAAAAGGACGCGCGCTCGTTGTTGCGGTCCGAGGAGGCCACCGCGAGGACCCCTTTGAATGACGCCGGATAGGTGATCTTGGTGTTGCCGCCGAGGCCGTCGTTGCCCGCTGAAGCAACCACAACCACCTTGTGGTCGAGAGCGTAATCGACGGCTTGCTTCAGGCTGGCCTCAGGCCTGACCGCGTTGGCCGTGTCCTGGGAGATGTTGATGACGTCGGCACCCGCGTCCACGGCGTAGCGAATGGACAGGGCCAGATACTCGGCCGTCCCGTTGCCCTGGGCGTCGTTTTGTTGGATGGGGATGATCGTGGCCTCAGGAGCGAGGCCGACGAAGCCGGTCCCCTTGGCCGGGCGGGCGGCGATGATGCCGGCCACCCGCGTGCCGTGGCCGACGGTGTCCGTCGTGCCTTGCTCGTTGCCGCGTTCGATCTTCTCGCCCTTGGCGTTCTTCGGTGGGAGGAAGTTCTTGCCCTTGGAGACGTCGACAGCACGGACGAGTTGGGGGTTCTTGACGTCGACGCCGGTGTCGATCACCGCTACCTGGGCTCCCTTGCCCTTCGTCTCCGCCCAGAGCTCGTCGAGGTTGACCCGCTGCAGCGACCACGGGCGGCCCTCGTACTTCTTCGAGGGGAATGTGCACTGGCCGCTGTCGTCCGCTCGTGCCACGGGTGCCAGAAGGGTGAGATGCGCCGTGGCCGCGAAAGAGGTCGTGGTGACCAGGGCCGCCGCGACCGTACATCCCCTCCGCGCTGCCAGGGTCTTACGCGCCTTGGGCCTCATGTCGCCCTCTCCTCAGCATGAGTTCGCTCTCCTACGGGACTGCGTCGGCTACGAACCCTGTGGCTGCCGCGCCGCCGCCTCCGACAGGCGTGGTCCGGTCGGCAGGAACGTCGACCACTCCGCCGGGACAGGAGCCGGGTCGACCTGCTCATAACCCAGCCGGGTCTGGGCGATCTTGGCTTCCGTCAGCTCCTGCTGACGCTGCTCGGCGGAGGTTCCGATGCCTTTGTCGTCGCTCGCGCTGTCACTGTTGGACTGCAGGGCATAGCGCAGGCCGGTGTCGGTGACCAGGAAGACGCTGCCTGCCTTGGTCTCCTTGCCCTTGAACTGGCGGTAGAGCTGGCCGGAGCCCGGGGTGACGTAAGCGCTGGACGACCCGGTGGGCAGCTGCGCGGGGAAGTCGGTGCCCACCCAGGTGGACAAGGTGGTCGCGCCGCTGCCGACGTCGACCGAGCGCAGGACGTTGCAGACGGTGTTGCGCCCGCTCGTCGCGCTGGCGCCGTCGTTGACCGTCCTCGGCTTGTACGCCGGCCACTTCTTGCTGCCCATGAAGGTCGTGCTCTCCACGACCGCACCGGGGCTGACCTGCTGTGCCTCGCCCGCCTGCCCGACGGCTACCAGGTCGCTGCTGTTGAGCAGCAGCGTAGCGGTGAACTCGGAGATGCGGGCTACGCGGCCGGGCAGTACGACGTAGTACTGCATCCTCGTTCCGTCATAGGCCTTGATGACCATGCCCACCTTGTCGTACTCCCCGAGGCTGTCGGAGGCGCCTGCCGCCTGGCCCGGCGTGCCCTCGACCGTCGGAATCGAAAGCGGGTCACCCGTGCGCAGGGTGTCGAGCCACTCCTGTGACACCCGCTGCGGGGCGCGGCTCCGGGTGTCGAGAGCTTTGAGGAGTTCCTTGTCGGTCGGGTCGGCGATCCGGTACGCGTAGCCACGGGAGTCGATGACGTACTGGGTCCTGCCGTCCGGGCCGACGACGTACATCAGGTCGCCCCTGGCGAGCTTGTTGCCGCCCTCGGTCCTGGACCACTCCTTCTCGGCGAGGACGAATGCCGCCTTCTGAATGGCACGGCCGCCGTCTGCGGGACGCTCGCAGACCATCCAGCGCTTGGGGGCCTCCGCCTCGCCGCCGGACGGCAGCCGGTCTGGGGCGTACGGGATGCCGATCGTGGCGCCGTGCGGCGGTTTGCCGCTGTCCAGGACCTTCTCGTCGACGGTGATGACGCTGGTCTTGCTCGGATCCAGGAGCAGCTTGGCGGACGCCATGTTGAGCACCGGGTGCAGCTGCTTCTCGCCGCCCGTTTCCAGCACGACGTACCGCGTGGTCGAGTCACTCGCGACGATGACGTGCTCACCCGGCTCGTCCCAGCCTCGGGGGGCCGTCGGGCTGAACAGGCCGACGGCCCCGAACACCGCGAGGACCACCACGCCGACGACGGTGCCGGGCCAGACCGCGCTCAGTGGCTTGGGTGCTCCCTCCTCCGAACCCGAAGGCGAGGGACGCAGAAAGGATGCGAGTGTGCGGCGCTTCGCGAAGGTATAGGCGTTGAGTTCGTCACGCCGTGATGCCATGTTGTCCGCTCACTCCTCGTGCGGAGCCATGGGGCACGTCAAGATCCGTCCCCCGGCTTTCGGTTCCCTCTGCTGCCTCGGTTGTCAGCTCCGGCCCCTACTATGCCTGTTGCGTGGGCCTACGTGCGGCACGGGTAGGGTGCCATGGGCCCCAAGAGGCTTGCGCTGCGCTGGATTCGGGATCATTCGGGGGTTTGTGAGTGATGGCTTCCGCACCGCGGGCCAGGTCGCGGTCGCAATCGGGGTCGCGTCCGCGCAGCGTCGGCCGACCAGGCCCCCAGGGCTCCGCACCGGCCACGCCTGACAGGGCAGCGACCGGCAGCACCGTCACACCTACCTTGAGGGCGCGCTCGAATCGCGGTGGCTCGTTCGCGGTGCAGCGGCTCGTACTGCTGGAGCTGGCGGCGGCGCTCGTGGTCGGCGGCTGGTGCATCGGCACCTACGCGCTGGTCCCGGCTGCCGCTGTCGCCGCCCTGCTCGTGGCACTCGCGTTCGTACGGCGCCGTGGACGCTCCCTGCCCGAGTGGCTGGCGTCCGTGCAGGCCTTGCGATCCCGTCGCCGGAGTGCCGCGAACTCACCGGCACCTCCCGGCACCGACTCCGGTCTTGTCCCTGCCGTCGAGTGCGTCCCGAGCCTGCGCACGTACAGCTACAGCCGTGGCGACGACCGGCGGCCGGTCGGCATGGTGGGTGACGGGGCCTTCCTGACTGTGGTGCTCCAGGTCGAGGCGGACGCCGGTGCCCTGCGCGCCGAACTGAGCCGCAGGCCGCTGCCCGTGGCCCACGTGCGGGACGCATTGGAGGTGGACGGGATACGTCTGGAGTCGGCGCAGATCGTGGTGCACACCCAGCCCGCTCCCGCCCCGCATCTGCCGCAGCAGTCGGTCGTGGTGACCAACTACACGCAGCTGCAAGCGCAAGTCGCCTCACCTGCCGTCAGGATCATGTGGGTCGCGCTGAAACTGGATCCCGAGCTGTGCCCGGAAGCGGTGGCCGCGCGCGGGGGCGGACTCCTGGGGGCGCAGAAGTGCCTTTCCCGGGCGGGGGAACACCTGTCGAGCCGACTGACCGGTGCCGGATTCCGCGCAACCCTTCTCACGGAGGAGGAATTGACGGCCGCCATCGCCACCTCCGTGTGTGCCAACCCGATGGTGACCGCCCAGGCCGAGCGTGGCGAGGCACCGCATCGGCGAACCGAAGAATCCAGCCGTAGCTGGCGCTGCGACAACCGTCGGCACACCACCTATTGGGTGCGCCGCTGGCCTCCCCTGGGAGGGGCGGGTGCTGCGCCGGCGCAGTTGGTGGCATCGTTGACCTCGGTTCCCGCACTGGCGACGACGTTCAGCCTCACGCTGGCCCGGGGCGGGCATCAAGAGGTGACGGTGGCAGGACACCTGCGCATCACAGGCAGAAGCAGTGATGAACTGACGGCTGCCCGGCGTGATGTCGAGCATGCGGCACGGCAGGCCCGGGTCGGGCTCGCCCGTCTGGACCGCGAACAGCTCCCTGGCGTTCTCGCCACTCTGCCGCTCGGAGGGGCCCGCTGATGGGCATGACGACACCGACTGTGCCCTCGCCTCGAACCGGCGGCGAGCCACACACTCCCGGCTTCGGACAGCGACTGCGCACGGGCTTCGGTCTGCTCGGCCCTCGGCACCCGCGGCACTCACTGTCGGCGGAAGAGATAGACGTCCTGTCCCTGCCCGTGGGCGACGACGGCGTGGTGGTCGGAGTGAACACCGAGGGCCAGCCCGCCGTGCTCGGGGTGAATCGTCCTTCGCCCTACGGTGTCGTGCTCATCGGTGGCCTGTGGACGGCCCAGGTCCTCGCTCTGCGCTCAGCGGCCACGGGTGCCCGTGTCGCCGTCGAGACGGGACGCCCGCAGGCCTGGGCACGGATGGTGCATGCCTTGGGCGGCGGGCAGAACGGCCTGTCGGTGTACGACGTCGGCCGGGTGCCCCCGCAAGGTGCCTCAGCGGGTACGCCGGTGCTGGTGGTGCGAGATTGCGGTATGCGCCCGCCGCGTGGACGGGTCGTGTCAGGCCCTTGGCAGTCGGTGCTGACCTTGCTGCCGTATCTGAGCCCGGTCGCCCCGCGACTGATTCGGCAGGCACAGCTCGTCGGTGTGCAGCGGGTCTCGCCCGACGAGGCGGCGGAGCTGGGCCGCACCTTGGCTCTGCCTCAGGGTGACGTGGGGTCGCTGCCTACGCTGCCCGACGGGGTCACGCTGTGGTGTGCCGATGGCGACCGCCAGTATGTGACTACGCAGCCCACGGATACCGAGACCGGGCTCCTGGGCACCCCACGGCGAATTGACTGACGTCACGTCTCCCTGGGCTGAACGTTCCCGTCCGGTTTATGCCCATTGAGCAGTGAGCGTACATCCCGTATGCGTCGCTTGTGGCAATCGGCTGTGGATGGAGAGGTGGGCGGGCCTGACGCGTTCGGGTCGGTCGTGATTAGGCTGGGACGGGGCGCGACGTCACAACCCGTGGAGTGGGCGTCGGTGCCCCAGGGGGAGAGCGGGGAAGCCTGTGCAGCGGACTGCCTCGGACGACCTCGATACGCCGCAAACGACTTCGCACGACGTCGGACGACAAGCAAGGGTCGCCCCAGCACGGCATGAGGGTGCTCGACCACACCAGGAGGAACACTGTGAGCAGCGATCGGGACGGGAACCGCGGGGGCTGGGCGACACCCGGCGATGACCAGCCCGACGCGGAATCCGACGTCGAGATGACCGGCGAGTTCACCATCGACTATGCGCCGCCCGCCTGGTACACGCAGAACGCCTCGGGGAGTTCGGGCTCGGGGCAGGGCGCGGGGACGTCCGAGGAGTCCAGCGCGTCGGGGGCGCCCACGGATTCCCCTCGGGCCGGGAGTCCTGCGGATTCCGGGGCTGCGAGGGGGCCGGTGCCGCCGTTGCCGGGGCTGACTCCGCCGCCGCACGCCCATCCTGGTGGGGCCGCTTCCTCCCCGTCGTCCCTTCCGGGGCAGGGTTCCGCGCCGACTCCGGCTCCCGGGGCGCCCTTCACTCCGCCCGTGCCGCCGCCCGCCCCGGGCGCTCCGTTCACGCCTCCCGCGCCCGCGCCGGGTGCGCCCTTCACGCCGCCGACGCCTCCGGTTCCTCCCGCGCCGTCCGGCGGAGGGTCGGCCGCGGTGCCCAAGCTTCCGATGGGGAGCGGTTTCGAGCCGCAGGGGTCGCAGCCGCAGTCCCAGGGGCGGCCCGAAGGGCCCACAGCTGACGGGCCCGCGGCCGCTCCGACTGCTGTGCCGAACTTCCCCAACGGGGGGTACCCGGCGCAGTGGCCGCCGGCGACTCCCGGGGCGGCGGCACCGGAGGCTCCCCAAGCGGCGGCTCCTGCGGCTCCGCCCGCCGCTCCCGCAGCGCCTGAGGCTCCGGTCGCTCCCCCGGTTCCCGCTGCTTTCCCTTCCGCTTCCCAGGAGGCGGAGTCGGAGAACGGCGGCCTGGAGAGCGGCGCCACCATGCGCTTCTCCGCCGTCGCCCTGAAGCGGGAGATCGCGGAGCGTGCCGCCGCGGCGGAGGCGCGCCTGGACTCGGTGGACGCGGGCCGGGACGAGGACAAGGACGAAGACAAGGACGGAGCCGACCCGGTCGCTTCCGGCTCGACCGACGAAGCACTCGAGCCGGGTGGGGACTCCGGCGGTGATGTCGAGGGTGCGCGCTCCGACGCCGACGAGGACGGCACCGGGGCGACCGAGGGAGAGGCCCCCGTCGCAGCTTCCCCGGTGGACGCCGACGACTCCGTGTCGCGGGATGACGCGCCCGGGGACGCGGTGCTCGCAGCGAAGGCGCCCGAGGCGTCCGCGGACGCGGTGGCCGAGGACCAGACCCCGACGGCCCCCGAGCCGGACGACGCGCAGCCCGCCGACACCGAGTCCGCCGACGCCGAGTCCCCCGACGCCCATGCCGCGGACGCCGCGGACACCCCGCCCGCCGATGCCGCGTCCGAGGACACCGGGCCGGCGGACACCGCTGCGCAGGAGGCTACGGATACCGCTGCACAGGAGGCTCCCGACGCCCAGTCGGCCTGGACGCCCCCGGCCCCGCACGGCATGCCGCCGCTGCCGCCGTCGTACCAGCCGGCCGCCCCGGCGCCCGCGAGCCAGTGGCCCGCACAGCAGCAGCCCCAGCCGCAGGCACAGCCCGCGGACCCGAACGCGCCCGCGCAGCCGCAGCCGACGGCCGCGCAGGGGCCGCCGCCGGTGCCGCCCCAGCCGTCGGTGCCGACTCAGCAGCCGCCGTTCCAGCCGCAGGCGCCGCAGCCCGCGCCCGCCGCCTGGAACCAGCCGGCCGCGCCGAACCAGCCGCCCGCTCAGCCCACACCGCAGCCCGGTGGCTACGGCTTCCCCCAGCCGGGAGCCCCGGCCGCGCCCGACGCCCAGGGCGGCTACGGCTTCCCGCACCCCGGCGCGCAGCCCCCGGCCCAGCAGCCCGGCACCCCGCAGGGCGGCTACGGCTTCCCGCAGCAGGGCGCCCCCGCCCCTGGCGCACCCACCCCTCAGGACGGCTACGGCTTCCCGCACCCCGGTGCCCCCAACGCCCAGGGCGGCTACGGCTTCCCCCACCCCGGCGCGCAGCCCCCGGCCCAGCAGCCCGGCGTGCCCCCGCAGGCCCAGTCGCAGCCCGGCGGGCAGCCCCAGCAGCCTGTGGACCCCCGTACCGGCGCCGCCTGGCCGCAGCCCATGCAGCACGACCAGCGGCAGCCGACCAACCCCGGTGCCGCGCCGCTCGGTTACACCGCTGCGGTGGAGCTGTCGTCCGACCGGCTCCTCAACAGCAAGAAGCAGAAGGCGAAGAGCAGCCGTCCGGCGGCCGGCGGTGGCCGGTTCAAGCTCGGCGGGAAGAAGGAGGAGGCCGAGCGGCAGCGGAAGCTGGAGCTGATCCGCACGCCCGTGCTGTCCTGCTACCGGATCGCCGTGATCAGCCTCAAGGGCGGCGTCGGCAAGACGACCACGACCACCGCGCTGGGCTCCACGCTCGCCACCGAGCGACAGGACAAGATCCTCGCGATCGACGCCAACCCGGACGCGGGCACCCTCGGGCGCCGTGTGCGACGGGAGACCGGGGCCACCATCCGTGACCTCGTCCAGGCGATCCCGTACCTCAACTCGTACATGGACATCCGACGATTCACGTCCCAGGCGCCGTCCGGGCTGGAGATCATCGCCAACGACGTCGACCCGGCCGTGTCCACGACGTTCAACGACGAGGACTACCGGCGCGCGATCGACGTGCTGGGCAAGCAGTACCCGGTGATCCTCACCGACTCCGGCACCGGTCTGCTCTACAGCGCCATGCGCGGTGTGCTGGACCTCGCCGACCAGCTCATCATCATCTCGACGCCGTCCGTGGACGGGGCGAGCAGTGCGAGCACGACCCTGGACTGGCTGTCGGCGCACGGGTACGCCGACCTCGTCTCGCGGTCCATCACCGTCATCTCCGGGGTGCGCGAGACCGGCAAGATGATCAAGGTCGAGGACATCGTGTCGCACTTCGAGACGCGCTGCCGGGGCGTCATCGTCGTGCCGTTCGACGAGCACCTCGCCGCCGGTGCCGAGGTCGACCTCGACATGATGCGGCCGAAGGTGCGGGAGGCGTACTTCAACCTGGCGGCGATGGTCGCCGAGGACTTCGTCCGGCACCAGCAGTCGCACGGGCTGTGGACCTCCGACGGCAACCCGCCGCCGGTGGCCGCCCCGCCGCTGCCCGGCCAGCCCGTCCCGCCCCAGGCTCCGTACCCGGGACAGCAGCCGGCTCCCGGCCAGCAGATCCCCGGGCAGCCCGGCCCGTACCCCCAGCAGCCGGGCCAGCCGTACGCCCAGCCGGGCCAGCCCCCGGCCCAACCGGGCCAGCCGTACCCGCAGGCCGCGGGACAGCCGCCCTACCCGCAGCCGGGGTACCCGGCCCAGCCCGACGGGCAGACGCCGCCTCCGCCCCCGACGCAGTAATCGGCTCACCCGATCGGCCCCTTTCGAGGGGCCGGTCCCCTGTCAGGCCCGCGCCGTCCCGACTCGGCGCGGGCCTCGGCGCGTTCAGGGGCGAAATCCGTTGCCAGGCCCTGGCCAGGAGCGCTTCAGTGGTCTCGACCAATGGGCACGAAAAGCTCGCCAATTCGTTATTTCCGCAGGCCACAAGGGGTGAACGCGCCGTTGACGAGTGGGAACGGCCGCTGATACACACTCAGCATCCACTGACAGCTGATCAACCCGTCCTTCCCGTCCGAGCGATGACGCGAGGTCCGCCCATGGGCACGAACGATCAGACACGCAGCCTCCCGCGCGGCCTCCGGCTCGTCGCCGCGGCCGGGGCGGCCGCCCTCACCCTCACGGCCGGGCTCGCCACCCCGCTCGACCCGGCGCCCCGGCAGGCCCGGGCGGCCGACGACGGCAAGAAGGTGCTGACCGTCGCGGTGGCGCAGAGCGTGGACTCGCTCAGCCCGTTCCTGGCGGTGCGGCTGCTCAGCACGAGCATCCACCGGCTCATGTACGAGTACCTGACGAACTACGACCCCAAGGACAACCACGCCATCCCGGGCCTGGCCACCAAGTGGGAGTCGTCGCCGGACAAGCTGACCTGGACGTACACGATCCGCTCGAACTCGAAGTGGTCGGACGGTGAGCAGGCCACCGCCGAGGACGCGGCGTGGACGTTCAACAAGATGATGACCGACTCCGGCGCGGCCACGGCGAACGGCAGCTACGTCGGGAACTTCAGGAAGGTCACGGCGCCGAGCCCGACCCGACTGGTCATCGAGCTGAAGAAGCCGCAGGCCACGATGACCGCGCTCGACGTGCCGATCGTGCCGAAGCACGTGTGGGAGAAGGTCTCGGACTTCTCGGAGTTCAACAACGACAAGAGCTTCCCGGTCGTCGGCAACGGGCCGTTCGTGCTGACCGGCTACAAGCCCGACAGCTACGTCCGCCTCAAGGCCAACGAGAGCTTCTGGCGCGGTGCACCCAAGTTCGACGAGCTGGTCTTCCGCTACTACAAGGACCAGGACGCCGCCGTCTCGGCCCTGCGCAAGGGCGAGGTCTCCTTCGTCGCCGGTTCGCCGTCGCTGACGCCCGCTCAGGCGGAGTCCCTGGAGGGTGCGGAGAACGTCAAGGTCAACGACGCCCCCGGCCGCCGCTTCTACGCCCTCGCCACCAACCCGGGCGCGAAGGCGAAGAACGGCGAGAAGTTCGGCGACGGCCACCCCTCCCTGCTGGACCGGAGGGTGCGCCACGCGCTGTTCATGGCCGTGGACCGCGAGGCCATCATCGACAAGGTGTTCCGGGGCCACGCCGTCGAGGGCGAGGGCTACATCCCGCCGCGCTTCTCGCAGTACTTCTGGAAGCCGTCCACGAGCCAGAAGCTGGCGTACGACCCGGCGAAGGCCGCTGAGCTGCTCGACCGGGCGGGGTACCGGAAGAACGGTGACGGCAAGCGCGTCGGCAAGGACGGCAAGCCCATCACCTACCGCGTCCTGTGCCACGCCACCGACCCGAACGACAAGGCGGTCGGCAAGTACCTCCAGGAGTGGTGGGGCGACCTCGGCATCGGCGTCCGCCTCGAATGCCTGGACAACGTGACCGACCCGTGGCTCGCCGGCAAGTACGACCTGGCGTTCGACGGGTGGTCCGTGAACCCCGACCCTGACTTCGTGCTGTCCATCCACACCTGCGGGGCGCTCCCGGCGACCCCCAAGGACACGGGCGCGACGGACAACTTCATCTGCGACAAGCAGTACGACGAGCTCTACGCCCGGCAGCTCGCCGAGTACGACCCCGCCAAACGGGCGGACATCGTCAAGCGGATGGAGTCGCGGCTGTACGACCTCGGGTACATGAACGTCATGGCGTACCCGAACGCGGTCGAGGCGTACCGGACGGACCAGATCAAGTCGATCACGACGATGCCGGCGAAGGCGGGCAACATCTACGGCCAGGACGGCTACTGGAGCTGGTGGTCGGCGGTGCCGGCGGACGCGGGCGGCTCGTCGGACAACGCGTCCTCGACGGGGGTCGTGGTCGGGATCGTCGCGGGTGTCGTGATCCTCGGCGGGCTCGGCGTCTTCGCGGCGATGCGGCGGCGGGCCACCGCCGAGGACCGCGAGTAGAGCGGCGAACGGACACCCATGACCGCTGACGCGACCCCCGCGCTGGTCGAGGACAGGCAGACGGCCGCCGGGCCGCGGGTACGCGAGCGCTCCGCGTACCCGCGGTACCTGGCCGGCAAGGTGGCCGGTGCGGCCGTGTCGCTGCTGGCCGTCCTCGTGACCAGTTTCTTCCTCTTCCGGCTGATCCCCGGCGACCCGGTGAAGACCATGACCGGCGGCCGCCAGGTCTCGGCCGAACAGTTGGCCGCCTACCGTGAGGAGTTCGGGCTCGACCTGCCGTTGTGGCGGCAGTTCACCGACTACAGCGGCAAGGCCCTCACGGGTGACTTCGGGACGTCGTACCAGTTCCGCGCGCCCGTGGTCGACAAGATCACGGAGGCGCTGCCGAACACCCTGCTGCTCACCGGCACGGCCTTCGTCCTGTACACCGCGCTCGGCATCTTCCTGGGCACGCGCTCGGCCTGGCGGCGCGGCGGGCTCGGCGACCGGGTCAACACCGGCCTGGCGCTGACCCTGTACTCCATCCCGTCCTTCTGGCTCGGGCTGCTGCTGATCATCGTGCTGTCGGTGGGCATCGGCCCGCTGCCGGGCCTGTTCCCGACCGGCGGCATGGAGTCGGGCGGCGAGGAGGGCTTCGCCTACGTCCTCGACGTCGCGCACCACCTGGTGCTGCCGGTGGTGACGCTGGTGGCGGTGGAGTACGGGCAGACGTTGCTGGTCACGCGGTCGGCGCTGCTGGACGAGATGGGAAGCGACTATCTGACGACCGCGCGGGCCAAGGGGCTGCGCGACGACCTCGTGCGCCGCCGGCACGCCGTGCCGAACGCGCTGCTGCCGACCGTGACGCTGATCTTCATCAACCTCGGCCGGACGGTGGCGGGCGTGATCCTGGTGGAGACGGTGTTCTCCTGGCCGGGCCTGGGCGGGCTGTTCTACCAGGCGCTGAGCGTGCCCGACCTGCCGCTGGTGCAGGGCCTGTTCTTCGTGTTCGCCGCCGCGGTGATCCTGATGAACACCCTCGCCGACCTGGTCTATCCGCTGCTGGACCCCCGGGTGGCCCGATGACGACGTCGACCGGCACGGGCACCGGCCCGCGCGCCCTCGCCCGGCAGCGCCGCCGGGCCTCCGTCGCCCGCTTCTGGCGGCAGTACCGCGCGGAGCGGGCGGGGCTGTACGGACTGGCCGTGCTCGCCCTGTGCGCGCTGCTGGCGCTGTTCGCACCCCTGTTCGTCGGCTCGGACGTGAGCAGCGTGACCGACGCGCCGGGGCGTCCGATGCAGAGCCCGAGCGCCGAGTTCCCGCTCGGCACCGACCAGTTCGGGCGGGACCTGCTGGGGCTGGTGATCTGGGGCTCGCGGGTGTCGCTGCTGGTCGGGCTGCTCGCGGCCGTGCTGTCGGTGGCGATCGGCACGCTGATCGGGGTCACGGCCGGGCACTTCAAGGGCTGGTACGCGACGGTGATGATGCGCGTGACCGACTGGTTCCTGGTCATGCCGACCCTGGTGCTGGCGATCGCCCTGGCGACCGTGATGTCCCGCTCGCTGACCACGACCGTCATCGCGATCGGCGTCACCACCTGGCCGACCACGGCCCGCCTGGTGCGCGCGCAGACCCTCGCCGTGGAGACCCGGCCTTACATCGAGCGGGCGAAGGCGCTCGGCGGCGGCCACTGGCACATCATGTCCCGGCACGTCCTGCCGAACGTGATGCCGCTGGTGCTGGCCCAGACGACCCTGATCATCTCCTCGGCCATCCTCGCCGAGGCGACGCTCGCCTTCCTCGGCCTCGGGGATCCGACGGTCGTCTCGTGGGGCGGGCTGCTCCAGGACGCGCGGGAGGCGGGCGCGGTCAGTGCCGGGGACTGGTGGTACCTGGTGCCGCCGGGCATCGCCATCGCCGTGGTGGCGCTGGCGTTCACGCTGTGCGGACGGGCCGTGGAGGCTGTCCTCAACCCCAGGCTGGGGGTGTCGCGTTGAGTCTGCTCGACGTCAGGAACCTGACCGTGACGTATCCGGGCGGGGCCGCCGCCGTGCGTGGGGTGGACCTGCGCCTGGACGCGGGGCGCAAGCTCGGCCTGGCCGGGGAGTCCGGCTGCGGCAAGTCCACGCTGGCCCTGGCCCTGCTGCGGCTGCTGCCGTCCGGGACCCGTATCAGCGGGGAGGTCCTGCTCGACGGCGAGGACGTGCTGACCATGAAGTGGGGCCGGGTGCGGGCGGTGCGCTGGGCCGGGGCCTCGGTCGTCTTCCAGGGCGCGATGCACTCGCTGAACGCCGTGCACCGCATCGGCGACCAGATCGCCGAGCCGATCCTGCTGCACGGGAAGGCGACCCAGGCGGGCGCCAAGAAGAAGACCGGCGAGCTGCTGGAGCAGGTCGGCCTGCCCGCGGCCCGCGCCGACGCCTACCCGCACGAGCTGTCCGGCGGGCAGCGCCAGCGCGTCATGATCGCCATGGCGCTGGCCTGCGACCCGCGGCTGATCATCGCGGACGAGCCGACCACCGCGCTCGATGTGATGATCCAGGCACAGATCCTGCGGCTCATCGAGCAGCTGGTCGCGGACCAGGACCTCGGCCTGATCATGATCAGCCACGACCTGGCGGTCCTCGCCGACACCTGCGACCGGCTGGCGGTGATGTACGCGGGCCGGGTGGTCGAGGAGGGCCCGGCGGCCCAGGTGTACGAGGACGCCCGGCACCCGTACGCCCGGGCCCTGTCGGCCGCGTTCCCGCGCATCGGCGACCCGGCCTCCCGGTTCGCGCCGCAGGGGCTCGCGGGCGACCCGCCCGACCCGGCCGCGCTGCCGTCCGGCTGCACGTTCCATCCGCGGTGCCCGGTGGCACTGGAGTCGTGCGCCGAGCAGGACCCGGCGCTCCGGGAGGCGGGGCCGGGGCGGCGGGCGGCGTGCGTCCTGGTCGGGCCGCCGCCGGACGAGCCTCACACGGGGCCTCAGGATCCGGAAACGCTGGAGGAAGCGAGGCCCACCACGCCATGACCCTCTCCCCCACGGCCCCCGACGTCACCACGGCACCCCTGCTGAGCGCCCAGGGCCTGCACGTCACCTTCCCCGGCCGGCACGGCGGCCCCCCGGCCCGCGCGGTGGACGGCGTCGACCTCGACATCCGGCCCGGCGAGATCGTCGCCCTCGTCGGCGAGTCCGGCTGCGGCAAGACGACCCTGGCGCGCAGCCTGCTGGGCCTGGTCGAGCCGACCGCGGGCCGGGTCACCTTCGACGGCCACCCCCTGGACTACTCGGGCCGCTCCCTCAAGGCCTACCGCAAGCGCGTCCAGCTGGTCCTCCAGGACCCGAGCGGCTCGCTCAACCCCCGGCACACGGTGTACGACGCGGTCGCCGAGGGCCTGCGCATCCACGGCTTCACAGGCGACGAGCGCACGGCGGTCGCCGAGGCGCTGTCCCGGGCCGGCCTGCGCCCCCCGGAGCGCTTCTTCCTGCGCTACCCGCACGAGCTGTCCGGCGGACAGCGCCAGCGGGTCGTCATCGCGGGCGCACTCGTCCTGGAACCCGAACTCCTCGTCGCCGATGAGCCGGTGGCGTCCCTCGACGCCTCCGTGCGCGGCGAGATCCTCGCCCTGCTGCTCCGGCTGCGCACCGACCTCGGCCTGTCCGCGCTGGTCGTCACCCATGACCTGGGTCTGGCGTGGAACATCGCGGACCGGGTCGCCGTGATGTACCTGGGCCGGATCGTGGAGACGGGGGCGGTGGAGCAGGTGCTCACGGCACCGCGGCATCCCTACACCCAGGCCCTGCTGTCGGTCCTGCCGGAGGCCCCGGGCGCCCCGGTCGTGCTCACCGGCGAGCCCCCGGACCCGTCACGCGTGCCGTCCGGCTGCCGCTTCCACGCCCGCTGCCAGGTCCTGGCGAGCGGCGAGGCGGAGCGGGCGGGCGTGGCGGACGCGTGCAGGGGCCAGGACGTGGCGGTGCTGAGCGGGGACGGGGAGTCACAGGTCGCTTGTCACTGGGCGGTTTCGCAGCTCCCCTAGGGGCGCGGGGAACTGCGCGAGCGGCCACACACCGCCCGCGGACGGCGTACGGCGGAACTAGGCAGACCGCTCTGCCGCCTCCACCAGCGCCCCGCACTTCTTGACGTCCTCGGACATCTGCTCCATGAGAGCCTCGAGCGTGTCGAACTTCGCCTGCCCCCGCACGAACGCCAGGAAGTCGACCGCGACATGCAGCCCGTAAAGATCCAGCCCGACCCGGTCGATGGCATACGCCTCGACCGTCCGCTCGGTCCCCTCGAACTGCGGGTTCGTGCCGACGGAGATCGCCGCCGGCATCGCCTCCCCCTGGGCGTGCAGCCACCCGGCGTACACACCGTCGGCCGGGACGGCCGTGTGCGGCAGCGTCTCCACGTTGGCGGTCGGGAAGCCCAGTTCACGCCCGCGCTGGGCGCCCCGGACGACGACGCCCTCCACCCGGTGCGGCCGGCCCAGGATCTCCGCGGCGCCCTCGACGTCGCCCTCGGCGACCAGACGCCGGGTCAGCGTGGAGGAGAACGGCTCGCCGCCGCCCGCCTCGCCGGTCACGTACAGGTCGACGACCTCGACCTCGAAGTCGTAGGTCTTGCCCTGCGTGGCGAGGAACTCCACGTTGCCCGCGGCCTTGTGACCGAAGCGGAAGTTGGGGCCCTCGACGACCACCTTGGCGTGCAGCTTGTCGACGAGCACCTTGGCGACGAAGTCCGCCGGGGACAGCTTCGAGAACTCGGTCGTGAAGGGGAGGATGAGGACCGCGTCCACGCCGAGGTCCGCCATGAGTTCGGCGCGGCGGTGGTGCGGGGCGAGCAGCGGCGGGTGGCTGCCGGGGCGGACGACTTCGCTGGGGTGCGGGTCGAAGGTGACGACGACGGCGGGCACGCCCAGCTTCCGCGCGCGGTCCACGGCATGCCGGATGATCAGCTGGTGTCCGCGGTGGACTCCGTCGTAGGAGCCGATGGTGACGACGCTGCGCCCCCAGTCCTGGGGGATGTCCTCCAAGCCACGCCAGCGCTGCACTGTGCCTGCTCCTTGTCGAAAGCTCGTCGAACCCATGTCCGGTCGGTTGTCCGTGTTGCCTCGTGCGCAGGTCTAAGGGTGCCATGCCGGGTCCCCGCCGCCCGCATCGGCATGGGGGCTGTGACCGGGCGCACGGCACCCCGCGCCGGTCAGGCGGGGACGCGTACGCCCGCCAGGTTCTCGATCGTCCGGTGGCAGCTCGGCCCGACCAGCGCCGCCCACTCCCCCGGCGCGTCGGCCAGCCAGCCGGCCACGCGGGCGGCGAAGCCGGGCACGTGCCTGCCGATGTCGATCAGGGCGCGGTCGAAGCGGCGCGCGCCCTCCGGGGTGCGGGAGAGGAGCAGGCCGATGCGGCGGACGAGGTCGCGCAGGTCGTCGCCGCCGTTCCGGGCGGCGGCGTGCAGCAGCGCGTCCAGGACGTCGGTGTCCTGCTCGCGGGCCAGGAGCGCGTCGCGCAGGTCGCGGCGCAGCGGGCGGGAGGCGGGGATGCCGGGTGAGGTGAGGACGGTGGCGAGGGCACACCGCAGCCGGACCGGGCCGCCCTCCAGCAGGCCGGTGACCAGGGGCAGGAGCACGGCCCGGGCGGCGGGGCCCCGGTCGAGCCGCTGGTCCACGTAGGCGGCCGTCTGCCCGGCGATTTCCGGGCGTCGCTCCGCCGCATCCCGCAGCAGCGCGGCGACCCGGCGGGCCAGGTCGGGCGGGGTGGCGTCGGCGAGGGCCCGCAGGGCGTCCTCCGGGTCGGGCCGCTCCAGCCGCGCGGCGAAGGCGCCGAGGACCGGCTCGGGGCAGACCGGGAGGGCACGGGCCAGTGCGTCCGGCGGGAGCTGCGGGTCGCCCGCCGCGAAGTGCTCCAGCGCCCGGGGCAGGTACCGGGCCCGGGTGTGCGGGTCCTGGACGAGGAGGGCGAGGGCACCGCCGTGCAGGGCGCGGTCGGCGGGGCGGGCGAGCAGGGTCAGGGCCGCGTAGCGCAGGAGGGCGCGGTCGCCTCCGGCGGTCACGTGCGGCGCTATGCGCAGTCCGTGCTCCATCGCGGCGCGCCGGCGCGCCGTCCGCTCGTCGCGCGCCCACCGGTCGACGGCCCGGCACAGCGCCGACGGTTCCTCCTCGGCCAGCACGGCCAGCAGTTCCCGGGCCCGCCGGTGCGCGCGGTCGACGAGCACGTCCGCCAGGTCGTCCAGGGCGGTGTGGCGGTGGGTGTGCAGCAGCGCCTGCGCGGCCGTGGCCACGGTCGCGTGCGGGGTGGCGGGCAGGGGCTGCTCGTCGTCGAACCAGTCGGCGAGCAGGGGCTGGACGGCGGTGGGGTCGGCGGCGAGCAGACCGGCGACGGCGTCCAGGAAACGGGGGCCGGCCTCGCACGGCGGTCCGTCGGCGTGGACCAGCCGCCTGAGGAGCGCGCAGCGCACGCTCTCCGGCAGCCGTAGCCCGGTCCAGAAGGCGGGCCCCGTCTCCTCGGGCACCGGCTGCCCCAGCCGCCGCCAGGCCACGATCCGGTCGGCGAGCAGCCGCAGCACCTCGCCGTACGGCGTCGCGTCGGGCACGGCCGCCAGGGTGCCGGTGAGCAGCCGGGCGGCCCACCAGGACCGCGGGTCGGCGTCCAGGGCGTGCACCAGGTCGGCGAGCCGGGCGGCCAGCCGTTCCGTGCCGTGCTGGCGCGCGAGGCACAGCAGGGCCTGGACGACGGGCCCGATGCGGTGGTGCGGGACGGGGTCGGGCTGCGGGCCCCCGCGGCGGTGGACGAGGGCGTGCAGGGCCTCGTCGAGGTCGAGGTGCATGCCCTGGAGCCAGTCGGCGAGTTCCTCGTGGGCGAAGCGGTAGCCGGGTCCGGCGGGCACGAGCAGGCCCTCGGCGAGGACGGCCGAAGCCCAGCCGGTGCCGCCGCCGAGCCGCGCCGGGGCGGGCCCCCACGGGAACACCTCCTCGAAGGTCTCCCGGTCCAGGTCCCCCGGGCCGGGGCCGAGGCTGCGCCGGGCGGCCTCGTGCACCTGCCCGGCGACCTTGGCGGCCAGTCGGCGTACGGCGGTGCCGCGCAGGCCGTTCCCGGCGGCCAGGCGGCGGGCGATGCGCAGGGACATCAGGTCCAGGTAGGCGGAGAGGACGCCGTCCCGGTCGGTGGTGGCGGCGGGCGGGGTGTCGGGGGCGTCGGCGAGGGCGGCCCTGACCTCGGCGAGCAGACGGAGGGTGAGGGGGTGCCCGGCTTCGGCGGGGACGAGGGCGCTCTCCGGGATGCCGTGGCGCAGGCGGGCCTGACGCGCCTCGTCCTCGGTGAGGTCGCCGAGACGCACGCACGGGGGCCGGTCCAGGAGGTCCGCCACCTCCTCCCAGTACTCCGTCCGGCACGCCACGACCAGACGCACGCCCGTCTCCCGCAGCCACCGCACCGTCCCGTCCGCCCAGTCGGCCAGGCGGCGGGCCAGGGCCGGCGGCATCTCCTCGGGGTCGTCGAGGACGAGCAGCAGGGGGCGGCCGAGGGAGCCGGCGACGCGGGCGAGGCGCTCGGGGGTGATGTCGCCCGGGTCGGCGGGAAAGGGGGCGCGTGCGGCCGCCACGACGGGGAGGGCCCGGGTCAGTGACCTGCGGGCCGCGTCCGCCACCGATGTGTCCTCGGCGCGCAGTTCGCAGCCGCGCAGCCAGAGGGTGGGCCGCCCGCTGCGGCCGCGGCGGGCGGCGAGCGCCGCGAGTTCCGTCGTACGGCCGCTGCCGGGTGCCCCGACGAGGCCGAGTACGGCCGCCGGTCCGGCCGTGAAGGCGTCGAGCTCGGCGATCACGGCCGCCCGTTCGACCGGTTCGGGGAGGCCGGTGCCGCCGGGCGGGCCGTCCAGCCCGGCCGATGTGCCGGTCAGCTCCAGCACCCCGGCCAGGTTGAGGTCGGCGCCGTAGGCGGGCACCGTCGCCGCGTTCTCGGCGAGCAGGTCGGCGAGCGGTCCCGCCGCGCCGGGCAGCCGGGCGTGCAGCGGTACGGCGAAGCCGACGTCGCGGTGGCCGGAGCTGAGCGCGGTGCCGAGCACGCCGACGACGGCGCCCGTCTCCGCGTCGAGCACGGGGCCGCCGGCCGCTCCGCCGCCCAGGCGCAGCGCGTCCCGCCCCGCCGTGCCGACCGCGAGCTCCAGCGCGCCCCCGACGCTGTGGAAGCGGTCCGTGGCCGCGTAGGTCACGTCGGTCGTGCCGAGCACCCGCGCCTCGCGCCAGCCTCCGGCGGCGATCCGCACATAGGCGCCGGTCCCCGCGCCGCCCCGCACGGTGACGGGCAGCGGCGGCACGCCGAGCCCCTCGGTGCGGACGAGGGCGAGATCCAGCGCGGGCAGCGGGGTGACGTCCTCGGCGGTCACGACCCGGCTCCGGTCCCCGGCGCCGTACAGGACGAGCCGGGGCAGTCCGTCGACGGCCTCGTGGCTGGTGACGAGGGTGCCGTGCCGGTCGGCCAGGAAGCCGGTGCCGCGGGGCCGGCCGGCCAGGTCGTGGATGCGGACGAGCGCCTCGCCGGGGGTCGCCCGGTCTCCGTACTCGGCCGTTCCGGTGGTCTGTCGCGCTGTTCCGGGGTGGTCCTGGGAGCCTGCCGCGCTGTCGCGTGGCTCCCGGGACCGGTTCCGCGACGTCATCGTCGTGCCTCCCCGCCGTACACCCGTGCCCTTGTGTTCGACAGTAGGGGCGGGATGATCAGCGGGACAGATCGCTCTGCGAAAGCGCCCCCTTCCGCTCCCCCGGTTCACTCCGAGCGCCCGCACAGACGGGTGAAGGAACCGGGGCGGCTGGATACACCCTAGGGGTGGGGGAACCGAGGGGGACCGTGGAGCGGCGGCAGTGGAGGTACCCCGTGGTCGCCGCTCCACGGGCGGACGGCACCCCGCGGTTCGTCAGCCGAAGACGGCGAGGCTCTTGGCCTTGCCGCGCTGCTCCTCGACGAGGGCGAGGAAGCGGCCCTCCGGGTCGAACACGGCGACGGGGCCGGAGCCCGCGTACTCCTCGGGCATGTCCAGCCGTACGCCGTTGGTGAGCAGCTTGGCCCGCCGGGCGTCGACGTCCCAGCGGGGGAACGCGGCCGCGGCGGCCTCGGCGACCGGCATCACGGTCAGCTCCTGCTGGAGCTGGTCCAGGGTGCGGGCCGCGTCCAGCTTGTAGGGGCCGACGCGGGTGCGGCGCAGGGCGGTGAGGTGTCCGCCGACGCCGAGGTCGGCGCCCAGGTCCCGGGCGAGGGCCCGGATGTAGGTGCCGGAGGAGCAGACGACCGACACGACCAGGTCGAGCACGGGCGTGCCGTCCTCGGCGACGGCGTCGCGGACGTCGTACACGCCGAAGGACGAGACCGTGACGGGCCGGGCCGGGATGTCGAACTCCTCGCCCTCCCTGGCCCGCTTGTACGAGCGCACGCCGTTGATCTTGATGGCGCTGACCTTGGACGGCACCTGCATGATGTCGCCGGTCAGCTTGGCGATGCCGGCGTCGATGGCGTCCCGGGTGACCCGGGAGGCGTCGGTGGAGGAGGTGATCTCCCCCTCGGCGTCGTCCGTGAGGGTGTTCTGCCCGAGCCGGATGGTGCCCAGGTACTCCTTCTCGGTCAGCGCCAGGTGGCCGAGGAGCTTGGTGGCCTTCTCGACGCCGAGGACGAGGACGCCCGTCGCCATCGGGTCGAGGGTGCCGGCGTGCCCGACGCGTCGCGTCCTGGCGATGCCGCGCATCTTGGCGACGACGTCGTGCGAAGTGAAGCCCGACGGCTTGTCGACGATGACGAGGCCGTCGGGCGTGGTGTGCTTCTGGGTCATTCGGCGGTGTCGTCCGTCTCGTCGTCCTCGTCCGGCTTGCGGTACGGGTCGGCGTCGCCGGCGTACTTCGCCCCGGCGGAGGCCTCGCGCACCTTCGCGTCGGACTGGCGCGCCTTGTCGAGGAGGTCCTCGATGGTGCGGGCGGTGTCCGGGAGGGCGTCCATGACGAAGGTCAGGGTCGGCGTGAACTTCACGCCGGCGGCCCGGCCCACCTCGGAGCGCAGGATGCCCTTGGCGCTCTCGAGCCCGGCGGCGGCCGCCGCGCGCTCCTCGTCGTCCCCGTACACGGTGTAGAAGACGGTCGCCTCCCTGAGGTCACCCGTGACCCGGGTGTCCGTGATGGTGACGTGCGAGCCGAGCCGCGGGTCCTTGATCCCGCGCTGCAGCTTCTGGGCCACCACCTCTCGGATGAGGTCCGCCAGCCTTTTAGCCCGCGCGTTGTCGGCCACTGGTCCGTCTCCCGTTCTTTCCTGTCCGGTTCGTTCTGGGGTCGTCAGTCGTCTTCGCCGTGGAAGCGCCGTCTGACGGACAGCAACTCCACCTCGGGGCGGGCGGCGACCAGCCGTTCGCACCGGTCGAGTACCTCGCTCAGGTGCCCCGCGTCGCCGGACACCAACGCGAGGCCGATGACGGCCCTGCGGTGGAGGTCCATGTGATCCACCTCGGCCGCGCTCACCGCGTACTTGCGCTGGAGCTCGGCGACGATGGGGCGGACGACGGAGCGCTTCTCCTTCAGCGACCGTACGTCGCCGAGGAGCAGGTCGAAGGACAGCGTCCCCACGTACATGTGTGTATCCGGATGACCCGCCGGTACGGGATCGGTGGCCCTGCCGGTATGGGTGGCAGGGACACCAGGAACGTTACCGCGAACGGGGCGGGTGCTCGATCGGGTTTTCCCGCGCGCACCGCGCCCCAACGGCCCACCGGCCGACGCGGCGGGTGCCGCGTCGGCCGGTGGGTGAACCCGTGGGTGTCACACCCGCGGCTTCTCGCGCATCTCGTACGTCGCGATGACGTCGTCGACCTTGATGTCGTTGAAGTTGCCGAGGTTGATACCGCCCTCGAACCCTTCGCGGATCTCGGTGACGTCGTCCTTGAAGCGACGCAGGCCCTCGATGGTGAGGTTCTCCGCGACGACCTTGCCGTCGCGCAGCAGGCGGGCCTTGGTGTTCCGCTTGACCTCACCGGAGCGGATGAGCACACCGGCGATGTTGCCCAGCTTGGACGACTTGAAGACCTCGCGGATCTCCGCCGTACCGAGCTCGACCTCCTCGAACTCCGGCTTGAGCATGCCCTTGAGGGCCGCCTCGATCTCCTCGATCGCCTGGTAGATGACCGAGTAGTACCGGACGTCCACGCCTTCGCGCTCGGCCATCTGCTGCGCACGCCCGGCGGCGCGCACGTTGAAGCCGATGACGATGGCGTCGGAGCCCATGGCCAGGTCGATGTCGGACTCCGTGACCGCACCGACGCCGCGGTGCAGGACGCGGATGTCGACCTCTTCGCCGACGTCCAGCTGGAGCAGGGAGGACTCCAGAGCCTCGACCGATCCGGACGCGTCGCCCTTGATGATCAGGTTCAGCTGCTGGACCTCGCCGGCCTTCAGCACCTTGTCCAGGTCCTCCAGCGACACGCGGCGCGTGCGCTTGGCGAACGCGGCGTTCCGCTCGCGGGCGGCTCGCTTCTCCGCGATCTGACGGGCCGTACGGTCCTCGTCGACCACGAGGAAGTTGTCGCCCGCACCCGGGACGTTGGTCAGGCCCAGGACCTGGACCGGCGTCGACGGGCCCGCCTCGGTGACGAGGTTGCCGTTGTCGTCGTGCATCGCCCGGACTCGGCCGTACGCGTCGCCGACCACCATGGTGTCGCCGACCCGCAGCGTGCCGCGCTGGACGAGGACCGTCGACACGGCACCGCGGCCGCGGTCGAGACGGGACTCGATCGCGATGCCCTGCGCGTCCTGGTGCGGGTTGGCACGCAGGTCGAGCGAGGCGTCGGCCGTGAGGATCACGGCCTCCAGCAGGGAGTCGATGTGCAGACCCTGCTTGGCGGAGATGTCGACGAACATCGTGTCGCCGCCGTACTCCTCGGCCACCAGCCCGTACTCGGTGAGCTGACCGCGCACCTTGGTCGGGTCGGCGCCCTCGACGTCGATCTTGTTGACCGCGACGACGATCGGGACGTCGGCCGCCTTGGCGTGGTTGAGCGCCTCGACCGTCTGCGGCATGACGCCGTCGTTGGCCGCGACGACCAGGATCGCGATGTCGGTCGACCGGGCACCACGGGCACGCATGGCGGTGAACGCCTCGTGACCCGGGGTGTCGATGAAGGTGATCTTGCGCTCTTCTTCGTTGACCTCGGTCGCGACCTGGTAGGCACCGATGTGCTGGGTGATGCCGCCGGCCTCGCCCGCGATGACGTTCGTCTTGCGGATGGCGTCGAGCAGTCGCGTCTTACCGTGGTCGACGTGACCCATGACGGTGACGACCGGCGGGCGGACCACCAGGTCCTCCTCGTCGCCCTCGTCCTCGCCGAACTCGATGTCGAAGGACTCGAGCAGCTCGCGGTCCTCCTCCTCCGGGCTGACGATCTGAACCGTGTAGTTCATCTCGTCGGCGAGGAGCTGGAGCGTCTCGTCGGAGACGGACTGCGTGGCCGTGACCATCTCGCCGAGGTTCATCATGACCGCGACGAGCGACGCCGGGTTGGCGTTGATCTTCTCCGCGAAGTCGGTGAGGGAGGCACCGCGCGACAGGCGAACGGTCTCGCCGTTGCCGCGAGGCAGCATCACGCCGCCGACCGACGGGGCCTGCATGGCCTCGTACTCCTGGCGCCTCTGCCGCTTCGACTTGCGGCCACGACGCGCGGGACCGCCGGGACGGCCGAAGGCGCCCTGCGTGCCACCACGGCCACCCGGACCACCGGGACGACCGCCGAAGCCGGGACGGCCACCGCCGCCACCGAAGCCGCCGCCACCGCCGCCACCGGGACGACCGGCGAAACCGCCGCCGCCACCGGGACGACCGGCACCGCCACCGCCGCCGGGACGGCCGGCGAAGCCGCCGCCGCCGGGACGACCGGCACCGCCGGGACGACCCGCACCACCCGGGCCACGACCCCCACCGGGGCCGGGACGCGGGCCGGCAGCGGGACGCTGCGGCATCATGCCGGGGTTCGGACGGGGACCGGCGGAGCCGCCGCCGGGACG
>JJOH01000092.1 GCA_000696115.1 Streptomyces olindensis
CCCCGTGGCCCAGACCCCGGCGCCGGTCCCTGCTCCGGCGCCGGCTCCCGCGCCGTTCAGCGGGCCGACGCCGCCCGGCGTGCCCGCCCGGGGCGGGCTCACCGCCGCGCAGGTCCGGGGGACCAACGGGTTGTCGCCCGCGCCGGCCACGGGGTGGCCCGCGGCGCAGAGTTGGCCCAACGCGGCGACCGGGTGACAGCGCGGTGCCTTCTCGCCGTGGACGGTTCGTGTAAGTGGGCGGGCGCGGGGTTCGTCGTGGCTTGTCACGCAGTTCCCCGCGCCCCTAGGGGTGCTAGACCGCCGTCAGTTTCCACTGCTGGCAGGTGTTGTTGAGCCATGACCACTGGCGTACGTCGGCGCTGTCGGCCGTGGAGCAGTTGGCGACGTCGGCGACCTTGCCCGTGGCCTGGTTGGTGATGCGGACGTAACCGCCGTCCGTGGCCACGAAACGGAACCGCTGGCAGGTGTTGTTCAGCCACGACCACTGGCGGAGGTCGGCGCCGTCGGCGGAGGAGCAGTCGGCGGTGTCGAGGACCTTGCCGGTGGCGACGTTGACCAGGCGGTGGGTGTCGTCGCCGAGGTCCTCCAGGCGCCAGCGCTGGTTGGCGTTGCCGTTGCAGGTGTACTGCGCGACGTTGGCGCCGTCGGCCGCCGAACCGCCCGCCACGTCCAGGCACTTGCCGCTGTTGCGGTTGGTGACGGTGTAGGTGGTCGAGGCGGAGGCCGGCTCGCCGGAGGGCCCGGCGGGGGAGGCGCCCAACCGTACCGGTGTGCCGAAGTTCGGTGTGCCGTCGGAGTTCCAGGTGAACTTCTGGGCCCGGGTCGTGCGGCCGTTGTCGCAGCCCTCGGAGGCCGAGTCGTTGGCGTGGTAGACGATCCAGTTCTCACGGCCGTCGGGTGAGGTGAAGAAGCCGTTGTGGCCGGGCCCGTACACCCCGTTGGCGTCGCTGCGCTGGAAGACGGGCGTGGACTTCTTCGTCCAGGACGAGGCGGAGAGCGGGTCGGAGCCGGTCAGTTCGAGCTGGCCCAGCTTGTAGTCGGGCGTCCAGCAACCGCTGGCCGAGTAGATGAGGAAGGTGCGGCCGCCTCGCTGGAGCACCTCCGCGCCCTCGTTGACGGTGCCGCCCTGGCGTTCCCAGGCGTACGTCGGTGTCGAGATGGTCGAGTAGGCGCCGCTGACGGTGTACGGGTTGGACATCGGGGCGATGACGAGGTTCTGCGTGCCGCCCGTGATGGCGCTGCCCAGCATGTACAGCCGGCCGCCCACGTTCATCACGCTCGGGTCCAGCATCCACGCGTTGCTGAGCTGTCCCTTGTACGTGTACGGCCCCATGGGGTCGGACCCGGCGCTCTCCAGCACGTGGCTGCGCTGGGTCGGGTTGTAGTCGGACACGTTCTGCCCGGCGACGTAGTACAGGTACCAGCGGCCGTTGAGGAAGTGCAGCTCGGGCGCCCAGATGTTGCAGCAGCGGGAGGCGGCGTCGCCCTTCCAGACCTGCACGCTGGGCGCGGTGGCGAGTCCGGCCAGGGTGGCGGACTTGCGGATGGTGATGACGTCGGTCCAACTCGTCGTCACCATGTAGTAGTTGCCGTCGTGGTACGAGATCCAGGGGTCGGCGCCCTTGACGGACTTGACGGGGTTGGTGAAAGAGGCGGCGCTCGCGGAGGGCTGGCCGAGGCCGATGGCGAGCAGCAGGGCCGCCAGCAGGGTCAGTAGGCGACGGGCCATCCGCTGCTCCAGTTCAGGAGGTTGACGCCGAGCTTGGGCGTGCCGTTGTCGTTGCCGTCGTAGTAGTGGTAGACGATCAGGTCGCCGT
This sequence comes from Streptomyces olindensis, assembly GCA_000696115.1. Taxonomy (GTDB): domain Bacteria; phylum Actinomycetota; class Actinomycetes; order Streptomycetales; family Streptomycetaceae; genus Streptomyces; species Streptomyces olindensis. Next base: position 1,818 of record JJOH01000092.1, read on the forward strand.
CGACGTCCTTCAGGATCGACTGGCCGCCGGGGCCGATGACGCTGCCGTGCGACTCCAGGACGGGCGTGCCGCCGTTGTTCATCAGGTCGACGCCGTTCTTGTCGCGGTAGGGCCCGGTGACGCTGGAGGCGCGTCCGACCTTCACCTTGTACGTCGAGCTGGTGCCGTTGCAGCAGGTGTCGTACGAGGCGAAGAGGTAGTAGTAGCCGCCCCGCTTCACGATGAAGGGCGCCTCGACGGCCTTGGTCCCGGTGGGGCGGGAGGCGAGCGAGTACCGGGTGGTGTTGGAGCCGAGCTGCTTCCCGGTGGACGGATTGATCTGGATCATCTTGAGCCCGGTCCACCAACTGCCGAACGACAGCCACCACTTGCCGTCGTCGTTCACGAAGAGGTTCGGGTCGATGGCGTTGAAGTCGCTGGAGGAGTTCGAGGTGTAGACGGTGCCCTGGTCGGTCCAGCTGCCCGGCTGGCCGGTGCTGGAGGTCGCCAGGCCGATGGCGGAGGTGTTCGAGCCGAACTTGGAGACGGAGTAGTACATCAGGTACTTGCCGCCCTGGTACGAGATGTCCGGCGCCCAGGCCTCCGGGACGGACGAGTAGTTCCGCCACCAGCTCGGCCTGCTGGAGAAGGCGTCGGCGCCGTTTCTGAAGGCGGTGCGGTCGCTGCTGGTCTTGCTGGCGATGCCGCCGCCGGTGGCGTAGAGCAGGTACTGGCCGGACGAGGTGCGGATCATCGACGGGTCGTGGGTGACGACGTCGCCGGTGACGCGACCGGGGTTGGGGTACGCCGACGCCGTGCTCGGGATCAGGGCGAGCAACGCTGCGGTGGGGAGGGCGAGCAGGGCGGTTCGCCTGCGGAGGGGGCGGGGCGTGCGGGGGCTGCGGCTCATGCGGGTCCTCCTTGCGGTGGGGGTGACAACGCCGTCCGACATCTCGAACAGCGATCGCAAGTTCGAACGGACCGTAGAATCGAACCCCTTGCGCGTCAATGGTCCGCGCAGCACCTGTCGTCAAGCGCCGGTTTCGCCGCGCAGCGCCAACCACCCCGGCACGTCGACCTCGGCACGCACGGTCTTGCCCAGGGGCTCACGGTCGAGCACCTCCCAGCGGTCGGCGAGCGCGTCGACCAGGACGAAGCCCCGGCCGCGCTCGTCGAGGGGGCGAGGCGGTCGTACGGCACCCCTGGCGGGCGGATACGGCGGCCCGCTGCGGGTGTCGGCCACCTCCACCCGCACGCTGCCCGTGACGAGCGCCAGCCGCAGCTCGAAGTCCCGCCCGGGCACGCGCCCGTGGGTCACGGCATTGGCCGCCAATTCGGCCACAATCGCGCCGACCGCGTCGGAAACGTCCGTCCCGTAGGGGATGCCCCAGCTGTGCAACTGGTTCAGCGTGAGGCTGCGGGCGAGGCGGGCACCGCGCGGGGTGGAACTGAGTCGCTGCCTGAACACACGTACGGTAACCGGTTTTTGGGAGAGAAACTGTGGCGTCATGCGCCCAATCTGGCGGCCGGGAAGGGCGATTCTCCAGGCTGACGCCGCGTACGCTGCGGCAGCGTACGCGGTCACGGACTGGACAGTACCGGTGACTAGCCGTAACCCTGCCTGCGGGAGGTGACCGACGGTGGTCGATGGCGTGGTGGGGACGAACACGGGTGGCGAGCCGGAGTCGTCGGACAGTCTGCGGACGTTCGGAGCGGTGGTCCAGGGCTTGCGCGAGCACGCGGGGTTGAGCAGGGAGGAGTTCGGGGAGCTGGTGCGGTTCTCCAAACACACGGTGGCATCGGTGGAGTTGGGTCGGCGGATGCCGGATGCCGAGTTCGTGCAGCGCGCGGAGGAGGTGTTCGGGAGGACGGGGGCGTTGCAGAGGGCGGCGGGGTGCCTGGAGCGGCAGCCGGGGTTGGCGGCTTGGTTTCGGCGGTGGGCTCGGTTGGAGCAGGTGGCGATCACTCTGTATACGTACGAGTGCCGTCTGATCCCGGGTTTGTTGCAGACCGAGGCATACGCACGGACGCTGTTCACCAACCAGCTTCCGCCGCTGGACGACGAGCAGATCGAGGCCCAGTGGGCGGCACGGGCGGAGCGACAACGGCTGCTCAGGGGTCGGCCGAACACTGCCTTCAGCTTCCTGCTGGAGGAGCACCTGTTCCGACGACGCATGGGCGGGGTCGAGGTCACGAGGGAACTGATCGACCACGTACTGGACCTCGCCCAGCTGCGAAACATCGAACTCCAGATCATGCCTACGGAGCAGGAGACGCATGCGGGACTGGATGGCTCCATGCAACTGCTGGAAACGCCGGAGAACAGGTGGTTCGCCTACTGCGAGGCGCAGCGGGGCGGCCTCTTCATGTCCGACCCGAAAGAGCTCAGCGTTCTTCAGAGGCGCTATGCCAGGATGCGGTCACAGGCTCTGACCCTCACAGACTCCGTGGGCCTGTTGCAGCAGATGCGAGGAGAGCTATGAGCACATCCGACCTGACCTGGCGCAAGTCCAGCCACAGCAGCGGCGGCGACGGCGACTGCGTCGAGATAGCGACTTGCCCGGACACGATCCACATCCGGGACTCGAAGAACCGTCAGGGTCCTGAACTGCACCTCTCCCCCACCGCCTGGTCCGCCTTCCTCACACACGCCGCCAAGTAACTGCCCCCAACAGCACTGCGATGGCACCACCCGTCGGCGCGTGTTCGCGAGCGTGTGCGCGGTGGCGGCGCCCCGGGGCGTACGAACGTATGCTTGGGAGTGGAGCAACCTCCGTACCGCGCGAGGAGGTTGACCCCGTTTCGATCCCACCGTGACCCGACCCGGCAGGGGGCGAAGGAAGGGCATGGACGTCAGACTTCGGCTGCCCGAGGATCCCGACGGCGGCGAACTCAAGCAGCTCTACGACTGGTTGATCAGGGACCGCGAACTGCGCCTCCATGCCGACATCGCGCTGTGTGCAGAGCATGGCGCGGACGAAGGCGTGGACGATGAGGACGAAACCTCCGACACCACCATGGGTGACCTCGTCGACATCCTGGCGCTCGCCCTCGACACCGGGTTCCAGATGGCCTCTCTGGGCATCGCGATCCTCGCCTGGCGGCGGGCCCAGCGGCCACGGTCGTCCGTGGTCGTCGAACGCGACGGCACCCGCATGACCCTGTCGGCAGGTGCCGACCCGGAGGACGTGGAGGCGTTCCTGCGGGCCCTGGAGAGGCTGGACGGGACATCGTCGTACCGTCCTGGCGACCCCGATGGCGCCGACCGTCACCCCGACGACCAGCCGCCCGAAGGCGACCGCCGGTGACCGGCCCTCTCCCCGACCCGCACGCCTCCGCCGCCGTTCTCATCGGCGTCAGCTCCTACCGGCACATGCCGAAGCTGCCGACCGTGGCGAACAACCTGACGCGGCTGAAGGAGGCGCTGACGGACCGGAGCATCTGGGGCCTGCCCGCGGCACGGTGCGTCACCGTGCCCGACCCGACGAAGGCGGACGAGCTGATCGACCCGGTCGTCGACGCGGCCGGGGCGGAGACCAGGGACACGCTGATCGTCTACTACGCCGGGCACGGCTTCCTGGACCGGCACGGCGCGCTGCGGCTGGCCATGGTCGGGTCGCGGGAGGACCGCCGGCACACGGGGGTGCTGTACAGCGAGTTGCGGGAGGCGATCCTGGAGCACAGCCGGGCCCGTCGCCGCGTCATCATCCTGGACTGCTGCTACAGCGGACGCGCTGTCGGCGACATGGCCGGCCCGGTGACCTCGCTGCGGACGGTGGCGGCACCGGGCATGGCCGACAGTTATCTGCTGACGTCCGCCGAGGCGAACGCCAAGGCGCTCGCGCCCCGCAAGGAGGAGTGCACGGCGTTCACGGGCGAGTTCGTGCGCGTGCTGCGGCAGGGGATCCCGGGCACGGACGGGCAGAAGGCCGCGCCGTACCTGAGCCTGGACATGATCTACCAGCAGGTCCAGGACGCTCTGGAGCGCCGGGGACGTCCCAGACCCCAGCAGCAGGACAACGGCCGGATCAGCCGGCTGCCCTTCGTCCGCAACCTCGCCGCCCCGCTGCTCTCCACCTCTCCCCCGCCGCCCCCGCCCTGGCGGCGGTACGTCGCCGCCGCCCTCGCCACGGCCGTCGTACCGGGCGTGACGCTGGCCGCGGACAGCGGCAGGATCCCGTCCGACGTCTGTTCGCCGCGAGCCTCGCTGCTCGGCTTCTCCGACGCACTGGACAAGGCGCGATTCCAGGGGCAGCAGATCCACGGCCTGTCCTCGCTCGCCCTGACCGGACCCTCGACCGCGCTGTCGCTGAGCGACAGCGCGCAGCCCGTGCTGTACACCCTGTCGCTCGGCGAACCGGGCGGGAAGCCCACACCCCGGCCCGCAGCGATGACGCGCCTCACCGACCGCGGGGGCCGCGCCTTCGGCCCGCAGGACTTCGACGGCGAGGCCATCGCCCTGGAAGAGAACCGCAGCACCGTCCTGGTGGCCTCCGAAGCCGGGCCGTCCGTCAGCCGCTTCGACCTCACGACCGGCGAGAAACTGGCGGACTTCCCGGTGCCGGAACGTTTCCGGACCGCGCCGGACGGCCAGACGACGACGAACTCCATCTTCGAGTCGCTGGCCCTCACCCCGGACGGCCGTCACCTCTACGTCGGCCTGGAGGCCCCGCTCAGCCGCGACGGCACGCACCAGGGACGCAATCTGATCCGCGTCCTGCGCTACACCGGGCAGCCGGGCGGCCGATATTCCCTGGACGGCGAGATCGCCTACGAGACGGACTCCGGGCTGCGGCTCGCGGACCTCGTACCGATCGGGGACGGGGAACGCTTCCTGGCTCTGGAGCGCGGCTTCGTCAAGGGACAGGGCAACAGCATCCAGGTCTACGAGACATCGTTCGCGGGGCTGCCGGACGTCACCCGGGTCCCGTCCCTGGCGGCCCAACCGGCCGGCGCCTTCGCGCCCAAACGTGAACTGGTCGACGTGGGCGGCTGCCCACCGTCCGGCGCCAGGGCCAAGGGTCCACAGAACAACCCCCTCCTCGACAACGCCGAGGGGATGGCCCTCGGCCCGCGCCTCACCGCGGGCAAGCACGAGGGCCGCCGCGCGCTGTACCTCGTGTCGGACGACAACAGCCGCGAGGACCAGACGACCCGCTTCTACACGCTCGCGGTCGACCTCTCCTGAAACCGACCGGCCGACAGAGCGGCCCGCACCATCGACTCCACAACGGGGTTGGGGCGCCCCGCACAAAGGTCACCGATCCTTTGGGCGCCTGCGCTCGGCACGACACCGGCCAGGAAGCGGGCGGCCCTACCGGCACCCATGAGCGGGGCAGGCCGGAATCCCGTCGCCCCGTCCCTCACCTCCGCCCGCCGAACTCCCAGTCGTGCACCTCGACCTCGGCGTACCGCGCCCGGGTCAGCACCGCACCCGCCGCCTCCGCATCCGCAGCCCGCACGAGTGCCGCCGTACCCACCCACACGGCACCGTCGTCGGACAGCAGCGGCCCGTACGCGATCAGGTCTTCCCTCAAGTCGCCCGGCACATCGAGGTCGACACCGTCCCCCGAGCCGAACCCGAGCACGAGGTACCGCTTCCCGCCAGTCCGCCCACCGGGAAACTCCCACATGGTCCGCCCCAGCAGATTCCCCCACCGCCGCACCAGCACGTCCCGGTACGCCCCCGCCTGGTAGTTGGGCTCGTCGAAGGCGAACGCGCGGGCGGCGGCGGGATCCGGGAGGTCGACGATGTGCACACTCCCGGTGGGCGTCTCCCCATCCGCGCCGAAGGTCGGCCCACGGGCGATCAACTCCGCCTCGTACTGGTCCATATAGGCCCAGTGCGCCTCCCCCAACTCCACACGCAGCGGCAGAGAGCCGGCCCGGTCACGGTGGTAACAGAAGAACTCCATGACCAGGCCACCTCGACGCCGTCATGTTCCGTACGTAACCAAGTGCTTCCCTCGTGCCGATCTCACTCAGGGAAGCAATCACCTTCTGGCACAGCCAGTACGCGGGTGCGTCGACCTGCACGGACCGTTCGGCCGCGCGGTAGAGGGAGGCGGCTGCATCCGTCGCCCGGATCTGACCGAGGATATCCACGAGATCTTCGTTGTTGAGTTCCGGGACATCCGCGTCGAGGATCTCCCGAAGCGTCTCACCCAGACCAGGAGCCTGCAGAGCGGCAGCCAGATTGGCGAGCCTCTCCACTCTGGGCCAGTGGCGTGCACAAGCCGCTTCCCGAATCCAGGCGACGACGGACTCCGCCACCTCGGGATATTCCGCAGCGATGGACTGGGCACGCTGTTCCGTGACAAACCCCTCCACCAGGGCGTCCACCGCATCGACCGCCCCCTTGGCGGACAGGAACGAAGCACTTTCCGGTGTTCCTTCCACCTCTTCGCTCAGTCCGGCTCCTCAGACCTTGAAGGTACTCACGGGATTCAGCTCGGAGAAGAGTGCCATCCTTCATCCCGCGAAGCAACGCTCTTCTATACGCGGACGGAAATCTATGGAACCGAAACTCAAGAGGTCCACCCTGCAGCTTGTCCCGAAAGCCCCCGTTGAAGCTCTCAACAGCTCCCAGGGGTGGTCAGGACGCCGAAGCTACTCTGTAGACCTTCGTGAGGTTGTCGATCCTTGGGGGCCCCGTGGCACGCAGCAGGATGCCTGTGAAGAACATGGGCGCCAGCGAACTCTGTCTCTTCATCGAACCGTACGGCGAGGACTACTGGCTGAATCCTGGAGAGGCCTTCACCGTCGGCCCGGAGACCGAAGGGATCGACGTCTGGTTCGACACCTACGTCTCGACGGATTGCATCACCGTGTGGCTTTACGAGGACGGTGACCCCGCCAAGGTCGTTCTCGACTGCGTAGTAGTTGATGCCGACGGCACCCGGCTGGATTGCGGACATCAGAGGCCTCCGCGGCTGGCTAATCCTGATCCGGCCTGACCTGCGCGCTTACGGCGGTGCGGGATGACAAGTCCGTCCGGGTAGCCGCCGTCGGCGATCGTGAGGGTGTCGCCGTCGATGACGGCCTGGTGCTTGGTGGAGTACCGACAGTTCTTCGACCGCTCGGCCACAGTGTGGTCCGCAGGCGGGGAACGGGGCTGGGAACGCTCGGGTCCAGTCCCGCTGGATCCTGGCTCGGACGTGTTCTCGGGTAGAGCGACTTACGAGACCCCACGGATCAGAAAGGAGCGGGCCATGAGGCGAGATCGGTCGAGCCTGCAGCGTCGTCGGCGCGGCACACTCGCCCTGGGTGCCTTCGGAGCCATCGTCGCGGGGCCACTGGAGTACTTGGACTCCGGAGTCGGCTGGAACGCCCTTCTGGCACTTCTGGTCGGCGCTGCGGCCGGAAGCGTCGTGGGCTTCCTGTTCCCTTCCCTGCTGAGTCCCCGCCAGGGGAAGCACACAACTGTGCCACCCGCTCCGCCACCACCGCCATCACCACCGCCACCGCGGCCGCCAAAAGGCAAGTAGGGCCCGCGCCTCCTTATCCGTTCATGCCCCGACAGGGCGGCGAGTTCGTCTTCGGTGACCCCGCCACCTGGCGGCATCGAGCAGGCCGTGAGGATGACCCGGCAGGCGGCCCGGAGTCCGGGGTCGACGTCGAGCTGCTGACGGCCTGAGGGTTTCCCTGGGCTTCCCGTCGCCTGGGACTGACGGCGGCCCACCGCACCGGTGGGCCGCCCCCTGTGCACCGTCAGGACTTCTTCGGACACTCCTTCCACGCCATGTGGTACACCGTGCTGATGTCCCCGTCCGTGGAGTCCATCGTCATGAAGCTGACCTTGTCGGCCGCCTGCGTACCGGCGTTGACCCGCAGCTCCGTGTTGATGTTGAAGTTGCGCTGGACTCCGCAGGGCGCGTAGACCAGCTGGGCCCAGTCCGTCTCGTCCGTGGCCTGCCAGTTGTCGTTGTAGGGGCCGTTGAAGGGGTGGTTCCTGGTCACCGTGCTCGGAGAGCCCTGGAAGTAGTACGAGGCCCGCTGGGAGCCGCTCGCGCCGCGCTGGAGTGAGGCGAAGCCCCGGTAGTCGGCGCTGGCGATGGCGTACGTGAAGCCCTGGGGCACGTGGACGATCAGGCTGAGCTGGCAGTTCCTGCGGAACGCGGTCGGGTCGGAGCCCCCGCCGGCCTGCGCGAGGTAGTCGCTGTAGGTGACCGTGAACGCCGTGTTGTCCTCGGAGACGGCGACCGCGGTGGTGCCCTGCGGGCAGCCGGAGCCGTTCACCGTGGCGACCTTGATGACGATCTTGTCCGGGGGCGGGTCGACGAACCCGGAGGACGGGGATTGCGCGGGAAGTGCGCTGGTGAGCAGCGCGGCGATCGCGCCGCTCAGGAGCAGGCCACCGGCCATGGTTCTCCCATCCGTTCGTGGGGGGTGGAAAGGTTGCGGGCATGTGCATGTCAAGATCACGGCACACGCACCCCCGACCTGTGACCATTTCATGGAGGAGCTGTGAAGGCCGGGAGCGGTCGCATCGTACGCAGCGGAACGGGGTCCGGCCAGGTCGCTCTCCGGCCATTCACACCGGCGGTGATTCACAGCCGCCGTGCCCGCCGGGCGAGCCGTGCCCCCGGGCGCATAAGGTGCCTTCCACGCGATGAGGATCACGTGCAGCACAACAGGAGGCGCTCCCTTGGAGCTCAGCAGGCGTACCTTCCACGCCCTCGCCGGCACGGCCGCGCTCGGCTTCGCGCTGACCGGCAGCGGGTCGCCGACCTCCCCCAACCCGGCACGGAGCGTACCCACCGGCCCGCCGCCCCCCGTGCCACGCGCGGACGGCAGACGGCACACCATCGGTTTCGACCGGTACTCCCTCGTGATCGACGGCCGACGCCTGGTGCTCTGGTCGGGCGAGATGCACCCGTTCCGGCTGCCGAGCCCGTCGCTGTGGCGGGACGTGCTGGAGAAGATGCGGGCGCACGGCTACAACGCCGTGAGCGTGTACGTCGCGTGGAACTACCACTCCCCCGCCCCCGGGCGGTACGACTTCTCCGGGGTGCGCGATCTGGACCTGTTCCTGCGCACGGCCGCCGAGACCGGCCTGTACGTCATACTGCGGCCCGGCCCGTACATCAACGCCGAGGTCGACGCCGGCGGCTTCCCCGGCTGGCTGACCGCCACCGAGGGCAGGGCCCGCACCTCCGACCCGACGTATCTGCGGTACGTCGACGAGTGGCTGACCGCCGTCAACGCCATCGTCGCCAAGCGGCTGTTCACCCGGGGCACGGGCACGGTCCTGCTGTACCAGATCGAGAACGAGTACGACGCGCACGTGGACGACCCGACCGGGCGCGCCTACATGTCGTACCTGTACGAGAAGGTCCGCGCCGACGGCATCGACGTGCCGCTGTTCCACAACGACAAGGGACGCAACGGGTACTGGGCGCCCGGGTCGTTCGGCACCGGCGGTGAGAAGGGGCGCTGGCTGTACGGGTTCGACGGGTACCCGGAGCCGGACGAGGTGCCGCCCGACTGGGGGCACTTCGGGACCGGCGGGGTGAAGAGCGGGGCCACGGCCAGTCCGCGCACCCCCGGGTTCGTGCCGGAGTTCGGCGGCGGCTGGTTCGACCCGTGGGGCGGGTCCTGGTTCGACGGCAAGGGGTACGCCGAGGCGCGCCGGACCCGGGACGCGGCGTACGAGCGGCGCTTCTACCTCACCAACCTCGCCAATGGCATCACGCTGCACAACGTCTACATGACGTTCGGCGGCACCTCCTGGGGCTGGCTGCCCGCGCCGGCGGTCTACACGTCGTACGACTACGGGGCCGCCTTCGACGAGGCCCGCAACGCCACCCCGAAGCTCGCCCCGATGCACCAGATCGGGCAGTTGCTGCGGCACGTGCCCGACCTGGCCAAGCTGAACCGGGCAAAGGGCGTGCGCGCCACCGACGAGCGGATCAAGGTCTACCACCTGGTCAACCCGGACACCGGCGCCCACGTCTACGTGCTGCGCAACGACTCCGGCGAGGCGGTCTCCACGACGCTGCCGGACGCCGGGATCGACGTGCCGGTCACCGTCCCGGCGCGGGACGCCAAGCTGCTCGCCGCCGGGCTGAAGCTCGGGAAGCGGACGCTGGTGCACTCCACCGTGCAGCCCATGGTGAGCCTGACCGCCGGGCGGCAGGACATCGCCGTCTTCGCGGGCCGCCGGGGCGAGATGGCGCAGGTCGTGCTGGAGTGCGCGGACGAACCGACGCCCATGCGGCTGGACGCGGAGCCCGCCTGGGCCTACAACCTCGGCAAGCTGAACATCACGGCGCCGCTCGGCGCCGGCGGGCTGAGCCGGGTGCGGGTCGAGGGCGACGGCGTGGACACGCCGATGCTGGTGCTGTTCGCGGACGACGCGACCGCCCTGCGGCTGTGGCCCTGGGAGACGCCGTCCGGCCCGCTCCTCGTCTACGGCCCGGCCCTGCTGCGCTCGGCCGAACTGCGCGGCTCCACCGTCCACCTCACCGGCGACACCATCGGCGCGACCGGCCTGGAGGTGTGGGGGCCGCGCGGGATCACCCACGTCACCTGGAACGGACGCCCGGTGCCCTGCCGCTTCAGCGCCTCCGGCAGCCTGCTGGCGCTGAAGCCGCTGCCCGGCGTGGCCCGGCCGGCCCTGCCCGCCCTGGACGGCTGGCGGCGGCGGACCGAGAACCCGGAGGCCGAGCCGGACTTCGACGACACGGACTGGACGACGGCCGACCGGAAGACCACCTTCAGCACCACCCCGGTGCCGGACGGACAGCCCGTCCTGTTCGCCGACGACTACGGCTTCCACTACGGCGACGTCTGGTACCGCGGCGAGTGGACGGACGACAGCGCCCTCGCTTCCGTCTCCCTCTCCTACAGCACGGGCACGCAGGGCCTGCTGATGGCCTGGCTGGACGGCGAGCCACTGGGCACGCACCGCATGCCGGTGCCGGACAAGGAGCGGGCGCGGCAGGGCACGTGGACCGCGCGGGCCACCTTCCGGCTGCCGGAGGACATGCGGAAGCGATTCCGGGAGGAGAGCCGGGAGGAGCGCCGGGAGCGGCATGTGCTGTCCGTGCTCGTCCGGCCGATGCAGCACGACATGGACGGCAGGGCGCTCGACACGCACAAGGCCGCGCGCGGACTGACCGCCGTCACCTTCGAGGGCGCCTCCCCCGAGGTGACGTGGCGGATCCAGGGCGCCTCCACCCCCGACCCCGTGCGCGGGCCGATGAACAACGGCGGGCTGTACGGGGAGCGCGAGGGCTGGCACCTGCCGGAGCACGACGACGGGGACTGGGACGGGACCGACTCCCCCCGGGCCGACCGGAGGCAGGGCGTCACCTGGTACCGCACGCGCTTCCGGCTGGACATCGACCCGGGCGTGGACGCCTCCGTCGGACTCGTCCTCGACGACGACCCGGGGCGGGCCTACCGCGTCCAGATCTTCCTCAACGGCTGGAACATGGGGCAGTACATCAACGATGTAGGGCCGCAGCACACGTTCGTGCTGCCGAACGGGATCCTGCGCACACGTGGCGCCAACACACTGGCCTTGGCGGTGCTGTCGGACGGGACCACACCGTCGGGGCCGCGGGACGTGCGGCTGACGGTGCTGGGCGCGGCGGCCGGAGGGGTGCCCGTCAAGCCGGTGTGACCGGATCGAGCCGTACCCGTGCCTTGTCTTCTCCGGGACGCTGGTTCACCGTGTGGGCCCTTCAGGGCTTTTCGACAGGGAGGGGAACCTCGTGCGAAGACGGCGTTTCATCACTGGGTTAGGCGGACTGGTCGGGGCCGGGGCCGGGCTCGGGCTCGTCCCGGCGGGCGCCCGACCGGCCGCGGCGGCCGTCCGGGACGGCGGCGCACCACGCGAGTGGGAGGCGGTCACCGCCCCGGAGGCCACCCCGGCGGCGCAGTTGCGCGACGTGGCGGCCGCGGGCCCCGGCCTCGCCTGGGCCGTGGGCGAGGAGGGCCTCAGCGGCAGTGTCCGGGGGGCGGCGCTGGCCCTCGTGTGGGACGGCACGGCCTGGCAGCGCACCCGCGCCGGCTTCAACGGCTACCTGGGTTCCGTGGCCGCCACGTCCGACGGCTCCGCCTGGGCCGTCGGCGCCGACACCTCCGGCACCGCCCGGCTCCTCGCCTGGGACGGATCGACCTGGCGGGAGACCGACTACCCCGGGCGCGGGACGGCCGGGACCTCCCTCGCCGCCGTCACGACCGGCCCGCGGGGCCACGTGTGGGTCTCCGGCCGCACCGGCGACGGCTCGGTGCTGCTGCACGGGCACCGGGGCAAGTGGACCTGGCTGGAGCCGCCCCCGGTCACCACCACCGTCCCGCCCTACCACATCCACCGCTCGCTCTGCGGCGACATCTGGGTCTACGGCAGCGAGCTCGTCGCCCGCTGGGACGGTGACGCGTGGACCGTGCTGCCGTCGCCGGGCGGCGTCCGCGCCGGCTTCACCGGGCTGCTCCCGGTCGCCCGCGACGACATCTGGATGACGGGCTACGACTACGGCATCGGCGGCCCGCCCGGCAAGCCTCCGGCCGTCCGGCTGCTGCACGGGGACGGCAGCTCCTGGGAGTACGTCAAGGCACCGTTCGGCGTCGGCATGCTGTCCGGCATCGTGGGCGACGCGCAGGGGCGGCCCGACCGGATCGCCGGGTGGGACTTCTGGGACCAGACCCGGGCCCACTACCTGCGCTGGGACGGCACGGCCTGGGTCAGCGAGCGGGGGCCGCTGGCCACGACCCCCGTCGTCATGAACGCCCTGGCGAAGGTGCCGGGTTCGGGCGGGTACTGGGCGGTGGGGACGACCTCGACCTCGCCGTCCCCGACCGCCCTGCCGCGCATCGAACGCTGACCGGGCCCGGTCACGCCAGCCGGATCACGTTCCAGGACAGCGGCTCCAGGACGGCGTTCAGCGTGCCGTCCTGGAGAGCCGTGCCGTCGACGGTGTGCGGGGCCACCCGCTCGGGGTCGTCGAGGGTGTTGCGGGCGTCCGGGTCGGCGTCCGCGAGGGCGCTGTGCTCGACGACGCGGCTCAGGTCGAGGCCGCTCAGGGCGACTTCGAGCGGGAGGGCGTCGGTGCGGCTGCGGTTGACGGCGAAGACGGTGACCGTGCCGTCCTCGGCGCGCACGGCGGTGGCGTGCAGCAGGTCGGTCTCGCCGTACTTCTTCGTCTCGTACGTCGGCGAGTCCACGCGGACGTCCAGGACCTGGCCGCGGCCGTACCGCGAGGCCTGCGCGAAGGGGAAGAACGTGGTCTGCCGCCAGGCCGGGCCGCCCGGCTCGGTCATGATCGGCGCGATGACGTTGACGAGCTGGGCGAGGCAGGCGACGGTGACGCGGTCGGCGTGCCGGAGCAGGGCGATGAGGAGCGAGCCGAAGACGACGGCGTCGGTGACGCTGTAGTTGTCCTCCAGCAGGCGCGGCGCCTCGGGCCAGTCGTCCTGCTCGAAGGTCTTGGCGCGGGCCTCCCACTCGGGCAGGTACCAGACGTTCCACTCGTCGAAGGAGAGGTTGATCTTCTTCTTCGACTTGAGCCGGGCGCCGACGTGGTCGGCGGTCGCGACGACGTTGTCGATGAAGGACTCCATGTCGACGGCGGAGGCGAGGAAGGAGTCGAGGTCGCCGTCCTCGGGCCAGTAGTAGGCGTGCAGGGAGATGTAGTCGACGAGGTCGTAGGTCTCCTTGAGGACCGTGGCCTCCCACTCGGCGAAGGTGGGCATGGACTGGCTGGAGGAGCCGCAGGCGACGAGTTCGACGCCGGGGTCCTGCTGGCGCATGGCCCGGGCCGTCTCGGCGGCGAGGCGGCCGTACTCCTCGGCGGTCTTGTGGCCGGTCTGCCAGGGGCCGTCCATCTCGTTGCCGAGGCACCACAGGCGGATGCCGAAGGGGTCCTTGTCGCCGTGCGCGACACGGAGGTCGGACAGGGCGGTGCCCCCGGCGTGGTTGGCGTACTCCTGGAGTTCCAGGGCCTCGGCGACGCCGCGTGTGCCGAGGTTGACGGCCATCATCGGTTCGGCCTGGGGGCCGATCTTGCGGAGGAAGTCGATGTACTCGGAGAGGCCGAAGCGGTTGGACTCCGTCGAGTGCCAGGCGAGGTCGAGGCGGCGCGGGCGGTCTTCCGCCGGGCCCACCGAGTCCTCCCACTTGTAGCCGGAGACGAAGTTGCCGCCGGGGTAGCGGACGGCTGTGACGCCGAGTTCGCGGACGAGGTCGAGGACGTCCTGGCGGAGGCCCTTGGCGTCGGCGGTGGGGTGGTCGGGTTCGAAGACGCCGGTGTAGACGCAGCGGCCGAGGTGTTCCACGAAGCTGCCGAAGAGGCGGGGGTTGACCTCGCCGACCGTGAAAGCGGGGTCGAGGGTGAAGCGGGCGGTGGGCTTGCTCATGGGGGCCTTTCCAAAACGGGATTACTTGACAACAGGCCAGTGATGCACCCAAGCGAGCCGGTTCAGGCCCAGCTTCGGTGTGCCGTTGTCCTCTGCGTCGTAGTAGTGGTACGCCAGCCAGTCCTGGCCCCGGTCCCGGAAGACCGACTGGCCTCCCGTACCGATGTATCTTCCATGACCCTCCAGCAGCAGGTCACCGCCCCCCTCCAGGAGCGACTTGCCGGTTCTGTCCACGTACGGGCCCGTGACGCTCGTCGACCTGCCGACCTTGATCCTGTACGTGGAGTTCACGCCGGAGCAGCAGGCGTCGTAGGAGGCGAAGAGGTAGTAGTAGCGGCCGTGCCGGACGATGTACGGGCCCTCCACCGCGTACGGAGCGTCGGGGCGGGTGGCCAGGTGGTGGACGTCGGCGCCGGGGAGGGCCTTGCCGGTGACCGGGTTCAGCTCGATCATGCGGATGCCGGTCCAGTAGGAGCCGAAGGACATCCACAGCCGGCCTCGGTCCTCGATGATCGCCGGGTCGATGGCGTTCCAGGTGTCGGTGGTCTCGGAGCTGAAGACCTTGCCGTGGTCGGTCCAGGTGCCGGGCAGGCCGGTGCGGGAGGTGGCGACGCCGATCGCGGAGTGGTTGGTGCCCCAGGAGGAGACGGCGTAGTACAGCCAGTACCGGCCCGCCCGGTAGGAGATGTCCGGGGCCCACGGGTCGCCGGTGTCGTTGTACTCGAACCACCAGCTCGGGGGCGTGGCGAAGGCGTTACCCGCGTCGTCCCACCGCTTTGTGTCCTTCGACGTGCGGGCGCCGATGACGCCGCCCGTCGAATAGGCCACGTATCCGCCGGACTTGAGGCGGATCACCGTGGGGTCGTGGATGATCTGCTGGCCGGTGATCGGCTGGGGGTCGGGGTAACCGGTGCTCGCCTGGGCTGTGTTGGGGAGGAGAGCGAGGAGGAGCGCCGCCCCCACGGCGGTGATCGCTCTGCGTACGCTCACTGGCCCGCCAATCCCGTGTGGGCGACGCCCGCCACGATCTGCCGCTGGAAGAAGACGAACACGATGATCAGGGGCAGGCCCGCCATCAGGCCGCCGGCCATCAGCTGGGCCCACTGGATGCCGTAGGAGTTCATGACGGTCGCGATGCCGTTCGGCATGGTCATCAGGTCGGGGTTGTTGGTCACCATGTACGGCCACAGGAAGTTGTTCCACGAGGCGATGAAGGTGAAGATGCCGACCGCGGCCAGGGAGGGACGGGAGAGCGGGAGGACGATGGTGAAGAACACCCGCCAGCGTCCGGCGCCGTCGATGAACGCCGCCTCCTCCAGCTCGCGCGGGATGCCCTGGAAGAACTTGTAGAGGATGTAGACCATCGCGGCAGGCGCGCACTGCGGCAGGATCATGCCCCAGTAGGTGTCGACCATGCCCATCTGCTGCACGGTGGTGAACAGCGGCACGCCGAGGACGGCGGGCGAGATCATCAGGCCCGCCATGACCAGGCCCATCAGAGCGCTCTTGCCGCGGAACTCGGTGCGGGCGAAGCCGTAGCCGGCGAGTGCGCTCACCAGCAGCACCACGGACGTCACGCAGACGGAGACGACCACGGAGTTGACGAACCAGTTGGTGATGTTGCCGGTCTCGAAGAGGGCTTTCCAGGCCTGGCCCGTCCAGTCCTCCGGGAGCCAGTGGGGCGGGACCTGCACCGCCTCGGTCTCCGACTTGAGGGAGGTGAACAGGGCCCAGGCGAAGGGGGCCAGGAAGGCGGCCGAGACGGCTGTGCCGAGGAGGGTCAAGACGATCTGGCTGGGGGTCCACGGCTTGCGCGGTTGTGCGGCCGTGCTCATCGGGCGCTCTCCTCACGGTTGCGCAGCAGCCACATCCTCGCCAGGGCGACCGCCGCGATGATCACGAAGAAGATGACGGAGATCGCGGAGGCGTAGCCCACGCGGTAGCTGGTGAAGCCCTCTTCGAGGGTGTACTGGACGAAGGTGCGGGTCGATCCCTCGGGCCCGGGGAGGAAGTCCATCATCACGACGGCCTGGTCGAAGACCTGGAGCGAGGCGAGGATCTGCAGGGCGATGACGAGGCCGGTGATGTTGCGCAGCATCGGCAGGGTGATGTGGACCATGCGGTGCCAGGCGTTCGCGCCGTCGAGCTTGGCGGCCTCGTAGAGGTGGCCGGGGATGCCCTGGAGCGCGGCGAGGTACAGCAGGAAGCTGAAGCCGACCGTCCACCAGAGCGTGCAGATGACCACTGCGAGCATGGCGTAGGACTTGTCCGTCAGCCACGGCGTCTCGATGCCGAAGACGTAGTTGATCATTCCGGTGCCGGGGTTGAACAGCCACTGCCACAGGTTGGCCGCGACGGTGGACGGCAGCAGGAACGGGGCGAAGAAGCACAGCCGCCACAGCCACTTCCCGCGCTCGATGTGGTGGGCGAGCATCGCGAGGAGGAAGGCGAGGACCGTGATGCAGGGCACGACCAGCAGCGTGAAGTACGCGCTGTGGCCGAGCGTGTCCCACACCAGGGGGTCCTGGAGGGCCTCGCGGTAGTTGTCGAGGCCGACGAAGCTCGCGCTGTCGCCGGAGATGTTGGCGTCCGTGAAGCTGAGCCAGACGCCGCGCAGCAGCGGCCAGATCACGAAGAGCGCGAACAGGACGAGGAACGGGGCGACGAACCAGCCGCCGTGCTGGAAGCCCTGCTTGCGGCGTGCGGTGACGCTGTCGGCGGCGGTCCCCGCGCGCACCGGTGCGATGACGGTCTGGGCGCTGGTGGTCATGCGACCGCACCTCCCTGCGCGGCGGTCCTGCCGTCCATCGGGTTCTTCGTCGCGAGCAGCCTGGTGAGCTCGCTCTTCATCCGGCGGGCGGCGGTCTCCGGCCTGGCGGAGCCCATCGTGGAGGAGACGACGATGGGGCCGACGCGCTGGGCGAGGATGCCGGTGGATCCGGCGAACCACACCTTCGGCTCGGTGGCCTGGTGGTCCATGGCCGAGACGTACTCGTTCTGGGGGCTCATCTTCTTGTACGCGGCCGTGGACAGGACGGGCCGGTAGGCGGGGATGTGGCCGCCGAGCGCCCACTGCTGAGCGTGTCTGACGATGTAGGCGGCGAGTTGGTGGGCGCCCTCGTTGGCGGGGCCGCCGCGGTCTGACTGGTGGGGCAGGACGAAGGCGTGCGACTCGGCGTGGGTGGCGGGCCTGCCGAAGACGGGCGGCAGCGGGGTCGCGCCGTACTCGACCTTCGCGGTGTCGAAGACCGGCACCGACCAGTTGCCCTCCCAGACGAAGGGGGAGCCGTTGACGAACTGTTCGGCGCCGGCGGGGCCCGCGAAGGCCGGGTTGGCGTACCCGTCGGTGATGTGCCGGCGCAGGAACTCCAGGACCTGGGTGGCCTTGCCGGTGTCGAAGGTGACATCGGTGTCGGCGTCGTTGAACCAGGTGCCGCCGAGCTGGGTGTAGAAGGCGACGAAGAACCACCACTGGAAGTTCTGGTCGCTGTTCCACAGGCCGATGGTCTGGAGTCCCTTCTTGGTGGCCTTCCTGGCCTCCTTGAGGACGTCGAACCACTCCTCGGTCGAGGTCACGGGCACGATCCGGCCGTCGTCACCGAGCAGCCCCGCCTTCTTCAGCACGTCCTTGCGGTAGAAGCAGAGCTGGACGTGGATGTCGAGGGGGACGGCGTAGAGCTTGCCGTCGATGACGCCGCGGTTCCACAGCTGGGGGTTGAAGTCCTGCTTTCGTACGCCGTACTTGGCGAGCAGGTCGGTGTCCCAGGCGTCCAGGAGGCGGCCGGGCGAGAAGCCGGTGACCCGGCCCATGTGCATGACGCCGAGGTCGGGTGCGCGGTTGCCCGCGGCGGCCATGGCGAGCTTGGTGTAGAAGGGGCTGCCCCACTGGAGGGTGGAGTCCTTCACCGCGACGGCCGGATGGTCCTCACGGAAGGAGTTCAGCATCGCGATCATGTTGTAACCGTCGCCGCCGCTGAAGAGGTTCCAGTAGCGCACGCGGGTGTCGGCGTCGGTGGCGAGTGCGTCGGCGCCCGTGCCGAGCGCGGCGAAGCCGAAGCCGCTCGCGACGAAGAGCCCGCCGAGCCCGCCGAGAAGCTGCCTGCGATTCAGGTCAGGTCGTCCCATGCCCTGCCCTTACTGTTCGATATACCGAATAGCGCTCGTAACTTCGAACGGACCGTAAAGTCGAAGCGCTTGCGCGTCAATGGGTCGTGCACGAAGTTCGGGCAGGACTTTTGGGCGACTTCGGTCGTTCCCCGTTGAACTACGGACATCGGATCGCATGACGCGCACACTTTCGGGCGCGTAGTCTCGGACGCGCTGCCATGCCGTCGGCCGGCGGTGAGAAGGGGGAGCGATGGACATCGCGGGCGCGCGGACGATGGCCGCCCGAGTCACCGCCGCGCTCAGGCGCTCGCGCCGTGGCTCCGCCATGCGCGCCCTGGCCGCCGAACTGGCCGCGGCGGTCCGGGCGAGACCCCAGCCCCCCACCGACGTACGGTCGTTGTGCCGGGCGCTGTGCGAGGAGATGAGCGCGCGGCGCGGTGGACGGCCCGTCGAGCTGCGTTTCGAGCGCTTCCCCGACGAGATAGAAGTGACCGGACTGTGGGTGGAGTTCCAGGACTTCGACCTCGTCATCGTCGAGGAACGGGCCGAGGCCGTGCAGCAGTTGGTCATCCTCGGGCACGAGCTGTGGCATCTGCACGCCGGGCACGGGCATCACCACGGGTTGGTCGCGGCGGCGGCCCACGCCTTCGCCGACCGGCCGGGGTGGGACGACGTCGCCCTGGCGGTGGCCGCCCGCAACGGCTCCCGGGAACGGGACGAGGCCGACGCCGACGCCTTCGGCCATCGGCTGGCGGCAGGGTGCCGGGCGCTGCTGCCGGGCGGGCGCGGACCGGAGGTGCCCCTCGACCCCGTGCAGCGGTCGCTGTACTACCGGGGGCCGCGAGGAGGTGCGGCACCGTGAGGACGGTGGTGGCACTGACCCCGGTCGAGTTCGTCAACCAGTTCTATCCGAACTTCTGGTGGATCCCCGCGGGGGTCCTGGCCGCCGCCCTGGCCATCAAGCTGCCGAGCATCATCCGGCTCTGGAAGGACCCGATGCTGCGCGCGGTCGGCGGGCTGCTGCTGCTCGCCTGCGCGGTCTTCGTCTTCGTGGCGCCGTCGACGATCGCACGGGTCAACCGGCTCACCGGGGTGGCCAACTTCTCCGGACCCTGGGTCTACTCGCTGCTCACCGCGTTCTGCGCCTTCTGCCTGCTGCTGATCATCTCCTGGCGCAACGGCCCGTCCGACCGCTCGGACCGCACCCGGCGCGCGATGCGCGGGGTCGTGGCGGTCTATTCGGGTGTGATCGTCGCGATGTGGGTGCTGTTCGCTCTCGCGGACGTGCCGGTGGAGCGGCTGCGGGATCTCGACACGTACTACGCGAACACCCCCTACATGCGCGAACTGATCGTGCTCTACCTGCTCGCGCACACCGCGGCCGCACTGGTCACCAACGGGCTGATCTGGAACTGGGTGCGCACCGACGGACTCGACTCGCTGCTGCGCTGGGGACTGAAGTTCCTCGGCGTCGGCTACGCGGCGCAGTTGCTCTTCGACGCCGCCAAGATCAGTGCCGTGGTGGCCCGTTGGTCCGGGCGGGACGTGGACTGGCTGAGCACGGCCGTCGCCCCGCCGCTCGCCTGCCTGTCCGCCGTGCTCATCGCGATCGGCTTCATCCTCCCGCACGCCGGGCAGTACCTGCACGGCCGCTGGCACGTCCGGCTCGCCCACCACGAACTGCGGCCCCTGTACCTGCTGATGAAGACGGTCAACGGCAGAGGGGTTCCGTTCCTGCTGCGTGCGACGCCGGAACTGCGACTGGTCCGCCGGGAGACGTTCATCCGCGACGTGCTGCTGCCGCTCGCCCGGCACATCGACGACGACCGGCGCGAACGGTTCCACGCCGCCGCCCTGGCCCTCGGCCACCCGCCCGAAGTGGCGAAGGTGCTCGCCGCCACCGCCGCGATCCAGGACGCGGCCGACGCCGGGCCCCGGACACGGGAGGACGACGGCACCGGTGCCCACGACACCACGGAGCTGCTGCGCGAGATCGGCGCCCTGTCCCGGGCCCTGCGCCGCACGGAGGACCTCCGGGCGATCCGCGCCCTGGCGCGTGACCACACGGAGGAAGCACCGCACTCACCGGCCGACCACCTCCCCGGGGCCACCCGGCCGATTCCCGACGGGTCCCGCACGGGGAGCCGCGCGCACGGTGCGTGAAGGTACGGTGAGAGCCGTCCGGGACGAGGCCCGCATGGCTCGAAAACCGCTGTCGGTGGACGGTGTTGGGGGCCGCACGGCCGTGCCCGGACGACGGGGAATGCCCGCAGGGCGAAGGAGCCTTCATGGCTGAGTGCGAGGAGTCGCATGTCGCGTAGAGCTGTCGTCATCGGTGCGGGGCTGGCCGGCATGCTGGCCGCGGCGGCCCTGTCCGCCGTCGCGGACGAGGTGGTCGTGCTCGACCGCGACGATCTGCCCGAGGGGCCGGAGCACCGCAAGGGCCTGCCGCAGGGACGTCACGCGCACCTCCTCATGGCCGGCGGCCTGACCCCCATGGAGGAGCTGGTGCCGGGCGTCAGCATGCGCAAGCACCTGCTCGCCGCCGGCGCGCACGAGATACCGCTCGGCTCGGGCATGGTCGCCCTCACGCCCGAGGGCTGGTTCCGGCGCTGGCGCCACCCCGGGCCGCGGATGCTGACCTGCACCCGGGCCCTGCTCGACTGGGCGGTGCGGGGGGCCGTGCTGGACAACACCGGGGTGGTGGTCCGCAAGGCGGGGGTGCTGGAGCTGACCGGGTCGCGGCAGCGGGTGACCGGGGTCCGCCTCTCGACCGCCGCCGGGGAGGAGGAACTCGCCGCGGACTTCGTGGTGGACGCGAGCGGACGCGGCTCGCGGATCGTGACCTGGCTGGCGGGGCTGGGCGTCGACGACGTGCGCGAGAAGACGGTGGACGCCGGCCTGGTGAACGCCACCCGCCTCTACCGCACTCCCGAGGGGGCCGGGCGTTTCCCCCTGACCATCGTGCAGGCCGATCCGTATCAGGGACGGCCCGGCCGCAGCGGCATGGTGCTGCCGATCGAGGGCGACCGCTGGATGGTCAGCCTCGCCGGCACACGGGGCGGTGGCGAACCGCCGTCCGACCCGGACGCGTTCCTCCGGTACACCCTGGACCTGCCCGACCCCATCGTGGGCCGGCTGATCTCCGGCGCGGAACCGCTCACCGACGTCCATGTCAGCCGCAGCACCAGCAACCATCGCCGCTACCTGGAGAAGGTGCGCTCCTGGCCCGAGCGCCTCGTCGTCCTCGGTGACGCGCTGGCCACGTTCAACCCCGCCTACGGGCAGGGCATGTCGGTGGCCGCGCTGGGCGCCCGGGAGCTGGACCGCGAGCTGCGGCGGTCCGGCCTCGACGCGCCCGGGCTCGCCCGGCGCGTGCAAGGGCGGGCGGCCAGATCGGTGGAGGCCGCGTGGACGATGGCGGTGAGCCAGGACGTCTGGTACCCGGGGACGCGCGGCGGCTCGCCCGGGGTCGCCGACCGTCTGGTCACCGCCTACACCCGCCGCATGATCCGCACGGCGACCGGCTCGTACACGGCGGCGTCGGCGGTCTGGGACGTGATGAGCATGACGACGGGTCCGACACGGCTGCTGCGGCCCTCGACGGTCCTGGCGACACTGAGCGGGCCGCCGTTGCCGCCGGCGGCGGGGGCGCCGCTGACGGAGGACGAACGGACGATCCTGCGACGGCTGGACCGGACGGGGCGCTGACCCAGCGGGGCTCGGGCCGGTCCGGTACTTCGCCGGGGCGCTGAGCAGGGGCGCCCGGGGCCGGGCCGGCACCTCGCCGGGCGGGCCCGCCCGAGTGGCACGGCCCGGGCCGTCGACAGCCGGCGCGGCAGCCGCGCCGCACGGCCCGGGGCGTCGGCAGGCGGCTCGTCGGCAGGCGGCGCGGAAGTCGAACGGCACCAGCCGGATCATCGGCGGCCGGCGCGGCAGCGGCCCGTGTGGGTCCGTGCCCCGTCGGCGTACTCACCTGTCGGGCACCCCGGGGACCGGCCGCCGCCCGCTCATGTCCCCGTCCCCGGTCAGCCGGCGAACGTCGGCTGTACCAGTCCCTTTCCGGCGTCCGGGACCACGAACAACGACCCCGCCAGCGCGGGCGGCTCGCTCAGGCCCGTACGCGCCGTCGTGACGTACAGATCACTCAGCCCGGCCCCACCGAACGCACACGCCGTGACCAGCGGCACAGGCAGCTCGATCACCCGGTCCAGGTGCCCCCGCGGGGTGTACCTGCGCACCGCCGACCCCTGCCACAGGGCCACCCACACGCACCCCTCGGCATCCACGGTCAGCCCGTCGGGGAAGCCGGCGCCGTCCTCGATCTCGGCGAGGGTGCGCCGCCCGGAGATCCGCCCGTCCGCGTAGTCGAAGACGTCGACGCGCCGGGTCGGGGAGTCGATGAAGTACATGAGGCGCCCGTCGGGGCTCCACCCCGTGCCGTTGCTGACGGCCACGTCGTCGAGCACGACGTCGACCGTGCCGTCACCGGTGACGCGGGACAGCGTGCCGCCCCCCGGTGCCTCGTCGTACCGCATCGTGCCGGCCCACAGCGCGCCGTCGGGTGCGACGGCCGCGTCGTTGGCGCGGCGGCCGGGGACCGGCTCGTGGTGCAGCCAGCGGAAGCTGCCGTCCGGGTCGAGGAGACCCACCCCGTCGCGCAGGTTCAGGACGAGCCCGCCGCCGGCGCGCGGCTTCACGGCGCCGACGTGCTGTTCCGTGCGGCGGACGCTCCGGTGCCCGGTCGCCGGGTCGTAGGTGTGCACCCGGGAGCCGAGGATGTCGATCCACAGGAGCCGGCCGGCCGCCGCGTCCCAGGTCGGCCCCTCGCCGAGCTCGGCCTCGGCCCGTACCGCGACCTCGTACGGCGTCGTCATGCCACGCTCCGGTGCCCGAGGTGCTCGGACAGCTCGGCGGCACCCTTCGCGGCGAGCTCCTCCAGCTCGGTCCGGCGCTCCTCGCTCCAGCGGATCATGGGCACGGAGATCGACAGGGCGGCGACGACCTGCCCGGTGCGGTCGCGGACCGGGGCGGCCACGCAGCTCACGTCCGGGTTGGACTCGCGGCGCTCCACGGCGAGGCCCCGCTCGCGGATCTCGGCCAGGGCCTCGCGCAGGGCGGCCGGGTCGGTGATGCTGTTGGGGGTCATCGCGACCAGCTCGGCGCCGTCGGGGATCCGCGCGGCGAGTTCCTGCTCGGGAAGGGAGGCCAGCAGCATCTTGCCGACGGAGGTGCAGTGGGCGGGCAGCCGGCGGCCGGCCGCCGACACCATCCGCACGGCGTGCGTGGAGTCGACCTTGGCGATGTAGATGACGTCCGTGTCCTCCAGGATCGCCACGTGCACGGTCTCGTCGCAGGTCTCGGCGACGGACCGGGCGACCAGCTGCCCCTCGGCGGCGAGGTCGAGCTGCTCGGCGTACCGGGCGCCGAGCTGGTACGGGCGCACGCCCAGCCGGTAACGTCCCGGCTGTCCGGGCACGGGGACGATGTACTTCCGGGCGGCGAGCGTGGTCACCAGCTCGTGCACGGTGGTGCGCGGCAGCTGGAGCTTGCGCACGATGTCCGGGGCGGAGAGCGTCCCGTCCCCGTCGAGAAAGAGCTCGAGAATGTCGAGAGCCCGGGTCACTGCTGGTACGAGGCGTCCCACGACCGGCCCCCTCCCTATGTGTCTCAGGCGCCTGCGTTCCGGATATCGATGTTCGAGATATCAACAGGCGATCGGCATGACGAACACAGGCTAGACATATCCTTTTGCCCGGGCAATGGCCCGGCGCACATGAGCTCACGTTGGTGCACGCTTCGCGCGGCCTTTCAGCGCTGTTCGGCGGCGGCTTCGGCGTGCCCGTGGATCACGTCGGCCACAGGAGCCCCGTGGAGGGCGCCCCTCAGGACGATGCGGAGAAGTCCGGGGGCGAGACGGGCGAAGGGTGCGAGGCTGATCCCCAGGGTCCGGGCGTCGTGCATGACGAGGCCGCGCATGACCTCGTAGTGGATGCCGGTGGCGACGAAGAAGTCCGGCCACCCGGCGATCGGGCGGGTCCCGCGGAACTGCTGGCTGCCGTAGGAGAGCAGTGGGGGCTGAATACGCTCGAACAGCGCGCGGAACGCCGTACGGTCGTCCAGGTAGGAGGCGGCGGGGAAGACGAAGATCTCGGGCGACCGGGCGCGGATGCGCTCCGCCTCCGCCGTGAGGGCGAGGAGGTAGCGCAGTCGGCAGGAGGGTCCGCTGGGGACCGGCACGGCGTCGGCGTGCGGGAGGGTGAAGAGCTGTCCCGCGACCTCGTCGGGGCGCAGATGGCCGAGGACCCCGTCCACCATCTCCCGCTTGAACCGCTGCGGGAGTCTCAGATCCAGGTCGGTCATGCGCCGTGACGCGCCACCGACCACGCCGACGTGCTCGGTCAGTTCCGCGATGAGCGCCCTGACGTGCGGGGGATCGACGATGTGCAGGCAACGGTCGAAACGGAAGTCCGCCAGCTTGTGGACGACGTGGGCGAAGTACGTACCCGGATTGACCGGGACGAGCGGGTAGAGCGGCGGGGCGAGGGCGTTGAGCCCCATGTCGCAGGCGAACGCGAACCCGATGTCCGCCGCTACGGTCCTGGCGCCGACGACGCTGTCGAACAGCTTGCGCGCCACGCCGTAGACGCCTGTGTAGTGCTCCGAGAGGTTGAAGCGGAACGCCTCTGCCGGCGCACCGGAGTGACGGTGCCCGTCGAGCGCTCCCTGGAGGAGCCGGAACACCTCGCTCTGCCGGGCGGCACCCTCCATCAGATGACGCGCTCCGACGGACCATCCGCTCTCGGTCACGAAGGTCTTGTCGACCGGGAGATGGCCGCCGCGGTCGGCGAAGAACGCCTGGTATCTGTCGATGTACGGGGAATCCGCGAGCAGCTTCCCCATCGTGCCGCTGACCAGCGGTGCGAGTTCGCCCCACAAGGGAGCCCGGCCGTCCCGCATCAGGGCGTCCAGGTCCCCCCGCCGGCAGCCGAAGTACAGCCGCCGGGTGCCCTCCAGCCGTTCCCACTTGCCCAGGGCGTCGGCGAACCGGTGCTCCTGCCGGAGCAGCGGCAGGTCTTCCGTCCGCAACTCCTCCAGTGGCACACCGTGTTCGATCATGGCGTTCTGGAGTTCGAGCAGCAGGGTGCCGAACAGGCCGGTGCTGGTGCCCACGTTCTGGAGCCAGTGATGGCGTTCGTGCAGCAGCGCGGCGAGGAGGGCGATCCTGTCCTCGTAGGAGGCCGACTCGCCCAAGTCGCGGGTGAGTTCGATACGGACCGAGACCGGGTCGACCCTGCCGAGCCCGCTGTGGAACACCGTCGTGGCGGACTCAGTCAGATGGCTCTTCAGCCGTGATCTCACGGACAAGCTGCTCGACCTCGCGGTGATGGGCGATGTGACCCTCGAAGGTCACCGACTTCTCCGTGTCGGAACGCGTGACGTTGATCTTCACCTGCTTGCTGGTGATGTGCGCGATCAGCACATCACGCACCACCTTCAGCCCGCCCGCCGAGACGACGGAAACGACGATCGTCTGCCAGCCGGTGGTCGGGAAGGCCAGGCTGGACGGGTCGTCCTCGTGCAGGGACACTCCCGGCACGTCGATCTCGGCCAGCACCTCTTCCAGAGCCGAGAAGTGCTGTGCGGACGCACCCAGTTGGAGCAGGACCGGCCGACTGAGCGGCCGTTCGACTTCGTCGACTTCCTCGTCGTGAACCCCGTTCATGACACGAGCCTATCGATTCACACAGGCCGTCGAGTGATTTTCGGCGCGGTTGCCCTACCGCCGCCTCACCTCGCCCAATCGCCCCCTCAACCTCTGTGCTCTCAGGACCAGTTCCAGTTCGAACCGCCGGTCCGGGTCGTCGATGCCGTCGCCCCACATTTCGCGGATCTGACGGAGGCGGTAGCGCACCGTCTGGGGGTGGACGCCGAGCCGGGCGGCCACTTCCGGCGCGCCGCCGCGTGTCTCCAGCCATGCCAGTAACGTTTCCGCGAGCCGTCGGCCGTGCGTCGGGCCGCAGTGGGCGAGCGGGGCCAGGCAGCGCAGGGCCAGGTCGTCGATCAGTTCCTCGGGCTGGAGGAGGACCAGGGCCTCGGTGTGTTCCGTGCAGTGGAGGACCTCGCCCGTGGGGAGCAGGTCCCGTTCCATCAGGCGTACCGCCGCCTCGGCCCAGCGCAGGGACTTCGCCGCGTCGGCGAGCGGGACGGGCGGGCCGATCGCGCCGGACCAGCCGGCCAGGGCCCGGTGCAGCAGCTCGGGACGGCCCGCGGCGTCCGGCTCGGGGACGACCATGCGGGGCTGCTCGTACTCCATGTCGAGCAGGACGCCCTGACCGACCGCGGGGGCCATCGCCTCGCGGGCGGGGCGGAGCAGGACGCCGACCGCGACCTTCGCCGGGAGGGGCCAGCCGATGCGTGCCGCGCGCTCGGTGAAGGCCTCGGTGGGGTCGCCGCGGTGGTGTTCGGCCAGCAGGAGTTCCATGAGGCGGCGTTGCAGGCGCAGGCGTTCGCCGGCCTGGCGGGCCGCCGCCTCGGCGTAGCCGCGCACGGACTGGTCGACCAGGCCGTCCAGGTACTCGTAGCCCGCGTCGACGAGTTCGTACATCGCCGGGGGCGGGATCTCCACGCGCTGGCCGATGTCGGCGAAGCGGCGCCAGGCCAGGCGTACGCCCATGCGGTAGATGGCCTGGAGGGAGTCCAGGGAGCGGCCGTTGAGGCCCTCGCCGCGGCCGAAGTCCTGGAAGACGCCGGGCGGGACGGTCGGGCGCCCCTCCGAGTGCTCCAGGTGCTGCACGAAGACCTCGATGGCGCGGCGGATGCCGACCAGGGCCATGGGCTCGCCGGAGTCGTCGAGGACGACGGGCAGGTGCGGGTACTCGCGCTGGATCTCGCGGAGGATCTCCTCGGCGAGCTCGGGTGCCTCGGCCATGGCGATCGCGGCGAACCGGCGCACCTGGAAGCGCGGTACGTCGTGCCAGGCCGAGCGGGTGGTGACGGTTCCGGTGCGGGCGGCCGTCATCCCTCAACTCCCCTGCCCGGCCCGCTCGTACGTGATCAGGGGCGTGTTCGGCTGGTCGGGTGTGGCTTCGAGCAGCGCGACCACGCCCAGCGCGGCGCCCACGGCGAGGGCGGCGGCGAGCGCGACGGTCAGCGCGGCAGCGAGCAGTCTGGACATCGCAGGGTCAGCCTCTCTGTCCGGATTCGACCGGAGATGGTCCGGAGGTTGCCCCACCCCGGCACCCCGTCCCTGCCTGTCGCGCCCAGTCTCGACAAGCATTGACACCCCGTCAAGAGCCGCCTACGGTTCCCGGCCCAGCCGCACGCGCGCATTCCGCCGCCGTGCCGGCCCTCTCGTACGTCGAGCCGCCCCAAGCCACTGGAGTGCCCGGATGCGCCGTACAACCTCTCCGTTTTCCCTGGTCCTGCTGGGTCTCGGCACGTTCCTGCTGGTGCTGGCGCCCCTGCTCGCCTGGTACGTGCAGCCGCGGGCCGCGGTGAACCCGATCAACATCGACACGACCGCCGTCTACGAAGGCCGGGGCAGCGTCTTCGACACTGACCGGATCGAGACGGTGCCCGACCGGAAGATCACCGTGACCCAGCGGGTGCGGGGCAACGTCGCCGACAGCGAACGCAGCGGCAAGGCCGTCTGGGACGTGACGACCACGGTCGACACCGACAAGTCGCTGCCGGCCGCCGACCCGCACGACGCGCTGGACTTCACCCCGCACCGCTGGGTGATGGACCGGAAGACCACCCGGCCCGTGCACTGCTGCGGCGAGAAGCCGTACATCGAGGGCGAGGCCTACCTGAAGTTCCCCTTCGACGTGCAGAAACGCTCCTACCAGTGGTGGGACAACACCCTCGGCGACACGGTCGTGCTGCGCTACCGGGGCACCGAGAAGGTCCAGGGCTACACCGGCTACAAGTTCACCGGCTCGGTGCCGCCGACCAGGACGGGCACGCGGATGGTGCCCGGCACGCTCGTCGACCAGCCGAACCGGCCGCAGGTGCTGGCCGAGGAGTGGTACTCCAACCACGGTTTCGAGCTGGTCGTCGACCAGGCCACCGGCCGGGTGCTGTACGCGCAGACGGGGCCGAAGCGGACCCTGCGGGCGCCGGGCGGGAAGAAGGACGCGGCGGTGCTGCTGGACAGCCGGAAGGTCTCCTTCACGACCGAGACGCAGCGGGAGGCGGTGCGGCAGGCAAAGCGGGACAGCGGTCAACTCCGGCTGGTGGGCGTGACGTTGCCGATCGGGGCGGCGGTGGGCGGTTTCGTGCTCGCGGTGGCCGGTGCTGTTCTCGTGGTGCGTGGGCGGAAGGAGCCGGAGCAGCCTGTTCCGTCCGATTCATCGGATATGCCCCAGCCCACCCTCACGATGTGATGTGACGTCAGCTCTAACAAAGCCGGAAATTGTCACGTCGGTGAGTAGCCGTGGCGAACGTCCGGGCGAAAACTGTCCAACCCCACCCGAGCACAACCCGTCCACACTCCCCTCCCAGGAAGAGCTCAGGCCCCCCACAGGCCGACCCCCCGCACCGGACAGACCCCCCACGTTTTCCCCACGTTGAGTTCCGCACCCCGAGACGAGTTGGAGCACCCATGCCCCAGCACGTGCCGTCCTCGCTGCGCACCGCGTCCCCCAGCGCGCCGCAGCACCTCCCGGCGCTCCCCCCACATCCGCGCCGGATCGTCTTCCTCGCCCACCGCGACCTGGACAACCCGTCCGCCGGCGGCTCCGAGCTGCTGGTCGACAAGCTCGCCGACGGACTGACCCGGCTGGGTCACCAGGTGACCCTGCTGTGCGGGGGCCCCGCGGCCTTCCGCGACTACCGGGTCGTGTCGGCGGGCGGCCCGTACGGGCACTACCTGCGCGCCCGGTCGGCCTTCGCCCGGCAGGTCGGCGACTGCGATCTGCTGGTCGAGGTGTGCAACGGCATGCCGTACCTGGCGCCGTTGTGGCACCAGGGGCCCACGCTGTGCCTCGTCAACCACGTCCACACCGACCTGTGGAAGATGCGCTTCGGCGGGCCGCTGGCCCCGGCGGCGCGGATCGGCCGAAGACTCGAACACTGGGCGCTGACCGGGGCGCAGCAGCGGAACCTGCTCGTCGCCGTGTCCTCCTCGACCGCGTCCGCCCTGCGGGCGATCGGGGTCGAGCGGGACCGGATCCGGGTCGTGCACAACGGCGTGGAGGAGCCGGGGCCGCGGGCCGAGCGCTCGCCGGAACCGTTGTTCGTCGCCGTCGGGCGGCTCGTCGAGTACAAGCGGATCGATCTGCTGCTGCGACTGTGGGAACGGGTCCGGCCGGTGACCGGCGGGCGGCTGGTGATCGTCGGAGACGGACCGGAACGCGAGCGGCTGGAGCGGCTCGCCGGGCCCGGTGTGGAGTTCACCGGGTATGTGACGGAAGCCGAGAAGCACCGGCTGCTGTGCGCGGCCTGGCTGCTGCTGCACCCTTCCGCCGTGGA
The DNA here is from genome assembly GCA_000696115.1 of Streptomyces olindensis. Lineage (GTDB taxonomy): Bacteria > Actinomycetota > Actinomycetes > Streptomycetales > Streptomycetaceae > Streptomyces > Streptomyces olindensis. The sequence continues at coordinate 31,743 of JJOH01000092.1, forward strand.
GGGGTGGGGGCTGGTCGTGACGGAGGCGGCGGCCCGGGAGACGCCGGCGGTCGCCTTCGACGTGCCCGGGCTGAAGGACTCCGTGATCGACGGTGAGACCGGGGTCCTCGCGCGGGGTGAGTCCTCGTTCGCCGCCGCGTGGTGCGCGCTCGCGTTGTCCGCGGAGCGGCGGGAGTCGATGGGCAAGGCGGCCCGGGAGCGGGCGGCTCAGTTCCGGTGGGACCGGACCGTGCGGCAGTTCCGGGTGGTGGCCGCGGAGGCGGTGAGGAGCTGGGGGCCGTGACGTCGCCCCTGCGCCGTGTCGGTGATGTCGTGTCGCGAGTGCGGGTGGTGCGTGGGCGGTCGCGCCCACGCGGCGGAGCCGCACCCGTCCCAGCGCCGCGCCCCCCTGTGCGCGACCCCTCGTTCCGGCGATCTGTCGCCCTGTTCCGCGCCTTCCTCCACGAACAGGACGATCCCGAGAGCTGCTACTCGCTGCTCGCCCGGGACGCCGCGGACCAGGTCGAGGCCTACGACGGGCCCGTGGCCGGGCGTACCGTCCTGGACGTCGGCGGCGGCAGCGGGTACTTCACCGAGGAGTTCCGGCGGCGCGGGGCGCACGCGTTCCTGTTCGAGCCGGACGTCACCGAACTCGGCGAGAAGCCCCCCGACTCGGCCGTCGTCGCCGACGGGTACCTGCTGCCCCTGCGGGACGGCGTCGCGGACGTCACCTTCTCCTCCAACGTGCTGGAGCACGTGGCCGACCCCGAGACGTTCCTCAGTGAACTCACCCGCGTGACACGGCCCGGCGGGCTGATCTACGTGTCGTTCACCAACTGGCTGTCGCCGTGGGGCGGGCACGAGTGGGCCCCGTGGCACTACCTCGGCGCCGAGCGGGCCCGGGCCCGCTACCTGCGGCGGACCGGCAGGCCCGCCAAGCACACGCTCGGCGAGAACCTCTTCGCGGTGCACATCGGCTCCACCCTGCGGCAGGTGCGGGCCCGCGACGACGTCACGGTCGTCTCGGCGCGCTCCCGCTACTGGCCCTTCCTCGCGGAGGCCGTCGTCAAGGCGCCCGGCATCCGCGAGTTCGCCACCTGGAACCTCCTCCTCATTCTGCGGCGGTGTCCTACATGACAACCACGGTCCAGGCTCCTCCACCGGCAGCCGTCCCCACCACCACGACCGCGGCGGGACCCCCCGAGGGCCCGCGGTCGCGGCGCTGGCTGCTGGGTTTCTGGGCCGTGGTGTTCGTGCTGTTCCTCGCGGTGCAGCCGGGCCGGCAGACCTTCGACACCAAGCTCGGCGTGACCACCGACCCGGGCCAGTTCCTCGCCGACCTCGGGCAGTTGTGGCACGACCGGGCCGGGTTCGGCGGCATCCAGGACCAGTACGTCGGCTACCTGTGGCCGATGCTGCCGTTCTACTGGCTGGGCGACCTGGTGCGGTTGCCGGTGTGGCTGACCGAGCGGCTGTGGATGTCGTTGATCGTCTCCGTCGCCTTCTGGGGGGCATTGCGGCTGGCCGAGCGGCTGCGGATGGGCAGCGGGGCCTCCCGGCTGCTGGGCGCCGCCGCGTACGCGCTGTGGCCCCTGTTCACGACCGTCATCGGGTCGACGTCGGCCGCGGCGCTGCCCGGCGCGTTCCTGCCGTGGGTGCTGCTGCCGCTGACCGACGAGCGGTTCGCGGCCCGGGTGGCCGCCCTGCGCTCGGCGCTGCTCGTGCCGTTCATGGGCGGGGTGAACGCGTCGGCGACGCTGGCGTCCCTGCTGCCGGTCGGGCTGTACCTGCTGTCCCGGCCGCCGGGGCCACGGATGCGCAAGCTGATCGCCTGGTGGGCCCCGGCGGTGATCGTGGTGACGGCCTGGTGGTGGGTGCCGCTGCTGCTGCTCGGCGTCTACGGCGAGAACTTCCTCCCCTATATAGAGACCGCGCGGACGACCACGGACACCATGTCGGCGACCGAGGCGCTGCGCGGGGCGGGGAACTGGGTCGCCTACCTGCACTTCGGTGAGGCCTGGCTGCCGGCCGGCTGGACCGTGGCCTCCTCCGTCCTGGTGATCGTGTGCTCGGCGCTGGCGGCCGGGCTCGGGCTGGCCGGACTCGCCCGGCGGGACATGCCCGAGCGGCGGTGGCTGGTGCTGACGGTGCTCGTGACCGCGCTGGTGCTGCTCGCCGGGTACGGCGGGGCGTTCGGGGCGCCGTTCCACGGGGTCGTGCAGGGCTGGCTGGACGGGTGGCTGTCGCCGTTCCGGAACATCTACAAGTTCCAGACGGGGCTCGCCCTGGCACTCGCGCTGGGTCTGGCCCACCTGGTCGGTGTGGCGGCCGAGCCGCGCGGGGCCCGGCGGGTGCGCGGCCGGCGCTTCGCCCCACTGGTCGCGGCCGTGCTGATCCTGCCGGGGCTGCTGTGGCCGTACCTCAACGGCTCGATCCTCAACCCCGGTTCCTTCCAGAAGCTCCCCACCTACTGGCAGGCCACGGCCGACTGGCTGGAGAAGTACTCCCCCGACTCCCGCGCCCTGGTCGTCCCGGCGACCGCCCACGGCATCTACACCTGGGGCTCGCCCATCGACCAGCCCCTCGACGTGCTCGCCGAGTCGCGGTGGGCGCAGCGCGACTACGTCCCCTTCGGCACGCCCGGCAACCGGCGCGCGATGGACGCCGTCGAGCAGGCACTGCTGTCCGGGGCCGAAGTCCCGGGCCTCGCCGACTACCTGAGCCGGGCCGGGCTGTACTACGTCGTCGTCCGCAACGACCTCGACCCGGACCAGATCGGCTCCGTGCCGACCGCGACCGTCAAGCGCACCCTCGAACAGTCGGGGTACGAACGGGTGACGGGCCTCGGGCCGGTGATGACCGGAGGGCGGATCGCACAGGACGCGCCGCTCCAGGTCGAGGGGCTGTACCCGCGGCAGCGGGCCGTGGAGATCTACCGGCCGGCCGGCGACGACGTGATCCGGCCCGGGCAGGCCGGGCTCGCCCCGGTCGCCGACACGGCCGTGGTGTCCGGCGGACCCGAGGCGCTGCTGCCGCTGGCGTCCGAGCTGCGCGGCCGGGCGACCGTCCTGACCGGCGACAACCACCCCGGGCTCGGCACCCCGGCCGTGCAGGTGGTGGGCGACGGGATGCGGCGGGCCGACACCCGGTTCGGCGTGGTCAACGCGGGCACCTCGTACACGTACACGCGCGACGAGCGCAACGCCCCCGACGCCCAGCAGGACCCGGGCGAGAAGCCGCGCCAGATCCTGCCCACCGAGGGCATCGAGCACCAGACGGTGGCCGAGCTGCGCGGCGCCCGCTCGGTGACGGCGTCCTCGTACGGCAACTGGCTGTTCCACCTGCCGCAGTACGACCCGGTGAACGCCTTCGACGGCAACCCGGACACCGCGTGGGCCGAGGGCGCCCCGGACACGCCGGACGGGCAGTGGCTGCGCATCGGCTTCACCGGCTCCTACGACATGCCGTCCTCCTTCAAGGTCACGCCGCTGCCGCAGGAGAGCGTGCGGGCGGCCGCGACGAAGGTGCGCGTGGAGACCGAGAAGGGCGCGCGGACCAGCTTCCTCCGGCCGAACGGCACGACGCAGAGCGTCAAGGCGCCCGAGGGCGCCACCCGGTGGATGAAGCTGACGATCACGGACTCGGTGGAGCGCCGGGCCGGACTGACCGGCGCGGGCTTCTCCGAGATCGACCTGCCCGACGTGCAGGTGACCCGGATGCTGCGGCTGCCCGCCGACGCGGACGACGCCACCGCGTCCGCCACCGTCGTCTCCCTGCACCGCGCCTCCGACCCGACCGGCCTCTCCGCGACCGGCACCGAGGCCGGCCTGCACCGCCGCTTCACCACCCCCGCCGCCGGGACGTACGAGGTGAAGGCGACGGCGGTGCCGGTGCCGGGCGAGGAACTCGACGAGCTGCTGTACGAGGTGGCGCCCGAGCAGCAGGCCCGGATCGTCGCCACCGCCGACTCCACGGCACGGCTCGGCGCGGGCCTCGGGGCGCGCAACCTCACCGACGGCGACCTGACGACGGCCTGGATCGCGGGCGACCGGCCCACGATCCACCTGCGCTGGGAGGGCAAGCAGCCGGTCGGCGAGCTGGTCCTGGCCCCGGCGGGCGGCCTGTCCACCCGGGCGTCCGAGGTGCACATCAGCTCCCCGGACGGCGCCGCGATCGCCGGCGTCGACGAGAACGGCTGGGTCCGCTTCCCGCCCATCACGACCGACCGGCTCGACATCACCGTCACCGACACGGCCCCGCTGACCCTGCACAACCCGGTGGCCGACGAGGACCTGCGGCTGCCGGTGGGCCTCACGGAGGCGTACATCCCGTCCCTCGACCAGTACCGCACTCCGCAGCCGGACGGCACCCGCGCGTTCTCCCTGCCCTGCGGCAAGGGCCCGGACGTGGCGCTCGACGGCGAGCTGTACCAGTCGAGCGTCAAGGGGACCGTGCGGGACCTGGTGGAGCGGCGGGGCGTGGCGGTGACGCTCTGCCAGGAGGGCCGGGGCGACACCGAGGTGCAACTGGCCGCGGGCGAACACCGGCTGGAGGGCGGTGACGCGGGCCCGCTCGCGCTCACGGACGTGACCCTGACCCGCGGGACGGTCCCGGAGGAGGCCGCGGCCGGGCGCGAGCTGCGGATCCGGGACTGGCTGGGCGACCGGCGCGAGGTGACGGTCGGCTCGGGCGCGGCCTCGTACCTCACGACGTACGAGAACGTCAACGACGGCTGGCGGGCCACGCTGAACGGCAAGGAGCTGACCCCGGTCCGGCTGGACGGCTGGCAGCAGGGCTGGCGGATCCCGGCCGGGGCGGGCGGCTCGGTCAAGCTGTCGTACGAGCCGGCCACCACCTACGACGCCGGGCTGATCGGCAGCGGTGTCGGCATCGCGGTCCTGCTGGGCCTGGCCGTCTGGCGTCGCCGGGCCCCCAACCCGGACGCGCCGCAGCCGGTGCCGCCGCCGCCCGGGCTGTGGCTCGGCACGGTGGCGCTGACGCTGGTCGGAGCGGTGATCGCGGGCTGGTTCGCGCTGCTGGTCCCGGCGCTGGCGCTGCTCGCGGCGCGGCGGCACACGCTGCTGGTGCCGATCGCGTTCGCGGCCCTCGCGGCGGCGGGGATCGTCGCGGCCTTCGGCGCCGGGTGGCCGGTGGGCGCGGGCGGGGGCGCCTTCGGGCACCTGGCCCAACTGCTGGCGCTGACCGGCCTGTTCGCGGGGCTGGTGAGCATGCGTGAGCGGCCACCGGCACAGGCGCCGAACCGGGAGCTGCCGAGGACGGAGACCGGGGAGGGCAGGCCCGCATGACGACACCGGTACGCGTTCCGTTCCCGGTGGTGGACGAGGTCTCGCGGCACTGCCTCCAGGAGGAGGAACCGGAGACCGTCCACATCGAGGTCCACCTGCCGGGGCCGCTCGACCCGACGCGGCTGCGCAAGGCGTTCACGGAGGCCCTGTACCGGCACCCGAGGATCCTGATGAGGGAGGCGCGGGGGCCCTGGTACCGGCGGCGCTACGAGTGGGAGCTGACGGCGGAGCCGGACGTGGAGGTGGTGTCCTTCGCCCCGTCGGGTCCCCGGGCCCTGCAGGACGCCAGGACCCGGGCCCTGGCGGAGGCGCCTCCGCTGTCGCTGTCCCCGCCGATACGGCTCGAAGTGGTGGACTCGGTCCTCTTCCTCACCATCAACCACACGGCCCTCGACGGCCCGGCCTGCCTCCGCGTCCTGGCGACGGCCGCGGAACTCTACGGCGGCCGGGACAACTCCCCCGCGGCACCCCCGGTCCGCCCCGCGGAACCCCGGCAGGAGCCCCCGGACACCCCGGCCACCTGGTCACCGCCCGCACGCGTGGCGCACGGCACGCCCGACCCCTCGCCGGGCAACGGCATGCTCGTCACCGAACTCGCCCTCCCCCACCGCCCCAAGGGCTCCCCCTACACCGTCAACGACCAGCTCATGGTCACCACGGCCCTGACCATCGCCCACTGGAACAGGGAACACGGCGCCCGCCCGCGCCCCCTGCGCATCACCATGCCCGTGGACGACCGCCCCCGCGACACGAGCATGCCCATCGGCAACGGCACCCGGCTGGTCGAAGTGCCCTTCGGCCCGGGCGAGTTGACCGACCCCGACCTGCCCGCCCTGCTCCGCCGCACCGCGGAGCGGACCCGTGCCCTGAAGTCCCTGCCCCGGCCGCAGCTCGGCCACGGCGCCGCCCTGCTCACCGCCCCCTGGGCCCCGGTCGCCGCCCGCGCCGCCCTCACCCGCGCCCTGCGCAGAGCCGCCGCGCCCTGGACGTCGACGACCCTGCTCAGCAACATCGGCCGCATCCCCTACCCCCTGGACTTCGGCGAGGAGACGGGCCGCGCGCACGCGGTCTGGTTCTCCGCCCCGGCCCGTATGCCGCGCGGCCTGACCGTGACCACCGCCTCCACGGCCGGCCGCCTCCACCTCGCCCTGCGCTGGTCCCGGGCCCTGCTCGGCCCCGGCGACGGCGCCCACCTCCGCGACCTGTTCGAGCACTATCTGCACACCACGGAGGCCAGCCCGTGACGACCTCCCCGGTGAAACCCCGCGAGCTGCGCGACTTCTACGAGAACCCGGCCGTGCCGGTCGCCTCCGGCACCCCGCGCAGCCTCCGCCAGGCCCGCATGCTGGCCCGGGCCCTCGGTCCGGCCGGCGGCCGTCCCGGCACCGTCCTCGACATCGGCTGCGGAGACGGCACCGCCGCCGCCACCGCCGCGCCCCTGCTGACCGGCCACCGCGTCATCGGCGTCGACTGGTCCCAGGACGCCCTGCGCCGCGCCCGCACCCGCATTCCGTACGCCGTCCGCGGCGAACTCACCGGCGGCGGGCTGCCGTTCGCGTCCGGGTCGGCCGACGCCGTGCTGTTCAGCGAGGTCATCGAGCACCTCGTCGACCCGGACGCCGCGCTGGACGAGATCCGGCGGATCCTGCGCCCCGGAGGCCATCTGATGCTGTCCACCCCGAACCTGGCCGCCTGGTACAACCGCGCCCTGCTGCTGGCCGGTGTGCAACCCGTCTTCTCGGAGGTCAGCCTGCGCGGCATCCACGGCCGCCCGGGCAAGGAGGTCGTGGGCCACCTGCGGCTCTACACCCCGCGCGCGCTGCGCGAGTTCGTCGCCGCGTCCGGGTTCACGGTGGTACGGCTCGAAGGCGCCCCCTTCCACGGCGTGCCGCGCCCGCTGCGGCTGCTGGACCGGCTGGCCTGCGCCCGGCCGCAGCTGGCGTCGATCCTGCTGCTGCACGCCAGGAGGACGTAGCCCATGTGGTGGGGAGTGGCCGCGGCACTGCTGGCGAACACCCTGTACAGCCTGGGCTTCGTGCTGGAGAAGCGGGCGCTCACCTCGCTGCCCGAGGTGAGCATCCGGCGGCCGGCCCGGCTGCTGCGCCTCGTCCTCGGCAGCCCGCTGTGGATCGGCGGCTCCCTCGCCCTCGCCGCCGGGTTCGCCGCGCAGCTCGTCGTCTACCGCACCCTGCCGATCGCCGCCGCGCAGGGCATCTTCGTCTCCGGCCTGGTGCTGCTCGTGCTGCTGTCGGCGCGACTGCTCGGCGAGGAGACGACCGGCCGCGAGCGGTACGCGCTGGGCGCGATCCTGCTCGCCCTGCTGATGGTGGTGCTGTCGCTGCGCGAGGGCTCGGACACCGTCAGCCAGGACGCGCCCTACCCGCTGATCCTGCTGGTGTGCGTGCCGTCGCTGGCCGCCGGGCTGTGGCTGTACGGCTCCGCCGAGCGGCGCGCCCGCAACCGGCACCGGCGTCCGACGACCGGCGTCGAGTACGGCGTCGCCGTGGGCCTGCTGTACGGCGTCAGCTCGCTCGCCATCAAGGGCGTCTCCAGCCATCTGACGACCGACGGGATCGGCGGCGCCGTCCTGGACCTGCTGAGCTCCCCGTACCCGTATCTGCTGCTGTTCACCGGCGTGTTCGGCCTGGTGATGTCGCAGGCGGCGCTGCAGCGCTGCCGGGCCTCGCTGATCGTGCCCGTGTGCACGACCGTGACCTCGCTGTTCACGGCCGTCCTCGGCACGCTGTCGTTCGGCGAGGCCCTGCCCGACGAGCCACTGCGGCTCGCCCTGCGCGTGGCGGGCACGGCCCTGGCGGTCGCCGTCCTGCTCACCATGCCCAAGCACGACTCCGCTCCCCAGCCCCCCGCACCAGCCAAGGAGTTGGCATCGCCATGAAGCCCGACGACCCGCTGCTGAAGATCCTGGCCTGCCCGCTCGACAAGGGCCCGCTGCACCTGCTGGCCGAGGAGGACGGGCAGGAGGAGGCGCTGTACAACCCGCGCCTGCGCCGCCGCTACCCGATCGTGGACGGCATCCCGCAGCTGCTGCCGTCCTCGGGCGAGCAGGTCCCGGACGACACGCACGAGGAACTCCTCAAGAGGATGGCACCGTGACCAGCCTGGCGGCGCGCCTCGCGCCCTTCCTGCCCGCCCGCCTGGTGGCCGCGACCGCCCGCGCGCTCTACCCCCGGTTCGAGCCGGAGCTGGCCCGGCTGGCCGAGCTGTGCCCGTCCGACTGCGGCACGGCGGTGGACGTCGGCGGCTGGTACGGCCCCTGGACGCGGCGGCTGTCCGGCCGCGCGGAGCACGTCGTGACGATCGAGCCGGTGCCCCATCTGGCCCGGCTGCTGGCCGCGTCGGTCCCGCCCAACGTGCGCGTGATCCGGGCGGCGGCCTCGGACCGCCCGGGCATCGCCCGGCTCTGGCTGCCGTCCGACGACTCCGGTGGCCGGGGCGTGTCCTCACTGGTCCGCCGCGACATCCACGGCCGGGCCCTGGACGTCCCCTGCGTCACGCTCGACGAGCTGGGCCTGCGGAACGTCGGCTTCATCAAGATCGACGTGGACGGCAACGAGCCCGCGGTCCTGCGGGGCGCGACGGGGCTGCTGGCCCGCGACCGGCCGGCGCTCTTCGTGGAACTGGAGTCCCGCATCCAGCCGATCGCGCCGGTGGTGACGTACCTGTCCCTGCTCGGCTACGACGGCTGGGTGCTGCCCGGCGACCGCTGGGTGCCGCTGGCGAAGTTCCCCCTGGAGGACCACCAGGCGGACGCCTCGTACGTCGTCTCGCACGGCCTGCTCCGCCGCGTCCTGCCGTCCCCGCTGCGCAGGGGCCCGCGCTACGTCAACTCCGTGCTGTTCCTGCCCGACGGCCGCCGTCCCGGCCCGGCCCCGGTGGGCGACGATGGGTCCCATGCCCTCCGGAAAGCACCCCGCTAGCCCCTTCACCCCGCTCGACTTCCAGCTGGTGCTGCTGCGCCGCATGGCCGACCACAACCCCGGCCCGGTGGAGGACGCCCGCCGTGCGCTGGGCGTCTCGATCGCCGACATGCGCGAGGCCAACAAGCGGTGGCAGGCGATGGTCCGCTCCCCACGCTCCCGCGCGCCGCTCTCCCGCTACCGCTCGGTCCTCGGCGCCCCCGAGTCCCGTACCGCCCGCCGGATCGGCGACCTCGACTGCGAGGCCTGGCTGTGGCCCGTGCCCCTCTGGCCCGACCTGCGCTTCGAGGTCCTGACCGCCCCGACCGGCGCCGTGTGGAACGAGTGGCTGGTCCGCGCCCCGGGCGCCCAGGGCCCCGACCTGCGCACCCTGGACGACCTCACCCCCTGGTCCTGCACGGTCGACGAGACGTCCCGCGCCTTCGCCCCGGCCCGTCCCCTGGAGGGCACGGCTCCGACGCGGTGGGGGCTGAAGTTCACGGCGCCGGACGCGGAAGGGGTGCGGCGGGAGGTCGTCGCGGAGTTCACCTGGGGGTTGCTGCAGCGCGTGGCCGTCACCGGCCGGGGGGAGGCGTGACCCACCCGGCGGGCCGCCGGGGTACGAGCAGCCCGGTCACCCGGCGGCGGCCAGCACCGCCCGCACGACCCGCGGCACGGAGTCCGGGTGCAGCCAAAGGAACAGATTCGGCTCGATCAGCTCCAGCTCCATCACGCACGGCTCCCCGTCCGGCCCGGTGACGAGGTCCACCCGGGCGTACAGCGGCTCCGTGCCCCCGGGCACCGCGGCCAGTGCCCGTTCCGCGACGGCGAGTTCGGCGGCGGTCGGTTCCCAGGGCCGCAGGTCGGGGTGGGCGACCTTGTCCGCGTCGTACGGGGTGCCCGGCGCGAGGACGGCGCCCTTGACGCCGGCGTGCAGCAGGCTCCCGCCGAAGAACTGCAGGGCCCGCTCGCCGGCGGTGTCGATGCTGCGCATGTACGGCTGCACCATCGCCGTGAAGCCCTCGGCGTGCATCCGCTCCAGCTGCCGTACGGCCGTGTCGTGCTCGTCGCGGGTGTAGCGGGCGGCGAAACGGGCGCCGGCGCCGGAGGTGGGCTTGACGACGTACTCGGGGTGGTCGGTCAGGTCGGCGGGCTCGCCGGGGGCTATGTACCGGGTGGGGACGACGGGCACACCGGCGGCCGCCAGGTCCCCGAGGTACCGCTTGTCCGCGTTCCACCGCACGATCTCGGGCGGGTTGGCGAGCCGCGTCAGCTTCCCGCACCGCTCCACCCACGCCCCGAACTCCTCCGCCCGCCAGCTGTAGTCCCAGGTCGAGCGGATCACGGCGAGGTCGAAGCCGCCCCAGTCGGCGCCGGGGTCGTCCCAGGGCACCGCGACGGCCTCGGCACCGGCCTCCCGCAGCGCCCGTACCAGCACCGGAAGGTCCCGGTCCTTGCTGGGCTCGGGGCCGGAGTCGTAGGTGACAAGGGCGATACGGGGCACGACGGTCTCCCTCTTCGTGCGATCGGGTGATCGACCGGCAGGCTAACAACCGCTGCGGGAACCAGGACAGCCCGCTTGACCTTCACCTTCGGTGAAGCCCCAGCATCGGTGACGGAACCGGAGGGAGGTGGTGAGGTGCCCCGGGACATGCTGACGATCGGCGCGTTCGCGAAGGCCTGCCGGCTCTCGCCCAAGGCACTGCGCCTGTACGACGAGCTGGGCCTGCTGCGGCCCGCCCGGGTGGACCCGGACACGGGTTACCGGTACTACGCGGTGGCGCAGTTGGAGCGGGCCCGCCTCGTGGCGTGGCTGCGACGGCTCGGCATGCCGCTGGCCGAGATCCGCCGGACGGTGGCCCTCGACCCGGCGGCCGCCGCCCGCGAGATCCGCGCCTACTGGGCGCGGGTCGAGGCGGAGACGGCGGTACGGCGGGACCTCGCCGCGTTCCTGGTCGATCACCTGATGACGGACCCGCGAGGGTCCGGAGAGGACACCGCCATGCTGGAACTGCGCTACTCCGCCCATTCGGACACCGGCCGCGTCCGCCCCGCCAACCAGGACACGGCGTACGCGGGCACGCGGCTGCTGGCCGTGGCCGACGGCTTCGGGCCCGCGGGGGCGCCCGCGAGCGGCGCCGCCGTGGAGGCCCTGCGCTTCCTGGACACGGACGAGATCCCGGCCGGCGGCGTCCTGAACCTCCTGGAGGACGCGGTGCGGGGCGCCGAGCAGGCCGTCCGGGACGCCGCCGCCGGCTCGGAGGACGCCGGTACGACCCTGACCGCGCTGCTGTGGACGGGCTCGCGGCTGGCCCTGGTGCACATCGGCGACTCCCGCGCCTATCTGCTGCGCGACGGCGAGTTGTTCCGCATCACGCACGACCACACGATGGTCCAGTCGATGATCGACGAGGGCCGCCTGACCGTCGAGGAGGCCGTGTCCCATCCTCAGCGCGCCCTGCTCCTGAAGGCGCTGACCGGGGACGGCACGCACGCCGTCCCCGACCTGCGTCTCCACGACGCCCACCCCGGCGACCGCTACCTGCTGTGCTCCGACGGCCTGTACGGGGTCGTCGCGGAGGACCGGATCCGGGAGCTCCTCGCCTCGCCCGCCTCACCCGACGAGACGGTGGCGGCCCTGGTCGCGGCGGCGAACGAGGCCGGCGGACCGGACAACGTCAGCGGTGTGGTGGCGGACGTGGTGCCGGCCTGACCCGGACGGCCCACAACCACGGGCCGCGGGGCTCCCCGGCCCACCGGCGGTTCGTCGCGCCGGGTACGGGCGGGGGCGCCTGAGCCCCTACCACTCCTGAGCCCCTACCGCTCTTCCTCCGGCTCCCAGTCCAGCAGCCGCACCTTCGCCACCGTACGGACGTGGCGGCGCATGGCCGTGGCCGCCTGGCGGGGCTGCCGCGCCGCGATCGCGTCGAGGATGGCCCGGTGCTGGGCGAGGGAGCGGGACGGGCGGCCGGGCTGGCGCAGGGACTCGGTGCGGCTCTCGGCGATCTGCTCGGCGATGGAGCGCATGAACTCGGCGAGCAGGCTGCTGTGGGCCGCCGCCGTCACCGCCGCGTGGAACAGCCGGTCGCCCTCCACGCCGTGACCGCCGGCCTCGATCTCCTCCGTCATGCGGTCGAGCGCCGAGCGCATCGCCGCCAGGTCCTCCTCGGTGCGCCGCTCGGCGGCCAGTTCGGCGAGCTTCGTCTCCAGCGCCTCCCGCGCCTCCAGGACGTCGGGCAGGCGCCGGCGGCGTTCCACCATCTGCTCCACCGGCTCGGTGTCGAGGCTGTCCCGCACGAGGTAGGTGCCCCCGCCGTGCCGGGCCTCCACCAGGCCCTGGACCTCCAGCACCACGATCGCCTGCTTCACCGAGGCCCGGCTGACCCCGAGCCGCTGCGCGAGGTCCCGCTCGGGCGGCAGCCGGTCGCCGGCGCGCAGACCGCCCTCGGCGACGTACTGGCGCAGCCGCTCCAGCACCTGTTCGTAGAGGCGCTGTTTGGTCATGGGGCGCAGGGCGTCGGTCACGGGATCCCCCTCTCGCCGGGAGCGTAACACCGGACCTTCACAGTGGCGGAGTGGCTGAGCCAATTCCTGCGCACCCCCTTGACGGGCGCCCGGTCCGCACCCACGCTGTTCGATCAACGCACCTCAAGTGGCTCAGCCACTCGTCCACTGGCGAGGTGTTCCCAGCCGCTCCGGGGCCCAACGACGGGAGCCCGTATGTCCCCCGAACTCATCTCGATCCTCGTCCTCGTCGTGGTGTTCGTCATCGCCACCACCCGTTCCGTGAACATGGGCGCGCTCGCCTTCGCCGCCGCCTTCGGGGTGGGCGGACTGGTCGCCGACCTCGACGCGGACGGCATCTTCGCCGGGTTCCCCGGTGACCTGTTCGTCGTCCTGGTCGGCGTCACGTACCTCTTCGCGATCGCCCGCGCCAACGGCACCACCGACTGGCTGGTGCACGCCGCCGTCCGGCTCGTGCGGGGGCGGGTGGCGCTCATCCCCTGGGTGATGTTCGCCCTGACCGGCGTCCTCACGGCCATCGGCGCGGTGAGCCCGGCCGCGGTGGCGATCGTCGCCCCGATCGCCCTGAGCTTCGCCGCGCGGTACGGGATCAGCCCGCTCCTGATGGGCGCGATGGTCGTCCACGGCGCCCAGGCCGGCGGCTTCTCCCCGATCAGCATCTACGGCACGATCGTCAACGGCATCGTCGAACGCGAGGAGCTCCCCGGCAACGAGGTGGTGCTGTTCCTGGCGTCACTGGCGGCGAACCTGGTGATCGCGGGGGTGGTGTTCGTGGTGTGCGGGGGGCTGAAGCTGTGGGCGCGAGGAGCGGTGGACGAACCCGGCGACGACGACACCGACAGCGACGTGAACGCCCCGGGCGGCGTGAGCGCCCCTGGGACCACTCGCCTCACGGCAGCCCGCACCGCCACCCTCACCTCCCTCCTGGCCCTGGTCATCGCAGTCCTGGTCCTCGACCTGGACGCGGGCCTCACCGCCATCACCCTCGCGGTGGTACTGAGCACTCTCTGGCCCGAGGACAGCCGCAGGGCCGTGGGCCAGATCGCCTGGCCCACCGTCCTGCTCATCTGCGGTGTCCTCACCTACATCGGCGTCCTCGACGAGATGGGCACCATCACCTGGGCCGGCGAGGGCGTGGGCGGCATCGGCGTCCCCCTGCTCGCCGCCGTCCTGCTCTGCTACATCGGCGCCCTGGTCTCGGCGTTCGCCTCCTCCGTGGGGATCATGGGTGCCCTGATCCCGCTGGCCGTGCCGTTCCTGGAGCGGGGCGAGATCGGCGCGGTCGGCATGGTCGCGGCCCTCGCCGTCTCCGCGACCGTCGTGGACGTCAGCCCCTTCTCGACCAACGGCGCACTCGTCCTGGCCGCCGCCCCGGACGTGGACCGCGAGCGTTTCTTCCGGCAGCTGATGGTGTACGGAGGGATCGTGGTGGCCGTCGTACCGGCGGCGGCCTGGCTCGTGATGGTCGTACCCGGCTGGGGGTGACCCGGCCGTGCACCGGCAACCGGACGCAACGCTCAAGGAGATGTGACGCGTGACCCCTCTCTTCCCGGCCCTGACCGACGCCCCGGCCGACCGGCCCGCCCTGCGGTTCGGCGAGCGCTCGCTGACCTACGCGCAGCTCGCCGCCGCGGCCGGAGCGCTCACGGACCGCCTCGGCGGGTCCACGCGGGTCGCCGTCTGGGCGACGCCCACGATGGAGACGGCCGTCGCCGTCGTCGCCGCGCTGCTGGCCGGCGTGCCCGCCGTGCCGCTCAACCCGAAGTCGGGCGGGAAGGAGCTCGGGCACATCCTGTCCGACAGCGCGCCCGGGCTGGTGCTCGCGGCCCCGGACGACCAGCTCCCCGGTCCCCTCGACGGCCTCGCCCGCGTCGACGTCGACGTGCACGCGACCGGCCCCGTTCCCGGGGACCACGCCGACGAGGCCGACCCGGCCCTGATCGTGTACACCTCCGGCACCACCGGCCCGCCCAAGGGCGCCGTCATCCCGCGCCGGGCGATCGCCTCGACCCTGGACGCGCTGGCCGACGCCTGGCAGTGGACCGGCGACGACGTCCTCGTGCACGGACTGCCGCTGTTCCACGTCCACGGCCTGGTCCTGGGCACCCTCGGCCCGCTGCGGCGCGGCGGCTCGGTGCGGCACCTGGGCCGGTTCAGCACCCAGGGCGTCGCCCGCGAGCTGAACACGGGCGCGACCATGCTGTTCGGCGTGCCGACGATGTACCACCGGATCGCGGAGGCCGTGACGAGCGACCCGGAGCTGGTGAAGGCCCTGACCGGGGCGCGGCTGCTGGTCTCGGGTTCCGCCGCGCTGCCCGTGCACGACCACGGGCGGATCGCGACGGCGACCGGGCGGCGGGTGATCGAACGGTACGGCATGACGGAGACGCTGATGAACACCAGCGTCCGTGCCGACGGCGAGGCCCGCCCGGGCACGGTCGGCGTGCCGCTGCCGGGCGTGGAGCTGCGGCTGGTCGAGGAGGACGGCTCGGAGGTCACCGCGTACGACGGGGAGACCGTGGGCGAGATCCAGGTGCGCGGCCCGAACCTGTTCACGGAGTACCTCAACCGGCCGGACGCGACCGCCGCCGCGTTCACCGCCGACGGCTGGTTCCGCACCGGCGACATGGCGGTGCGCGACCCCGACGGCTACGTCCGGATCGTCGGCCGCAAGGCCACCGACCTGATCAAGAGCGGCGGTTACAAGATCGGGGCCGGTGAGATCGAGAACGCGCTGCTGGAGCACCCGGGAGTGCGGGAGGCCGCCGTCACCGGGGAGCCGGACCCCGACCTGGGCGAGCGGATCGTGGCGTGGATCGTGCCGGCCGATCCCCAAGCGCCCCCCGCCCTGGCGGAGTTGGCCGATCACGTGGCCCAGCGGCTCGCCCCGCACAAGCGTCCCCGGGTCGTCCACCACCTCGACGCGCTGCCCCGCAACGACATGGGGAAGATCATGAAGCGGGCGCTGGCCCATGGCTGAGCGCCTCTGCGCGCGAGAGGTCGTCACGGCCCTCGCCGACGACTCGACCTTCGACGAACTCCCCGCCCCCACCAGGCCCGCGAAGCCCGACGGCCCGCTCGCCTGGCCCGGCTACGACGCCTCCCGCGCCCGTGCCGAGGAGCGCACCGGCGAGCAGGAGTCCGTGGTGTGCGGCACCGCCCGCGTCGGCGGCACCCGGGCCGTGCTGATCGCGTTCGAGTTCGGCTTCCTCGGCGGTTCCCTCGGCGAACGCACCGGCGACCGGCTGGAGGCGGCGTACACGTACGCCCGTGAGCGCCGCCTCCCGGTCGTGCCGCTGGTCGCCACCGGCGGCAGCCGGATGCAGGAGGGCATGCTCGCCCTGACCCAGCTCCAGCGCGTGGCACGGCAGTCGGCGCTCACCCGGGAGGCGGGGCTGGCGCAGGTGGCCGTGGTGCGCGACCCCACGACCGGGGGCGGCTGGGCCACGCTGGGCGCGGGCGCCGACGTGGTGCTCGCGCTGCCCGGGGCCCAGGTCGGGTTCGCCGGTTCCCGGGTGCGGCCGGCGGACGCCGACCCGGCGGCGTACACGGCGGAGGCACAGGTCGCGGCGGGGGCGGCGGACGCCGTCGTACGGCCGGAGGAGCTGCGGGAGACGCTGGGGCGGTGGCTGCGGCTGCTGACCTGCCCGTCCACCACACCCGCCGCGCCGCCCGGAGCGCTCGGCGACACCGCGGTCCTGCCCGCGACGGGCTGGGACGCCGTCCGGCGCGCCCGCTCGCCCCGGCGCCCGCGCGCCGCCGCCTACCTGGACGCCTACTTCACCCACCGGGTCGCGATCAGCGGCGACCGCTGCGGCGGCACCGACCCGGACGGCGTGCTGTGCGGCTTCGGGGAGCACCAGGGCCGCACGGTCGCGTACGCCGCGCAGACCGGGACCGCGACCCGCCCGGCCGGCTACCGCACCGCCGCCCGGCTGATCCGCCTCGCGGACCGGCTCGGCATCCCGGTGCTGACCCTCGTCGACACCCCGGGCGCCGCCAACGACGCGGAGGCGGAACGGCAGGGCGCGGGCCCGGCGATCGCGGACCTGTTCGCCGCGGTGGCGGGCGCCCGCACGCCGGTGACCTCGCTAGTGATCGGCGAGGGCGGCTCCGGCGGCGCGCTGGCCCTGGCCGCGCCCGGCAACACCTGGGCCACGCCCGACAGTTACTTCTCGGTGATCGCACCGGAACTCGCGGCGGCCATCCTCAAGCGGCCGCCGCGCGAGGTGGAGGCGACGGCGGACCAGCTCCGCATCCGGCCGCAGGACCTGGTGGAGCTGGGGGTGGTCCGGGGAACCGTCGGACCGTGAGTTCCCGGTGGCTGCCCCACGCATCATCAAGTACCGTCCGTCACAACGGGAATGCCCATAGCGAGGACGACGGGGGTGCCGTGGACGGGTTGGTCGAGTTCAGGACCGGTGACGGTGCGGTGGTCGCGGTCGAGGCGGTGGAGGAGCGGTCCGGCTCCCGCCTGGTCTCCAGGGGCGATGGCACGGTCCAGGCGACCCGCACCTTCGAGGGCGCCCTGGACGGAGTGCGGGCCGCCGCCGAGTCCGCGCTGCGCGTCTTCCGCGACGGGTCCCTGAAGCCCGACGGCGTGGAGATCGAGTTCGGGGTGAGGCTCTCCGCCGAGACGGGCGCGTTCATCGCCAAGGGCACCGCCGAGGGCCACCTGGTGGTCAGACTGACCTGGTCCCCGGACGCCGCCCCGGAGGCAAGCCCCGCGTCATGAACAGCGCCGAGTGGCACGCCCGGATCGAATTACGCGGCCGGGTGACCGGGGCGGGTTTCCTGGTCGCCCCCGGCACGGTACTGACGTGCGCGCACGTCGTCGGCGACGGCGAGGACCTGACGGTGACCTTCACGGAGCGGCCCGGCACCGCGCCCGTGCCCGCCCGGGTCGTCGCCCACGGCGGCTGGACCGGCGGCGCCACCGACCTCGGTGACCTCGCCGTGCTGGAGCTGGACGAGGAGATGCCCATCGCCCCGGCCGCCCTGGCCCCGGTCGACGCCGCCCACGGCCCGGCACCGCGCAAGCTCGTCGTCTACGGCTTCCCGGCCGGCTTCGACGAGGGCACCCTCACCGAACAGCGCGTCACCGCACCCCAGTTGATCAGTCGGGAGTGGCTCCAGCTGGAGGCCTGGCACCCGGGCGGCCAGCCCCTCGCCCCCGGTTTCAGCGGGGCCGCCGTCGCCCTGGCCGACACGGGCGAGGTCGTCGGCATGGTCACGGCGGCGGCCGCCGGCCGGGACGTGCGCACCGGCCGCATGATGCCCACCCAGGTCATGGCCCGCTACTGGCCCGAACTGCAGAGCCTCGTGCCCACCTCCGACCACACCACCGCCGACCGGGCCCGGCTGCGCGCCCTGGTCGAGAAGGCGGCCCGCGCGGGCGTCGACTGCGATCCGGTACGGCTCTACACCGCGGCGGCCGACCCGTTCGACCCCCCGCCGCCCGAGGAGGGGTTCGACTCGCTGTGGTCGGCGGCCCTGTTCGTGCTGTGCGAACTCGACGGCCCGGGCGCCGCACGGACCGTCGCCCGGTTCGCCGACCGGGTCGAGGCGCTGCTGCACGTCCCGGCCGTGGAGCCGTCGGCGCCCGACTGGTCGCCGATCCTCGTCGAACTCGGGCACAGCGGGGCGGGCGACGGCCTGATCCGCGTCGAGGTGTCCGCGTACAGCGGGAGACGGCGGCACCCGGTCGACTCGGGCACGGTCGAGCAGCACCGGCTGCACGCGTACGTGCGGGACCGCATCGAGGCGGCGTTCCGGTATCTGACGCCCGGCGCCGACGAGTTGGTGGCGTTCGCGCTGCCCCGGGACTGGCTGGACTGGCCGGTCGACCGCTGGGAGAGCGCCCCCGACGACGCCACTCCGCTCGGCTGCCTCTACCCGCTGGTCGTCACCGACCACGCCCGGCGCAAGGCCAGCACCCGGCACGTGCTGACCCGGGCCTGGAACCGGCTCGACGCGCTGCCGGGGGCGCGGATGCACCGCGTGGAGTGCGGCGGGCCGGAGGAGCCCGGGCGGCTGCGGATGCGGCTGCGGCGGCCCGACGCCTGCCTCGCCGGGTTCGGCACCGCCCCGGCCGCCTCCCGGACCCGGCCGCACTTCGACACCTCGCTCACCGCGCCGGCCCCGGTGATCGTGTGGTCCCGCGGCGGATGCGGCTCCGGGCAGGAGGAGTGCGACGGGGCCGACGGCTGCACCGGCAAGGCCTTCCTCGACGCGCTGGACGCCTGCGTGACGGCCGTACCGCCCGCCGAACTCCCGCGCCGCATCCTGGCGTTGCGCGAGGAGGCCGACGCGGAGGAGGACCACTGGGCGCACGGCATCCAGCTGCTGTGGGACGACCCGCGGGTCTTCACCGACCCGCACGCCGTCGCCCCGGCGCACGCGGAGTCGCCGGTGGCCTGACCCACCCGGACACGTCCGGGGCGCTTGAGGAACACCAGCACGAAACGGAGAGCGGAGACCAACCCCCCATGCCGCACTGGTCCGTCTACACCGGCGACAGCGAGCCGCACGACGGCATCGACCACCTCCCGGCCCCACCGCCCTGGCGGGCCTTCGACGGCGGTCCCGCGCTGCCGCCGCCCGACGACTCCGACGACGCGTCGGCCGTCTCCCCCGACCGCGTGCACCGGGCGAAGTCGTACGTCGCCACGCCGGAGACCGTGCGCCTCGTCAACGCCGCGCTCTGCCTGCGCCGGCCGCTGCTCGTCACCGGCCCGCCCGGCACCGGCAAGTCCTCGCTGGCCTACGCGGTCGCGCGCGAGCTGCGGCTCGGGCCGGTGCTGCGGTGGAACATCACCAGTCGTAGCACCCTCGCCGACGGCCTCTACCAGTACGACCCGCTGTCCCGGCTGTACGCCGCCCGGGACCGGTCCGACGCCGCCGCCGGGGGCGTCGAGGACCACCTCCGGCTGGGTCCGCTCGGCACCGCCCTGCTCCCCTACGGGCGGCCCCGCGCCCTGCTCGTCGACGAGATCGACAAGAGCGACCTCGACCTGCCGAACGACCTGCTGAACGTCCTGGAGGAGGGCCAGTACGAGATCCCCGAGCTGGTCCGCGCCGCCCGCCACTCCGGTGACGGCACGGCCGAGGTCCTCGCGGACGGCACGGACACGCCGGTCACCGTCCACCGCGGCCGGGTCCGCTGCCGGGCCTTCCCGTTCGTCGTGCTGACCAGCAACGGCGAGCGCGAGTTCCCGCCCGCCTTCCTGCGCCGCTGCGTCCGGCTGAAGCTGCGGCGCCCCGACCGGGACCAGCTCACCGACATCGTCCGCGCCCACCTCGACGCCCCCGGCGGCGACGCGGACCGGCTGATCACCCGCTTCCTGGAACGGGCCGGCGGCGGTGAACTGGCCACGGACCAGCTGCTGAACGCCCTCTACCTCACGGGCGTCGCGGGCCTGGACGCCGAGTCCCGCGACGACCTCGCCGAGCAGCTGATGCCGTACCTCAGCGCCGCGGCGGACGGCGATGGCTTCTGACACCGAGCCCGAGCCGTCCCCTGCGCCCCGGCCGGCACCGGGCGGCTCGCCGACGTCCCGGGACGACGGCACTGCCCGACCGTCCGCCGTCGCCCGGCTGGCGGATGCCCTGGCGGCGGCGGGCAGGGCGCCGACGCCGCGGGAGATCGCCGAACTGCTGTGGCTCGCCGCCCAGCTGGATCCCGGGCCGCAGCAGGAAGAGGTGCCGGAGCGCGGGGAGCGGCCCGGGGCGGTGGCGCCTGCCGCCGGTGCGCGTGAGGGGCTGCCCGCCACGTCCGGGCCCGAGGACCCGCAGAAGCCGGCGGAGCGGACGCCCGACCGCGTCCCGCTGACCCTCCCCGCCCCGCGCTCCCCGTCCCCACCGCACGACGGACCGGGCGGCGGCGGCTCCGCCCTCCTCGCTCCCGCACCCCCGATGCTGTCCCACCCCCTCGCGCTGCAACGCGCCCTGCGCCCGCTGAAGCGCAAGGTGCCCTCCCCGCACGTCCGGGTGCTGGACGAGCGGGCGACGGCCGACCGGATCGCCAGGCTGGGCGCGCAGCCCGACGTGTGGCTGCCGGTGCTGCGCCCGGCCCCCGACCGCTGGCTGCGCCTGAACCTCGTGCACGACACCGGGCCCACCATGCCGGTCTGGCGCCCCCTGGTGAGCGAACTGCACACGGCGCTCGCCCAGTCGGGCATCTTCCGCACGGTCACCCTGCACCCCGCCACCCCCGACGGCCGCGCCCGCCACGTCCCCGTCCTGGACGACGGCCGTACGGTCACCCTCGTCGTCAGCGACTGCATGGGCCCGCAGTGGCGTCCGGGCGCGGCGGGCGAGCGCTGGTACCGCACGCTGCGCCGCTGGGCCCGCCACATGCCGCTCGCGGTGGTCCAGCCGCTGCCCGAACACCTGTGGTCCACGACGGCGCTGCCCGCCGAGCCGGGCCTGCTGACGTCCCCGTCCACGGCGGCACCGGCGGCCTCCCTCGCCTTCACCCCGTACGACGACGCACCGCCCCCGGAGCGGGCCCTCCCCCTGCCGGTCCTGGAGCCGGGCGCCCCCTGGCTGGCCCACTGGGCGGCGCTGGTCGCCGACCCGGGCGGCGCCCGCACCCCCGGCGCCGCGGCCTGGCTGCCTCCGGTTCCCACGCCGCCCGCCGAACCGGCCCCCGACCTCACCACCGCCTCCCCCGAGGACCTGGTCCTGCGCTTCCGCGCGACCGCGTCCCCGGAGGCGTTCCGCCTCGCCGGGCACCTCGCGCTGGCAGTCCCCTCGGTGCCGGTGATGCGTCTGGTGCAGCGCACGGTGGACCGCGACCCGCGGCCCCAGCACCTCGCCGAGGTCATCCTCAGCGGCATGCTCACCTCCGTCCCGGGCCCGCCCGGCTCGTACGCGTTCCGGCCCGGCGTACGGGAGTTGCTGCTGCGTTCCCTGCCACGCTCGGCCCGGGGCCGGACCCGGGACTTCCTCGCCCGGGTCGGCGGTCTCATCGACGAGCGGGCGGGGCTCGCGGCCGGGGAGTTCCGGGCCGAGGCGGACGGCGGACAGGGCGGCGCGGGACCGGCGTTCGCGACGGTCAGCGAGGAGACCGTGCGGCGGCTGGGCGGGGAGGCGCTGTTCGCCGGGCGGTACCGGCTGATCGGGCCGCGCGGCGGGAACGGGCTTGTCTCCCAGGCCGTGGACACCCGCACCGACCGGCAGGTGATCGTGCGCCGGTACCGCGAGCAGCCCGCGCCGAGGGAGCGGTTCCTGAGGGAGGCGGGCGCGCTGGCCGGGATCGACGATCCCAACGTGGTGCGCGTGCTCGACTTCGGGGTGGAGGGCGACACGCCCTACCTGGTGACGGAGTTCGTGGACGGGCTGACGGTGGCGGAAGTGCTGTCGGGC
The DNA here is from genome assembly GCA_000696115.1 of Streptomyces olindensis. GTDB lineage: Bacteria > Actinomycetota > Actinomycetes > Streptomycetales > Streptomycetaceae > Streptomyces > Streptomyces olindensis. Next base: position 53,839 of record JJOH01000092.1, read on the forward strand.
CTCGACTTCCGGGCCTTCACCCGCCTGGTCGGCCAGGGCATGGCCGGCCTCCGCGCCCTGCACGCCCACGGCCTGGTGCGCGGGGAGCGCGGGCCGGCGGGTCTGCTGCTGCGGCCCGACGGCACGGTGCTGCTGAGCCGGTTCGCCCTGGGCGAGGAGTCCCGGGGCAAGGACGCCGAATCGGACCTCGCCGAGTTCCGGTGGCTGCTCAAGCAGTTGGGCGCGGGCGGGTGGGTGCCCGCCGAGCACCGGGAACTGGTCGACCTCATCGACCGGCACCGGCTGGCCGAGGCAGCCGACTACGCGACCCGCCTGGACACGACGGGCCCGTGGCCGCCGTCGCGCTCCTTCACCCTGCTCGGACCGCCGCGCATCAGCGACGGCACGCGGGACATCGAGCCTCCGTCGCCGATGGCCCTGGCGCTGCTGTGCATGCTCCTGCTGCGCCCCGGGCGGCGCGTGTCCCACACCGAACTGGCCACCGGACTGTGGGAGGAACCACCGCCGGAGCGCGAGGCCGTCGCCCGCCTCGAAGAGCTGGCGGCGGAGGCCCGGCGGGTGCTGCCCCCCGACCGCCTCGTCTCGTTCTCACACTCCTACGCCCTGCACGCACCGGACGTGTACGTCGACGTCTCCCACCATGAGGAACTCCTCGCGGAGGACGCCCGCCGCGCCCTCGGCCTCTGGTACGGCGAGCCCCTCGACGGCGTCCCCGGCCCCGCCGCCGCAGCCACCCGGTCCCGGCTGCGCGCCCTCCGGCAGGACATCCTGGCGGCCCAGGCCGTCACCGAGAAGGCCGCCGCGGAAGAGGCCGCCGCCGAGGAGACCACCGCGGACGAGGCCGCCGCCGGGGAGGCCACCGCCGAGGAGACCACCGCCCCCACCGTCCTCTTCGAGGCCGACGACCTCACCGGTCACCCCGAGGCCCGGATCACCCTGGAGTACGCGGTGCACGAGATGCTCTCCCGCGGCGCCCTGGCCCCCCACCAGTTCGACGTGCGCGTCCGCCCCAACGGCTACGTCGTCCACGCCGAGCCCGGCACCTACGTCCTCCCCGTCCTCGTCGCCGTCCTGCGCGGCCTCCCCGAGGTCCTGACCGGGCTCGTGGACCCGCCGCCCCTGACCGTCACCTTCTGGGACCGGCCCACCCCGCCGCCGGCGGCACCGCCCGTGCCGACCGGCATCCAGGTGGTGGTGTCCCCGGCCGTGTACGAACAGTTCGCCGCCAGCTCCGCCGCCCAGGGCCCCCAGCGCCTCCAGCCCCTCTACCAGGGCGGCGCCACGGACACCCCGCCCGTCGCCTGGTACTGCCCGCTGACCCCGGCCGCGGCGGCCCCCGAGCCCCGAGGTCCGCGACCTGGTACGGGGCCCCTTCATCACGCCCGACCTGCGCCGGCTCGGCATACCGGCCCCGGGTCGCACGGCCGTCGTCCACACCCGGACCGACGGCCCGCTCACCCTCCTCGACCCCGCCCGGCCGTACGGCGACGGACCGCCCCGGCCCGTGACGTACTACGAGGTGGACCTCACCCCCCGGCAGTCCCACCACCGCGTCTCCCTGCCCAGCTCCGGCAAGGGCGCCTTCGCCGCCGCGGTCGAGCTGTCCTGGCACGTCGACGACCCGGTCGCCTTCGTCCGCGGCGAGGTCGGCCGGGTCTCCGAGCCGCTGCTCGACCATCTGCTGGAGGAGGCGGCCCGGATCACCCGCCGCCATCCGCTGCGCCGGGCGGGCGCGGCCCAGCGCGCGGTCAACGCCGGGCTGCGCCGGTGGCCCGTGCCGGGCCTGTCGGTGGCGGCGTCGGTGCAGCTGGCCCCGGAGGGTGCGGCCCTGCCCGGACCGCAGGGCCCGGCCCCGACCGACCGCCCCCTGCCCGGTCTGCTCGCCGACGCGGAGACGGTGCTGCTCGGCTTCGACGGGCCCATGGCCCGGCTGTTCTCGGCGAACGCCGCGCACGAGGCCGTACTCGACCTGCTCGCGGTCGTGGCCGAGCACCGTGACCCGCGGGACGCCGTACCCGCCGCCGTACGGGACACCTTCACGCACCCGCTGGACGTGCTGCGGGCCTTCGCCCGGGACCGGCTCGGCCCGCTCCTGCGCGACCGCCTCGACGCACTCGAACTCCGCGCGGTCCCCGACGCGCCCACCACCCACAACTCCGTGCCGCTGGTCCGCGCCCTGCACGACTCCGGCCGCCGCGTGAGCGTGGTCTCGGACGCCGACACCCGGGCCGTGCAGCACTACCTCGACCCCTACGGCCTCCCGCTGGCCGGCATCCACGGCCGCGGCACGGACCTCACCCTGCTGACCCCGCACCCCGACTGCCTGCTGCGCGCCATGCACTCCGGGGGCGCCGCCGCGACCGGCGTCCTGATCGGCTCCACGGTCGCCGAGCTGACCGCTGCCCGGCAGGCCGGGCTGCGGTTCGTCGGCCTCGCCCGCAACACCACCGCCGGGCGGCAGCTGCGCGAGGCCGGCTGCGAGACCACCGTCACCTCCCTCGCGCCCCTGCTCCAGGCCGCCCGCTCGCTGTGACTGGGCGGGGAAACCCCCGTTCGGCGGCGCCCCGCCCGGCCCCCTTGGACGGGCGGCCCGGTGCCCTCCCACGCACGATGCGAGGGAGGCCCGCCGCCCGGCGGCCCCTGTCTGCGAGGCCCGCCACCTGGCGGCCCCCCACGGTCTGTGCTCTCGGGAGGACCTGCCATGACCGCCAGTCTGGAGCAGTTGCGCCGCTGCCACTTCGCCGTCGACCTGGGGGCGGCCCGCACACGCGTCTACGTCAAGGGCGCCGGCCTCGTCGTCGACCAGCCGTCCGCCGCCGCCGTGAACACCCGCACCGGCGCGCTGATCGCGGTCGGCGAGCTCGCGGAGAAGATGACGGGCCGCACCCCGGACTACATCCGGGTGAGGCGGCCGGTCTCCGGCGGCACCGTCGTGGACATCGAGATGGCGCAGCGCATGCTGCGCCATCTGCTCGGCGACAAGATGCGCCGGAGCCTGCGCCGCAAGCCGATCCTGCGCGCCGCGGCCTGCACCCCGCACAACGCCGACCCGCTCGCCCAGCGCGCCGCCATCGAGACGCTGGTCGGTCTCGGGGCCCGCCGTGTGGAACTCGTCGACACGCTGATCGCCGCCGCCGTCGGGTGCGGGCTGCCCGTGGAGCAGCCCGAGGCCACGATGATCATGGTGTGCGGGGCGGCGGCCACGCAGGTGGCCGTGCTGTCCCTGGGCGCGATCGTCTCCGCCGAGCGGATCCCGGTGGGCGGCGAGGCCGTCGACCAGGCGATCGTGCAGCACCTGCGCCACGAGCACGAGCTGATGCTGCCCAGCCAGTCGGTACGGCCGCTGCAGCTCGCCCTGTCCGGCAACGGCCTGACCCCGCAGGGCCCGGCCTCGACGGAGATCCACGGGCGGGACGTCGCCACGGGCCTGGCCCGCTCCGTGCAGGTCGACACCGCGGCCGTACGGGACGCCATCCAGACGCCGCTCACCGCCATCCTGGACGGCATCGGCAAGGTGCTGCGGTCCTGCCCGCCCGACCTGGTCGCCGACCTCGCCGACCGGGGGATCATGATGGTCGGCGGCAGTGCCCTGCTGCCGGGCCTGGACCAGATGCTGCGGCAGGCGACCAACATGCCGGTGCACATCGCGGAGCGCCCGGACGTGTGCGCCGTGCAGGGCCTCGGCGCGATGTTGGAGGGCCGGATCGAGCCCCTGGCGCTGGACCCGCTCGGCAGCTGACCGGAGCGGGGCCCGGCCTCAGCGGGCGAACCAGCAGCGCACGGTCGTCCCGTCGTCGCCCCGGTGCACCCGCACCAGGTCGGCGATCAGGTTGACCAGGAGCAGCCCGCGCCCGCCGCGCTGGTCGCGCGGTACGGGCTTGCGCCCGGCCAGGACGTCCGCGAGCCGCCCCCCGTCGCGCACCTCGCACACCACGTACCCGTCCTCGGCCCACACCCGCAGCACGCCCGAGCCGCCGCCGTGCACCACGCTGTTCGTGGTGAGCTCGGCCGTGGCGAGGGCCAGGTCGTCCAGCTTGACGCCGCCGAGGCCCAGCCGCGCGGCCTCCCCGACGGCCACGTGCCGGGAATGGGAGAGGGAGTCGGAGTCGAAGGCGAACGTCAGGGCGTACGGCACGGGCGCCAGCGGCTCGTTGTAGCGGTCGACGACGGCCCCGGGGGCGTACGCGTCGCTGTCCCGCGCCGTCCGGGAGCCGGAAGGGATGACGGTGGGGTGGGTGGCGTACGCGTCGGTGAGGACGTGGTCGGGAAGCCGCTCGACGTCGTACGGACACAGGATGGTCGCGGTACGGCCCCGGAAGGCCGCGTTGATGAGCGCCTCGTGCTGGACGCACGCCGGGTACTCGGTGTCGGAGCGCCCCGCCCAGATGGGTTCGCCGATGATCCGCACCCGGCGGCCGGCCGGGTGGGCGTCGGCGAACGCGCGCAGCACCCCGGGGATGATCCGCCCCGGGTTGCGGCCGGCCTCCCGCATGTCCAGGAGCCGCACGTCCCCGGCGGCGTCGCCCAGGGCGTCCCTGATGAGGGCGAGGTTCTTGCCGGGCACCGCGACCGCCACGGGTTCCCCGGCCTCCAGGCCGTCGCGGACGAAGGGCACGGTGCCGTCGAGGTACTCCTGCTCGTCCCGGTAGAAGAGGGCTGGGTGGACGAACGGCTCCAGGGGCCCGAAGGGCTCGCTCAGGGCAGCGGTCATGACGGCGCAACCTCGATCCCCGTCTGGTTGGGCCACAGCAGGTCGAGCGTCCGCCGCAGGGCGGCCGGCGGCCGGCGCACCACGAACCGACGGCCGTCACCCAGCTGCCCGGCGGCGGCCGCGAGCGCACCGGCGCCCGCGACGTCGACGAACGTCACATCGGACAGCTCCAGGTAGTACACGTCCTCACCTTCACGAACGGCCTGCTCCAGTACACCTTCCCAGATCGCACGTGTCGTCAGGCCGACCTCCCCCGCGGCCCGGACGCCCCGCCGCCCGGCCAGCGGGAACACCGCCAGGCCCGGCGCGGGGCCGCAGGGCCCGGTGGCGGGCACCGGATACTGAGTGTTCACGCCCTCTCCCCACGTTCCTGGACCACAGCGCTCGTACCCGTCCCGGGACAAGCTCATTCCCCCGTTCCGTGTGTAGTACGCCGTACGGCGGGCAGGCGCACCTCACACCGACGTCCACGGGGGCGAATGACGTCGTGCAGTCCGGCGAGACGAACGACGACCGACGAGGACCGACAAGGCGGTGACATGACGTCAGCGGCATCACCACATCTCACAGGAGGGCTGAACACCCTGGTCATCCGTGGCCGCGTCGATGCGGACCGTGCCGAGCTCGCCCCGCGGGGTGAACTCGTCCACGGCTGCGCGGACATCCTGGCCAGAACCCTGTCCGACCTGCCGCCCACCGTCACCCGGGTCGACCTGGACATGGGGGACGTGCACTTCATGGACACGGCCGGACTCCAGTTCCTCGACGTGCTCGGGGACCACGCCCGGCAGCGGTCGCTGACGGTCACGCTCACGAACTGGAACGGCCAGCCGCGCCGGATCCTGGAGCTGGCGGGGCTGGACCCCACCGATCCGCTGGCCGGCCCGGACACCACCGGCCCGGACGGCACCGACCCCGCCCGGCCCACGGGCCACGACCCGGCCCCGGGCCCCGTGCCGCCGACGGCTCCCGCCTCCTCGGCGGTCGCCATGGAACGCGCCGAGCGCCTGCACATCCTCCAGGAGGAGGTCGAGCAGCTTCGTCAGGCCATCGTCTCCCGCCCGGTCATCGACCAGGCCCGGGGCATCCTCATGGCCACCCACGGCTGCACGTCCGACGAGGCCTGGCACATCCTCCGGGAGACCTCCCAGCTCTCCAACACCAAGCTCCGCGAGGTCGCCGCCGCGGTCACGGCCGGCGCGGAGGCCGACGGCCCGGCGCCGCCTCCCGAACTCCGCACAGCCCTGCAGAGGGCCCTCGCGCGACGCCGCCCCCAGCCGGGCTGAGTCCCCGGCGAGCCGTTCGCCGAGCCGCCCGACCCAGGGGCCCGGCGAGCGGCCGTCGCCGGTAAAACCCCTCTGACCGGCCTCTGAGCCTCTCCCCCACACTCCTCGCACGCAGCCGTGCGCTCCGCACCCCCGGCCGTTTGTGCGGAAACCCGGCGGGTACCCGGCGGCGGCCCGCTCCGGCCCTCTGCCGAGGAGTACCCTCATGGGTTTCAACCCTCTCGAGCACCAAGGCATCCCCCTGGACCGTCAGCTCCGCAGCTGGCGGGAGCTGGACGTCGAGCCCATCGACCCGGACCACGCCGACCCGCGGATCATCACGATGAACGGCATCGAGGTCGAGGCGATCCTGTTCAGCCACCAGTTCGCCCGCCGCTGCCCCGACCCGGAGGTCAAACGGCAGCTGGCGGAGGTCCGCTACATCGAGCACCAGCAGCAGAAGACCGTCAACTGGCTGCTCCCGGGCCTCGCCTCCGTCCTGGAGACGACCATCGCCTACGAGCAGGTCGCCGTGGACCTCACCGGCTGGATCGCCCGCCACGAGCCCGACCCGTATCTGAAGCAGGCCTACGAGTTCGGTGTGCTGGAGGACTTCGACCACCTGTACCGGTACGCCAACCTCTACGAGATGATCGAGCACCGCAAGGCGGAGTCGATCGTCGACAACCTCACCGAGGTCATGCCGGGCCGGCCGACGAAGTTCCACCACCGCCACCCGCACGACAACGTGCGCGAGCCGTACGACCGTTCCACCACGAACCCGCTGTCGAAGCTGCACGCCCTGACCATCATGTCGGCGGAGCAGCAGACCATGAACTTCTACATGAACGTCGGCCCCCAGTACATGGAGCCGATCGCCCGCCGGCTCTACCAGGAGATCGGCCTCATTGAGGAGGAGCACGTCACCCACTACGAGTCGCTCGTCGACCCCGGGGAGACGTGGTGGGAGCAGCTCGTCAACCACGAGTACAACGAGTGCTACCTGTACCACTCCTTCATGGAGCAGGAGCCGGACCCGAAGGTGCGGGCGATCTGGGAGCTGCACCTGAACATGGAGCTCGAACACCTGCGGATCGCCTGCGACCTGATGCGCCGCCACGACGGCCGTGAACCGCGGGAGATCCTCGCCCCGGAGCTGCCGAACGTCCTCACGTTCGAGCAGAACAAGGTGTTCGTCCGCGACCTGCTGGACACCCAGATCGATCTGACCACCCTGGGCACCGGCTACGTCCAGGACGCGCACGAGCGGTTCCAGCGCATGCAGGAGCAGATCCACGGCGGCGAGGAGCCGCCCAGCGAGCGCGTGTTGGCCCAGCACCGCGAGATGTTCGGCCGTGAGTACCGCGTCGAGACCGAGGGCGGCCACCCCGACCTCGCCTCCCGGGAGAGGGACTGACATGGCCGGAATCACCGCGAGCGACGCCGACGTCGTGGCCCTGCTCATGCGCCGGCACGGTGACATCCGCAACCTCTTCGACGAGGTCGAGCGGGCCACCGGGGACGAGCGCCGGGCCGCCTTCCGCCGGCTGGTCCAGCTGCTGGCCGTGCACGAGACGGCCGAGGAGGAGGTCGTCCGCCCTTTCACCCGGGCCAACGTGCCGGGCGGCGAGCAGGTCGTGGCGGACCGGCTGCACGAGGAGCGGGAGGCGAAGGAGCTGCTGTCCCGGCTGGACGGCATGGACACCGACGACCCGAAGTTCCTGCCGGAACTCCTCGCCCTGCGCCTGGACGTGATGGCGCACGCCCGCGCCGAGGAACGCTACGAGTTCACCCACATCCGGCGGCACGCGGACCAGGCCCGCCTGGCGTCGATGGCCTCGGCCCTGAAGGCCGCCGAGGCCATGGCCCCCACCCACCCGCATCCCGGTACGGAGTCCGCGGTCAGGAACCTCACGCTCGGCCCGCTCGCGGCCGTCGTCGACCGCACCCGGGACGCCGTCCGCAAGGCCCTGGGCAAGGACGGGTGACGTACCGCCGGTCGCTGGCCGGCGGGGCGCTGTCCGGGGTCGGCGTCGCCGCGTTCGTCGACGAGACCGTCTTCCACCAGCTGCTCCACTGGCACCACTTCTACGACAGGTCCACCCCCGACGTGGGGCTGGTCTCCGACGGCCTGTTCCACGCCGGGGGCTGGCTGGCCATGGTGGCGGGCCTGTTCCTCTACGCCGACCTGCGCCGCAGGGGTGGCCCGCTGCGACCCGCGTGGTGGTCCGGCTTCTGCCTGGGCCTCGGCGGGTTCCAGCTCTACGACGGCACCGTCCAGCACAAGCTGCTGCGCCTGCACCAGATCCGCTACGAGGTCGATCCGCGGCCGTACGACTGGACGTGGAACGTCGTCGCGGCCCTGTTCCTGGTGGCCGGCCTGCTGCTGTGGCGCCGGGCCCGGCGCGCCGGGCGCGGGGGGCCGCGGTGACGACCCCGGGCGCCCTGCCCGTCGTCGTGCTCCTGTGCTGCCTGCTCTACACGGCGGCCGCCGCCCGGCTGCGGCACCGCGGCGACCGCTGGCCCGTGCGGCGGGACGCGGGGTTCTGGCTGGGCGGCGGCCTGCTCGTGGCCGCGTTCGCCGTGCCGTGGCAGGCGTGGCTGCCGCCGTTCACCGCGCACATGGCCGCCCATCTGACGGCCGGTATGGCGGCCCCGCTGCCGGTCGTCCTCGCCCGCCCCGTGACGCTGGCCCTGCGCACCCTGCCCGCACCCGGCCGCCGCGCCCTGGTCGCCCTGACCCGCTCCCGCCCCGTCACGGCCCTGGTCTTCCCGCCCGTCGCCGCCGCGCTGGACATCGGCGGCCTGTGGCTCCTGTACCGCGCTCCCCTGTCTCCCGCCCTCCACCACCACTCCCTGCTGTACGTCCACCTGTTCGCGGCCGGGACGCTGTTCACCTTCGCCCTGCTGGCCGTGGACCCGATCCGCCACCGGCCGGGCCTCCCGCTGCGGGCCGGCACCCTGCTGGCGGCCGCCGCGGCCCACGCCGTCCTCGCCAAGGGCCTGTGGGCCGCACCCCCGCCCGGCACCACCCCCACCCCCTCCGACCTGCACCTCGCGTCGCAGGTCATGTACTACGGCGGTGACGTGGTGGAGATCGCCCTGGCCGTGCTGCTGGCCGGCCAGTGGTACCGCGCGCAGGGCCGGGCGCTCGCCCGCCGTGGTGCGGCGCGGCCCAGGGGGGTACTCAGCCGACGACAGCGACCTCAGGAGGCACCGCCATGAGCGAGCAGACCCCGTCCCAGGCCGAGGGCGACCGCGACGACGAGCAGGACACCACTCCCCGGCCCACCCCGTCCCAGGCGGAGGGCGACCAGGACGAGAGCGACACGGAGGACGACGACACGGCGTCTTAGACAGGGACGACACCGCGTCGAAGACCGGGACGACACGGCGTCGGAGACAGGCACGCCGCCGCACGCCCAGGACGTACCGTCCTCGGTGTGAGCGATGTGCCTCCCGCGACCGCAGCACCGGCAGACGGACGCGAGCCCTCCGCACCGCCGGTCACCGGCGACGACCCGGCACTGCGGGCGGCCTACCGCCTGTGCCGGCGCCGGACCAGAGCCGAGGACCCGGCGGAGTACGCGCTGATCCAGCTGGTGCCCGCGCCCCTGCGCCCGGCGCTGCACGCCCTGTGGGCGGCGGCCAACGCCCTCGACGACCTGGGCGACGACCGCACCGCGCCGGCTGCCGAGCGGGCCGCCCGGGTCGAGGCCTGGATCACCGCCCTGCACCGCGAACTGCCCACCGGGACGAGCCCGGACCCGGTCCGCCGCGCCCTGGTGGACACGGCGACCCGCTGGCGCCTGGACCTGTCCGAACTGCACGACGCCATGACCCAGGTCCGGGACGACACCGACGGCCGGCGCTTCGGCGACTGGACCGCGTGGCGCGCCTGGGGCCGGGACAACCTGCTGCCCTGGTTCGGCCAGGTCCGCACCGTCTTCGACCGCTCCGGCGTTCCCGTGGCGCTGCGCCTGGACACGCGGGAGAGCTACGAGGAGTTCCTCGACGGCGTCCGGCTCACCGACATCCTCAGCGACCTGTCCGCCGACCTCGCCCAGGGCGACCTCCTCCTGCCCGAGGAGGCGCTCGACCGGCACCCCGGGTCGGTGGACGACCTGGTGCGCCGCCGCTGGAGTCCCGCCGTGGCCGCCCTGGTCACGGACCTGACCGGACTGGCCCGCCGGTGGGTGACCCAGGACTCCCTCGTCCGCGGCATGCACCCCGGCCCCGCCACCGTGCTGCAGACGATGGCCGCCCTGCTGCGCGCCCAGCTCGACGCCGTCGACTCCGCCGGTCCCGCCCTCCTGCGCGCCCGGCCCCGGCCCTCGCTCCGCATCCGGACCCGCATCCTCGCCCCGGCCCGGGCCCGCGCCGCCCTGGCCTGGAGCCTGACCCCGCTCACGGTGCCGCCACCGCAGCGGCCCGGCCCGCACCGGCCCCCCGCGGCCGCCCGTCCCGCACCCACTGCCGTCCTCCGCCTCCCGCCGCCCCACCCCAGCGGCCAACGCCCCCCGCGGATCCCGCCCGGCCGGCTCCCCCACCACGTCGCCGTGATCATGGACGGCAACGGCCGCTGGGCCCAGCAGCGCGGCCTGCCCCGGCACGAGGGCCACCGCGCCGGCGCCACCGCCGCCCGCGAGGTGGTCCACGGCGCGCTGGAGCTGGGCCTGCGGCACCTGACCCTCTACACCTTCTCCACCGAGAACTGGAGCCGCGACACCGAGGAGGTCGACGCGCTCCTCGACGTCCTGCGCCGCGAACTGGACGACGATCCCTTCCGTGATCTCGACGTCCGCCTGCGCTGGCACGGCCGCGCCGGCCGCCTGCCTCCCGACCTGGTCGACCTCCTCCACCTCCGGGAGCGCACCACCCGCACCCGCACCGGCCTGACCCTGACGATGTGCATCGACTACGGCGGCCGGGACGAACTCACCCGCACCGCCGCCGCCCTGGCCCGCCGGACCCGCAGCGGCCACCTGGACCCCGACCTGATCACGGAGGACGACTTCGCGCGCCACCTGCCCCAGCCGGACCTGCCGGACGTGGACCTGCTCTGGCGCACCGGCAACGAGCAGCGCACCTCCAACTTCCTGCCCTGGCACACGGCCTACGCCGAGCTGCACTTCACCCCGGGCCTCTGGCCCGACACCGACCGCCGCGACCTGTGGCGGGCGGTCACCGCGTACACCCACCGCCAACGCCGCCACGGCACCGCTCCACCCGGCTCGGCTCTGCACCCGGATGCACCACTAGGTGTCCTACGTCACAGTGGAAACAGAGCGCAAGAGAACGGTGGAGTGACATGAACGCCTTCCCCAAGCCCGTGATCGACGCCATGGCCGCGCGGGCCATGCGCCTGCACCACATGCTGTGGCACACCGCACGCGACTCCTGGGCGGTCCTCACCCCGCAGGAGAAGGCGGTCTTCCGCGACCACGGCTGGGATCCGCCGCGCCCCTCCCTGACGGCGCCGCACCCTGTCACCGGCGTCCGGTCCGTCGAGCGCGACAACGGCTCGGGCGAGGACTTCCTGTACATGCACCGCGAGATGATCGCCTCGGTCGACGAGATCCTCGCGGAGGTGGGTGACCCGCAGCACCCCCGGGTGGAGGGGTGGCCGACGGTCCCCGCTCCCGATGACACCGCGTACCCGGTCCCGCCCGCCTTCGACATCCCGGACGACGCCGCGACCTCCGACGCCATCCGGAGTGCCAAGACCCAGGCTTCGTTCGATCAGATCCGCGCCTGGGAGGCGGAGTTCACCGACCCGGCCAGGCTGCGCCAGATGACGCTCCGCCGCCTCGGCGCCCGGATCGAGTTCGGCATCCACAACCGGATGCATCTGCGCTGGGCCGCCGAAATGCCCGCCTACCGGCCCGGCGGGGACGTCTTCAGCGTCGATCCCCGCTGGGACGACTCCGAGTACGACTGGCTCGCCGACACCTACTCGGCGCATGTGAACCCGGTCTTCTGGAAGCTGCACGGCTGGGTGGACGCCCGGATCGACGACTGGATGGCCGCCAACGAGCTGACGGGTCCGGTCCCGTGGAGCTTCGACCCGCCGTGGAGCGGCCCGGAGGACCACCATCACCACCGCGTCTCCGGGCCCGCGCTGGAGTCGCGTCTCAGCGGCCTGGAGTCCACGGTCGAGCAGCTGAAGCAGGCGGGCATCGCCCAGCCGGCTCGCTTCCCCGTCTTCGAGGACGTCTGAGCGGACCGCTCACTGCGCGACGTAGCCGCCGTCGACCGGGAGCGCGACGCCGACGACGAAGGCGGCCCCGGGGCTGCACAGCCACAGGACGGCCTCGGCGATCTCCTCCGCGGTGCCCAGCCGGTTGATGGGCTGATTGGCTTCGGCCTCGGCCCGGTCGAGTTCCCCCTTGGCGATCATGTCGCTGACCATGGGCGTGTCGATGGTGCCGGGGCATACGGCGTTGACGCGGATGCCGCGCGGGGCGTACTCGAGGGCGGCACTGCCGGTCAGGCCGATCACGCCGTGCTTGGTGGCGTGGTAGGAGGCGCGGCCGGGGAGGCCGACGAGGCCGCCGAGGGAGGAGCAGTTGACGATCGCGCCACTGCCCCGGGCGCGCATGTGCCGCAGTTCGTGCTTCATGCAGGCCCAGACCCCGCGCAGGTTGACGGCATGGACGCGGTCGAACTGCTCGGCGCTCTCCTCCGCGGCGTCGACGGGCGGAATCTGGATGCCGGCGTTGTTGTAGGCCATGTCGAGGCGGCCGAAGGTCTCGACCGTGCGGTCGACGGCGGCCGCGACCTGGTCCTCGTCGCTGACGTCGCAGGTCAGGGCGAGTACCTGGTGACCGTCGCCGGCGAGCTGCTCCGCGGCCGTGTTCAGGGCGGTGCCGTCGACGTCGGTCAGGGCGACGGCGGCGCCGGACCGGGCGAAGGCCCGGGCGGTGGCCAGGCCCATGCCGGAGCCGGCGCCGGTGACGAAGGCGACCTGCCCGCCGAAGTCGTAGCTGGGGTTCATCTGTGCCTCCTGGGTGTTGCGGGGTGGGCGCGGGCCGGAGCGGCCGGTCAGTCGGTGGCCGGTGCCGCGGCGTACTCCTCGTCGGTGACGGGGGTCAGCCAGTGCACGACGTCGTGGTCGGCGTCGCCCTCGTTGATGGCCAGGTGCACCATCAGCCGGTTCGGCGCGGCGCCGTGCCAGTGCTCCTCGTCGGCCTCGAACAGAACGCGGTCGCCGGGCCGGATGACCTCGACCGGCCCGCCCCGGCGCTGGCACAGCCCGACCCCCTCGGTGACGAAGACGGTCTGGCCCAGCGGGTGGCGGTGCCAGTGGGTGCGCGCTCCGGGCATGAAGTGCACCAGGGCCGCGCTGACCCGGGACGGGGCGGGCGCCGCCGCGACGGCGTCGATGTAGACGTCGCCGGTGAACCAGTCGGCCGGGCCCTTGACGGTGTCGATCGAGCTGCGGGTGATCTGCAAGGTCTGTCTTTCCTTCGTCGTGAGCGTCACGCGCCTCACCCGGTCCGCGAGCACGGCCGGGGGCGGTCCGCGAGCACGGCCGGGCGAAAAGCACCACGCCCTCCAGGCAACGCCCTCCGCCCGCGCGCAACCAGTCACCGTCGAGGGGTGTACCGGCAGTACACCTGTCCCACGGCGGGCACGCCGTACCGTCGAGGGGTGGACAACCGTGAAGAGGTCCGCGAGTTCCTCACCTCGCGGCGAGCGAAGATCACTCCGGAGCTGGCCGGCCTGCCCGCCGGGAGCCGCAGGCGCGTTCCCGGCCTGCGCAGGAGCGAGGTCGCGGCCCTCGCCGACATGAGCGTCGAGTACTACGCGAAGCTGGAGCGCGGCAACCTGGCCGGCGTCTCCCCGGCCGTCCTCGAAGCCGTCGCCCGCGCCCTCCGGCTCGACGACGCGGAACGCGCCCACCTCCTCCACCTGGCGCAGGCCGCCGACGGCACCGACGCCCTCACGCGCCCCCGGCGCCGCTCCACCCGGCAGTGGACCGCGCACCGCAGTCTGCGGTGGACCCTGGACGCGATCACCGCCGGACCGGCCTTCGTGCGCAACGGCCGCATGGACATCCTGGCCGCCAACCAGCTCGCCCGCGCCTTCTACGGCGACGTCTACGCCACACCGCGGAACCAGGCGAACCTCGCCCGCTTCAACTTCCTCGACCCCGCCTCACGCCGCTTCTACCCCGACTGGGACCGGGCCGCCGACATCGCCGTCGCCATCCTGCGCACCGAGGCGGGCCGCAACCCCCACGACAAGGACCTGCACGACCTCGTCGGTGAACTGTCCACCCGCAGCGACGAGTTCCGCACGCGCTGGGGAGCCCACAACGTCCGCCACCACGGCACCGGCACGAAGCGCTTCCACCACTCGGCCGTCGGCGAACTCACCGTCGCCTACGAGGCCCTGGAGATGGCCGCGGAACCCGGCCTCACCCTCACCGTCTACACCGCCGAACCCGGCTCCCCCTCGGAGGAGGCCCTCCGCGTCCTGGCGTCCTGGGCCGCCACCCAAGGGGCCGACTCGCCCGCCCACCAGGCATGACGAGACATTCACGCAGGTCATGGACCTGCGCAGTGGGGCAGCAGGTGGGACTCGACCCCACGGCCGACGGATTATGAGTCCTTTTCTGATCTTGCCTTCCTGACCCTTCGGCCCTTCCGTCCCCTGCGTGTCCCCTGGCGGTCCCCGGAGAGCCCTCCCGCCAGCCCTCCGGCGAGGCGGGACCCCTCCGCTAGGCACATGCGAGCATGTATATTGATATATAACTCCGGATATACAAGGGGGTCGCTATGAGCCGCACCGTGATCGATCTCGACGACGAAGCGCTGGAGGCCGCAGCCAGGGAGCTCGGCACCACGACCAAGCGCGACACCATCAACACTGCCCTGCGGGAGATCACCGCCCGCTACCGACGACTGCGCGCTCTCGGAGAGGCCCGCGAACTGGTCGCCGAAGGCGCCCTCGACATGGACATCCTCCTCGACAAGAGCAAGTACCGGCCCATCGGCGGGCAGGACGGTGTCCACGACGCGGGAGCAGATGGGTGACTGTCGCCGACTACCTGATCGACACCTCCGCCCTCGCCCGCGTCCTGCTCGGACGGACCACGGCCGAGTGGGACGACAGGATCGCCGCGGGACTCGTCGCCCTGTGTGACATCACCGAACTGGAAGTCCTCTACTCAGCCCGCTCGGCGGCGGACCGGGAGCGTGTGAAGCGCGCACTGGATGCCCACTACACGTGGTGCCCCATGCCCGACGGCATCTACCGACGCGCACGCGTCGTCCAGGAACTGCTCACCACCAAGGGCGAGCACCGCAGTGCGGGCCCTGTCGACCTGCTCGTCGCCGCCGCCGCTGAAGAGGCGGGGCTGACCCTGCTCCACTACGACCGCGACTTCGAGACGATCGCCCGTGCGACCGGACAGCCCGTACGGAGGATCGATCTCAGGAACTGACCGGACTCAGGACCGTCAGGCGCCGTCCGGCACGCGGACGAGCGGCCGCCGGGCCCGCCCACCTTCACAGTCCGTGCCGGTCGAGGACGCTCATCAGTTTCCGCCTGCGTTTCAGTTCCATCCGCAGGTCGGTGAGAAAGAGAGTGAACGCGTCCTCGGTCCCCAGCGCGCGATGGCAGTCACGGGCAGCCTGGAGCAGCCGTGCCAGGTGCTCGTAGGCGCGGTCACCCGTCGGCTCCTTCGACCGCTCGATCAGCCGCAGGTACACGCCGAGCGCCTCGGCCGGGCGCGTCTCGCGCGACTGATCGGCGAGCTGCGCCCACTGCCGGTCGTCGGCGCGGCCGGCGGCCTCCCGCCAGGCGGCGTCCAGGTCGCCGTCATCGAGCAACGCGTCGATCAGTACGGGCCCGCCGTACCGGCCGCCGCGCTCACGACGGGCCTCCTCCTCCAAGGTAGCCAGCGCCGCCGCGCGCTCGGCCTCCCAGCAGTCCGCCGCCCCGGCGACGGAGCGCAACTGCCGGTAGGCGGCCAGGGACCGCTCGAGACGGAACCGGTCCCGGCGCACCGCGACCGCGTCGGCCGCCCGCCCCGTCTGCGCGTACCGCGCGCACACGTAGTCGACCAGACGGCCGTCGATGTACGTCTCGGCGGCGCAGGCCCGGAGCCCGCGCTCCGCCCAGGCAAGCGCCTCGTCCGCACGTCCCGCCGATTCCACCTCCTCGGCGATGAGCAGATGGGTTGCACCGGTCGGGCCGAGGTCCTGCGCATCGCGTAGCGAGTGGTGGGGCGGGTGGGACTCGAACCCACGGCCGACGGATTATGAGTCCCTAGTTTTCACTCCGGCTCACTCCGGGAGACTCTGGCTGGTCTAGAAATCCCTGGTCGCGGGAGTCGATCACTCCGGCTCACTCCGGGAATTTCGGCCCCCTCGGGGACCTCCGCTCACGCACCGCTCACGCAATCCCTTGTGACTGGATGCGGGCTGACCTGCGCAGATTCCATTGTCCCGCACTCCCCCGCTCACCACAACGGGCAGACGCGAAGCGGCCCCGGCGGCGTCGGGGGAGACACCGGCCGGGGCCGCGGGGATCGTCACCGGCGCGATCGGCGCACCGCGTCGGTGACGTCAGTGGTGAGGGTGACGGCGAATGCGGACGTTGCAGTCGGTGGCGGTGGTGTGGTCATGCGAGCGCCTCGCTGCCTCTCGCTGGCGGGCCAGCGCCTGGCACTCCCCGCAGTCGTGCGCGGGGGCCGGGTCAGGGAGCGGAACGCCCAGGCGCGGCGCATCTTCCATCGTCTTCGCTCGCCGGGTCACAGCTGGACCTCCTGCCGGCGGCCCTCGAGGGCCAGGTCGCGCAGGGCTCGCCGGTCGGTGCACGCTTCGGTGTTGCGGAGGCAGCGCTGGCAGTGGCGGGTGTGGATGTTGGAGACGCGGCGGGCCTCGGTGCGGACGCACTGAGTGCAGGCCCGGGGCCAGATGCGTGTGCCGTCTGGTGTGGGCCGCTCGCCGAGGTCGCGTGCCGTCTCGGCGGTGAGCTTCGTGCCGCACCAGACGCAGGCCGCGCCGCGGCGCTGCTCGTCGGACTGGCGGTCGACCTTCGGCAGGGGCAGCAGGAGTAGGGCGTTGTCGTCTGTTCGGGGGCCGGTGGGCTGCGTAGGCTCTTCCACGTCGACGCTCCTCGTAAGCGTTGGCCACGCCCCCGGCCGGTCGCACGGCGCGGGGGTCTTCTCATGTCGACGCTACCCCGCTTGTCATGTGTTGTCAGGTGACGTCACACGACGAGAAGCATCGTCGTATGGCTCCTACGGTCGATATATGACTGTGGACCTCGACGGGCCTGAGCCGCTGTACGAGCAGATCGCCACGGTCCTCGCAGCGCGCATCGCCGATGGCACGTACCCGCCGCGGCGGCGCATTCCCTCCGAGGCCGCCATCGTTGACGAGTTCAGCGTGTCCCGGCCGACCGCACGCGCGGCCGTGCAGCTGCTCGTCGAGCGCGGCTTGGTCCACACCGTGCGCGGCAAGGGCTCCTTCGTGGCGGACTCCCCGCCCCAGACATGACGAAATGCCCCCGCCCGCCCCCATGACGGGGACGGGCGGGGGCAGCGTGGGGGGATCGGGCGCCCCGGGCCGGCCTCCCTGCAAGGGGCCGGGCCGGGGCTTATACGCCGGTGCGGTAGTAGTCCTCCACATCCTGGGGCGGCGGCTGTGGGGTGCCGCCTCGCTCGACGACCTGGTCGCGCAGGACGAGCGCCCATCGGCTGATCGACCAGAGCACGCCGCGGGTACGGCCTTGCTCCTGGTGCAGCTTCTCGCACTCCTTCTCCAGCCGCTCGACGCTGGCTTGCAGGACGGACAGGTCGACTTGCTTCGCGGTCGGTGCGGCGTTGATGCGTGCCGCCGCCCGGGTGCCGCGATAGGTGAAGAACCCCATCGTGATCACGCCGATGACGCTGATGACCGCCCCGACTACTCCCCAGACACCGTTCACCCGGGTCTCCCCTCAACCACCACCTGGCCGAGGTCCCCGGGTGATCCGGTGTCAGGTGGAACTCGTGACGCGCACCAGATCACCCCGCAGTGCGATGTGATGTACCAGACGAACAGCCACAGGCCGCGCGGGTAGTCCCCGAGGATCCCGGCCCAGCCGTAGGCGAACGCCCAGAAGGCCGGGGGGATGCTCGCTGCTACGAACCCCCAGCCGTCCCTCCCGAACTTGAGCCACGCGCAGCAGAACGTGGCGGTGCCGCTGACGATCCACACCCACGCCCAGCAGTGCAGCGGGGCGAAGCGGGTCAGCAGTCCAAGGCCGGCCAGGGTGGGCGGCTCGACGATGAACGACGCGCCGAAGCACACCTTGCCGATGCCCATGAACACGAGGAACGGGCCGCGGTTGCCGAGGTGCCCACTGAACCAGCGGGCGCCGCGGCGTGCCATTCAGGCGCTCCGGACCGGGGCCCCGCCGCCGAGCGCGGACTGGGCCTTGTCGCTGACACCAGCGGGCTTCCACAGGCCGAAGTGCGCCAGGACGCCGGTGGCGAACGCGACGAGCGACAGGATCACGGCAGTGCCGAGGTCGTAGTCCGGACCGGGGTTGGCGAGCTCGACGAGGAACCCGTTGAGCGTGGACAGGGCGAGCAGCAGCACGGCCTTCACGCCCGGGTGGGTGACTCTCTTGGTGACGAGCCCGACCAGGACCGGCAGGACGATCGAGACGAGCAGGCCGATCCAGTAGGCCTTGTCGAGGGACGCGTTCATGGGTGCCTCACTTCTTGGGGAGGGTGAGCTTCTGGCCGGGCGTGATCGCGTCGGCGTCCTTGAGGTGGTTCAGGGTGGCGATCTCGCGCCACCGGTTGCCGTCGCCGAGCTTGGTGGCGGCGATGGACCAGAGGGTGTCTCCGCGGGCGACGGTGTACGTGGTGCCAGGCGACCAGTTGGCGGGGTGGGCGAGCCGCTCGGCGACGCGCTTGCGGATGTCGGGCATGCTCACGCCGGGGCCGCGCGGGTCGACCTTGCCGGGCTGCCACTCCCTGTGGCCGATGACGGAGGTGTCGCCGTCCTCGCCCCAGCCGTGCGCCCGGCACAGGGCGGCGGCCGTGCGCACCATGGCCTCGACCTGGGCGGCCGGCCAGGGATCCTTGCCGTCGCCGAGGTTCTCGCACTCGAAGCCGTAGAAGCGGGCGTTGCCGTCGGTGTCGGCCTCGTTGGGTGCGGGGAGCGGCTTCTCGGCGATGACGGCCTTGAGGACGTCGCCGTCTCCCGATCCGGCGTGGTTGGCGCGGCCGTAGCCGACCAGGTAGATCGTGCCGTCCTTGGCGACGACGCCGTGGCAGAGCGGTCCGGGGAGGCCGGAGTAGCCCTGGCGGCAGATGTCCACCGTGGCGTTCGTGCCCTTGGTGACGGTGTGGTGGACCATCACGCCGTGCACGGGGCCCCAGGCGCCCTTGCTGTTGCGGTTGTGGGCGCGCCAGGCGCCGACCTCGACGACGCGCACGCCCTCGGCGCGGAGGGCTGCGAGGAACTTGTCGGGGCTCAGGGGTGTGGCCATGGGGCCTCCAGATATGAGAAAGGCCCCGGCCGTGGGCGCGGGGCGTGGGGTGAGGTGGGCTGGCGTCAGGAGACGTAGCCGTAGGCGAGGATGCCGCTGCCGGTGCCGAACGCTCCGGCGGTGAATCCAGCGCCGGAGACGGTGGGCGGGGTGCTCATCCCGGCATCGGTGCCGCCGAACCCGGGGGCGACCTGGGCGACAACGTCGGGCATGGA
Source organism: Streptomyces olindensis (assembly GCA_000696115.1). Classification (GTDB taxonomy): domain Bacteria; phylum Actinomycetota; class Actinomycetes; order Streptomycetales; family Streptomycetaceae; genus Streptomyces; species Streptomyces olindensis. Next base: position 73,530 of record JJOH01000092.1, read on the forward strand.
CCCTTCGGAGATCAGGTTGGGGTTCGTGGTGGCCTTGACCATGACGCCGAGGTAGTGGAGGCCGGCGTAGGTCGTGGTGTAGCTGGTGCCGGCCCCCGCCGTGGTCTGCGCGATCGCCAGGGTCTTGATGGTGTTCGCCGCCCACGCCGCGGTCAGCTGGTCCGCAGTGCGTGCGAGCGCCTTTCGTGTGTTGTCGTGGAGGGTGAACCACCAGTTCGTCGGAGTCGCCGCGGCGTTGCTGCCGGAGACGAACGAGATGTTGGAGACGACCAGGCCCTTGGGCAGCCAGATCGGGACCAGGTACAGCGTCCCGGAGGTCGGGGTGGACGACGTGCCCAGCCGGAGCCTGCTCGTCGTCTCGTACCGCCCGGCGGGGCTGATGGCGGCCTCGAGGGCCGGGACGGGGGTGAGGTCCTTGTCTACGAGGTTGGAGCCGGGCAGGGCGGTCATGCCGCCCGGACCGGTCACGGGCGCTGCGGTGGACACCGGCAGGGCGGTGGACGCGGACCAGGAGTTGCCGGACAGGTCGTTGTTGAGGACGGCGGCGCCGGTGGCGGTGGAGTCCAGCGAAACGCCGCTGGTGGTGCTGCCGGTGCCCTTGCGGACCTGGTTGCCGATGACGGAGCAGCCGGTGGCGCTGGTGGACAGCCGGACGCCGGCGGACGCCGCGGCGTTGATGCGGTTGGACTGCACGGCCACGGCGCTGGAGGTGGTGACGAAGATGCCGTGGTTGGACGTCGTGCCGTCGATGGTGTTGCCGACGGCCTGAGCGCCGTTGCAGCCCGTGATGTTGATGCCGTTGGAGCCGACGTCGCGGATCGTGTTGGAGCCGATGTTGGCGCCGTCGGAGTTGAAGCACACGATGCCGGTGGACTGGGTCCCCGCGACCGTGTTGCCGGTGACGTTCGGCCTGCTGCAGTACTCGACGTGGATGCCGTTGGAGAGGTCCGTGTTGAAGCCGAGGACGCTGTTCCCGGCGATGGTGACCTGGTCGTAGGTGCCGCCGGAAGCGCCGAACACCCGGATGCCCGAGGCGTCCTTGGCGCCCTCGACGGTGTTGCCGACGATGGCGATGTTCCGGCCGTTGATGGTGTAGCCCTCCGACGGGCCGGAGCCTGCCGGGTCGGGGCGGGAGAGCTGGATACCGGACAGGCCGGAGCCGGAGACGACATTGCCGGAGATCACGGCGCGGCGCCATCCGAAGCCGTAGATGCCCTGCTGGCGGACGTTCTCGATGCGGTTTCCGATGATGCGGATCCCGTAGTAGTAGACGCCGGTACGCAGCATGTGGGAGCCGAACCCGCGTCCGAAGGATCCGAGGCGGCTGGAGGGGCCGACGTAGCAGCCCTCGATCAGGATGTCCTTGGACGGGGTCGCGTCGAAGTCGCCGATGCCGACAGACCCGGAGACGGCCATGTCGATCTGGACGGCCTCGGAGAAGTCGCGGGAGCCGTCGCCGGAGTTGTCCTTGTAGCCCAGGAACTGGCAGTTCAGGGCGCGGCCGCGGGCTGTGGAGTTGAACTCCAGGCCGTGCGCGGACGACACGTTGGTGATCGTGGCGTCCCGGACGGTGATGTCCTCGCAGTGCGCGAACGACATCACGTTCGTCGTGGCCGTCACCGTGCCCACGCCGGAGTCGGCGGCGTTGCCGTCCCACGTGCCGCCCAGGATGCGGATTCGGGAGCGGCCCGTGTACGCGGCGAACAGGTCGGTGGGCTCGAAGTTCCGCAGCAGCCCGGTGTTGCCGATGGCCTTCAGCGTCGCCCCGTAGGCCCAGACCGTGGTGTCGGCGTAGACGACCAGGAACGTGCTGATGCCGTAGGTGCGGCCGGGCGGGATGAAGACGATGCCGCCGCCGGCCGTGTGCGCGGCGTCCAGCTGGGCCTGGATCGCGGCCCGGTCGTCGGCCACGCCGTTGCCGGTGGCGCCGGAGACGACAAACCAGCGTGCGGCGGACTGGTCGCCCAGGTTCGGGGCGCTGATCGGGGAGCTGAAGTTGACCGGCCCGTCCACGGTCTGCGGGTCGGGCGTCTCCGTGTCGAGCTTGGTGTTCGCCGCGGCGAGGGCCTGCGTTGCGGCGTCGCGTGCACCGGAGGCGACCTCGCGCCCGGCCTGGTACCAGCGCAGCGGCTGCCCGCCGGGTCCCAGGTACTCGTATTCGATCTCGGAGACGTCCGCGGCCCGGAAGGTGCGCACGGCCCCGGGGGTGGCCGATCCGGTCGGATTGGAGCGCAGCTGCGCGATGGGCGTGACGCCGTCCGCCTCGAACAGGGCGGTGACGCTGGCGCCGGTGCCGGCTGCGCGGACGATCAGGGGGTAGTCGGGGATGACGTTGCCGGACGCGTCGGTCAGGACGTCTGCGGGGGTGCCGCCGAAGGTGTAGAGCATGACGTCCTCTCAGTCGAGCCAGTAGGAGCCGGAGATGTCCACCCAGGCCAGGCCGGCTACACCTGCGTCTTGCTGGCCGTCCTGCGACCAGACGACGACGGAGCCGCGGCCGCCGATGGCGTTGGCGTCCTGGTCCGGGCTGTAGACCTCCATGCGGCAGGCGCCCACCATGGCGTCGCCGGTCATCGAGGACGGGGCGGCGTAGCGGGCGATCTGGCTGGGGATGAGCGCGGTCGGAACCGTCGCCAGCTTGGTGCCGTTGGCGGAGATGAGCTGGGCGTCGATGCGCTGGATCGTGCCGCGCAGATGCACCTGTCCGCCCACGACGCGGCCCTCGGCCAGGGTCTGTCCGGACTCATATCCGGCGGGCAGGGTCAACGGCTGCCAGGCGGGCAGCGGCTCGTAGAGGGTGGCCCAGGTGTTCGTGCTGCTGGAGATTTTCACCCAGGTCGTGCCGTCGGGGGCCAGGGCGACGGTCTGGATCGGCGCCTCGGACAGGCGGGCGTTGCGGTCGGCGAGGTTGGTGACGTGCTGCCACAGGTACGGGTCGATGGCCTCGGCGAGCTCGGCGAGGTGGCCGGGCGTGGTGGGGCTGTCGCCGCCTCCCGGGATGGGCAGTTCGGCGTTTCCGATGGTCGCCACGGTGAGCTCCTACGAGAAGACGATGGTGATCTTGCCGCCGGTGACGGCCATGTAGTCGGTGCGGCCGGAGGCGTAGATGGCCAGCCCCTTCGCGGAGCCGGAGGCCAAGGCGCTCGCCCAGGACTTCGGCAGGGTCGCGGTGCCCTTCGCCCCGACGGACAGGCGCAGCAGGTCCTCCGGCCCGTCGCCCAGGTTCAGCTGGCCCGAGGGGGGCGAGGAGTGGTTGTGCAGGTACAGGTGCAGGGGCCGTTTGGCGTTGACCCCGGATCCGGTCTTGCGGGTGAACGCCACCTTCATCGAGGCGACGGTCTTGCCCGCGCAGGCGTTCTGGATCGCCGAGCCGTAGAACCAGCCGCCGCGGCGGTTACCCCTGCCGGTCCAGTCGCCCTGCGTCGGCGCCGAGGCGTACTCGTCGGGACGTCCGCTGCGCCATGTGCCCGAGTCGGTCGGGGAGACGGTGACGGGCTTCGGCGACGGGACGGCCGGCGTCCCAGGCGAGGGGTCGGCGACAGAGGCGACCTGGAAGTAGACCTCCATCCGGTCGTCGACCTTGCGGACGTACACGGCGGAGGCGGCCTGCCAGCCGGATCCTGCGGGGGCGCCCGTGCCGTAGGTCGCCGCGCGCACCACCTGGACGTCGCGGGCGGCCTGCTGGGCGGTCTGCTCGATGCTCGCCTGCTCGACCTCTGCCGGGTCGTCGCCGAGCCGCCACAGGACCACGGGGACGGTGCCGCGGCGCACGGCGACGATGTCCCCCGCGGCGCGGTTGCGGTAGGCGTCTGTACAGGCGACGTCGTACAGGTCGGCGCCCATCATGTGGATGTTGACGGTGCCGGACTCGGTGACGTCGATGACCTCGGCGGAGACGGTCTGCAGGCCGCCGCCCATCACGTCCAGGGCCGAGAGGTCCTTGCCGAGCTGGTCGCGGATGCCCACCTCAGATCCTCCTTGTGCTGGTGCGGGTCTGGCAGGTCATCGCCACGCCGCCCAGCGTGTAGGGGTTGGAATCGAGCAGGTGCCGCTCCCACACGCCCTCGGCGAGCTCGACCAGGACGACGTCGCCGGGCTCCATCGCCGGATTGCACACGCTCGTGAAGCTGAGCGAGGCCTGGACTCCCAAGCTGTTGGCCAGCTGCGCGGCCGCCACGTCGTTCGCCTGGTCCAGGCTGGTGATCAGGGCAGAGCTGTAACGACCCGTGCGCACCCGCACATTCGGCAGGCCGAGCCGCTGCGGCGCCAGGGGGTCCTCGACGGGGTCGGGGCCGGCATAGGTGAGGGAGTCGGGGTTGTCGTCCCAGCGGAAGACCGGACCGACCGGCTTGCCGCCGGATCCCGCGTCGCCGGTGACGGCCCACAGGTTCCGCAGGCCCTCCGCGGTCTCCTCCTCGGACGGCTTGGCCGTGACGAGATTCCGGGGGATCTCCCACACCACGGCGTCGTCGAGGGTTGGCACCGGGGCGAAGGTGGGGATGCCGCGGGCGTCGCAGTAGACCTCCGCGCCGAGGGAGGCCGCGATGCCCGTAGAGGTGCCGGAGGTGTCGGTGCCGCCGGACACGGCCGCCCACCGGTCTTCGTCGACCACGAACGCCGGCATGGCGGTGCCGGCCTTCACCCCCTCGCGCCAGGCCACCGGGGAACCGGGCAGGGCCTCGCCGAGCAGCTGCTCCGCGCAGGCCTTCGCGGTGTCCGGCCCTATGGTGCGCGCGGTCGGGAGCTCCGCGCCGCGCACGATGTCCTCACGCCCGAGTAGGTCCAGGGACACGCCCAGGCGGGTACGACTGAGGCGATCGATGGCGTACCGGCCGGCAGGGATCCACTCGACGTCCCTCCGGGGCACCTTGATGCCCTGGAACAGACGGATCTCGGTGGAGACGCTGTTGATGCCGTGCCGTCCACGCGGTGCGTCCAGCAGCTCCACGGAGGCCGCGTAGCGCACCTCCGCGGTACGGTCCGGCGTCACGCTGCCGGAGCCGAACCGTGCGGGCGCCCACGTCACGCCGCCGTCGTTGGACCACTCCGCGCGCACCGGGCGGCCGGTGGCCTGCCCCAGCGCGGCCAGCGCGGCCGCCGAGATGGGCAGCATCAGGTCACCGCGCCGTTCGTGGCCAGCGCCGCATACGTGGCGTAGGACGCGGTGACGGCGTCGTAGGTGCCGAACGCCGCGGCGAGCGCGTCGTAGGACCAAGCCGGGGCCCGCATCGGCTGACCGGCGGCGGCGGGCCGCTCGACGGGGACGATGTCGAAGGTGACGGTGTAGCCGCCCGTCGCCCCGAGCTTGCCGGTGGCCTTCTCCCCCACGGTGCCCGGCACGAAGAAACGGTCCGGCTTCTGGTAGCCGGGCCGCACCTGGGCGAGCAGCACCCCGGAGCGGATCAGCCTGCGGAACTGCTCGATGTCCTCGGCCAGGACGTCGACCTGGACTGACTCGGCGGGGGCGGCCGCCGTGTCGTAGGCGACCGCCATGTAGGGGGTGCCGGTGCGGTCCGCGGTCTCCTGCCGGGCCTCGCTGGTGGTGCCCTGGTCCGGCCCGTACATCACCCGCATGGACAGGCCCGGCTCGTCCAGGGACTTCAGCCACAGGTCCCGGGTCTGGCCCGGCGCCGGGGCGGGCACGACCAGGCCCAGCGAGGACGTCTCGCCCCAGCTTCCGTCCGCGTACTGCGGGCGGGCGCTGTAGACCACGGCCACCCCCAGGGGCGCCTCATGGTCATAGGCCTGGCCCACGCCCTCGACGGCCCACGCGAGGTCCCCCGAGCGCACGCCGACGGGCTCGGCAGCGCCGGGATCCTGCCGGGTGATGCGCACCTTGCGGACGTCCTGCCAGGGCTGGTCCGAGGTGACCCTGCGGGAGGTGGACGCGTGCGCCGTGCCGTCCCACACGCAGCCCGGCTGCGTGCCGTCCACGTAGGGGTGCAGATCGGGGCTCGGGTCGCACATCGCTGCGTCCGCCCGCCACACCACGCCGCTCGCCCCGTTCAGGGCGATACCGAACCGGTCCGCGGTCTGCGCCGGGCCGAGCGTGTACGAGGCGTCCAGGCGGGCCCAGTTCCCGGCGGCCGGCACCGAGGTGAGCGGGATCTGAATGGGCGTGTTGGTGCCCTGCCGCAGTGCGATGTAGCCGGGCGTGGGCGCCCCGGAGACGACCTTGACCCAGATGCTGATCCGCAGCGTGGTGCCCGGCCCCTGCTCCGGCATCAGCCACAGCTGCCCGGCCTGAGATGCCGCGCCCGTGTGGGTGAGCTCCACGCAGGCCGCGCCGAAGCGGGCGTCGGTGGTGATGCGGCTGCGGGTGACGTTCGCCCCGAGGGTGACCGTGTTGCTCAGGTCGACCTCGGCGGACGGGTTCAGCGCCAGGTTGCGGGCGGTGTCGGCCGGGGACTTGTAGTCGACGCCCAGGTAGACGCCCGCCCACTGCTCGTCCACCACGGCGGTCAGGAAGCCGTCGGGGCTGGTGAGCGTGGTGGGCGGGGTGATCTGCGGCGCCGACGGGTCCACGATCATCGGCATACGGGGGTGCCTCCCTACTTCTTGCCGGACCGCTTGGAGCGGCGCACGTCGGTCAGGGCGTCGTCGACCCGGTCGGACACGTAGGCCCGCAGGACGGTGCCGTCCTCGACGACCAGGTAGAGCGGCTGTCCGTTCAGGCCGCTGGAGGCGGTCTGGCGGGCCGATCCGGAGGTGACGGGGACGACGCCGACGGGCACCGCGGAGGAGCCCATCTGTGCGGCCGCGGACTCGATGGCGGGCCCTGCGGCCACCATCCCTTCGACCAGGCCGGCGCCCAGGTCGGCGCCTGCCTGCTGGCCCTTGCGGGACGGGGAGTGGGCGTCGATGCCCTTCTTGGAGCGGATCGCCTTGATCGCGTCGGCGCCGATCTTCGCCATGACGGCCTGGATCGACTTCTGGTCGGCCATCAGGCCGGTCAGGAAGCCCTTGGAGGCCATCTTCCCGGCGTCGTACATGGCGTCGGCCATGGTGTTGCCGTAGGACGCCGACAGCTTCGCGCCGTTCTTCGCCATGGCGTTCAGCTGCTTGATCTGCGCCGGGCTGGCGTTGCCGATGACCCCGGCCAGCGTGCTGTCGGGGCCCATCGCGACCAGCTGGCTGATGAGGTCCTGGCTCAGGCCCTTCTTGGACAGCCCGGCGATGGTCGACTGGAACGACTTCACGGTGGACTGCCGCTCCATCATGCCGCCGAGGACGTCGCTGACGCTGGTGGCCTCGGCCAGGTTGGACAGCCCCATGAAGTCGGCGGCCGTCTTGCGCTGGTCGGCGGCCGCCGACTTGGCCGCCTCGATCCGGCCGGCGAGCGCGTCGCGCTTCTTCGCCAGCGACTGCAGCGTGGCGGACACCTTCTTCACCGACGCCGCCAGCGACTTGCCGCCGCCGGCCGCCGTCAGGTCCTTCACCAGTTCCTTGGTGGCCTTGGAGATGTCCGCCGCGGAGCCGGTCAGGGACTTGGTGAAGTTGCGCAGGTCGCCGGGGATGTCCTTGCGGGCCTTGGTCTGTGCCGCCTTGGTGCCCTTGGCGAAGCCGCGGGCGCCGATGCCCTCCCACATCCGCATCGAGTCGGCGTGGTTGAACACCTGCTCGCCGCCCCGGAACTTCACCAGCTCCGGGCCCTGCTCGCCCACCCAGGCCAGTTCCCCGGCGCGGGGCTTGCCGCCGTCGGCGTAGCCCTTGGCAGAGAAGCCGTACCGGTGCGTGAACAGGCTGTCCTTGTACGAGCGGGCGCCCGGGCCGATCACCACGCCGTCGCCGCCGCGCGACTCCACGTTCGTCCCGTTGATCGTTCCGGCCGTGTGGCCCACGCCGCTGTTGGTGATGCCGATCATGTACGGGGAGCGCTTGTTCAGGACCCAGCCCGGAGGCGCCGTGGCCCCGGAGAACGCCCCCGTGGCCCACCTGCGGTGAGGCTTCTGGCCGCGGATCACACTCTCAATCGCGGAAACCAGACCACTGCAGTCCCAGCTGGGATTGCCGTTGCCGCCCCACTGGTACCGCTTGCCGTCCTGCGTGCGCGCCCACGACAGGGCCGCCTTGTAGCCCTTGCCGCCGACACCGGCGGACTCGAGCTTCTTGTCGGCCTCGCCGGAGTAGCCCAGGATGGACTTGATCATCTTGCGTGGGACGCCGGAGATCATGTCCCGGTACACCGAGGACGATCCGGCGATCCGGTCGAGCAGCGGCTCGACGACGTTCTTCAGGCCCGCCTCGGCGGAGGCCTTCACGCCGTCCTTCAGCCAGGCCACTCCAGACTTGGCCAGGTCGACCGTCTTGGAGGCGGCGGACTTCACCCAGCCGAAGATGCCGCCCTCGGCGAAGCCCTGCCCCTGGAACTGCGAGAGGGACTGGCCGCGCATGGCGGCCTTGTTCACCGCGAACAGCCGGGCCCGCTCATACGGGTCGCGCATCGCCTCGGAGACGTAGACGCCCTCGCCCTTACGCATCGGCACCAGCTGGTCGTCGCCCTGCCGGTACGACGACATCCCGGGCAGCAGACCACCGCGAGCGAAACCGGTGATGGGGTCGAGGGTGGGGGCGCCGAAGACGTCCGCGACCTCGTTCCACACCTTGACGATGCCGCCGTTGTAGACCGTGTCGATGATGAACTTGACCGGGGTCTTGGCGATGCCCTTGACCTTGTCCCAGGCCAGTTTGATGCCCTTGCGGGCGACCTCGAAGGCGTCGGCGACCTTGCTTGTGGCGGACTTGACCTTGTCGAACACCGGCTTGATGCCGGATTCCCAGACGGTGGAGATCACCGACTTGATGCCGTTGAACGCGGGCTTCACGCCGTTGTTCCACAGCCACTTGAAGACGCTGCCCACTGCGCGCAGGCCGGCCGAGAGCCAGCCGAAGACGACCTTCGCGCCGGCCCAGACGAGTTGCAGGCCTGCTTTGATCCACCCGACGACGGGCTTCACGGCGTTGTTGTAGAGCCACTTGAACCAGCCGCCGACGGTGCGCAGCCCGGCCATGAAGTAGCCGAAGACCACCTGGACTCCGGCCCACAGCAGCGCGGCGCCGGCCTGGATGAATCCGAACGCGGGCTTGATGGCCACGTTCCACAGCCACCCGAAGACCGCCCCCAGCAGCTTCACCGCCAGGTAGATCGGCCCGAAGACCACGATGGTCAGGATGGTGGCGAGGATCCGGGCGCCGGTGTCGATGGCGGAGAACACCGGCTTCAGCACCGTGTTCCACAGCCACGACGCGGCGTCCCCGACCCAGCGCAGGCCGGCCATGAAGCCGTCGACCATCGGCTTGATGCCGTTGGTCCACAGCCACATCGCGCCGGTCTTGATGGCCTCCCAGACGCCCGTGACGATGGCGCGGAACGTCTCGGACTTCTTCCAGGCGATGACCAGGGCGGCGCCGAGGGCGACCACCGCGATGGCGACCAGGACGAACGGGTTGAGTGCCATCACGGCGTTCAGCAGGCCCTGCGCGGCCGCCCACCCCTGGGTGACCAGGGCGATGCCCCGGCTGGCCAGGGCGTAGGCGGACATCACGCCGATGACCGCTCCGGTCACCAGGGCCTGAGCCGACAGGGCCAGGGTGATGCCGCCGATCAGGATGGCCAGCGGGGTCAGCCAGATGCCCCACTCCTTGAACCAGTTGATGGTGCCGCTCACCGCGTCCGCCACGCCGGAGAACACGGGCGCCAGGCGGTCGCCCAGCCACGTCGTGGCGGTCTTCACGGGCGGCAGGACGTCGTTGTTGAGGAACGTCCCGAAGCGCATCAGGGGCGGCAGGGCGTACTTGCCGACGACGTCCCCGACGGCCATCAACGCCTTGCGCTTGAACTGCTCGAACTTCGCGCCGGCGTTGTCGCGCAGGTCGTCCCCGGCCTTCTTCGCCGCGCCGCTGACCTTGCCCAGGCCGTCCACCGCCTTGGACGGGTCAAGGCTGAAGAGGGCCTTGCCGAGGTCCTCGGCCTTGGTCCCGAACAGTCCGACCGCGGCCGCGTTACGGTCGACGGGGTCCTTCATCCCTCGCAGCCGGTCCAGGACGTCCTGGAGGCCCTTTGCTGCACCCTTGCCGCCCTTGGCGAACATGGCCGTGGACTTCTCGGCGTTCATCCCCAGCAGCTTGAAAGCGTCCGCGGAGGCCTTGGAGCCGTCCGTGGTGCGGATCTGGAACTCTTTCAGCGCGTCGGCCACGGTGTCGGTGTCGCGCGCACCGGCCTTCATGCCCTGGGCGAGCAGGCCGGTGGTGGTCTTCACGTCCAGCCCGAGCGACCGGAAGATCGTGGAGTACTCGTTGAACGTGTCCATCAGGTCATCGGCCCTCGGGCCCATGATCTGGAAGCCGCGCGTGATGGTGTCCAGGGCTTCCTTGCTGTTCTTCGCCAGGCCGGTCTTCATGATCTGGCCCGCGGCGTTGGCGGCCTGGCCCAGGTCGACCTCGAACAGCGTCGCCACGTCCTGCACGTTCGTGGCGATGGTGGCGAGCTGCTTGGTAGTGGCCTTCTCCGGGGCCAGGCCCGCGGACATGATGGCCTTGACCGCGGCCGCGCCCTCGTCGATGGACTCCGTCACGGCGCCCGCGTACAGCTTGCCCGCGGCCGCGCCGGCGGTCTTGGCCTCCTTGGCCGACAGGCCCAGCTGAGCCTTCAGCTTGCCGGTGGCCGCCTGCTTCTCCATCGCTTCCTGCAGGCCCTTGGCGACCAGGAGACCCGCCGCCGCTCCGGCGGCGAGTGCTCCGGCCTTCATCTTCCCGGCCATGCCCTGCATGAGGCTCTCGCCGCCCTGCTGGCCCGCGCGGGCCGCGGACTGCTGGACAGGCTCCTCGAGCTGCTGGCGCAACTCCCGGCGAAACTCGGACATGGACGGCAGGACGTCCAGCCACACGGATGCGGCGCGGGGCATGGCTCACCCCTTCTCTGCGTACTCCGGTGTGACCTGGGAGACGATCCGCATATAGCCAGCGCGGGCGTCGACGGATTCCTTGCGGGCCTTCTTCTCGCGCTTCTTCTTCGCCTTGGCCGACTCCGGCCGCCACACCTTCTCCGGGTAGGGCTGCGGGGCTGCCTTCTCCCCGCGGTTGGCGTTGCGGAAGTCGGTCAGCAGCAGGCCGATCTGGTCGACCAGGTCGGCCAGGCGGAAGTCGGCGTACTGCAGGGGGTGGCCGGCCAGCTTGCGGGCCAGGGCCCCGTCCGGGGGCAGGCCCTCCACCAGGACGCGCAGCTGACGCAGGGAGATGTCCCCGCGCCAGTACTCCGCGATCGGGTCGCGGGGCGCGTAGTGGTGGCACAGGTCGGCCTCGACGACCTCGGGGTGGTGCCCAAGGACGTCTAGGACCGTGTAGGGCGCCGCTTCACCTGGTCGCGCATGTCCTGCTGGACGGCCAGGAACAGCAGGCCGATCTCCGCGTCAGCGTGCCCGGCGGCCACGTACTTGTCGTACTGGTCGCCGCCGAGGATGGCCACGGCCTTCTCCCGGTTGGTCTCCGCCTCGTCGACCGCGGTGGTCCACTCGTCGGTCGCGAACAGCGGGTGGGGGAAGGTCAGGACCTCCCCGTTGGCCAGCTCGAACTCCACGTCCTCGCCGCCGAGGGCGTCGGTGAACTGCGCCTTGACCTCGGTCAGCTTGTAGCGCTTGCGGTTGGGCTTGCTCATGGGTTTCTCGTCTCGCTTCTGGGTGGCCGGTGGGTGAGCGGGTGAAGGCACCGCGGCGGCAGGGCTCACCCTGGGCCGCCGCCGCGGTGCCGGATTGCGGGGGCCGGTCACGCGCCGCCGGCCGTGGTGGTGGTGACGTTCACCGCCGGGCTGGTTCCGCCGGTCAGGCCGGCCGCGCTGCCCGTCAGCTGGGCGACGTCCGTACCGGCGAGGGCGCCGGTGAACGTCACCTCGACCGGGGTGCCCGGGTGCGGGCCGCCGGTGCACGTCACGTTGCCGCTGCCGATGTTCGACAGGGCCGTCAGCGCGTTGCGGACCTGCGTCGCGGTGGCGTTGTACGGGATGCCGGCCGTGGTCTGGCCCGAGTAGGTCAGCGTGTACGTGCCGCCGGTCGGGCCGCCGGTGATGGCCACCGACTGGACCTCGTTGGACAGCGGCTTCAGGTCGCGCCAGCCCGGACCGTCGATCCACGTCAGGGAGTCGGTGCCGAGGACGTCGTCGACGTAGGCCTGGTACGTCACGCCCCGGCTGATCTCCGCCGTGCGGGTCCACTGCTCGTCCTCGCGTCCCGTGCGCAGCGCGGAGGGGAAGTGCCGGACGATGTAGAGCGGCTGCCCGGTGGCCTTGTTGAGGTCCTCGGCGATGAACAGCAGACGCCGGTAGAGGGTCGGCGGGGTCTTCGGCCGGGACCACGTCCAGGCCGCGGAGCCGAGGTCGGGCAGCGAACCGGAGCCGGACAGCGGCAGGTTCTCATACAGCGCCACGGCTGCGGCGTTGGTCTCCTGCGGCACCCACTGGGCGGTCTGGGTGTCGGTCTCCACGTCCGAGCGGGTCGGGGAGGCGGACTGCCCGGACTCCACGTCCGAGGTCGACAGGTCACCGGAGAAGGTCACGCCGTCGGTCGTCGTGTAGCCGACCGGGACGTAGCCGGACGGCAGCGTCTGGAGGACGCCGTCGTTGTCGAACGGGTTGGACACCGCGTCCGCCGAGGCGTCGGCGGCGAAGATGGCGTAGCGCAGGGCCTTACGGATCAGTCCCGAGCGCAGCTCGGCGATGGTGGTGAAGTCAGCGGCCGCCATGGCGGCCCCCTTCCATGAAGAAGCCCCCATGGCCGGGGGCGCGGATGGTTGCGTGCGCGTCAGGCGGGCGCCTGGGCGCGGCTGGTGAGCCGATAGGTGGCGACCGCCCGGCGCAGGGCCGGGTTGCCGTAGTCGACCGGGGCGGGCCGGCTGTCGGTGGACACGGAGTCGATGACCAGGGCCCCCACGTACTGGCCGGCCAGGGCAAGCATGCTGGTGTGGACCTTGCGGGCCAGGTCCCACATCGCGGTGCGGGTGGCGGCGAACGTCTCGACGTCCAGCAAGGTGACGCCGGTGGTGCCGTCCTCACCGCCCCCAGGGGTGACCTGCACTCGGACCAGGGGCAGCTTCTTCTCCAGGTCCGCGGGCAGTTCGTTGGCCACCCGCACGCCCGCGTGCCGGGAGCGCAGCCACACGGCGGTTGCCTGCTCGACGTCGCCCCAGTCCAGTTCGGGCCAGGTCATGGCCGGTCCGGGCGGTGACGGAAGATGGTCTCCGGCTGGACGCCCGCCGCCCGCCCCAGCACGCGCCGGCGTTCGGTGTTGGTCGAGCCCCATTCGTGGTCGGCGGCGTCCTCGCGGGTGGCCTCCACCTTGGCGACCGGCCGCCCGGACGGGCGAGTCTCGTCGGACACGCGGATCTCGGAGGCGAAGCCGTCGTCGATCTCAGAGGCCGCGATGGTCTTGGCCCGACCGGCGATCTCCTCGGCCTTGTTGTGCAGGGCGGCACGCACCTCGGGCAGCCGCATGATGGCGGACAGGCCGCGCTCGTCGAACACGATCCTGGGTCGTCTGCTCATCCCGTGTACTCCTTCAGCACGGCCGAGGTGTGGGCGAGGAACGGGGAAACGGACCGGGCCAGGCCGGGCTTGCCGTCGACCTGGTACGTCTCTCCGTCCACCCGGATCAGGTCGGTGGCCTTCAACCCCATGTCGGGCGGGCCGAAGAACTGCCAGCGGCTGACGATGTGGTCGGCAGCGCTGGTCAGGTACTCGGTGGAGTCCAGCGGCTGCACCGAGCAGTTCGCCACGGGTACCGGGTCGCTCTCGATCCAGGCGTCGTTACCGCGGTCGTCCTCCCCGTAGTGGCGGGGGATGTGCTCGACGGTCTGGTCCATGAGCGGGGACTGGCCGAACACGGCTCACCTCCCGAACGTTGAGGTGAGCGCGGCCGTGGGGCGGTAGCGCTTCAGCTTGTCCTTCTCGACCTCGGCGAGCGAGGTGGCCAGGGTCTCGGAGGCGAATGTCACCGCGCGCTGCCCAGTCGACTCCTGACGGAGGTTCTTGGGGTTCACGCACGCCCGCGCGGTGACGTCCAAGACCAGGCCGACGACCTCCATCGGGACGACCGGCCAACCGAATGTCCACGTCACGATGGCCCAAAGGCCGATGCGACAGTCAACTGGCCCGACGAACTGGATGGTGTCGTCGATCAGGGCCCACTGCGACGTGGGCACTTCGGCGCCGGAGATGACGAGCGAGTCGACGGACTGGACAGGCCCTCGGAGCGGAATCTGCCCGCCCTCAACCCGGAGGTTCCTGGTCACGGTGCGCACGGTGAACGTGGTCTTGGCCTCGCGCCGGACCATGTCCGAGGCGATATCCAAGGCCAGGCTCACCGTGCCCTCGGGAGCGCTGCCCCGCGGCACCTGCAACCAGTCCTCCAGCTGCGCGACGGTGGCCAGCGGAGGCAGCGGCATCTCAGCCCCCCTTGACGGACGACTCGCCCGTCTCGATGTTCCGCTCGACGGTCACCTCGGACCCGTCCGGGCGGATCGCGCTGTAGGTCTCCGTGCGGTCCTTGCCCTGGCGTGCGGCGGCCGTCTTCCGCTTGGGCAGCGGCACGACGGCGTTGACGGTGCCGTGCCCGGCCCGGGCCGCCGCGCCCTTGTCCGGGGTGGCGGAGCTGGCGCGCTCGTCGGGGTCGGTGGTGTCCGCCGGGCCGTCGCCCGGCGCGGTGGTCGAGGGGGCGTCGAGGTGCTCGTCGAGCCGGGTCTCTTCCGGCGTGCTGCTCTTGCTGGTAGCGGCCATGGGGCCGTCTCCCTTCGGGGTCAGGCGTTCAGGACGCCGCGGATACGGGCAGCGGCCTTGCCGCCGAAGACGGCCATGCCGCAGTAGAACTCGATACGAGTCCGGTACGCCGGCTTCTCCTGCAGCTCGCCGAGGTCGTAGGCCTGCACGCCGCCGTTGGTCAGGCCGGTGACGGCCTGGTCGCCCTCGTCCTGGCCGAACTTGACGACATAGATGGACGACGCAGTGCCGGCCGCCGTGCCCTGCGTCTCCGTCTGCGGGAGGATGTCCACACCGGCCGCGGTCTGGCCCGGGTCCAGCATCGGGATCCCGTTGTAGGTCGCGATCATCTTCTGGGTCAGGGCCTCGCGGACCATCTCCACGCCGCCCAGGCGCCGCGCGCTGGACTTGACGCGGGCGATGACACCGGCGTTCGCGTAGATGGCGCCGTTGGAGCCGTTGATGCCGCGCACCCGAGCGATGGCCGTGTCGAGGACGTCGAAGAAGTCGTGGCCCCCGGCGACCGGGCCCATGCCGTTGGTGGCGGCGTCGAGGACCTGCGCGCCGGTGAGGCGCTTCTTCAGCCCGTCGAAGCCCTTCGGGTCGACGGCCACGTCGCCGTTGAAGAACGTGTCCTGGAACTTGTAGCTGGCGGCCTTGACCTTCATGCGGGTCTGGGTGGCCCTCTGGTCGTTGAGGTTGCCGCGGGTGCGGACGATGAACTTGTCCACGTCCGCGTCGCCACCGAGGATGACCAGGCTCTCGCTCTTCTGGTTCACGGTGCCGGTCGACTCGGTGTACGCCTCGTTGACCGAACGGAAGGCGACGCCCGGGAGCGTGGCTTCCTCGTTGTAGGCGTAGGCGTTGCCCTCGATCTGGAGCAGCGGGATGCGGTCCAGGATCGAGGACTCCTGGATGAACGTCTCGACGACGCCGCGCTGGAGGTTGGTCTGAGACAGCTTGGCTGCCTCGACAAGGGTGACGGCCACAGCGGGCCCTCCTTCACAGGTGAGACCCGCTGTGCGGGCCGGTTACTTGGTCTTGGACTCGGTGGCGTAGGCGTGCCGCAGGCGCCCCAGGCCGGGCTCCACGTCCGCGGGCGGGGTCGTGTGGCCGCCGCCTCCGACGTCGCCCCAGCCCTGCCCGGCGACGCCGAGGTAGGGCTTCTCCTTCAGCAGGTCCTCGATCGCCTTCTTGATCTGCTTGGCGTCGGGGTCGCCGTCCTCACCGATCTTGATCTTGGTGAGGTCGATGAACTTCGGGGCGTCGGCCGGGTCGGCCAGCTTCCCGGCCGCGGCGGCCTTCACCTCGGCGCGGACCAGGCGGGAGTTGGTGTCGGCGGTGAGCTCCTCGCGGAGCTCCTTCTTGATCGCCTCGACGTCCGGCGCAGGATCGCCCTTGCCGTCGCCGCCCTTGCCGCCGTCCCGGTTCGGCTTCCGCGACAGCCGGGCCTCGAGCTCCTTGACGCGGGCCTCGGCCGCAGCACGGGCGTCGCGCTCCGCCTGCAGGGCCTTCTTGCCGCCCTCGCCCAGCTTGTCGTCGTCTCCGTCGCCGGAGCCGCCACCGTCGCCGGAACTGCCGTCCCCGTTCCCTGCGCCGTCCCCTCCGCCACCGTCACCGTTTCCGGATCCGGAGCCGCCGCCGTCCCCTCCGTCGGCGTAGAGGTACGGGTCGAAAGGGCCCGTGGGGTACGGGTGGGCCCAGCCGCCGATGGTGGACAGGGTCTTGTTACGTGTGCGGAGCATCGCGCTCCTCCTTCATGGGTGATCCGCGCGGCCTCGCGCCGCACGCGCCCGGGCCTCGCGCCCGGGAAGTCAGTAGATGTAGCCGTGCAGTTTCAGCAGCCTCAGCTGGTGGTCGCGGTCGTCGGCCAGGCGCAGGATCTCCTCCGGCATCAGCCGGGGCCGCTTGGCGATGCGGTACCGCTCGCCGGGCACCTTGGAGGCGCCGGCGTCCTGGGTGAGCCGCTTGCCGGCGATGCCTCGCACGGTGTTGCCCTCGGTGGTCGCCTGGATCCTCCGGCCGTGCACGGTCATGGTCTGCATGCCGCGACGGGCGTTGACGACCTGCGCCAGGTCCGCGCCTTTGTCGAGGGCGTCGACCGCGGCCGCGCCGAGCCGCCGCCGCTTCTCCTCCGGGGTCATCTGCTCCAGCAGCTGCTCCGGGCTGGGAAGTGCGCGCCATTCCTCGTCGGTGTGGACGGGGTCCATGCCGCAGTCGCACTTCGGGTGCCGCTGGAAGCCGGTGCTGTAGGAGTACTGCCGTCCGGCGAGGATGATGCACCGGCCGCACGCCGGGAGCTTCACGACGCGGACGTAGGCGACACAGCGGCGGTGCGTCACCATCGCCACCTGAGTGGCGGCCCTCGAGGTGTCGGCGACCTGCGTGGCGACCATCCGCGCCATCTGGTTCATGCCCGCCAGCAGCGCGGTGGCCGGATCGGCGCCGGCCGCCAGCGTCGTGTAGGTCGTGATGGCCGGCACGTACAGCAGGCTCGTCAGCGGCCGCCCGTCGGAGGCGACTCCCGCGAGCGCGCCCGGGTCGACCTCGGCGGCCATCCGCGCGGCCGCGCCTCGCTCGGCCATGGCCTGGCCGACGAACGCCTGGGCGCCCTGCGCGGCGGTGAGTTGCCCGGCCACAACCGCGTCCAGGATCGCGGCGCCCTGGTCGCCCTGCAGGGAGGCCAGGATGTTCTCCGCGGACAGGCCCGACCAGATGGACTGCACGCGGGCGACGACGGCCAAGGCGAGGGCTTGTACCTGCCGGTACCGGGCGTCGGCCACGTCGCTCATGCCGCCTCAGCCTCCGGGTCCTCCTCGGCGCCCTCGTCGGTCTCCTTCGGCCCGAACGAGCCGAACGCTGTGGCGGCGGCCTGCGCTGCGGCGGCCGCCTGCTCGTCGCGCAGCCGGATCCACTCCTCGACCTGCTCGGGCCGCACGCCCGGGATCATCCGCCACAAGGCCTCGTCCGGCACGCCGATCGCCTTGTACTTCGTCAGGGCGTCCGCGTACTGGGCGACGGAGCGGAACTGGGCGTCCCGCCACACGGTGCGGCCCATCGCGAGGGATGCCGCGCGGGCCGGGTCGCCGGCGGCGAGGGCCTCCAGCCGCACGATCTCGCGCAGGTCGGCGCCGAAGTGCAGTTGCTTGTCCATGGCCTTGGCGACCAGGCCGGACTCCGCGGACTCCAGCGCGTCGGCGGCGATGTTCGCCATCTCGCCCAGCAGGTACTGCGGCGGGGTGCGGGTCTGTGCGGCGATGTGCCGCACGCACTGGGAGATGACCTTCAGGTAGGCGTCGAGGTCGGCCGGCGAGAACTGGCTGATGCTCGCACCCTCGTCGGACAGCCACAGCAGGCGGTCCTTGGAGAATTGCCCCAGCGGGACGTTCTCCTCGTCGAGGATGTCGCCGGTCTCCGGGTCGATGATGTCCTTGGTCGGCCGGTCCATGCCGAGCACCACACGCTGCGGCAGCGCGGCGAAGTCAGCCGCGGTGAACAGGTGCGCCCACAGGGTGTTCACGCCGTCCTGCAGCGGGGCCACCTGGGCGATCTCCGACTGAGGTTTGCCGTGCAGGCGGGCCCGGTTGGCGATCTCCACCAGCGGGACTTCGTCGCCCATCGGGTTGACCATGTCGACCTGCTCGGAGCGGCGCAGCCCGATCGTGCGCGTCGTCCACTCACCGCCGCCCACCGTGCGCTGGCGCCGGTAGACGGTGGCAGGCCTGCCGCCGAGCGCCCGCACGAACAGGGTGGCGAACTCGTGACTGCCGTCCG
Organism: Streptomyces olindensis; assembly: GCA_000696115.1. Classification (GTDB taxonomy): domain Bacteria; phylum Actinomycetota; class Actinomycetes; order Streptomycetales; family Streptomycetaceae; genus Streptomyces; species Streptomyces olindensis. Next base: position 92,044 of record JJOH01000092.1, read on the forward strand.
ACCAGACGCGCAGCCCGGCCCGGCGCACGCCGCGGGTTCCGGGCACGTAGTCGACGATGGCCTGCCCGGCCGGGATGAACGTGATGTCGGACTCGCCGCCCGGGTTCCACACCATGGCGTGCGAGCGGGCCACTACGAGTGCGTCCAGGATGGCCAGGCCGACCTCGACGTCTGCCCGGGTGCGCTTCCAGGCCTTCATCGCCTGCTCGTCGGAGGTGCCGTCCTCGCCCTCGAAGTCGACGACGGCCAGACGCTCGCGCAGGGTGTCCGGCACGGTCTTGCACCAGTTGTCGCAGAAGTCGTCGAACAGGCCGCCGGTCTGCTCGGAGAACTCCGGGCTGGCGTACTTCAGCGGCCGTGCCCCCTCGTACAGGGCGTTCCACTCCTTCGCCTTGGGCTCCCGCGCGTCCAGACGGTGGCGCAGCTTGCGGATCATCGTCTCCGGGCTGTCCGTGTCGGCCAGCCGGTTCTCCGTGTCGGTGAACACTGCGCCCTCCCCTCTGCGCGTCACGCGCTGTCTGCGGTGTGCCGGATCTGCTTGCGGCGCAGGTATCCGTCCATGGCCATCACCAGGGCGGCGATGCCGTCGATACGCGCCGAGGACTCATCCCGCTTGGGCTTGACCGGACGGATGTTGTCGTTGCCGTCGCGGATGACCTCGACGCAGCCCGCGTTCCAGCGCAGGACCTTGTGCCCGTCGTGCACGAACGCCCGCTCGCGCAGCAGGCGTTCGGTCTCCTTCGACCCCGGGCCCATGCCGAGGTAGGTCTGCGACACCGGCACGACCTCGCCGATGCGGGGGTTGGCCTCGATCCGCTGCAGCGATCCGCCGGCGAACATCCGGTCGTAGCTGACGCGCTGGATCCGGTAGGTGCGGGAGTCGGCCAGGATCTGATCCTCGATCGCGGCGTAGTCGATCGCGTCGCCCTCGGTCAGCGTCAGCAGGCCGGCCTCCGCCCACTCCCTCAGCGGCACCTGTAGCTGGTGCGCCAGTTCGTCGCACCGGTCCTCCGGCACCCAAAACCGGGGGATGATCTCCAGCTCCTTGCCGCGCTGGCGGGACTTCACTACCAGCACCCACGCCGACAGGTCGGAGACGGCCGACAGGTCCAGCCCGCCCCACGCCGGTTGGAACCGCTGACGGCGGGCCGGGGTCAGCTCGCCCTCGTTGGCGTCCCACAGCGGCATCGGCAGCCACCGCACCTTCGAGCGCATCCGCCGGTTCAGGTGCAGCCGGCAGAACGTCGGGAAGTACGACGGCGTGACCTTCGCCTTGGCGGCCTCCTTGCGCAGGTACGCCAGCGTCGGCGACACGCCCAGGCCCGGGTTGGCCTTGCGCCAGGTCTCCTCGGCGAACGGGTCGTCGCTCTCCTCCGCCGCCCAGATCACGCCGTAGTGCGACGGGTCCTCTACGACCAGCTCAGCGACGCGCACGGTATACGTGTGCTTCTCGTCGTAGATGGTGCCCTCGTCGCCCTCATCCGCTGTCGTGATGAAGATGATGAGCGGCTGGTCACGGGCGCCCGTGCCGGTCTCGATGGCGTCGACCAGGTCGCGCTTCTTGTGGACGTGCACCTCGTCGATGACGCCGCCGGAGACGTTCAGGCCGTGCGCCGTCTCGGCGATCTTCGACAGGGCCCGCAGGACGCCGCCGGTCCGCGGGGTGAGCAGCGCGGCCGCCCGTGCTTCCACGCGCCCGCGCACGGCCCGGCTGGTCTGCGCCATCCGCTTCGCGTCGTCGAACACGCGCTTCGCCTGGTCCAACGAGCCGGCCGCGGCGTACACCTCGGCGCCGACCTCGCGGTCTGCGAGCAGCAGAGTCAGCGCAGCGCCCGACGAGATTGTCGACTTGCCGTTCTTGCGGGGCACCTCCACCCACGCCGTGCGGATCACGCGGACTGGGCGGCCGGCTTCCTCGTCGTCGTACAGCCACCCGAAGACAGGCGCAATCACCCACACGAGCTGCCACGGCCCGAGCAGCAGCGCGTTGCCGCCCCACCGGCCCTTCGTGTGCTTGAAGGACTCGATGGCGTTCTTCGCCCGCCGCGCGGCCGGCACGTCGAACCAAGCGCCGGGCTTCAGGTGCGCCTGGTTCGCCACGACCAGCGGCTTGGACTCCAGCGCCTCGGCGATCTCCTCGTCGGTCAGCCCCAGTTCGTGCAGCGCGGCGCGCGGCACCGGCAGCTCGTCGGCCTCGTCCTCGAAGGTGAGGTAGTAGCGGCCGTCAGTCGAAGACGCTGTCGTCATCAGGGTCCCCGCCCTCCGGCGGCGCGATCCGCCCCCGCGACGACGGCGACAACCCGAGCTCGCCGATGTACGCCTTCAGCTGCGTCCGGTACTGCGTGGCGATCGTCGTCAACGGATTACGGCACGGCCCGCGCTGCCCCATCGAGATCAGTCCCTCGACGGACAGCCGCCGCTCGCACCACTCCAGCCGGGCCACGCACAGGCAGTAGTCCACAGCTGTGGAACGGTCGACAGCGGACAGCCCGGCCGCCATCTGCAGGAGCGGCACGACGCGCGCCCACTCGCGCGCGGCCACGGCGCGGCTGAAGTCGGCGGCCTCGCTCGCCAGGCGGATGCGCCGCCAGCCCTCGACCTCCCGGCGGTACGCCTTCAGCTCGTCGTCGTCCGCGCCGGCCGGAGCGATCGGCTTCTCGGGGACGTGCACGTCGGGGAAGAGCTCGGCCCAGTCAGGCTCGACCAGTTCGGAGGGCGGGACCTTCACGCCCTCGCGCACCGGCCGGTGGCCGGGGTTGCCCTCGCGCACGACCTGGAGGGCGGGCTTCGGCTTGCGTCCGGGGACCGCCACGGCGATCACCCCCGATCGGTCACGATGCGTAACGGTTCAGGGGGGTTTGCCCCGCGATCAGAAGGCCCCGATTCGCGGCCACAGAACTTTCCCTCCCCGGCGGGTGACCTCCGGGCCCCGGGGGGAGTCACCCCCCAGGGCCGGGCGCCGGCGAGGGTCTAGGTCAGGTCGATCACGTAGCGGCCGGGCGTCGCCTTCGGCGTCTCTCCCGTGTCGCCCTCGTCTGGGGCTGGGAGCCACCGGAGGCGCACCATGAGGCCACCACAGCTCAGCATGTCGTCGCCGTAGCCGTTGACGCTCACGCCCGTCCGCTCGGTGATCTCCGCCAGGCCGTCGAGAGCGTCAGCTAGGGCGCGCAGGTCCTGCGAGCTCATCTCGCGGTCGTTCATGGGGATGCCGTCCTCCGTGATGCCTATCGGGCGTTCCACCCGCCTGGTTGGTGCTTGGCGGTCTCGGACGAGTGGCAAGGCACGCACAGTGGCCTCAGATGCTTGTCCGCATCGGGATCAGGCTCACCTCGAGCTACGAGGTCCTTGCGGCTCACTGGGTAGTGGTCAGCTGTACGTGCTGGCCTTCCACAGAGCACGCACCATGGATGGTGATACAGGTAGTTGGCTCTGCGCCTTGCCCATCTGCTGTCGTATCCACGTTCGCTACTGCTGCCTCGCTGCTGCTCAGCCTGGCGTGTGTGCTTCTCGCATCGGCCCTGGGTCACTACCTCTGGGCATCCAGGTACAGGGCAGGGCCTACGGGGACGGGAGGGCATGGGGTAGGGCCTCCCTAGGGGGTGCCTAGGGGTATGGGTAAGGCCCCGCTGGTGGGCGGGGCCTTGGTGTCTGGGGGTGCCGTATGAGGGCACAGTTGTACACCGGGATCGTGACACGGCTCTGACCTGCGGTCAAGCGGCCTTGGTTGTGGCGCGCTTGACGACGAGTGCGGTGACGTCTTTGACGGCGTACCAGGGCTGTCGTGGGGTGCCGCCGGAGCGTTCGAGGTGGCCGCGCTGGACGAGCTTGCGGACGCCTTCGAGGGTGATGCCGAGCTGTCGCGCGGTCTGGTGGGCGGTGAGGTGGCCGGGCCGGATCATCTGCGACTCCATGACCCCATGATGCGGCAGTGAGTGAGGCTATGGGGGTCTTCAGAGAGGCCGTCTGCAGGGGCACTTGCGGGTCCCTTGACGCGGCCTCACTGCCTCACTTGATCGGCGTTTGCGCTGATCAGCGCCAGTGAGGCGGGGCAGTGACCTTCGAAGTGAAAAGTCACTGCCCACTGCCGGGTCACTGAGCCTCGGCGAGCTGCTCCGCGCGGCGTTCGAGGGCCCTTTCGACGCTCTCCAGCTTCACCACGGGGTAGCCGTCGAGGGTCCCGGGCTCTTCGTCGTACTCGGCCAGCAGGGCCTTGAGGCGGGCGCCGTTCCAGTGCTCGTAGACGTCGTGGTTGCGGGCCTTGAGCCGGTGGATGACCTCGGTGGTGCGGACGCGGTTCTCTCGGCCGACGACGGCCGCCAGGTCGGCGAGGTGGTCGACGGGCCGGGCGACCTTCAGCTGGTGGACGGTGGCGACGGTCTCGCGGCGGGCCTTGGCGCGTTCGGTGAGGACGAGGGCGTCCTCGCCGGAGATGAAGTGCGTCCTGACGGTGACGGACGACTCGCCGGCCTCCAGGGGGATGCCTTCACCGGCGACGACGAGCGTGCCGCGGTCCTTGCCGCGCCGGAGCTTGTGCGGGGCGGCGCCGGCGTCGACGGGGGCTTCGCCGAGGGCCATCTTGGCCTGGGACTCGGTGCCGAGGACGAGGGAGCCGCGGATGTGGTTGCCCTCGCGGGACCGCTTGGGCAGGTTCTCGTCGGTGGGGTCCTGGGTGCCTTCCCAGATGGTGACGTTCACGGCCCGGCCCTGGTCGTGGATCTTCTTGACGGCCTGGAAGTAGCGGGAGGTGGCCTTGCTGCCGCCGTAGGGGCGTCCGTCTTCGCTCTTGGCGCCGCAGCCGTAGGCGACCTGCGCCTCGTCGACGATGAGGACGACGGGCCGGAAGCGGGGGTCTGTGCGGGCCATCTCCCTGGTCACGCCGTCGGTGGCGCCTGATTCTTCGAGCAGGGCGATGCGGGTCTGCATCTCGGTGACGCCCCACTCGACCATGTCGGTGGCCTGGGCGACGTGGTCGTCGGTGGGGCCCTGGATGAGGACTTGGGCCAGGCCGAGGAAGCCGCGCCAGTCGCCGACGCCCTTGAGGTCGGCGATGTAGAAGTCGACGGTCGTGTCGAACGCCAGCCACAGGGCGAGGGCGCGCAGGGAGGCGGTCTTGCCCTGGTTGGACAGGCCGGTGAGCAGGATGTGCCGCTGGAAGACGCTGACGGGGACGGCGTCGCCGCGCAGGTTCTGTCCCCAGGGTGCGGAGCCGGTGTAGTAGTCGGCGGTGATGTCCTCGTCGAGCATGAGCGGCGAGGGGCCGATGGGCTCGTCGAGGGCGCCGGAGTCGGCGATCCACAGGCGCACGGTGCGGGGCTGCGGCGGGATGGTGATGAACACCTCGTGTTCGTGCCGGTTGAGGTTCTCGGCGAGCTTGCGCCGCTTGTTCTGGATCTCCTCGGTGGAGACGCCGGAGGGCAGGTGGACGTCGACTTCGACGCCGCATCCGGCGATTTTGATGGGGGACAGCATGGCGGCGCCGACGTCGCCCATGCCCTCGATGGCCTTGCGTAGTGGGGAAATGCCCAGGTCGCGGAAGGCGACGACGACGATGTGCGGGGTGATGGTGTCGCCGAAGGTGCGGGCGCTGACGGGCAGGGCCCACTGGGGGGCGGTGTGCTGGTGGCGGCCGACGGCCCAGACGGCGGCGAGGCCGATCCACGGGGCGGCGAACAGGAACGGGTCCCAGATGACGCCGCCGAGGAAGGCGAGCAGCTGCACCAGGTCGATGACGGTCTCGATGGGGGTGAGGACGTCGCGGACTTCGCCGCTGCCCCAGGCGAGCAGGATGCCGAGCATGAGCAGGGTGCCGGCCGCGCCGGTGGTGGCGAAGGCGATGGCCTTGGGGGCCTGGATCATCAGCTGGAGCATGTCGAGGCGGCGCCGGTGCCGGGCGGCCCGGTAGGACTGCGCGCGGGCCTCCCACTCCTTGACCTCTTCGAGGAGGCCGGCCGCTTCGGCGGCGCGGATCATCCGCTCGTAGCGGGAGCTGCTGCGGCTGTCCCAGACGCGGCGTCCCATGACCTTGGTGCCGCCTGCGATATAGGACGCGTGCCGGACGGCGAGGCGTCCTGCGGTGCGGACGCGTTCGTCCGCCAGGGCGGCCTTGGCGATGCGCCGGTAGCGGGCGCGGCGACGTTCGGGGCGGGTGGAGGACGCCTGGGACGCGGGGGCGTCCTGGGCGTCCTTGGGGGTGTCCTCTGGCGTCTTGATGAGGGTCACGGTCATGCTGGGGCTTCCTGCCTCTTGCTGGGGGTACGGAGGCCCGGGGACGGCGGCTGCTTGGTGGTAGGACGCCGTCCCCGGGTGTAGCTACTTGCCGTGCTTGCGGCGGCGGGCCTGGTCCTCGATCCGCTCGACCTTGCGCTGCAGGTCTCGGATGTCGACGTCCATGCCGGCTACGCCGCGCTTCGCCATCCGGGCCACCAGGCCGGCGATGCGGGCCTTCTCCCCGAACGTGAAGTCGCCGGGCGTCAGCTCATCGGCCATCGGTGGGCTCCGTCTTCTCGGGTGTGGCGGCGGCGATGGCGGCGTGGGTGCGGGCGATGTCCGCGTAGAGAGCACCGAGGGCGCCGAGCGGTGCGACCTTGTGGGGCTCGTGGCTCTTGAGGGCGTCCTCGGCGTCCCCGGCGAAGCGCTCGGCGCGGCACACCGCCTCGTCGGCCAGCTTCAGGTGCTTGGTGCGGTCCATGGGTTACTTCTCCTCGTCGTCGGACGGCTGCTGCGGGAGGGCCATGGAGAAGGTGACGGTGAAGTCGCCGTCGTCCTCGATCTCGATGTCGCTGCCGGTGTCCGGGTTGGTGGCCACGGTGGTCTCCTCTCGGGCGGGCCGGGCTGTCCGGCCCCACCGCGCCCCCGCAACCGTGGGGCAGAGCACCACGGTTGACGGAGGACGGAAGGGCAGGTCAGCGGCCCTTGCGCTGCATGTCTCGCCACATGTCCCGCAGGACCAGGACGACGATGGCGGCGACGCCGCCGAGGATGGCCAGCGCCAGCGACGCGAACGCCACCCCGACGCCGCCGACGCACACCGCGCAGGCGATACCGATCCACTCGCCCGCGCTGCGACGCTGCTTGTGGTGGTGCTCGCAGGTCGGCGCGGCCTGCTGCTGCGCCTGGGCGGCCTTGGCGAGCTCCAGTGCGGCCATCGCGACGGCGAGGACGTCGGTGTTGCTCTCGGCCTTGGCGACCGCGGCCTCGGCCTTCTCCAGGGCGTCGCTCATCGGGCCCACCTCCCGGACGGGACAGGACGCACCAGGACGCCCAGGACGAACGCCAGGACGGCGGGCTGAGCGGCCAGGGAGGCGACGGCCGCGATGCCGCTCGCCGCCGCGGCCGGCCAGAGCACCAGCAGGACACCGAGGATGACGCCGAACAGGATGGCCTTCATACCGGCACCGCCACCTGGAACTTGGGCAGCTCGTCCGGGTGGAAGAGGTTGCGTCCGGACGCGTCCTTGCAGTGGACGGGGATGCGTCCTGCGGCCACCCAGGAGCGGACGGTCGACTGCTTGATGCCGTAGTGGTCGGCGACGTCGGCGGAGGTCATCAGGGGCGGTTCGGGCGGGGGCCCTTCGGCCCCGTCCTCGTCGTCCTGGGGCGCGTCCTCGGCGTCCTGCGAGTCGGCGTTGAGGGCCGACGGGCGGGCGACGATCGGGAGCAGGCGAACACCCCGTGGGACGGGCGAGGGAAAGGGCGGGACGCTCACGGACGCGGGGGCGTCCTGGGTGTCCTGGGCGTCCTCGGGCGCGTCCTGCCACGGCGAGGGAAGCTCGATCGTGGCGAGGGACTCGGCATGCCGGCGGGCGGCGAGCAGGTTGAGCAGCTTGGCTCGCTGCGCTTCGTCGGCGCCGGCCTGTGCCTTGCCGACGGCCTTCGAGAGGCGCCGTGCCGTCCGGGCCCGGCCGCGTGCCCCGGGCTTCATGTCGGCGAGCTTGGCCGCCAGGCCGACGGCCTTCACAGTCCAGCGGTCGCGGGTGATCTGCTCGGCGCTGCGGTCACGGACGGCGAGGCCGAGCCGGGACAGCAGCCGCTCTCGCAGCTCGCGGGCGAGCAGGGCGGGCAGGGACTGGGAGGTGGCGTCCGGGCGGCCGTGCCGCAGTTCGATGCCCATGGCGAGGTGCCAGAGCAGGGCGGCGAGGACCGGGCCGACGACGGCGCGGACGGTGCCGCCGACGATCCCGGACTCGGAGTAGGCGGGAATGACCTGTACGCCGGTGATGACCCAGACGAGGACACCTGGGGTGCCGGGTGTGCCCTGCGGGGAGCGAAGGTTCTGCCGGGCCATCAGGGCGCAGGCGAACAGGGCCAGCTCGGCGGCGGCGAACATCGCGGCGCGTTCCACGTCGGAGGTCATGCCGAGTCGATGCTCAGCGAAGCGCCAGCTGGTGTCTGCGCTGTAGGCGGTGCAGGCCATCGCGGCGAGCGAGGCCACGGCGACGGCGGCCGGCGTCTTCCGCAGAGACCGCAGCAGCCAGACGGTGACGGCCAGGGTGACGACTGCGGCGGCTGCCGCGTAGAGCGGCTGAGCGAGCAGGGTGTTCATTCGCCCACCTCCGGGGTGCCACGGGATAGCGACTCGGCGCACTTGGGGCAGTCGGGCGGGCACTCCTCCGCCTCGTCGGCGCTCTGCGGGCCGAGGTACCAGCGGACGGCGATCACGGCCAGGGCCAGCAGGGCGAAGGTGTTGGTCCAGGCCTGGCTGTGCAGCACGAACTTCGCGACGCACTCGGCGGCCAGCAGTGAAAGGAACAGGGCGAGGAACAAGGCTCGGCTCATCGCTGGTCCCCTTCCAGCATCTGCAGGCGCTCGATGAACTGGTGGAGGGGGCCGACCGCCAGGGCGACCAGGGCGTCGGTGAACTCGGCCAGCTGGGCAGAGGTGACGTCGTGGTAGTCCTCGGCGAACTCGACCGTGGCCTTGGCGGTGGTGTCCGTGCGGGAGAACGGCCGCTGCACGAGCGTCAGCGTCATCAGCTTCTGCTCTCCGCAGCAGGGCGTCGGCACCGTCAGCACCACGTCCTCAGACCGGTGCTCGACGTCCTCGCGGTACCCCTCGGCCGGATGGTCCCCGGCGCACCAGAACGGCTCGGGCAGGAGCACGGCGTCGTGGTCGCCGGTGTCGACGGTCACTGTGCGGGGCTGGTTCATCGGGCACCGCCGGTCTTGGCGATGACGCCGGTGACGCCGGCCGCGGTGACGCGCACGGTGAGGGTGCGGCTAGAGGTGCGCCGGATGACGCCCACGGCGATCGTGCGGCGGCCCGTTTCGGGCGCAGGGGTGGGCATGGAAAGATCGGCCATAGCCGGATCTCCTCCTGGTCTAGTCAGGAAGGTGGTCTCGGTCAGGCCCTTGGCTGGGACGGCTATCCCGGCCTTGGGCCGTCTTCAGTTGTGGCGACAGAGCCGCCGGAGCGGGTGTCATGACACCTACGTTAGACCCTGGTGTCATGACACCGCAAGGGCTAACCTCGGGGTGTCATGACGAGAGTGGAGAGCTGATGCCGAACGTCGAGAAGACGCCCCGCCAAACCATCCGGGTCGAGAAGGATCTATGGGCCAAGGCGGGCACCGCCGTGGGCGAGCGGAACCGCGGCGCCGTCATCCGGGACTTCCTGCGTTGGCTCACGCATGAGACGGACGAGCTCCCGACCCGCCCCGAGAAACCCGCTGGAACGCCTGATGAATCAGGCGCTGAGCCTCAGCCAGGTGCCGCGAGCAAATCTTGAGTTCGGCGTTCGGGTCGACGGCCTCGGCCGTGCACTGGACGCCGCGCCCGGACAGGACGCGGCACGTCACGTAGCTGGACGCCATCAGGACGCCTCCCTTTGGTCACGAATTTCGTTTCGCCCGCCGCCCTCGGCCGGCTGGAAGTGGACCAGCAGCGCCCAGTCCTTGCCAGATTCGTAGCTGTAGCCACACCACCGGCAGGTCAGCCGGGTCTGCCCCGGCAGGCGCGTGATGACCGCGCCACACACCACGCCCTCGCCGTCGATGGCAATGCACGTGCCGAGCCGCTGCGGCCGGGGCGCCGGGTCGCCGACGATGGTCCGGGCCTGCTTCTCCAGGTCGCCGACCTCGCGCGCCAGGTCGCCGGTGCCCGGGTAGTGGTCGACGATCCACTCCAGCTCCATCGCCAGCCACCGGCAGTCCGCCGCCAGCGGGCCCGGGGGTGGCGCGCCGTGGCGGGGCCAGCGCACCCGGGCCACGTCCACCCGCCACAGGTGCACGACCTCGGCGGCCCGGGCGCCGTTCACCGTGTCGAGGACGTCCTCGTCGAGCGGGGACCGCGGGCCAGCTGCACCCCGGGTGGAGACGATCTCGCCCCAGCCGTGTCCGCGGGGTACCAGGCACTCGGCGACCTCGTCGTACAGGGTGGGCAGGTCGGCCAGCCGCTTCGCCAGCTGCACGGTGTGCCGCTCGCACAGGTACCGGCCGCCGGTCTCCTCGCCGCACAGCTCGCACGTGCTCATGCCTTCTCCGTGTAGTGGTCGTACTCGGTTTCACCACACGCCGTGCCGTAGCCGGCGGCCGTGCACGGGGCCTCGAACCCGAACCCCTCGTAGGGGTGGGTGGTGATCGGGAACCGCTGGCGGCCGATGGCGGCGACCAGGTCGTCGAGGACGGTGTCGACGGGCACTTCCTCCAGGGTGTCGTTCTCGATGGGGGCGAGCATGGTGTCGTCGTCCGGGTCGATGAACCGGGTGAGCGCCTGCCGCAGCCGCTCCCGCAGCTGGTCACCGCCAGGGGTACGCGCTGGTGCGTACCCCTTCTCGTCGGCGGTCACGGGACGAGTCCGTAGCGCTGCTGGACCTGGTACAGCTCCAGGCTGCGCAGGTAGGCGTCGCCCGCGGCGCGGCGCCGGATCCGGTGGGACTCGGCCAGGCTGCGGCGGGCGTCGCGCATGTCGAGGGCCATGTTGACGACCATCACGGTCCACGCGCCGAGGACGAAGCCGACGACGAGGAGCTGGATTTCGTTCGGGGTCACGTCGATCTCCTAGAAGGGGGGCTCGTCGCTGTAGCCGGCGCCCTGCTGGGCGGGCTGCTGCTGCGCGGGCGGAGCGCTGCCCCAGCCGCCGCCCTGCTGCTGTCCGTTGGCGGGCTTCGCGTTGGCCCACGGGTCCTGCGTTGCCTGCTGGGCATTGGAGGGCCGGCCGCCGCTCGGGTTCTTCTCGACCTTGGCGGTGGCCCGGGCGAGGCTCACGCCGACCTCGTCCGCGTCGAGCTCGTAGACCGTGCGCTTGACGCCCTCGCGGTCCTCGTAGCTGCGCTGCTTGAGGCGGCCCTGGACGATGACGCGGACGCCGCGGGTGAGGGATTCGGCGACGTTCTCGGCGGCCTGGCGCCACACCGAGCAGGTCAGGAACAGGCTCTCGCCGTCCTTCCACTCGTTGGCCTGGCGGTCGAAGACGCGCGGGGTGGAGGCGACGCGGAACTTGGCGACGGCCACGCCGGCCGGGGTGAAGCGCAATTCTGGATCATCTACAAGATTGCCGACGACGGTGATCACGGTCTCGCCTGCCATGGCGGACTCCTTCGGGTTGGGCTTACGGGATCCCATAAGCCGAGTGAGCTGGGACTTTCCCCGACCGGGGAAAGTTCGCGGGATGCTGGGCGGGAGGCCGGGCCCGATGACCGCGGGCCCGGCCGGTTGCATGCGGGTCAGTCGGCGTAGATCGCGCCGGTGAGGATGTCCTCCGCCATGGACGCGATGACGTCCCGGCGGGTGAGAGCGCCCTCCGCGGTGGGCGCGGGGTAGTCGGCGGGGAGGTCGCGTTCGACGGCATCGACGACATCAGAGGTCTTGAAGGTGATGCCGGTGTGGGCCGAAAGGCCGGCGACCTGTTCCACCGCCTTCTCGGTGCGGGCGATCAGATCCATGGCGAGTGCCTCATAGCTCATAGCTCAGCTCTCCTCGGTGGTGTTGCCCTGGGATTCCAGGAGGTTGATGTTGACGGCGCCGCCGATGGACACCCACAGGCTGTGGGCCTGGGCGCTGGTGAAGTCGCGGCGGTGGGCTTGGTCTTCGAGTTGGGCGTAGGTGAGGCCGAGGCGGGCGAGGGCGGCCGCGGCGGCAGTGTGGAACTCGGCCTCGGTCACCTCGATCACCACGTCGTCGGCGTCGGCGTCGGCAACCGTGGAGCTCTGCCCCATACCTGCGTGGTCCTCTGCCCCACGCAGGTCGTCGTCCGTGGGCTTATCCCCACGGTTGGCCTGGTTGCGGAGGCGCTGGGCGTGCCGGAGGGCGAGGCCGCGCTGCCGGTTGGCGTTGAGGGCTGCGCGCCGGCGCTTGTTCGCCTCGGCGCGGCGGGCCGCGGCGGCAATCTTCTCGGCTACGACGTCGTCGACGTTCACGCGACAGCACCACCCAGGAGGCGGGCGGCGTTGCGCATGGCCACGCTGGGCTCGGTCACCATGGCGACGGCCGCCCGCCTGAGCAGCGCCTGGTAACACCGGTGGCAGGGGCGCAAGTCGCTACCGACGCGGCGGTGCCTGCAGCGCTGCCGAATCGTCTCGTGCAGGTCCTTGATGGCTCGCTCGCCTCGGGCCTCCTCGTCTGGAGTGGGGGACGAGATGGGGATGGCGAGCTGCTCGGCGAGCTTCCGGCAGGCCGGGCTGAGCGGGGCCTTGATGCGCATTCGTTCGGGGCATGCGTCGCGCAGGTCGGTGAGGATCCATCGGGCGATGCCGAGCCGCCGGTGCTCTGGGGCTACGTAGATCAGCTCGATGGCGTACCGAGTGAGGTCTGCGGAGCAGAAGCCCACCGGCTCGTCGTCGACGTGCAGCAGGATCGTGTTCAGCCAGCTGGCGAGCGGGATGCCGGACGGGAAGTGCCGGAGCCGCTCGTGCTCTTCGAGCAGGTAGTCCTTGAAGAACAGCGTGAGCGCTTCCACGTCTCGGCTGGAGCGGTAGTCGAAGTTCGTGGCGTGCACCCGCGGTGCCTGGGTTTCTGTCATTTCTGTCAGGCACTCCTTAGGTGTGTATCAGAGACTTCTTCTTCTTCTTTTCGCCATGACTTGTCCCAAATGAGGGGGTGAGGCATGTACTTGGGGGAGGGCCTGCGGCCTCGCCCCTCCCTCACCTCCTCCGGCATGGGCTGCGCCCACCCGCGGTCGACGAGGACGGTGATCGCGTCGTGCACGGTCTCCGAGGTCACCCCGTCCGGGCCCCAGGCGTTCCCGTCCACGCCCCGCTGGGCGTCCCGCACGCTGAATGGCTGGCGGATCTGGTCGGGCTTGCGGCGGCGCAGCCACTCCAGAACGTCGCGGGCCGGCGTCAGTTGTCCCTCGCGGTTCGCGCCCATCAGGTCGAGGCAGAGGCGCGCGTGCTGGATGAAGTACGGGGCCAGGCCGACGGCGGAGTGGAACTGATCGGCCGTGATGTGGTGGGCCTGGGTGTCCTCGTACAGGGCGAGCATCCCTGCCACCCGCGCGATCTTCCCGGGGAGCTTGCTCGCCCACGACGCCATCTGGTGCAGGTCGCCGCCCCGGCGGAGCCGTTCCTGGAGGCTCTCCTGGAAGACGTACATCGCCTCGCTGGCCTCGTCGGTGAAGGTCACCACGCGGACCAGGCCGTTCTTCCAGAGCGTGTCGACGAGGTCCTGGAGCCGCTGCTGCAGGTCCTCGATGAGCTCGGCCGGGATGGCGACCGAACCGCGAGGGTCCTGGTAGCCGAGCCGGGACGGCGGGAAGCTGTACAGGAACCGCTGCACGAATCCGTTGTGCAGCATCTCGTCGTCCTTCTTGCGGCCGAGCTGTTCCAGGATCACTGGCTGGATGAGCAGGCCGACGGCGAGGTGGGCGCTCTCCATCTCGATGGAGTCGCGGCCGATGCGGTCGACGGGCATGGCCTTGCCGTCGTAGGCGTCGAGGGCGAACCCGGTGTCGGATGCGCCGCTGTTGTACAGGCCGCCCATCTGCTTGAGCAGGGTGCCCTCGGAGTGGATGACGGCCATGCGGCCGCCCTGCTGGGATGCCTTCTGTGGCATGGCGGCCGGGGTGATGTCACCGAACAGGAGGCGGGGCAGCGACGGGACGGGGCCAAGCTCCGCCAGCTCGCGTCGGGCCAGCTTCGCCTCATCCATCTTCAGTTTGAACGTGTCCGGCTTCGACTTGATGGCCGCCTTCTCGGCGTCGTCGAGCCGAGCCTGCGCCACCTTCAGTGCCTGCTCCGCCTCCTCGATCTCGGGCAGGGCTTCCTCGCGGAGCTTCTTCTCGATCCGGCGGAGCGCGTCACTGAACGGACCCTCGGCTGCGCTCTTGCGCTCGCCCGCGCCGGCGACGGTTGCGGTCCACACCGACGACGCCTCGGACCAGCCGGGCCGGATCCGGATCTGCACGCGGCCGCCCACAGCTGTGGAGATCGCGGCGAGCGAGATCATGGCGGGAATGTCCGGGGCCACCTGTACCTGGGCAGTCACGGCGTTGACGACGGCCGCGAGGTTCTCGCCCAGGAGGGCCGTGGGGAACGGGGTGAGGGTGGGGCGATCGATGGAGATGGGCTCCTCCCATCCCCCCGGGAAGTGCCTGACAGAATTGACGGAATCCCCGTCAGAGGTCACGTCATCCGCCCACGTCGGTCCCGCGCTCACTGCGTCACCGCCGGGTCCTGCGGGTGCGGGACGGGTGCCCACACCTGGATGAACTCGGAGTCCTTGTGACCGGCGGCGAAGTGGTCGGCGGCGTCTTTCCCGGTCTTGGCCTGGACGACGTACACCGTGTGCGCCAGGGTGCGGAGCGACTCGACGACGGCGAGTGCATGCTCGCGGCCCTTGGCGTCGCGGTCGGCGACGATGGTGACGTCGGCGCCCTCCAGGTACTGAGCGTGCTCGGCGGTCCATTTGCCGCTGCCGCCCGCATTGCAGGTGGCGGCCAGGCCGTGGTCGACGAGCGCGTGGACGTCCTTCTCGCCCTCGGCGATGAAGATGACCCGGTCCTCTTTCTTGGCCGCAAGCAGCTCGGGCAGCCGGTACGGGACGACGGCGACGAGCCGGTTGCCGCGTTCGTCGTTGAGGGACCAGCGGCGCCCGGACTTCGCGGTGGGGTCGGGTCGCCACTGGGCGAAGTCCTTGTGGTCGCACCGGGTTACGCCGTGGACCGTGCGGCCGTTGGCGTCGCGGTAGAGGTACTGAGCGACGCGCTTGTGCCCGGGGCCGCCCTTGTCCTTGCCGCGGTCACGGCACGGGATCCAGGTGTCGTCCGCCGGCCGGTCGCGCGACCGCTCGAGGGGCTCGTCGAACAGGTCGGCCAGGGTCCAGCCGATCTCGGCGAGGAAGTCTTCGTTGCCCTCGCACTTGTGGCAGTAGACGGCGACGCCGCCGTCGGTGCGGGTGATGGCGACGGTGTTGGGGGAGCCGCCGCCGTGGCAGATGCCGCGCGTGCGGAGCTTGCCGCCCTGGTAGCGCGTGGGCTCGCCTCGGTCGCGGAGGAGGTCCGCAAGCCGGTTGAAGGCGATGCTGTCGTGGGTCACGAACGTGCTCTCTTCTCGAGCTGGATCGAAAGTTCGCGGGGTGCTGGCGGGCGCTGCGGGGGGAGTTACGGCGCCCGCCAGCGGCTCAGGCGGTACTTCGCTTCGTGCGGGCGATCTCCTCGGCGGCAGCGGTGATGCGGCTGCACCAGTTCCGCGCGGCGGTGAGCACGGTGAGCGGGCTGGGCTGCTGCTCCAGGTCGTGCCGGATGGAGTCGAGGACCATCTCGTGCAGGGCCTTCTCGGCGGCGCGCTGTACGTACAGCTGGTCGTCTGTCTGCGGCTCCGGCTCGTCGAGGTCGACGGGCTTGTCGACGGGCCACTGGCCGGGGGATCGCTCGTTCACGTCGCCTCCTACGTGCGGTGAGCCGGCCAGCCAGGGCCGGGCGGGATCTCGGGCAGTCCTTGCAGGGCGCGCGGGGTATGGGCCGGGCAGCGCAGGCCGGGGAGGAAGCGACGGACGCCGTCGCCCTCGCGGCAGTACCGGTGTTCAGCTCCGATCCAGTGCCCGCATTCGGGCCGCAGCTTGGCGTCGTCCGGGCGCCCGGGGGTGGCCACGAGCTGCGCACCCCCGGGCGTCTCGGTGTTGTGCGCGGTCGTCACGCCTGGACCTCTCCGTCACGGATGACGGTGGCCTGGAGGACGTCGGGGAAGAGGTCCGTAGGGAGGCCGAGCCGGGTGGCGATGAGGAACCTGGTGGCGATGTCGCGCTGGAGGCTGCTGGCCTGCGACGGGAGGTAGATGGTGGCTCCGCCGGAGTTCTGGATCGTGACGTAGCCGAAGAACCCCGGCTCGTTGATCTCCGTGGTGTCGAAGGCGACGTTCACCCGGGCGAGCAGTTCGCCCATCGGGAGGTCGCAGACCTGCTCCGGGGTGAGCGGGGTCGACGGGAGTGCCGTGGAACTGGCAAGATTGCTCATGAGCGACTTCCTGTCTCTTGCTTAGCGGTGGAGATGGATTGCTCTTCTGAGGCGGCCGGCTGGTACCCGGCCGCTTCGTTGTTTCCGGCGGACGGCCCCGTCTGGTACACGGGACCGGCGCCGTTCTCCTGCGGGGCGAGCCCGAGGAAGCGGTGGAGGTCGATGGTCCGCGCGACGCGTCGGCGTCCGAGGCGGATGACCTCGATGGGCAGCTTGTCCTCAGCCGCCAACTGATACGTGGTGGATTCTGCGAGTCCCAGGGACCTGCCGACGGTGGGCCACAAGGGCACGACCGCGGGCAGGTTGAGGATCTCGGCGATGGTCAGGGCCGGGGTGGTCATGCCGTTTCCCGGTCTTCGGTTTCGGTGGCGACCTGGGTCCTAAGGGTGTCCAGAACGTCCGCGTAGGCGATGGCGTGCTCTCCGCGGGGGAGGCGCTTGCCCTGTTCCCACCGCCAGAGAGTCGACTGGTCCACACCGCAGGCGGCCGCCATTTCGCTGATGGAGAGGCGGGCGGCGACTCGGAGCTGGCGGGTCTCTCCGGTGGAGATGGCCGCACGCAGCTGTACGAGCCGCAAAGCGTGGGCTTTGGTCATGCCCATCACCTTACCCATTACCTTGCCACTTTGGTACCCATCGGCTTGCAATTGCATGCCCGGAACCTGTCCGAGACCGTTCGGTGACACTAAGGTCTACCTTGCCGAACCCTTGCCATCAGGGCATGATGAGCGCATGCCTGAGATGCCGACACTCCCCGAAGGCTGGACACTCAACGTCCTCGCCGGCTGGCCCTTGGACCAGTTCGCCCACTGGCCTCCCCTTGAAAGGGCAGGCAACGTGCTGCTGCCTGAGTCCTTTACCGGGATCGCCCACCCCGATGACCAGAGCGACGTGCTGTTCCTCTGCTTCCGGGTCAACGAGGGGGAGGTGCAGCTCACGACAGTGATGTCGTCTCGGAGCGACGTGCATACGGCTCTGGACCGCTTGCGCAGGGCTGCCCCTATGGATACGTGGCGACGCCTGTGCATTGTCGGAATGGCAAGGTTCCTCGCCACCGCAGATCCCGAAGAGATGGCCCAAGAGGACGCGCAGCTAGGCATCGGCGGCATGCGTAGCCAGTGGGAAGAGGCCGCGCGCACCTGGCAGTCTCAGCTTCAGGGCTGGGGGAAGCAGAACGCCGAGCGCGCCGAGCAGGAGCCCATCCGCAGGAAGCGCAACAGGATCACCCGCGACCATCTGGAGCAGGTCGCGACCGTCTACCGCCAGGCCGACGCGGACGGCGCCCCGCCCACCAAAGCCGTGGCAGAGCACTTCGCTACGTCACATTCGACGGCTGCGAAGTGGGTCTCGCAGGCCCGCAAGGAGGGCATCCTGGGACCACCGCCCGGATCACGTGGCGGCGAAGTGAGTAACCCTGCGGCCGCAGCGGCTGCTCGCCCCATCGCTGAGGCCGCAGTCCGACCCCTGGCCAACAGGGTCCGCAAAGCCGTGGCGGACTCGATGAGGCAGCAGCGCCAAGCAGGTGAAGGCGAGGAGTAGCCCATGAAGGGTTCGACGTACCGACGCTGTTACTGCCGGGACGGTAACGGCAAGGTCATGGGCAAGTCGTGCCCACAGCTGTCGAGCCGACGGCACGGAGTCTGGGCTGTCCGTCAGGAGCTTCCGCCGCGCGCCGACAGCGGCCGGCGCTCCTTCTCCCGCTCCGGCTACGCCACCGCCAAGGACGCCCAGGCCGACCTCGACAAGGTGCGCGCCCTCCTCGACCTCGCCCCCGGCGACGACCAGGAAGCGCAGACGAAGATTGGCGACCTCCTCGAGGCGGTCAGCAAGAACAAGAACGCCCCCTTGCCCGACCTCTCCGAGACGCGCCGCCGGTTCCGGGCCGGCCAGCCGCTCACCTCGAAGCTGACCGTCGGGGACTGGCTCGATGAGTGGTGGGAGTCGAAGAAGCGGAAGAAGAGCACGCTCAACGGCTACAGCTCCCACATCCGCGTGCACCTCAAGCCGGGTATCGGCCACATCCTCCTTGACCGCCTGAACGTCGGTCACCTGGTGGAGTTCTTTGACGCCATCGACACGGCCAACGAGACGATCGAGGCGGAGAACCAGCAGCGGCGCGAGCAGCAGGCACGGGCCACGTGGGGAAAGCGGTCCCGGCCGCCGGCGTCG
The DNA here is from genome assembly GCA_000696115.1 of Streptomyces olindensis. Lineage (GTDB taxonomy): Bacteria > Actinomycetota > Actinomycetes > Streptomycetales > Streptomycetaceae > Streptomyces > Streptomyces olindensis. The sequence goes on from JJOH01000092.1 coordinate 110,593, forward strand.
GAGACGGCACGGCTGGCCGCAGAGCGCGAGAAGCTGGACGCGATGCCCCCGTACCGGCGGGTGACCGGCCCGGCGACGCAGCAGCGGATCCGGGCGACGCTGCGGTCTGCGCTCAACGCGGCGATTTCCCAGCAGCTGCTGACGTTCAACCCGGCCGCGCATGTCGAGCTGGCGTCGGGTAAGCGGCCGAAGGCTGTGCTGTGGACGCCGGAGCATGTGGAGCGGTGGCGCCTGACCGGTGAGAAGCCGTCAGGGGTGATGGTGTGGACGCCGGTTCAGGTGGGCGAGTTCCTCGACCACGCCGAACAGGACCGCCTGTACGCACTGTTCCACCTGATCGCGTTCCGGGGGCTGCGCCGCGGGGAAGGGGTCGGCCAGGAATGGACCGGGATCAACTTCGCCAAGGCCCAGCTGACAGTCTCCAAGACGATCATTCAGGACGGCTGGACGCCGGTGGAGAGCGACCCGAAGACGGAGGGCAGCGCGGCGACGATCGCCCTGGGGCCGGCCACTCTGCAGGTGCTGGCCGAGCACCGCGTCCGTCAACAGGCCGAGCGCCAGGCGTACCTCGACAAGGGTCTCCCGTGGCAGGAGACGGGGAAGGTGTTCGTCGACGAGGACGGCGGCTGGCTGCACCCGGAGAAGGTCTCGGACGTCTTCCGACGGCTGTGCAGGGAGGCGGGCTTGCCACCCATCAACCTTCGTGATCTACGCCACGTGGCCGCGACGCTGATCCACGCCGGTGGAGGCGACCTCCACTCCATCAAGGAGACGCTGCGTCACGGGACGATCCAGCTGGCGTCCGACACGTACACGAGCCTCCTCCCCCAGGTCGATCAGGAGGTGGCGCGGAACGCCGAGGGCATCGTGCCGCGCGCCCGCCGTCCGCTGCCGTCGGACACAGCCGCTCACGCATCGCTCACGCAGGACGCCTGAAACGGCGGAGCGCCCCATCTGGTCTAAACCAGTCGGGGCGCTCGGATTGCTGGTGGCGACGGTTCTTCGAACACGTGCCCAAGTGGGGCGGGTGGGACTCGAACCCACGGCCGACGGATTATGAGTCCGCTGCTCTAACCGGCTGAGCTACCGCCCCATAGCGGCGTGTCGCGTACAAGTGTGCGCGCCGTCTGCCGCAGCATAGCCGCTCATACGATCTCCTGCTTCGGATGGTCGGCTCGGCCACGGCCTTCGTGACCTTGATGACTCCGCCGCGGGCCGGACGGTTCCACCGGACATGAAAAAGGACCCCTGAGGGGTCCTCGTTCACCATGCTCCCCCGACTGGACTCGAACCAGTAACCTGCCGGTTAACAGCCGGCTGCTCTGCCAATTGAGCTACGGAGGACCGAGCTCCCCGGACTGGACTCGAACCAGTAACCTGCCGGTTAACAGCCGGCTGCTCTGCCAATTGAGCTACCGAGGAAGGTCTCGTTGCATCGAACGTACCTACCTGGGTATTCGCCAGGGGGCGCGCGCTCGCTGCGACACATACATTAGCGCAAGCAGGGGGGTGCTTCGCCAATCGGTACTCCCCGGCGCCGACGCCGCACCGGAGACCTACGCAAGGGAAGGGTGGCCGCCATGCGTTACCGGCTCACGTTCGTCGCCGGAGTCGTCCTGGGTTACGTGCTGGGCACGAGGGCCGGACGCGAGCGCTACGAGCAGCTGAAGAAGTCGGCACGGCAGTTCGCACAGAACCCCGCCGTCCGCAACACCGCGGAGTCCGCGGCCCAGCAGGGCCGCGAGATCGCGGGCAAGGCCTACCACGTGGTCAGCGACAAGGTCGGCGACCGCGTCCCGGACTCGGTCGCCGACCGCGTCCGCCACCTCCGGGAGCGGGCCACCCACAACGGCGGCGAGGACGACTGGGGTACGAGCAATACGTAACAGTTCGGCTGTGGTGCCGGACACGGTCATCTGCTCAGGGGCGCGGGGAACTGCGCGACCAGCCACGAAGCACCCGCACCCGAAACCCGGCATGCACCCCTACGGCGCCCACGGCCCGAGCCAGCGCAGCGGTACGGCAGAATTTTGGCCATGGGGATAGTCGCCGGGTTGGACAGTTCACCCGATTTCACTCGTATCGTCGTCTGTGACACGGACACGGGAGCCGTGCTCAGGCAGGGATATGCACCGCATCCGGTGGAGAGCCCCGAGGGCGGCGGCCGGCCGTCCGACGTCGACCCGCAGGCCTGGCTGCTGTCCCTGGGCGAGGCCGCGGGCGGCGGGCTGCTGGAGGGCGTGCAGGCGATCGGCGTCTCCGCGCAGCAGAACGCCGTCGTGCCGCTGGACGCGCAGGGCAACACCGTGCGCCCGGCGATGGTCGGCAACGACAAGCGCACACAGGTCGCCGCCGCCGACCTGGTCGACGCGCTCGGGGGGCGCGAGGCGTGGGCGCAGGCCGTGGGGTGTGTCCCGCAGGCCGCGCAGCCGGTGACGAAGCTGCGCTGGCTGGCGCGGACCGAGCCGGAGAACGCGCAGCGCACCGCGATCCTGCTGCAGGCGCACGACTGGCTGGTGTGGCAGTTGCTGGGCCGGCCGGTCAGGAGAACGACCGACCGGGGCGGGGCGTCCGGGACCGGGTACTGGTCGGCGGCGACCGGCGCCTACCGGCCTGATCTGGTCGAGCTGGCGCTCGGGCACCAGGTGATGCTGCCGGAGGTGATCGGCCCGGCGGACGCCGCCGGTACGACGCCGGAGGGGCTGCTGATCTCCGTCGGGACGGGCGAGACCATGGCCGCGGCGTTCGGGCTGGGCATCGGCCTCGGTGACGCGGTCGTGTCGCTGGGTGCGTCCGGGTCCGTGATGGCCGTGCACCCCGAGGCGCTCGTCGACGGCTCGGGCATGATCACCGCGCTCGCCGACGCGACCGGCATGCACCTGCCCGTCGTCACCACGCTGAACGCCGTGCGGACCCTGCGCGGGGCCGCCGAACTGCTGGGGATGCCCGATCTGGAGAGCCTGTCCGACCTGGCGATGAAGTCGACGCCGGGGGCGCACGGGCTGGTGCTGCTGCCTTATCTGGAGGGCGAGCGGACGCCGAACCTGCCGCACACCGCCGGGACCCTCGCGGGGCTCAGGCGGGAGTCGATGAAGCCGGAGCATCTGGCCCGGGCGGCGTTCGAGGGCATGCTGTGCGGGCTCGCGGACGCGCTGGACGTACTGCGCGCCCGGGGCGTGGAGGTGCGCCGGGTGTTCCTGCTCGGTCCGGCCGCCGAGTTGCCCGCCGTGCAGGCCGCGGCGCCCTCGCTGTTCGGGACGCAGGTCGTGGTGCCGCAGCCCGCGGACTACGCGGCGATCGGCGCCGCCCGGCAGGCGGCCTGGGCGCTGGGGGTGTCGCAGGGCACGCTCGACACGCGGATGCCGCCACTGTGGCAGGGCGCGGTCGCTCAGGTGCTGGAGCCCGGGGAGGAACTGGCGGTGGGGCAGGCGGTGCGGCAGCAGTTCGTGGCGGTGCGGGAGCAGACCCACCCCGGAGCGTTCTGACCGCCTGTTGGGTTAATTGGGTTGAGGTAACGCCGGTGGAGTGTTCGACGATAGGGGCCAAGGGCAACCAACCGCCCCCTCGCCCACTCCGAGAGAAGCAGCGTGCTCATACGACTTCTGCGATCCCATCTCCGGCCGTACAAGAGACCCATCGCCCTGCTGGTGCTGCTGCAGTTCCTGCAGACCTGCGCCACGCTCTACCTGCCCACGCTGAACGCGGACATCATCGACCAGGGTGTCGTCAACGGCGACACCGGCTACATCATGGGCTACGGCGGCCTGATGATCGCCATCTCGCTGGTGCAGGTCGTGTGCAACGTCGGGGCCGTGTACTACGGCGCCCGTACGGCGTCGGCGCTCGGGCGGGATGTGCGCGCTGCCGTGTTCGACCGGGTGCAGTCGTTCTCCGCGCGTGAGGTCGGTCACTTCGGGGCGCCGTCGCTGATCACCCGGACGACGAACGACGTCCAGCAGGTGCAGATGCTGGCGCTGATGACGTTCACGCTGGTGGTGTCGGCGCCGATCATGTGCGTGGGCGGCATCGTGCTGGCGCTGGGTCTCGACGTGCCGCTGTCCGGGGTGCTGGTGGCGGTCGTGCCTGTGCTGGGGATCTGCGTGACGCTGATCGTGCGGCGGCTGCGGCCGTTGTTCCGGGCGATGCAGGAGCGGCTGGACGCGGTGAACCGGGTGCTGCGCGAGCAGATCACCGGCAACCGGGTCATCCGGGCCTTCGTCCGGGACGAGTACGAGCAGCAGCGCTTCCGGAAGGCCAACACCGATCTCACCGACTTCGCGCTGGGCACCGGCAACCTGCTCGCGCTGATGTTCCCGATCGTCATGACGGTGGTGAACCTGTCGTCGATCGCCGTGGTGTGGTTCGGGGCGCACCGGATCGACAGCGGCGGGATGCAGATCGGTGACCTGACGGCGTTTCTCGCCTATCTGATGCAGATCGTGATGTCCGTGATGATGGCCACCTTCATGTTCATGATGGTGCCGCGCGCGGAGGTGTGCGCCGAGCGCATCCAGGAGGTGCTGGACACCTCGTCGAGCGTCGTGCCGCCGTCGGCACCGGTGCGGGAGCTGCGCCGGCACGGGCATCTGGAGATCCGCGGGGCCGGTTTCCGCTATCCGGGTGCCGAGGAGCCGGTGCTGCGGGCCGTGGACCTGGTGGCCCGGCCGGGTGAGACCACCGCTGTGATCGGCTCGACCGGCAGCGGCAAGTCGACCCTGCTCGGGCTGGTGCCCCGGCTGTTCGACGCGACGGAGGGGCAGGTGCTCGTCGACGGGGTCGAGGTGGCGGAGATCGATCCGCGGTTGCTGGCGCGGACCGTCGGGCTGGTGCCGCAGAAGCCGTACCTCTTCGCGGGGACGGTGGCGACCAACCTGCGGTACGGCAACCCGGACGCCACCGACGAGGAGCTGTGGCACGCGCTGGAGGTGGCGCAGGCCAAGGAGTTCGTCGAGGGGCTGGAGGGCGGGCTCGACGCGCCCGTCGCGCAGGGCGGGACGAACGTCTCCGGCGGGCAGCGGCAGCGGCTCGCGATCGCCCGGACGCTGGTGCAGCGCCCGGAGATCTACCTCTTCGACGACTCCTTCTCCGCGCTCGACTACGCCACCGACGCGGCCCTGCGGGCGGCGCTCGCGCAGGAGACCGCCGAGGCGACCGTGGTGATCGTCGCCCAGCGGGTGGCCACCATCCGGGACGCCGACCGGATCGTCGTCCTCGACGAGGGCCGCGTCGTCGGCACCGGGCGGCACCACGAGCTGATGGCGGACAACGAGACCTACCGGGAGATCGTGCTCTCCCAGCTCACGGAAGCGGAGGCCGCCTGATGGCCGGGCCCATGGGGCGGATGATGGCCGGGGGCGGCCCCGACCAGCGCTCGCTGGACTTCAAGGGGTCGGGCAAACGGCTCGTCGCGCGGTTCCGGCCGGAGCGGATCACCATCTACGCGCTGTTGCTGTGCGTGGTGCTCAGCGTCGGTCTCAACGTCGTCGGGCCGAAGATCCTCGGCAAGGCCACCGACCTGGTCTTCGCGGGCATCGTCGGGCGGGGCATGCCCGAGGGGGCGTCCAAGGAGCAGGTCCTGGAGGAGATGCGGCAGCGCGGGGACGGTGACGTCGCCGACATGCTCCGCAGCACCGACTTCACCCCCGGCGAGGGCATCGACTTCACCACCGTCGGGCATGTGCTGCTGCTCGCGCTGGGCGTGTTCACGGTGGCCGGGCTGCTGATGGCGGTGGCGACGCGGCTGGTGAACCGGGCGGTGAACCGCACCATGTTCCGGATGCGCGAGGACGTGCAGACGAAGCTGTCGCGGCTGCCGCTGTCCTACTTCGACAAGCGGCAGCGCGGCGAGGTGCTGTCCCGCGCGACGAACGACATCGACAACATCGGGCAGACGCTGCAGCAGTCGATGGGGCAGCTCATCAACTCGGTGCTGACCATCATCGGCGTCCTCGCGATGATGTTCTACGTCTCCTGGATCCTGGCGCTGGTCGCGCTGGTGACCGTGCCGCTGTCGTACGTGGTGGCCACGCGCGTGGGCAAGCGGTCGCAGCCGCACTTCGTGCAGCAGTGGCGCTCCACGGGCAAGCTGAACGCGCACATCGAGGAGATGTACACCGGGCACACCCTGGTGAAGGTGTTCGGGCGGCAGGAGGAGTCGGCGCAGCAGTTCGCCGAGCAGAACGACGCGCTGTACGAGGCGGGGTTCCGGGCGCAGTTCAACAGCGGGATCATGCAGCCGCTGATGATGTTCGTGTCGAACCTGAACTACGTGCTGGTCGCGGTCGTCGGCGGGCTGCGGGTCGCCTCGGGTTCGCTGTCCATCGGTGATGTGCAGGCGTTCATCCAGTACTCGCGGCAGTTCTCCATGCCGCTGACGCAGGTCGCGTCCATGGCGAACCTGGTGCAGTCGGGTGTCGCCTCCGCCGAGCGGGTCTTCGAACTGCTCGACGCGGAGGAGCAGAGTGCCGACCCGGTGCCGGGCGTGCGGCCCGAGGAGCTGCGCGGGCAGGTGGCGCTGGAGCACGTGTCGTTCCGCTACGACCCCGACAAGCCGCTCATCGAGGGCCTGTCGCTGAAGGTCGAGCCCGGGCAGACGGTGGCCATCGTCGGCCCGACCGGCGCGGGCAAGACGACCCTGGTCAACCTGCTCATGCGGTTCTACGAGGTCACCGGCGGGCGCATCACTCTCGACGGCGTCGACATCGCGCGGATGTCCCGGGACGAGCTGCGGGCCGGCATCGGCATGGTGCTGCAGGACACCTGGCTGTTCGGCGGCACGATCGCGGAGAACATCGCGTACGGGGCGGCCCGGAAGGTGACCCGCGGGGAGATCGAGGAGGCGGCCCGGGCGGCACACGCGGACCGGTTCATCCGGACGCTGCCGGACGGGTACGACACGGTGATCGACGACGAGGGCACGGGTGTCAGCGCCGGTGAGAAACAGCTCATCACCATCGCGCGGGCGTTCCTGTCCGACCCGGTGATCCTGGTGCTGGACGAGGCGACGAGTTCCGTCGACACCCGGACCGAGGTGCTGATCCAGAAGGCCATGGCGAAACTCGCGCACGGGCGGACCTCGTTCGTCATCGCGCACCGGCTCTCCACGATCAGGGACGCCGACGCGATCCTGGTCATGGAGAACGGGGCGATCGTCGAGCAGGGCACGCACAGCGAGCTGCTGGCGGCCGGCGGGGCGTATGCGCGGCTGTACCAGGCACAGTTTGCGCAGGCGGTGGCGGAAGTGGACTGAGTCGCGTCACGGGGGTGCCGAGTGGGGTCGCGGGGCGGCTGCGGGCCGGTGGGGGCGGATCGCGCAGTTCCCCGCGCCCCTTGAGTACGTGCGGCTGACGTCCCTTCAGGGGCGCGGGGAACTGCGCGACCAACCCTCACCGGCCCGCGGACGACATCAGTCCAGATAACCCCGCAGCTGGTCCGCGAAGGCATGATCCCGCAGCTTGTTCAGGGTCTTGGACTCGATCTGCCGTATCCGTTCCCTGGTCACGCCGAAGATGCGGCCGATCTCCTCCAGCGTGCGGGGGCGGCCGTCCGCCAGCCCGTAGCGGAGCTGGACCACCTTCCGCTCCCGCTCCCCCAGGGTGGACAGGACCGCCTCCAGGTGCTCCCTGAGCAGCAGGAACGCCGCCGACTCCACCGGAGAGGTCGCGTCGCCGTCCTCGATGAGGTCGCCGAGGGCGACGTCGTCCTCCTCGCCGACCGGCGCGTGCAGCGACACCGGCTCCTGGGCGAGGCGCAGCACCTCGCCGACCCGCTCCGGCGGCAGGTCCAGGTGCGCGGCGACCTCCTCGGGCGTCGGCTCGTAGCCCCGCTCCTGGAGCATCCGGCGCTGGACGCGGACGACGCGGTTGATGAGCTCCACGACGTGCACCGGAACCCGTATCGTGCGGGCCTGGTCGGCCAGGGCGCGGGACATGGCCTGGCGGATCCACCAGGTGGCGTAGGTGGAGAACTTGTAGCCGCGGGCGTAGTCGAACTTCTCGACGGCGCGGATGAGTCCGAGGTTGCCCTCCTGGACGAGGTCGAGCATGGTCAGGCCGCGGCCGACGTAGCGCTTGGCGACGGAGACGACCAGGCGCAGGTTGGCCTCGATGAGGCGGCGCTTGGCCATCCTGCCCATGACCACGAGGCGGTCGAGGTCCAGCGCCAACTGGCTGTCGAGGTCGGGGGTGTTGCTCAGCTTCTCCTCGGCGAACAGGCCGGCCTCGACGCGGCGGGCGAGTTCGACCTCCTCGGCCGCGGTCAGCAGGGGGATGCGGCCGATCTCCCGCAGGTACTGGCGGAAGAGGTCCGAGGAGGGGCCGCCGGTCTCGGTGCGGGCCGGGGGCGGTTCGACGGCTTCGGGAGGCTCGGCCGTCTCGACGGACTCGGCGGCCTCGACGGCCTCGGCGGGCGGCTCCTCCGGCTCCGTCTCGGGGTGGTGCGTGACGCGGTTCTGCGCCGGGACCGCGGACAGGGCGTCGGCCTCCGCGTCCGGGGCTGTGCCGTCGGCGCCGAGGGCGGCACCGACGTCGGTCTGGGTGAGGGTCTGGGTCTGCACGGGGGCGACCTCCAGGATGATCGCTGCCAGGGGGTGCGGCAGCGGTACTTCGGGGGCGGAGTCGACGGCCTCGCCGCTTTCCGTCCCGTACGCGATGAGCGGAACCGCGGGGATCTGGGACCCGTCGGTGACGGATCGGCCGCGCTCCGAGGACTCAGGCACCGCAACCCAGTGTGGGGTAAGACACATCGTCGCCACGAGGGGCGTGCGATGACTTTTTGCTTCCCGTCCGTGACCGCGCGGTGACGTCAGAGCGCGGCGGCGCCGTGCTCCCGCAGGTTCTGGTCGTACTGCTGGAGGACCCACAGCTCGTTCTGGACGGCGGCCAGCTGGGCCGGGTCGCCGTTCGTGCCGAGGCGGGTGAGCTGGCCGGTGATGTCGCGGATGCGGCGCTCCACGGCCCGGCGGCGGACCGTCACCAACTGGGCGCCGGCATACGTCTCGTCGACGCCCTTCACGCCCTTGTGCAGCATGATCGCCTCGACGGCCAGCTCCGTCACCATCGCGCGGACCGCGTCGTCCGGGGCGGCCTCGCGGACCTTGACCAGGTAGTCCTGCGGGTCCGCGACGCCCGGTTCGGCGCCGCCCGCGTCCAGGATGGCCTGGCGTACGGCGGCGTAGGGCGGGGCCGTGAACTCGTCGACGCCGTACGCGTCGAAGGCCGGGGAGACCAGCTCGGGCCGCTGCAGGGCGAGTTTGAGCAGTTCGCGTTCGGTGGCGTAGACGGGGTTGCGGAGGTTGAGGGCCGGGCCGCGGGGGGCGGTCTGCTGGGGTGGGCCGGCGTACTGCTGCCCCTGGCGGTGCCGCTCAAGGCCGGGGCCGGACTTGCCGCCGCGTTCGCGGGCCCAGCGGGCCAGCTGGGCCACGCGCTTGACCACGAACTGCGTGTCGAGGATGCCGAGCATGCCGGCGAGCTGCACGGCGACCTCGTGCTGGGCGCCGCTGTTCTTGATGCGGGCGACGATCGGGGCGGCCTCGTCCAGCGCGGCGGCGCGGCCCGCCGGGGTGTCGAGGTCGTAGCGGCTCACGATCTGGCGCAGGGCGAACTCGAAGAGCGGCGTGCGGGGTTCGACCAGGTCGGCGACGGCCTCGTCGCCCTTGGCGAGGCGCAGGTCGCAGGGGTCCATGCCGTCGGGGGCGATGGCGATGTACGTCTCGGCGGCGAACTTCTGGTCGTCCTCGAAGGCGCGCAGGGCCGCCTTCTGGCCGGCGGCGTCGCCGTCGAAGGTGAAGATGACGCGGGCCGAGCCGTTGTCCATGAGGAGGCGGCGGAGGATCTTGATGTGGTCGCCGCCGAAGGCGGTGCCGCAGGTGGCGATGGCGGTGGTGACACCGGCGAGGTGGCAGGCCATGACGTCCGTGTAGCCCTCGACGACGACCGCGCGGGACGCCTTGGCGATGTCCTTCTTCGCCAGGTCGATGCCGTAGAGGACCTGGGACTTCTTGTAGATCGCCGTCTCGGGCGTGTTGAGGTACTTGGGGCCGTTGTCCGCCTCGTAGAGCTTGCGGGCGCCGAAGCCGACGACGTCGCCGCCGATGTCGCGGATGGGCCACATCAGGCGGCCGCGGAAGCGGTCGATGGGGCCGCGGCGGCCCTCCTGGGAGAGGCCGGAGAGCAGGAGCTCCTTGTCGGTGAAGCCCTTGCCGCGCAGGTAGCGCGTGAGGTGGTCCCAGCCCTGGGGGCTGTAGCCGACGCCGAAGTGGACGGCGGCGGCCTGATCGAAGCCGCGCTCGGCGAGGAAGACGCGGCCGGTGTCGGCCTCGGGGCTGGTGGCGAGCTGTTCCGCGTACCACTCGGCGGCGATCTTGTGGGCCTCGACCAGGCGGATGCGTTCGCCGCGCTGGTGTGAGGGGTTGTAGCCGCCCTCCTCGTAGCGCAGGGTGATGCCCGCCTGGCCGGCCAGGCGCTCGACCGCCTCCGAGAACGTGAGGTGGTCGATCTTCATCACGAACGTGATGGTGTCGCCGCCCTCCTGGCAGCCGAAGCAGTGGAACAGGCCCTTGGCGGGGCTGACCTGGAAGGAGGGCGACTTCTCGTCGTGGAACGGGCAGAGACCCTTGAGGTTGCCGCCGCCCGCGTTGCGCAGCTGGAGGTACTCGGACACCACGGCGTCGATCGGGACCGCGTCCCGTACCGCCTTCACGTCCTCGTCGTTGATCCGTCCTGCCACGCGTGAATTCTACGGTGGTGGACTGACAGCTCTGACGGCTCCCGACGGCTATGGGGCCAGGCTGTCGAGCGGCACGTGCGGGTCTGCGAGGGCCTCGGTGTCGACCTGGGCCCGGGAACGGACCAGGCGCTGGATCTTGTCTGTGACGTCCCACACGTTCACGTTCATGCCCGCCAGCACCCGGCCGTCCTTCAGCCAGAACGCGATGAACTCGCGCTTGCCCGCGTCGCCCCGGATCACCACCTGGTCGTAGCTGCCCGGCGGTGCCCAGCCGGAGTACTCCATGCCCAGGTCGTACTGGTCGGAGAAGAAGTAGGGCACGCGGTCGTACGTCACGTCGCGGCCCAGCATGGAGCGCGCCGCCGCCGGGCCGCCGTTGAGGGCGTTGGCCCAGTGCTCCACGCGCAGCCGCGTGTCGAAGAGGGCGTGCGGGAAGGAGACGACGTCGCCGGTGGCGTAGATGTCCGGGTCGGAGGTGCGCAGCCGCTCGTCGACGACGATGCCGCCGCCGTGGGCGCGGTCGGCGACCTCCAGGCCGGCCGCCTCGGCGAGGTGGGTGCGCGGGGCCGCGCCGATCGCGGCGAGGACGTCGTGCGCCGGATGCTCCTCGCCGTCGTCCGTGCGGGCCGCGAGGACCATGCCGTCCTGGCCGACGATCTCGGTGAGCCGGGCCCCGAAGTGGAAGCGGACGCCGTGGTCGCGGTGCAGCTCGGCGAAGAGCTGGCCCAGCTCGGGGCCGAGGACGGAGTGCAGCGGGGTCGGCCCGCGGTGGACCACGGTGACCTCCGCGCCGTACTCGCGGGCCGCCGCCGCGACCTCCAGGCCGATCCAGCCGGCGCCCGCGATCACGAGGTGGCCGTTGTCCCGGCCGAGGTGGGTCAGGACGTGCCTGAGGCGCTCGGCGTGGGCGAGGCGGCGCAGGTGGTGGACGCCGGCCAGGTCCGTGCCCGGGATGTCGAGGCGGCGGGGCTCGGCGCCGGTCGCCAGGAGCAGCTTGTCGTAGCGGACGACCGTGCCGTCGTCGCCGAAGCGGACGGTCCTGGCCGTGCGGTCGATCGCGTCGACGGTCTGGCCGAGGTGCAGCTCGATGTCGTGCGCCGCGTACCAGGCGGGCTCGTGCACGAAGACGCTGTCGCGTTCCTCCTTGCCGAGGAGGTAGCCCTTGGACAGCGGCGGGCGCTCGTAGGGGTGGTCCCGTTCGTCGCAGATCAGTATCACGCGGCCGGTGAAGCCCTCCTCGCGGAGCGTCTCGGCCGCCTTGGCGCCGGCCAGTCCGCCTCCGACGATGACGAATGTCTGATCCGCGTCGACCACTTGATGCCTCCTACGGGGGGTCGGGGGGTGTCTCCCCGGAAAACAGCGGGTGTCGCCACTTGCGAGCGTCCCGCACGGAGCGTGATGCGGGAAGAGGGAGTGACCCGATCAGGCCACGGAGGGTCACCATCGGGCGTGCTGGAACCCCTCGTTTCCCGTCAGTCTCATGCGTGCCCCGTCAGACGGGCGTGAAGCGAACGGGCCGAGGTGTCCGTGAGCGAGGCGATCTGGTCGACGATCACCCGCTTGCGGGCGCGGTCGTCCGGCGCCCGGTCGAACAGGGCGCGGAACTGCGGGTCCAGGCCGTCCGGGGCGCGGGCGGTGAGCGCCTCGGCCAGTTCGGCGACGACGACGCGCTGGTCGGCGCGCAGCCGCTCCTGCTCGGCGCGCTGCATGACGTACAGGTCGGCGACGGCCTTGAGGACGGCGCACTCCATGCGGGTCGCGCGCGGGACGACCAGTTCGGCGGCGTACCGGGTGAGCCGGCCGGTGCCGTAGGCGGCGCGGGTCGCGGTCTCGGCGGCCAGGCAGAAGCGGCCGATGAGCTGGCTGGTGGCGTCCTTCAGCCGGGCCTGGGCGACGGCGGTGCCGTCGTAGCCGTGCGGCCACCACTCCTGGGCGAGGAGCCGGTCGAGGGCCTCGGCGAGTTCGGCGGGGTCGGTGTCGGCGGGGACGTACCGGCCGCGGGCGACCTGGAAGACGTCTTGGCGTTCGGGCTCCGCGTGCAGGCAGTTCGGGTCGATGTGACCGGCGTGCAGGCCGTCCTCCACGTCGTGCACCGAGTAGGCGACGTCGTCGGACCAGTCCATGACCTGCGCCTCGAAGCAGGTGCGGGTGCCGGGGGCGTCCTTGCGGACCCAGTCGAAGACGGGGCGGTCGTCCTCGTAGACGCCGAACTTGTGCGACGTCGGGTCGGTGGGGTGGGCGCCGCGGGGCCAGGGGTACTTGGTGGCGGCGTCGAGGGCGGCGCGGGTGAGGTTGAGGCCGACGGAGCCCTCCGGGGTGAACCGTTTGGGTTCGATGCGGGTGAGGAGTCTGAGGGACTGGGCGTTGCCCTCGAAGCCGCCGCAGTCGGCCGCGAACTCGTTGAGGGCCTGTTCGCCGTTGTGGCCGAAGGGCGGGTGGCCGAGGTCGTGGGAGAGGCAGGCGGCTTCCACGAGGTCAGGGTCGCAGCCGAGGGCGGCGCCCAGTTCGCGGCCGACCTGGGCGCATTCGAGGGAGTGGGTGAGGCGGGTGCGGGGGCTGGCGTCCCAGGCGGGGCCGAGCGTGCCGGGCGTCACCACTTGGGTCTTGCCGGCGAGCCTTCTCAGGGCGGCGCTGTGCAGGACGCGGGCCCGGTCGCGCTGGAAGGCGGTGCGGCCGGGGCGCTTGTCTGGTTCCGGGGCCCAGCGGTCGACTGACGTCGGGTCGTAGGCCGGGGGGTTCGTCGGGGTGCCTGCCATGGGTCGACAGTACGGGCATGGGTGTGCCGTGCGCCTGAGCGTGTGCCGGGTTCCGTTGTGTGGCGGGTGTCTCTCAGGTGACGTCTCGTCAGTGGTCAGTCAGGGCAACCGTGTCGCGCCTATCATCTTGTGACACGTTGGCACCTTCTCCGGGTGAGGGAATGGCTGTGGAGACCCACGTCACCGTAGAGACGACAGGCACCGCAGACGTGCAGGACCTGCGGCGGTGGCTCACCGCACAGCCTCGCCTGCGGGGCCGCGTGACACGGGCGGACGCCTCCGCGCCGCCTCCCCCGGGCACGATGGGACTGGCCGCGGACGCCCTGCTCGCGCTGTTGGCCCCGGGTGGGGTGGCGAGCGTGCTGGCGGGCGCTGTCATCGCCTGGGTGCAGAGCCGGAAGGGCGACCAGTCGGTGACCCTGACCCGGCCGGACGGCACCCAGATCAGCGTGACGTCCACCCAGGTGCGCGCGATGGACCCCGCCCAGGTGGAGGCGCTCGCCGGCCAACTCGCCGCCCAGTTGGAATCGCTGCCGGATACCGCGGTCGCCGATCCCGAGCGCCGGGCTCCGGACTCCGGCGCCGGCGGGGCGCCTGACCCGGCGCACCGGCCGGCCGCCACGCCGACCGACCCCGCCCGCCGTCCGGGAGCGGGTACGGACGGCGGGACACCGGCCCTGTGACGGCCCCAGGGCACGTGCGTCCGGACCCGGCCGGATCCGGGCTCAGCCTCGTCGGCGCCCGGGCCGTGCTCGTCGGCACCGGGCACCACCGGAAGGGCTCGCGGCTGCCGGACCTGCCCGGGGTGGACACCACCCTCGACGACCTGGCCCGACTGCTCCACGAACTCTGCGGGATGCCCTCGGAGCATGTCGTGCGCATACCCTCCGACGCCGGTCCGGAGGTCGTCGTCGAGGCGGTCACCCGGGCCTGCGAGGAGGCCGACGGCGTGGTGCTGTTCTGCCACGTCGGGCACGGGCTGCTGGGGCCGGGCGACAAGCTGTACCTCGCGACCCACGGGTCCATGGACGCCCAGCGGGTCGCCGCGGCGGTCCCGTACGAGACGGTCAAGGGCCTGCTGGAGGAGGCGCCCTTCGGCAGCGTCGTCGTCCTGGACTGCTGCTTCTCCGGCATCTCTCAGGCGCCGCACGGCCCGGGCGCCGCCGGCCCCTACGTCCGGGTCCGCCCGTCGGGCAGCTTCCTCCTCGCCTCGGCGTCGTCCTACGCCCCGTCCTTCGCTCCGGAGGGGCAACGGCACACGCTCTTCGGGGGGAAGCTCATCAGCCTGCTGCGTGACGGCGACCCGGCCGGGCCGCCGATGCTCACCCTGGAACGGCTCCACCGCGGCATCGAAGAGAAGTCCGACGACAGCACCCGCCCCCACGTGTCCAGCGAGGGATCCCTCGGTGGACTGGTCGTCGCGCCGAACCGCGCCTACCGGTTTCCCGGTCCGCCCGCCGCCGACCCGCCGGCCGAGCTGCCGTGCCCCTACTTCGGCATGCGGCCGCTCGGGCCGAAGGAGAGCACCTGGTTCTTCGGCCGCGACCGTGAACTGGACCGGCTGACCGATGCGGTCGAGGCACCGGACGCGGAGCGCCGGCCCGTCATCGTCCTGGGAGCCTCCGGCGCGGGCAAATCCTCCCTCCTCGGGGCCGGGCTGCTGGCACGGCTGGACCACTACCACGCGAGGGGACGGACGCGTGCCTGGCCCGTCTTACGGATGTTGTCGCCCGGCAGGACACCGCTGCGGTCCTTGGCGAGTCAATGGGCCGAGGCGACGGGACTGCCGCCGGAGACGGTGCTGGCGGAGCTGGCCGCCGGGCGCTTCCCCGCCCCGCAGGCGGACGCGCGGGTGGACCACGAGCAGGACCGGCTCCCCACGGTCGCCGTCCCCCGAGTGCTGGTGATCGACCAGTTCGAGGAGATCTTCACCACTGCTGCGAAGAACGAGCGGGCGAACTTCCTCCGTCTGGTGGCCGGCAGCGCCGACGGCGAGCAGGCCGGGCCCGGCGACGCGCGTCCCCGGATCGTGCTCGCCGTCAGAGCCGACTTCTACGGCGAATGCCTCGCCGACCCCGGACTGCGCGCCGCCCTCTCCGCCACCCCTCCGGTGCACTGTGCCCCGCTGGACGGCCCGGCGCTCAGGGAGGCCATCGAGGGTCCCGCCGAGCGGGGCGGGCTGGATCTGGAGCCCGGCCTGGTCGACCGCATCCTGGCGGACCTGCGACGGCCGGACGGGGACACATCCGTCGAGGAGCGGCCGGCCGCGGCCCTGCCGCTCCTGGCGCATGCTCTGCAGCGGACCTGGGTGAACCGCTCGGGCGCCAGGATGACCCTGGCCGGCTACCAGGCCACCGGCGGCATCTGGAAATCGGTCACGGAGTCCTGCAAAAGCCTGTACGACAGTCTCGCCCCCGCCGAGCGCCGATCGCTGCGGACGCTGCTGCTCAGCCTCGTGCACCTCACGCCCACCGGCGAACCCGTCGCTCGACGCGTCACCTTCGAGGACGTGCTGGCGGCACACGGACCGGCCGAGCGGGATCGGCTGCGCGCCGTCTGCGAGTCGCTCCGGGAGAAGAGCCTCATCACGCTGGACCAGGACGGCTTGCGCATCGCCCACGAGGCACTGCTGTACGCCTGGACCGACCTGCGCACCTGGATCCTGGGCGCCCGTGCCCGCCTGCTCGCCCGACAGCAACTGACCGAGGCCGCCCATGCCTGGGACGCCGGGCACCGCCACCGCGACTACCTGTACACCGGTAGCCGCCTGTCCGCGGTGCGCGCGTGGGCCGCCGCACCCGGAAAGGGACCGGACGCCTCCCAGCGCCTGCCCGCCCAGCGGACACTGCCCGACGTCCCCTCGGATCCGCCCCCGTCGGGCACTGCGCCCGCGGACGACGAGGACGCCGGCGGTGACGCGCCGCCCGTACTCACCGCCCTCGAACGGGAGTTCTTGCACAGCAGTCTGCGGGCCGACCGCCGACGCAAGCTCACCCGCGCACTGCTGACCGGCGGCGTCCTCGCTCTCGCCCTCCTCCTCACCGTGGTCGGGACGCTCGCCTACACGGAACGCGAGAAGTCCCGGGAACAGGCCGCCGTCCTGGACTCCAAGAGGATCGCGGCGCAGGCCGACGTGCTCCGCGCCCAGGACCCGGCGGCCGCGCTCGACCTGAGCCTGACCGCGTACCGGGCCTCGCCCACCGAAGAGGCGAAGGCCAGCCTGGTGCGCTCCGCCCTGACTCCGGTCCGTACCAGGCTCGCCGGACACACCAAGGCCATCTATTCCGTCGCCTACCGCCCGGACGGCGCGGTGCTGGCCACTTCCAGCCGGGACGGCACCGTGCGGCTCTGGCACACCGGCGACCGGTACCGTCCTCGCCCCGGCCCGGTGATCCGCGTCGGCACGAACTCGTCCGTCTTCTGGGCACCCGACGGCCGCCACCTGTACGTCCAGACCGTCAAGGACCTCCAGGTCTACGACCTCCGTCAGGTCGACCGCCCCCGTCGCACGGCCCGCGCGACCACCGAGGGCCTCGAACGGCCGTACCGGCCCGCTCTCAGCGCGGACGGCACGACACTGGCCGTTCCGCTGGGCCGGGGCCGCATGGTGCTGTGGGACCTGCGCGATCCGGCCGCTCCGGCCGCGCACACCGTGCGGATGTCCGACGACTCCCGCGACCTGCTGGCGGTCGCGTGGCGGCCCGACGGGAAGCTGCTCGCCGTCACGGCCGCGGTCACCAAGCCCGGGGGACGGGACAGGGTCCAGCTCTGGGACACCACCGACCCCACCAGGCCCCGGCTGCGCACGACCCTGCGGAGGTCGGCCATCGCGACGGTCTTCAGTGCCGACGGCCGGTCGCTGACCACCGCCCTGCCCGGCCGCGGCATCGTGACGCTCGACGTGTCCGACCCGGATCGGGTGAAGGAGCCTGAGGGATTCCGCGCCCGGGGCAACCCCGCTGACGGCCTGTACTGGCAGATCGCCCGTTCCCCGGACGGCCGCCACCTCGTCGGGGCGGGCTCCACGGACGGCAACGCGTGGATGTACCGGAACAGCGACGTCGCACCGGCACCGGATGACTTCATGAAGGGTGAAGTGCTGCCCGGCAACGTGCCGCTGGTCGCCGTGGCCTACCGGCCGGACGGGCGGGGCGTGGTGACCGGTGACGAGAAGGGCGGAGTCCATCTGTGGAGTCCGCCGCCGCACAGTGTGGACGGGGCCTTCACCAGCGCAGGCCGGTCCGGCCCTGGTGATTCCTTCGCGCCGGAACATCGTCTTCTCGCCACCGACGACGAGAATCGGAAGACCACCACCATCTGGCGGCTGACCGGAACCACGTTCCGGAAGGTGGCCACGGTGCCCGCGCCGTGGCGATCCGTCGCCTTCCTGCCCGGCGGGTCGCTCTTCCTGGCCCGGGACCCGGACGGCCGGCGGACCGGCCTGTGGGACCTGTCCGGCGACCGGCCCGAACTCCGGCACGTCTTCACGGGAACGGACGGTCCCACCGCCATCTCGGCGGACGGTGACCGCCTGGCCCTCCAGACCGGCGAGGACGGCCCTCTGGTCATGTGGGACGTCAGCCGCCCCGACCGGCCACGCCGCACCGGATCGGTGCCGGTGGACACCAAGGGCGCCATCACGCCGGTGTTCGCCTCGCCGGACGTCCTCGCGGTCATGTCCACCGAAGGCACGCAGTTGTGGAGCCTCGACCGGCCGGACGGCCCCCGCCGAGGGCAGAAAGTGCCGGGCTCCGCCTCGTTCGCCCTGCCCCCAGAGGGGAGGCAGCAGGCCCTGCTGCTGGTGAAGCCGGCCGAAGGCCCGAATGCGGACGAACGATTGGCGGTCTACCGGCTGTCCCCCACGGCGACGGCCCACAGGCTCAGGGACGACGTGACCGTCGACCGTCAGCGGGCCACTGTCGCCTTCACCGTCCTGGACCACCGCTTCGTGGTGACCCTGCCCGCCAAGATCGGGCAGCCCCGCGTGTGGGACCTCGACGAGCCCGCGTCCGACGGCGGCAAGGACCCGCCGGCCGGCCTGCCCGGCTCACACTTCCTCATGGAGGGCGTCACGTCGGGTGACACACGGCAGGGCGGGGTGGTCGCGGCCTGGCAGGAGGAGACCGGCGCACGTGATCTCGCCGTCTGGGAGTTCACGGCCGACGCGTCCTCGGACACCCCGCGCACCGGCGACTTCGAACTGGTCTACGACGTCCCCGCGGTGACGGAGGGAATCGGCGGCTTCTCCGTCCTGCAGGTCGGCCCGGACGGGGAGGACCTGGCCCTGTCCACCGGCCCCGGCCCGAGCGCCGGGCTCGGCGGCCAACTCGTCCTGCTGCCCACGGATCCCGACCGGCTGGCGGGACTGCTCTGCGCGGTACGGCCCGGGAGCGCCCCGCGCGGGGTCTGGACGAAGGCCTTCCCCGACCTCGAATACCACGACCCCTGCGGCTGAGCCGGCAGCTGTGCGCGAACGGCCTCGGGCGACTCCCGTCTGCTGACCGGGGCGGTCATGGCACGAGGGTCAGGCCGTGGCCAGTGCTGGTGCCTCGAGAGCCCGGGTGGCCAGGGCCTCGTCGTAGCGGTGCAGGAGCAGTTGGGCCATCGACGGGTGCGTGCCCAGGGGGGCCGCCGCTATCCAGGGGGCCTTCTGGGCGCACTCCGTGGCGAAGCGGCCGGGGGCCGTGAAGTAGGAGGCCAGGGCTATGTGGCGGCGGCCCCGGGCGAGGAGGGTGCGGACGGCCTGGTCCACCGTCGGTGTCGCCGCGGAGGCGTAGGCGGGGAGGACCGGGACGCCCAGGCGGGCGGCGAGGAGGTGGGCCGTGCGGGCGGTGTCCGTCTTCGCGTCCGGGTCGCGGGAGCCGGCCGCGGCGAGGACGACCGCGCTGGTGCGGCGGGGGGTCGCGCCCCAGCCTGCCTCCGTCAGGCGGGCCTGGAGGGCGTCCACCAGGAGGCGGTGCGGGCCCAGAGGGGCCGCCAGGTGGGTGCGGGCCGGGGAGGCCGCGGCCATGTCGGGGATGTCCTGCTTGACGTGGTAGCCGCGGCTGAGGAGGAGCGGGACGAGGACCCCTTCCGTGTCTCCGAGGGCGGCGAGCGTGTCGGGGAGCAGGGGGGCGTTGAGTTCGATGTGGCCGAGGTGCACCGGCACGTCGGGGCGCAGCGCGCGGACCCGGTCGAGGAGCGCGCGGACGGTGCTCAGCGCGCGCGGGTCGCGGCTGCCGTGGGCCACGACGACGAGGGCGGGCGGGGCCGGGCGGCGCGTGGCGGGCGGCGGGACGAGGCTGAGCTGGCTGGGCATGTGTCGATGGTCGCGGCGGCACGTTGCCTTCCCGTTGCGTGGGCGTCACGGGTGTTTTCCAGGGGTTCACCATGCGGGACAGGGGGTGTGTGAGGAGCGGTGAGCTGGGGTTTCCACGAGCGGGGTGAAGCTGGTCACGCGGCCGCGGACGAACCGGGCGGCCCCGCCGGGCGTCCCTGACTGTCGAGAGCCGACCTGGGGAGGGACCGTCCGATGCGTCTTCCGGCGTTTCGCAGACCGCGGCTGCCGCGTACCCGGCGGGGGCGGCGGCGGCTGGTGCAGGCCGTGATGGCGGGGTGCGTGCTGGGGCTGCTCCCGGCGACCTGGATGTACGTCACGGCGGGTGACCGGCTGCGGACGACGGCCGATGTGCCGCGGACCGATGTGGCCGTGGTGTTCGGTGCCGGGCTGTGGGACGGGGAGCCCTCGCCGTATCTCGCGCACCGGCTGGACACGGCGGCGGAGCTGTACCGCGAGGGGCGGGTCGAGGTCGTGCTCGTCACCGGGGACAACAGCCGGGAGGACTACGACGAGCCGGACGCGATGCGCGGGTACCTGACGCGGCACGGGGTGCCGGACGGGCGGATCGTCAGCGACTACGCCGGGTTCGACACCTGGGACTCGTGCGTGCGGGCGAAGAAGATCTTCGGTGTGGACGAGGCCGTGCTGATCAGCCAGGGGTTCCACATCCGGCGGGCGGTGGCGCTCTGTCAGGCGGCGGGGGTGGAGTCGTACGGGGTCGGGGTGGACGCGGTGCATGACGCGACCTGGTACTACGGGGGCACCCGGGAGATCTTCGCCGCCGGGAAGGCCGCCCTCGACGCGGTGTTCCGGCCGGATCCCCGGTTCCTGGGGCCGCGGGAGCCGGGCGTGGAGCAGGCGTTGGCCAGGGCCGAAAGGCCTCTCGGATGAATCCGGACGTTCTCCCGGTACGGGTTTGACGGGCATGGCGGCCGGCACGGCCAGCAGCGCGCCCGCGGCGGCCGGGGCGGTCCGGGCTCCGGAGCCGGGGTGCGCCAAGCTCGGCGCCTACGGCCCCGGGTGGGCGGACATCCACAACGTGTGCGGGCACACCATCTCCGCCAGCGTGGAAGTCGACGGCTGGGACCCGTCGTGCATCCAGATCGGCCCCGGCGGGGTCGGACGCATCGGTCTGGACGCGGGCGACGAGCCGTACTACGCGTACGAGTGCTGATCCGGGGCGTGCCCTGACCAGGCACAGCCCTTGAAAACGGCCCGGGGCGGGAGCGCGGCCGGCGCGCTCCGCGTCTCCCGCCCCGGCTGTCAGCGCCCTCGGAAGACGGGCGGGCGTTTCTCCAGGAACGCCGTCATCCCCTCCTTCTGGTCATCGGTGGCGAACAGGGCGTGGAAGACGCGGCGTTCGAAGCGGATGCCGTCGCGCAGGCCGGTTTCGAGGGCCTGGTCGACGCATTCGCGGGCCGCCCGGACGGCCAGGCGGCCGTACGAGGCGATCGTCGCCGCCGCTTCGAGGGCCTCGGGCACGACCCGGTCGTCCGGGACCACTCGGGAGACGAGACCGCAGCTTCCAGCCTCCCGCGCGTCCATCGTGCGGCCGGTGAGGACCAGGTCCATCGCCTTGGCCCGGCCGACCAGCCGGGTCAGCCGCTGGGTGCCGCCGATACCGGGGATCACGCCCAGCTTGATCTCCGGCTGGCCGAAGACCGCCGACTCCCCCGCGATGATCAGGTCGCACATCATCGCCAGCTCGCAACCGCCGCCCAGCGCCGGGCCGTTGACGGCCGCGATCTTCGGGGTACGCAGGTCGGCGAACTCCTCCCAGGCGGCGAAGTAGTCCTCGGCCGCCATCTCGACAGCCGACCTGGGGGCCATCTCCTTGATGTCGGCACCCGCCGCGAAGACCCCCTCCGAGCCGGTGACGACGAAGCAGCCGGTCCCGGGGTCCGCGTCCAGCAGGCGGAGCGTGTCCAGGAGTTCGGCGAGGAGCTCACCGTCGAGCGCGTTGCGGACGTGCGGGCGGTGCAGGCGCACGGTCACGACACGGCCGTGGCGCTCGACCTTCAGGTTGTTCATCTGCCTTCTCCTCACGAGGGGTCACGAGTCCCAGATCGCGCCGTACGCCGGAATCCCCCGCCGTTCCAGGCCGTGGACCACCTGCCAGGTCAGTCTCTTGTTGGAGATGCAGATGACCGCCTCGGCGCCGAAGTCCCGGTAGGCCTCGTGCGCGAGCCGCACCATGTCGGGCTTGCCGTGCCGGGAGGTGTCCCAGACCAGGGCGTGCGGCTGGACGGCGAGGATCTCGTCCACGAGGGCGTCGCCGTAGGTGGAGCGGGGGTCGCGGGTCGCCCAGACCAGGCGGGAGGGGACCTCGGCGGCGAGCAGGTGGGGCAGGCAGGGGCCGATGCCGCTGCCGGTCGCGACGTAGACCACCTTCCGGAACAGCACCTCGATGTTGGCGACGCCGGCCGTGGTGATGCCCTTGACCCAGACCTGTTCGGGCAGGTCGTCGATGAACGAGCCCGTCCAGTCGCCGGCCCGGGAGACGGTGAGCCGGAAGCCGGACTCGCCGGGCGTGGGGACGTTGGCGAACGAGTGCCACTCCTTCAGCGGGCTGCGGCTGATCGCGGTGGACGAGCCCGCGAAGGGGGTCTCTCCGTGGTCGAAGCGGGCCAGCACCACGTGGGAGGAGGGGCGTTCGAGGCGCACGTCCACCTTGCGCAGCCGCAGCCAGGGCAGGGCGACGCTGAAGGTGACGACCGCGAGCACGCCGACCTGCCAGGGGCCGGGCGACGCCAGCAGCGTGTGCGTCCAGAACAGGGCGAGGGCCGTCCAGCCGCCGAAGCGGTGGATCCGCTCGAAGTGGTCGTGGTGGCGGGCGCGGAAGGGCGGCAGGGCGGTGGCGATGACGAGCGCGAGGAGCGCCAGCAGGGCCCAGCCGACGGCCCGGGCGGCGCTGTCCGGGGTGCTGATCGTCAGTGCCAGGAACCAGGCCGTGCCCGCCAGCGCCCCGCCCACGTGCAGTCCGCCGAAGTGGTACACCTTGCCGAGCGTCCAGCGGACCTTCAGCGGCCAGGTCGTCGGGGCCGCGGTCGCCAGCCGGAAGAGCAGGTTGATGACGTACTGCTGGCGTATCAGGACGGCCAGGGCGAGGTTGGCGAGGGCGGCGTTCCCGAGGGTGGGCGTGGCCAGCGGCCAGGACGCCGTCGCGAAGGCCGCGTTGGCGAGCAGGACCAGGGCGGCGAGGCGGTTGTAGTGCATCAGGGCCGGGTGTTTGAGCGCGCGGCGCGCGGCCGGGAGCAGCGGCGGGAGGTCGCCGGTGTCCTGCCGGGCCCGGGGCGGGGACGTGGTCACCGGGCCACCACCAGGGGCTCGTCGAGCATCCGCAGCAGCGCCTGCTTGTCGACCTTGCCGCGGTCGGTCTCCGGCAGGAAGGCCAGGGGCAGGACCCGCTCCGGCACGCAGTAGTACGGCAGGGCGTCCGCCACGGCACGGCGGGCGGCGTCGGGGTCGACGTCCGCCGGGCAGACGAAGGACACCAGGGTGCGGGCGTCGCGCCGCAGGGTGACCGCGCGGGTGCAGCCGGCGGCCGACTCCAGCACCGAGGAGACGGAGTCCAGCTCGACCCGGAAGCCGCGCACCTTGACCTGGTCGTCGGTACGGCCGAGGTGTTCGAGCTGCCCGTCGGGAGTCCAGCGGCCGAGGTCCCTCGTGCGGAACATGCGGCGGCCGCCGCCGAGGAACGGGTCGGGGGCGTAGCGCTCGGCGTTGAGGGCGTCGTCGCCGAGGTAGCCCGCGGAGACGCAGTCGCCGCCCGCCCACATCTCGCCCACCTCGCCGATGGGGAGGGGGCGGCGGTCGGCGTCGAGGACGTAGACGGTGTTGTTGGGGGTGGGGCGGCCGATGGTGAGGAGCGGGGCGGACGGGTCGTGGCGTCCCATCGTGTTGACGATGGTCGTCTCCGTGGGGCCGCAGCAGTTGTGGAAGGCGGCCTGCCGGGCCCACCGGTCGGCCAGCGGGCGCGGGCAGGGCTCCCCCGCGACGGCGACCGTGCGCACCCGGGGGCAGGCGGCGGGGTCGAGGCCGGACAGCACGGTCGGCGTCGCGACGAGCACGTCGGCCGTGCGGGCCGCCGCGGCGATGTCGCGGCCGCGGATGACGAGGGTGCCACCGTGGGCGAGGCAGCCGAGGATCTCCCAGGCCGCCATGTCGAAGGCGATGTTGAGGAGCTGGGCGACCCGGTCGCCAGGGCGGATGCCGAGGTCGCCCGGTGCGGTGAGCAGGATGTTGGCGACGTTGCGGTGGGTGACCTTGACGCCGTTGGGGCGGCCGGTGGTGCCGGAGGTGAACAGGACGTAGCAGCCGTGGTCGCCGGTGATGCGCGGGCGCGGGGCCGGTGCGGGGGGCTGCGGTTCGTCGAGCGGGAGCAGCAGGTGGCCGTCCGGCAGCGTTACGCGGTGGGCGTGTTCGGCGGTGGTGAGGACGACGCGGGTGCGGGCGGTGCGGATGACGTGGGTGAGCTGGGCCGGGGGCGCGAGGCCGATGTCCTGCGGGACGTACGCGGCGCCGGCCTTCAGGATGCCGAGCAGGCCGACGAGCATCGGCAGCGAGCGGCGGACGAAGAGGCCGACGTGGTCGCCGGGCCGTACGCCCTCGCGGACCAGGCGGGCGGCGAGGGCGTCGGCGTACGAGTCGAGCTCGCCGTAGGTCAGGTGCGTGCCCTGGTGCTCGGCGGCCACGGCGTGCGGGGCGGCCGTCGCCTGCCGGGCGATGGCGTGGTGCAGGAGCGGGTCGGGGACGGGGACGTCGGGGCCCCGGCCGAACTGCCGGAAGAGGTGCCGGTCCTGGGGGCTGAGGTGGCGCAGAGGCATGGTCGGGTGGCCTCCTGGCTGTTTCGAGGGTCGGATTGCCACAGGCGGTGCGGCCGCGTGTGGATGCTGCCGGGTGAACGGCGGGCATGCCCGGGTGTCGAACGCCGTGCGGAGTCGTGCGAGCGCTGCGCGTAGCGAGAGCGTAGCCCTACTGCTTCAACACTCAACTAGCTCGGATCGGCCAAGAAAGGAACGCAATGAGCCACATGTGACGTTTTTCGTCACAGAGGCAACGTCCGTGCCGGTCGGCGGCGACGTGAAGGTGGGCAGGCCTGTGCCCTCACGAGGGCGGGCCCGTGCCCTCACGGGGGCGGGCCGGCGGCGGGGAGGTCCCCGTCCCGGCCGCGTAACAGGGAACCGTCCCGGGCGTAACACGGCCGAAGCACGCTGGACGGTATGCAGAACACCGCCACGCCCACGCACTGCCCGTACTGCGCCCTGCAGTGCGGGATGAACCTGACGCCCACGCCGGACGGGACCGTCGAGGTGAGCGAGCGCGCGGACTTCCCTGTGAACCGGGGCGCGCTGTGCGGCAAGGGCCGTACGGCGCCGGCGGTGCTCGCGAGGAACGTCCGGCTGACCTCGCCGCTGGTGCGCGACGCGGACGGCACGCTGGTGCCCGCCTCCTGGGACGAGGCACTCGACCGGATCGCCGCGGGACTGCGCCGCACGCGCGCGGAGCACGGGCCGGACGCGGTCGGCGTGTTCGGCGGGGGCGGGCTGACCAACGAGAAGGCGTACACGCTCGGCAAGTTCGCGCGGGTCGTGCTCGGCACCTCCCAGATCGACTACAACGGCCGGTTCTGCATGTCGTCGGCCGCCGCCGCCGGCATCAAGGCGTTCGGCCTGGACCGCGGGCTGCCGTTCCCGCTGGAGGACATCCCGAAGTCGGGCTGCGTGATCCTCGTCGGCTCGAACCTCGCGGAGACCATGCCGCCGTCGCTGCGGTTCTTCACCGAGCTGAAGGAGAACGGCGGCACGCTGATCGTCATCGACCCGCGCCGCACGCGGACGGCCGAGCAGGCGGATCTGCACCTGGCGCCGAGGCCGGGCACGGACCTGGCGCTCGCCCTGGGCCTGCTGCACCTGGTGATCGCCGAGGGGCGGGTGGACGAGGAGTACGTCCGCGAGCGCACGGCCGGCTGGGAGGACGCGCGGGCCGCCGCGATGGCGCACTGGCCGGAGTACGTGGAGCGGATCACGGGGGTGTCCGTTCCCCAACTGCGTGAGACGGTACGGCTGTTCTGCGAGCCGGAGTCGGCGATGGTGCTGACCGCGCGGGGGCCCGAGCAGCAGTCCAAGGGCACGGACACGGTGGGCGCGTGGATCAACCTGTGCCTGGCGACCGGCCGGCCGGGCCGCCCGCTGTCGGGCTACGGCTGCCTGACCGGGCAGGGCAACGGGCAGGGCGGACGCGAACACGGGCAGAAGGCCGACCAGTTGCCGGGCTACCGCAAGCTCGACGACCCGGCGGCGCGGGCGCACGTCGCCGAGGTGTGGGGCGTCGACCCCGACAGCCTGCCCGGGCCGGGGCGCAGCGCGTACGAGCTGCTGGACGCGCTGGGCACGGACATCAGGTCGCTGCTGCTGATGGCGTCCAACCCG
The DNA here is from genome assembly GCA_000696115.1 of Streptomyces olindensis. Lineage (GTDB taxonomy): Bacteria > Actinomycetota > Actinomycetes > Streptomycetales > Streptomycetaceae > Streptomyces > Streptomyces olindensis. Next base: position 136,824 of record JJOH01000092.1, read on the forward strand.
GTCGTGTCGGCGCCGCGGGCCGCGCACGTCGAGGAGCGCATCAGGTCGCTGGACTTCCTGGCGGTGTGCGACGTGGTGCTGTCGGAGACGGCGGCCCTCGCGGACGTGGTCCTGCCGGTCACGCAGTGGGCCGAGGAGACGGGCACGACGACCAACCTGGAGGGCAGGGTCCTGCTCCGCCGCCGGGCGATCACCCCGCCCGAGGGCGTCCGCAGCGACCTGGAGGTCATGCACGAGCTGGCCGCCCGCCTGGGCGTGGAGAAGGGCTTCCCGACGGACCCGGAGGAGGTCTTCGAGGAACTCCGCCGGGCGAGCGCGGGCGGGCCCGCGGACTACGCGGGGATCACCTACCGCAGGCTCGCGGAGGAGAACGGGGTGTTCTGGCCCTGCCCGGCCGTGGAGGAGGGCGAGGACGCCCTGCTCGACGCGCCGCTGCCCGACGACCCCGCCCGGGAGACCCCCACCGCGCACCCGGGCACGCCCCGCCTCTTCCTGGACCGTTTCGCCACGCCCGACGGCCGGGCCCGGTTCGTGCCCGTCTCGCACCGGGCGATCGCCGAGGAACCCGACGACGAGTACCCGGTGCTGCTCACCACCGGGCGGGTCGTCGCGCAGTACCAGTCCGGGGCCCAGACCCGGCGCGTGGCGGAGCTGAACGCCGCCGCGCCCGGGCCGTTCGTGGAGATCCACCCGCGGCTCGCGGCCCGGCTGGGGGCGGCCGAGGGCGACCCGGTCGCCGTGGTGTCCCGGCGGGGCCGGGCCGTGGCGCCCGCGAGGATCACGAACGCCATCCGGCCCGACACCGTCTTCATGCCGTTCCACTGGCCGGGCGAGGGCCGCGCCAACTCCCTCACCAACCCCGCGCTCGACCCGACGTCCCGGATGCCGGAGTTCAAGGCGTGCGCGGTGCGGCTGGAAGCGGTCGAGCGGGAAGCGGCCGGTGAGGGATCGGTCGAGCGGGAAACGGTCAGCTCACGTTGACCGCGTTCCAGGCCGCGGCCACCGCCTTGTGCTCGGTGCTGTCGGCGCCGTAGAGGTCCTTCGCCGCGTTCAGGGTCGCCGTGCGGGCTCCCGCGTAGTCCGTCGAGGACGTCATGTGGACCGTCAGCGCGCGGTACCAGATCTTGCCGAGCTTGGCCCGGCCGATGCCCTGGACCGTGGAGCCGTCGCAGGTGGGCGAGGTGTGGGTCACGCCGTTGATCGTCTTCCTGCCGCTGCCCTCCGCGAGCAGGTACGCGAAGTGGTTGCCGACGCCCGAGGAGTAGTGCACGTCGAGGTCGGCCACCTCCTCGCTCCAGCAGTCGGCCGACTCGCCGTCCCGGGACGGCTTGTCCATGAAGCGCAGGGCCTCCCGTCCGAGGCCGGAGCGGACGACCTTCTCGCCGATGAGCCAGTCACCCGGGTCCTTCGCGTTGTCCGCGTAGAACTCCACCAGCGTGCCGAAGATGTCCGACGTGGCCTCGTTCAGACCGCCGGGCTCGCCCGAGTACGTCAGCGCCGCCGTCTTGGACGTCACGCCGTGGGACATCTCGTGCCCGGCCACGTCCAGCGACACCAGCGGGCCCAGCTGCTTGCCGTCGCCGTCGCCGTACGTCATGCAGAAGCAGGTGTCGTCCCAGAAGGCGTTGTTGTAGTCCTTGCCGTAGTGGACGCGGTTGTACGAGCCCTTGCCGTCGCCGGCGATGCCGCTGCGGCCGTGGACGTTCTTGTAGTAGTCCCAGGTGACGTCCGTGCCGTACTGGGCGTCCACCGCCGCCGTGGCGCGGTCGGTGGTCCCGCCCGTGCCCCAGTGGTTGTCGGCGTCCTTGAAGAGCGTCGCCGGGGCGCGGGTCAGACAGATGGTCAGCAGGCACTGGTCCGTCTTGTTCTCGGCGTCGCCGGTGTAGGTGCCGCCGCGCGTCGCGTCCTTGAGCTGGTACGTCGCACCCGACTTCGTCGTCTCCAGCGGAACCGTGCCGCCGTAGAGGGACTCGCCGTCGCCCGACGCCGACTCCAAGGTGTCCCAGACGTCGATCCGGGCTCCGGTCGTCGCGTCGGTCAGGACCGTGCGCCCGACCGGGTTGCCGAGTTCGTCGTGCGCCACCGCGTCGGTCTGCCAGGCCAGCTTCGGGGCGCCGTGCAGGGCGTCCACGACCAGGCGCGGCTTGGCGGTCAGCTTCTTCAGGGTCTCGCCGAGGTGCGCGGCGCGCAGCAGGCCCGCCGCGAGGTCGGCGGCCCTGGGGGCGGACACCTTCGGGGTGACGCCGGTGGGGGAGAGCGCGGACCTCGTCGCGCGGTCGGTGCCGCGGTAGCTGCCGTCCGGGTTCAGGTGGAGCACGAAGTCTCCGCCGAGCACCGGGAGTTGGCGGTAGGTGCGGTCGTAGCGGACGTGCCGGGTGCCGTCCTGGTCGACGATGACGTCCCGGACCTTCGTCTCCTGGGCGGAGGTGAGGCCCAGTTCCGCGGCCCGGTCGGCGAGGACCGTCTCGGCGTCCTCGATCGCTTCGGCCCTGGTCGGCCTGTCGGCCGCGCCGGCGGTCGGGGAGAGCGCGGCGGCCAGCAGGGCGGCGGTGCCGGTGACGGCGGCACCGGCGGTGGCGAGACGGGAACCGCGGACATGACGTATCCGACTCATCGGTCTCCTCATACGGGCGCACCCGGTCGCGTGGGGTCGACCGGGGGCGGCGTTGATGTTGATCGCGAGTCAAGTCGGGGCGGACCTGGCATGTCCATAGCCCCTCTGTGGAGGTGTGTGAGGGTGCAGAATCGTTCCTGTGACCCTGCCTTTCTTCGTCTACGGCACGCTTCGCCCCGGCGAGGTGAACCACGACTTCTTCCTGCGCGGCCGCACCCTCTCCGAGGAACCGGGGCGGCTCGCGGACGCGGTGCTGTACGACGGGCCGGGCTATCCGTACCTGGTCGAGGAGCCGGGGGGCGGCGGGGTGAGCGGGGAACTGGTGACGGTGCGGCCGGAGGCGTACGGGGCGCTGCTCGCGGAGTTGGACCGGCTGGAGGAGTACGTGCCGGGGGATCCGCGGAGCCTGTACGTGCGGGTGGAGCGGAAGGTACTCCGGGAGGCGGACGCGGTGGCTGTCCGGGCGTGGGTCTATGTGGCGGGGGCGGGAGTGGCGGCGAGGTTGCGGGATGCCGGGCGGCGCATTGAGGGTGGGGAGTGGTGGGGGCGGGGCGCTCCGCGGGGACAGGGGGTTCCACGGGGGCGGGGGGTTCCGCGCGAGCGGTAGGGCGGTTGCGGTCGTACGGCGGCCGCGGGCCCGATGTGGTTGCTCGCGCAGTTCCCCGCGCCCCTTACCGGGTGCTTCGCGCCGCTTCCGTGGGTGGGTCAGGTCGCGTACGGGCGGTTGGCCCTGGCCTCGCGCAACGCGTGGCCCCACCACACCAGTTGGTCCAGCATGGTCTTGGCCGCGGCGTCCGGGCCGGTCGGGTCGTGCAGGGTGCCCTGGTCGTCGAAGGACGCGCCGGCGTTGTGGAAGGAGACGGTGTCGCGAACCGTCACGGCGTGGAGTTCGGCGAAGACCTGCCGGAGGTGCTCCACGGCGCGCAGACCGCCGGACAGTCCGCCGTAGGAGACGAGGGCGACGGGCTTGGCCTGCCACTCGGAGAAGTGCCAGTCGACGAGGTTCTTCAGGCCCGCCGGGAAGGAGTGGTTGTACTCGGGGGTGAGGACCACGAAGGCGTCCGCGCGGGCGAGTTTCGGGGTGATGCCGGCCAGCGCGGCGGCTGCCTCGGGGGTCCGTTCGAAGGACATCGGCAGCTCGGCCTCGGCGACGTCCACGACCTCGGCGACCAGGTCGTCCCGGTCTCGGAGACGGTCCAGGAGCCAGTCGGCGACGACGGGCCCGAAGCGGCCGTGGCGGTTGCTGCCGACGACGAGGGTGACGTGGAGGGGGCGGTCGGCCGGGGGCTCCCGGCGCGCGGCTGTGGTGGTAGCGGCTGTGTTCATGCCGCACAGACTCGTACCTCAACCTTGCTTCAGGTCAAGCCCGGCATCACAGAAGCGGGTCACCCGTTCACACCCGCGCTCCGCACATTTCCGCTGCTCGCCCGCCACACGCCGCGTGACCTGGCGAAACGCCCCTGACGCGACCGTCGGGGCCGCCTCCCCTGACACCCGTTCACCCCAATTCTGACGCCGTCTCAGAAAGCGCGGCCGCGCCGCTGCCCGTTACCTCGGAAGGGCAGGTGCACGACCGACCAGCGCGAAGGAGCACCGATGCGACGTACCGCCCGTCCGCTGACCGGTACCGCGCTCGCCGTCGCCGCCGCGGCTCTCGCCGCCGCCCCCGCGTACGGCGCGTCCGCCGGTGACCTGGAGGTGTCGCCGTCCTCGGTCGTGCCGGGCGGGCAGGTCACGGTGCGCACGGCGGCCTGCGGCACGGACGGCACGGCGACGGGTGACGCCGGCGCGGTCGGCGCCGGTTCCCTCGGCCTGGCGCCGGGACCGCACGGGCAGGACGTGACCGGCAGGTTCCGGGTGCCGCCGAGCGCGCAGCCGGGGACGTACGAGATCACCGCGACATGCAGCGGGAGCGGTCGGAGGGTCACCGGCGACCTGGTGGTCACGCTGGTGTCCGGGCGCGAGCAGGTGCATCCCCGGGGGAGTGTGAAGACGGGGGTCGGTGGCGCTCTGGGCCCCGATCCCTTGCAGACCGCGGCCGGTGTGGCGGCCCTCGCCGTCGCCGCCGCGGGCGGTACCTGGCTCCTGCATCGCCGGGCGAGAGGCGACGGGATCTGACGGACACCCTCCGCTGTCCGTCGCCGGTACCGCATGTCCCCTCCCCCTCCGGGTCCGACGCCCCTCGCGGCCCGGAGGGGGGTACGGGGCCGGAGATCAGGAAAGGGTGGGTATGCGCAGGTCCCCCAGGTACGGCAGCGGCGTCCGCAACCCCGCGAACGCGGCCATGGCGGCCGTCACCGTGTTCGCCCTGTGCTCCGGGGCGTGGCTGCTGCGCAACGGCGCCGAGACGCACGCCCCGCCGCAGCCGTCCGCCGCACAGGCCCGGGCCGGGCAGGACGGGCGAGCGCGCGAGCAGGCCGCCGTGCCCGCGCTGCCGCCCTCACCGCCCGACCGCATCCGCATCCCGGCGATCCGGGTGGACGCGCCCCTGACCGGGCTCGGCCTGACGCGGACCGGCAGCCTCGACGTGCCGCCGGCCGCGCGCAAGAACCTCGCCGGCTGGTACGAGGCCGGCACCACCCCCGGCGAGAAAGGCACCGCGATCGTCGCCGGCCACGTCGACAACGCCGAGGGACCCGCCGTCTTCTACGCCCTCGGCGCCCTGGCCAAGGGCAGCACGATCGAGGTGGACCGGCGGGACGGCAGCGTCGCGGTGTTCACCGTGGACGCCGTCGAGGTGTACGCCGCGAAGGACTTCCCCGACGAGAAGGTCTACGGCGCCGCCCACCGCCCCGAGCTGCGCCTCATCACCTGCGGGGGCGGCTACTCACGCGGCACCGGTTACCAGGGGAACGTCGTCGTCTTCGCGCACCTGACCGGCAGCCGGTGACCTGCCCAGGACGTTGTCCCTCCCCCACGCGCCCAGCGGTTCCAGGGCCGCGTTCAGCGAGCGGCCCCGGGGTGTCAGCGAGTACTCCACGCGCGGCGGCACCTCGTCGTACGCCTCGCGGTGCACCAGGCCGTCGGCCTCCATCTCCCGCAGGTGCGAGGCGAGCACCTTCTCGGTGACGCCCGGCAGCTCCCGCCGCAGCTCGCCGAAGCGGCAGGGCCGCTCGTTCAGCGCCCACAGGATGAGCACCTTCCACTTGCCGCCGATGACGTCCATCGCCGCGTCGATCCCGCAGACGTACCCGCCCGGCCGCCGTTCCCTCGTCCCCACGCCCCAGACCTCCCCTGCCGCTGCCTGCACCCTTCCCCCGGGGTAACCACCCACTTCGAAGTACGTACTTGAGCGGGCCCTCCCCCTACGAAGAGCCTAAACGCCATGACCGACACCGCAGTTGACTCCCGCACCCCGCTCACACTTCTCGGCGCCGGCGCCATGGGCACGGCCCTCGCCCGGGCCTGGCTCGCCGCCGGTCACCAGGTGACCGTCTGGAACCGCACGCCCGCCCGCGCCGAGGCCCTCGCCGCCGACGGCGCCACCGTCGCCCGGACCGCCGCCGAGGCGGTGGCCGCGCACCGGCTGGTGATCGCGTGCCTGCTCGACGACGCCTCCGTGGACGACGCCCTCGACGGGGCCGACCTCACGGGGCGGGACCTGGTGAACCTCACCACCGGCACCCCCGCCGAGGGCCGGGCCCGTGCCGCCTGGGCCACAGCGCGCGGTGCCCGTTTCCTGGACGGCGGGATCATGGCCGTACCGCCGATGATCGGCGTCCCGGACTCCGGCGGCTACGTCTTCTACAGCGGCTCCCCCGAGGCGTTCGAGGAGCACCGCGACACCCTCGCCGTCCCGGCCGGCACCCGCTACGTCGGGGCCGACCCCGGCTTCGCCGCGCTGCACGACGTGGCCCTGCTGAGCGCGATGAACGGCATGTTCGCGGGCATGCTGCACGCCTTCGCCCTGATCCGCCGGGAGGACATCGCCCCGAAGGACTTCGCCCCGCTGCTCGCCGACTGGCTGACCGCGATGGCCCCGGCCGTCCACCAGACCGCCGACCAGCTGCAGAGCGGCGACTACACCAAGGACGTCGTCTCCAACCTCGCGATGCAGGCGGCGGGCATCCCCACGTTCCTGCGCACGGCCGAGGAACAGCAGGTCAGCCCCGAGCTGCTGGCGCCGTACCTGGAGCTGATGCGCAAGCGGGTGGCGCAGGGGCACGGGGAGGAGGACGGGACGGGGATGATCGAGCTGCTGGATCTGCGCAGCGGCTCCTAGGCGATCCACTGCTCGTACGCCAGATTCCCCACCAGCGCGAACACCACCGTCAGCAGCACGACCCGGACGAAACCGCTGCCCTTCTTCAGGGCCGTGCGGGCGCCGAGCATGATCGGCACCCTATGCGGCGCCTCCTCACAGCCCGCCGGTGCCTTCCGCCCGGAACCCTCACACCCACCCCGCGCCTCCGCTGAGGGCAGCGTTCCGCGTGGGAAACAGAGGTGATGCTGCCGGGTAACACCGGCACCGCACGCTCAAAGGCATGACCTCGAATGAGCGTGTGGTGGTGATCGGCACCGGCCTCGCGGGCGTACGGCTCGCCCGGCGGCTCGGTGAGCTCGGCACGCCCGCGTTGCTGATCGGCGAGGAGGAGCACCGACCGTACAACCGGGTGCTGCTCGCCGAAGTGCTGGCCGGACGTTACAGCCCCGAGGTGATCGCCCTGCCCGCGCCCGCGGAGCTGCGGCGCGGCCGGGTCACCGGCATCGACCGGGCGGAGCGGACCGTCGCGTGCGCGGACGGTTCCGTGATCGCATACGACCGGCTCGTGCTCGCGACCGGCTCCAACCCCGTCCTGCCGCCGCTGCGCGGGCTGTTCACCGAGGACCACGAACTCCCCGAGGGCGTCCACGCGTTCCGGACCATGGACGACTGCCTGGGCCTGTCCAAGGCGGTCCGGCCGGGCGTGAAGGCGGTCGTCATCGGCGGGGGGCTCCTCGGCGTCTCCGCGGCCCGGGCGCTCGCCCTGCGCGGCGCCCAGGTCGTGCTCGCCCAGCAGTCCGAGCGGCTGATGGAGCGCCAGCTCGACCCGGCCGCCTCCCAGCTCGTCCGGCGCCATCTGACCGACCTGGGCGTGGAGGTGCACACCGAGTGCCGCGTGCGGGACGTGCGCTGCGTCGGCGGTGCCGTCCGCTCGGTGGAGATGGCCGACGGGTACGCGCTCGACGCCGATCTAGTCGTGGTCGCCTGCGGCGTCCACCCCCGGGTGGGCCTCGCGCAGACCGCCGGACTGGAGGTCCGCAAGGGCGTCGTCGTCGACGACGAGCTGCGCACCTCCGACCCGTACATCCACGCGATCGGCGACTGCGCCCAGCACGACGGCGTCCTCTACGGCCTCGCGACGCCCGCGCTCGAACAGGCCGACGCGCTCGCCGCGCTGCTGGCCGGTGACGCGACCGCCCGGTACACCGGCACGCGGTCCCTGACCCGACTCACGCTCACGGGGCACGACAGTCCCTTCGACCTCGCCGCGTTCGGCGAGACCGAGGCGCTGCCGGGCGACGACGTCGTCCAGCTCGCCGACGCCACCCGCGGCACCTACCGCAAGGTCGTCGTCCGCGACGACCGCCTGGTCGGCGGGGTCCTCGTCGGCGAACTCGGCACCGTCGGCGCGCTCGCCCGCGCCTGGGAGGGAGCAGAGCCGCTCCCCTCCGACGGCGGCCCGCTGCTCCACCTGCTCACCAATGATGGAGGCTCCTGATGACGGCCACCCCGGGGGCGAACCCCACGATCGTGCTCGTCGGCCATGGCATGGTCGGCCAGCGCTTCCTCGAAGCGCTCGCCGAGCGCAGCCTGACCGCCACGCACCGCGTGGTCGTGCTCTGCGAGGAGCCGCGTCCGGCGTACGACCGGGTCCAGCTGACCTCGTACTTCTCGGGCAAGACGCCCGAGGACCTGTCCATGACGGACATGGCGTTCATCGAGGACCACGGCATCGAGCTCCGGGTCGGCGACCCGGCGGTCACGATCGACCGCGAGGCCCGCAAGGTCACCGCGAAGTCCGGTGAGGTCTTCGACTACGACGTCCTCGTCCTGGCCACCGGCTCCTACCCGTTCGTGCCGCCGGTGCCGAACAAGGACGCCGAGGGCTGTTTCGTCTACCGCACGATCGAGGACCTCCTCGCGATCGAGGAGTACGCGAAGACCAAGGCCACCACGGGTGCCGTGGTCGGCGGCGGGCTGCTCGGCCTGGAGGCGGCGGGAGCGCTGAAGGGCCTCGGGGTCGACGCGCACATCGTGGAGTTCGCGCCCCGGCTGATGCCCGTGCAGGTCGACGAGGGCGGTGGCGCCGCCCTGCTGCGCACCATCGAGGACATGGGCCTGAGCGTCCACACCGGCGTCGGCACGCAGGAGATCGTCGTCGGCGAGGACGGCGCCGTGACCGGCATGAAGCTGTCCGACGGCTCCGAACTCGCCACCGACATGGTGGTGTTCTCCGCCGGTGTCCGCCCCCGCGACCAGCTGGCCCGCGACTGCGGCCTGACGGTCGGCGAGCGCGGCGGCATCACCGTCGACGAGCAGTGCCGCACGGTCTCCGACCCGCACGTGTTCGCCATCGGCGAGTGCGCGCTGGCCGCGGACGGCCGCGTGTACGGCCTGGTGGCGCCGGGCTACGAGCAGGCCGAGACGGCCGCCGCGACGATCGCCGCCGACGAGGCCGCCTTCACCGGCGCGGACCTGTCCACCAAGCTGAAGCTGCTCGGTGTGGACGTGGCGTCCTTCGGTGACGCGCACGGCACCGCCGAGGACTGCCTGGACGTCGTCTACTCCGACTCCCGCGCGGGCCTGTACAAGAAGCTGGTCATCGGCCGCGACGGCACGCTGCTCGGCGGCATCCTGGTCGGCGACGCGGAGGCCTACGGCACGCTGAAGGCGTTCACCGGCTCCGTCCCGCCGGTCTCGCCCGAGTCGCTCGTGCTGCCCGCCGGCGCCGGCGCCCCGGCCCAGCTCGGTCCGACGGCGCTGCCGGACGAGGCGATCATCTGCTCCTGCAACAACGTCACCAAGGGCACGATCCGCGGCGCGGTCACCGAGCACCAGTGCACCACCGTGCCCGAGGTGAAGAAGTGCACCAAGGCCGGTACGACCTGCGGCTCCTGCGTCAAGGTCCTCGGCCAGCTCGTCAACGCCGAACTGGAGGCCAGCGGCGTCGAGGTCGACAAGGGCCTGTGCGGCTGCTTCGCGCAGACCCGCGAGGAGCTGTACGAGATCGTCCTCGCGCTGCGCATCAACACCTACCAGGAGCTGCTGGACCGCCACGGCCGCGAGGGGGCCCGGGGCGGCGACGGCTGCGAGATCTGCAAGCCGGCCGTCGGCTCGATCATCGCCTCCCTGGCCCCGACCATCGGCGCCAGCGGCTACGTCCTGGACGGCGAGCAGGCCGCGCTGCAGGACACCAACGACCACTTCCTGGCCAACCTGCAGAAGAACGGCTCGTACTCGGTCGTGCCGCGCATCCCCGGCGGCGAGATCGCCCCGGAGAAGCTGATCGTGATCGGCGAGATCGCCCGCGACTTCGGCCTCTACACGAAGATCACCGGCGGTCAGCGGATCGACATGTTCGGCGCGCGCGTCGAGCAGCTGCCGCTGATCTGGGCCCGGCTGGTGGACGCCGGCTTCGAGTCCGGCCACGCCTACGGCAAGGCCCTGCGCACGGTGAAGTCCTGCGTCGGCCAGACCTGGTGCCGCTACGGCGTCCAGGACTCCGTCCGCATGGCGATCGACCTGGAGCTGCGCTACCGGGGCCTGCGCTCCCCGCACAAGCTGAAGTCGGCGGTCTCCGGCTGCCAGCGCGAGTGCGCCGAGGCGCAGTCGAAGGACTTCGGCGTGATCGCCACCGCCAACGGCTGGAACCTCTACGTCGGCGGCAATGGCGGCGCCACCCCGCGCCACGCGGACCTGCTCGCGCAGGACCTGTCGGACGCCGAACTGGTGCGGCTGATCGACCGGTTCCTGATGTTCTACATCCGTACGGCCGACCGCCTGGAGCGCACCTCCACCTGGCTGGAGCGGATCCCGGGCGGCCTGGACCACGTGCGGGACGTCGTCGTCCACGACTCGCTCGGCATCTGCGACGAGCTGGAGAAGCTGATGGCCGACCATGTCGCGCACTACCGCGACGAGTGGTCCGAGACCATCAACGACCCCGAGAAGCTCGCCCGGTTCGTGTCCTTCGTGAACGCGCCGGACACGCCGGACCCGGTCGTCGCCTTCGTGCCCGAGCGCGACCAGATGAAGCCCGACCTGCCGCTGCTGTCCATCGGTATGCGACCCGCCGACGTTCTGGAAGGAAGCGCCCAGCGATGACCCTGGCACCTGAGACGACCGACCTGAAGGTTCAGCTCGCCCTGGACGGCGACTGGTTCACGGTCTGCGACCTGAGCACGCTGCTCCCGGGCCGCGGGGTGGCGGCACTGCTGCCGGACGGCCGCCAGGCGGCGATCTTCCGCGACCGTTCGGGCGAGCTGTTCGCCATCGACAACCGCGACCCCTTCACCGGCGCCGCGGTCCTCTCCCGCGGCCTGACCGGCACCCACCAGGGCCGTCCGTTCGTGGCGTCCCCGCTGCTGAAGCAGCGGTTCGACCTGGCCTCCGGGCAGTGCCTGGACGACGAGACGGTCCAGGTGGCGGTGTACAAGGTCCGCACCGCCTGACACCGGCGCCGGTCCGCAGGGACCACCGCGCGCGGGATCCCCGCCTGGCCACACAGGCCGGTGGGGTCCCGCGCGCGACTCGTTTTCCGGGCGGGCGGCGGCCGGCGGGCGGGCGGGCGGGTAAAACGAATCTTTACGGTTGCTTGGGGCATTGAATTGCTAAGGGCAAGTAACCCCCTTCTACTGTGGCGGGATGACCGAAACCGCAGCCGTACCCGAGGAGGCGGCCCCGTCATCCCAAGGCGGGCTGACCCACCGGCAGATCCTGACCATTCTCAGCGGTCTGCTGCTGGGCATGTTCCTGGCCGCCCTGGACCAGACGATCGTCAGCACCGCGATCCGCACGATCTCCGACGATCTGCACGGCCTGAGCCAGCAGGCGTGGGCGACCACGGCGTACCTGATCACCTCGACGATCACCACACCGCTGTACGGCAAGCTGTCGGACCTGCACGGCCGCAAGCCGTACTTCCTGACCGCCATCGGCATCTTCGTGGTGGGCTCGGCGGCCTGCTCGTTCGCCACGTCGATGACCGAACTGGCCTGGTTCCGGGCGTTCCAGGGGCTCGGCGCGGGCGGTCTGATGTCGCTGGTGCTGGCGATCATCGGCGACATCGTGCCGCCGCGGGAACGCGCCCGCTACCAGGGCTACCTGCTGGCCACCTTCGCCACCTCCAGCGTGCTCGGCCCGCTCATCGGCGGCTTCCTGGCCGGCCGGGACAGCATCCTCGGCATCACCGGCTGGCGCTGGGTGTTCCTGGTCAACGTGCCGGTCGGCCTGATCGCCCTGGCCGTGGTCGCCAAGGTGCTCAACGTGCCGCACACCCGGCTCGACCGGCGGATCGACGTCTGGGGCGCGGTGACCATCGCCCTCGGCGTGGTGCCGTTGCTGCTGGTGGCCGAGCAGGGCCGCGACTGGGGCTGGACGTCGACGAGGTCCGTGGCGTGCTACGCGGTCGCGGCGGTCGGCCTGCTGCTGTGGGTCCTGGTGGAGCGCCGGGTCGGCGATGACGCGCTGATCCCGGTCCGGCTGTTCCGCAACGGGATGTTCAGCCTGGTCAGCGTGGTGCTGCTGATCGTCGGCATGGGCATGTTCGGCGCGATGATGATGATCCCGCAGTACCTGCAGATCGTGAAGGGAGCCACCCCGACCACCTCGGGCCTGCAGATGCTGCCGCTGGTCGTCGGCATGATGAGCGCCTCCATCGTCTCCGGCCAGGTCACCTCCAGGACCGGCAGGTACAAGTTCCTCCCGGTCGTCGGTACCGCGCTGATGATCGTGGCCCTCGTGCTGTTCGCCGTACGGGTGGACTGGGACACCCCGCTGCGGCAGACGATGGTCTACATGCTGGTCCTTGGCCTGGGGCTCGGCTGCTGCATGCAGACGCTGGTCCTGGCGATGCAGAACACGGTGCCGCCGCAGGACATGGGAGTGGCGAGCGCCTCCTCCACGTTCTTCCGGCAGATGGGCGGCACGGCCGGCACCGCCGTGTTCACCACCCTGCTGTTCACCCACGTTCCCGGGAAGATCGCGGACGCCTTCACGTCGGTCGCCGACACCGCTTCCTTCCGGGCGGCCCTGCGGGATCCGGCGGTGCGGGCCGACCCGGCGAACCGGCCGGTGCTGGACTTGGTGCAGGGGCACGGGCACGGCTCCTCCGGCGCCACACAGGTGCTCAGCGACTCGTCGTTCATCCAGAAGCTCGACACGCGGCTCGCCGTGCCGTTCAAGATGGGCTTCGCCGACTCGATGCACCTGGTGTTCCTGACCGCCGCGGCCGTGATGGTGCTGGGCTTCGTGCTGGTCCTGTTCATCAAGGAGGTACCGCTGCGGCAGGTGTCCGGGCTCCAGGCACGCGCCGCGGAGGAAGACCCGACGGCCGCGGAGCAAGGCCCGACGGCCGCGGTCCCGGCCGGGAAGGGCCCGGCCCCGGTCGATGCCGAGCGGAGTCCGGTCGGGGAGGCTGCGGCCGCCGCGCGGGTGCCCGCGCCGGACCGCCCCGTCATGGGGGCGGAAACCCCGGTCGAGGGAACCCCGGTCGGTGAAATCCCGGTCGGCGGAACCCCGGTCGGCGGAATCCCGGTGCGCGGCTTCGTCCGGCGGGCCGGGGGTGACCCGGTCCCGCGGGCCGCCGTCACGCTGATCTCCCTCGGCGGACGGCAGTTGGGCCGCGCGGCCTCCCGGGCCGACGGCGCCTACGCGCTGGCCGCGCCGGGCACGGGTTCGTACGTCCTGATCGCCTCCGCCGACGGCTTCCAGCCGCAGGCCTCCACGGTCGTCGTGCACGAGGACCCGGTGGCGCACGACCTCCTGCTCAGCGGCACCAGCGGTCTGAGCGGTGCCGTCCGGGCCGCCGGGACCTCACTGCCCGTGAAGGACGCGATGGTGATGGTGACCGACGTGCGCGGTGACCTGCTGGCCACCCAGGCCACCGGCGAGCAGGGCGAGTTCTCGTTCGGGGAGCTGGTGCCCGGGTCGGTGACCGTCGCGGTGAACGCCGCCGGTTTCCGCCCGCGCGCCGTGCCGGTCGAGATCGGCGGCAGCGGGCCCACCCGCATCGAGGTCGACCTCGACGTCGGCGCCCGTCTCCAGGGCGTCGTACGGGCCCCGCACGGCCCTCTCGCGGACGCCCGGGTGACGCTGCTGGACGCGGCGGGCAACGTGGTCGGCACGGCCGTCACGGCGGCGGACGGCGCCTATGCCTTCACCGACCTGGACAGCGGCGAGTACACGGTCATCGCGACCGGCTACCCACCGGTGGCCACGGCCCTGACGGTGACCGGCCGCGGCGTCGACGGCCACGACGTGGAACTGGCCCACCCGGCCGCATAGGCGCCAGGGCCTGAGCGCGCGGAAACGGGACGCGCCGACGGGCGCGCTCCTGGCAGGCTGGGCGCATGGTCACGCAGCGGAACGACTGGTCCGGACTCTCCTGGCTGGGCCCTCCGATCGACGCCCGCGCGCTGTTCGGCCCCGAACTGGAGGCCCTGATCGGGCTGTTGCGGGGGCTGGGGCCGGCGGAGTGGGCCCGGACCGCCGTGCCGGGGTGGACCGTCCACGACGTCACCGCGCACGTCCTCGGTGACTGCGCCGCCCGCCTCGGCCGTCGCGAGCCGGGCCCCTTCGCGCCCGGTGAGACCCTGGAGGCGTTCATCCACCGCGCCAACCAGGAGTGGGTCGAGCGCCACCGGGACATGGACCCGGCCGCGCTCGTCGACGCCCTGGAGGACGCCGGCACCGAACTCGCCGGCCGCTTCGCGCACGCGGACCTCGACGCGCCGTCGCTGGGCGTGTCCTGGGCCGGGGCCGACCCCGCGCCCCTGTGGCTCGACTGCGCCCGGGAGTTCACCGAGTACTGGACACACCGGCAGCAGATCCGGCACGCCGTCGGACTGGACACGGATCCCGGACCGCGGGCCCTGTCCGTCGTCCTGGACACGTTCATGCGGGCCCTGCCGCACACCCTGCGGGGCGTCGGGGCGCCGCGCGGTACGCGGGTGGAGGTGACGGTCACCGGGCCGGCAGGGGGTGTCTGGACCGTGACTGCCCTGACTGGCGCGACGGGCGGTTGGTCCCTGGGCGAGGGATCGCAGGGGCAGCCGCCCGCCACCGCCGTACAACTGGACGCCGAGACGGCGTGGCGGCTGTGCACCCGCGGCATCGAGCCGGCCACCGCCCTCGCCCGGGCCCGCCTCCGGGGCGACCACCGGCTCGCCGAGGCCGTGTGCCGGATCGTGTCCATCGTGTACTGACCTGGGGCCGCCGCCGCTGATCGGGGCGGGTCGCCGCCACTGCCCTGGCGGGCCGCCGCGCGCGCTGTCGACTTCCTGTCGAATTCGCCGACACCGCACGGCACTTGGGGCACTTGGCGTTTCATCGAACATGTCGAGTCACGCCCCCCACCTTCACGAAAGGCCCGACCATGACCCGGAACCACCCCCGGCCGTCCCGGCGCACCGTGCTCGGCGGGGCCGTCGCCGCGCTCGCGGTGGCCGCCGGCACCGGCACCGCACAGGCCGCCCCCGGCACCGCCTGGCCCACCGAGTTCCCGCTGCCCGACGGCTGGCTCCCCGAGGGCATCACCATAGGCAGCAGGCCGTACGCCTACATGGGCTCCCGCGCCGACGGGGCCGTCTACCGCACCGACCTGCGCACCGGCAAGGGCGGGGTCCTGCACGAGGGCGCCCCCGGACTCGCGTCCATCGGGCTGAAGCTGGACGACGACGGCCTGCTCTACGTGGCCGGTGGCGCCGGGGGAACCGCGCGGATCGTGGACGCGCGCAGTGGCGACCTGCTCACCACCTACCGGCTCACCCGGAACGCCGCGCCCTTCATCAACGACGTCGTCCTGCACCCCGCGCCTGGTTCACCGACTCCCGCGACGCCGTCCTCCACGGTGTTCCGCGCGGCCGCGAGGGCGAGGTCCGCGCCCTCCCGCTCACCGGCGAGTGGGTGCAGGCGCCGGCCGGGACCAACAGCGCCAACGGCCTGGTCGCCACCCCGGACGGCCGCGGGCTGATCGTCGTCAACGCCGGGCAGCTCTACCGCGTCAGCCTCAGGACCGGCCACGCCACGAGGATCGCGCTGGAGGGCGCAGCCGACGTGACGAACGGCGACGGCCTGGTCCGCATCGGCCGCACCCTGTACGTCGTCCAGAACCGCCTGAACAAGGTCACCGTCTGGGACCTCGACGCGAAGGCCACCACGGCCACGCTGAGCAGGACGATCACCGACCCCCGCTTCGACGTCCCCGCCACCGCCGCCCGCTTCGGCGACCGCCTCTACCTGGTCAACGCCCGCTTCACCAGCCCGCAGACACCGCAGACGACGTTCAACGCGGTGGCCGTGTCCCTGTAGCCGGTGGGCGGCACGAACGCAGTGGCGGGCAGAGGTCCGCCCGTCAGCCCTCCCCGAAGGGCGTGTCAGCCCACGAAAGGCGACGGGGAGGCCCGTTCCTCCGGGAGGGGCCGGGTGTCGAGGTAGAACCACTCGGCGTCGGCGGTGGGCCACGGCGACGGTGCCACCGCTTCCGCCGGTCCCTCCGGCGTGGCGGCGGCCCGACGCCTGGGCAGCGGCGCCGGTGCCGGGACTTCGTCGACGGGTCCGGCACCGGCCGGCTTCGCCTCCCCCGGCATCAGCAGTTCCACCCGCCGCCCCAGTCCCCGCTGCTGCGCGGTGAACTCCTCGACCTGGCTGCGGCAGGCGTGGTCGAGGTGGGTCACGCCGGTCAGGTCGAGCCGGATCCTCGGCTTCCCCGACGCGGCGGCGGCCTCCAGCGCCTCGATCACCGTCGGCAGGCGCAGGAACGTGGCGTTGCCCGCCATGACGACCTTGGCCGTGTCCTCCTCGATGTGCCGGCGGACCACGGTCTGGGACATGCGCAGCGCGGCCAGCACGATCCCCGCCGCGAGCCCGAACAGCACGCCCTCCAGGAGCGCGGTCGCCACGATGACCAGCGTGGTCATCGTCATCACCGCGAACTCGCCCTTGTCCTGCCGCCACATCTTCGGGAACTCCGCGGGCCCGAACAGCTTCCAGCCGCTGTGCACGAGGACACCGGCGAGCACCGAGATCGGGATCAGGGCGAGCACCTGCGGCAGCAGCAGCGCGAACGCGAGCAGCCACAGGCCGTGCAGGGTGCGCGAGAGCCGGGTCTTGGCACCGGCCTGGACGTTCGCCGAACTGCGTGCGACGACCGCCGTGACGGGGAGTGCGCCGAGGACGCCCGCGACGGTGTTCCCGGCGCCCTGGGCGATCAGCTCGGTGTTGTAGCGCGTGCGCGGGCCGCTGTGCATACGGTCCACGGCGGCGGCCGTGAACAGGCTCTCGGCGGACGCGATGACCGTGAAGGTGAGGATGGCGGTGATGACCGCCCCGTCCGTGAGCCGGGCGAACTGCTCCGCGCCCGGCACCTGCACGGACGCCAGCAGGTTGCCCACCTGGAGCGTCTTGACGTTCACGCCGGGCAGCGCGGCGACGACCATGCCGATGCCGACGGCGACCAGTGCGGCGGGGATCTTCCCGGCCGGTCCCGGCACCTTCTTCCACACGAAGCTGAGCACGATCGTGACGACGCCGAGCAGGGTGGCGATCATCGCCTGCGGGTCGGTCAGGACGTCGGCCAGCAGCCCGGGGATCCCGGCCATGTTCTCGATCGGGGTGCCGGGGGCCTTGGCGTCGGCCATCGGGTAGGCCTGGCTGAACATCAGCGGCACTCCGATGCCGGCCAGCATGCCCTGCACGACGGCGACCGAGATGGCCTGGAACATCCGGCCGAGGCGCACCAGTCCCAGGACGATCTGGAGGAGGCCGGTGAACAGCACGATCACGCCGAGCATGGCCACGCCGACCTCGGCGACGGTCTCCGCGACCAGCGCGGCGAGTCCGGCGGCCGGTCCGCTGACCTGGAGCGTGCTGCCCCTGATCGCGCCGACGACGAGGCCGCCGATCACCCCGGAGATGATCCCGAGCTCGGCCGGCACCCCGGAGGCGACGGCGACACCGATGCACAGCGGCAGGGCGACGAGGAAGACGACGAGCGAGGCGGTGACGTCGGTCGCGAGATCCCCTCGCGCCCCACCCTTGCCGCCGGCGCCGTTGCCCCCGACGCCGTTCCCGCCGGCGCCCTTGGCACCGCGACTCACCGTGCGGACCAGGCCACCCAGCCCACCCAGCACACCGCCGAGTCCCCCGGCCCCGACTCCGCCGGTCCCCGCTCCGGCCCCGGCCCCGGCCCCGCCGATCCCACCACGACCGCCGACACCGCCCCCGCCCTCGGACCAGGACCCCGACTCGGACCAGGACCCCGACTCGGCCCCGGCCCCACCGATCCCACCACGACCGCCGACACCGCCCCCGCCCTCGGACCGGGAGCCCGACCACGACCCCGACTCGGGCACGGACCCGGACCCGGGCCCACCACCGCCGCCGACACCGCCCCCGGCAGCACCGGTCCCCGACCCGCCGAGCACATCACCACCGCCGGCCTCCGCCCCCCAACCGCCCGCCGCACGTCCCTGGGGACCGGGACCACCCCCGGAGTCCCACTCCCAACCCCCGACACCGGCCCCCGTTCCAGCCGTCCCCCACTCCCCGGCGCCTCCCGCCGCTCCAGCCGCCCCCCAGTCCCGAGCGCCGCCGCTCGGCGGACCGGCCGGCCGTCCCCCGGCCGCACCGCCCCGGCCCCGGCCCCGCGCATGCGCCCCGCTCACGCGGCGTGCACCCGGAAGTCGCCGTCGTCGCCGAGTTCGTAGACGAACCCCGTGTCGACCTCGTAGTACCAGCCGTGCAGCCGCAGCCGTCCCGAGTCGATGCGCTGCCTGACCACCGGGTAACTCCGCAGCGCGGCGAGCTGGTTGACGACGTTGCTCTGGGACACCTCCGGCAGGGACGGGTCGTCCGGCGCGGTGTCGAGGACGGGGGTCAGCTCCGGGCGGGCGATGCGGAGCCAGGCGTCCACGCCGGGCAGTGCGGACAGGTCGTCGCCGGACTTCAGCGCGCCCATCGCACCGCAGTGTGAGTGACCGCACACCACGATGTCCTGAACTCCGAGCACCTCCAGCGCGTACTCGATGGTGGCCGCCTCTCCGGAGGCCCCGGGCCGTCCGTAGGGCGGCACGATATTGCCCGCGTTCCGTAGCTCGAATATTTCCCCGGGCCGTGCACCCGTGATGAGGGCGGGTATGACCCGCGAGTCCGAGCAGGTGATGAACAACGCCTCCGGATATTGCCCCTCCGCCAGCTTCCGATATTCGCCGCTGTCGAAATCGACGCGCGTCCTGAACGCACGGGCGCGGTTCAGCAGTGCCTTCAACTCCGCCTCCTGAGCTGGGATTTCCTCCTGCGCTTCCCACCGTAGACGGCCGACCTACAGAGGAAGGTTAAGCAAAGTCCAGAGCCCGACCAGGAATTGAACATTCTTTGTCCGGATACCCATACGATCGCTCATCTTGTAGCGTGTGGACTCCGCGGCAGGGAATGCGAATTCACGCTGCCCGGATTCATGCCGGCTCACGGAGAGACAGGACGTATGGGCATACGAGTACTGCTCATCGAGGACGACGAGACGATCGCCGAGCCGCTCACCGAAGGGCTCGGCCACTTCGGGCTGACGGTCGACCACGTCGCCACCGGCACGGACGGCCTGAGAGGCCCGTACAACGACGTCGTCCTGCTCGACCTCGGACTGCCCGACATGGACGGCATCGACGTCTGCCGGGGCATCCGCCAGGTCTCGGACGTGCCCATCGTCATCCTCAGCGCGCGCGGCGAGGAGGCCGACCGCGTGCTGGGCCTGGAGCTGGGCGCCGACGACTACCTGGCGAAACCTTTCAGCGTGCGGGAGCTGGTGGCCCGGGTCCGCGCCGTGACCCGTCGCACGCAACGCACCCACCCGGCGTACCCCGAGGCAACCGGCCCCGGCACCGCTGACGGCCCCGGTACCGCTACCGGACCCGGGCCCGGGCCCGGGCCCGGGTCCGGGCCCCAGGGCACCCGTGAGACCCCACCGCACGAACCGACGGACGAACCGGATGCACCGCCCCCCGGCGCCCGGCGCCCGGCCCCGCCCTACGAGCCCCTGTCATACGAGCCCCTCTCCTACGAGCCCCCCGCCGCCACCTCGTACGACTCGGCCTCCTCCCCCTCCCCCGACCCGGGCCCGCTCGTCGTGGACCGCCGTACCCGGCAGGTCTGGGTCGGCGACGCCCCCGTGATGCTCACGCCCAAGGAGTTCGACCTGCTGGCGCTCCTCAGCGAGGACCCGGGGGCGGTCTACTCCCGCCAGCAGATCCTCGACCGGGTCTGGGACCCGCACTACGACGGCCCCACGAAGACGCTGGACGTCCATGTGGCCGCACTGCGCCGCAAGCTGGGCCACCCGGCGTGGATCAGGACGCTGCGGGGCGTCGGTTTCCGGCTGGCGGTGCACACGGGGCCGGGCGCGGCGCGGGTGGCGTCTCCATGACCCGCCGGCTGCTGCTCAGCTACCTCAGCCTCGCCGCCCTGGTGCTGCTCTGCCTGGAGATCCCGCTGGGCTTCGTGTACTCGCGCGGCGAACGGGAGCGGGTGGTCAACGCGGCGAAGGACGAGGCCGAGTCGGTCTCGGCGTACGCCGCGCTGTCCCTCGCGGCGGGGCGGGCCGAGCGGGACCTGCCCGCGCGGGTGGTGCACTGCGCGCGGCGGATCGGCGGCAAGGTCGTGATCGTCGACGCCTCGGGCACGGCGCTCGCCACCTCGCATCCCTTGGACGTCGGCATGTCCGGCAGGCTGGCCGCCCGGCCCGGCATCGCGGCGGCGCTGCGCGGCACTTCGACGGTGGACGTCCGTACGTCCACCATCGGCGGGGTCGAGTACCTGTCGGTGGCCGCGCCGGTCGGTCAGGAGGCGCGGCCGGTGGGCGCGGTGTGGCTGACGGTGCCCACACGGACGGTGCACGAGCGGGTGCACCACGTGTGGCTGCTGCTGGCGCTGGGCGGGGCGGCGGTCCTGACGGCGGTCGCCGTGCTCGGTTTCGCCTTCGCCCGCTGGGCGGGCCGCCCGATCCGCGAACTGGAGCAGGCCACGCACGACCTGGCCGACGGCGGCCGGTTCGCGCCGGTGACGATCACGAAGGGCCCGCCGGAAGTACGCAGCCTGGCCGCCGCGTTCAACCACACCGCGGCCCGGCTCGCCCATCTGCTCGCCTCCCAGCGGGCGTTCGCGGGCGAGGCCTCGCATCAGCTGAAGACCCCGCTCGCGGCGCTGCGGCTGCGCCTGGAGAACCTGGAGCCGGACGTCGCCGCCCGCGCGCGGGGCAGTCTCACCGCGGCCGTCACGGAGACGGACCGGCTCGCCCGGATGGTCGAGCACCTGCTGGCGATGGCCCGGCTGGAGGAGCACGCGGCCATCCCCGCGACCGTCGACCTGGGCGCGGTCTGCGCGGAACGGCACCGCACCTGGCAGCCCCTGTTCGCGCGGGAGGACGTCTCCCTCGTGCTCTTCGCGGGCAGTGTCGGCCCGGTGCTCGCCGTGCCGGGAGCCGTCGAGCAGATCATGGACAACCTGCTCTCCAACGCCCTGCGGGCGTCCCCGGCCGGCAGCACCGTCACGATCGAGCTGCGGTTGCAGGCCCCGTCCCGGAGGGCGTTGCGCGACAGCCGCCCCCGCTGGGTCGACCTGCACGTCACCGACGAGGGCCCCGGCATGACGGAGGAGCAGCGGGCCCGCGCCTTCGACCGCTTCTGGCGGGCCCCGGGCGCCCCCAAGGGCGGCACGGGCCTCGGCCTCGCCCTGGTGCAGCGCCTCGCCCACGCCAGTGGCGGCGAGGCGACCCTGCACGCGGCGGCGACGGGCGGCCTCGACGTGGTGATCCGGCTGCCGTCGACGCGCCCG
Organism: Streptomyces olindensis; assembly: GCA_000696115.1. GTDB lineage: Bacteria > Actinomycetota > Actinomycetes > Streptomycetales > Streptomycetaceae > Streptomyces > Streptomyces olindensis. The sequence goes on from JJOH01000092.1 coordinate 158,465, forward strand.
CCGGGCGAGGCGCAGGGACCGGGCGGGGACCGCCCGAGGAGGCCCAGACGGGAGGCACCGGCGCTGCCCGCGTAGGCCGTCCACTCACCGGTCGCCCACCGGCGCTGCCCGCGTAGCCCGCCCGCCCACGGGACGCCCACCGGCCCCGCCCGCGTAGCCCGCCCACCCACCGGACGCCCACAGGCGGCTCACAGCACGCCGCCCCCCGGCCACTGGTTGTCCATGCCCCGTAAACCCCACACCCCTAGCGTCCTCTCCGCCTCCCCCCACGCACGACCCTGCCGTCGACCGGCGGCAGGGCGGTACGGCACCTCTTGGAGTGAGAGTGGAACGTCGTAGCCTCCTGCGTGCGGCCGTCCTCGGCGGCACATCGGCCGCTCTGGGCGGAACCCTGTGGCGCGGCGCCGCCTACGCGGCCCCGGCCCAGCCCGGCGCCGGCCCCTACGGGCCGCTGGGCTCCCCGGACGCCAACGGCATCCGACTCCCCAGCGGCTTCACGAGCCGGGTGATCGCTCGGTCGGGCCAGCGGGTCGGGACCACGTCGTACACCTGGCACAACGCCCCGGACGGCGGCGCCTGTTACGCCGACGGCACGGGCTGGATCTACGTCTCGAACTCGGAGATCAACCCGGGCGGCGGTGCGAGCGCGGTGAAGTTCTCGTCGACGGGTGCGATCACCGGCGCGTACCGGATCCTGTCCAACACCCGCACGAACTGCGCGGGCGGCAAGACCCCGTGGAACACCTGGCTGTCCTGCGAGGAGGTCGACCGCGGCTACGTCTTCGAGACCGACCCCTGGGGCGCCAAGGCGTCCGTCCGCCGTGACGCGATGGGCCGCTTCAAGCACGAGGCGGCGGCCGCGGACCCCGTCCGGCAGGTCGTCTACATGACGGAGGACGTGACGGACGGCTGCTTCTACCGCTTCAGGCCGACGACGTGGGGCGACCTCTCCTCCGGCACGCTGGAGGTCATGGTGGCGGGCAGCGGCACGAGCGGCCCGGTCACCTGGGCCCGGGTCCCCGACCCCTCCGGCGCGACCGCCACCCGCAGCCAGGTCTCCGGCGCCAAGCGCTTCAACGGCGGCGAGGGCTGCTACTACGCGAACGACACGTGCTGGTTCACGACCAAGGGCGACAACCGCGTCTGGCAGTACAACGCCGCCGCCCAGACCATCGAACTCGCCTACGACGACTCCCTGGTGAGCGGCACGGCCCCCCTGACGGGCGTCGACAACGTCACGGGCTCCTCCTCCGGCGACCTCTTCGTCGCCGAGGACGGCGGCAACATGGAGATCTGCGTGATCACCCCCGACGACGTGGTGGCCCCCTTCCTCCGCATCGACGGCCAGTCCGCCTCGGAAATCACCGGCCCCGCCTTCTCCCCCGACGGCACCCGCCTCTACTTCTCCAGCCAACGGGGCACGAGCGGCAGCTCCTCGGGCGGCATCACGTATGAGGTGAAGGGGCCGTTCCGGGCGTAGCCCCAGGATCGCCACCGCCCGCGACCGGCCCCGCCCATCCGCCGAGGGGAAGCAGACGAGCGGGGCCGGATTCCGGGCTACCAACGGATGGCCTGCCCCTCCGGGGTGACGGTGACGGTGAACCGGACACCGCCGACCCCGTACCGGGCCTGGGTGACGGCGAACCGGGCGTCCTGCTCGTCGAGGTGCGGGAACGTGAAGCCGCTCGGCCGGCGGTAGTACAGGGCCCGGACGTCCGCGAGGTCCGCGGTGCGGGACGGCGTGCGGAGACAGCCGCGTAAGCCATCCTCGGTGAGCTCTGCCTCCACCGACAGCGATGCGGGGAAGTCCCCCGAGTCGAGCTGCACGACCGGGACGTCCTGATCGTGCAGCTCGCTGATCACCACGTCGGCGGTGGGTCGTGAGCCCGGACGCACGAGCCGGAGAGCGTCGGCGTTGTCCCGGCCCTGAGCGACGACGGCTCCGACGAGTGCCGAGAGCGTGTGGCGAGGCACGTCGAGCCAGTCGGCCCAGGAAGCCCAGTAGCGGTCGTCACGGGTGATCGTCTCGCCGACGTCGAACACGATGGTCTCCGTCGCCCTCGGAGCCCAAGGGGCTGCCGCAGTTGGGACGCAGCCGGATGGCCGCCGAGTACCTCCGGAGCGCCCTTGCCCGTACACGGTGGGGCGGTCCGCATCGCGTACGGTCTGCGAAGCGCGGGCAAGGATCCGCGAAGTCCTGTCGAGCTGAAGGAGCACCGTGACCACGATCGCCGTGACCGGGCACATGGACCTGACCGACAGCAGCGTGCCCCTCGTACGGCATCGCGAAGGGGTCTGACTCGATCTTCGCCGAGGTCGTCGTCGAGCTGCGTGGCCGTCTCGTCGTGGTGATTCCCTCGAAGGACTACCGGCAGAACGAGGTCAAGCCCGATCACGAAAGAGACCTTCGACCAGCTCATCGATGCCGCGGTCGAAGTGGCCCGGCGGGGCCGCACGACGCTAGGGCCTGTCCGGCGGCTCTTCCCAGGCTCTCCCCGAGCACAGCCGGTGCTGTGGCACTTGACGGTGCTTCCGATCAATTGGGTCGACACCCGCTCCGAGCTGCGGGAAACTCCTCGCGATGACTCAACGAACCGACACGCCTCCTACGTGGGGCGAGCGTACACAGCTGGTCACCTTCCTGGACTACGCCCGTGACACCGCGCGAGCCAAGTGTGAGGGCGTGTCCGCCGAAGACGCCCGCAAGGCCCCGCTCCCGAGTTCACCGCTGATGACGTTGTGCGGGCTGATCAGCCATCTGCGTTGGGTCGAGTACTACTGGTTCCAAGTGATGTTTGAGGGCGAGGAGCTCGCGGGGCCGCTTACCGAGGCGACCGACGACGATCCCGACCCTGAGATGCGAACAGCAGTCGATATCCCGTTGCCCCAGCTTCTTGCCGAGTACGAGGAACAGAGCGCCCGCTACCGTCGCCTGGTGTCCGACCACGACCTGAACTCAACGGCCAAGCGTCCCATCAGCGACGGCCGCCACGTCGACCTCCGGTGGGTGATCCTCCACCTCATTGAGGAGACGTCCCGCCACAACGGCCACCTCGATGTCGTGCGTGAACTCGTCGACGGGCGGACCGGCGCCTGATACCTGTCGTGCGGGTTGCGAGCTGAGCCACAGTCGGATCGCTGCCACGGTGACCGTACCGTGGAAGACGTAGGCCCGCTTGTCGAACCGCGTGGCCAAGGCCCGGAAGTTCTTCAGCGCATTGATCGTCCGCTCGACTTCGTTCTTCCGCGTGTAGATCGTCTTGTCGAAACCGGCAGGCCGTCCGCCCTCGCTGCCACGGCGTTTGCGGTTGGCTCGCTGGTTCTTCGGTTCGGGGATGGTGTGCTTGATCTGGCGCCTGCGCAGGTAGCGGCGGTTTCGCCGGAAGGAGTACGCCTTGTCACCGCCGAGATGGTCAGGCCGGGTGCGAGGGCGGCCTCCGCCGAGCCGGCCGACGCGGATGCGTTCCATGACTGGGATGAGCTGCGGGGCGTCGCCCCACTGGCCCGGAGTGATCAGCAGGGACAGCGGTCGACGGCCGCCTTCACCAGCGAGATGGATTTTGCAGGTCAGTCCGCCCCGGGAGCGTCCGAGTCCCTCGTCGGGGCGGTGCTGCCGAGGCGTGCGTCTTTTCCCCGGCACCCGCGGAGGTCTTCTTCGCGCTCCGGCAGCGTGCTGGTGAGCCCGGCAAGTAGAGGAGTCACGCTCACCATGGACCAGTCGATGCGGCCTTCCGCGTCGGCGTCGGCCAGGACGGACGCGAAGAGCTTGTCCCATGTGCCGTCCGCCGACCAGCGTCTGTGCCGCTCGTAAACGGTCTTCCACTTCCCGAAGCGCACAGGCAGATCCCGCCACGGCACCCCGGTCCGATTCCGGTACAGGATCCCGTTGCTGATCCTACGGTGGCCAGCCCAACGGCCGCTGCGCTGCTCGGACTTCGGCAGATGCGGCTTCAGCCGTGCCCACTCCTCGTTTGTGAGATCTCCCCGCCGCATGAACACGCCAACGAACGGATCTCCCGGAAGTCACATGATCCGCCGGACAGGCCCTAGTTCCCGACCTTCCACCGGTCAGGCCGGGCTCCCAGGTGGTGACGATTCTCGGAGTTCGTACATCAGTCCCACGCATTGAAGAGCACTCCGCCCAATGTGTCGATGCCGTAGAGGCGAACTTCGCGCCACTCGCCCTGGGTGAGGAGGGAGGTGTCGATGCCCGAGAGCGGCATCATGAGCAGGGTGCGATCAAGCACAGTAAAACCCAGGTCGGCAAAGGCATGGGCCCACGTTGGCGGTGCGAGGAACTCCTCGGTGTACCACTCCCGGCGGTCCGTAGCGAACGCGATCCAGGGGTGGTAGGCGTGGCACAAGACGACGTGGACCCCGGTGCCGTCGACGACCGTCGCGGTGTGGAACGTACGAGGGTACGTCTGTTCCTCCATCTCGCCCACATGGCCTTTGGCCGCCCGGGCGGCTGCATACAGCGCGGCCCGGAACGTCCGCCGGTCGGTTTCCGGTAACGGCCCGTCCTTCGGCTGGAAGAAGCCCGTGGCGCCCCGCGGCAGTGTGAACGCTGCGTCCCTGTCTGCGGCCATGCTGCTCATTCTGCCGAGGAGCACCCATGCCGACGCCTCGCCCCCTCGGCCGCCAGAGGCAGACAGTGAGCGCAGTCGCCCTACGGCACGGGACGCACGCGGACTGCGCGGTCCTCCCTGCAGGGTGAGAACGTCCACTGGTCAGGCGGGTTTCCGGATGGTGACCATCGGCGGATCCGGCCGTTCCACCGGTTGGGCAGCTCGTCCCGGGCTGCCCGGCCGAGGGAAGGAACACCACCGTGGAGACGACCGTGCCCGCCTCGAACGCGCCGCGTGTGCTGCCGCGTGCCGAGTGGGTCAAGACGCTGCCGCAGACCATCGTCGCGTCGTGCGTCCTGCTGCTCGACGCCGAGGACCGGCTCCTGCTGCTGCGCTACGCCGAGGGCCAGCCCGGTGCCGGGGTCTGGGGGCTGCCGGGCGGCATGCTCGACCAGGGGGAGGACCCCGTCACCGCCGCGCACCGGGAGGTGTGCGAGGAGACCGGCATCGTGCTCGACCGCCCGCCGCGGTTCATCGGCTACGACCACCGGGCCGACGTGATGGGCACGGGCCCGTTGATCGACTTCTACTTCCACGGCGACCGCCTCCCGGCGGACCTGGCCGTCCGGCGCAGTGCCGAACACGACGACCACGGCCTGTTCGCCCTCGACGAGCTCGGGTCCACCGCGCTCATGCCCGCCTTGCCCACCCTCACCGCCCTGCACACCGCCGCCCTGGCCGGGACCGTCGTATGCCTGAAGGAAGGACGGCCCCAGTGACCGCGCCGCGCCTCCTGGCGGTTCTCGTCGCCGCGTCCCTCGCGGCTTCCGTCGCCCTGAACACCCCCTCGGCCGGCGCCACACCGGCCCCCCTCACTACGGAGCGGCTACGGCACGAGGCCGCCGCCGTCCTGGACACCGCCCGGGCCGTCAGCGTGCACATCCGCGTGCGCGACGGGCGGCACGTCGCGGAAGCCGGGGTCGGGGAGGCCGTCGTCGGCACCGGTCGGCCCGTGCCGGACAGCCCGCACCTCCGGGCCGCCAGCGTCACCAAGTCCCTCGTGGCCGCGACCGTCCTCCACCTGGCCGCCGAGCGGCGCCTGTCCCTGCACGACACGGTGGAGCACTGGCTCCCCGGCCGCGTCCGCGGCCACGGCAACGACGGCGGCCGCATCACCGTCCGGCACCTGCTCCAGCACACCAGCGGCCTCTACGACCCCGACTCCACCGAGCTGACCGGGAAGACCGCCCCGGACTTCGAGCACAGGCGCCTCGACCGCGTCGACCCCGAGCACCTGGTCGACATCGCGCTGCGTCACCCCCCGGACTTCCCCCCTGCCGACCCGGACGACCCGAAGCCCCGCTGGAGCTACTCCAACACCGGCTACCACCTCCTGGGCGCCGTCATCGAGAAGGTCACGGGACGCCCCTGGGCCGAGGAGGTGCACGAGCGGATCGTCCGCCGGCTGGGCCTGCACGGTACCCGCGTCCCCGGCGACGACCCGTACCTGCCGAAGCCCCACGCGCACACGTACCACCGGTTCGCCGGGTCCGACGGCTACACCGACACCACCACCCGCACCATGGCGTGGGCGGGCCCGGCCGGCTCGCTGGTCTCCACGCCCCGCGACCTGGACCGGTTCTTCACGGCCCTGCTGACCGGCGGGCTCGTACCGCACCGCGAACTGGCAGTGATGCGCACCACCGTCCCCGTCAACGAGGAGCACGAGCAGTACACGCCGGGGATGCGGTACGGCCTCGGCCTGCAGGAACAGCCGCTGGCGTGCGGCGGCAGCCGCTGGGGCCATCACGGCGACCTCGAAGGCACCTTCGTCAGAACGGGCTTCACCGCCGACGGCGAGCGGTCCGTCGTCCTCACGGTCCACGGACGGACCACCGACGAGACGCAGCTCCTCCGCACCGAGAAGGCCCTCCAAGGGCTCATCGACAAGATGCTCTGCGGGCGGTGACAACCGCTCAGGACAACAGGTCCACGGCCCGCACCCGGTCCTGATGGATCACGACGTCGTAGCAGCGGCCCAGCGCGATGTCGAACCAGTTCCGTTCCTCCGGGTAGGAGGTGCCGACACTGCGCGTGGGCCGTGCCTCGGCCAGCCAGGTCCGGGCCGGGCCGGGGGCCGTACGCAGGTCCAGGACCCAGCGGCCGTACCTCACCTGATCGAGGGTGTGCTCGTTGCTGCCGGGCCGCGGGGCGCCGACCGTGTGGGTGAGCATGTGCACCTCCTCCGGGTCGGTGGCCTTGAACGAGCCACGGCCGAAGGTGAGCCCGACGCTCACGTAGCCGTCGCCGAGCCGGTCCCGCAGGAACGCCCCCTGCGTCCTGGGCAGGACCCGCGGGTCCTCGGGTTCGTAACCGATGTGGTTGTTGTGGCCCGCCAGCAGGATCCGGTGCCCGGTGTGCCGGTGCCACCAGACGATGTTGTCCGCCATGACGTCGTCCCGCCAGCGCATGGCCTCGGCGACCTGCCGCGGGTCGTCGAAGTCGAAGCCGTAGCCGGTGGCCGTCTGGTCGATCACCGTGGCGTGCCGGAGCACCTCGGCGAACTCCCGCCGCCCGGCCTCGCCGCGCGGCTCCAGCATCTCCAGCAGCGCCAGGGCTCGGCCGGTCCGTGCCGCCATGTCCTGCCGCTCGGCCAGCGGGCGGGCGAGGTACGCCTTCTGGTACTCGCCGGAGGGGACGGCCGGCCGAAGCCCCCGGTACAGCGCGTCGAAGCGCGGCGACAGGTCCGGGCGGACCCGGGCGACGTACTCGGTCACCCGGTCGTACAGCTCCGGGCCGGTGTACCCCCAGTCGTCCCCCATGAAGCGGACCGGGTCGTGCGGATGCCGGCGGTTGTAGTCCCGCATCCACTCCACCAGTTCGAGGTTCTCGGCGGTGGGGTTCAGCGCGTAGGTGTACTGGAAGTCCTCCCGCATGATGCGCTCCGGGTCGCCCTTGCCGTGGACGACGTACTCGTCCAGGCGCACCCCGGTGCTCCAGGCCGTCTCCAGGGCGAAGGTGCGGAAGCCCCGGTGCTCCACCAGGTACCGGAAGACCCGGTCCTTCATGGCGAGGAACTCGTGCGAGCCGTGCGTCGCCTCGCCCATCCCCACCACGACCGCGTCCCCGACGGCTCTGCCGATCGGCCCCAGATCCCTTACGCCCCCGCCGGGCTCGGCGGTACGCAACGGACTCGCGACCCGCTCCAGCACCGGCACGACCGGGTCGCCCGTCGCTCGGGGAACGGCGGTGGCGGAAGGGGCCGGGGCGAGGAGAATCAACACGAGGACGACGAAGGTCCAGGGGCGCAGGCAGGACATGTCGGCATACGTGCCCGAGCTGTGAGGCCTCCGAACCTGTCCCCACCTGAACGGAGCGCTGGAGCCGACGGTGCCCCGGCCGCCGGGCAGCGAGGAGGCGACCATCCGGCTCGTGCGGCGACTGCGGCAGCCCCTTAGGCTCCGAGGGTGATGGAGACCATCGTGTTCGACGTCGGCGAGACGATCACCCGTGACGACCGCTACTGGGCTTCCTGGGCAGACTGGCTGGACGTGCCTCGCCACACGCTCTCGGCACTCGTCGGAGCCGTCGTCGCTCAGGGCCGGGACAACGCCGACGCTCTCCGGCTCGTGCGTCCGAGCATCGACGTCGATGCCGAGTACCACGCTCGCGAGGCAGCCGGCCGGGGTGAGCACTTGGACGAGGGAGACCTCTACGACGACGTCCGCCCGGCCCTGTCCGCGCTACGGGCGGCAGGGATCCGGGTCGTCATCGCGGGCAACCAGACTCCCCGGGTGGGTGAACTGCTGCGTGACCTGGACCTGCCGGCCGACCTCATCGTGACCTCGGGTGAGTGGGGTGTGGCCAAGCCGCAGCCGGAGTTCTTCCAGCGGGTGCACGAGGTGGCTCAGGCGGAACCGGACGCGACCCTCTACGTCGGCGACCACCCGGCCAATGACGTCTTCCCGGCGAAGGCGGCCGGGCTGCGGGTGGCGCACCTCCGCCGCGGTCCATGGGGGCACCTGTGGGCGGACGACCCGGCGATCGTGGCTGCGGCGGACTGGCGTATCGACAGCCTCACCCAGCTGACGGAGATCGTGAAGGGCTGACCCGGCGTGACACCGCCCCGCCAGCCCGGGTCGGCGGGGCCATTCGTGTACACGCTGCGTCTCGGTGCGAGTACGGTTCCAAAGTGGACGTACCGGACGGGAGCCAGTGATGCCCGCGAACGGCAAGGGGGTTGGCGCGCGGATCGCCTACTACCGCAGCGTCACGCACCCGAAGATGACGCAGCAACAGCTCGCCGATGCGGCCTGCGTGGCGCTCGGCACCATCCGCAAGATCGAGCGGGGAGAGCGCGGAGTCACCGACGCCACCCTGGAGGCCATCGCCGACGCCCTCGGTGTCGAACCCAGCCGCCTGCGCGCCGACCGCACTCCGGTTCGTACCCGTGTCCACGAGGCGCTTCCCGCGCTCTCCGCCGCGCTCGCCACGTACGACCTTCCCGACGAGGGCCCCGTCCGTCCCCTCCCTGAACTCCGCGCCGCTGTCGCCGAGGCCGCCCGCTGGCGGCTCGCCGCCAAGTACACGCGCCTCGCCCGCCAACTGCCGGACCTCCTCGCCGAACTCGCCCGTGCCTACAACATGGCTGCCGATGCGCAACGCCCGGAGCTTGCCGGGCTCCTGGTGAAGGCCTACCGCTCCGCGGACGCCGTCGCCTTCAAGTACGGCGCCCACGACCTGTCCGCGCGACTCATCGAACTGATGCGGTGGGCCGTCCGCGAGGCCGACGATCCATTGCTGTCGGCCTCCGTGGCCTACGTGCGCGCCGAGACCTTCTTCGCCGCGCGCGCCCACGCGGCAGGGCTGCGCGTCCTGGAGCATGCCCTGGACGCCGCCCCCGCTCCCACCACGCCGCCGCAGATCGCGGCGAAGGGAGCCCTGCACATGCGGGCCGCCGTCATCGCCGGCCGGGCGCACGATGCCGCAGCCGCCGTCAAACACCTCGACGAGGCCGTCGCCCTGGCCGAACGAGTAGCCGAGGACGTGTATTACGGAACCGCGTTCGGCCCGGACTCCGTGAAGACGCACGAGGTGTCGGTCGCGGTCAGCCTCGGAGACGCGCATGTCGGCCGGGCTCTGGAGGTCGCCGGAGCGTGGGAGCCGCCCAAGGAGCTGCCCGCCGAACGCCGCTCCGGGTTCTACATCGAGCTGGCCCGCGCGCAGTTGTGGACCGGCCCGGCCGACGACGCCTTCGAGTCGCTGAAGGTCGCCCGGCACATCGCGCCACAGCACACCCGTGAGCACCCATGGGTCCGTGAGGACGCGGCCACGCTACGCCGCCTGAAGCGCGCCGACGCCGAGGCCCTGACCGCCTTCGCGGAATGGTGTGCCGCCACCTAGTGGCTCGTCACGGATCGTCGGCCGGGTAATGAACCTCGTCGAACAGCAGACGTTCTCCAAGACCTGATCTTGGAGGTGGTCGTGGGACGTCGACCGAGTGTGTTCGTCCGACCGGTCACAATGGACGTGGTGCTGATGTCCGCCCAGGGCCAGACGGTCAAAGACATCACCACACTGATGCAGGTCGGCGAGGACTACGTCCGCGATGTCATCCACGCCTTCAACTAGCGGGGGTTCGACGCGCTGGACCCAAAATGGAGCGGGGGACGCCCCAGGATGATCAGTGACGAGGTGCGTGAGCACATCTCCCTGATCGCCCGGACGTCCCCCGCCGACCGGAAGATCACCGCGTTCTCCACCTGGAGCCTGAGCAAGCTCGCTGAGCATCTGGTCAAGCAGAAAGTGATCCCGGCCATCAGCCGGGAGACCCTGTGCCGGATCCTGCACACGCCGGCAAGGTCTCCTGGAAGACGACCACCACGTGGAAGGCGTCTACCGACCCCGAGTTCATTGCCAAGATGCAGCGTGTCCTGGCGCTGTACGACACGCCGCCGGCCGACGGGCGGGTGATATGTGTCGACGAGTTCGGGCCGCTGAACTTGATGGCCCGCAAGGGCAAGGCATGGGGGCCGGTGCGGCCTCCGCGCAGGCTGCGGGCTACCTACAATCGTTACGGCGGCGTGCGGCACATGCTCGCCGCCCTCGATCTGGCCACCGGCAAGCTGTACTACCGCATCCGCCCGCGCAAGCGGTGGCGCGAGTTCCTCGGTCTCCTCAAGGCCCTGCGCACCCATTGGCCCGAGGAGAATCTGTATGTGGTGCTTCCTGCCCACCTACGGCTCCTGGCTGAACTGGATCGAATCGGAGTTCGCGGCCCTGCGCTGCTTCGCCCTCAACGGCACCGACCACCGCAGCCACGACGAGCAGAACGCCGCGATCGCCTCCTACGTCCGCTGGCGCAATGCGCGAGCCAAGCCGAAGACGAACTTCGCGCCGGACTCACCGGTCCGCACGTGGACCGACTACCCGGCCTGGGCCGCCTGACGCACTTCTACGATCTTCACATGAGTGACCTGAGCCCGGCAGACGGACAACTTCAGACCGCCCGACTGTCGTTGCGGCGTCCGACCGAAGCCGACGTCGACGCGATCTTCGCGATCCACCGTGACCCCGAAACCTGCCTGCACAACCCCTCCGACGCGCTCACCCGGCTCGATGAAGCCAGGGAGCTTTATCGCCGCTGGAACGACCAGTGGCAGCAGTGCGGATACGGGTACTGGGTCGTCCGACGCCACGACTCCGCCCTGCAACTGGGATTCTGCGGGATCAAGCCCATGGAACTGCGCGGCATGAAAGTCCTCAACCTCTTCTACCGCTTCGCCCGGTCGGCCTGGGGCCAGGGCTTCGCGAGCGAGGCCGCAGCGACGGTCACTACCTGGGCATCCCGCCACGTTCCCGACCTCCCACTGATTGCCCGCGTGCGGCCGGCCAACATCGCCTCGCAACGCGTGGCAGTGCGCGCTGGCTTGACCCGAGCAGAGCAACTCGACGAAACCGGATACGACGGCCTCGACTGGATCTACGCGGCAAGGCACGCCGAACTGAGCAGCCCCTGACACGGACAGACCTCACCGAACGCCGCGTCCATGGCTGTTCAACGTTCTGAGATGAGCCACTAGCAAGCCCCCCGACTACCCCTCGCCGGGGTACTTGTTGCTCCCCGACGCCCCCACCATCTGTTGCACGCGCAGGAACCAGCAGAGTCACATGCGTATGTAGAAGGAGCGTCGACGATGGCTTTCCTGTCACGAGCACTCGAACGGGCGAGAGCGGTGCTGTCCGGACCGCGCACCCCCGGCCGGCACCGCCGCACCCCCGCACCGCGTGCCGTGCTCCCCATGCCTTCCTGTCGGCCATCGCCTGACGTCCGGGGCGCGCGGCTCATGGCCGTCCGCAGCTACCGCCGGGTAGGGCAGGAGGAGACAGGCGTACTGGTCCGGCCCTACGTGGCGCGCCTGGGTGAGGGTGTGTACGCGGGTGCCCAGGCAGGGCCCTGGGGTGTCGACCGGTGATCGGCACCCGCTCCGAGACCGACGTGCCCGTTCCGGGCGTGACCGCGATGCGTGCCCAGGCGAGTTGGTTCCTGGACCAGCGCACGTTGCCGCGCCACCAGGCTACGCAACTCATGGCGAGAGACCTCCGCGAGTTCCTGGAACACCTGGTCCCGCGGATCGAGCGGCTCGCCGCCGAGCGCTCCAGGGACGACGCGCCCGTGCCGGCGGCGAACGTGGCGTTGGCGGGCGTCACTGAGGCCAGGCGTCGTATGGACGAGCCGGAGGCCGCGGGCCTGTGCGGCGAGGTCGAACGGGTCAAGTCGCTGGCCCGGTCGGTCGTCTCCTTGTGCGACCACCACGACACGCTCACCGGGATCACCGTCTGCCTGCTCTGCCACCACGTCATCGGCGACGAAGCGTGGGTCCCGTTCCAGCGGGCGCGCCCCTCGGGAGCGGGTCTCGAGACGGGGCGTGTCCATCAGCGCTGTGCGCCCGCAGGGCGGCGCACCCGCCGCTGACCGGCCGCCCGCCCTTGCGTCCCCGAACCCGTGGGGCCCTCGCTGGTGCCGTGTCGCTCTCGGCGAGACGGTGGGTCAGTGGGTGGGTTGATCGGAGTAACTGAAGTCCCCCACGGTCCACGCGCTGACGTCCTCGATCGCGACGCGGTACATCCCGCCCGTCTCGGGGATCCCCATCGTGCCTTGCAGGATGCGGGCGACGTGGAAGTGCAGATGCGTGGGCGGCCCGTCCTTCTTCGCGGGGCCGTCGAAAACGGCGGAGAACTCGCCCAGGCGGGCGGAGTCCGTCAGCACCTCCGACACCCTCTGCCGCCACACGGCTTCGGGAGCAAGGCGACCGGTGATGACAGCACCACCGGTCACCACAGTCAGGGACATCTGGGTGCTCTGCCCGGACTCCACACGGGCGGCGATGTCAACGATCAGCTCGTCAGGCTTCGGCATGGGAGCAAATCTTATGCACCGGGCCGTCCCGGCGGCTAAGGGCCCTACCGGCGGGGTTCTGGTGCTGTGATTCGGGTGTCCGCTGATGTCTGTCACGTCGCGTGCACCGTCGAGCCGGACCCGTGGTCGTCCCGCCTCTTCATGTCGTCGTCGCTCGGATACCTTTGGCCGCACAGCCGAACCGTCTCCGGCCAGTGGCGCCCTCGTTCCACGCCCGAACACACCCGACCGCACCCCGAGAGTCATGGGACAAAGTCCAGGGTATGGCTGGCTTCCTGACCTGGGAAGCCAGCCGTCAGTCACGTCCTCAGGGCGCTCCCAGGGCACATTCTTCAGGACGGCTTCCATTATGTGGCCGCCCGATCCGCCAGCGGCGCAGATCGTGGAGCGTGGTTCCCTCGTGGGCGCGTGCCTTGCTGCCGGACCTCGCCGTGGACGGAGGTCTATGGACGCGACCGCAGTAGCCAGAACCCAGTGGAGTACGCGGCGGGCAGCCCGGTCGCCTCAGCGAGATCCGCGAGCAACCGTGCCCCGGCATGTCCGACCACCCCCGAACCGTCAGCGGGGATCAGAAGCTCGGGACGCAAACCGATACCCCTGCACGCAGAAAGTGCCTTCCTCTGACGATGGCAGGCCCCCTCGACGAGGTCCTTCGTCCCAGCTCGGAAGGCACTTTCGCGTTCCCGTTCGTGATCCGGACTCAGCCGCAAGGGCAACGTGTTGATCAGGCCTCGTTGCGTTCCTCTGGAACGGCCAGGATCTCACTTAGATCCTCCGGTTCGGCAAGGTAGAGCTCGGGAGCGCCAATGCCGTCCGGTGGCCGACGACCCCGCATGCCGTCGGCCACCGGCTCACCGCGATGCTTCAGCTTTGCCGAGCCGATCAGGCCGTCGCTGACGTACATGCCACGCCACAGAACGACGCTCTTGTTTTGAGTGGTGAACTTGGCTGCCAGCCCTTGTTCGAACCCGACACCGAAGTTGCCACGGATCCGCCCGAGGTCGAATTCCCCTATGACGGCATCGGCCCCCAAATTAACCCCGGCCTTTGCCTTGGACTGATCGGCGATGAGCACAACCACAGGCCCGCCGACCGCTACCTCTGTGACGATCACCCACTCCCGCTTCCACTTCTTTTGCCTGTACAGGTCGATCACACGAGCCTCGACCTCAGCCAGGTTGCCGATCCGGGTCACCCGGACGGACTTGGCCTTGAGCACGAACGCCCCAATGCGTCTGAAGTCCAGGAGGACGCCCACATGCCCCGACGGCAGCCAGCTGGTGTTGGCGGCCTCGCCGACAGAGCCGCCCGTGACGAACGACACCGAGGCGCCGGCGCTGTAGTTGTAGTCGGATGGAACACCGACCTCATCGGTCATCACTGACACGCCTTCTCGGGCAAGGTCGGTTTTCTTATACCAGTCGTCGGGGTTGAGTACCCCGATGTCGCCCAGGGCTATGGGATTGCCGGGCAGCCATACTGGGAGCCGGTTGAAGCTGCTGCGCGTCTGCTTCCAGTAGGCCTTGAGTACGGACCGCATCCAGTGCTCCTTCGCTGGTTAACGCCAATCACCGGTGAGCACGAAAGGCGCCCAGTAGTAAGAGTCTTCGTAACGACGTGGGGTGTAATCGGGCCGCGAGGAGGCCCGACGCAATTGGGCCAGGCATCGGGCCTTGAAGCGGCTGATCTCAAGGGTCTCAGGGTCGTCTTCGTCAAGGTTCTCCAAGACTTGAGAGAGCACGCCGGCGGCGGCTCGGTGGTCCCCAGCGCGTGTATGCAGATCCGCAATCTCCAGGTTGAGGCTCCTGATCTCCGCCGGGTCGACCGAGACAGCCCGCACCTCCTCGCAGTATGTGATCACCTGCGCAAGCGTCGACGTAGCCACATCGCTCTGGGCCGCTGACAGCGCATTCGCCTTGGGCATCCCATTCATGAGTTTTTGATAGAAGGACCGCATGAGCAGCCCGGTAGAAGCGTCGTCGACCTTCCATAGGCTGACCAGAACCGAACCCACCCCCGCGTATAGAAGAGCCCGGGTCAGACCGAACAGCTCATCCCCACTGCGCTGCTCACCAAGACCGCTCTCGCAGGCGCTGAGCACGACAAGCCTGGTGTCCAGCCGCATTCCAAGGAAGTCCCGGGCGGTCAGTTTCCCGCTTCCGGCCAGATCGATGCCTGAGTCCAACGGCCTGCCGCTGTCGTAGAAGCCGTGCGCCGCGATGTGAACGACGTCGAAGGACCGCTCACCCAAGAGCTGTTCAACCCTTTGTCGTGTTGCCTCCTTGCCAAGCTTTACGGCGTCGTCGAACAGCGCCGCGACGGCAGTTGCCTCAGCCCGCGCGTGCAGCAGTGCCCGGTCTTCCACCGTGTCCGCCACCGTCAGCACCGACTGATACGGTCCCCCGCCCCGCCGCGCACAGAAGTGCATGACCGAAGCGCTTGGTGTGTAACAAACCGGATGGCGCGCCCCGAGCGTCTGTCCCTCAGCCAGCGGAATCGCGTGCAACGGAAGATGGTGCAGCTGCCGGTGCGGGACCAGCCAGAGCAGCCCTTTGGGCTTCACATGCGGCAGCAACTCGGCCAACACACGAGCCATCAGTTTCTCGGTGGCTTCATCGTCCGTCGGCTCATCGGTCGTTCGCCTTCGCGCGACTAGTTCGACATCCTCCTCCGTCAGGTCGTACCTGATCACTACGGGCTCGGAGTAGTCCCGCCGCACCACGAAGATTGCCACATAAGCGTGACCGATGAAGAACTCTGCAAGCGCCGCTTCCCGATCCTTCGGCAGTAGCTGCTGGATCTCGGCATAGCCCAAAGGCGAGAAGGCTTCCGCTGCCTGGTCCGCCGGGTCGGTCCCGCTCGCGACCTCAGTATCGGATGCTTGGTGCAGCAAATCGAGTAAAACCCGAGACCGGGACAGCTCGCTGATACGAAAAGCCTCTGTGGCCGGGTCCTCATGGATCTCTCTGACTGCGAGGTCTTTTGTGAGCAATTCTACCGCTAGCTCAAACGCGAAATCCTCGATGTCAAGCTGAGTTCGATAGCTGGGGTCGCTGATGCGCAGACGCCTCTTCTCCAGGATGGTGAATGCTTCGAGCAGGAGCAGGTAAGCGCCAACCCTGTCGCCGTCCTGGATGGCCAAATCTGCTCGGGCGATTCTGCTCGGGAGTTCGAACCAGAGATTACCGTGCGGGTCGAGATTGGCCGCCCTATCCACAATCAGAGCATCGGCTTCGGCAATCCTTCCCGCCCTGGCGAGGGTGACCGCGGCATCCTGGGTTATAGCAATGTCCCAAGCCCACGTGATCCCCTGGGTGCGGACCAAGAGTCGTTCCGGGTAAGAGAGGTGGTTCTTCACGGAACCGCTCCGGCCGGCTCGACTGAGTGTGCGATACATAAAGAATCTGGCTACACGCAGGTCGAGGTCGGCGGCCTCGGGAAGGTACAGCTGCACAAGAGCGTTCGCGTCCGCAGTGGTCGCTGCTATGCCGAGATGCTTCGATTCGGCGCCCTTAAGTTTCCCAGCAAATCTCGAAGCAGCGCGATTTCTCAGGTGGGATTCCAGCCAATACCCAATCCTCCCGGAGGATCGCCCCACCCCGAACAATCTGGCTTCCGCGGCAACGGCACTCAGTCCTCCATGGTTGGAATTTGACTGCTGCTGCTCGATCGTCTCCCAAGAGGATCGAGCCGCTTCCACTTGTCCCTGTGCCACAAGCAGCCTGACATACGACTCCTGCGCGCGGCGTGCGATCTGCGGATCTAGATCGCGGTCGACTCGGATGACATTGAGGGCATCCTGTGCCTCATCCAGGCGGTTCACCGCATCCGACGAAAGCATGTCGACCAGAGAAAGTCTTGCCTGGGCCGCACTGTTTTTCATTCCGGCCTGAGCGAACGCATCTACGGCGACGCGCTGGAGTTGCACCGCGCAGTCCCATCGGCGGGCTAGAAAGTGTGTCATCGCTCTACGGCTCGCCCAACGCGCCTGTACCTCTGCGACCCACAGATCGCGTCGGTGCCCGAATTTGCTATTGGCAGCCAGCAATGCTTCCATCGCTTCGTCTGCCAGTCTCAGCCACCCATCGTAGGCATTCTGCCCCCCGAGAGACCTTCCCGCCCACTTGTCGATGCGCCGCAGAGACAGATTCGCCTGGAACATGCAGTCCCCTATGAGCCGCGCGCTGCGCCAAGTCCGGAAGTCGCGCACAAGGAACTCTGCCCAAATTGCCAAACTCGCCCCACGGAAGTTTGGTGGACAATGCCTCATAAAGAGCAATTCACTCTCTCGTCTCCGCTGCGCCGACAGAACCTTAACCGAGCAGAAAGCGAGAACGAATTCCGTCACCGCAATACCAAGAGAGAGATCAATAATCCATTCCGTGGGATGCGCAAGCGCTCCAGCATAGAAAACCAAGTGACCCCGCCCTGTCAACCAGCGCACCAACCAGCAAAAGACGACGGCGAGTCGCAGGGTGAATTCCATCGGCAACAGCAGGGGGACGAAGAGAGGCCTCGGCATGGGCAATATCGGAAACGGAATTAACCTCTCCACTAGGAGCCAGCCGATCACCGACATAACGCACGCGGTACCGATGCCACCCAAGCCATCGAAGGCCGGAAATGCGGTCTTGGCGAGCCAAGCAGAAGCACCGGTCTTTGATGCGACGTACATGGCCGCCATCGAAAAGAGCAGGCCGACCCTAAAAACGATCATTCCAGCGGGTGTAACGCCACGCAGGCCGAAGAGTTCCCATCGCAACCCACCGCCTAGCAAGAGCCCCACGAAAAGCACTCGCCAGTCGGCCCCTTGAATAATCCCGACTATGCTCAAGAGTAAGGGGATAAGGCTCACAATGTGATCGAACCTGCGCACCGCTCCCCCTATTTCTCGCAGCGCGGAACGCGGAAACCCGGACCATCTCCCTAAAAGTATCAGCGAGAAAGCGCAGACGATTCCGAGCGGCAAGAAGCTACGATCGTTGATGCAGCGCTGGAGCAGCAGGTACTCCCCCAAGAAGCGTACGGCGGAACCCCGTTGCGCCCTGGTCAACTTCCAGGTGGCGATCCCGGATCATGTCCGTACCCGCGAGGCCGCAGCGGCCTGAGAGCGATGAAGCACAAGGCGGTCAGCCCGGTGGCATCGGCAAGCTCGCCGGTAGCCGTGCCCCGGCATGACCGACGCCGGTTGATCTCAACGAGCGCTACTGATCCTGCCGTTCAGTCGAGCAGGGTGCGATCGAGCAGACATGCCCTATTGAGCGCTTCGTCAGCTGGACACGGACCTCCTCCACGGTGTTCGCCCGCTCGATTGAGTCGGAGCGAGAGCGCACCTGGCCGGGTCGTTCCGTTGCGACCGCCCCGATGAAGGCTGCACGCAGTCACACGGTGAGGGCAGAACGAGGGCACAACAGCCTCGGTCAGGTTCAACGGCAACCAGCGTCAGCAAGCGTCTTTGCCCAGTTCAGCGGCGTAGCTTGGCAGTTGCCGCAGATGATGCAGAGCGGGGCGGCACCTTCCGCACAAGGTGCCGCCCCGCTCTCCTCCGTGCTCCGGAGCCGCCGCGATCGGTGAGGTCGGGGACCGCGACGGCTCCGGGTTCTGATCGGCCCGAGCGGGCCGCAGGGCTACCCGCGTGGGCCGCAGGGCTAGCGGTGGTCGCTGCCCTGGGACGTGACCGCCGCCCGGCCCGCCTCCAGGCGGGCGACCGGGATGCGGAACGGGGAGCAGGAGACGTAGTCGAGTCCGACCTCGTGGAAGAAGTGGACCGACTCGGGGTCGCCGCCGTGCTCGCCGCAGACGCCGAGCTTGAGGTCGGGCCGGGTCTCGCGGCCGGCCTTCGCGGCCAGCTTCACCAGGGAGCCGACGCCGTCCTTGTCGATCGTCTCGAACGGGGAGACACCGAAGATGCCCTTCTCCAGGTACGCCGTGAAGAACGAGGCCTCGACGTCGTCGCGGGAGAAGCCCCACACCGTCTGGGTGAGGTCGTTCGTGCCGAAGGAGAAGAACTGCGCGGCCTCGGCGATCTGCCCGGCGGTCAGCGCGGCGCGCGGCAGCTCGATCATCGTGCCGATGGACAGCTTCAGCTGCGTCCCCGAGGCCTCCTCGACCTCGGCGATGACCTTGTCGGCCTCCTCGCGGACGATCTCCAACTCCTGGACCGTGCCGACGAGCGGGATCATGATCTCGGCGCGCGGGTCGCCCTTGGCGGCCTTGCGTTCGGCCGCGGCCTCGGCGATCGCGCGGACCTGCATGGTGAACAGTCCGGGGATGACCAGGCCGAGACGGACGCCGCGCAGGCCGAGCATCGGGTTCTGCTCGTGCAGGCGGTGGACCGCCTGGAGGAGGCGGAGTTCGTTCTCGTGCGGTTCCTGGCGGGACTCCGCGAGGGCGACGCGGACCGAGAGTTCGGTGATGTCGGGCAGGAACTCGTGCAGCGGCGGGTCGAGGAGGCGGATGGTGACCGGCAGGCCGTCCATGGACTCGAAGAGCTGGACGAAGTCCTGCTTCTGCAGCGGCAGCAGCTGCTTGAGGGACTCCTCGCGCTCGGCGTCGGTGTCGGCCAGGATCAGCCGCTCCACCAGCTCGCGGCGGTCGCCGAGGAACATGTGCTCGGTGCGGCACAGGCCGATGCCCTGGGCGCCGAAGCGGCGGGCCCGCAGCGCGTCCTCGGCGTTGTCGGCGTTGGCGCGGACCCGCAGGCGGCGCTTGCGGTCGGCGAAGGCCATCATGCGGTGGACGGCCTCGACCAGTTCGTCGGCGTCGTCGGCGCCCGGGTGCATGCGGCCCTCGAAGTACTCGACGACCGGGGACGGCACGACCGGTACCTCGCCGAGGTAGACCTTGCCGGTGGAGCCGTCGATGGAGACGACGTCCCCCTCCTCGACGACGTGTCCGCCCGGAACGGTCATCCGGCGGCGCTTGGTGTCGACCTCCAGCTCCTCTGCGCCGCAGACACAGGTCTTGCCCATGCCGCGGGCGACGACGGCCGCGTGGGAGGTCTTGCCGCCGCGCGAGGTCAGGATGCCCTCGGCCGCGATCATGCCGTCGAGGTCGTCGGGGTTGGTCTCGCGGCGGATGAGGATGACCTTCTCGCCCGAACGGGACCACTTGACCGCGGTGTAGGAGTCGAACACCGCCTTGCCCACCGCCGCGCCGGGCGAGGCCGCGATGCCCCTGCCGACCTGCTCGACCTTCGCGCTCTCGTCGAAGCGCGGGAACATCAGCTGCGCGAGCTGGGCGCCGTTGACGCGGGTGAGCGCCTCGGCCTCGTCGATCAGGCCCTGGTCCACCAGCTGGGTCGCGATGCGGAAGGCCGCGCCCGCGGTGCGCTTGCCGACGCGGGTCTGGAGCATCCACAGCACGCCGCGCTCGATGGTGAACTCGATGTCGCAGAGATCCTTGTAGTGGTTCTCCAGGGTCTCCATGATCTGCATGAGCTGGTCGTACGACTTCTTGTCGATCTGCTCCAGCTCGGCGAGCGGCACGGTGTTGCGGATGCCGGCGACGACGTCCTCGCCCTGGGCGTTCTGCAGGTAGTCGCCGTAGACGCCCTGGTGGCCGGAGGCGGGGTCGCGGGTGAAGGCGACGCCGGTGCCGGAGTCGGGGCCGAGGTTGCCGAAGACCATGGAGCAGACGTTGACGGCCGTGCCCAGGTCGTGCGGGATGCGCTCCTGGCGGCGGTAGAGCTTGGCGCGGTCGCCGTTCCAGGAGTCGAAGACCGCCTTGATGGCGAGGTCCATCTGCTCGCGCGGGTCCTGCGGGAAGTCCCGGCCGGCCTCGGCCTTGACGATCTTCTTGAACTTGGTGACGAGCTTCTTGAGGTCGGCGGCCTCCAGCTCGGTGTCCACCGTGACCTTCTTGGCGGCCTTGGCGGCCTCCAGCGCGTCCTCGAACAGCTCGCCGTCGACTCCCAGGACGGTCTTGCCGAACATCTGGATGAGGCGGCGGTAGGAGTCCCACGCGAACCGGTCGTCGCCGGCCTGCTTGGCCAGGCCCTGCACGGACTTGTCGGAGAGGCCGATGTTGAGGACGGTGTCCATCATGCCGGGCATGGAGAACTTGGCACCCGAACGCACCGAGACGAGCAGCGGGTTGTCCGGCTGGCCGAGCTTCTTGCCCATGCGGGCCTCCAGCGCCTCGAGGTGCGCACTCACCTCGTCACGCAGTGCCGCCGGTTCCTCACCACTGTCCAGGTAGACCTTGCAGGCCTCGGTGGTGATGGTGAAGCCGGGCGGGACCGGAAGGCCCAGGTTCGTCATCTCGGCGAGGTTGGCGCCTTTGCCACCGAGGAGGTCCTTGAGGTCCTTGTTGCCCTCGGTGAAGTCGTAGACGAACTTCACGCCCTCAACGCTCGCCGCCTGCTCGGCTACCGGGAGATCTTTGTTTTCCGACACGGGTCTCGACTCCTCGAGGACGCGGTGGCTGCCCTGACGGCGAGGAACATACCCAGATCAAAGGCGTCTGGGTACGTCCACTCGCGCGTCATGCGCCTGTAACCACTCGTCCGCCAGCGGATCGAAAGTCAAGGCTCGGCAAGCGATCACAGCCGCATGTTTTCACTTCTTGAACGCATCAACCTCAGCAGACCCTTCCGGGCGCTCATATGAGCGGTGTTTCCGCACACTTGATTTCGCTCGATGAACGATCAAAGGGTGGCACTCAGTGCCACCCTTTGGAGAAGTGCAGTCGCTCAAGATCCGCTCATCTGAGCGCAACCCTTATCAAGGGTGGCGAGAATCACGCTGCCACAGCCGACCGGATTTCACCATGCGGACGCGTCTCGCGACCGAAATCCGCCCGTCACACCCCGAGCGCCCGCAGCCGTTCCTCGACCCGCTCCGGCGCGTAGAGGTGCTCCACGACCATCGCCCCGGCCCCCACCAGCCCGGCTCGCTCGCCCAGCCGCGAGGTGACGACGTCGAGGTGGGCCGTGGAGCGGGGCAGCGCCCGCTGGTAGAGCAGTTCGCGCACGCCCGTGAGGAAGGGGGTTCCGGCCAGATCTCCGGCGATCATCAGCACGCCCGGGTTCAGGAGGGTCACGACCGTCGCCAGCACGTCCCCGACCCGGCGCCCGGCCTCCCGGGCGAGCCCGACGGCCTCGGGATGCCCGGACGCGAGCAGGTCCCGGACGTCCGAGCCGGACGCCGCGGGCACCCCGGCCTCCGCCAACCGCCGCGCCACCGCGCCCCCGCTCGCGACGGCGGCCAGACAGCCGTAGGAACCGCACCGGCACAGCGCCTGGGCGCCCTCCGGCACCCGGATGTGCCCGATGTCCCCGGCGCCGCCGTCGATGCCGCGGAACACCGAGCCGCCGACCACGACTCCCGCGCCGATGCCGGTGGAGACCTTGACCAGCACGAAGGCGGAGCAGTCGGGGTGGCCGGTGCGCTGTTCGCCGTACGCCATCAGGTTGGCGTCGTTGTCCACGAGCACCGGCACCGCCTCGGCGCCCGTGTGCTCGGTGAGCGCCCGGGCCAGCCGG
The DNA here is from genome assembly GCA_000696115.1 of Streptomyces olindensis. Taxonomy (GTDB): domain Bacteria; phylum Actinomycetota; class Actinomycetes; order Streptomycetales; family Streptomycetaceae; genus Streptomyces; species Streptomyces olindensis. Next base: position 180,936 of record JJOH01000092.1, read on the forward strand.
CTCCTTATGTCGTAGCCGTCCCAGCCGGGCATGATCGGCGGCTGGACGACACGGCCGGTCTCGGTGTCGACCGGGCCGGGCACCGCGAGCCCGACCCCGCACACCGTCCCGGCGCTGTGCCCGGTCTTCTGAAGCAGTTCGGCGAACCAGCGGCCGAGTTCGCCGAGCACCACGTCCGGCCCGTCCTCGACGACGAGGGTTCCGGAGTGCTCGGCGAGGATCTCGCCGCTCAGCGACAGCACGGCCGCCCGGGCGTGCCGGGTGTCGAGGTCGGCGGCCAGGACCACCGCGTGCTCGTCGTCGAACTCCAGTGTGATGGAGGGGCGTCCGCCCAGCGGGGAGTCCACCGGGCCGCCGGCGCCCTCGCGCAGCCAGCCGGCGCGGAAGAGCCGGTCGAGCCGCTGCCCGACGGTGGCCCGGGACAGTCCGGTCGCCTGCTGGAGCGCGCCCCGGGTCGTGGCCCGGCGACTGCGCACCAGTTCGAGCAGATCGCCGGCGCTTGCCTGAACGCGTCCCGTCATGCGCACCCCCTTGTGTTTCCCAACCCTGCATTACATATTGGGTTTTGCGTGTTAAATAGACGTAACCCTACGGTAGCCCTCGCCGATCCTGGCAGGAGTACGTCTTTGGGAGAGCCCCGAGTGGATCGCATCGTCCAGCTCACCACGCGTCCCGCGGGGCGCGAGATCGCATACGATCCGGCCGCCGCGCCAACTTCCCTGCAGGTCAGGGCCGCACAGGTCCTGGAGGGCAACTGGACGGGCAAGTCCACCGTGCCCTCCCGCAGCCTGTATCCGCACCAGTGGTCGTGGGACTCGGCGTTCATCGCGATCGGCCTGCGGCACGTGTCGCCGTTACGCGCCCAGACGGAGCTGGAGACGCTGCTGGCGGCGCAGTGGGCGGACGGGCGGATCCCGCACATCGTCTTCAACCCCTCCGTGCCCCTCGACGCGTACTTCCCGAGCCCCGACTTCTGGCGCTCCTCCACCGCGGGGAGCGCGGCGGGCGCCCCGCGCACCGTACAGACCTCCGGAATCGTGCAGCCACCGGTGCACGCCCTGGCCGCGTGGCTGGTGCACCTCGCCGACCCGGGCCTGTCGCGGGCGCGCGGCTTCCTCGCCCGGGCCTACCCCCGGCTGGCCGCCTGGCACCGCTACCTGCTGCGCCGGCGCGACCTGGGCGGGGGCGGGCTGGTCTCCGTCGTGCACCCGTGGGAACAGGGTATGGACAACAGCCCCTGCTGGGACCGCCCACTGTCCCGGGTCACCCCCGCCCCGGCCCGCTCCTTCCGCCGCGCCGACCTCGACCACGGCGCGCCCGAGGACCGGCCGACGGATCTGGACTACGGGCGGTACGTGCGGCTCGCGGCGGACTACCGGGACGGCGGCTACGCCGACGAGCCGTACCGGGAAGCCTCCGGCGGGGGACGGTCGGGCGACTTCGCCGTGGAGGACCCGGCGTTCAACGCCCTGCTCATCGCCTCCGAGTACGCCCTGGCCCGGATCGCGCACGAGCTGGGCGCGGCGGCCGCGGCCCGGCAGGCCCGGGCCGAGCGCCTCACGGCGGCCCTGGTGGAGCGGTTGTGGGAGCCGGCCGCGGGGATGTTCCTGTGCCGGGACGTGCGCGCCGGGGAGCTGATCCCCGAGCGCGGCGTCTCCGGGCTCGTCCCGCTGCTGCTGCCGACCCTGCCGCGCGACCTCGCGGCCACCCTGGTCCGCACGGTGTGCGGCCCGCACTTCGGCCTCGGCGGCGCGACCCGCCTGGTCCCCAGCTACGACCTGCTGGGCGAGGCCTTCGACCCGCACCGCTACTGGCGCGGCCCGGCCTGGTTCAACACGAACTGGCTGCTGGAGCGCGGGCTGCGGCTGCACGGCGAGCGGGGCCGGGCCGACGCCCTGCGCAAGGGCATGCTGCACACCGCCGGCGCCTCCGACTTCGCGGAGTACGTCGACCCGTACACGGCACAGGCCTGCGGCGCCACCGGCTTCGGCTGGACCGCCGCGCTCACGCTCGACCTGCTGCACGACCGGCCCGCAGGGGACAGGAACGGCGTCACGGCGATCAAGGGAGGGAACCGGGGATGACGGACCGGCATCATCTGCTCGTGCACGGCGGGACGTTCGCCGCCGTCGGCGACCGCGGCGACATCAGCGGCTACCGGGGCGGCAGTGCCCCGGACGGCATGTTCGTACGGGACGCGCGGCACCTGAGCCGCTGGCAGCTCACCGTGGACGGCGCCGTGCCGGAGACGCTGACGCCGGTGGCCGACGGGGACACCGCGGCGTGCGTCCTCGTCCCGCGCGGTGGCCGCAACGAGCCGGCCGCCTACACGCTCTTCCGCGAACAGGCCGTGGGCGACGCCTCGTTCGTGGAGTCGCTGCGCGTCACCAGCAACCGCCCGGTGCCGACGACGGTCCGCCTTGCGGTCACCGCCGACGCCGACTTCACCGACCAGTTCGAGTTGCGCTCCGACCACCGCACGTACGCGAAGGCCGGTGCCGTCCGCTCCCGCAAGGTCCTCGGCCACGGCGTGGAGTTCAGCTACCGGCGCGGCGAGTGGCGGTCCGTCACGACCGTGACGGCCGAGCCGCAGCCGGACGCCGTGGAGGAGACCGGCACGGGCGCCCGCCGCCTGGTGTGGACCCTGGACCTCCCACCGCACGGCACCGCCGAGCTGATCCTGCGCGTCATCGCCCGCCCGCACGGCGACAAGCGCGCCCTGCGCGTGCCCCGCTCCCCCGCCGCCCTCCAGGAGCAACGGCGGGCGCGGGAAGGCGAGTTCATGGAGGGCGTGGCCTTTCCGAGCGGCTGGCCCGAGCTGGCCGCGGCGTGCGCCCGGGGCCTCGCCGACCTCGCCGCGCTCCAGGTCCCGGCGACCGGCCCGGACGGCGAGGAACTGCGCGTCCCGGCCGCCGGCGCCCCCTGGTTCCTCACCCTGCTGGGCCGGGACGCCCTGCTGACCTCGCTGTTCGCCCTGCCCTACCGGCCGCGGCTGGCCGCCGCCACGCTGCCCGCGCTGGCCGCGACCCAGGCCACGCAGGCCGGCGCCGACGAGATCGCCCAGCCCGGCAAGATCGTGCACGAGGTGCGGCACGGCGAACTGGCCCACTTCGGCCAGGTCCCCTACGGCCGCTACTACGGCTCGGTCGACGCCACGCCCCTCTTCCTCGTCCTGCTCGGGGCGTACACCGAGCAGACCGGCGACACCGCCCTGGCCCGCCGTCTGGAGCCGCACGCCCGCGCGGCGGTGGGCTGGATGCTCGACCACGGCGGTCTCACCTCGCGCGGCTACTTGGTCTACCGCGCCGACCAGGGCGGCCTCGCCAACCAGAACTGGAAGGACTCCCCCGGCGCCATCTGCTCCGCCGAGGGCACCCGCCCGAACGGGCCGGTGACGGCGGCGGGTGCCCAGGGCTACGCCTACGACGCGCTGCGCCGCACGGCGTGGGTCGCGCGCGCGGTGTGGCAGGACGGGACATACGCGGACCTGCTGGAGCAGGCGGCCGGTGACCTGCGCGACCGTTTCCAGCGGGACTTCTGGATGCCGGAGCACTCCTTCCCGGCGCTCGCGCTGGACGGCCGGGGCGACCGGGTCGACGCGCTCGCCTCCGACGCCGGGCACCTGCTGTGGTCGGGGCTGCTGGACAAGGAGTACGGCGAACTCGTCGGGCGCCGCCTGCTGGAGCCGGACTTCTTCTCCGGCTGGGGCGTGCGCACCCTGGCGGCCGGGCAGCCGGCGTTCCATCCGCTGTCCTACCACCGCGGCTCGGTCTGGCCGCACGACAACGCGCTGATCGCGCTGGGCCTGGCCCGGTACGGGCTGCACGACGAGGCCCGCGCGATCGCCCGCGGTCTGGTCGACGCGGCGGCCGCGACCGGCCACCGGCTGCCGGAGGTCCTCGCGGGCTACGGCCGCGACACGCACCCGGAGCCGGTGCCGTACCCGCACGCGTGCGTGCGGGAGTCCCGGTCGGCGTCGGCCCCGCTGGCGCTGCTCACGGCGGTCGGCGGCGTCTGAGGGCCGGTTGGCCCGCCGTTTGCCGGGTGTTTGCCGAGCGCTGGCCCGCCGGGCTGAACACACCAGGTGGGCGCGCCGTACGGAACTGAGGCGGACCCGTTCCCCCACGCGGGTCCGCCACCTCGCCGGGTTTCGTACGGGAAGGACCTCCGGGTGCCTGTCTTCACACGCCTCCGCCAGTCGCCACAGCCGGGCATCCCGAAGGCCGGGTCCGAGACGGATGAGGAGGGGGACGGCACGGATGAGGCGGGGGCCGACACGGAGAAGGCGCCGGCCGACCCGGAGAAGGCAGAGGCCAGCCCGGAGGAGGCCCAGGCCCGCGCGGAGAAGCCCCAGGCCGGCCCGGAAGATGCCCAGGCCTGCCCGGAGATTGCGGAAGCCGACGCGGAAAAGGCCGAGGCCCGCGAGGAGGCCGGTGCTGCGGAGGCGCAGGCCCGCGCGGCAGAGGCACAGGCCGACGCGGAGGAGCCCCAGGCCAGACCGGAAGAGGCGGAAGCCGACGCGGAGAAGGCCGAGGCCGGCCCGGCAGAGGCACAGGTCGACGCGGAGAAGGCCGAGGCCGGCCCGGCAGAGGCACAGGTCGACGCGGAGAAGGCCGAGGCCGGCCCGGCAGAGGCACAGGCCCGCCCGGCAGAAGCTCAGACCGACGCGGAGAAGGCCAAGGCCAGCCCGGCAGAGGCACAGGCCCGCCCGGCAGAAGCTCAGGCCCGGGCGGAAGACGCGGACGCCCGCGCGGAGGCCGGTGCTGCGGAGGCGCAGCCCCCCGCCTCCGGCTCCCGTCTCGCTCGCCTCCGCGCCTGGCGTACCCGTCACCCCCGCGCCGCCCGCGCCCTCCACCTCACCACCACCGTGCTCGCCGCCGTCCTGGTCCTCGGTGCGCTGCTCCTGCCCAACACGCTCCCCGCCCTCGAACCGGTCAGTTTCGCGCGCATCCCGGCGGAGGCGGTCATAGGCGCCGTCGTCGTGCTGGGGCTGCCGCGCCGGCCCCGGCTGGCGGCGGCCGTGCTCTACGGGCTCGGGCTGACGGCACTGACGGCCGTGAACCTGCTCGACATGGGGTTCAACGAGTACCTCGGCCGGGGCTTCAACGCCGCGCTGGACTGGGACCTGCTGCCCGACGCGCAGGCGTACGTCGGGGACACGCTCGGCGGGGGCGTCGCGACCGCCGCCGCCGTCGGCGCGGTGGTGCTCGTCCTGCTCGTGGGGGCCGTCATGGTCGCGGCGACGATCCGCCTCGCCGGTGTGCTGGCCCGCCACCGGACCCGGGCGACCAAGGGCGCCCTGATCGCCGGCACCGTCTGGATCACCTGCTCGGCCCTGGGCCTCACGCTGTTCGGCGGGCCGATCGCCTCCGAGCGCGCCGCCGGGGCCCTCCGGGTGCATGCCCAGCGGACGGTGGAGTCGCTGCGGGACGAGGCGGCGTTCGTGCGGCAGGCGAAGGCGGACACCTTCGGCAACACCCCGCCCGACCAGCTCCTGCCCGACCTCCGGGGCAAGGACGTGATCTTCACGTTCATCGAGAGCTACGGCCGCAGCGCCGTCGAGGACCCGATCATCGCCCCCGGCGTCGACCGGACCCTCGACACCGGCACCAAGGCGCTGGCGAAGGCCGGCTTCCACGCCCGCAGCGGCTGGCTGACCTCGGCGACCTTCGGCGGCAGCAGCTGGCTCGGCCACTCCACGACCATGTCGGGCCTGTGGATCGACAACCAGCGGCGCTACCGCACGGTCACCGCGGGCGACCACCTCACCCTGACCAAGGCGTTCCGGAAGACCGGCGCCTGGGACACGGTGGGCGTCATGCCCGGCGTGCAGAAGGGCTGGCCGGAGGAGAAGTGGTACGGCCTCGACAAGCTCTACGACGCCTTCGACCTGGGCTACCGTGGCCCGAAGTTCAGCTGGTCGACCATGCCCGACCAGTACGCGCTGGAGGCGTTCCAGCGCCAGGTGCACGGGAGGAAGCGCGACAAGCCGCTGATGTCGTTCGTCATCCTGACCTCCAGTCACCAGCCCTGGGCACCGCTGCCGAAGATGGTCGGCTGGGACGAACTGGGCGACGGCACGGTCTTCGGCCCGATCCAGAAGGCCGGCAACAAGGCGGCGGACATCATCACCGACACCACCAGGTCCCGGCAGGAGTACGGCAAGTCCATCCAGTACTCGGTCACCAGCCTCACCCAGTGGGTCCAGCGCTACGGCACCGACGACACCGTCCTGGTCTTCCTCGGCGACCACCAGCCGATGGCGCGGGTCAGCGGCATCCGCGCCTCCCGCGACGTGCCGGTGTCCCTCGTCACCAAGGACCCGAAGGTGCTGGAGAAGATCAGCGACTGGAACTGGACGGAGGGCCTCAAGCCCGGCCGTGACGCGCCCGTGTGGAGGATGGACTCCTTCCGGGACCGCTTCCTGAAGGCGTACGGCTCGACACCGCACCCCTCCACGGGCTGATCAGCCGCCGGAGGTGTCGAGTTCGGCGTCCTCGCCGACGCCGGCGCAGTCGTAGGGGTCCTTCAGCCAGCCGTCCGGCAGCACCACCCGGTTGTTGCCGGACGTACGGCCCCGGGGCCCGTCGGCACCGGCGGGCCAGGGCTGGTCGAGGTCCAGCTCGTCCAGGCCGGAGCGCAGCTCCTCCAGGGACGAGGTGATCGCGAGGCGCTTGCGCATCTCGGAGCCGACCGCGAAGCCCTTGAGGTACCAGGCGACGTGCTTGCGGAAGTCGATGACGCCCCGGGACTCGTCGCCGATCCACTCCCCGAGCAGGGTGGCGTGCCGGACCATGACGTCGGCGACCTCGCGCAGGGTGGGGCGGGCGATGTCCTCGGTGCGGCCCTCGAACGCGGCGACGAGGTCGGCGAAGAGCCACGGCCGCCCGAGGCAGCCGCGCCCGACCACGACTCCGTCGCAGCCGGTCTCGCGCACCATCCGCAGGGCGTCCTCGGCCGACCAGATGTCGCCGTTGCCGAGCACCGGGATCTCCGGGACGTGCTCCTTGAGCCGGGCGATGGCGTCCCAGTCGGCGGTGCCGCCGTAGTGCTGGGCGGCGGTGCGGCCGTGCAGGGCGATGGCGGTGACGCCCTCCTCGACGGCGATCCGACCGGCGTCGAGGTAGGTGATGTGGTCGTCGTCGATGCCCTTGCGCATCTTCATCGTGACCGGCAGGTCACCGGCGCCGCTGACGGCCTCGCGCAGGATCGCCCGCAGCAGGTTCCGCTTGAACGGCAGCGCCGAGCCGCCGCCCTTGCGGGTGACCTTCGGCACCGGGCAGCCGAAGTTGAGGTCGATGTGGTCGGCGAGGTCCTCCTCCGCGATCATGCGGACGGCCTTGCCGACGGTGGCCGGGTCCACGCCGTAGAGCTGGATGGACCGGGGCCGCTCACTCGCGTCGAAGTGGATGAGCTGCATGGTCTTCTCGTTGCGCTCGACCAGCGCCCTGGTGGTGATCATCTCGCTGACGAACAGGCCCTTGCCACCACTGAACTCCCGGCACAGGGTGCGGAAGGGCGCGTTGGTGATCCCGGCCATGGGGGCCAGGACGACGGGCGGCTGGACGGTGTGCGGACCGATCTGCAGGGGCGTGGACATGCCTCCATTGTGCCGTGCAATGAAAAGGCAAAATTCGTTAGTTAGCCACACTATTGAAATCGGCGTACGATGGAGCGCATGCCCGAGCTCAGTCACCGCCGCCGCATGCTGGTGCTCGCGATCTGCTGCATGAGCCTGCTGATCGTGAGCCTGGACAACACGGTCCTGAACGTGGCCCTGCCGTCCATGCAGCAGGACCTGCACGCCGGCACGTCGGGCCTGCAGTGGACGATCGACGCGTACACGCTGGTCCTGGCCTCGCTGCTGATGCTCGCGGGCTCCACGGCCGACCGGATCGGACGCAAGCGCGTCTTCATGGCGGGCCTGGTCGTCTTCACCCTCGGCTCGGTGCTGTGCTCCCTCGCCCCGAACCTGGAGGCACTGGTCGCGTTCCGGATGGTGCAGGCGGTGGGCGGCTCGATGCTGAACCCGGTCGCCATGTCGATCATCACCAACACGTTCACGGACCCCCGGGAACGGGCCCGGGCGATCGGCGTCTGGGGCGCGGTGGTCGGCATCTCCATGGCCGCCGGTCCGCTGGTCGGAGGCCTCCTGGTGGAGTCGGTCGGCTGGCGCTCGATCTTCTGGATCAACCTGCCGGTGGGGCTGGCGGCCCTGCTGCTCACCCTGCGCTTCGTCCCCGAGTCGCGTGCGCCCCGGGCCCGCCGCCCGGACCCCGTCGGGCAGGTGCTGGTGATCGCGCTGTTCGGCTCGCTGACGTACGCGATCATCGAGGCGCCGAGCACGGCCTTCGCGTCCCTGGCGCCGCTGGTGGTCCTCGCCCTGGCGGCCCTCACCGCCCTGCTCTGGTACGAACCGCGCCGCGCGGAGCCGCTGATCGACCTCCGCTTCTTCCGCTCGGCGCCGTTCAGCGGGGCGACGGTCGTCGCGATCAGCGCGTTCGCGGCGCTCGGCGGCTTCCTGTTCCTGTCGACGCTGTACCTGCAGAACGTGCGGGGTCTCACCGCCCTGGAGGCGGGCCTGTGGATGCTGCCGATGGCGGTACCGACGTTCCTGTGCGCGCCGCTGTCGGGCCGCCTGGTCGGCGCGCGGGGCCCTCGCCTGCCCCTGGTGATCGCGGGCCTCGCGATGACGACGAGCGCCGTCCTCTTCGCCGCGTTCGAGGCCGAGACGTCCAACGTCACGCTCTTCCTCGGCTACGTCCTGTTCGGAGTCGGCTTCGGCTTCGTCAACGCGCCCATCACCAACACGGCGGTCTCCGGCATGCCGCGCGCCCAGGCGGGCGTGGCGGCGGCGGTGGCCTCGACGAGCCGGCAGCTCGGACAGACGCTGGGGGTGGCCGTGGTGGGGGCGGTGCTCGCGTCGGGCGTGGGCGCGTCCTCGTACCGGGAGGCGTTCGTGTCCGCCGCGCGGCCCGGCTGGTGGACCCTGGTGGCGTGCGGGTTCGCCGTGCTGACGCTGGGGGCGGTGACGAGCGGGCGGTGGGCCCGGGGGACCGCCGAACGGGCCGCCGCGGCGCTGGAGTCGGCGGAGGTGCGGGACGCCGTGGTGACCGCGGACCGTTCCTGACCGCTCCTTCCCTCTCCTGCCCGCTCCGCATGTCAGTGGCGTGCGCTTCACTTGGGCCATGGAGCTCACGCAAGCGACCGTCCATGACCTGCTGGCCGGGATCGGGCCGGGGAACGGCTACCTCTACCTGCCCGGCGATCCGGACCCGCAGGAGCTCACCGACCTGCTCGGGGACAGGTACGGCGCGCCGCGCACCCTCGTCCTCGACGGGTTCGCGGACCCGACGGTCGACGAGTCCCGGGGCGCGGCTCTCCTGCTCCCCTTCGAGGACCGGGCCGTGACGATACGGGCGTGGGCGTACGGAGACCGGTGGGTCGGCGCGGGTACGGCGCGGGACGGGGAGGGGATCGTGCGGCCGGTGCTGGTCGTCGCCCACCGGGAGGTGCCGCGGCCCCCGGCGGTCGCCCGGGGCGAGGGCGTCGGCGACGACTGGGTGGAGCGGCTCAAGCACATCACCGGCTGGACGGGGCCCGACCGGCGGCCGGACATGGACTGGGCGGAGGTGGAATCGCGCCTGGGCACCGCGCTGCCGGGCGACTACAAGCGCATGGTGGAGACGTTCGGCGAGGGCGCCTTCGACGCCTGGCTGGACCTGCACCAGGAGCCGTGGACGCACCTCAGGGAGGACGGCCTGCTGATCTGGGCGGGCACGGAGCACGAGGACCTGTACTGCTGGCGCGTCGACGGCGACGATCCGGACCGCCGGACCGTCCTCGTCCGGTCCTTCGACGGCGAGGACGTGCCCTTCGACTGCGGGACCGCGGAGTTCGTCTGCCGCATCCTCACCGATCCGGGGCACCGCTTCACGATGGCCCGCTACTTCGACACCCACTGGTTCATGAACTACCGGGAGGCCGACGAGGACGGTCGGGAGGACCTGTGAGGGCTGCCTCACAGCCTGATAACCGGCTCCCGGGGAAGCCCTGTTGATGTTGGTCTTGCTGCACACTCCTTGCTGCGGGCAGACCGGATCGGCCGGATTCGTGGACGCGGGAGACGTCATGGCGCAGATCGACACGAGCAAGGTCAGCCGCTGGGACCAGCACGGCCGGGAGCACGTGGTGCGGGTGCAGCGCACGGGTGTGCAGCGCACGATCAGGTGCGACACCTGCGGCTGGCGCAGAGGCGCCCAGTTCCTGCCCTGGCTGAAGGCGGAGGAGCACCTGGCGGAGGCCCACCAGGCGACGGTGGACCCGACGTCCGCGGCGTGATCCGCGCGGCAGGGCCCACGTAATCCGCGGTGGCAGGGCCTAGTAGAGGATCGAGGGCAGATAGGCCCCGTCGGGCTGGTTGTACAGGCCGACGGTCATCAGGCTCATCAGCTGGACGACCTTGAGGCCGTGGGACAGGCACCACCTGAGCAGTGCGCTGTCGCCGGTGGGTACGAGGATGCCGGGGCCGGCGAACCGCGGCGCGGCCGCGATGAGGGCCTGGAGGTCGGGGGTGGTCTCGCCGACGGCGTGGGCGAAGAAGGCGAGGTCGGTGGCGTAGCCGGTGACGCGCCCCGCGCGCTCGACGACCCGGGCGGTGCCCTGTTTGAGCGCGTCGGCGACCTCGCCGCCGCGGTCGACGCCGTGGACCTGCCGGCACACGTCGTTGCAGGCGCCGAGGTCCGCGTCCGTGGCCTCCCGCACCGCGTACCCGGGGAGTTCCTCCTTCGGCGGCGGTCCCTGGACGCAGGCCAGCGTGGCCCGGTGGACGAAGCCCAGGCTCGCGTACAGCGAGAACGACCTGTTGTGGTAGCCGCTCTGCAGGAGCCGGATGCCGGGTGCCCCGCGCTCGGCGGTCCTGTCCATCACGTCCCGCATGAGGCGGCGGCCCACACCCGCGTTCTGCACGGCGGGGTCGACCGTGATGGGCCCGACTCCGACGACGGCCGAGCGTTCGTCGAGGAAGTTGCTGCCCACGATCCGCCCGTCGAGCTCGGCGACGACACTGTAGAACCCGGGGTGGGTCAGGGCGCCCTCCATCAGCGCGACACCCACTTCGGGGCTGGGGAAGTCGGGTGGGAACGCGTGCTGCTCGGCGATGCCGGCGAAGGCCTCGTAGCAGATCCGGCCGCACTCCGCTGCATCGTCGGCGGTCCCCGGGCGCAGTATGAGATCCACGATCGCCATCCCCTCTTCGCGCGTCCCGCGCGGCGCCCCGCCCCTCACCTCCATCGTGGGCCCTGGCCGTCCCGGGCGCACCCGGTGGGCGGTGGAGCGGCAGCGTGGCCGGCACCGCCCACCGTTCGCCGCCCATCGGACGGCCCGGCCTCACTTCAGGTGGCGGTCCAGGAACCGGCAGCCGTCCTCCAGCTCGAACCACGGGGTGCCGGTGTGCCCTCCCACATTGGCGTGCAGCGTCTTCTCCTTGCTGCGGAAGGCGTCGAAGAGGTCCAGGGCCCGTTGCCGGGGGTTCCCCTCGTCGTCCCACTGCAGCAGGAACAGCAGCGGAACGGTGACCTGCCGGGCCTCCTCGCGCTGGGCACGGGGCACGTATCCCCCGGCGAAGAAGCTCGCGGCCGCGATGCGCGGCTCGACCACCGCCAGCCGGATGCCGAGGGCGGTCCAGCCCCCGGAGTACCCGACCGGGCCGCCGCCGGTCTCGGGCAGTTCGAGGAGGGCGTCCAGCGTGGTCCGCCATTCCGGGACGGCGTTCTCGACCAGCGGGCCGACGAGGGACTCCAGGATCTCGTCGACCGGCTCGCCGGCCCGCATCGCCCGCCGGAGTCCGGCACGGGCTTGTTCGTCGGCGGCGGAACGGGGACGGTCACCGCACCCGGCGGCGTCGATGGTGGCCACGGCGTAGCCGCGCGCCGCGGTGTACCGGGCCCGGGCCACCAGCCGGGGTTCCGCCATGGGCAGGCCGTTGTTGTGGGCCATCAGCACCAGCGGGGCCGGTGCGGATCCGGGGGTCCACAGGGTGCCGGGGATGTCGCCGAGGGTGAATGCGCGCTCGAGGACGCCGTCGTCGAGGCGCTGTTCGGACGTGAATCGCATCGTCGTGCCTTTCGGGAGTGCGCTGAACGGCGCTCCCGGACGACCTATCGCCCGACCGTGACCCCGGAGGGGAGCACCCATGTCGCTACTGCGTTCACGGGTATCACCTCCTCGTTCTCTCGCACGGCCTGGCGGGACACTAGTCGGGGAGGCCATGGCACGCCAACGGGTTTTCGTGGAAGCTCCGTTGCCGGATGCCGCCGCACCCCGCAGGACACGGCCTAAGCCCGCAGTCCCCGCACCAGCAGGTCGACGACCGCCTCGAAGTCGGCCTCGACGCCTTCCTGCCGCCACTCCTGCGCGTAGCCCGGGTCGTGGAAGCGGGCCGTCGCCTGGAAGACCGCGCGGGCCGTGGCCTCCGGGTCCGCCGCGGTGAAGGAACCGGTCTCGACACCGGCCTGGATCACCCGGGTCAGTTGGGCGGTGAGGTCGGCGAGGTGCTCGCTCACCGCCGTGCCGTTCTCCCCCGTGAGGACCGTGTACGTGGCGAACAGCTCCGGATCGTCGCCCGCCTTGCGGCGCTTCGCGGCGAACAGCGCGGTGAGCCAGTCCCGCAGCCGGGCCTCCGGGTCGCGGTCCGCGGCGGCGATCCCGGACAGTTCGCCGGACGTGCGGTCCAGCCAGCGCTTGGTGACCGCCTCGCGCAGCGCCGCCTTCGTCCGGAAGTGACGGTAGACACTGCCGTGGCTGACGCCGAGCGCGCGGGCCACGTCGACCACGGTGGCCTTGGCCGGGCCGTGGCGGCGCAGCACCTCCTCGGTGGCTTCGAGGATGCGCTCGGCGGTCAGGGTCTCGCTGGTCGGTGCCATGCCCAGACCGTACCCGGAGCCAGGTTCACCGCTCGACGTGCGCCAGCTGCGCCGCCGGGTAGCGGGCGCCGGCGGCGGCACCGGCCGGTACGGCCTCCTCGATCGCGGCCAGGTCGGCGGCGTCCAGCGTCACGTCCAGCGCGCCCAGGGCCTCGGTGAGCCGGTCGCGGCGGCGGGCGCCGACCAGCGGCACGATGTCCGCACCGCGGCTGAGCACCCAGGCGATGGCGATCTGCGCGACGCTGACGCCCTTCTGCCCGGCGATCTTCCGCAGCGCCTCGACGAGGTCGAGGTTGTGGCGGAGGTTGTCGCCCTGGAAGCGCGGGGACATCGCCCGGAAGTCGCCCGGGGCGAGCTGCCGGTCGGCGGTGAAGTGCCCGGAGATCAGGCCGCGGGAGAGGACGCCGTACGCCGTGATGCCGATGCCCAGGTCACGTGTGGTGGGCAGGATCTCGTCCTCGATGCCGCGCGAGAGGAGGGAGTACTCGATCTGGAGGTCGGCGATGGGCGCCGTGGCCGCCGCCCGCCGGATCGTCTCGGCGCCGACCTCGCTGAGGCCGATGTGCCGTACGTGTCCCTTCTCGACCAGTTCCGCGATGGCACCGACCGTCTCCTCGATCGGCACGTCCGGGTCGAGGCGGGCGAGGCGGTAGACGTCGATGTGGTCGACGCCGAGCCGTTGGAGGGAGTAGGCGGCGAAGTTCTTGACGGCGGCGGGCCGACCGTCGTAGCCGGACCAGCCGCCGTCCGGGTCGCGCAGGGCGCCGAACTTCACGCTGACCAGGGCCTGTTCACGCCGGGCGGCGGGGGCCGCGCGCAGGGCCTCGCCGATCAGGATCTCGTTGTGGCCCATGCCGTAGAAGTCGCCGGTGTCGAGCAGGGTGACGCCCGCTTCGAGCGCGGCGTGGATCGTCGCGATGGACTCGGTCCGGTCCGCCTCGCCGTACAGCGCGGACATGCCCATGCAGCCGAGGCCGAGGGCGGAGACCTGGGGGCCGGTGGTTCCGAGGGTTCGGGTTCGCATCGTCATGCCCTCTACTGTCACATGACAGCTGACAGATTTCAATATCTGTCAGCTGTCATGTGTCACCTGTCAGCCGATGCGTGTCGCCTCCCTCCCTCCGGGCTACCGCGCCGTGACCGCCAGCTTCGCCCCCAGGGCCACGAACGACCCCGCGAAGCCCCGCCGCAGCCAGGCCATCACCCGCGGCCGGCCCACCACGTGACGGCGCACCGACGCGGCCAGCACCCCGTACACGGCGAACACGACGAAGGTCGCCAGCATGAACACCCCGCCCAGGCCCAGCATCCGCAGCAGCGCGTGCGGCTCCCCGGAGTTGACGAACTGGGGCAGGAACGCGAAGAAGAAGATCGTCAGCTTCGGGTTGAGGAGGTTGATCAGCACACCCCGCACGATCACCGTCCGGGCCGACACCGGCGCGGACGGGGCCCGCTCCTCCACCACGAGCGCCTCCTTGTCCCTGATCGTCGCCCAGGCCATGTAGAGGAGGTAGGCGACCCCGGCGTACTTCAGCACCTGGAAGGCGGTCGCGCTGGCGTGCAGCAGCGCGGCGACGCCGGTGACCGTGGCCAGCAGGTGCGGCACGATCCCGAGCGTGCAGCCGACGGCCGCGACGACACTCGCGCGGCGCCCCCGGGACAGCGCGGCGGCGAGGGTGTAGACGACGCCGGTACCCGGCGTGGCGACGACGACCAGGGTCGTCAGCAGGAACGCGATGCTCATACCGCCACCCTGATACCGCCCCGCTCCCGGTTACAGGACCAATCGACGGGATCGTTCGAGGACCACTCGTCGAGGCGGCCCCGGGCCCTGCTCAGACAAACCAGTCCTCCGCGTCCGGAGCGTCGACGCCCCTGAGGAACCGGGAGAACGCGTCGTATGCGTCCACCCCCAGGAAATATCCACCGGTGTGGTGGAGATGGAACCACCGGCCGGTTTCGTCCACCAGGAGGATGCCGCGCTCGGATTCCTCGTATCCGACGGGAAACAGGCCCACTCCGAGCCCGGTCGCCAACTCCTCGATCAGAGCCGCATCGCCTTCGTGGCCGAGCGTGGGCTTCATCAGCCAGGTCTCCGCCGCCTTCGGATGCGCGAGGCGCAGCAGCCCATAGGCGCGGACGACACGGGTGGCCGCGGGGGACGGAGCCAAGGCGACGCCCTGCCGCTCGGCGTCCCGCACCCGCACCTCGACAAGCTCCGCCGCGCGTTCCCCGAGATCACGATCAGGGGTCCAGCCGTTCGAGGCCAGCCAAGCGATCACTTCCCGCGTCGGCTGAGGGCCAGAAGGTCTGGTCAGCCGGTTCATGCGGCTCCGAGGAACCCCGGGTCGGCGCCGTCGAACCGCAGACAGTGATCGCGGTTCAGGCCCAGGAGTTCCGCCATCGGCACCGCGCGACGACCGGTGGCCGACAGATCCTGGCGGGCTTCGGCCGACCACAGCGGCGGGAAGAACGACAGCCCCTGCCGGCCGTTCAGTACGGAGACCTCACGGCGCCAGCCGTCCCACCGCAGGCCCTCGTAGAAGTCCCGGAGCCCGCCGGAGAGAATCCAGGACAGCCAGGCCGAGTGGCCTGCCCCCAGGGCCTCCCAGCCAAGGGCGTCGGGGGCGAAATAGACGACCTCCCCCGGATCGCCGGGCCGACCGGCCTCACCGGGGCTGCTCCCGTTCAGGGCGAAGACCCCGCCCAGCACGTCGTGCGCGACCACGAGACCCGCATCCGGCCGCCACGTGGGATCGAATGTCGAGGGCATCGCGTTGATCTCCGCCAGGCCGGGCGGGCCTTCGAGCCCGGCGCTCCTCGGACTCCCGAAGATCCGCAGCCATCCGTCGTCCACGAGCAGGCCGCCGCAGTTCAGCACGATGCCGCCCAGATGAGATCGGGCGGAGACCTGGAGTTGCAGCAGGGACGCGCGGCCCGCCCCGGGATCGCCGGGCAGCACCTCGACCGGAACGTCGGCGCCGGAAAGCTCCTGAAGGAGGAGCGGCCAGGCCGGATCATCGACGTTGATCAGCTCGTCGACCTCGCGCATCTGCGCATCGTCCCACCGACTTCGGCGGCTCGGTCCACCGGGTCCGTCTCGGACCCATCCGGCCGTCTCGGGAACCTCGTCCCGCTGCATACGGCGGTGCCGGGCCCCTCCCCGAGGGACCCGGCACCGGCACCGTGACAGTCGCGAGAGCGATCAGCAGCCGACCAGGCGGGCCGCCAGGTAGCCCTCGATCTGGTCGAGGGAGACGCGCTCCTGCTTCATGGAGTCACGCTCGCGGACGGTGACCGCGTTGTCCTCCAGCGTGTCGAAGTCGACGGTCACGCAGAACGGCGTGCCGATCTCGTCCTGGCGGCGGTAGCGGCGGCCGATGGCGCCGGCGTCGTCGAACTCGATGTTCCAGTGCTGGCGCAGCGCCTGGGCGAGGCCCTTGGCCTTCGGGGACAGCTCCGGGTTGCGGGACAGCGGCAGGACCGCGACCTTCACCGGGGCGAGGCGCTGGTCGAGGCGCAGCACCGTGCGCTTCTCCATCTTGCCCTTGGCGTTGGGCGCCTCGTCCTCGACGTAGGCGTCCAGCAGGAACGCCAGCATCGCGCGGCCGACACCGGCCGCGGGCTCGATGACGTAGGGGGTCCAGCGCTCGCCGGCCTCCTGGTCGAAGTAGCTGAGGTCCTGGCCGGAGGCCTTGGCGTGGGCGCCGAGGTCGTAGTCGGTGCGGTTGGCCACGCCCTCCAGCTCGCCCCACTCACTGCCGCCGAACTGGAAGCGGTACTCGATGTCGGCGGTGCGCTTGGAGTAGTGGGAGAGCTTCTCCTTCGGGTGCTCGTACCACCGCATGTTCTCCTCGCGCAGGCCCAGGCCGGTGTACCAGTTCCAGCGCTGCTCCATCCAGTACTCCTGCCACTTCTCGTCCTCGCCCGGCTTGACGAAGAACTCCATCTCCATCTGCTCGAACTCGCGGGTGCGGAAGATGAAGTTGCCGGGCGTGATCTCGTTGCGGAAGGACTTGCCCATCTGGGCGATGCCGAACGGCGGCTTGCGGCGCGAGGTGGTCTGCACCTGGGAGAAGTTGGTGAAGATGCCCTGGGCGGTCTCGGGGCGCAGGTAGGCGATGGAGCCGGAGTCCTGCGTCGGGCCGAGGTGGGTGGACAGCAGGCCCGAGAACTGCTTGGGCTCGGTGAACTGGCCCTTGTTGCCGCAGTTGGGGCAGTTGATGTCGGCGAGGCCGTTCTCCGGGGCGCGGCCCTTCTTCTCCTCGTACGCCTCCTCCAGGTGGTCCGCGCGGAACCGCTTGTGGCAGGAGGTGCACTCGGTCAGCGGGTCCGTGAAGGTGGCGACGTGGCCGGAGGCGACCCAGACCTCGGGGGCCAGGATCACGGACGAGTCGATACCCACGACGTCCTCGCGCGACGTCACCATGTAGCGCCACCACTGGCGCTTGAGGTTCTCCTTGAGCTCGACACCCAGGGGGCCGTAGTCCCAAGCGGCGCGCTGGCCGCCGTAGATCTCACTACAGGGGAATACGAAGCCACGGCGCTTGCTCAGGCTGACGATGGTGTCGATCTTGTCGGCGGCCACGGTGCTCTCTTCATTACGACGACGGGCGACGGAGCGAGTTGCTTCCAGCGAATGCCTCAGGTTACCGGCGGGGGCGCCCCCTCAATCAAATCGCTCCCCCTGCGCGCCCGCCAGATCTCACACAGGACGTTTGTTGACAACGGTTTCCATATTTGTTGAAAATGAGTGTCATGAACGTACGACGACGCCTCATACCCGCAGCCCTGGCCTCCGCTCTCGGCCTGGGCGCCCTGACCGCCTGCTCCAGCGACAGCGCGGCGACGGGCAACACGGACAAGTTCGACGTCGTCGCGTCGTTCTATCCGATGGCCTTCCTCGCCGAGCAGATCGGCGGGGAGCACGCGAACGTCACCAGCCTGACCGAACCCGGCCAGGAACCGCACGACCTGGAGATCAGCACCAAGCAGCGGGCACAGCTGGAAGAGGCCGACGCGGCGCTCTTCCTCAAGGGCCTCCAGCCCGCCGTCGACGAGGCCGTCGGGCAGACCGGCATCAAGACGAAGATCGACGCGGCCACGCTCACCACCCTCGAGGACCACGGCACCGGCGGCCACAGCCACGAGGGCGAGGAGGGCCACGCCGAAGAAGGCCACGCCGAGGAGAGCCACGCGGAGGAGGGCCACTCCGAGGAGGAGGAGCACGCCCGCGACCCGCACGTCTGGCTCGACCCGGTGAAGTACGCCGAGATCGCGCAGGGCGTCGGCAAGGCCTTCGAGAAGGCCGACCCGGACCACGCGGCCGACTACAAGAAGAACACCGAGGCCCTGGTCGAGAAGCTGAACGGCCTCAACGGCGAGTTCGAGAACGGCCTGAAGGACACGAAGACCAAGGTCTTCTTCACCAACCACGCCGCCTTCGGCTACCTCGCCGAGCGCTACGGCCTCACCCAGGAGGCCATCTCCGGCCTCGACCCCGAGAGCGAGCCCAGCGGCGCCCGGGTCAGGGAGCTCCAGCAGGAGGCCAAGGCCGAGGGCGTCACCACCGTCTTCTACGAGACACTGGTCTCCGACAAGACCGCCAAGACCCTCGCCAAGGACGCGGGCCTGAAGACCGATGTCCTCGACCCGCTCGAGGGCATCACCGACAAGTCCCGCGGCGACGACTACTTCCAGGTCATGCGAGCCAACCTCAAGGCCCTGCAGACGGCCCTGGGAACCAAGTGACCCACCCTTCGGAGGACGGCATGAACGAGCCCGTCGTGTCCCTGCGCGGCGTCCGCGCCGACCTGGGCTCGCGCCCCGTCCTGCGCGGCATCGACCTCACCGTGCGCCGCGGTGAGGTCGTCGCGCTGCTCGGCGCGAACGGCTCCGGCAAGTCGACGGCCGTGCGCAGCGTCATCGGCCAGGTGCAGACCGGCGCCGGCGAGATCGAGCTGTTCGGCACGGACCGCCGGCGGTTCCGCGACTGGCACCGTGTGGGCTACGTCCCGCAGCGCACCACGGCCGCGTCCGGCGTGCCCGCGACGGTGACCGAGGTGGTGCTCTCCGGCCGTCTGTCCCGGGCCCGCTTCGGCATGCTGCGCAAGGCGGACCACGCGGCCGTGCGCAAGGCCCTGGAGCTGGTCGGCATGGCGGACCGGGCCAAGGACCCGGTCGACGCCCTCTCCGGCGGTCAGCACCAGCGCGTCCTCATCGCCCGCGCGCTCGTCTCCGGGCC
The DNA here is from genome assembly GCA_000696115.1 of Streptomyces olindensis. GTDB lineage: Bacteria > Actinomycetota > Actinomycetes > Streptomycetales > Streptomycetaceae > Streptomyces > Streptomyces olindensis. The sequence continues at coordinate 200,103 of JJOH01000092.1, forward strand.
CGAGCTGCTGATCATGGACGAGCCGATGGCCGGCGTCGACCTCGCCAGCCAGGAGGTGCTCGCGCACACGCTCCGGGAGCAGGTCTCCGAGGGCACCACGGTCCTGCTCGTGCTGCACGAACTGGGCCCCCTGGAGCCCCTCATCGACCGGGCCGTCGTGCTGCGCGACGGCTGCGTCGTCCACGACGGGCCGCCCCCGAAGGCCGTCGGGCAGCACGCCCTGCCCGGCCACGACCACGTACACCCGCACGCACCGGCGGGCGCCGAACCGATCCGCACGGGACTGCTGAGCTGATGGACTTCCTCGACTACGCCTTCATGCAGCGGGCGCTGCTCGCCGCCGTCCTGGTCGGCATCACCGCCCCCGCGGTCGGCATCTACCTCGTGCAGCGCCGCCAGGCCCTGATGGGCGACGGCATCGGCCACGTCGCGATGACCGGCGTCGGCCTCGGCTTCCTGCTGTCCTGGTCCCCGGTGTGGATGGCGACCCTCGTCTCCGTCCTCGGCGCCGTCCTCATGGAGCTGATCCGCTGGTACGGAAAGACCCGCGGCGACATCGCCCTCGCGATGCTCTTCTACGGCGGCATGGCCGGCGGTGTGATGTTCATCAACCTCGCGCCGACGGGCTCCAACGCCAACCTCACCTCGTACCTGTTCGGCTCCCTGTCGACGGTGTCCGAGTCGGACGTCACGGCCATCTGCGTCCTGGCCGCCTTCGTCGTGCTGGTCACGCTCGGCCTGCGCCGACAGCTGTTCGCGGTCAGCCAGGACGAGGAGTTCGCGCGGGTGACGGGCCTGCCGGTGCGCGCCCTGAACCTGCTGACGGCGATCACCGCGGCCGTCACGGTCACGGTGGCGATGCGCGTGGTGGGCCTGCTGCTGGTCAGCGCGCTCATGGTGGTGCCCGTCGCGGCCGCCCAGCAGATCGGCCGCAGCTTCGCCGCGACGTTCGCGATCGCCGTCGCCATCGGGGTGAGCGTGACGATCGGCGGCACGGTCACGTCGTACTACCAGGACGTGCCGCCCGGCGCGACGATCGTGCTGCTGACCATCGGCGCGTTCATCGTGCTGACGGTGCTCGCAGCCCCGCTGGCCCGCCGCCGCGCCCGGGCCCGGACCGCCGCGCACGCCACCGCGGATCCGGCGGAGTGTGCGATTCCGGCCAGCCGGGAGGCCACCGACGAGGTCGGCGTCTGACCGCCCCCACCCCGGGCTGGCACAATGGCCCGGGCAAGGCAGACGTGAGGAGGCAACGGTGACGACCGCTGGACCGTCCGTGAAGGGCCGCGCCACCAAGCAGCGTGCCGCCGTGGCGGCGGCCCTGCAGGAGGTCGACGAGTTCCGCAGCGCGCAGGAACTGCACGACATGCTCAAGCACAAGGGCGACTCGGTCGGGCTCACCACGGTCTACCGCACCCTGCAGTCCCTCGCCGACGCCGGTGAGGTCGATGTCCTGCGCACCGCCGACGGCGAGTCCGTCTACCGCCGCTGCTCCACCGACGACCATCACCACCACCTCGTGTGCCGCAGCTGCGGCAAGGCCGTCGAGGTGGAGGGACCGGCCGTGGAGAAGTGGGCCGAGGCCATCGCCGCGGAGCACGGCTTCGTGAACGTGGCCCACACGGTGGAGATCTTCGGCACCTGCGCGGATTGCGCGGCGAAGACGGCTTGACACGTTCGGGGGCGCACAGCGCCCCCGAAGGCTTCTACTGCTGCTTGCCCTCCATGGCCAGCAGCTCCTCGTTCGGGATGGCCCCGCCGAAGCGCCGGTCCCGGGAGGCGAACTCCAGGCACGCCCGCCACAGGTCACGCCGGTCGAAGTCCGGCCACAGCACGTCCTGGAAGACCATCTCGGCGTAGGCGCTCTGCCAGATCAGGTAGTTCGAGGTGCGCTGCTCGCCGCTCGGGCGCAGGAACAGGTCCACGTCCGGCATGTCCGGGTAGTACATGTACTTCGCGAAGGTCTTCTCGTTGACCTTCGACGGGTCGAGCTTCCCGGACCGCACGTCCTCCGCCAGCGCCTGCGCCGCGTCCGCGATCTCGGCACGGCCCCCGTAGTTCATGCAGAAGTACAGGGTCAGCCGGTCGTTGCCCTTGGTCTGCTCCTGGGCGATCTGGAGCTCCTTCGCGACGGACCGCCACAGCTTCGGCATCCGCCCGACCCAGCGCACCCGGACCCCCAGCTCGTCGAGCTGGTCGCGGGTCTTGCGGATGAAGTCCCGGTTGAAGTTCATCAGGAAGCGCACCTCTTCGGGCGAGCGCTTCCAGTTCTCGGTGGAGAAGGCGTACAGGGAGATGGCGCCCACGCCCATCTCGATGGCGCCCTGCAGCACGTCCAGCACGCGCTCGGCGCCGACCTTGTGCCCCTCGGTGCGCGGCAGCCCGCGGTCCTTGGCCCAGCGGCCGTTGCCGTCCATGACGATCGCCACATGCTGCGGTACGAGCTCCCCGGGAAGCTTCGGCGGCCGCGCGCCGGACGGGTGCGGCTCCGGCGTCCTGTACTCCCGGCGCTGCCGCCCCAGGATCCCGCGTACGGCCATGTGTTTCTCGTCTCCTCGTGCTTGCTTGTCTCGTGCTTGCTTGGCTTACTTCTCGACGTAGCGCAGCGAGCGCAGTTCGCGCTCCATGTGCCAGTGCAGATAGGCCGACACCAGCCCGCTGCCCTCCCGGACGTAGCGCGCCTCGCACGCGTCCGCGGTCTCCCAGTCTCCCGTAAGCAGGGCGCCGAGGAGTTCCAGGGCCTGGGGCGAGGGTACGACGCTGCCGGGCACCCGGCAGTCCACGCAGACGGAACCGCCCGAGGCGACCGAGAAGAAGCGGTTGGGCCCGGGCATTCCGCACTTCGCGCAGTCGGTGAAGCTGGGGGCGTATCCGTTGACGGCGAGGGACCGCAGCAGGAACGCGTCCAGCACGAGATGCGGCGCGTGCTCTCCCCGGGCGAGGGTGCGCAGCCCGCCCACGAGCAGCAGGTACTGCTGCACGGCCGGCTCCCCCTCGTGGTCGGTGAACCGTTCGGCGGTCTCCAGCATGGCGGTGCCGGCGGTGTACCGCGCGTAGTCACTCACGATGCCGCCGCCGTACGGCGCGAGGGTCTCGCTCTGCGTGCACAGCGGCAGGCCGCGGCCGACGAGCTCGCTGCCCTTCGCGAAGAACTGCACGTCGACGTGGGAGAAGGGTTCGAGGCGCGCACCGAACTTCGACTTCGTCCGGCGCACGCCCCGGGCCACGGCCCGTACCCGGCCGTGACCGCGTGTGAGCAGCGTGATGATCCGGTCCGCCTCACCCAGCTTCTGGGTGCGCAGCACGATGCCGTCGTCGCGGAACAGACTCATGGGGCCATTCTCGCCTACGCGGCGACCTCCCGGCCCGCGAGGTGGGTCAAGGTACCTCCCCCCGACTGCGTGCGTTGGCGTACGCGGTCGCCGCGCGCAGCCGCTCGGCCGGGGTGGCGTGCCGGACGGCGCCGGGGTCGGCGTCCCACTCCTTGCCGCCCCCGTACGGCCTCAGCTGCACATAGGGCCCCTCATGCCCCATGACGATGCCGAGGCGTCCGCTGCGGGTGTCCACGACGTACGCGCCGACCGGGGGCTTCATCGCAGCACCGCCGCGAGCCGCCGGGTGGTCTCCACGGTGCACCGGCCCAGTTCCACGAGCGGGCAGGGCGCTTTCCGCGCAAGACTCACCGGGTCGAGCCCGAGTGACGGCAGGATAATTCCGGCCTTGGCGAGTTCTGCCCGCAATTCTTTCACCGCATCCTCCGCTTCTTCGACGCAGAGCGCCGAGTGTCGTGCCTCCACCGTGCTCCCCTTCCTTTTGGGATTTCACTCTTCGCATCCCTGTGGTGACGCTCCGCGTCTACACTCGGGAAGGGTCTGTGCCCCTACAACTGCGGCGCGGCACACAGGGGTTCGGCAATGGCCAACGGTTCCTGGGACTTTGGCCTGCGTTTTTTCCCAGGTCGTCGTGCGGGAAGCCGATGGACCACAATCGGGCCGTGGATGCGCGTATAACGGCGAAGAAGGCACGGCCGGACCGGCTGCCGGAACCGGAATGGTCCATGCGTCCGGCGGAACCGGCCGACGTCGAGCCGATAGCGGAACTGCGGGCGGTGGTGATGCGCCCCGACCTGGAGCGGCTGGGCCGTTTCGACGAGCACCGGGTCAGGCAGCGCTTCCGCGACGGCTTCTCCCCGCGGCACACGTCGGTCATCCTGGCCGGCGGCGGCTTCGCGGGCAGCGTCGCGCTGCGCCCCGCCGAGGACTGCCACTGGCTGGAGCACTTCTACCTCGCCCCGGGCCTGCACGGCCGGGGCCTGGGCTCGGCCGTCCTGCGCACCCTGCTGGACGGGACGGACGCCACCGGCGCACTCGTCCGCCTGAACGTCCTGCGGGGCAGCTCGGCCCAACGCCTGTACGCCCGCCACGGCTTCACGGTCGAGAGCCAGGACCCGGTCGACGTCTTCATGCTGAGGCACCCGGCGGACAAGCCCTAGGCCCCCGGCCCGTTGCCCCGATCCGTCCAGCGGCCGATGACCGGGCGGCAGCCGGCGTGGGAAAGTCCCCGTACCGCCTCACGAAAGGGATTCCATGTCCTACCCGGAGCCGCGTTACCTGGGCGAGAACGGTGAGATCAACGCCGTGTTCAGGTCGGCCGACACCCCGCCCGACGTCGTCTCGCCGGGCGGCACCACCACCCACTACCTCGCGAGCCACGCCTCCACGGGAGGGGAGTTCGGGCTGTACAAGGTGGACCTGGGGCCGAAGGCGCCGGGTGCGAAGACGCACTTCCACCGGAGCATTTCCGAGTCCTTCTACGTGCTGTCCGGCGAGATCGAGCTGTACGACGGCGAGCGCTGGGTCACCGGGCGGCAGGGCGATTTCCTGTACGTGCCGGTCGGCGGGCTGCACGCGTTCCGGAACGACAGCGACGACCCCGTCTCCATGCTGATGCTGTTCTCGCCGGGCGCCCCGCGCGAGGAGTACTTCGAGCGGGTCGCCGAGTTCGCGCGGCGCGGCGGGGAGGAACTCCGGGAGTTCCAGGTGCGGCACGACAGCTTCTTCATCCAGTAGGGGGTAAACCCCCTGAGATATCCGGCAGTTGCCCGGATGTGGAGCGGGGCGGGGAGCCGTCAGGCTCGGGGCATGAAACCGATCACGCGCAATGCCTCACTGCTGGCGGCCTCCGCCGTCCTGGTCGGGCTCGCGGTCCCGCTGACCGCGTCCGCGGACGAGCCCCCGGCCGCCGTGCCTCCCGCGCTCGCCTGGACCGACTGCGAGGGCAGCGGCCTCGACCCCAGACAGCGGTGCGCCACCGTGGACGTCCCCATGGACCACTCCGACCCCGACGGCCGGACGATCGAGATCGCCGTCTCCCGCATCCCCGCCGAGAAGCCCTCGGCGCGCCGGGGCACGCTGTTACTCATCCCGGGCGGCCCCGGCGGCCACAGCCTCCGCGACCCGTCCGGCAAGGGGCAGCAGCTGCCGCAGAAGGTGCGGGACGCCTACGACCTCGTCGGGTTCGCGCCGCGCGGCATGGCGCCCTCCACCGCTGTCGACTGCGAGCTCGACCCCGCCGACCTCAGCATGACCAAACGGCTGCCCTGGCCGGGCACGGACGGTTCCGTCGCCGGGAACCTGGCCACGGCACGGCGTACGGCCGAGGCCTGCGCCCGCAACGGCGGCGAGCTGATCCGGCACATCAGCACCGCCAACGAGGCCCGCGACCTCGACCGCGTCCGGGCCGCCCTCGGCGAGCGGAAGATCTCCGCCTGGGGCGTCTCGTACGGCACGTACGTCGGCGCCGTCTACAGCCAGTTGTTCCCGCACCGTACCGACCGCATCGTGCTGGACAGCAACAACGACCCGGACCCCACCCGTGTCACCCGCGGCTGGCTCGCCGCCTTCGAGACCGGCGTCGAGGACAACTTCCCCGAGTTCGCGCGGTGGGCGTCCCGGCCCGGCAATCCGTACCGGGTGGCCGGAACGCCCGCCGAGGTCCGCTCCGGCTTCCTGAGCCTGGCGGCCCGCCTGGACCGCGAGCCCCTCCCCTGGCCCGGCGCGAACCCGCCCCGGCTCGACGGCAACGCACTGCGCCAGACCATGCTGACCAACCTCTACGACCCCGACGACTACCCGGTCCTGGCGAAGGCGATCCTGGCCGCCCGCGAGGGCACCGTGCCGCCCGCGCCGGAGTCCCCGCCCGAGTCGGTGCTGCAGAACGCGGCCGCGGTCGGCGTCGGCACGATCTGCAACGACGTCGACTGGCCCGAGTCCGCCGCCGCGTACCAGAGGGACGTCGACGAGAGCCGGGTGACGCACCCGCTGACCGCGGGCATGCCGCGCGGGCCGATGGTGTGCGCCGCCTGGCCGTTCACGCCCAAGGAGCCGGCCGTCCGGGTCACCGACCGCGGGCCGTCCAACATCCTGCTCGTGCAGAACGAGCGGGATGTCGCCACCCCGCTCAGCGGTGCGCTGAAGCTCCGCCGGGCGCTCGGAGACCGGGCCGTCATGGTCACCGTCAACTCCACCGGCCACGACGCCTACCTCGCCAACGGCAACGCCTGCGGCGACCGGACCGTCTCCCGCTTCCTGGCCACCGGGAAGCGGCCCGGATCCGACCTGTACTGCGCGTGACGTCAGCGGTGGCCCGCCGCCCCGTACCGGCGGGCCACCGCGTGGAACGCCTCCTTCGGCTCCCAGTGCCAGCCGGAGGCGGGGTCGTCCGGGCGGTCCTTGACGGCCTTCGTGATGGCGTACGTCGCCATGTCGAGGTCGAGGCGGGGCTCGTCCGGGCGGTGCGGGGCGTCGGCGCTGACGAACTCGAAGACCATCGCCGCGTACAGGCCCATCGACGTGAAGACGTCAAGCAGTTCGCCCAGGTACGCGGCCTGGACGCGCTCGCTGCGGACGAGGTCGCCCTTGATCTCCGGCGGCTCCTTGTCGTAGTCGACGACGTCCCAGCCCATGCCGCCGGTCTCGGGGGCGCCGACGTAGGCGCACGTGCCGAACTCGGTGATGGCGAGCGGCTTGCCCCAGCGCAGGTACCGCTTCAGCTCGCGGACGTGGTCGGACCGCTTCTCGAAGTGGGAGTAGTAGTCGATGCCGACGATGTCGAAGAGGCTCCAGTCCGGGTCGTCGATGGACTGGGCGGCGGCGTAGCTGAGGTTGCCCCCGAAGACGGAGCGGCCGGTCCGCGCGGCCTTCGCCGTGAAGTCGGCGAGCCGGCGCATCGTCCGCGGCCAGTCGACCGTGCCGTTCTGCAGGTTCCTGATCCGCTCCAGGACCGTCTCGCCCGGCAGGATGCCGGGGACGAACAGCCAGAACTCGCAGCCGACGCTGAGGTCGACGCTCGCGCCCTGCCGCCGCAGCCGCTCCGCGAACCGGCCGGTCTCGGCGAGGTGCTCCAGGATGTCCCGCTGCGGGGCGTCCCCGAGGGTCGGCTGCAGCCACACGTGCAGCCCGCGTTCGGCGGCTTCGGCGGCGGTGGCGGTGAGCCGCTCGACGCCGTCCCCCGTGACGTCGATGGTGTCGGCGTGCAGGTCGTCACGGATGGCCCGCACATCGGCCCGCATCCGGTGAGCGCTCCACGCGGTCCCCGGCGTCTCCCCCGCTCCGACCGTGTAGACGACGCCCCGCCTGCGCAGCTCCCCGCTGCCGTGCCGGGCGTCCGCCGCCCGGGCCCGTCCCACCGGTGCGGCCGCCCCCGCGACCCCGACCGCGGCCGCGCCGGCCAGGAACCGCGCCCGGCTGATGCCCTTCGCCTGCTTGCTCCCCGTGGTCTCTGCCATGCCTCTCACTGTGGCGAGGCGGGCGCCGGTCCGCTGTCGGCCGTCGGTCTACGGCGGCGCGACCAAGGTATGAGGTGTCCTGCCGAAGGAGGGGCTCACCCCTCGGCGAAGCGGCGTACGTACCGCCGCTGCCAGGGCGTTTCCACCGCGTGCCGGTCGTAGTGCCGGCGGACGTACGCCACCGCCTCCTCGCCGGGGACGCCGTCCAGGACCGCGAGGCAGGCCAGGGCCGTGCCCGTGCGCCCCCGTCCGCCCCCGCAGGCGATCTCCACGCGCTCCCCGGCGGCCCGCTCCCACGCCACCAGCAGGGCCGTGCGGGCGGCCGCCCGGTCCGCCGGGAGCCGGAAGTCGGGCCAGCGGATCCAGCCCCACTCCCAGGGCACCTCGGGCGGCTGCCTGCCGAGCAGGTAGAGGCCGTAGGAGGGTAGGGGCGCGGTGGCGTCCAGGGGGCGGCGGAGGCCTCGCCCCCGCACGGCCCGGCCGGACGGCAGCCGCAGGACACCGGCGTCGCTCTCACTCCACAGTTCGCCCACGCCCGTCATCATCCCCCGCGGTCGCCGGGCGGGGCGCGGAAATCAGCCCACTCCCCGTGACTGCTCCGCCGCCCGCGCCTCGATCCCCCGGAAGTGGACGGCCATGGCCCGCTGCGCCCCCTCCGCGTCGCGGGCGCGCAGCGCCCTGACGATGTCGCGGTGGCGGCGGGCGGTCGTCTCGGGGGACGGCTCGTCGGGCCGGCCGCGGGCGCCGGAGACCCGGCGGAAGACCGTCCAGAAGGCGGCGAGGAGCTGCGGCACGAGGTCGTTGCCGAGGGAGGCGTACAGGACCTCGTGGAACTCGCGGTCGAGGTCGGAGAAGGAGCGGCCCGGGCCCGCGCTGTCCGCGCCGCCGGTGCCGGTGCCGGTGCCGGCGGCCGACTCCATCCGGGCCACCACGTCCTCCAGCGTGTCCAGTTCCGCCTCGGTGACCGTCGCGGCCACCCGGCGGATCAACCCCACCTCCAGCACCTCGCGGACCTGGAGGATCTCGGCGAGGGCGGCGGTGTCGTCGTCGTGCCGGGCCAGGGTGCGGAAGGTCAGGCCGTCGACGAGCGGGGTGAGGGAGGCCCGGCCGACGTAGGTGCCGTAGCCGTGTCTGATCTCGACGATGTCGAGGGCCTGGAGGGCCTTGAGGGCCTCGCGGACGGAGTTGCGGCTGACGCCGAGGGCGTCCATCAGCTCGGCCTCGGTGGGCAGCGGCGCGCCGGCGGTGAGTCTGCGGTCGAGGATGAGCTGCACGACCTGGCGCTGTATCCGGCTGGTCCTGGGCTCCTCGGACATGCGCCGCATCGTACGCGCCCCGGACGTCCCACGTCCCACCTCTGGCGGTACCCGGTACCGGACCGTCCCTGATAAGCCGTCAACTCACCCCATTTCACAGCGCCATTGGTCCGACCTCTGGCAGATACGCCATTCGTGTGCGATCCCTTGACCGCCCCCACGGGCGCTCCTATGGTCGCGCTGACCGCAGGACGTAGGACGTCGTATCTCCTCAGCTCTTCCCCTTTCCAGGCCTCTCCGCTTTCCAGACCTCTCCGCTGGAGGACCCGTGCGCGACGTGACCCACGACGTGCCGGCGCTGCACCGCCGGTCGTTCCTGAAGTACACCGGCGCGCTGGGCGCGGCCGCCGCCGTCTCCGCGTCGCTGTCGGCCTGTTCGTCCGGGCCCGAGTCCACGAACGACACCGGGGAGGGCGGCAGCGGGGCGAACCGGACGCTCACGGCGGTGATCGGCTACGGCAACGACGGCAGCTGGGACCCCACCCAGACGGCGTCCGCGTTCTGCATGGCCGCCAACAACCACATCTACGAGGGCCTGCTGGACACGGACCCGATCTCCCGGGAGCCGTACGCGGCCCTGGCGACCGAGGTGCCGAAGGACCCGGACGCCACGTCCTGGAAGTTCACGCTCCGGGACGGTGCCACGTTCCACGACGGCAAGCCCGTGACCGCCGACGACGTGGTCTTCGTCTTCGACCGGATCCTCGACCCGGACACCCAGACCCTCGCCAAGGGCTTCTTCGCGAGCTGGCTGAAGGAGGTCCGGAAGATCGACGCGCGGAACGTCGAGCTGGTGCTCAAGTTCCCGTTCCCGGACGGGCTTTCCCGGCTGACGCTCGCCAAGATCATGCCGAAGCACGTGTTCTCGCGGCCGGGCGCCTGGGACGACGCCATCAAGGGCAAGGCGATCGGCTCGGGCCCGTACCGGCAGACCGCGCACCACCCGAAGTCCAACACCACCTTCGAGGCGTTCGCCGACTACAACGGCCCGCGCAAGCCCGCCTTCGCGAAGATGAACTGGCTGACCATCGTGGACGCGGCGCCCCGCGTCGCGAAGATCTCCGGGTCGAGCGCGGGCGCGCAGATCGCGGACAACATCCCGTACGCCAACATCGGGCAGCTGGAGAGCAGCGGGCTGACGGTCGCCGGCGGGGCCGGGATGAACAACCTGTTCCTGATGTTCAACACGCAGCACAAGCCCTTCGACGACGTGCGCGTGCGCCAGGCCCTGCACTACGCCATCGACACCGAGAAGATGGTGGAGGTCGCCCTCAAGGGCCACGGCAAGCCGTCGAGTTCCTTCCTCGACGAGAGCAACCCGTCCTACCGCCGCGCCAAGACCGTCTACGACTACGACCCCGACAAGGCGCAGGCGCTGCTGAAGGAGGCCGGGGTCAAGGGGCTGAGCATCGACATCCTCGCGGTGAACGTGAGCTGGATCGTCGACTGTCTGCCCACCATCAAGTCCTCCTGGGACGCGATCGGCGTGAAGACGACCCTGTCCCCGCAGGAGACCACGGCGGTCTTCACGAAGATGGACCAGAAGCAGGACTACCAGGTCGTGGCCGCCGCCTCGAACCCCAACCAGTTCGGCCTCGACGCCGACCTGATCATGCACTACAACTACGGGCCCGAGAACCTGTGGATGCAGTACACGCGGTGGGCCTCCGACCCGGTCGCCAAGCAGCTCTTCAGGGACATGGACCGGGCGACCCGGGAACCGGACCCGGAGAAGAAGAAGGCGATGGTCCAGGACTACATCGACGTCGTCGCCGAGCAGGCCGTGCTCTACCCGGTCGTCCACAACGAGCTGATGACGGCCTGGGACCCGAAGCGGCTCAGCGGCATAAGGGCCCAGCCGTACCCGGGCATCAACCTCCTCCAGGCCAAGTGGGCCTAGCGGCATGACGGCCGTCCTGCGGATCCTGCTCCGCCGTGTCGCCCTGCTCGTGCCGCTGATGCTCGGCATCGTGCTGTTCGTGTTCCTGGTGATGCGGTTCTCGGACGTCGACCCGGCGTCCGCGTTCTTCCAGGGCGCCAACCCGACCCCGCAGCAACTCCACGACTTCCGCGAGGAACACGGCCTGCTCGACCCGCTGCCGGTGCGCTACGCCGCCTTCGTCGCCGACCTGCTCCACGGCGACCTGGGCACCAGCGCGCTGACCCGGGCACCGGTGATCGACCAGGTCACCACCGCGCTGCCGCTCACCCTCCAGCTGACCTTCCTGGGACTCGGCATCGCGGTCGTGCTGTCCCTGCTGGGCGGGGTGACGGCGGCGATCTACCGGGACCGGCTGCCCGACCAGATCATCCGGGTCGTGTCGCTCACCGGCGTCGCGGCCCCGGGCTTCTGGCTGGCGCTGCTGATGATCCAGTACCTGGCCGTCGACCTGGGCTGGTTCCCGACCGGCGGCTACATCAACCCGGCCGACTCCTTCACCGGCTGGCTGAAGACCATGACCCTGCCGGCGTTCGCGCTGTCGCTGCCGGTGGCGGCGCAGCTGACCCGGATCGTGCGGACGGCCGTGGTGGAGGAGCTGGACAAGGACTACGTGCGGACGGCGATCGGGAGCGGGCTGCCGCCCCGGGTGGTCGTGGGACGCAACGTGCTGCGGAACGCGCTGATCAACCCGCTCACCGTGCTCGGTCTGCGCGTCGGCTACCTGCTGGGCGGCGCGGTCGTCATCGAGACGATCTTCTCGCTGCCCGGCATGGGCAAGTTGATGATCGACGCCGTGAAGAACGGGGATCCGGCCGTCGTCCAGGGCGTCGTGCTGACCACGGCGGCCGGGTTCGTCGTCGTGAACCTCGTCATCGACATCCTGTACCTGCTGGTCAACCCGCGACTGAGGGATGCGACCACGTGATGACCCGCAAGAGCCTTTCGGAGGCACTGTCCCGGCCCGGTGTGCGGCTGCGCGGCTGGCGCAGGCTGCCGCCGCTGTCGAAGGTCGCCGTCTGTTTCCTGGCGGTCGTCGTCCTGATGGCGCTGCTCGCGCCGCTCCTCGCCCCGCACGACCCGCTCGACCAGCAGCCGCCGGTCGACGGCACCGGGCACCCGTCCGCCGGTCACTGGATGGGCCAGGACAGCCTCGGCCGGGACATCCTCAGCCGGCTGATGTACGGGGCGCGCTGGTCGCTCGCGATCGGGCTCGGCGCGACCGGGCTGGCCCTGGTGGCCGGCGCACTGCTCGGGGCGATCGCCGCGACCTCCCGCAAGGCGGTCGACGAGACGCTGATGCGCTGCCTGGACGTGGTGATGGCGTTCCCGGGCATCGCGCTGGCCGCGGTGCTGGTGGCGGTGTTCGGCGGTGGGATCACGGTGCTGATCTGCGCGATCGCGTTCCTGTTCACGCCACCGGTGGCGCGGGTCGTCCGGGCGAACGTCCTCGACCAGTACGGCGAGGACTACGTGACGGCGGAACGGGTGATCGGTGCCCGGACCCCGCACATCGTGCTGAAGCACGTCGCGATCAACTGCGCCGCGCCCGTGCTGGTGTTCTGCACGGTCCAGGTCGCCGAGGCGATCGTCTTCGAGGCGTCGCTCTCCTTCATCGGGGCGGGCGTACGGCCGCCCGACCCGTCCTGGGGCAGTGTCATCGCGGACGGCAAGAACATGGTGCTGACCGGCGGCTGGTGGGCGACGGTGTTCCCCGGGCTGCTGATGCTGGTCACCGTGCTGTCGCTGAACATCCTGTCCGAGGGCGTGTCCGACGCGTGGGCGGCCCCCTCGGCCCGCGAGGTGGACGCGCCCGAGGGCGACCGGCTTCAGGAGCCGGAGCCCGGCGGCGGGGAGGTCGTGCGGCTGCCCGGCCTGACGGAGGCGGCCCGGCGGCTGCGGTCCCGGGCCCGGCACGTGCCCCGGGACGGGCAGCCGGTGCTGGCGGTGGAGAACCTCGCCATCGGCTTCGACCAGCGGCACGGCGGCGTGGACATCGTGGACGGCATCAGCTTCGAGGTGTACCCCGGTGAGGTGCTCGGCCTGGTCGGCGAGTCCGGCTGCGGCAAGTCCCTCACCGCGCTGGCGATCATGGGGCTCCAGCCGAAGGGGGCGCGCGTCCGCGGCCAGGTCCGCTTCCACCAGCGGGACCTGCTCGCCGAGCCGATGCGCGTACGCCGCAGGCTCCTCGGCCACGAGATGGCGATGATCTACCAGGACGCCCTGTCGTCGCTGAACCCGGCGATGACGATCCGCGCGCAGCTCAAGCAGGTCGTACGGCGGGGCGGGCGGCGCAGTCCCGCCGAGTTGCTCACCCTGGTCGGTCTCGATCCGGAGCGGACCCTGCGCAGCTATCCGCACGAACTGTCCGGCGGGCAGCGCCAGCGCGTCCTGATCGCCATGGCCCTGTCCCGCGACCCGAAGCTGATCGTCGCCGACGAGCCGACGACCGCCCTCGACGTCACCGTGCAGGCGCAGGTCATAGAGCTGCTGTTGCGACTGCGCGAGGAGCTGGGCTTCGCACTGATCCTCGTCTCGCACGACCTGGCGCTGGTCGCGGACGTCACCGACCGGGTGGTGGTGATGTACGGCGGGCAGATCGTGGAGACGGGCGTGACCGCCGACCTCGTGGAAGCCCCGGCCCACCACTACACGCGCGGTCTGCTCGGCAGTGTGCTGTCGCTGGAGTCGGGGCAGGAACGCATGACGCAGATCAGGGGCGTCGTGCCGTCCCCGGCCGACTTCCCGGCGGGCTGCCGGTTCGCCGACCGGTGTCCCCGGGCGAGCGGGGTGTGCCGGACGACGGCCCCGGTGCCGGCCGGCACGCCGGCGCACACGGCGGCCTGTCACCACCCCGCCATAGAGCTGTCGGCCACCGAGACCGAGGCGGTGTCATGAGCGACCCGGTCGAGACGTCCGCTCCCGCCCTGGTGGAGCTGTCCGACGCCCACGTCGTCCACAAGGCCCGCAGCGGCGGCCTGTTCACCCGGGACCGGGTGTACGCCCTGACCGGCGCCGACCTGACCATCGCGCCCGGCGAGACCATCGGCGTGGTCGGCGAGTCGGGCTGCGGGAAGTCGACGCTGGCCAAGGTGCTGGTGGGGGTGGAGCGGCCGACCCGGGGGACGGTGTCCTTCCGGGGCCGGGACCTGTGGGCGATGCCGGCCGGCGAGCGCCGGAAGGCCGTCGGCGGCAGCACCGGCATGATCTTCCAGGACCCGTCGACGGCTCTGAACCGCCGCCTGACCGTCCGGCAGATCCTGCGGGATCCCCTGGACGTGCACGACCGGGGCACTCGCGCGCAACGTGAGGAGCGAGTCAGGGAGTTGATGTCCCTGGTCGGCCTCCCCCGGGCCCTCGCCGACGCCCTGCCGGGTCAACTGTCCGGCGGGCAGCGGCAGCGTGTCGCGATCGCCCGGGCCCTGGCGCTGGACCCGGACCTGGTGGTGGCCGACGAGCCGACCAGCGCCCTGGACGTGTCGGTGCGGGCCCAGATCCTCAACCTCCTGCTGGACCTGAAGGAACGCCTCGGTCTGGCCCTGGTGTTCGTCTCGCACGACATCCAGACGGTACGGCGGATGAGCGACCGGGTGATCACGATGTACCTGGGCCGGATCGTGGAGGAGTCCCCGGCCGCCCTGGTCACCGACCGGGCCCGGCACCCGTACACCCGCGCCCTGTTCTCCGCCACGCCCGGACTGCTCGACCCGATCGACCCGATCCCGCTGACCGGTCCGGTCCCGTCGGCGACACGCCCGCCGAGCGGCTGCCCCTTCCGCACCCGCTGCTGGAAGGCGGACGGGACCTGCGCGGAGGAGATGCCGGGCTTCTCCGCCGCGTCGGCGCCCGCACACCGCTTCCGCTGCCACCATCCTGTCCGGGAGGACGAGTCGACCCGCGACCTCGTCCACCGACGCGACGCGATGGAGGCTCCATGACTTTCACCCCGCTGACCGGTGTCATCCCGCCCGTCTGCACGCCCCTGACACCGGACCGCGAGGTGGACGTCCCCTCGCTGCTGAGGCTGGTCGACCATCTGGTGGCCGGCGGGGTGCACGGACTGTTCGTCCTCGGCTCGACCTCGGAAGCGGCCTATCTGACGGACGCGCAGCGCAGGCGGGTGGTCGAGTCGGTCACGGGGCACCTGGCCGGGCGGCTGCCGGTGCTGGCCGGGGCGATCGACATGACCACGCCCCGGGTCCTGGACCACGTGGCGGCGGTGACCTCGGCGGGCGCGGACGCGGTCGTCGTCACCGCCCCCTTCTACGCCCGGACCCACCCGGCGGAGATCGCCCGCCACTACCGCGCGGTCGCCGCCGCGAGCCCCGTCCCGGTCATCGCCTACGACCTCCCCGTCGCCGTCCACACCAAGCTGCCCGCCGACGTGGTCCTGGAGCTGGCCGCCGGCGGGGTCCTGGCCGGGCTCAAGGACTCCAGCGGCGACCTGGCCGCCTTCCGCCGGGTCGTCACCGGCGCCCGGGACCACCAGGGCATCACCGCCTTCAGTGTGCTGACCGGCTCCGAGCTGATCGTCGACGCGGCCCTGGCGATCGGCGCGGACGGCGCGGTGCCCGGCCTCGGCAACGTCGACCCGCACGGCTACGTCCGCCTGGACCGTCTGTGCCGTGACGGGGACTGGGAGGGGGCCCGTGCCGAACAGGAACGCCTGTGCGCCCTGTTCGGCATGGTGACCGTCGGCGACCCGGCCCGCATGGGCCCGAACTCCTCGGCGATCGGCGCCTTCAAGGCCGCGCTGCACCTGCGGGGCGTGATCGACTGCCCGGTCACGGCCGAGCCGCAGGTGCCGCTGTCGCCGGACGAGGTGAAGCGGGTCGGGAAGCACCTGGCCGCGGCCGGGCTGCTCTAGAACGCGTCCGCCGGGAGGCGGCGGAACTCGATCGTCTCGTACGTCCCCCGGACGCCCGTCTCGTAGAGGATCCCCACCGTCTTCCGGCCCAGCGGCACCAGGTCGGAGTAGGCGGCGGGCTGCTCGGAGGCGTCAGCGCCTTGGTGAAGGTGGCGCCGCCGTCCGTGCTGCGCCAGACGGCCATCGCCCGGCGGGCGGTGGGCACGGACGGGCCGGAGAACAGCAACGGGGCCCGGCGCCCGGGCAGTTGCAGGACGCTGCCCTGGACGACGGGGACGTCGTCCAGGGTGGGCTGGACGGTGTACGGGCGGTCCAGGGACTCCCCGCCGTCGCCCGAGTGGCTGTCGAGGCGGTTGCCGGTGCTCGTGCCGTGCTGGTCCCGGGCGTTGAAGTAGACACGCCCGTCGGCGAGTTGGGCGGCGGTGGACTCGTTGGCGTTGTCCACGCCGTCGTAGGAGTCGTCGGCGAAACCGGGCCGCCAGGTCCGGCCGCCGTCGTCGCTGAGGAGGGCGTGGGCGCCGTAGTGGCGGGGTTCCTGGCCGGTGTCGGGGGAGCCGGGCGGCGGGGACGCCGAGTGGTTGGCGGGGACGACCAGGCGGCCCGCGTACGGGCCCCGGGTGAGGGCGATGGCGTGGCCGGGGCCGGTCGCGTACCAGCGCCACGACGGGTGTTTCACCTGCGCGGTGATCTCGCGGGGCGGGGTGAAGTGGCGGCCGTCGTCCCGGCTGCGCTGCACGAACACGCGGCGGCTCTGTTCGGGCGTGACCTCGCCGCGCATGATCTGCGCCTCCGTCACCTTCCCGCTGTTGTAGGAGGTGAGGAGCACGACCGCGCCGGTGCGCGGGTCGACGACGGGTGCCGGGTTGCCCCGGGTGTCCCCGTCCCCGGCGGCGACGACCGTGAGCGGGCCCCAGGTGCAGCCGCCGTCCGGGGAGCGTCTGAGGACGACGTCGATGTCGCCGGTGTCGCCGGCGCCGCCGCGTCTGCCCTCGGCGAAGGCGAGGACCGTGCCCCGGGGCGTGGTGACCGTCGCCGGGATGCGGTAGGTGTCGTAGCCGCCCTCGCCCGAGACGTACGGGACGGAGGACGTGCAGCCGGGGGTGGCCGAGACGGTGGCGGCGCCCGCGGTGAGGGGGGTGAGGAGGACCGAGGTGACCAGGAGGGTGCGGCTGAGGAGTCTCATCCCTCAGATGATCCCCGGCGTCACCATCCCCGACTCGTACGCGACGATGACCAACTGCGCCCGGTCCCGCGCCGACAGCTTGCCCATGATCCGGCTGACGTGGGTCTTCGCCGTCAGCGGGCTCAGGCCCAACGCATCCGCTATCTCCGTGTTGTTGAGGCCGCGCGCGACCAGCCCGAGCACCTCCCGCTCGCGGTCGGACAGGCACTCCGGTCCGCCGCTCGCCGGGGCCACGGGGCCGCGCAGGAACCGCTCGATCAGCCGTGCCGTGGGCCCGGGCGACAGCAGGGACTCACCGGCCGCGACCGTGCGGATGGCATCGAGGAGTTCGGCCGGCCTGGTGTCCTTGACCAGGAACCCGGAGGCACCGGCGCGCAGGGCCTCCACGATGTTCTCGTCGGTGTCGTACGTGGTGAGGACCAGGACCCGCACGCCCGCGAGGTCCTCGTCGGCCGCGATGAGCCGGGTCGCCTCGATGCCGTCGAGGTCGGGCATGCGGATGTCCATCACCACCAGGTCGGCGCGTGCGCGGCGGGCCAGTTCGACGGCCTGCCGGCCGGTGGCGGCCTGGCCGACGACCGCCATGTCCCGGGCCGACTCCACCAGCATCGCGAACGCCTCCCGGACCAGGGTCTGGTCGTCCGCGAGCAGCACCCGTATGGTCATCCGGCCCTCTCCCCCGTCGTGGTCAGCGGCAGGACCGCCGTCACCTCGAACCCGCCCCCGGTACGCGGTCCGGCGTCGAGTGTGCCACCCACGCTGCGGGCCCGCTCGCGCATTCCGACGAGCCCGAAGCCCGGGGTGCCGCCCGGGGCCGGTCCCGTGCCGTCGTCGCTGACCCTCAGGTGCAGGGCGCCCTGCCGCTCGTCCAGTTCGACGCGGACGGCCGGTTCGGGCCCGGCGTGCCGTACGGCGTTCGTCAGCGCCTCCTGCACGATGCGGTAGGCGGCGGCGCCGACGGCGGGCGGTGCCTGCCGTATCCGTACGGTCTGCTCGACCCGGGCACCGGCGAGCCGCGCGGCCTCCACGAGGTCGGGCAGGCCGTCGAGGCCGGGCAGCGGGCCGCGGGCGTCCGGGGAGCCGTGCTCGCGCAGCACCTCCAGCGTCGTACGGAGTTCGCCGCGGGCGCTGCGACAGGTCTCCGCGATGTCGTCGAGGGCCTTCGCGACGGTCTCCCGGTCCAGCCGCTCGGGGTCGGCGGACAGCACGTGGGCGGCGACGGAGGTCTGCACGCCGATGAGGGTGATGCTGTGCGCGAGGAGGTCGTGCAGGTCCCGGGCGATCCGCAGCCGCTCCTCGGCGACCCGTCGCCGGGCCTCCTCCTCCCGGGTGCGCTCGGCCCGTTCGGCGCGCTCCACGATCGAGGCGACGTACTGCCGGTAGAAGCGCACGTCGACGCCGCAGAACAGCACGGCGACGACCCAGCCGGACGCCTTCAGCAGTCCCAGCGCCTCCTGCGCGCTGATGGTGAGCAGCACGCCCACCGCCATGGTGATGACGCCGATGCCGACCAGGACGGTGCGCAGCGGCCGGCCGGTGACGGCGACGGTGTACAGGGCGACGTAGGCGGCCTGGGTGGCCGCGGTGTGCGGGTAGTCGAGGAAGTGGTAGGGGAACACGCAGGTGATCACGGCGACCAGGACGAGCACCGGACGGCGGCGGCGCCACACCAGCGGCACGTGGGAGACGAGCAGCAGGGCCCAGCCGAGCGCGTCGGGCCTGCGGCCGTCGTCGACCATGAGCGCGAGGACGGCGGAGAAGCCGGCGACGAGGAAGGCGAGGACCGCGTCGTTGCGGAGGGCGTGCGGGGCGGTCAGCGGATCGCGGTTGATCGCGGCCATGATCCGCTCCGCGGGACGCGACCATGCCGCCGTCGTGGTGGTGGGTGCCTGCACAGGGGTCATCCTCGGCGAGGAAGGCGTCCCTCCGGGAGGGGAGGGACGCCTTCGGTCGGTCAGGGGGCGTCCGCGGCCACGGGTTCGCGCTCCTGCGGCGGGGCCGCCCGCTCCGGCGCCCGGGACAGCCTGCCCGGCCACCACATCCGCCGCTTCAGCAGCACACTCGCCGTGGTCACCAGGTACGTCCGCACCAGGAACGTGTCCAGCAGCACCCCCACCGCGATGACGAACCCGAGCTCGACCAGCCCGACCATCGGCAGCGTCGTGAGCACCGCGAACGTCGCGGCGAGCACGACCCCCGCGGAGGCGATGACCCCACCCGTCGTCCGCAGCGCGGTGAGCGCGGCCGCCTCCGGCTCGGCCCCCTT
Organism: Streptomyces olindensis; assembly: GCA_000696115.1. Classification (GTDB taxonomy): domain Bacteria; phylum Actinomycetota; class Actinomycetes; order Streptomycetales; family Streptomycetaceae; genus Streptomyces; species Streptomyces olindensis. The sequence goes on from JJOH01000092.1 coordinate 219,460, forward strand.
CACGGACTCCTCCCGCATCCGGTGCATCAGGAAGATGCCGTAGTCGACGCCGAGGGCGACCAGGAACACGAACGACAGCAACCCGAGCCCGGGATCCGTCCCCGCGAAGCCGAACACCGGCTCGAAGACCAGCCCCCCGATGCCCAGGGCCGCGCCCCACACCGCGACCACCGCCGCCAGCAGCAGCAACGGCGCGACCAGACTGCGCAACAGTCCGACCAGGATGACGAACACCGCGGCGAGTACCAGCGGCACGATCACCTTCCGGTCGCGAGACTCGCTCGCGGCGAGATCGATCTGCTGGGCGCTGGGTCCGCCGACATACGCGCCCTGGGGATCGAGCCCGGCCCGCAGCGCCTCGATGGTGCGGGTCTCGGCCGGTGTCTCCGGCGGCGCGGTGGCGAAGACGGCGATCTCGGTCCAGCCGGCCCCGCTGCGCCCGGGCACCGCCTCGGCGACACCGTCGGTCGCCCGCGCCCGGTCCAGAACCTCGTCCGCGCGGGCGTGGGGCGCCATGACCGTCACGGGCCGGCTGCTGCGCTCGGGGTACTCCCGGGCCAGCGTCTGCATCGCGGTGATCGACTCGGGCCGGTCCGTGAAGGAGTCCTCCTGCTTGAGGCTGCCCGTCAGGTTGAGCGTGCCGAGTGCGAGGGCGCCGAGCAGCGCGGCCCCGCCGACGAGGACGGTCGCGGGCCGGCGCGTCGCCGAGGTGCCCATCGCGGCGAACAGCGACCGCCGGGCCTTGGGCTCGCTGCCGAACGCCGGGATCAGCGGCCAGAAGACGCGCCGCCCGAGCAGTACCAGCACCGCGGGCAGCAGGGTCGTCATGGCGATCAGCGCGGCGAGCACCCCGACCATGCCGACCGGGCCCATGCCGCTGCTGCTGTTGAGGTCGGCGGCGAGCAGGCACAGCAGCCCGGCCGCGACGGTCCCGGAGGAGGCCAGGATGGCCGGCCCGCAGCCGCGCAGGGCGGTGCGCATGGCGTCGTACGGCCGCTCGTGGCGGCGCAGTTCCTCGCGGTAGCGGGCGATGAGCAGCAGCGCGTAGTCGGTGCCGGCGCCGAGCACCAGCACGGTCATCACGCCGCCGCTCTGCCCGGTGACGGTGACGTCGAACAGTTCGTGCAGTCCGTACCCGGCGGCCATCGCCATGGCGGCGGCGACGCCCGCGACGGCGAGCGGGACCAGCCACAGGAAGGGGCTGCGGTAGATGAGGACGAGCAGCACGGTGACGACGCCGAGGGTGGCGAGCAGCAGCGTCGCATCGAGCGTCCCGAACACCTTGTTCATGTCGGTGTTGAGCGCCCCCGGCCCGCCGACCTCGACGCTCAGCCCGCCGCCGCCCTCGGCGATGTCCCGCACCCCGTCGACGAAGGCGTCCCGGGCCTCCTCGTCCTGGCCCGGCTGGGTGCTGGACACCGGGTACATCACGGTGGAGCCGTCCGCGGACGGAACGCCCCGCGGCTCACTCGTCAGTTCATGGCCGCCGCTCACCTCGGCGACCTGCTCGGCGGCCGTGCGCCGGTCGGCGTCGGTGAGTCCGCCGTCCCGGTGGTAGACGAGCACCAGGTCGGTCGACTCGCCTCCCGGCAACTCGTCCTGGATCCGCGCCACCTGGGTGGAGTCGGCGCTGTCGGGCAGGTAGTCGACCGCGCGGTTCTGCTGGATGTCGGCGAACTTCCCGGCGAGCGGCCCGAGCAGCACGAGCGCGGCGAGCCACAGCCCGACCACCGCCCAGGGCACGGCCCGCCGTCGCCGTGCGGATGTCCTTGTGTCCCCCATCTGCCGAGCTCCCTCCGGTCCGGTTGTCTGGAACGGACTCCAGACTCCCGGCGCACGGGATCCGGCACGTCGGGCGTGAGACCGAGCCGGGGGGTACTGCGCGGGGCGGTGCGGCGGGCGGATTACTCCCCGGGGAGTACCGCCGGTGCTAGGACGGTGTCCGGGCCGCCGCCGCGAGCACGCGTGTCACGTCGTCGGAGCAGATCGTGAGCGCCGCCCCCACGGTCGCGAGGACGTCCCGCTCGGCCGGCGTGTACGGCCCGTCCGCGAGGGCGATGCGCGCGCCCTGGAGCAGGATCGATTCGCGGCCGACGGTGGCGAGGTGCGGGGCGAGCGGGTCCAGCGCCTCGTGGAGCTCTATGGCCAGCCCGGCGCCGCAGGGTTCGCCGGTGATGCGGCCGGTGTCCGCCTCCAGCGCCTCGACGAGGGCGGCGAGCTGCTCCTCGGTGCAGTCGTCGAAGCCGGCCGCGCGCACGGCGAGCACGGCGGACTCCAGTGCCGTGCGGGATCCGGCGCCGCCCGCGGCGAGCACCGCGAGGGCGACGGTGTGCACGGCGTCGCGGAGCATCGCGGAGAAGCGGGTGGTGGTCGGGTGGTCGAGGACGTCGGTGCCGAAGTGGCGGCGGCAGGCGGCGCACTCCACGACGGGGCCGGTCTCGCCGCGCGGGAGCACGGGCAGGCCGAGCAGGGTGAAGCGGCGTTGTCCGGTCAGCCGCTGGTAGTTGCGGTCGCCGCCGCAGCCGGGGCAGAAGAACTCCCCGTCGCCGGCGGCCGTCCACGCGGTACGGGTGCCCAGGATGCGCGAAAGCCTGGCGGCACGGCCGTTGGGTCCCCGTCCTGGCAGCACGTCGCACCTCCGTCACGCCGCACGGCAGCGTCGCCGCGCTTGCGTGATGTTAGCCACATCTGTGAGGAGGAGTCAGCACCCCGGAGGAGACCTTTCCGTGACCCTCACAGGGATTGGCCGGTATGTGACGGGGCTCCGCCCGCCGGACATCGGCGGACGGAGCCCTCACATCGCCTTCAGGGCTGGTCAGCGCGTCGCGCGGTTGACGGCCGAGACGACGGCCTTCAGCGAGGCGCGCGTCGTGTTCGCGTCGATTCCGATCCCCCACAGGACCTTGTCGTCGATCGCGCATTCGATGTAGGAGGCGGCCTGCGCGGAGGCGCCCTCGCTCATCGTGTGCTCCTGGTAGTCCAGCAGGCGTACGTCGATGCCGATGGACTGCAGGGCGTCGAAGAACGCCGAGATCGGGCCGTTGCCGGAGCCGGTGAGGACGGTGTCCTGGCCGTCGACCGTGGCCTCCACCTTCAGCGTGTCCACGCCGTCGGTGTCGGTGGTCGACTGGTTGTTCTTGACCTGGATCCGGCCCCAGGGGTTGTCGGGGTTCGGCAGGTACTCGTCCTGGAAGACGGCCCAGATGTCCTTCGGCGTGACCTCGCCGCCCTCGGCGTCGGTCTTGGCCTGGATGAGCTTGGAGAACTCGATCTGCATCCGGCGCGGCAGGTCCAGCTTGTGGTCGTTCTTCAGGACGTAGGCGATACCGCCCTTGCCGGACTGCGAGTTGACCCGGATGACCGCCTCGTAGGAGCGGCCGACGTCCTTGGGGTCGATGGGCAGGTAGGGGACGGCCCACTCGATGTCGTCGACGGTGACGCCCTTGGCCTTCGCGTCGGCCTCCATGGCGTCGAAGCCCTTCTTGATGGCGTCCTGGTGGGAGCCGGAGAAGGACGTGTAGACCAGGTCGCCCACGTACGGGTGGCGCGGGTGGACCTCCATCTGGTTGCAGTACTCCCACGTGCGACGGATCTCGTCGATGTCGGAGAAGTCGATCTGCGGGTCGACGCCCTGGGAGAACAGGTTCATGCCCAGGGTGACCAGGTCGACGTTGCCGGTGCGCTCGCCCTGGCCGAACAGACAGCCCTCGACGCGGTCGGCGCCGGCCATCAGGGCCAGCTCGGCGGCGGCGACGGCGGTGCCGCGGTCGTTGTGCGGGTGGACCGACAGGCAGACGTGCTCGCGGCGGGAGAGGTTGCGGCCCATCCACTCGAAGCGGTCGGCGTGCGTGGAGGGCGTGGAGCGCTCGACGGTGGCGGGCAGGTTGAGGATGATCTCGCGGCCCGGACCGGGCTGCCAGACGTCCATGACCGCCTCGCAGACCTCCAGCGCGAAGTCCAGCTCGGTGTCGGTGAAGATCTCGGGGCTGTACTGGTAGCCGAACTCGGTCTCGGGGCCCAGCAGCTTCTCCGCGTACTCCATGACCAGGCGGGTGCCGTCGACGGCGATCTGCTTGATGTCGTCCTTGGAGCCGCGGAAGACGACCCGGCGGAAGACCGGCGCGGTGGCGTTGTACAGGTGGACCGTGGCGCGCTTGGCGCCCTTCAGGGACTCCACCGTGCGCTCGATCAGGTCCTCGCGGGCCTGGGTCAGCACGGAGATGGTGACGTCGTCGGGGATGGCGCCCGGCTCTTCGATGATGGACCGTACGAAGTCGAAGTCCGTCTGGCCCGAGGCGGGGAAGCCGACCTCGATCTCCTTGTAGCCCATCTTGACCAGCAGGTCGAACATGGCGCGCTTGCGGGCGGGCGACATGGGGTCGATCAGGGCCTGGTTGCCGTCACGCAGGTCGGTGGAGAGCCAGCGGGGGGCGGTGGTGATGCGCTGCTCCGGCCAGGTGCGGTCCGGGATGTCGACCTGCTCGTAGCGGCCGTACTTGTGGATCGGCATGGAACTGGGCTGCTGGCGGTTCGCCATGATGCGGGGGCTCCTCAGGGGGTGTCCGGAAGGACGGCCGACGACGCAGCACCAAGCTCCGCGGGGAGGGAGTCGGCCTCGACTACAGGCCCTCGCCGCGGCAGCTAAGGAGAAGCAGCCCGAAACGCATGATGCGCAGCATGCTAGCCGAGCCTCTTCCCTGCGCGTGGGGTCGTATCAGTATGCGGGACCCGCCACCCAAACGGGACAAAAAGTGCGCTATACCACTTCGCCATAGCACTCACCACGCAACGTGAAGGCTGTTGTCCCGGTATTTCACCAATCATGGTGGCGACTGGTGACAGTCTCGTCACGCAGTGCAAGGGTGCCGGGCATGACGACTCACGGGGGCTTCGAGCCCGTCTTCTGCACCATCGTTCCGCCTCATGTCCTCGACAAGCTCGCCCAGGCCGAGGACCCGGCCCTCGCCGGCCCGGCCCGCCGCACCCTCCAGCGCGACGCCTACGAGCGCACCCAGCGCCGCCTCACCACCGTCATCGGCGCGACGGCCGTCGCCTCGGTCGCCGACGGCAAACCGCAGCGCACCATCCACGACGCCCGGCACGGCACCGACCTGCCCGGCCACAAGGTCCGCGGCGAGGGCGACGCCCCCGGCAAGGACGCCACCGTCAACCGCGCCTACGCGGGCCTCGGCGCCACCTTCGAGCTGTTCCTGAAGGCGTACGGGCGCGACTCGATCGACGGCGACGGCCTGCCGCTGGACGCGACCGTGCACTACGACCGGGACTACAACAACGCCTTCTGGAACGGCGAGCAGATGGTGTTCGGCGACGGGGACGGGGAGATCTTCCTCGACTTCACCATCCCGATCGACGTCATCGGCCACGAGCTCGCCCACGGCGTCACGCAGTACACGGCCAACCTCACCTACTTCGGCCAGCCCGGCGCGCTCAACGAGTCCCTGTCGGACGTCTTCGGCGCGCTGATCAAGCAGTACACGCTGGGCCAGACCGCCGCCGAGGCCGACTGGCTGATCGGCGCCGGGCTGCTCGCCCCGCGGGTGACGGGCAAGGCGCTGCGCTCCATGAAGGAGCCGGGCACGGCGTACGACGACGACGTCCTCGGCAAGGACCCGCAGCCCGCGACCATGGACGACTTCGTCCGCACCGGCCGCGACAACGGCGGCGTCCACATCAACTCGGGCATCCCGAACCACGCCTTCTACCTCGCGGCCACGGCCCTCGGCGGCCACGCCTGGGAGCGGGCGGGGCAGGTCTGGTACGACGTGCTGACCGGCGGCGAGCTCAAGCAGCAGGCGATGTTCGTGGACTTCGCCACGCTCACCGTCAAGGCGGCGCGGGAGCGGTTCGGCGAGGGCGAGGAGCTGGACGCGGTGTCGAAGGCCTGGGAGCAGGTCGGGGTGCGGACGCTGTAGTTCCGTACTAGACAGGTGCCATGCGGATTCAGGTGAGGCGCACGGGCGGGTTCGCGGGCATCGAGCGGCACGCCGAGGTGGACACCTCGGGCCGGCCCGATGCCCCCGAATGGCACGCCCTGGCCGAGCGGGCCGTCGCCGCCGGCCGGAGCACGCCGCCGGTCGGGGTTCCGGACGGCTTCAGCTACCAGATCACCGTGGACGGGAGGACGGTGTACGCGGCCGACCCGCGGCTGACGGACGAGCAGCGCAGGCTGATCTCGCGTGTCCTGAAGGAGGGGGCGTAACGGCCGGTTCCCGTCCGGCCGTTGACTTCCGTTACCCCCGGTACGGATGATCCAGCGCATGGCGACTGACGCAGGCAACCCGATCCCCCGCTTCCCGGCCGGTTTCCTCTGGGGCGTGTCGACCTCGGCGCACCAGATCGAGGGCGCGGCGGACGAGCGCGAACCGTCCGTGTGGGACGCCTTCACGGCCGAGCCGGGCCGGATCAAGGACGGTTCGACGGCGGCGGTGGCCTGCGACCACTACCACCGCCACCGCGAGGACGTGGCGCTCCTGGCCGGCCTGGGCGTGAACGCGTACCGCTTCTCGGTCTCCTGGCCGAGGGTGCGCTCCGGCAAGGGCCTGGACTTCTACGACCGGCTGGTGGACGACCTGTGCGCGGCGGGCATCCGTCCGGTGCCGACGCTGTTCCACTGGGACCTGCCGGTCGGCCTGGACTGGCTGGACCGGGACACGGCGGCGCGCTTCGCCGAGTACGTCACGCAGGTCGCCGACCGTCTCGGCGACCGCGTGACCAAGTGGATCACCCTCAACGAGCCGGCCGAGCACACCCTGCTGGGCCACGCCCTGGGCGTGCACGCGCCGGGCCGGAAACTGCTGTTCGACGCGCTGCCGGTCGCCCACCACCAGCTGCTCGCCCACGGCCTGGCCGTGCGGGCCCTGCGCGCCTCGGGCGCCACGGACATCGGCATCGCCAACTCGCACGGACCGACCTGGGCGGCGTCCACCGAGGCGGCGGACGTGGAGGCGGCCGACTTCTACGACGTGCTGCTGAACCGCCTGTTCGCCGACCCGCTGCTGCTGGGCCGGTACCCGGACGGCATCGGCGAACTGATGCCCGGGGACGTCGAGGCCGACCTGAAGGTGATCGCCGAGCCGCTCGACTGGTACGGCGTCAACTACTACGCCCCGACCCGGGTGGGCGCCCCGCAGGGCGCGGAGATCGAGTTCGGCGGGGTCACCATGCCCGCCGAACTGCCCTTCTCGGTACGGGAGATCGAGGGCCACCCGGTCACCGACTTCGGCTGGCCGGTCGCGCCGGAGGGCCTCACGGAACTCCTCACCGCCTTCCGCGACCGGTACGGCGACCGGCTCCCGCCCGTCGTCATCACCGAGAACGGCTGCTCCTACCCGGGCGTCGACGACCAGGAGCGCATCGCCTTCCTCGACGGGCACGTCCGGGCCCTGCACCGGGCGCTGGCGGCGGGCGTCGACGTGCGCGGCTACTTCGTGTGGTCCCTGCTCGACAACTTCGAGTGGGCGGAGGGCTACGCACGCCGCTTCGGCCTGGTCCACGTCGACTTCGAGACGCAGGAGCGGACCCCGAAGGCCTCCTACCGCTGGTACCGGGAGCTGCTGAGGGCGCAGGGCCCTACGGCTTGATGCCGACCCCGGTCCACAGACTGACCTCGGCGTCCGTCGGGGCCTCGCCCTCGGTGGCGTCGGGCCGCCAGCGGTGGCCGACGGCGATGCCCGGGTCGAGCAGCTCCAGGCCGTCGAAGAAGCGGGCGACGTCCTCCCGGGAGCGGAACTGCACCGGCGTCCCGGCCGTGGTGTAGATGTCGGTGACCTTCTGCCAGGTGGCGGCGTCGAAGTCGGGCGTGCAGTGGCTCAGCGCCAGGGCGCTGCCCGAGGGCAGGGCGTCCAGCAGGCGGCGCACGATGCCGTACGGGTCCTGGGCGTCGGTGACGAAGTGCATCAGGGCGTTGAGGGACAGCGCCACCGGCCGGCCGAGGTCCAGCACCTCGGCCAGCTCGGGCGCGTTCAGCAGCGACTCGGGGTCGTTGACGTCCGCCTCCAGGTACGTCGTGCGGCCCTCCGCCGAGCTGCGCATCAGGCGCTCGGCGTACTTGAGGACGAGCGGGTCGTTGTCGGCGTAGACGACCCGGGCGTCGGGGACCACGGACTGGGCGACCTGGTGCAGGTTGGGCTCGGTGGGGATGCCGGTGCCGATGTCCAGCCACTGCCGGATGCCGTGCTCCCGGGCCAGGACCCGGGTGGCGCGGTGCATGAAGGCCCGGTTCTCGCGGGCGCACACGAAGATCGCGGGGTAGGCCTCGGCGACTCGCTCGGCCGCCTGCTTGTCGACCTCGAAGTGGTCCTTGCCGCCGAGGTAGTAGTCGTACATGCGGGCGGAGTGCGGCCTGCTGGTGTCGATGTCCCGCGCGGCCTGCGAGTGGGTCATGGGGGGTGCCTCTCGGTGGGGGGTGGTGGTGCGCCGGCGGTGCCGGGCGGGGGCGGCCCGGGATGTTCCGTCGGTGGTCACGTGCGTGCGGTGGATCCGGTTCAGGCGAATCCCGTTCAGGCGAATCCGGTTCAGGCGAATCCGGTTCAGCGGGCCGTCAGATGGTCGGCGAGGCCCTGCTTGACCCCCGCGACGAACGCGGTGATCTCCTCGGGCGTGTAGATCAGGGCGGGACCGGCCGGGTCCGCCGACTGGCGCACCGCCACGCGGCCGTCGGCGAGCTGCTTGGTCTCCACGCACTGGCCCCCGTTGGGGCCGCTCCACGGACGTTCCCAGCCCTGTTCCCCGAGGTCCGACGCGGGCATTCCGTTGTAGACGGCGCCCTCGGCGATGGTCATGAGTACTCCTTCCGCATGCGGTTCAACAGCGCCCTGCTGTCCGCGGACGAGGTCTTCAGCGACAGCCGGTTGTGCGCCTCCAGATGGGCCACGACGTCGGCGCGCTGGTCCAGGTAGACGGAGGCGGAGAGGATCTCGCTGTAGACGATGTCGGGCAGCTCCCGCTCCTCGAACCGGAAGTAGGTGAACGGCGCGCACGCCCCGACGTGGGCGCCGGCGGAGAACGGCACGATGTCGACGCTGACGTGCTCCAGCTCGGACACCTCCAGCAGCCGGTCGATCTGCTCCCGCATCACCTCGGGGCCGCCCACCACGCGGTGCAGCACGGCCTCCTCCATCACCACCCACAGCGTGGGCGCGTCCGGTCTGGTGAGCAGGCTCTGGCGGCGCAGCCGCAGCTCCACGCGCCGGTCGAGGTCGTCCTCGCTGTCGTTGGGGAAGCCGCCGCGCAGCACGGCGCGCGCGTACCCGGGGGTCTGAAGCAGGCCGGTGACGTACTGCGGCTCGTAGGTGCGCAGGGTGCTGGCGCCGGTCTCCAGGCTGACGTAGGCGGTGAACCAGGACGGCATCACGTCCCGGTAGGGGTGCCACCAGCCGGGCTCGTTGGCCCGCTCGGCCAGGGCGACGAACTCGTCGATCTCCTGCCGGCCCGCGCCGTAGGTCTCCAGCAGCTTCTCGACGTACAGGATCTTCAGGCCGACCTCGGCCTTCTCCAGGCGGCGGATGGTCAGCGGTGTCACGCGCAGGGCCTTGGCCGCGTCGTCGAGGGACAGGCCCGCGGCCTGCCGGGCCTCCTGGAGCCGGCGGCCGAGGATCATGCGCAGGACGGTGGGGGCGCCGGTGCCTGATCGCGCGTCGTTCACGCACTGCCTCCCTGAGGGGTCTTCACCGGCATGGGGGTGAGAAGGAGTTGGTCGTGCCGCCGCACACCGCGGTGGGACCTGCGCGGGGCGATACCGCCCTTCTGAAATTATCAGGGAGATGGTTGCAGCGTGAACTGCACTGCGCGCATAGTTGCTTCTGTGACCAGGAGCCGGAACTGCGAACTCCCCCCTGCCGGTTGGTCCGTTGTCCGCTCGCCCCTTCCTTGATTGCGCCCATCCCCCACGGAAGGCGAACCGCCGTGTCCCCCCACACGACTTCCACCCCCCGGTTCCTGGACGCGGTGCGCCCGGGCCGCACCCACTGGCTGGAGCTGCCGCCGCACCGGGCCAGTGTCAGAGCCGCCCGTCATGCCACGCGTGCGCGGCTGGCCGCGTGGCAGGTGCCCGACGAGGTGTGCGCGAACGCCGTCCTGCTCGTCTCCGAGCTGGTGACCAACGCCGTGCTGCACACGCTCAGCGAACGGATCCTGTGCGGTGTGCAGCTGCTGCCGGAGAAGCGCTTCCGGCTGGAGGTCCACGACGGCGACGTCACGGGCCGCGGCATCCCCGAGTGCTGCCCCGACCTGGACGACGAGGGCGGCCGCGGCCTGCTCCTGGTCCGGGAGATAGCCGACAGCTGGGGCGTCACCCGCTCGACCCTGACCGGAGGAAACGCCGTGTGGGCGAGCCTGGCGACGGCGTTATAGCGCGCGAACGAACTCAGAACCCCAGCTTGCGCAACTGCCGCGGATCCCGCTGCCAGTCCTTCGCGACCTTCACGTGCAGGTCGAGGAAGACGGGCGTTCCCAGCAGGGCCTCGATCTGTTTGCGGGACTTGATACCGACCTCCTTCAGGCGCTTGCCCTTGGGGCCGATGACGATGCCCTTCTGGCTGGGGCGCTCGATGTAGACGAAGGCGTGGATGTCCAGGAGGGGCTTGTCGGCGGGGCGGCCCTCGCGGGGGAGCATCTCCTCGACCACGACCGCGATGGAGTGCGGCAGCTCGTCGCGGACGCCCTCCAGCGCGGCCTCCCGGATCAGCTCCGCGATCATGACCTGCTCCGGCTCGTCGGTGAGCTCGCCGTCGGGGTAGAGCGCCGGACCCTCCGGCAGCAGCGGGACGATCAGGTCGGCCAGCAGACCCACCTGCTTGTCGCCGACCGCCGACACCGGGACGATCTCCGCCCACTCGAAGCCGAGCTCCTTGCCGAGCTGGTCGATCGCGATGAGCTGCTCGGCGAGCGCCTTGCCGTCCACCAGGTCGGTCTTCGTGACGATCGCGATCTTCGGCGTCTTCTTGATGGACGCCAGTTCCTTCGCGATGAAACGGTCGCCGGGGCCGAGCTTCTCGTTGGCGGGCAGACAGAAGCCGATCACGTCCACCTCGGCCCACGTCGTGCGCACGACGTCGTTGAGCCGCTCGCCGAGCAGCGTGCGCGGCTTGTGGAGGCCCGGGGTGTCGACCAGGATCAGCTGGGCGTCGGGGCGGTGCACGATGCCCCGCACGGTGTGCCGCGTCGTCTGCGGCTGGTTCGCCGTGATCGCCACCTTCTGGCCGACCAGAGCGTTCGTGAGGGTGGACTTGCCCGCGTTGGGACGGCCCACGAAGCAGGCGAAGCCGGCCCTGTGGACGACTCCGGCAGGCTCTTCGGATGACTGGGTACGGACGCTCATGCCGCCCATTCTCCCTGATCCCCGACGCGGCCCCGTACCGGACGTGCAGTCCAGGCTTACGGTGCAGGCCGGGACGGCCTACGATCACGGGGACATGAAGCTCATCACCGCGATCGTCAAGCCGTACCGTCTCGACGAGGTCAAGAACGCCCTGCAGGAACTCGGGGTGCACGGTCTGACCGTCTCCGAGGCCAGCGGCTACGGCCGGCAGCGCGGCCACACCGAGGTGTACCGCGGCGCCGAGTACCAGGTCGACCTGGTGCCGAAGGTCCGGATCGAGGTCGTCGTCGAGGACGCGGACGCCGACGCCGTCATCGACGCGGTCGTGAAGGCCGCGCACACCGGCAAGATCGGCGACGGCAAGGTCTGGGCGCTGCCCGTGGACACGGTGGTGCGGGTGCGGACGGGCGAGCGCGGCCCCGACGCGCTCTGAACACCGGGGCCGCGTCGCTCTCGTTCCGAGTCGGACTCTCAGTCGAACACGAACGGGCCCGGTGACTGCGGCCCGGTCGCCGTGCAGGTGATGGTGATGCCGAAGACGGTCATCTTCAACGAGCCGCCGAAGGCCTCCAGGCTGTCGCCGGAGGCCACGGTGCCGTTGAGGGGGCCGACCTCGACGGGGGCGCCGGCGGCCATCGCCGGGTTCTTCTTACCGGTGAAGGTGACGCTGCCGCCGCCGGCCTTCACCAGGGTGAGCGTGGACGAGATCGAGTCCGCGCCGAGCGCGATCGGCGCGGTGATCGCCGAGGACTTGACGGTGACGGTGGCGGCGGTGCCGTTCTGGGTGGCCGTGAGCGTGGCGGCGCCGCTGCCGAACGTGCCGCAGTCGGCGCTGATCGTCGCCGTCTGCGGGGTGACGGCGAGGGCGGCGGGGGCGAAGGCGAGCCCGGTGGCCGCGAGGACCCCGGCCGCCAGTGCCGCACCTGCTCCTATGCGCTTGCATCTCATGGAATTTCGGTTCCCTTTCCGTGTGGGGGGACCGCTCGGCACGTGGATGCGGACACACTGCCGAGAGCCGAACCTGACGGTCCGTCGGAACTGACGGTTCCATTGATGCGCGAGGGCCGGGCGGCGACAAGGTTGAAATCTGGCCTACTTACCGCCGGTTACACCGAACTTCAGCCAGCGGTCACCGTGGCCCGAACCGTTCCGTCCGGCCCGGCCACCAGCACCGGCGTCCCGGCCCCGCCGAGATCCCGTACCGCCGCCCGGTCCTCCCCGGTCACGGTCTCCGCCTCCGTCACCACCGCCGCCGCCTCCAGCGAGGTCGCTCCGGAGGCCACCGCCATCGCCACCGCCGTCTGCAGGGCGCTGAGCTTCAGGGACGCGAGGGCCACGGTCCCCGCGACGTACGTACGCCCGGTCTCGTCGCGCACGGCCGCTCCCTCGGGCACGCCGTTGCGGGCCCGCGCGGAACGGGCCAGGGTGACGATCTTGCGGTCCTCGGGGTCAAGCGCGCTGGTGTCGGTCATGAGGCGAGCATACGGAGAACAGCACGCCTGTCCGGCCACGGGGTCCATCGCCCCGCCCCGCGCCTCCGGCGACCCGCTGTCCGGCGTGCACGACCTCGGAAGGGCGGCTCAGGAGCGGTCGAGTCGGAGGCGCTCGGCGCGCGGCAGGCCGGCCACGACCAGGTCGTAGGAGTCCTCGACGAGCTCCCGGACCAGCTGGTCCGGGAGGTCGCCGTCGGCCGTGACCGTGTTCCAGTGGCGCTTGTTCATGTGCCAGCCGGGGACGATCAGGCCGGGGTGCTCCGCGCGGAGCCGGATCGCGTCCTCCGGATCGCACTTGAGGTTGACCGTCAGGGGCCGCGCGTCGAGGTGCGACAGCGCGAAGAGCTTGCCCCGGACCTTGAAGACGGAGATCTCCGGGCTGAACGGGAAGTCCTCCACGGCCGCGTTGAAGGACAGGCAGAAGGCGCGCAGCTCCTGGGGCGTCATTCCGGCTTCTCCTCCTCGTCCTGGTGAGGGTGCGCCGGGTCCACCGGCTCGGCCAGCACGGTCACGATCTTGTTCCGGCGGCCGGCCGCGGCCTCCGCCGTCAGGCGCAGCTCCCGGCCGTCGGGGAGGGCGACCACGGACGACGCCCCGGCGATGGGGACCCGGCCCAGCGCCTTCGCGAGCAGGCCGCCGACCGTCTCGACGTCCTCGTCGTCGAACGCGTCCAGGCCGTACAGCTCACCCAGGTCGCCGATGTCGAGGCGGGCGGTGACCCGGAAGCGGTCCTCGCCGAGGTCCTCGACCGGGGGCAGTTCGCGGTCGTACTCGTCGGTGATCTCGCCGACGATCTCCTCGAGGATGTCCTCGATGGTGACGATGCCGGCCGTGCCGCCGTACTCGTCGATGACGACGGCGACGTGGTTGCGCTCCTTCTGCATCTCGCGCAGCAGGTCACCCGCGTTCTTGGTGTCGGGCACGAAGAACGCCGGGCGCATGGCCGTCGACACCTGCTCGGACTCGGCGTCGCGGCTGATGTGCGTCTTGCGGACCAGGTCCTTCAGGTACACGATCCCGACGATGTCGTCCTCGCTCTCGCCGGTGACCGGGATGCGCGAGAAGCCGGAGCGCAGGGCGAGGGTCAGGGCCTGGCGGATGGTCTTGAAGCGCTCGATGACCACCAGGTCCGTGCGCGGGACCATGACCTCCCGCACGAGGGTGTCGCCCAGTTCGAAGACGGAGTGCACCATGCGGCGCTCGTCGTCCTCGATGAGGGACTCCTTCTCGGCGAGGTCGACCAGCGCCCGCAGCTCCGCCTCGGAGGCGAAGGGGCCGCGCCGGAAGCCCTTGCCGGGGGTGAGCGCGTTGCCGATGAGGATCAGCAGCGACGGGATCGGGCCCATGATCCGGGCCAGCGGCACCAGGACGTACGCCGAGACCGTCGCCGTGTTCAGCGGGTGCTGGCGGCCGATGGTGCGCGGGGAGACGCCGACGGCGACGTACGACACGAGGACCATGACCGCGATGGCGATGAGGAGGGCCTCGGTCGTGTTGTCGAACTCCATCAGGCAGCCGTACGTGATCAGCGCGGCGGCGGCCATCTCGCAGGCGACGCGGACCAGCAGCGCCACGTTCAGATAGCGCGTCGGGTCGGCGGCGACCTGGGAGAGCTTGGCGCTGCCCCGGCGGCCGGAGCGCACGGCCTCCTCGGCGCGGAAGCTGGAGACGCGCGCGAGGCCCGCCTCCGCGCAGGCGGCGAGCCAGGCGACCACGACCAGGGCGATCGCGCCGAGGGCGAGCTGCGGACTCATCGGCGGCTTACGAGACGGTCGGCGCCGGGGACGGGCCGGTCAGGCCCCGCTCCGCGCGCCAGCCGTCCACGATGGCCGCCTGGAGGCCGAACATCTCGGCCTTCTCGTCCGGTTCCTCGTGGTCGTAGCCCAGCAGGTGCAGCACGCCGTGGACGGTGAGGAGCTGGAGCTCCTCGTCCATGGAGTGCTGCGTCTCCGCTTCCTTGCCCTGCTTCTCGGCGACCTCGGGGCACAGCACGATGTCGCCGAGCAGCCCCTGCGGCGGCTCGTCGTCGTCCTTGGACGGGGGACGCAGCTCGTCCATCGGGAAGGACATGACATCCGTGGGGCCGGGCAGGTCCATCCACTGGATGTGGAGCTGCTCCATGGCGTCGGCGTCCACGACGATCACCGAGAGCTCGGAGAGCGGGTGGATGCGCATCCGCGCGAGCGCGTAGCGGGCGATGTCGAGGATCGCCTGCTCGTCGACCTCGGTGCCGGACTCGTTGTTGACGTCGATCGACATGGTGCTGAGTGTGTCTACTTCCCCTTGTGCCCGGACTTGCCGCGGCTCTTGTGCGCGCCGTTCTGGGTGCCGTGCTTGGTGTCGTACTTCTCGTACGCGTCGACGATACGGCCCACCAGCTTGTGCCGTACGACGTCGTGGGACGAGAGCCGGGAGAAGTGGACGTCCTCGACGCCGTCCAGGATGTCCTGCACCTGGCGCAGACCGCTCTTCGTCCCGTCCGGGAGGTCGACCTGCGTCACGTCACCCGTGATCACGATCTTCGAGTCGAAGCCGAGGCGGGTGAGGAACATCTTCATCTGCTCGGGGCTCGTGTTCTGGGCCTCGTCGAGGATGATGAAAGCGTCATTAAGGGTCCTGCCCCGCATATACGCCAGCGGCGCGACCTCGATCGTGCCCGCCGCCATCAGCCGCGGGATGGAGTCCGGGTCGAGCATGTCGTGCAGCGCGTCGTAGAGCGGGCGCAGGTAGGGGTCGATCTTCTCGTACAGCGTGCCCGGCAGGAAGCCCAGCCGCTCGCCGGCCTCGACCGCCGGGCGGGTCAGGATGATGCGGTTGACCTGCTTGGACTGCAGGGCCTGCACCGCCTTGGCCATCGCCAGGTACGTCTTGCCGGTGCCCGCCGGGCCGATGCCGAAGACGATCGTGTGCTTGTCGATCGCGTCCACGTAGCGCTTCTGGTTGAGCGTCTTGGGGCGGATCGTGCGGCCTCGCGAGGACAGGATGTTTTGCGTGAGCACCTCGGCCGGGGTCTCCTGGCCGTCGCTCTCCCCGTTCTCGCTCGCCTTCAGCATGGCGATCGAGCGTTCCACTGCGTCCTCCGTCATCGGCTGCCCGGTGCGGAGCACCAGCATCATCTCGTCGAACACGCGCGAAATGAGGGCGACGTCCACGGGGTCGCCGACCGCGCTGATCTCATTGCCCCGGACGTGGATGTCGGCCGCCGGGAAGGCCTTCTCGATCACGCGCAGGAGGGAGTCGCCGGACCCCAGGACGGTCACCATGGGGTGCTGGGCGGGGACGGTGAACTGTGCTCTCGCCTGCTCCTGCGCGGGGGTGTGAGCTGTGGGTGTCTGAGTCATGGGCCGGCGCTTAAGGCCTGCGGTTCCTCCTCGTCACGGCCGCGTAGCTGAGGGCGGCCTCGCGATTCCCAGGGTACGACGGGGGAGTGACAACGCCGTAGGGGTTTTGGGGGTGGGGTTGGAAACGGAGGCGACAGCCGCTGTTCACTGGCCCCGGGAGGCCAGGAGGTCACGCCGAGCGCCGGAACCCGATCGTCGGGACGGCTCTCCGCAGCGGCCAGGGCCGCACCAGCTCCTCGGACACCAGGTCGGCCAGGAACCCGTACCGCTCCAACGCCGCCGCCGACTGCCCCTCGACCGACTGCACCTTCCGCCACCACGCCGCGATCTCCGACCACCCCGGCGCCGACAACGACCCGCCGAACTCCTGCACCGACAGCGCCGCCGTCAGCCCGGCGAACGCCAGCCGGTCCGCCAGCGGCCAGTCCGCCAGCGTCCCGGTCACGAACCCGGCGACGAACACGTCCCCGGCGCCCGTCGGGTCGAGTGCCTCGACCTCGATGGCCGGCACCTCCGCCGTCTCCCCCGTGCGCCGGTCCACCGCGTACGCCCCGTCCGCCCCGAGGGTGACCACCGCGAGCGGCACGTACTCGGTGAGGGCGTGCGCGGCGGCCCGGGGGCAGTCCGCGCGCGTGTACCGCATGGCCTCCTCGGCGTTCGGCAGGAACGCCTCGCAGTGACGCAGGTCGGGCAGGGCCGCCAGGTCCCACGCCCCGGTGTCGTCCCAGCCGACGTCGCCGAAGACGCGGGTGCCCTTGCTCGCGGCCTGGGCGATCCAGGGCGCGCTGACGCCGGGCGCGAGGGAGGCGACGGCGGCGCGGGCGCGGGGCGGGCACTCGGGGGCCGGCTCCTCGGGGGGCGGTTCGTGGCCGTGCGAGACCATCGTGCGCTCCCCCTCGTACGCCATGGAGACGGTCACCGGGGAGTGCCAGCCGGGCACCGTGCGCGACGGGGAGAGGTCGATGCCCTCGCCGTGCTCCAGGGCGTCCCAGCAGTAGTCGCCGTAGTGGTCGTCGCCGAAGGCCGCCGCGAGGGACGTGCGCAGGCCGAGGCGGGCCAGCGCGGTGGCCATGTTGGCGACGCCGCCGGGGCTCGATCCCATCCCGCGGGCCCAGGACTCCGTCCCGCGGACCGGGGCGGAGTCGAGGCCGGTGAAGATGATGTCGAGGAAGACGGTGCCGGTGAGGTAGACGTCCCAGGGCGGGTCGTCCGGCGCACGCAGCGGGGCGAGGGGATCGACCTGGGTCTGGCGGTGCGATCCCTTTCCGGCCGGGCCCTTTCCTGCCGGGGCGGTGGACGCGATCACGATGCGCTCCCTGACGTGGTGCGGATCAGGCCAGTGTGCACCACATCACCGACAACGTGACGCCGATCACGCCGGACTCACCCGCCCCGGCAGCTCGCGCCGGGCTCCGCGCGCCCCCGTCCCCGAAAAGCGCAGGCCCTACCAGCGCGGCACCGGGGGCGTCACCCACTCGGGGTCGGCGATCCGCATGGCCGCCGCGTCGTCGCGGTCGCGCAGCGCGCCGTCGTCGTGCAGCCACCGCCGGTGCAGTACGGCCAGCCGGTCGCGGTCGAGCTCCACGCCGAGCCCCGGGGCGTCGGACACCGCCACCCTGCCCCCCTCGAAGGTGAGGCGCTCGGTGAGGACGTCCTCCGACTGCCAGGGGTAGTGGGAGTCGCAGGCGTGGTGGAGGTCCGGGACGGTGGCGGCCACGTGGGTCATCGCGGCGAGGGAGATGCCCAGGTGGGTGTTGGAGTGCATGGACACGCCGACGCCGAAGGTGCGACAGACGGCGGCGAGCTGCTGGGTGTTGCGCAGTCCGCCCCAGTAGTGGTGGTCGGAGAGCACGACCTGGACGGCGTCCCGGGTGAAGGCCTCCTTGATCTCGGCGAAGGTCGTCACGCACATGTTGGTGGCGAGCGGCACGCCGGTCTTCGCGGCGACCTCGGCCATGCCGGCGGTGCCGAGGGTGGGGTCCTCCAGGTACTCGAGGACGTCCCCGAGTTCCTCGGCCACGCGCAGGGAGGTCTCCACCGACCAGGCGCCGTTGGGGTCCAGCCGCAGCGGGTGCCCGGGGAAGGCCTCGGCGAGGGCCCGTACGGCGGCGATCTCCTCGTCGGGCGGGAAGACGCCGCCCTTGAGCTTGAAGGAGGTGAAGCCGTACCGCTCGGTGAACCGCCGGGCCTGCTCCACCACTCCGGCCGGATCGACGGCGGCACCCCAGTCGTCCCGCTCGGCCGGCACGCCCTCGGGGTGGCCGGCCCACTTGTAGAACAGGTAGGCGCTGTACTCGACGGCGTCGCGCACCTTGCCGCCGAGCAGCGCGTACACGGGCAGTCCGAGCGCCTTGCCGAGGGCGTCGAGGCAGGCGACCTCGAAACCGGAGACGACGGAAAGACGCAGCTTGTCGGCGGTCTGGACGCCCCGCAGCCCGCCGACGTCGACGGCGTTCTCGACCCGGGAGGCGTCCACGGCCACCTCGTCCGCGACCGTGAACAGCCCGTTCAGATCACCGACCTGGCGTCCCTTCAGCCGCTCGGCGAAGGGCCGGGCCAGCTCCAGGTACTTGGTGTCGCCGTAGGTCTCCCCCACGCCGGTGATGCCGTCCGCCGTGACGACCTCGACGATCAGCCGGGGCGTGTACGGCTGGTGCACGCCCTGCGTGTTTAGCAGCGGCGGGTCGGCGACCAGGATCGGTGTCAGCCGGACGTCCGTGATGGTGAGGTTCACAGTGCGGCTCCCACGAGGTCGAGTCCGGCGGTGAGGACCGTACGGAGGGCGGCCAGGTCGGTGGGCGAGGGGTCGGTGAGCGGGGCGCGGACGGGGCCCACGGCGTGCCCGCGCAGTCGGGCCGCCGCCTTCACCAGCGACACGGCGTACCCGGGGACGCGGTCGCGCAGTTCGACGAGCGGGGCGTAGAAGCCGCGCAGCAGCTTGTCGACGGTGCCGTGGTCGCCGTCGCGCAGGGCGGCGAAGAAGGCGCCGGCGATCTCGGGGGCGAAGGCGTGCACGGCGGAGGAGTAGGCGGGGACGCCGACGGTGGCGTAGGCGCGGGCCTGGATCTCGGCGGTGGCGGCGCCGTTGAAGAACAGGAAGTCCTCGGGTGCGGCCAGCGTGAGGCGTTGCAGCCGGTCGAGGTCGCTGTGGCCGTCCTTGAGGCCGATGACGTTCGGCAGGGCGGCGACGCGCCGGAGCGACTCGGCGGTGAAGGCGACCTGGCCGCGCTGGTAGGCGATCAGGGGCAGTGACGTGCGGGCGGCGATCTGTTCCAGCTGGGCGACCAGGCCGTCCTGCGGGGCCGCGACGAGGTAGTGCGGGAGGACCAGGAGCGCGTCGGCTCCGGCGTCCTCGGCGATGCGCGCGAAGCGGACGGCCTGCGCCCAGCCGTAGCCGATGCCGGCGACGACGGGGACGCGGCCGGCTGCCTCCTCGACGGTGAGGGCGACGACCCGCCGGTACTCGTCCTCGTCGAGCGAGAAGAACTCGCCGGTGCCGCAGGCGGGGAAGACCGCGCCGGGCGAGGCGGCGAGCCGGTCCGCGACGTAGGCGCGGAAGCCGTCCGGGTCGAGGGTGCCGTCGTCGCGGAAGCTGGTCAGCGGGAACGACAGCACGCCGCCCGCCATGCCGTCCCGCAGCCGGTGCGCGACCGCTACCGGTCCAGCGCTCACGAGCATCTCCTTATGTAGACGTCATCTATGTATGAGAATGAAGGTTAGGTATGCGAACGTCAACCGCGCGGGCGGCCCGATTACCATCGGCGCATGTCAGACACAGGGGGCGTCCGCGAGGTGAAGTCCGCGGCGCGCACGGTCGAGCTGCTGGAACTCCTCGCGGCGCGCGGCGACCGCCCGGCCCGGCTCCAGGAGCTGGCCGGTGAACTCGGCGTGCCGCGCAGCTCGATGTACGCGCTGCTGCAGACCCTGATCTCGCGCGGCTGGGTCCGCACCGACGTCACCGGCTCCCTGTACGGCATCGGCATCCACGCCCTGCTCACCGGCACGAGCTATCTCGACTCCGACCCCCGGGTCCGGGTCGTGCGGCCGTATCTCGACGAGGCCTCCGAGGCGCTCGGCGAAACCATCCACCTGGGCCGGCTGGACGGCCGGGACGTGGCGTACCTGGCCACGCGGGAGTCGCACGAGTACCTCAGGACGATCAGCCGGGTGGGGCGGCGCCTGCCCGCGCACGTCGGCGCCCTGGGCAAGGCGCTGCTGGCGGAACGCCCCGACGAGGAGCTGCCCGAGGGGCCGTACGAGGCGCTGACCCCGAACTCGCACACGAGCCGGGAGTCCCTCGCGGCCGACCTCGCGCGGATCCGGGCCCGCGGCTGGTCCGAGGACCGCGAGGAGGGCGTGCCCGGCATCGTCGGCTTCGGGTTCGCGCTGCGTTACGACACCCCGGCGCAGGACGCGATCAGCTGCTCGGTGCCGGTCGCCCGGCTCACCCCGGAGCACGAGGAGCGGATCGTCGCCGTGATGCGGGAGGTCCGGGCGAAGATCGAGGCGACGGTGCCGACGGGGGCCGGATCGGTGCACTGGCGCTAGCGGGAGACGCGGCGTCACCTCGCAAAAGGCGCTCGTTTACCCGAGCTTCACTGCCCCAAACGCAACGTGCTCCACATCACACCCCCCTGGCTCACGCGTGCGACTGCTTGCTTGATACAAATTGCCCGCGCGTTCCTGTCCGTCGACGGTCGTCGCCCCATCCCCCTTTCTCCGCCGCTCCTTTCGCATGCCCTGGGAACGCCCGTGTTCGCCCCCCGCACCACCCCCTGGCCCCTCGTCGCCCTTTTCACGGCCGGGTACCTCGCTCCGTATCTGCTGCCGACCACCGTCGGCCGGCTCGACTCGGACCTTTCGCTCTCCGCCACGCAGGCCGGTGCCGTCGGCAGTGCGCTGCTGCTGAGTTCGGCCGCCGCCGGTTTCGCCCTCGCCTCGCGGGTCGAACGGGCCGGGGCCCGTGCCCTCGCCCGGCTCGGTCTCCTCCTCGCCGTCCTCGGCTACGGCGGGGCCGCCCTCACCACGTCCGTCCCCGCCGTCGTGGCCGGCGCGATGGTCGGCGGGTTCGGATCCGGCACGGCCACCACCGTCGCCGCCACCCTCATCGCCGCTCAGCGGGACCCGCACCGGGCCTCCACCGCCGGGCTGCTCAGCGTCTCCGCCCTCGCGGGCGCCGTGTACCTGACCGTGCCGCACCTCGGCCCGGGGCACGGCCTGCCGCTGGCGGCGATCGCCCTCACGGCCCTGGCCGTGTGGCCGCTGACCGGCCGCCTCCCGGCCGGTGCGCCCGCCGCTCCCGCCCGGCAGGACAAGGCCCGGTTGCCGCACGCCCGTTCGGGGCTGGTGCTGGCCGCCGCCATGGTGTGCTGGTCGCTGGCGCAGAACTCCCTGTGGGGCGTCAGCGGACGGATCGGGCTGACGCAGGCCCACCTCGGCGAGGCCACCGTCGGCGCCGTCTTCGCCGTGGCGCTGGGCGCCGGGCTGGCCGGCGTCCTGGCGGCGGGCGCGCTCGGGGCGCGCCTGGGACGCGCGGTGCCGATCGGCGCGGGCACGGTCCTCATCGCCGGCTGCATCGTGCTGAGTGCCTCCGCGACCGACCTGACGAGCTTCGCGGCCGGCGAGATCGCCTGGAACACGCTGTACCCGGTGGTGCTGTCGTACCTGATCGGGCTCGCCGCCTCGCTCGACCCGCGCGGGCGCTGGGCGGTGCTGGTCGGCTCGGCGTCCTCGCTGGGCACGGCCGCCGGGCCGCTGACCGGCAGCGTGCTCTCGGCGCAGGCCGGGTTCCCGGTGATGGGCGCGGTCCTCGGCGCCGGGCTGCTGGTGATCGCCCTGCCGATGACCGCCGTCGCCCTGCACACCGGCGGACGCCCGCTGCTGCCCGGCGCGGTCCGCCGCCGCGGCGGCACCCCGGCCGCCCTGGTCGCCGCCACCACCGGCACGCCCACCGGCGCGGTCCCCGAGATCGGCGCACCCGAGCAGCCGGTGGTGGAGATCCCCGTGGAGACCCCGGCCGTCCCCGCCCAGCGCGCTTACGGCAAGGCGGGGTCGGAGGTCCTCTGAGGGCCCGCTAGGGAAAGGTGTACGCCTCGACCTCGGCGAGGTACCGCGCCCGCAGCTCCTCGTCGTCCTCCAGGAACGAGGCGAGGAAGGAGTTGCGGGCGAGTTCCCGCAACCGCTCCTCGCCCAGGCCCAGGGTGTCGCGGACGGCGTCGAAGTTGTCGCCCGCGTAGCCGCCGAAGTAGGCCGGGTCGTCGGAGTTGACCGTGCACATCAGGCCGGCGTCCAGCATGGCGGGCAGCGGGTGGTCGGCGAGGGTGTCGACGGTCCGCAGCCGCACGTTCGACAGCGGGCACAGGGTCAGCGGCACCCGGTCCCGCACCAGCCGCTCCACCAGCGCCGGGTCCTCCACGCAGCGCAGGCCGTGGTCGACGCGCTCGACGCCGAGCACGTCCAGCGCCTCGGTGATGTACTCCGGCGGGCCCTCCTCGCCCGCGTGGGCGACCCGGCGCAGGCCGAGCGCGGCGGCGGCCTCGTAGACCTCGCGGAACTTGGCCGGCGGGTGCCCGACCTCGGCCGAGTCGAGGCCGACGCCGGTGATGCGGTCCAGGTACGGCTTGGCCGCGTCCAGCGTGGCCAGGGCCGACTCGGCGGACTCGTCGCGCAGGAAGCACAGGATCAGCCGGGTCGACACGCCGTGGTTCGCCTCGCTGCTCCCCAGTGCGCGCCACAGTCCCTCGACGACCGTGCCGATCTCCAGACCGCGGCTGGTGTGGGCCTGCGGGTCGAAGAAGATCTCGGCGTGCCGCACGCCCTGCGCGGCGGCCCGGGCGAGGTACTCGTTCGCCAGGTCCTCGAAGTCCCGCTCGGTGCGCAGGACGGCCATGAGCTCGTAGTACAGGTTCAGGAACGACTGGAGATCCTCGAAGCGGTAGGCCTCGCGCAGCTCGTCCGTGTCGGCGTACGGCAGCGTGAGGCCGTTGCGCGTGGCGAGCTCGAAGGCCAGCTCCGGTTCCAGGGTGCCTTCGATATGAAGGTGCAGTTCGGCTTTGGGGAGGGACATCAATTCATCGTACGGCCGTATCACCGACGCTTCGGAACCGGCACCCTCAGTAGATCGTGCGCCACGGTCAGCTCACCGTCGTACCCGGCGGCCCGCGCCTGCCGCTCGAACTCGTCCGGCTCGGTGTAGCGCTGGCTGAAGTGGGTGAGCACGAGGTGCCGCACCCCGCCGTCCCTGGCCACCCGTGCGGCCTGACTCGCCGTCAGGTGCCCGTGCTCCACGGCGAGTTCCTCGTCCTCGTCGAGGAACGTCGACTCGATGACGAGCAGGTCGCAGCCCTCGGCCAGCACGTACACGCCGTCGCAGAGCCGGGTGTCCATGACGAACGCGAACCGCTGCCCGCGCCGCACCTCGCTGACGTCCTCCAGGGCGACCCCGCCGAGCGAGCCCTCGCGCTGGATCCGGCCGATGTCCGGGCCTTTGACGCCGTGCGCGGCGAGCCGCTCGGGCAGCATGCGGCGGCCGTCGGGCTCCACGAGGCGGTAGCCGTACGACTCGACCGGGTGCGACAGCTTCCGCGCCTCCAGCGTGTAGCCGTCGGTGCGGGCTACGGGCCCGTCGGAGGCCATCGGGGCCTGGGTGATCTCGACGGTCTCGCGGTAGGCGGTGGCGTACCGGAGCCGGTCGAAGAAGCGCTGTCCGGAGCGGGGGTAGTGGGCGGTGATCTCGTGCGGGACCTTGTCGAGGTTGATGCGCTGGATCACACCGGCGAGACCGAGGGAGTGGTCGCCGTGGAAGTGCGTGACGCAGATCCGGTTGAGATCGTGCGCGGCGACCCCGGCGCGCAGCATCTGGCGCTGCGTGCCCTCGCCGGGGTCGAACAGGATGCCCTCGCCGTCCCAGCGCAGCAGGTAACCGTTGTGGTTGCGGTGCCGGGTGGGGACCTGGCTGGCGGTGCCGAGGACGACGAGTTCGCGGACGGACAAGGCGGTTATCCCGGGGGCCATTCGAGGCCGCGGCCGCCGAGCACGTGGCCGTGCACGTGCCAGACGGTCTGGCCGGCGCCGCTGCCGGTGTTGAAGACGAGACGGTAGCTGTCGAGCTTCTCCTCGTCCGCGACGGCCTGGGCCTCGCGCAGCACGTCCGCGGTGAGGGCGGGGTCGGCGGCGGCGAGGGCGGCGGCGTTCTCGTAGTGGGCCTTGGGGATCACGAGGACGTGGGTGGGTGCCTGGGGGTTGATGTCGCGGAACGCGACGGTCGTCTCCGTCTGGCGGACGATCGTCGCCGGGATGGTGCCTGCGACGATCTTGCAGAACAGGCAGTCGTCCTGGGGTTCCCCTGCCATTTTCCCTCCGGGGGTTGGCCGAATTCGGTCCGACTTGGGCATCGTATCGTCGTCGGGTGCGGGTGCGTTGTGGCTGGTCGCGCCCACGCGGCGGAGCCGCATATCGACACAGCCCCGCGCCCCTAAGAGGTGGGCAGAGCCGGAGGCGTTTTTGCGGGACTGCTCTCCAGACTCTCCAACGCCAGTCGGATCGCCTCGTCCAGTTGCGGGTCCCTGCCCGCCGCGTAGTCCTGCGGGCGCTGTACGACCTCCACGTCGGGATCCACCCCGTGGTTCTCCACGTCCCACCCGTAGCCCTCCAGCCAGAACGCGTACTTCGGCTGGGTGACCAGGGTGCCGTCGACCAGGCGGTAGCGGCTGTCGATGCCGATGACGCCGCCCCAGGTGCGGGTGCCGACGACCGGGCCGATGCCGAGGGCCTTGATCGCGGCGTTGACGATGTCGCCGTCGGAGCCGGAGAACTCGTTGGCGACGGCGACGACCGGGCCGCGGGGCGCGTCGCGCGGGTAGCTCTCGGCGCGCATGCCGCGGGGCAGGTCCCAGCCGACGACCCGGCGGGCGAGTTTCTCCACGACGAGCTGGGAGGTGTGGCCGCCGCGGTTCTCGCGGACGTCGACGACGAGGCCCTCGCGGGCGACCTCGACGCGCAGGTCGCGGTGGATCTGGGCCCAGCCGGGCGCCTGCATGTCGGGGACGTGCAGGTAGCCGAGGCGGCCGCCGGACTTCTCGTGGACGTAGGCGCGGCGGTCGGCGACCCAGGCGTGGTAGCGCAGCGGCTCCTCGTCGGCGAGCGGGACGACGACGGCGTGCCGTGGGTCGCCGCCGCCGGACGGGGAGATGGTCAGCTCCACCGGCTTGCCCGCCGTGCCGATGAGCAGCGGACCGGGGCCGGCCACCGGGTCGACGGGCTGCCCGGCGATCGCGACGATCGCGTCCCCGGGGCGCACCGCGACGCCGGGTGCGGCCAGCGGGCTGCGGGCGTCCGGGTCGGAGGTCTCGGAGGGCAGGATGCGGTCGACGCGCCAGCTGCCGTCCTCGTGGCGGGAGATGTCGGCGCCGAGCAGGCCCTGGCGGGGACCGCCGCCGTGGCCGCCGCGCGGGGTGACGTAGGCGTGGGACGTGCCGAGTTCGCCCTGGACCTCCCAGAGCAGGTCGACGAGGTCGTCGTGGGTGGCGCACCGGTCCACGACCGGGCGGTAGCGGTCGAGGACGCCGTCCCAGTCGACGCCGCTCATGTCCGGCCGCCAGAAGTGGTCCCGCATGATGCGGCCGTTCTCGTCGAACATCTGCCGCCACTCGGCCGCCGGGTCGACCAACTGGCGTACCCGGCCGAGGTCGACGGTGATGTTGGTGTCGCTGTCGTCGTCGTTCGAGGCGCGCCGGTCGCTGGGGACTACCTTCAGCCGCCCGTCGGTCCACAGCAGCACCCGCTTGCCGTCGCCGCTGACCTCGAAGTGGTCGGCGTCGACGGCGAGGTGCTCGACGCGCTGCTGGGCGAGGTCGTACCGCTCCAGCTCGGACTTGGGCTCGGGGTCGTCCGGGGTGGCCCGGGACGCGCCGAGCACGCCGGCGACCGGGTGGCGCAGCCAGAGCACGCCGTCCTTGGCGGCCCGCAGGTTGGAGTAGCGGGCGGCCTCGACCGGGAAGGGCACGATGCGGTCGGCGAGGCCCTCGAGGTCGATGCGGGTGGTGGGGGTGCCCTCGCTGTCGGGGGTCTCCTCCCGGTCGGGCGTCTCGAAGGACCGGCCGTGCCGCTGCGGCCCGAACGGGGACGGGGTGGTCGCCGCGAGAGTGATGAGGTGCGGCCGGGCGCCTTCGACGAAGGCCAGGTCGAAGACGTGCTCGTCGTAGACCGGGTCGAAGGAGCGGGTCGACAGGAACGCGAGGTGCTTGCCGTCGGCCGTGAACGCGGGCGCGTAGTCCTGGAAGCGCAGCGGGGTCGCCTCGGTGACCGACAGGTCGGTGGTGTTGGCGAGCTTCAGCTGGCACAGGGGCCGCGGCCCGGGGTGGGACCAGGCGAGCCAGGTCGAGTCGGGTGAGAAGACGAGCCCCGAGACGTCGCCGTCCTCGCTGCGGTCGACCTCCCGCACCTCGCCCGTCTCCCGCTCGACGAGCAGCAGACGGCCGTCGTGGGAGGCGACAGCGGCGCGGCTGCCGTCGGGTGCCATGGCGAGGTCCAGTACGCGGCCGAGCTGACCGGCGGCGATCCGGCGCGGCGTCGCCCCGGGGGCGAGGCCGGTGGCGGGCGCGAACTCCAGGGCGTCGTCGCCCTCGGCGTCCGTCACCCACACCACCCACTCCTCGCCGTCCGCGCGGAAGGCGCGCGGCAGCCGGGCCCGGACGCCGGGCGTCGCTGCCAGCGCGCGGGCCGGGCCGGAGCGGTGGGTGACCCAGTGGACGGAGCCGCGGACGGAGACGGCGCTGCCGCGCGCGGTGTGGTCCGGGGACGCCGACCCGAACCACCGGGAGGCGTTCACCGGGAACGGCTGGAGATCGACGCGCTGCCCGCCGAGCCGTACGTCGAGCCGGCGCGGCTCGGCTCCGTCCAGGTCGTCCAGCAGCCAGAGTTCACCGGCGCTGGAGTAGACGACACGGGTGCCGTCGGTCGCGGCGTGCCGGGCGTAGAACCCGTCGAGGGGCGTGTGGCGGCGCAGGTCGGAGCCGTCGGCGAGGGAGGAGTAGAGCGCGCCGGTGCCCTCGTGGTCGGAGAGGAACGCGATCCGGTCCCCCACCCACAGCGGGTACTCGATGTTGCCGTCGAGGTCCTCGTGCAGCCGCACGAATTCGCCGTCGTCCTCGGGGTCGATCCACAACTTGCCCGCCGTACCGCCGCGGTACCGCTTCCACCAGGCCGCCTCGCGTCCCATCGGCGCGGACAGCAGCACCGTGTGCGGGCCGTGGGCGATGTCGCCGACGGGGCCGTACGGCAGGGTCGCGGCCGGGCCGCCGTCGAGGGGGACGGCACGCGCCCAGGTGCGGCGCAGGCTCGCCTGCCCCTGGGTGCTGATCGCCAGTACCTGGCCGTCCGGGGTCCAGCCGCGCACCTGGGTCTTCCAACTCCCCCAGTACGTCAGGCGCTTGGCGGGGCCTCCGGCGACCGGGGCGATGTGCACCTCGGGGGCGCCGTCCCTTGTCGAGGTCCAGGCGACGGTGGTGCCGTCCGGGGAGATGCGGGGCTGGGTCACCGGCACGTTGTCGGCGCTGACCCGCCAGGCCCGGCCGCCGTCGAGCGGGGCGAGCCACACGTCGTCCTCGGCGGTGAAGGCGACCAGGTCGCCGTGCAGGTGCGGGAACCGGAGATACGCAGGCGATGCGGACTGTGTCACCCGATCACCCTATGCAGGGACGGCGCGCCGCGGACAGACTTCGGATCACTTGCCGTTCGCCCCTCGCGTACGTCATTTGCCCTCGACGGGCCGGCAGTCGGGGTACCGGTCGCACCAGATGGTCTGTGTGACGGTCACGGTGACGGTGGGCCCGGGCTGCCCCTGGGTGGGGCCGCCGCCGACGGGCGGTGGGCTGGTGGCGTTGCAGTCGCCGAGCCCGTCCACCTCGAACCAGACCTTGCCGTCGACCTTGGCGGTGATGTTCCCGCGCACGCAGGCACCGTCCACGGCGTGGGTGACCTTGCCGTCGACGGTGATGTCCTTGCCGTCCTTGGTCTCGCCCTGGCAGTCGACGGTGGCGACGGTCTTCTCACTCGCCGAGGGCGACGGGGTCGACTTCTTGCCGCTCTGGCCGTTCTGGCCGTTCTCGCCGTAGGAGGCGGTGCAACTGAGCCAGCGCACGCCCGCCTTCTGCCGGTCGAGTTCCTTGGTCACGGTCTCGTCGGTGGTGTACGCGACGGCCGCGGAGCTGATGCCGCTGCCCGGCTCGCACGCGACGGCACCGCCCACCGCGATGGTCCCGAACACCGCCGCCACAGCCACCCGACGGCCGCGCGGCCCCCGCCAGATCCTCCTGAACGCCCCCATGAAGGGGAGCCTGCCACTGACGGGGGCGGCGCGGTAGGGCGCAAAGGCGTCAACCGCGCAGCAGGAGCCACTCCTGAAGCTCCACCAGGTTGCCCTCGGGGTCCTTGAGGTGGGCGACCCGCATGCGGTCGGTCATGGGCGCCGGGCCGTGCAGGACCGTGGCGCCGCGGAGGGTGATCTCCTCGCAGTACGCGTCCAGCGCGTCCACCCGCAGCACGACGAGGGACCGGTGGCCGGTCGCCGCGTCCCCGACCTCGTCGAGCACTTCGGCCATCATCGACCGGTCCTGCAGCGCGATCCCCGCGGAACCGACCGCGGGGCTGAACTTCTCGTACGGCCCCTCGGCCGCGCCCGACTGGGGCTTGAGGCCGAGGATGTCGCCGTAGAAGCGGTAACACGCGGCGAAGTCGGTGACGAGCAGACGTACTTGGGCGAGTTCCACGGTTCCTCCAGGGGGGTCAGGACCAGCGGCCGGTACGGGCCAGGAGCACGGCCGCGGCCGCGGTCCCGGCGGTCGATGTGCGCAGCACACTGCGCCCGAGGCGGTACGCCCCGGCCCCCGCCTCCTCGAACAGCGCCAACTCCTCCGGCGCCACGCCCCCTTCGGGCCCCACGACCAGCACGATCTCGCCGGACGACGGCAGTTCGGCCGTCGCCAGCGGCGCGTCGCCGCTCTCGTGCAGCACGGCGGCGAACTCCGCGCCCGCCAGCAGCGCCGCGACCTGCTTGGTCGTGGCCGCCTCCGCGACCTCGGGGAACCGCACCCGGCGGGACTGCTTGCCGGCCTCCCGTGCGGTGGCCCGCCACTTGCCCAGCGCCTTGGCCCCGCGGTCGCCCTTCCACTGCGTGATGCAGCGCGCCGCCGCCCAGGGCACGATCGCGTCGACGCCGACCTCGGTCATGGTCTCGACGGCCAGCTCTCCCCGGTCTCCCTTGGGCAGCGCCTGCACGACGGTCAGTCGCGGCTGCTCCGGCGGCTCCTCGCTCACCGAGTCCAGCTGGACGATCAGCCGGTCCTTGCCCTCGGTGTCGAGCACCACGCAGTCCGCCCAGCGCCCGGCCCCGTCCGTGAGGACGACGTCCTCGCCGGGCCGCAGCCGCTTCACGGAGACGGCGTGCCGTCCCTCCGGCCCGTCGAGGACGTACCGGCCGCCGCGGCCCGCGTCGAAGTGGTCGACCACGAACACCGGCGCGGTCACCGGACGCCCCCGCCCGACAACGCTGTCCTGGCGGCGGCGAGTTCACCGGCCAGCACCTCCACCAGCTGCCCGGCGGGCAGCTCCCGCGCCATCCGGTGCCCCTGCCCGGCCCACAGCGCCATGCCCTGTGCGTCACCGGCCTTGGCGGCGGCCTTGCGCAGCGGCGCGGTGAGGTGGTGGATCTCGGGGTAGGCGGCGGGCGCGTACGGGCCGTGCTCGCGCAGGAACCGGTTGACGAGGCCGCGCGCCGGCCGCCCGGAGAAGGCCCGGGTCAACTCGGTGCGCACGAACAGGGGGTTGGTCAGCGCCTGCTTGTGCAGGGCGTTCGCGCCGGACTCGGGCGTGGCGAGGAAGGCCGTGCCGAGCTGGGCCGCGCTCGCGCCCGCGGCGAGCACCGCGGCGATCTGGCCGCCGCGCATGATTCCGCCGGCGGCGACGATCGGGATGTTGACGGCCTCCCTGATCTGGGCGACCAGCGACAGCAGGCCGATGCCGGACCCGTCCGTCTCGGGGACGTCCCGGTGGGTGCCCTGGTGGCCGCCGGCCTCGACGCCCTGCGCGATGACCGCGTCCGCGCCCGCCCGCTCGACGGCCCGGGCCTCGTCGGGGGTGGTGGCGGTGACCAGGACGAACGTGCCGACGCGGTGCAGGGCGTCGACGACCTCGCGGCTCGGCGCGCCGAAGTGGAACGACACGACGGGCACGGGGTTGTCGCGGAGCACCGCGAGCTTGGTCTCGTAGCCGTCGTCGCGGCCGCTCTCGGGGTCACCGAGCTCGGCCTCGTACCAGGTGGCCTCGCCGGCCAGCTGGTGGGCGTAGACGTCGACGGCGGCCGGGTCGGCGTACTCCGGCTGCGGCATGAAGAGGTTGACGCCGAAGGGCCTGCCGGTGAGGCTCCTCAGCTGCTTGATCTCCTCGTACATCCCGTCGGCGGTCTTGTACCCGGCGGCGAGGAACCCGAGCCCGCCCGCCTCGCACACGGCGGCGGCGAGCTGCGGCACGGAGACGCCGCCCGCCATGGGGGCCTGCACGATCGGGTGGGGGAAGAGATCGGTCAGAGCGGAGGACATGACCGCATGTTGTCACGTCCTCCGAACAACTCCGAAACCGGCCTGCCGTGTGGCATAGACCAGAGGAACGAGCCCCTCCACGGCCACCCGGGGGCTCCCGTCAGCGCCCGTTGAACGCGTCCTTCAACCGGGAGAACAGCCCTTGCTGTCCCGGCTGGAACTGACCCTGGGGCCGCTCCTCGCCGCGTAGCTTGGCCAGCTCGCGCAGGAGACGCTCCTGCTCGGGGTCGAGCTTGGTCGGGGTCTGGACCTCGACGTGGACGATGAGGTCGCCGCGTCCGCCGCCGCGCAGGTGGGTGACACCTCGGCCGTGCAGCGGGATCGACTGGCCGGACTGGGTGCCCGGGCGGATGTCGACCTCCTCCAGCCCGTCCAGCGTCTCCAGCGGCACCTTCGTGCCGAGGGCCGCCGCCGTCATGGGGATGGTCACCGTGCAGTGCAGGTCGTCGCCGCGCCGCTGGAACATGGGGTGCGGCAGCTCGTGGATCTCGACGTAGAGGTCACCGGCCGGACCGCCACCGGGCCCGACCTCGCCCTCGCCGGCCAGCTGGATCCGCGTGCCGTTGTCGACACCGGCCGGGATCTTGACCGTGAGCGTGCGGCGGGAGCGGACCCGCCCGTCGCCCGCGCACTCCGGGCACGGGGTCGGGACCACCGTTCCGAAGCCCTGGCACTGCGGGCACGGACGGGACGTCATGACCTGGCCCAGGAAGGACCGGGTGACCTGCGACACCTCACCGCGGCCGCGGCACATGTCACACGTCTGGGCGGACGTACCGGGGGCCGCGCCCTCACCGTTACAGGTGTTGCAGACGACCGCCGTGTCGACCTGGATGTCCTTCGTCGTGCCGAAGGCCGCCTCGTCGAGCTCCACCTCGATGCGGATCATCGCGTCCTGGCCGCGGCGGGTGCGCGAGCGCGGACCGCGCTGCGACGCCGTGCCGAAGAACGCGTCCATGATGTCGGAGAAGTTCCCGAAGCCACCGGCTCCGAAGCCGCCCGCGCCGCCGCCCTGGGCCTGCGAGAGCGGGTCCCCGCCGAGGTCGTAGACCTGCTTCTTCTGCGGGTCCGACAGCACCTCGTAGGCGGCGTTGATCTCCTTGAACCGCTCCTGGGTCTTCGGATCGGGGTTGACGTCCGGATGCAGCTCGCGGGCGAGCCGCCGGAAGGCCTTCTTGATCTCTTCCTGCGACGCGTCGCGGCGCACGCCGAGTACGGCGTAGTAGTCCGTGGCCACTACGACTCCGCCAGGATCTGTCCGACGTACCGTGCCACTGCGCGTACCGCTCCCATCGTTCCCGGGTAGTCCATGCGGGTCGGTCCGACCACGCCGAGCTTGGCGACTGCCTCGCCGCCCGAACCGTAGCCGACCGACACGACGGACGTGGAGTTGAGTCCTTCGTGGGCGTTCTCGTGACCGATACGGACGGTCACGCCCGGATCCTTCGCCTCGCCGAGCAGCTTGAGGAGCACGACCTGCTCCTCCAGCGCCTCCAGCACGGGCCGGATCGTGAGGGGGAAGTCATGACCGAAGCGGGTCAGATTGGCGGTGCCGCCGATCATCAGCCGCTCCTCGTTCTCCTCGACGAGCGTCTCCAGGAGTGTGGAGAGCACCGTGGAGACCGTACCCCGGTCCTCGTGCTCGAAAGCCTCCGGGAGATCCTCCACCAGACTCGGCACATCCGCGAAACGGCGGTTCGCCACCCGGCTGTTGAGGCGCGCGCGCAGATCAGCGAGCGAGGCCTCGCCGAAGGGCGCCGGGCAGTCGACCACCCGCTGCTCGACCCGCCCGGTGTCCGTGATCAACACGAGCATCACGCGCGCGGGCGCGAGGGAGAGCAGCTCCACGTGCCGCACGGTGGACCGGGTCAGCGACGGGTACTGCACGACGGCGACCTGGCGCGTGAGCTGCGCGAGCAGCCGCACCGTGCGCGCCACGACGTCGTCGAGGTCGACGGCGCCCTCCAGGAAGTTCTGGATCGCGCGCCGCTCGGGCGCGGTCATGGGCTTGACGCCGGCGAGCTTGTCCACGAACAGGCGGTACCCCTTGTCGGTGGGGATGCGCCCGGCGCTGGTGTGCGGCTGGGCGATGTATCCCTCGTCCTCCAGGGCCGCCATGTCGTTGCGGACGGTCGCCGGGGAGACGCCGAGGTTGTGCCGCTCGGTGAGGGCCTTGGAGCCGACCGGCTCCTCGGTGCCGACGTAGTCCTGGACGATGGCGCGCAGCACCTGAAGCCTGCGTTCACTGAGCATCGCGCACACCTCCAGAAGTCGTCCGCCCGTTGCCTGCCGTTCGCGGCCTGGCACTCTGCGCGTGCGAGTGCCAATGTTCCCCGGCCCAGTGTACGGCGGTGGGGTACGCCCCCGGCAAGGCTGGTCGTGCGGCGTCGCGCCCCGGGCGGGAGTCACGGCTAGCGTCG
Source organism: Streptomyces olindensis (assembly GCA_000696115.1). Taxonomy (GTDB): domain Bacteria; phylum Actinomycetota; class Actinomycetes; order Streptomycetales; family Streptomycetaceae; genus Streptomyces; species Streptomyces olindensis. Next base: position 252,646 of record JJOH01000092.1, read on the forward strand.
CCGTATGACGGTGACTTGGGAAGAGCTCGGGTGGGAGCGCGTGGCCGCCGGGGTGGGGCGGTGCCGGCTGCCGGTGTGGGACTGCACGGCGGGGCTGGTCGCCGGCGAGGACGCGGTCCTCGTGATCGACGCCGGGTCGAGCCCGGCCGAGGGAGCGCGGTTGCGCGAGCAGGCGCAGTCGCTCACCGGGCACCGTGTGACACATCTCGCGCTGACCCATCCCCACTTCGACCACGTCTTCGGGGCGGCGGCGTTCACGGGGGCGGAGGTGTTCGGCGCGGTGGGCGTGGACGCGGTGCTGTCGCGCCTGCGGGACCGCGAGGAGCTGCGCGCGGACGCGGTGCGCAACGGACTGGCCGAGACGGTCGCCCAGGAGTCGGCGGACCTGCTGGTCCCGCCCCGCCACCTGGTGTCCGGCGAGTGGACCCTCGACCTGGGCGGCGGGTGCCAGGTGCTGCTGGCGAACGTGGGCCCCGGGCACACCGCGCACGATCTGGCGGTGCTGGTGCCGGGCGATCCGGAGGTGGTGTTCTGCGGCGACCTGGTCGAGGAGTCCGGCGAGCCCCAGGCGGGCCCGGACGCCGTGCCGTCGCACTGGCCGGCCGCGCTGGACCGGCTGCTCGCGCTGGGCGGCGAGAACGCGGTGTACGTGCCCGGTCACGGAGCGGTGGTGGACGCGGCGTTCGTCCGGGCCCAGCGGGACGCGCTGGCGACCCGTTTCGGCGTGTCTCCGTGACCACCCGCCCGGTTCTCCTATCGTCATCCGAATGCGCCAGTACTCTCCGGACCTGACCCCGCCGTGGAAGAAGCCCCAGCCGGTCCCCGAGGTCCCGGCGGAACCGGGCCTGGTGGTGGAGGAGCCCGGCACCGGCTTCTGCGGGGCGGTCATCCGCTGCGAGGCGGGCACGGTGACGCTGGAGGACCGCTTCGGCAAGCACCGGGTGTTCCCGATGGAGCCGCGCGGCTTCCTCCTGGAGGGCAAGGTGGTGACGCTGGTCCGCCCCTCGCCGGGCGCCCCGGCACGGCCCACCCGCACGGCCTCCGGTTCGGTGGCGGTCCCCGGCGCACGCGCGCGCGTGGCCCGTGCCGGCCGCATCTACGTCGAGGGCCGGCACGACGCCGAGCTGGTCGAGAAGGTGTGGGGCGACGACCTGCGCATCGAGGGCGTGGTCGTGGAGTACCTGGAGGGCGTGGACGACCTCCCGTCGATCGTCGACTCCTTCGCCCCCGGCCCCGACGCGCGCCTCGGCGTCCTGGTCGACCACCTCGTACCGGGCTCGAAGGAGTGGCACATCGCCCAGTCGGTGACGAGCGACCACGCGCTGGTGGTGGGCCATCCCTACATCGACATCTGGGAGGCGGTGAAGCCGTCGTCCCTCGGCATCGAGGCCTGGCCCCGGATCCCGCGGGGCCAGGACTGGAAGACGGGCGTGTGCCGCGCCCTGGGCTGGCCGCAGAACACGGGCGCGGCGTGGCAGCGGATCCTGTCCGGCGTCCACTCGTACAAGGACCTGGAGCCGGAACTCCTGGGCCGGGTGGAAGAACTGATCGACTTCGTGACGGCGCCGTAGCCGCGCTGAGCTGCGCTCGCGTCCCCGCTCAGCTGCGGCCCGCGTCCCCGCTCAGCTTCGGCCGGTGTCTCGCTCAGCTGCGGCCGGTGTCTCGCTCAGCTGCGGGCATGCATGCCGCTAGGGGCGGCACCCGTCCCACGGAGAGCGGCACCTCGTCGCGCCGAGTTGCGCATCGCCCCGGCCCCAGCACCGACGCCCAGCAACTCAGTCCACCAGATCGCGCACCACACCATCCGCCAGCAACCGCCCGCGCAAGGTCAGCACAGCCCGCCCCTCCGCATACGGCCCCTCCTCGAGCAACCCTTCGGACAAGGCCCGCCGAGCCGCCGCGAGTCCCTCCTCCCGCAGCAACGCCAACGGCACCCCGTCCCGCAACCGCAGCTCCAGCAGGATCCGCTCGACCCGCCGGTCCTCCTCCGACAGCACCTCACGCCCGGCCCCGGGCGAACGACCGGCCGCCAGCGCCGCCGCATACGCCCCCGGATGCTTCACGTTCCACCACCGCACGCCGCCCACGTGGCTGTGCGCCCCGGGCCCGGCCCCCCACCAGTCGGCCCCCCGCCAGTACAGCTCGTTGTGCAGGCACCGCCCGGCCTCCGAGGTCGCCCAGTTCGACACCTCGTACCACTCGAACCCCGCGCCCGAGAGCACCTCGTCGGCGATCAGGTACCGGTCGGCGTGGACGTCGTCGTCGGTCATCGGCACCTCGCCCCGGCGGATCCGCCGCGCCAGCTGCGTGCCCTCCTCCACGATCAGGGCATACGCGCTGACGTGGTCCGGCCCGGCCTCCAGCACCGCGTCCAGCGACGCCCGCCAGTCGTCGTCCGACTCCCCCGGCGTGCCGTAGATCAGGTCGAGGTTCACGTGCTCGAACCCGGCCGCCCGGGCCTCCGTGACGCACGCCTCCGGCCGCCCGGGCGTGTGCGTCCGGTCCAGCACCTTCAGCACGTGCTGCCGCGCGCTCTGCATCCCGAAGGAGATCCGGTTGAAGCCCCCCTCGCGCAGGGCGGCCAGATACGCGGGATCGACGGACTCCGGGTTCGCCTCCGTCGTGACCTCGGCGTCCGCGGCGAGCCCGAACTCGTCCCGGACGGCCTGCAGCATCCGTACGAGATCACCGGCGTCCAGCAGCGTCGGCGTACCGCCGCCCACGAACACCGTGCGGACGGGACGCGGGTCGTCCCCCAGGACCTTGCGGGCCAGGCGGATCTCGTCGACGAGCGTCTCGGCGTAGTTGTCGCGGGAGGCGAGGACCCCGCCGGTGCCGCGCAGCTCGGTCGCCGTGTACGTGTTGAAGTCGCAGTAGCCGCAGCGGGTCGCGCAGTACGGAACGTGCAGGTAGAACCCGAGCGGGCGGTCGGCGGCCCCGGCGAGTGCGGACGCGGGCAGCGCGCCGTCCTCGGGGACGGGCTCGCCGTCGGGAAGTGCGGAAGGCATGCCTTCCATTGTCCAGCACCCGCGCCGTGACTCCGCCGACAGCAGCGGTCACTCCGCCTGGAGCACCAGCAGGGCGAGATCGTCCGCCGGTGGCCGCGCCCCGAACTCGTGCACCAGCCGCTTGATCCTTTCGGCTATGAGCTCGGCGTCCAGCCCGGCGCACCCGGCGAGCGCCGCCGCGAGCCCGTCCCCGTCGTCGAACTGGCGGGAGCCGGAGCGGCGCTCGGTCACGCCGTCGGTGACGCACAGCAGCGTGTCGCCGGAGCGCAGCTCGAAGGTCTCGCTGCTGTACGTGGCGTCCTCGACGACGCCCAGGAGGGTCTGCGGCTGCGCGCACGAGTGGACCTCGCCGCCCGCCCCGAGGAGCAGGGGCAGCGGGTGCCCGGCGGAGGCGACGGTGCAGCGGACGCCGCCGTCGAAGGGGACCAGTTCGCCGTAGAGCAGGGACAGGAAGCGCGTCTGGGGGCCGTCGCCGGGCGGGGTCGGTCGCGCGCCCGCGGCGACCAGCGCCCGGGCCGCCGCGTCCGCGGCCTCCGTGGCGTCGTCCAGGAGGAGCTGGTTGAGGCGGTCGAGGACGTCGGCCACCCGGTAGCCCTCGCGGGCCAGCAGCCGCAGCCAGGGCCGGGCCAGCCCGATGACGACGGCGGCCTCGGGCCCCTTGCCCTGGACGTCGCCGACCGCGAAGCACCAGCGGCCGTCGCCGGCCGGGAACAGGTCGTAGAAGTCGCCGCTGGGCCCGCCCTTGTCGTACGGCTCGTAGACGAGGGCGCTGCGCACGCCGGGGATCTCGGCCACCGCCCCGGGCAGCAGTCCGCGCTGGAGCACGGCGCTGATGGTGGCCTGCCGGGCGTACTGGCGGGCGGCGCCGATGGCGAGCGCGACGCGGCGGCTCAGGTCCTCGACGAGGCCGGTGATCTCGTCGGGGAAACCGGCGGTCCCGGACCGCCCGATGACGAGGGTGCCCAGCGGACGGCCCCCCGCGACCAGCCGGTACGCCAGTGCCTGGCCCGGTTCGCCGGGCGCGTCGCCGAGCGCCTCGCCGGGCCAGGGGTAGTCGACGGGCCCGGTCCGTAACGGGTCGGACGGGGGCGGCGGGTCCTTCTCCAGCGCCCGGCGCAGTTCCTCGATGTGGTTCTCGCTGCCGTGCCAGACCCGGGCCAGCCGGGGTCCCCCGGCTCCGGGCCCGACGCCCCAGCCGCCGCCGGTGGCCTCGTCCTCCAGCCAGACCGCGCACCAGTCGGCCAGCCGGGGCACGATCAGCTGCCCGGCGAGGGCGGCGACCAGGTCCTCGTCGAGCTGCCCGGCGAGCAGGTCGGAGGCCTCGGCGAGGAAGGAGAGGGCACCGCGGCCCAGCCAGGCGCCATCGCGGCCGTCCCGCCCGTCGCGGCCCTCGTGGCGGTCCCGCCAGTCCCGCAGATCGTTCCAGTCCCGCCAGTCGCGCAGACCGTGATGGTCCCGGGAGTCGCGCACACCGTGCGAGTCGCGCACACCGTGACGGTCACCGGGGTGACGGGAGTCAGGGTGATCCCAGGAGTAGTCGCACTCACCGCGGACGTCGCGCGGGCCCCGCGCGTCCTCGGCGTCGGGCCGGCCACGCGCGTCCTCCCCGGCCTCCCAGCCGTACCGCGGCTCCGGCGCCAGGATCTCCGCCACGCGCAACCCGCGCGCCAGCGCCTGCTCCCCGGCGTACGCCTCGATCTGCTCCCCCGCCGCGCACCCCGCGGCGGGCAGCCGCGCCCACACGGTCTTCCGGCCCGTGCGGTACGTGATCCCCCACGCCTCGGAGAGCGCGCCGACGAGTCGCAGGCCGCGCCCGTACTCGGGGGTGTCGTGCGGTGTCTCGGGCTCGCCGCCGCGGGGGGCGCGGGAGGGGTGGTGGTCGGAGACCTCGACGACGAGCGCGGCCGTGGCCCGGTCGTCGCCCTCCAGCCGGCACTCCATCTCGACGTCGGTCCCGGCGTGCACGACCGCGTTGGTGACGAGTTCGCTGACGACGAGCGTGGCATCGTCGGCGAGGCGGTCGGTGAGGTGCTCGGCGCCCGGCAGGCCGAGGTCGGTCCACTCGGCGAGCGCCGCGCGCACCAGGGCGCGGGCGGCGCCCGGCGCGACGGAGCTGCCGGACAGGGTCGCGTGCGCCCGCGCGCACTCCTGTGCGGGCGCCTCGGCAACGGGCGGGGGCGCCGCACAGGCCGGTGCGGGCCCCTCGGCGATGGGCCCGGCGATGGGCCCTTCTTGAGCGGGCACGGGCGTCTCCCCAGTGTGTGCAGGCGCCTCTGAGGCACGGGAAGCGGTCTCCCGTTGCGTCGGAATGGCCCCCATGGACAGCTCCCCGGGCAGTTCGTACGAATACGCCACAGTCGATGCCGACAGAGTGACAGACTGGCCACGCCCATAAGCGCCGAGTTACCGAAGTGGGCCGCCATGAGTGAGAACAGTGCTACTCCTGTGGTCGAAGACCGGTACGAAGACGGTCAGATTCGTGCATCCGATCTCCGTCCGCTGCTCGCGGCCATGACAGCCGCACGCGACGGCGATTTCACGAAGGTCCCGGAAACCGGCCACGGGATAGTGGCCGAACTCAACGCCGTCTTCAACCAGATCATGGACCGCAGCGTCCACTTCACGACCGAGGTGCGGCGCGTCAAGCGCGAGCTGGTGCGGCACGGCCGGCTCGACGAGCGGCTCTCGGCGAGCCCGGGTCAGGGACTGTGGACATCCCGCGTCGACGACGTCAACCAGCTGCTCGACGCCCTGGTCGCCCCGGCGGCGAACGCCACGCGCGTGCTGGACGCGGTGGCCGGCGGCGATCTGACCCAGCGGGTCGACCTGCACGACGGGACCCGGCAGTTACGCGGCGATCTGCGGCGGCTGGGCCGGGCCGTGAACAAGATGGTGGACCAGCTCTCCCTGTTCACGGGCGAGGTGACGCGGGTCGCGCGCGAGGTCGGCACCGAGGGGCGGCTCGGCGGTCGGGCCAAGGTGCAGGGCCTGTCGGGCAGTTGGCGGGACGTGACGGAGGCCGTCAACACGATGGCGTCCCGGCTGACGGCCCAGGTGCGGGACATCGCGGCCGTGACGACGGCGGTGGCGCGCGGCGACCTGACCCGTACGGTCACGGTCGAGGCGACCGGTGAGCTGCTGGAACTGAAGCTGACCGTGAACACGATGGTGGACCAGCTCTCGGCCTTCGCCGACGAGGTCACGCGCGTGGCCCGCGAGGTCGGTACGGAGGGCCAGTTGGGCGGGCGGGCGCAGGTCCGGGGCGTGTCCGGGGTGTGGAAGGACCTCACCGACAACGTCAACTTCATGGCGTCGAACCTGACCTCGCAGGTCCGCAACATCGCCCAGGTGACGACGGCCGTGGCCAACGGCGACCTGTCGCAGAAGATCACGGTCGACGCGCAGGGCGAGATCCTGGAGCTGAAGTCCACGATCAACACGATGGTCGACCAGCTCTCCGCCTTCGCCGACGAGGTCACCCGCGTCGCCCGCGAGGTCGGCACCGAGGGCAACCTCGGCGGGCGGGCGCAGGTCCGGGGCGTGTCCGGCGTCTGGAAGGACCTCACCGACAACGTCAACTTCATGGCGGACAACCTCACCTCGCAGGTGCGGAACATCGCGCTCGTCTCCACCGCCGTCGCCCAGGGCGACCTCGGCAAGAAGATCACGGTGGAGGCCAAGGGCGAGATCCTGGAGCTGAAGTCCACGATCAACACGATGGTCGACCAGCTCTCCGCCTTCGCCGACGAGGTCACCCGCGTCGCCCGCGAGGTCGGCACGGAAGGCAACCTCGGCGGCCAGGCGCAGGTCCGGGGCGTCTCCGGCGTCTGGAAGGACCTCACCGACAACGTCAACTTCATGGCGCTGAACCTGACCTCGCAGGTCCGCAACATCGCCCAGGTGACCACCGCCGTCGCCAACGGCGACCTGTCGAAGAAGATCACGGTCGACGCCCGGGGCGAGATCCTCGAACTGAAGGACACCGTCAACACGATGGTGGAGCAACTGCGGGCCTTCGCCGACGAGGTGACGCGGGTCGCCCGCGAGGTCGGCACCGACGGGCGGCTCGGCGGCCGGGCCCAGGTGCTGGGCGTCTCCGGTGTCTGGCGGGACCTGACGGACAACGTCAACTACATGGCCGACAACCTGACCTCCCAGGTGCGGAACATCGCCCAGGTCGCGACGGCCGTGGCCCAGGGCGACCTGTCCCGGAAGATCGACGTGGACGCCCGCGGCGAGATCCTGGAGCTGAAGACCACCATCAACACCATGGTCGACACGCTCTCCTCCTTCTCCTCGGAGGTCACGCGCGTGGCCCGCGAGGTCGGCTCCGAGGGCCAACTCGGCGGCCAGGCCAGGGTCGAGGGCGTCTACGGCACCTGGAAGCGCCTGACGACGAACGTCAACGAGCTCGCGCTCAACCTCACCACCCAGGTCCGCGCGATCGCCGAGGTCGCCTCCGCCGTGGCTCAGGGCGACATGTCCCGCTCGATCACCGTGGAGGCGCGCGGCGAGGTCGCCGAGCTGAAGGACAACATCAACCTGATGGTGGCCAACCTGCGCGAAACGACCCGCGCGAAGGACTGGCTGGAGTCCAATCTCGCCCGGCTCGCCGCCCTGATGCAGGGTCACCGCGACCTGATGGAGGTCGCCGACCTGATACTGCGCGAGCTGACCCCGCTGGTGAACGCGCAGTACGGGGCGTTCTACCTCGCCGACCCGGAGGAGGCCGGAGCGACGGTTCCCACCAAGGGGCTCGCCTTCATCGCCGGCTACGGCGCCGCCCAGGACGCGACCGTGGAGACCGGCGCCCTGCCGGTGCACGGCCTGGTCGCGCAGGCGGCCCGGGAGAAGAAGCGGATCCTGGTGGAGGGCGCCCCGCCCGACTACATCAAGATCAACAGCGGTCTGGGCGAGGCGGCGCCCACGACCATCGTCATCATCCCGATCCTCTTCGAGGACAAACTCCTCGGCGTCATCGAACTCGCCTCCTTCTCCCGCTTCTCCGACGTGCACCTTGCGTTCTTCGACCAGTTCGTCAACACCATCGGCGTCGCCATCAACACGATCATCGCCAACTCCCGCACGGAGTCCCTGCTCGGCGAGTCCCAGCGCCTCGCCATGCAGCTCCAGGAACGCTCGGACGAACTCCAGAAGCAGCAGGGCGAGTTGCAGCGCTCCAACGCCGAGCTGGAGGAGAAGGCCGCCCTGCTGGCCACGTCCTCGCAGTACAAGTCGGAGTTCCTGGCGAACATGTCGCACGAGCTGCGCACCCCGCTGAACTCCCTGCTGATCCTCGCCCGGCTGCTCTCCGACAACCCGGACGGCCACCTCTCCGACCAGGAGGTGCAGTTCGCGACGACGATCCACCGCTCGGGCTCGGACCTCCTCCAGCTGATCAACGACATCCTGGACCTGTCGAAGATCGAGGCCGGCCGGATGGACGTACGCCCCAAGCGGCTCCCGCTGATCAAGCTGCTCGACTACGTCCACGCCACCTTCCGCCCGCTCACCCTCGACCGGGGGCTCGCCTTCGAGGTGGCGGTCGGCGAGGACGTACCGCGCGAGATGTACTCGGACGAGCAGCGGCTCCAGCAGATCCTGCGCAACCTGCTCTCGAACGCGATCAAGTTCACCGCGGCGGGCAAGGTCGAGCTGCGGGTGGACCGGGTGCACGACGCCGAGCACCGATGGGGGTCCCCCCGCTCGTCGGGCGAACCCGAGAGCGGGGGAGTCCGGGACACCGAGGACGTGATCGCCTTCACCGTGTCCGACACCGGCATCGGCATCGCGCCGGAGAAACTCGCGGTGATCTTCGAGGCGTTCCAGCAGGCCGACGGCACCACCAACCGCAAGTACGGCGGCACCGGACTCGGCCTGTCCATCAGCCGGGAGATCGCGGGCCTGCTCGGCGGCCGGATCGTCGCCGAGAGCGAACCCGGCAAGGGCTCCACCTTCACGCTCTACGTCCCCGTCGTCAGCCCCGGCCACACGGCGCCCGCCCCGGCCGAGGACCGCGCCGACCTGCCCCTGCCCCTCCAGCCGGCCGCCGGGCCGCTCCCGGCCGCCGGACCGTTCCCGGGCGCCCACGACACGGACGACGCCTGGCCGTCACCGACCAAGCTGGAGGCGTGGACGTCCGGCAGGCCGGGCCGGATCCTGCCCGGACGGCGGGTGCTGATCGTGGACGACGACATCCGCAACGTGTTCGCCCTCACCCACGTCCTGGGCCGGGTCGGCATGACCGTGCTCTACGCGGAGAACGGCCGCGAGGGCATCGAGACGCTGGAACGCAGTGCCGACGTCGAACTGGTCCTGATGGACATCATGATGCCGGAGATGGACGGCTACGAGACCATCTCCGCCATCCGCCGCACCCCGCGCTGGGCGGACCTGCCCATCGTCGCCCTGACCGCCAAGGCGATGCCCGGCGACCGGGAGAAGTCCATCGCCCGCGGCGCCAACGCCTACGTGCCCAAGCCGGTGGACATCGACCGGCTGCTGACGGTCGTGTGCGAACTGCTGGAGCCGGAGGACACGCCGTCATGAGCCCCGAGCGCGCCGGAATCCTCCTGGTCGACGACATGGAGGACAACCTGACCGCCCTGGAGGCCGTGCTCGCCTCCCTCAACGAGCCGCTGGTGCGCGCCCGTTCGGGCGAGGAGGCGCTGAAGGTCCTGCTGCGGCAGCCGATCGCCCTGGTCCTCCTCGACATCCGGATGCCCGGCATGGACGGCTTCGAGACGGCCGCCCACATCAAGCGCCTGGACCAGACCCGCGACGTCCCGATCATCTTCCTGACCGGCGCCGGCGACGACTCGGGCTACGCCTTCCGCGGCTACGCCACGGGCGCCGCCGACTACGTGACCAAGCCCTTCGACCCGTGGGTCCTCAGGGCGAAGGTCACCGTCTTCCTGGACCTCTACCGCAAGGGCAGAGAGGTGGAGCGCCTCAGGGCGGAGATCCAGGACTTGCGGCGCCGGGCGGGTGACGTCCCTTAGGGGCGCGGGGCTGTATCGATGTGCGGCTCCGCCGCGTGGGCGCGAACAACCACGACGAAGCCGCACCCGCCGCACAGCCCCGCCACCCCCTACGCCTCGCGAGACCCCTCGTACATCTCCTCGATCAGATGCTTGTACTCCCGCTCCACGACAGGCCGCTTCAGCTTCAGACTCGGCGTGATCTCACCGTGCTCCACGTCGAGATCCCGCGGCAGCAGCCGGAACTTCTTGATCGTCTGCCACCGCTGCAGCCCCTCGTTGAGCTGCTTCACGTACCCGTCGACCATCTCGACGGTCTGCGGCGCCGCGACGATCTCCGCGTACGACTTCCCCGCGAGCCCGTTCTCCTTGGCCCACTCCGTGATGGCGACCTCGTCCAGCGCGATCAGCGCCGTGCAGAAGTTCCGGTCCGCCCCGTGCACCAGGATGTTGGACACGTAGGGGCACACCGCCTTGAACTGCCCCTCGACCTCCGCCGGCGCGATGTACTTGCCGCCGGACGTCTTGATGAGGTCCTTCTTGCGGTCGGTGATCCGCAGGTACCCGTCGGGCGACAGCTCCCCGATGTCCCCGGTGTGGAACCACCCGTCCGGCTCCAGCACCTCGGCGGTCTTCTCGGGCAGCTTGTGGTAGCCCTCCATGATCCCCGGGCCGCGCAGCAGGATCTCCCCGTCGTCCGCGATCCGCACCTCCGTGCCGGGCAGCGGCTTGCCGACCGTGCCGGTGCGGTAGGCCTCGCCCGGGTTCACGAAGGACGCGGCCGAGGACTCCGTCAGGCCGTAGCCCTCCAGGATGTGGATGCCGGCGCCGGAGAAGAAGTAGCCGATCTCGGGTGCGAGGGCGGCCGAGCCGGAGACGCACGCCCGCAGGTTCCCTCCGAAGGCCTCCCGGATCTTGGCGTACACCAGCGCGTCGGCGACCTTGTGCTTGGCGCCCAGCCCGAACGGCACGGACGCGGTCCCGGTGCGCCGGAAGTTGTCCTGCGCGACCTTGGCGTACTCACGGGCGACCTCGGCCGCCCACTGGAAGATCTTGTACTTGGCTCCGCCGCCCGCGCGGGCCTTCGCGGCGACGCCGTTGTACACCTTCTCGAAGATGCGCGGCACGGCCGCCATGTACGTCGGCTGCACCACCGGCAGATTCTCGATGATCTTGTCGACGCGGCCGTCCACGGCGGTGACGTGCCCGACCTCGATCTGGCCGGAGGTGAGCACCTTGCCGAAGACGTGCGCGAGCGGCAGCCAGAGGTACTGCACGTCCTCGGTGCTGAGGAGGCCGGTCGCGGCGATCGCCTTCGCCATGTACGACCAGTTGTCGTGCGGGAGGCGCACGCCCTTGGGACGGCCGGTGGTGCCGGAGGTGTAGATGAGGGTGGCCAACTGGTCCTTGGTGATCGCGCCGACCCGCTCCTTGATCAGGTCGGGCTCCTTCTCCAGCCGGGCCGCGCCGCGCTTCTCCAGCTCGTCCAGGGTCAGGATCCAGTCGGCGGTCTCGACGCCGGCCGGGTCGACGACCACCACATGGGTCAGCTCGGGCAGCTCCGGGCGCTTCTCCTTCGCCTTGGCCAGCTGCTCGGCGTTCTCCGCGATGAGCACCCGGCTCTCGGAGTCGGACAGGATGTACGCGGACTCGTCGGCGTTGGTCTGCGGGTACACCGTGGTCGTCGCGGCGCCCGCGCACATGATGCCGAGGTCGGCGAGGATCCACTCGATCCGGGTGCTGGAGGCGAGGGCGACGCGCTGCTCGGGCTGCACGCCGAGCTCGATGAGCCCCGCCGCGATGGCGTAGACCCGCTCGGCGGCCTGCGCCCAGCTCAGCGACTTCCACTCGTCCGGACCCTGCCCGGAGGACGAGGGGACCGGATACCGGTAGGCCTCCGCGTCCGGCGTGGCCGCCACGCGCTCCAGGAAGAGGCCCGCCACGGACGGCGGACGGTTCTCGATCAGTGTCTGTGTGTCGCTCACGACATCCTCCGTGGCCCGCGACAGTGCGGCTGGCTCAGGTGCGGCTGGTGGGTCCTCACGAGCTGCTGGTAACACCGTTGTTTAACTCGTGAGTAACTATCGAGCAGGGATCAGAGTAAAGGTCGACCGGTCCCTGCGTAAGGGTCTGCGGCCTGTCACTTCGTACAGAGAGCTACCCCGTATACGCACAGGGGCCCGCCGCACTTTCGCACGACGGGCCCCTGTTCTCCCCGGTTTGGGGTGTAACCCACGGTAATCCGTGATTACTTCTTGCCCTTGCCCGACCCCGCGCTGTCATCGCTCGACAGGACGGCGATGAAGGCCTCCTGCGGAACTTCCACGGAACCCACCATCTTCATCCGCTTCTTGCCCTCCTTCTGCTTCTCCAGCAGCTTCCGCTTGCGGGAGATGTCACCGCCGTAGCACTTGGCGAGGACGTCCTTGCGGATGGCGCGGATGGTCTCGCGGGCGATGACCCGGGAGCCGATGGCGGCCTGGACCGGCACCTCGAAGGCCTGCCGCGGGATGAGCTCCTTGAGCTTGGCGACGAGCCGCACACCGTAGGCGTACGCCTGGTCCTTGTGGGTGATCGCCGAGAAGGCGTCCACCTTGTCGCCGTGCAGCAGGATGTCGACCTTGACCAGGCTGGAGGTCTGCTCGCCGGTGGGCTCGTAGTCCAGGGACGCGTACCCACGCGTCTTCGACTTCAGCTGGTCGAAGAAGTCGAAGACGATCTCGGCGAGGGGCAGGGTGTAGCGGATCTCGACCCGCTCCTCGGAGAGGTAGTCCATGCCGAGCAGCGTGCCGCGCCGGGTCTGGCACAGCTCCATGATCGAGCCGATGAACTCGCTGGGCGCCAGGATGGTGGCCCGGACGACCGGCTCGTAGACGTCCGAGATCTTGCCCTCGGGGAACTCGCTCGGGTTGGTGACCGTGTGCTCGCTGCCGTCCTCCATGACCACGCGGTAGACCACGTTCGGCGCGGTGGCGATCAGGTCGAGCCCGAACTCGCGCTCCAGCCGCTCCCGGATCACGTCCAGGTGCAGCAGGCCGAGGAAGCCGACGCGGAAGCCGAAGCCGAGCGCGGCGGAGGTCTCCGGCTCGTAGACCAGCGCGGCGTCGTTGAGCTGGAGCTTGTCCAGGGCCTCGCGCAGCTCGGGGTAGTCCGAGCCGTCCAGCGGATACAGGCCGGAGAAGACCATCGGCTTGGGGTCCTTGTAGCCGCCGAGGGGCTCGGTGGCGCCCTTGGACTGGCTGGTGACGGTGTCACCGACCTTCGACTGGCGGACGTCCTTCACGCCAGTGATCAGATAGCCCACCTCGCCGACGCCGAGGCCGTCGGCGCCGAGCATCTCCGGCGAGTTGGTGCCGATCTCCAGCAGCTCGTGCGTGGCACCGGTCGACATCATCTTGATGCGCTCGCGCTTGTTGAGCTGCCCGTCGATGACACGGACGTACGTCACCACGCCCCGGTAGGAGTCGTAGACGGAGTCGAAGATCATGGCGCGCGCGGGGGCGTCCTTGACGCCGACCGGGGCCGGGACCTGCTCGACGACCTTGTCCAGCAGCGCCTCGACACCCATGCCGGTCTTCGCGGAGACCTTGAGCACGTCGTCGGGCTCGCAGCCGATGAGGTGGGCGAGCTCGTCGGCGAACTTCTCGGGCTGCGCCGCCGGCAGGTCGATCTTGTTGAGGACGGGGATGATCGTGAGGTCGTTCTCCATCGCCAGGTAGAGGTTGGCGAGGGTCTGCGCCTCGATGCCCTGGGCGGCGTCGACCAGGAGGATGGTGCCCTCGCAGGCGGCGAGCGACCGCGAGACCTCGTAGGTGAAGTCGACGTGCCCCGGGGTGTCGATCATGTTCAGGATGTGCGTGTTGTCCTTGTCGTGGGTCGGGGCCCACGGCAGACGCACCGCCTGAGACTTGATCGTGATGCCGCGCTCGCGCTCGATGTCCATGCGGTCGAGGTACTGGGCGCGCATCTGCCGCTGCTCGACCACTCCGGTCAGCTGGAGCATCCGGTCGGCGAGCGTGGACTTGCCGTGGTCGATGTGCGCGATGATGCAGAAATTGCGGATCAGAGCCGGGTCGGTACGGCTCGGCTCGGGCACGTGGCTGGGGATCGCGGGCACGCAGGGTCCTGATTCTTGAGGCGTCCGCAGTGTCTGCGGTCTCGGGTCGGATCGATACGTAGCCTCCATGGTCCCACGGGTGGCGACCGCGGACGGGTTTGGGCCGTGGATGGGCCCGCTGGTAGCCTGGGTGGCTGTGTCTCATGCCCTCTCGCAGGAGGCACGACCTCAAGAAATCACCCGGTACGGGAACCGTGCGGATCAGTGCGGGCCCGTGCCAGAACCTGAAAAGGCTCATTCGTGGCGAACATCAAGTCCCAGATCAAGCGGATCAAGACCAACGAGAAGGCCCGGCTGCGCAACAAGGCCGTCAAGTCCTCCCTGAAGACCGCGATCCGCAAGGCCCGCGAGGCCGCTGCCGCGGGTGACGTCGAGAAGGCCACCGAGTACCAGCGCGCTGCCGCGCGTCAGCTCGACAAGGCCGTCTCGAAGGGCGTCATCCACAAGAACCAGGCTGCCAACAAGAAGTCGGCGCTGGCTCAGAAGGTCGCCGCGCTCAAGGGCTGACATCTGATGTGACCGCCGGAGGGAATCGAGCGGGCCCTCTCTCATCCGCTCCCGTCCGGCACCCCTCGGGTCCGCGCGCGGCCTGCGTTCGCCACGCGGGCGCGGATCCATCAGCTTGAACCGAAGGCCGGGTGGCCCTCCTGTTCCCCATGGGAGGCCGCCCGGCCTTCGTGCTGCTCGGAGCCTTTGTCCTGCTCAGAGCCTTCGTCCTGTTCAGGACCAGAACTCGTTGTTCTTGTCGATGTCCTCGACGCACTCGTCGAGGTCGGTGACCTTGTCGCCGACGATCCGGAAGATGATGCAGCCGGTGTCGTCGAGGTGCTTGCCGTTGCGGTCGGCCGTGAAGCGGGTCATGCCGACCGCGTGGCCGCGGCCGTCGACTCCGATGCCGATCAGTTCGGCGCGCATCGTGCCGTTGGTCTCCGCGCCGAGCCGTTCGTACATCTCGATGATCGAGTCCACGCCCTTGAAGTCGCCCGACAAGGGGTGGTCTCCGGGTACGTGGTGTGTGGCGTCTCCCGCGATCAGTGTGCGCAAGGTGTCCATGTCACCGCGCGAGAAGGCCTCGAATCCCTTGCGGACCAGCGCTGCGTGGGGGTGTTCAGCCATGGCCGTCGCCACCTTTCCGTCGCTCGGCGAGTGCGGCTGACTCTCCCGATTCTCCCTCCGGACGGCTCCGGCGGCACAGTGGAGACATGGACGCAGACGACAGGGACGTGCTGGCCGGGGCCCGCGTGGCGACCCGGCTCCCCGCCCAGGACCTGGACCGGGCGCGGCGCTTCTACGCCGAGAAACTCGGTCTGGAGCCCGTCGACGAGCGGCCCGGCGGGTTGCTCTACCGCTGCGGCGGCGCGGAGTTCGCGCTGTTCCGTTCGACGGGGGCCTCGCCCGGGACCTTCACGCAGATGGCGCTGGAGGTCGACGACATCGACGCCGTCGTGGCGGAGCTCAAGCGGCGTGGTGTGGTCTTCGAGGAGGTCGACGTACCCGGCCTGCGCACGGTGGGCGGGATCGCCGAGGTCGAGGGGCACTACCCGAGCAAGGGCGCACGGGGTGAACGCGGCGGCTGGTTCCGTGACAGCGAGGGGAACCTGCTGGGGATCGGGGAGCCGGTGTACTGAGCGACAGCCCGGTCCGCCGAGGGGCGCTCAGCCTATGCGCTGCGGTCCGGCAGTCTGCTGATGCCTATCCCCGGCCCCGGGAGCGAGCCGCCCGGGCGATCGTGACCACCGCCTTCTCCAAGGCGTACTCGGGGTCGTCGCCGCCGCCCTTCACGCCCGCGTCCGCCTCGGCCACCGCCCGCAGGGCCTCGGCCACCCCGTCCGGCGTCCAGCCCCGCATCTGCTGCCGCACCCGGTCGATCTTCCACGGCGGCATGCCCAGCTCCCGCGCCAGGTCCGCCGGCCGGCCCCCGCGCGCCGACGACAGCTTCCCGATCGCGCGCACGCCCTGCGCCAGCGCGCTCGTGATCATCACCGGTGCCACGCCGGTCGCCAGCGACCAGCGCAGGGCCTCCAGCGCCTCCGCCGCCCGGCCCTCGACCGCCCGGTCGGCGACCGTGAAGCTCGACGCCTCGGCCCGCCCGGTGTAGTACCGCCCGACGACCGCCTCGTCGATCGTGCCCTCGACGTCCGCGACCAGCTGGGAGACCGCCGAGGCCAGCTCCCGCAGATCGCTCCCGATCGCGTCGACGAGCGCCTGGCACGCCTCCGGTGTGGCCGACCTGCCCGTCCCCCGGAACTCGCTCCGCACGAACGCCAGCCGGTCCGCCGGCTTCGTCATCTTCGGGCAGGCCACCTCGCGCGCCCCCGCCTTGCGCGCGGCGTCGAGCAGCCCCTTGCCCTTCGCCCCGCCGGCGTGCAGCAGCACGAGGGTGATCTCCTCGGCGGGCGCCCCCAGGTACGCCTTCACGTCCTTGACGGTGTCGGCCGACAGGTCCTGCGCGTTGCGCACCACCACGACCTTGCGCTCCGCGAAGAGCGACGGACTCGTCAGCTCGGCGAGCGTGCCGGGCTGCAACTGGTCCGGGGTCAGGTCCCGCACGTCCGTGTCGGCGTCGGAGGCCTTCGCGGCGGCCACCACCTCCTGCACGGCACGGTCCAGCAGCAGGTCCTCCTGGCCCACGGCGAGCGTCACCGGGGCGAGAGGGTCGTCATTCGCAGTCTTCCTGGCCATCGCGCCAAGCATCCCACGCGGCACTGACAACGGGCTGCGCCGAGACCTTACGGCTCCTCCCGCCAGCCCTCCCACTCGCCCGCGAACCGGTCCAGCTCGCCGGGGTCCAGCCGCTCTTCCTCGTCCCTCAGGACGACCAGCCACTGCGCGTCCTCGGCATCGTCCTCGCCGGCCAGCGCGTCCCGCACCAACCGCGGCTCCTCGACGACTCCGAAACGCTCCCCGAGCGCCTGCACCACCTCTTCCGCGGCATCCCGGTCGGGCAGCACCAGCACATGTCGCACATCACTCACGCCGGACATTGTCCGACACCGCCTCGCGGCCCGGCCGCTCAGCCCTTGCGGACCACCTGCACGTCGAGGTCGACGCGGATGCTCGGCCCGACCACCGCGATGCCCCGCGCCAGCATCGTCTGCCAGCTCACGGTGAAGTCGTCCCGGTGCAGCTCGGTCGTGGCCCGGCAGGCCGCCCGCACCTCGCCCTCCATGCCGTTGCCCAGCCCCAGGTACTCGGTGTCCAGCGTGACGGTCCGCGTCACGCCGTGCAGCGACAACGCCCCCGTCACGGCCCATCGGTTCCCGCCCTTGTGCACGAACCGCTCGCTGTAGAACTCCAGGGTCGGGAACCGCTCGACGTCCAGGAAGTCCGCCGACCGCAGATGGTCGTCGCGCATCCTCATGTTCGTGTCGATGGACGCCGCGTCGATCACCACGTGCATCGCGGACCGCTCGACCGGGTCGGCGATCCGTATGACCCCCGCGAAGGACGTGAACCGCCCGTGGATCCGGGCCAGTCCGATGTGCCGCGCCGTGAAGCCGATCGAGGAGTGCGCCGGCTCGATCTCCCAGTCGCCCGGCGCGGGCAGCTCCGGCGGCCGGGCCAGCTGCAGCGTCACGTCCCCGAGCGACGCCAGCGCGTTCTCGCCGACCTGCGTGGTCGCCAGATACGGCGTGTAGCCCTCCGCCGACACCGCGAGCCGGTACTCCCCCGCGGGCACCGTCGTCATGAACGACCCGTACGGGTCCGCTCCCCCACTGACCACCGGACGCCCCATGGCGTCGGTGACCGCGAACTCCGCGTGCCGGACCGGCTCGTTGACCGGGTCCAGCACCCGGCAGGCCAGCACCCCGGCGTTCGGCGGCGTCGGCACCGCCGCCAGGGGACTCGTCCGTTGCACCCGGTTGGTGCGGCTTCCCAGCCAGCGGCCGATCATCCCCGACTCCCCTGCGTGACGTGAAATCGCCTGTTGATCACTGTTGATCACCTGTTGCCGAAGACGCATTCGACCACCAGTGAGGCTTTCGAGGCAAGACGAGACCACATCACGGGAATCCAGCACATGTGCTGGCACTACGCACGAGTAGCCCCGTGTGGACCGAATTGATCCCTAGTCGGTCCGGCGCAGTGTCGGCACCCTGACGAGTGCGATGCCGAACCGCTCCCGGTAGGCCGCGAGCACCTCCTCGTCCGTCCCCAGCTCCCGCTCCTCCCGCGCCCCCTCGGCCGATGTCACCGTGAGCCTGCGCCCGCTGAGCGTGGTCCTCCCTCCGTCCTCCGTGACCCGCGAGCAGACCAGCGACCGCGTGAAGTGCGACACCGGCGACGTGCTGTGCCACCACGCCCCGATGACGAAGTCACCGAGCACCCGCGGCCGCACCTCCAGGCGGTACCGCGGCCTGCCGTCACGGATCACGTCCAGGTCCGCCGCCTCGACCGTGTCGTGCCCACCGCGCACCCCGGCCGCGTCCGGCCCCGCCTCCACGATCCGGAACGTGCCGCCGGGGTCCTCCTGCTCCCCCCGGTCCCCGAACGCCAGCGGCAGGTGGCTGTGCGCCCCGAATCCGACGTCGGCCAGCCAGTCGCCCCCGTCCACCGTCCGCACCCGCAGCGCGAGATGGTCGTACGGGTTCCCCAGCCGCTCCCCGTCCCCGTACACCCGCGCCGCGAGCAGCGTCACGTCGTACCCCAGCGCGGTCAGCAACGCCGCGAAGGCGCCGTTGAGTTCGTAGCAGAACCCGCCCCGCCGCGCGTCGACCACCTTCTCCAGCAGCCGCTCCTCCTCCAGCACGATCTCCTCGCCGAGATGGATGGACAGGTTCTCGAACGGCACGGTCCGCAGATGGCACAGGTGCAGCTCGCGCAGCACGTCGACGGTGGGCCACGCCGGGTGCTCGACTCCCAGTCGGCGGAGATAGGCATCGACCTGTGCTGAGTTCATGTCCTCAGTCTCGCGCCACGCTCAGCTCCCCGCCCCCTCCTACGACCGCCAGTGCGCCGTCCCGGTCCGTCCGCAGCACCGTCGCGCCCCCGGCACGCAGCGCCGCGACCGTGCCGGGCGCCGGGTGTCCGTACAGGTTGTTCTCACCGCAGGAGATGAGCGCGAGCCGCGGGGCCGCCCGGCGTACGAGGCCCGGGTCCTGGTAGGCCGAGCCGTGGTGGGCGACCTTCAGCACGTCCACGCTCCCCAGCGCCTCGGCCGCCGGTGACCTGGCCAGCGCCCGCTGGGCCGGGGGTTCGAGATCCCCGAGGAGCAGCAGGCGCAGCCCGCCCGACCGGACCAGCATGGCGACACTGGCGTCGTTCGGCCCCTCCGGCGCCGGGTGGGCCGGGAGCATCCCCGGGGGTGCGTCCGGGGGCGGGCTCGGGGGCGGCCACACCACCTGCCAGGACAACGGCCCCGTACGCCGCTGCTCCCCCGCCGCCGCCCGCGTCACGGGCACCCGCCGGGCAGCCGCCGCCCGCCGGACGAACGCGGCCTGTTCGGCGGGCTCTTCGAAGCCGGTCGTCTCGATCGCGCCCACCGCCCGTCCCCGCAGCACGCCGGGCAGGCCCGCCACGTGATCGGCGTGGAAGTGGGTGAGCACGACCAGCGGGATCCTGGTGACGCCCAGGGAGCGCAGGCAGTGGTCAACGCGTTCCGGGTCGGGTCCCGCGTCCACCACCACGCCCGCGCCCCCGCCCGCCGCGAGCACCAGGGCGTCGCCCTGCCCCACGTCGCACATCACCAGCCGCCAGCCCGGCGGCGGCCAGCCGGTGACCACCCTGGTCAGCGGCGGCGGCTGCACCACCACCAGCACCAGCAGCAGGGCGCACGCCCCGCACCACCAGGGATGCCGGAGCAGCCGCCGTCCGACGAACAGCACGAGCAGGATCACGGCGGCGAGCAGCGCCGCGCCCGCCCAGCCGCCCGGCCAGTCCACCCCTCCGCCCGGCAGCGCGGCCCCGGTCCGGGCGACCTCCGCGATCCACTCGGCGGGCCACTGCGCACACCACGCCAGGGCCTTGGCGGCCGGCATCCCCACCGGTGCCGCGGCCAGAGCCGCGAAGCCCAGCACGGTGGCCGGCGCGATCGCGAACTCCACGAGCAGATTGCACGGCACCGCCACCAGGCTCACCCGCGCCGACAGCACGGCCACGACGGGCGCGCACAGGGCCTGCGCGGCGGCAGCGGCGGCCAGTGCCTCGGCGAGCCGGGGCGGCACCCCGCGGCGCCGCAGCCCGGCGCTCCAGCGCGGCGCGAGGGTGAGCAGCGCGCCGGTGGCCACGACGGACAGCAGGAAGCCGTAACTCCGCGCCAGCCACGGGTCGTACAGCACCAGCAGCAGGACCGCCGTCGCCAGTGCCGGGATCAGGGATCTCCGGCGGCCGGTCGCGAGGGCGAGCAGCGCGACGGCCCCGCAGGCCGCGGCCCGCAGCACGCTCGGATCCGGTCGGCACACCACGACGAACCCGAGGGAGAGCACGCCCCCGAGCACGGCGGTCCCCCGCAGGGAGATGCCGAGGCGAGGGGCGAGCCCGCGCCGCTCCGCCTGCTGTGCCAGGCCAGGCGGCCCGAGCAGCAGCGCCAGAAGGATCGTGAAGTTGGCTCCGCTCACTGCGAGTGTGTGCGTGAGGTCGGTCTCCTTGAAGGCCTCCTCCAGGTCCGGGGTGATGCGCGAGGTGTCGCCCACGACCAGCCCCGGCAGCAGCGCCCTGGCGTCCTCCGACAGGTCGTCGGTCGCCTCCCGCAGCCCGGCGCGCAGCCGTCCGGCGAGCCGCTGAGCCGCCGAGGGCTCTCCCACCACCCGCGGTGCGGCCGCGCCCCGCACCCGCAGCACGGCCGCGACCCGGTCACCGCCCGTCATCACGGGCGCCAGCCGCGCACCGACCCGCAACCGCGTCGACGGCAGCAGCCCGAGCCACGCCGACCGCACCGACCGCCCACCGGCCTCCCGGCCCGGCGCGGACGAGCCCACGTCGACGATCATCAGCACGGGCGTCCGCGTCACCGTCGTCGCGCCACCCGTCTCGTAGACGCGCCGCACCTCGGCGTCGATCAGCACGGCGGTCGGAGCGACATGGTCGCCCCGGACCCTGGGCCGGGTGAGCCGGGGGTCGGAGGTGAGTTCGACCTCGGCGGTCACCCTCGCGTACTCCCGCGCCAGGCCGGGCACGGGCCCCCGGCGCAGATCCGCCCCGTGCAGCCCGGCCGAGGCGGCGGCCGCGGCGACGCACAGCAGCACCGCGGCCGCCGACGCCCGCGGCCAGGACGCCGGCCCGCCGCGCCGACCGTGCCGGGCGGCGGCTGGGTGGCGCAGGCGTCGGTGACCCGGTCGCAGCGGGCGGCGAAGGCGCAGCCGTCGGGGAGGTCGCCGAGTTCGGGCGGCATGCCGGGGATCGGGGTGAAGGCGCGGTCGGGGAGGGCCTGGAGCAGGCCGCGGCCGTAGGGGTGGCGGGGGCCGGGGTCGCCGAAGAAGGCCGTGGCGTCGGCGAGTTCGACGATCCGGCCCGCGTACATGACCGCGATCCGGTCGGCGATGCGTGCGGCGGCGGCCAGGTCGTGGGTGATCATCAGCAGGGCCCGCCCGCCGGGGTGCGCCGTGCTCGGTTCGTCGACGTGCCGCCGGAGTTCGTCGACCGTACGGTCCACCAGGTCGCGGTCGAGTCCGGTCGTCGGCTCGTCGGCGAGCAGCAGGGGTGCGTCGCCGACCAGGGCGAGGGCGGTGGCCGCGCGCTGGGCGAGGCCTCCGGACAGCTCGTGGGGGTGGCGGTCGAGGTGGTCCGCGGGGAACGCGGCCCGTGCGGCGGCGGCCTCGGCGGCGGTGCGCAGGGCGGCGCGTGACCGGGTCGCCGTCAGCGCGGCGACGGTCTCCTCCAGTTGGGAGCGGACGGTGCGCACGGGCGTGAGGTGGGCGGCGGGGCTCTGCGGCACGAGTCCGACGAGCCGACCCCGCACGGTGCGGGCGAGGGTCCGCTCGTCGGCGGCGAGCAGGTCCAGGTCGCCGAGCAGGGCCGAGCCGGCGGTCTGCGCGTTGCCGGGGAGCAGCCCGAGCAGGGCGGAGGCCAGCACGGACTTGCCGCAGCCGCTCTCCCCGATCAGCGCCAGGCACTCCCCGGCCGCCACGTCGAACCGGGCACCGGTGACGGCTGCGACCCGCCGCCCGCCGGGCATGAGGAAGCGCACGGACAGGCCGCGCACGGACAGCACGGGGGGCAGGTGATCCATGCCGGCGCTCACAGCATCAGCTCCGATCGGTGACGGGGGTTGATCCGCTCCCGCCAGGCACCGGCGAGACCGGCGAGGGCGAGGGTCGGGACGATGAGGAACAGCCCCGGGAAGAGGGTCGGCCACCACTGGCCGGCGAGCAGCGAGCCGCGGGCGCTCTGGACCAGAGTGCCGAGGCTCGCGGTGTGTGTCGGCAGCCCGAGACCGAGGAAGGACAACGCCGACTCGTGCCACATGGCGTGCGGCACCATCAGGACGGCCGCGAGGGCCGCCTGGGGAAGCACGGCGGGCAGCAGGTGCCGTACGGCCACCCGCCACCGGGACGCCCCGCCGGACACGGCGGCGTCGACGTAGGGCCGCGACCGCAGCGACAGCACCTCGGCGCGGACGATCCGCGCGGTGGACAGCCAGTGGGTGAGCGCCACGGAGATCACCACGGGCCACACCCCGGGCCGGAACATGGCGACGATGAAGATGCCGAGCAGCAGGTGCGGCACGGACGAGAACGTGTCGACCACCCGCATCAGTGCCCGGTCGGCCCAGCCTCCCAGGGCGCCGGCCGCCGCGCCCACGGCCGTGCCGACCACGGTCGCCGCCAGCGCCGCCGCCACCCCGACGAGCAGCGAGACGCGCAGTCCGTAGACACAGCGCAGCAGCAGGTCGCGGCCGACGTCGTCGGTGCCGAAGGGATGTGCCCAGGAGGGCGGTTCCAGCTTGGCCGCGAGGTCGACGGCCTGCTGGTCGAGCTGGACCAGCGGTGGTACGAGCAGCACGGCCAGCACGGTCGCGGCCACCAGCGCGGCGGAGGTGCGCACGCGCAGGGCGCGGGTGGAGCGGCGCCTCGGCCCGTGCGACCGCCACGCGCTCTCGGCCGGGGCGCCGGCGGGCGCCGGTGCGTCACATGTCACTGAGCTTCACCCTCGGGTCGAACAGTCCGTAGAGCAGGTCGGCGAGCAGGTTGCCGGCGAGGACGGCGGCGGTGGCCAGCGTCGTCAGGGCGGCGAGCAGCGGGAAGTCGACGGCGGTGGCCGCCTCGACGGTGGCCGCGGCGATGCCCGGCCAGCTGAAGACGCTCTCCACCAGCAGCGCCCCCGTGATGAGTTCGGGCACGCGGGAGCCGATGAGCGTGAGCACCGGCAGCAGTCCGGAGCGCAGGGCGTGCCCCAGCAGGACGGTGCGTTCGCTCAGACCGCGCGCACGGGCCCCGCGGACGGGGTCCTCGGCGAGGGCGTCGCCCACGCCTTGGCGGACGTACAGCGTGAACCACGGCAGCTGGGAGACCGCCAGGACCCCGGCGGGCAGCACGAGGTGGCTGGTGACCTGCCCGAACGTGACGTGTTCGCTGCCGGTGTCGGTGAGGCCGCCGGCCGGCAGGACGTCCCACTGGAGGGCGAACAGCCAGACGGCGAGCAGCGCGATCCAGAAGACCGGGGCCGCCTCCAGGGTGTAGGCGAGGGAGGTGACGGCCCGGTCGACGGCCGAGCCGGGGCGGCGGGCGGCGAGCACGCCGAGCAGCGTGCCCAGCAGCACGGCGACGGCGAAGGCGACCGCGCACAGCAGCGCGGACCACACGAGCCGTTCGCCGATCACCTGCGCGACCGGCTGCCGCAGCACGCTGGAGTGGCCGAGGTCGCCGGTGAGCGCGGAGGTCAGCCAGTCCCACCAGCGGACGGCGAACGGCCGGTCCACGCCGAGGTTCTCGCGCAGCCGGTCCAGGGTCTCCTGGTCGGCGCCGAGCGCGGCGGTGCCGGCGTAGGCCTTGACGGGGTCGAAGGGGGAGGCGGCGGCGATGGCGAACACGCCGAAGGTGACGACGAGCAGGACGGGCACGGCGAACAGGGCCCGCCGCCCCGCCAGCCGTGCCATCGCTCCCCAGGGCGGGCGGGTCACTTCTTGAGCTGCCAGTCCTCGATGTTCCACCAGGGGCCGCTGGCGAAGCCGTGCTCGTGCGGCTCCAGCTGGGTGGTCAGGCCGTCCCAGCGGTCGGCCAGCACGTAGAGGTGGTCGATGTGGGTGAGGAAGGTGTAGCCGGGGTTCTTCACCAGGGCGCGCTGCACCGTGTCGTAGGCGGCCTTGCGGGCGGCCGTGTCCTGGCTGCGGCGGCCCTCGTCGAGGGCGCGGTCGACGGCCGGGTCGGCGTAGCGGGCCATGTTGTTGAAGCCGTCGCCGGCGAGGGAGGAGTGCAGCAGGGTGTAGAGGCCGAAGTCGGGGTCGCCGGTGCTGCCGAAGCCGGCGAGGACGGCGGTGTCCTTCATGCGCGGCTCGATGACCTCCCAGGTGGCGCTCTCCACCTTCACCTCGATGCCGGCCTTCTTGACGTCGGAGGCGTAGGCGAGGGCGTGGTCCTGGCGGACCTTGTCACCGGAGGGGTAGAGGAGGCTGAAGGAGGCGCGCTGTCCGTCCTTGGCGCGGATGCCGTCCTTGCCGGGCTTCCAGCCGGCCTCGTCCAGGATCCTGCCGGCCTCGGCGAGGTCCTTGCCGCGTTCGATGCCCCTCGTGAAGGCCGGGTCGTCGACGGGCAGCGGCCCGTAGGCCGGGCGGCCCGCGCCGTCGAGGATCTTGTCGACCATGGCTTCGCGGTCCACGGCGGCGTCCAGTGCCCGGCGGACGGCGCGGTCGCCGGTGACCTGGTGCGCGGTGGGGAGGGTGACGGCCCGGAAGTCGTAGGACCGGGCCTCGTGGGTGCGCTTGGCGTCGTCGCGCCGGAACGTGGCGGCGAGGTTGGGCGGCAGGACCGCGCCGTCGAGGTCGCCGGAGCGCAGCCGGGTCGCGCGGACGTCGTCGTCGGCGATGACCGCCATGGTGAAGGCCTTCACCTTCGGCTCGCCGCCCCAGTACCGGGGGTTGGCCTTGAAGGTGAGCTTCTCGCCCTTGCTCCAGCCGCTGAGGACGTACGGCCCGGTGCCGACCGGCTTGGTGTTGAAGGAGCCGGTGTTGGGGTCCTGCTCGGCCGCGACGTGCTCGGGGACGATGGGCAGGACCGTGCGGGCGGCGAAGGGGGCGTAGGGGTACTTGAGGGTGAAGACGACCTTGTCGTCGCCGCTCGCCCGGACCTCCTTCACGGCGTCCAGCTCGCTCTTGAAGGTGTTGTTGGTCTTCGGGTCGAGCACGGTCCGGTACGTGTAGACGACGTCGGCGGCCGTGAGGGGCTCGCCGTCGCTGAACTCGACGCCGTCGCGCAGGGTGTAGGTGTACGTGCGGCCGCCGTCGGTGATCTCGGGCAGCGCGGCCGCCAGCGCCGGCTTCAGCTTCAGGTCGGCCTCGCGGGCGAGCAGCCCGTCGAAGATCTTGGAGTTGCCGTCCTTGCCGTAGCCGAGCAGCGGGCTGAGGGTGTCGGGCTCGGAGGCCACCCCGATCACCACGGAGGCGGCGGACTTGGCGTCGCCCGACCCGCCGCTGCCGGGAGCGGAGCAGGCGGTGACCGCCGCGGCCAGCGCCGCCGTGGCGGCGGCCCCTCGTATCCGACGGGTCGACATGTGACCTCACACCCTTGTTGCTCTAGTCAGGTTGTTGCACAGACCTCGCAATTAAACAGTCAAGGAGGAGGGTCGCGCACCATCGCGGTGTGAAAAGCCCAGGTCGTCGGGTCGGCCGGGACCGGCGGGCGGCCGGATTCGACCTGCCCGCCGGTCCGTTGACGGCCCTGGCTCAGCTCTGCACCAGGGTGATCTCCTGCCCCGAGGTGGCGTGGAAGCTGGGCAGCGGCAGGCCGCTGGAGGTGCGCAGCTCCATGAGGGTGGCCTCGACGTGGGCGGCGCCGGGCGTGAGCGCGCCGGGCATGGGGCGGCCCGTGTTCACCCAGCGGTGCACCGCGCCGTCGCACACGGCACGGGTGCCGCCGATGCCGTAGCGGGTGGTGGAGACGCCCTGGCTCACGGAGGAGCTGACGAAGACGGGGCCGCTGGAGCCGACGCAGCGGTAGGTGCCGGACAGGGTGACGGTGCCGTCGGCGGCGATCCGGCCCACCGCGTCGACCGTCACGGACTCGGAGGGGGCGAGGACGGACGCGGCGGCGGGCGTCGCCCCGGCGCCGGTCAGGAACAGCAGCGCGGCACCGGCCGCCGCGCCGAGAAGGGGACGTACACGCATGAGGGGAACCTCCCGGGAGGAGTGAAATGGCGTTTCCACTCGTACCGGCCCTCCGGGCCGCCGCCCGTGATCCTCACCCCTTCGGTGGCGAGTCCACCGCCCTCCTCACGGCAGCACGGCGAACCCGTCCAGTTCCACCAGCGCCTCCTCGTCCCACAGCCGGACCACCTGGACGACCGCCATGGCCGGGTAGTCGCGGCCGGCCAGTGAGCGCCATCGGCGGCCCAGTTCCCGGGCGTGGGCGCGGTACGCGGCGATGTCCGTGGCGTAGACGGTGACGCGGGCCAGGTCGGCCGGGGTGCCGCCGGCGGCCGTGAGGGCGGCCAGCAGGTTGGCGAGGGCCCGCTCGAACTGCTCGGGCAGGGTCCGCCCCACCACCTTGCCGTCGGCGTCGAGGGCGGTCTGTCCCGCCAGGAACACCACGCGGGAGCCGGAGACGACCACGGCGTGGGAGAAGCCGGCGGGCGGGGACAGGTCGGGCGGGTTGACGCGTTCGGGGGTCACCGTGCCTCCTGCCGGGCGTACAACTCCTTGGCGATGATGCCGCGTTGGACCTCGCTGGCGCCCTCGTAGATGCGGGGGGCACGCACCTCGCGGTAGAGGTGCTCGAGCAGGTGGCCGCGGCGCAGCGCCCGGGCGCCGTGCAACTGGACGGCCGTGTCGACGACGTACTGGGCGGTCTCGGTGGCGAGCAGTTTCGCCATGGCGGAGCGCCGGGGGACGTCCGGTGCGCCCGCGTCGTACGCCGTGGCCGCCGCGTACACCATCAGGCGGGCCGCCTCCGTGCGCAGGGCCATCTCGGCGACCTGGTGGGAGACGGCCTGGAGGTCCCGCAGTGTGCCGCCGAAGGCGTCGCGGCGGGCGGTGTGGGCGAGGGTCGCGTCGAGGGCCGCCTGCGCCATGCCGACGGCGAAGGCGCCGACGCTGGGCCGGAACAGGGTGAGCGTCCCCATGGCGACCCGGAAGCCGCGGTCGACCTCGCCGAGCACGTCGTCGGCCGTCACCGGTACGCCGTCGAAGTCGAGTGCGCCGATGGGGTGCGGCGAGAGCATGTCGAGCCCGCGTCCGGTCAGTCCGGGGCGGTCGGCGGGCAGGAGGAACGCCGTGACCCCGCGGGCGCCGGCACCGGGGGTGGTGCGCGCGAAGACGGTGTAGAAGTCCGCCTCGGGGGCGTTGGAGATCCAGCACTTCTCGCCGGAGAGGCGCCAGCGGGCGGGGCCGTCGGGGTGGGCGGTCAGTTCCAGCGCCGCCGCGTCCGAGCCCGCCCCGGGCTCGCTCAGGGCGAAGGCCGCGACGGCCGTGCCGTCGGCCACCCCCGGGAGCCAGCGGGCCCGTTGGGCCTCGGTGCCGTGCGTGTGGACCGGGTGGGCGCCGAGGCCCTGGAGGGCGAGGGCCGTCTCGGCCTCCGTGCAGCCGTACGCGAGGGACTCGCGCATCAGGCACAGGTCCAGCGCACCCGAGGTGAACAGGCGTGCGAGCAGCCCCAGTCGGCCGAGTTCGGCGACCAGGGCCCGGTTCACCCGCCCGGACTCGCCCTTCTCGGCCAACGGGCGCAACCGCTCCGCGGCCAGCGTGCGCAGCTCGGCGCACCAGGCGAGTTGTGCCGGTTCGAGCGAGAATGCGGTCATCGCCGGTCCCTTCTCCGCCGCCCTGCTTCCGGCCGGGCACTCCGAGGATATCGCGGACCGTTGACTGTCGTCATCAACACGATACGCTCCAGGGGCGAGCCCACCACGCCAAGGGGGCGAACCGTATGAATCCAGGGGGCACGGCCCACGTCGACACCTTCGCCCGCGACCAGCTGCCACCTCCGGCCCAATGGCCCGAGCTCCGTTTCGACCTGCCGGAGCTGCGCTACCCCGAACGGCTCAACTGCGCCGCCGAACTGCTCGGCGGCCCGCCCGACGACCGCCCGGCGTTCCTCACCCCCGCCGGCGAGCCGTGGACGTACGGCGACCTGCGCGCCCGGGTGGACCGCGTCGCGCACCTGCTCACCGGCGAACTCGGCGTCGTCCCCGGCAACCGGGTGCTGCTGCGCGGCCCCACCACACCGTGGCTCGCGGCCTGCTGGCTGGCCGTGCTGAAGGCGGGCGCCGTCGCGGTCACCGTGCTCGCCCAGCAGCGTCCGCACGAGCTGAGCACCATGTGCGAGATCGCCCGGGTGCGGCACGCGCTGTGCGACATCCGCGCCGTCGACGACCTCGCCAAGGCCGAGATCCCGGACCTGCGGATCACGACCTACGGCGGGGACGCGCCGGACGACCTCCTCAACCGCCCGGCACCCCGGGCCCCGTTCGAGGCCGTCGCGACCGCGGCCGACGACGTGGCCCTGATCGCCTTCACCTCCGGCACCACCGGCCGGCCCAAGGGCTGCATGCACTTCCACCGGGACGTCCTCGCCATCGCCGACACCTTCTCCCGGCACGTCCTGCGGCCCCGCGCCGACGACGTCTTCACGGGCAGCCCCCCGCTCGGCTTCACCTTCGGCCTCGGCGGGCTGGTCGTCTTCCCGCTGCGCGCCGGGGCGAGCGCGCTGCTGCTGGAGCAGGCGGGACCGCGACAGCTGCTGCCGGCCATCGCCCGGCACCGGGTCTCCGTGCTGTTCACCGCCCCCACCGCCTACCGCGCGATGCTCGACGACCTCGACGGCCACGACGTCTCGTCCCTGCGGCGCTGCGTCTCGGCCGGGGAGAACCTGCCCGCGGCCACCTGGCAGGCCTGGCACGAGCGCACGGGCCTGCGCGTCATCAACGGCATCGGCGCCACCGAGCTGCTGCACATCTTCATCTCCGCCGCGGACGACCGGATCAGGCCCGGGACGACGGGCGTGCCCGTACCGGGCTGGCAGGCGCGCGTGCAGGACGAGGACGGCGAGCCCGTGCCCGACGGACAGCCGGGACTGCTGGCGGTGCGCGGACCGGTCGGCTGCCGCTACCTCGCCGACCCGCGGCAGCGGGAGTACGTGCGGGGCGGCTGGAACATCACCGGCGACACCTACGTCCGCGAACCCGACGGCTACTTCCGCTACGTCGCCCGCGCCGACGACATGATCATCTCGGCCGGGTACAACATCGCGGGCCCCGAGGTCGAGGACGCGCTGCTGCGTCACCCGGACGTGGTGGAAGCGGCGGTCGTCGGGCAGCCCGACGAGGCACGCGGCCAGCTCGTGGTCGCCTTCGCCGTCCTGAAGGAGGGCGCCGAACGGGACGCCGGGGCGCTGCGCGCCTTCGTCAAGACGGAACTCGCGCCGTACAAGTGCCCCCGCGAGATCGTCTTCCTCGACGCGCTGCCGCGCACGGCCACCGGCAAGCTCCAGCGGTTCCGACTCCGCACCGCGGGCGGCCGGGACTGATCCGCACGACCTAAGATGATCAACGTGTCCGACCAGCATGCACCACGGTCTCTCATCGTCACGCTCTACGGCGCGTACGGTCGCTTCGTGCCGGGCCCCGTGCCCGTCGCCGAACTGATCCGGCTGCTGGCCGCGGTCGGCGTGGACGCCCCGTCCGTACGCTCCTCCGTGTCACGGCTCAAGAGACGCGGACTGCTCGTGCCCGCCCGCACCGCGCAGGGGGCGGCCGGGTACGCGCTGTCCCCGGACGCCCGCCAGTTGCTCGACGACGGCGACCGGCGCATCTACGCCACCGCACCGCCCGAGGACGAGGGCTGGGTGCTCGCGGTGTTCTCCGTGCCGGAGTCGGAGCGGCAGAAGCGGCACGTGCTGCGCTCCCGGCTGGCCGGCCTCGGCTTCGGCACGGCCGCCCCGGGCGTGTGGATCGCGCCCGCACGGCTGTACGAGGAGACCCGGCACACGCTCCAGCGGCTGCGGCTCGACACGTACGTCGACTTCTTCCGCGGCGACCACCTCGGCTTCGCGCCGACCGCGGAGGCCGTCGCCCGCTGGTGGGACCTGGCCGCCATCGCCAAGGAGCACGAGGCGTTCCTCGACCGCCACGAACGCGTCCTGCACGACTGGGAGAAGCGGGACGACACCCCGCCCGAGGAGGCCTACCGCGACTACCTCCTCGCCCTGGACTCCTGGCGCCACCTTCCCTACACCGACCCCGGCCTCCCCTCCGAGCTGCTCCCCGGGGACTGGCCGGGGGCCCGCTCGTCGGCGGTGTTCCGGGGGCTGCACGAGCGGCTGCGGGAGGCGGGGGCCCGGTTCGTGGGGTTGTGACACCGCCCCCGGCGTTCCCACGACGAGGAGCGTCCCGTCGGGTGCTACTCCCAGGGACTGGGGTCCTCGGCCACGGGGCGCGGCGAAGCCGGTGCCGTGGTCTCGACCCGCAGCAACGAGCCGTCGTCGAGTCTGATGCTGGTGATGGCCGTCATCGGTGGCTGCCTGTCCCTTGCCGCCGTAGTGAGCGGATGACGACAGAGCGTAGTGACCCGGTGGCGGCGCCACGTGGGTAACCCCCGCCTTTCACCCCGCGGTTCGGCGCGGACCCGCCGTCACCTCACAGGCTCAGCCGCGGCTTCGGGGCGTCCGTGCGGCCCGTCCGGGGGCGGCGGCTGCCCGCGCGGTACGGGGCCGGCCAGGTCGCGCCCGGGCCCCTGTAGCCCTGTTCGGCCGCCGCGTGCAGGGTCCAGTGCGGGTCGTAGAGGTGCGGGCGGGCCAGGGCGCACAGGTCCGTTCGGCCCGCGAGGATCAGGGAGTTGACGTCGTCCCAGGAGGAGATGGCGCCGACCGCGATCACGGGGACGCCGGTGCTGTGGCGGATGCGGTCCGCGAACGGCGTCTGGTAGGAGCGGCCGTACTCGGGCCGCTCGTCCGCCACGACCTGCCCGGTGGAGACGTCGATGGCGTCGGCGCCGTGCGCGGCGAAGGCCCGGGCGATCTCCACGGCGTCCTCGGTGGTGGTCCCGCCCTCGGCCCAGTCGGTGGCGGAGATCCGGACCGTCATGGGCCGCTCCCCCGGCCAGACGTTCCGTACGGCGTCGAAGACCTCCAGCGGGAAGCGGAGCCGCTTCTCCAGGGTGCCGCCGTAGGCGTCGGTGCGCCGGTTGGTCAGCGGGGAGAGGAAGCCGGAGAGCAGGTAGCCGTGGGCGCAGTGCAGTTCCAGCAGGTCGAACCCGGCCCGGGCGGCACGGCAGGCAGCGGCGGCGAACTGCTCGCGCAGATCGGTGAGCTGGGCGCGGGAGAGTTCACGCGGCGTCTGGCCGGACGGCTTGTACGGCAGCGGCGACGCGGCCACGAGCGGCCAGTTGCCCTCCGGGAGCGGCTCGTCCATGCCCTCCCACATCAGTTTCGTCGACCCCTTGCGGCCGCTGTGGCCGAGTTGCACGCCGATCGCCGTGCCGGGGGCCTGCGCGCGCACGAAGTTCGTGATCCGCTTCCAGGCCTCCGCCTGCCGTCCGGACCAGAGGCCGGCGCAGCCGGGCGTGATCCGGCCCTCCTCGCTGACGCACACCATCTCCGTCATCACCAGCCCGGCCCCGCCGAGTGCCCGGGCGCCGAGGTGGACGAGGTGGAAGTCGCCGGGGACGCCGTCGACCGCCGAGTACATGTCCATGGGTGAGACGACGACCCGGTTGCGCAGGGTCAGGCCGCGCAGCCGGAACGGGGTGAACATGGGGGGTGTGCCGGGCGGGCAGCCGAACTCGCGCTCCACCTCCTCCGTGAACCGGGCGTCGCGCAGGCGGAGGTTGTCGTGGGTGACGCGGCGGCTGCGGGTGAGCAGGTTGAAGGCGAACTGGCGGGGCGGCTGGTCCAGGTAGAGGGCGAGGTTCTCGAACCACTCCAGGCTGGCGCGTGCCGCGCGCTGCGTGGAGGCGACGACGGGCCGCCGCTCCGCCTCGTACGCGGCCAGGGCATCCGGCAGGGAGTCCTGCTCCTCCAGGCAGGCCGCCAGGGCCAGGGCGTCCTCGACGGCGAGCTTGGTGCCGGAGCCGATGGAGAAGTGGGCGGTGTGGGCGGCGTCGCCGAGGAGGACGACGTTGCCGTGCGACCAGCACTCGTTGACGACCGTGCGGAAGGTCGTCCAGGTGGAGTTGTTCGACGTCAGGGGGCGGCCCTGGAGTGCCTCGGTGAAGATCTTGGCGCAGCGTTCGATCGATTCCGCCTCGTCGAGCTCGTCGAAGCCGGCCGCGCGCCAGACCTCTTCGCGCATCTCGATGATCACCGTCGACGCGTCGGGGGCGTAGGGGTAGCCGTGGAGCTGCATCACGCCGTGTTCGGTCTCGGCGATCTCGAAGCGGAAGGAGTCGAAGGGGAAGTCGGCGGCGAGCCAGATGTAGCGGCAGCGGTGTGCCGTGACCCGCGGGCGGAAGACGTCCGCGTAGGTCTCGCGGGTCGTGCTGTGGACGCCGTCCGCGGCGATGACCAGGTCGTGGGTCCGCGGGAGGTCCTTCGGGGCCTCGGTGTGGAAGCGGAGGTCCACGCCGAGTTCGCGGCAGCGGTCGTGGAGGATCTCCAGCAGGCGGTGGCGGCCGAGCGCGGCGAAGCCGTGGCCGCCGGAAGTGTGGCGGACGCCGCGGTGGACGATGTCGATGTCGTCCCAGCGGACGAAGTCCCGCTGGAGGGCCTGGTAGACCGTGGGGTCGGCGTGCTCTATGCCGCCGAGGGTCTCGTCGGAGAGGACCACGCCGAAGCCGAAGGTGTCGTCGGGGGCGTTGCGTTCCCAGACGGTGATGTCGCGTCGTGGATCAAGGTGCTTGAGGAGGGCGGCGGCGTAGAGGCCGCCGGGGCCGCCGCCGATGACCGCGACGCGCAGGGGGTGGCCGGGACGGGTGTGCGGGTGCGGGTGGTGTGCGGTTGCTCGCGCAGTTCCCCGCGCCCCTGAGGGTGTTGCCGTCACCGTCCGCTCCATTTGGGAGGGCGCTTCTCCGTGAACGCCGCGTGGAATTCGGCGTAGTCCTCTCCGGTCATGAGGAGGGCCTGGGTCGAGGCGTCGAGTTCGATCGAGGCCGCCAGGGGCATGTCCAGCTCGGACGTCAGGAGAGCCTTGGTCTGGGCGTGGGCCAGGGCCGGGCCCCCCGCCAGGCGGTGGGCCAGTTGCCGCGCGGTCTCGTCCGCCCGGCCTTCCTCCGTCAGGTCGCTGATCAGGCCGATGCGCTCGGCCTCGGGGGCGCGGACCGGGTCGCCCAGCATCAGCAGGCGGGTCGCGTGGCCGAGGCCGACGACCCGGGGCAGCAGGTAGGCCGCGCCCATGTCGCCGCCGGAGAGGCCGACGCGGGTGAAGAGGAAGGCGAAGCGGGTGGTGGGGTCGGCGACGCGGAAGTCTGCGGCCAGGGCGAGGACCGCTCCGGCGCCCGCCGCCACGCCGTGCAGCGAGGCGATCACCGGGAACGGGCACTCGCGGATCGCGCGGACCACCTGGCCGGTCATCCGGTTGAAGTCGAGGAGCTGGGCGGTGTCCATGGCGAGCGTGGCGCCGATGATCTCGTCGACGTCGCCGCCGGAGCAGAAGCCGCGTCCCTCGCCGGCCAGCACCAGGGCCCGTACGGACCGCTCGCGGGACAGCTCGGCGAGCAGGTCGCGCAGGTCGGCGTAGGCGCCGAAGGTGAGCGCGTTGAGCTTGGCGGGGCGGGCCAGGGTGACGGTCGCGACGCCGTCGGCGAGGTCGACGCGCAGATGCTCCCAGCCGGGGGTACGGGCGGCGGAGCCGGTGAAGGGACTCATGACGGGCGGCCTCCTCGGGCGGGCACGGCCTCACTGAGCTCTACCCCACGAAGCTATCACTCATTCGTGACTGTCGTCATGAGTGCGTGATAGGCCGTCCGGGTAGGACTCCGGTGTGGGTCCGGCGTGACCCGGGCCGGTCACATCCGTCACAGATCGTCCACGCCGACGTAACGGCGGGAGCAGCTGCGCGCGGCACGGCGTTCACCTGGGTAAGCCGTCGGCAAGGGGGCGAAGGCGCCTCCCGACGGTGCCCCTGGGACGCCTCGGAAGAGGGGCGCCGTACCATTCATCAGGTTGAAAGCAGGACGTCCTGCTCCATGAACGGACCCGCCTTGTACGAACTCCCCTCAGCCCCCGCCTCCTGGCGCATCGCGCTGCCGCACACCGCGGCGGCGGTGCCCGTGGCCCGTGCCCTGGTCCGTACGGCGCTGGCCGAGCTGGAGCACGGGGCGGACTGCGACACCGCCGAGCTGCTCACGGCGGAGCTGGTGGCGAACGCCGTGGAGCACACCCCGGGCGAGACGCCGATAGAGCTGGTCGTGGAGCTGATGCCGTCGGGCTGCCAGGTGGAGGTGCACGACACCGACCCGGCGCCGCCCGGCGACCTGACCTGTCCGGCCGGCGGGCCGCCCGACCCCTGGCAGGAGCACGGGCGCGGACTGCTGCTGATCCGCGCCCTGAGCTCGTCCTGCGGCCACCGGCCGACCGAGTCCGGCAAGGCCGTGTGGTTCAGACTGCCCGCGGTACCGGCTCAGCGGCGTCCGTCGGCCTGAGGCCCGCCGGGTTCATCCGAGCGTCGCGACCAGGACCGCCTTGATGGTGTGCATGCGGTTCTCCGCCTCGTCGAAGACCACCGAGTGGGCCGACTCGAAGACCTCGTCGGAGACCTCCAGGTACTGCAGGCCGTGCGAGGCGTGGATCTCGCGGCCGACCTTGGTGCCGAGGTCGTGGAAGGCGGGCAGGCAGTGCAGGAACTTCACGTCCGGGTTGCCGGTGGCGCGCAGGACGTCCATGGTCACGGCGTACGGGGCGAGGGCGGCGATGCGCTCGTCCCAGACCTCCTTCGGCTCGCCCATGGAGACCCAGACGTCCGTGGCGACGAAGTCGGCGCCGCGGACACCCTCGTCCAGGGTCTCGGTGAGCGTGATGCGGGCGCCGCTGCCCTCGGCGAGCGCGCGGGCCCGGTCGACGACCTCCTCGGCCGGCCAGTAGGCCTTCGGGGCGACGAGCCGTACGTCCATGCCGAGCAGGGCGCCGGTCACCAGGTAGGAGTTGCCCATGTTGAAGCGGGCGTCGCCCAGGTAGGCGAAGGTCGTCCCGGTGAGCGGCTTGGCGCAGTGCTCGGTCATGGTCAGCACGTCGGCGAGCATCTGCGTCGGGTGCCAGTCGTCGGTGAGCCCGTTGTAGACGGGGACCCCGGCGAACGCCGCCAGCTCCTCGACCTTCTGATGGCTGTCGCCCCGGTACTCGATCGCGTCGTACATCCGGCCCAGCACCCGCGCGGTGTCCTTGACCGACTCCTTGTGCCCGATCTGCGAGCCGGAGGGGTCGAGGTACGTCGTCGAGGCGCCCTGGTCGGCGGCCGCGACCTCGAAGGCGCAGCGGGTGCGGGTGGAGGTCTTCTCGAAGATCAGGGCGATGTTCCGGCCGCGCAGGTACGGCGTCTCCGTCCCGGCCTTCTTGGCGGCCTTCAGCTCGGCGGCCAGCTCGACCAGGCCGCGGAACTCCTCCTGCGTGAAGTCCAGCTCCTTGAGGAAGTGGCGGCCGGCGAGGGCGGTCGGGACTGTCGCCATGGGGGCGCTCCAGGGATACGGGGACACAGACTCCTGGAATACTATACGAAGCTCAGCATGTATATACGGGACGCCGGCCCGGGACCGGAGGCCGCTACACCGCCTCCCGTTCCACGGGGCAGCTCATGCACCGCGGCCCGCCCCTCCCCCGCCCCAGCTCACTGCCCGGGATCTCTATCACCTCGATGCCCTGTTTGCGCAGGTGGGTGTTGGTGGTGGCGTTCCGCTCGTAGGCGACCACGACGCCCGGCTCGACGGCCAGGACGTTGCAGCCGTCGTCCCACTGCTCGCGCTCGGCCGCGTGCACGTCCTGGGTGGCGGTCAGCACCCGGATCTCGTTCAGGCCGAGCGCGGCGGCGATCGCGCGGTGCATGTGCTCCGGCGGATGGTCGGTGACCTTCAGCTCCTTCTCGCCGACGCCCGGCTCGATGGTGTACGAGCGGAGCATGCCGAGACCCGCGTACTGGGTGAAGGTGTCGCCGTCGACCATCGTCATCACGGTGTCGAGGTGCATGAAGGCGCGCCGCTTGGGCATGTCCAGGGCCACGATCGTCTCGGCGGAACCGGCCGCGAACAGCTTGTGCGCGAGCATCTCGACGGCCTGGGGCGTGGTGCGCTCGCTCATGCCGATGAGCACCGCCCCGTTGCCGATGACGAGGACGTCCCCGCCCTCGATGGTCGACGGGTAGTCGGGCTGCCCCTCGGACCAGACGTGGAAGTCCTCGTCCCGGAACAGCGGGTGGTGCCGGTAGATCGCCTCGAAGTGCACGGTCTCGCGCTGCCGGGCGGGCCAGCGCATGGCGTTGATGGAGACGCCGTCGTAGATCCAGGCGGAGGTGTCGCGGGTGAAGAGGTGGTTGGGCAGGGGGCCCAGCAGGAAGTCGTCCAGTTCCATGACGTGGAAGCGCACGGAGGTCGGCTCCGGGTGGACGTCCAGGAACTCGCGTTTCGTCATGCCGCCGACCAGCACCTCGGCCAGGTCGCGGGCGGGCAGCGTCTCGAAGGCGGCTCTCAGGTGGTCGGTGGCGAGGGGGCCGTACTCCTTCTCGTCGAAGACCCGGTCCAGGACGAGGGATCTGGCCTCCGGGACCTCGAGCGTCTCGGCCAGCAGGTCACCGAAGAGGTGGACGGTGACGCCCCGGTCGCGCAGCACGTCGGCGAACCCGTCGTGCTCGGCGCGGGCCCTGCGCACCCACAGCACGTCGTCGAAGAGCAGCGAGGTCTTGTTGCTGGGGGTGAGCCTTTTGAGCTCGAGATCGGGCCGGTGCAGGATGACACGGCGCAGCCGCCCGGCCTCGGAGTGGACGTGGTATGCCATGCCTCCATCCTGACCACCTCGGGCCGACTTGACTCGCTGGTCGCCCGTTTCCGCCCGACTCTTGTTCGTGTCTGTCTGACGACAATCGGTCGGCTTCCGGGTCATCCGCTGGGCAGCGGCTGGAGCAGCTCCGGCCGTGCCAGCATGCGCCGCGTCTCCCGCCCCGGGTCGAGCACGGCCCGGGCGACGATCCACCCGGCGAGGGCGTGCGGCTCGGCGGGGTCGGCGGCCAGCCGCTCGGCGTAGCGGGCGAGCGCGGCGGCCGCGTCCCCGGCGGCGAGGTGCTCGTCGGCGGTGTGCGGGGCGCGGGAGCGCGCGGCGAAGGCGTGGGTGCGGACGTCGGGCCAGGGGGCGCGGTCGCGGCGGAAGCGAGGGCCGTCCGACGGCGGCTCGACCGCGGGGTCGACGTTGCGCAGGCGCCACTCGGTGCGGTGCAGGGCCGCGGCCGTGCGGGCCCGGGTCAGGGCGGCGGGCGGCACCGGTTCGCGCAGCCAGGTGTCGAGCGTGCGGGCCAGCCCGGACACCAGAGCCCGGCCGGGCATGGTCAGCCGGCCGCTGGTCAGCAGGGTGCGCACGGCCAGACGGCTCTGCAGGCGGCGCAGGGCGAAGAAGTAGGCGGCCCGCTCGGCCGCCTCGCCCCCCTCCGCCTCGGCCAGCCGGTCCCGCCAGAAGCCCGCGACACCGGTGAAGGCGTAGGCGCCGTGCAGCAGGCCGGTGAGGTGGCGGGGGTCGGTGCGCCAGGGGGCGTAGTAGCGCTCGGCACGGTCGTCCTCCAGCAGCGGGAACAGGTGGAGGAGGGCGGCCAGCTTGCTGTGCTGGAGTTCGTGCACCAGGGTTTCGGCGAGGGCGAGCGCGGAGGCCGGGCGGACGATGAGCATGCCGCCGAAGGAGTCGCCGCTGGAGGCCGACACCTGGACGAACGGCAGCGCCGGCGGGCTGACCGCGGTGCGTCCGAAGGGCACGATCGCCCGGATCATGCCCGGGTCGACCCGGCCCGGCCCCGGCGGCCCCGGGCGGGCGAGGATCCGCACGGCCTCGCCGAACAGCCGCTGCCACTCCCGTGCCTCGTCCTCGTCGAGCCGGGCGGGGGGCAGGTGGTCGTCGAGATCGCGGTAGGGGTCGAGGTCTTCGAGCACCACCGTGGCGGCTTCGCCGTCGGGGCGGGTGTGGGTGAGGGTGCGCAGCGGGAGCCAGGTGTCCCCGTCGGCGGCGGTGCGCTGCCGCAGCGGACGGCAGGTCACCCGCACCGAGCCGTTCGTACGGCCCGGCCCGGTGACCGTCAGCTCTCCCCCGGCGGTCGTGGCCCGGCCGACCGCCAGGCCCCTTCTGGCATCGGGGAGTCGGACCATCCCGAGCCCGGGCAGGTGCAGCCGGCCGCTGGTCAGCGGAACACCGAGCGCCGTCTCGGTGCCCCCGTGCACGGAGGCCGACAGGGCCAGCGCGCTCAGGTGGCCCGCCTCCGCCCACAGCGGCGGCCCGCTCGCCGTGCCGTGCACCCGGCGCAGCATGTGGGACATCCAGCCACCGGTCGCCGGGGCCAGCAGCAGGCGTTCGACCGGCTCGGGTGACTTCTCGGCCGCTTCCTTGAGCACCCGCCAGGCCTCGGTGACCGGGGTGAGGGGTGTGGGCAGGGCGCCGAGATGGTCGAGGAGGGTGCGCAGGAGCAGCAAGCGCCGGGCGCGCTCGGCTCGTTCGAGGAAGGCGACGGCCGCCGCCGAGCCACCTCCGGCGGCCAGCTCCGCGAAGAGCCGGTCCGGCATGCGGAGTGGAGCGAGGTGCTGCTCGCTGGTCATCGTCGCGGGCCTCCGGTCGCTTGGCGGACATGCACGGGACCCGGTGCGCGTGCGGGTGTCGCACCGGGGGCTGCCGTCGGGACGGTCGGCGGCTAGTCTGCTCGGGCGCCTGAGCCCTCACCGCTCCTCATGCTGCTGCGGGCGCGCAGTACCTCGGTCAGCAGGCGCGTGCCGGGGGGCAGGGCGGGGAGACCGTCCACGGCGCTCAGGGGCAGCGCCGCCAGGTCCGCCAGATCGGATTCCCAGACATCGGTCCCCGAGGTGGCGACGACCGGATCGGGTGCGGCGGCTCCGGCGTGGTGCAGAACGGGCGGCTGGTCCAAGGTGCTCCCCCTTCTCGCACGGTGGCACGCGATGCCCCGTGTTTTTCCATCATGGCCATTTACCCCGGGGGCGAAAACCGTACGATCACGCCACTGATCACTGGCGATCAAGCCGACGCGCCGATGCGGGTGCCAACTCGGCCAGCGCAGCCGCGAGTTCGGCCTTCAGTTCCGGGTCGTCGTCGACGGACACCACGGCGTCGAACAGGTCCCACAGTGCCTCCGGGTTCCGCCGGGCGAGCCCGCTGACGATGTTGACGACATCGGTGCGCGCCCTGCTGTGACGGCGCAGCACGGCTGTGACACGGGAGTTCAGCGCGGAGACGACCGTCTGGCGTTCCTCGGGGTCGGTCATCAGGGGATAGGCGAGGAGGGCTTCCACGACCCGCTGCATCGCTGTGAGGGGGCGCGGCACGATGGGCGGCACGGCCGGGGGCAGGGTCTCGACGCGATCCGGGCCCTGGAGCCGGATCTCGGGATGCTGAAGAGTACGGCCCTCTTCCCTGAGGGCCGCGATGCGCGCCCGAACGGCCGGAAACAATTCCTCCGGATCGGGCGGGGCGGGCAGAACGGCCGCCCGATCGGCCAGCAGACCCAGCAGGACGTCGGAGAACAGGCCGGTGGCACGGACCGGGTCGTTGGCCGCCGCCCTGCCCCTGCCCGCGGCGCGCAGCACGGTCTGCCGGTGCGCATGGGTGGGCCGGCCCACGGGCAGGGCGTCGGCGGGCAGCGCCTCCCGGAAGGCGAGGTCCTCCTCGAAGGTCTCGCAGGCGTCCACGATCCACATCTGTTCACGCAGTCCCGGCACGGCGTCACCCGCGTACCGGGCGAGCGCGGAGTCCAGGTCGATGCCCACCTTGTCGGTGACGCCCGCGTCCGCGCAGAACAGCCGGAGCCGCCCGGCCCGGTCCAGCACACCGTGGCCGCCCCACCAGACCCACAGCACGTCCCCTTCGGCCAGGGAGAGTTCACGGACGAGGACCCGGCGCAGGGTCGCCTGGTCCGCACGCTCGTACGGGACCTGCGGGTCGTACGACGGCAGAGGTGCCAGGTGCAGCCGGAGTCGGGACTCCGGCACCCCGGCGTCCCGCAGCAGCCGCCGGAATCGCACGGCGTCCCGGGCGGGCCCGGGCAGCCGCCAGGTGTCACCGGCCTCGTAGGCCTCGATGCCGACGATCAGGGCGTGCACCCGGGCCGGGTCGAGGGGCGGCATGGGCCCGGTCACGGCAGGTGGTCCACGATGTGGCGGTACACGGCCGGGTTGGTCCAGTAGGCACTGTGCGCGGCGGGGAACGGCTGACCGCTGTCGACGGGGACGTCGGTGACCCGCCCCGGGAAGAGTTCCGCGCCGAGATGGCCGAGCAGGTCGCGCGGGTCGTACAGGTTCAGCCAGGCGGGGACGTGCGGCGGCAGGGGCTCGGGGTGCTCGAGCGACGGCAGGGAGCCCGACTCGTAGAGGAACGGCCCCTGGGATCCGGCCGTCACCAGGAGGCCGACCTGGGGCAGCGGGGCGGAGATCAGTGTGTCCAGGGCGATGATGCCGCCGAGACTGTGACCGACCACGGCGACGGGCGGCTCCAGGCCGGCGACCAGGGCGCGCAGGCCGGCCCGGAAGGCCGCGCCCCGGCTCAGGTAGCGCAGGATGTCACCGGCGGCGGGGTGGGCGGCCTCGGTGAGGGCCCGGCGGCGGCGTTCGACGGCCCGCGAGGCCGCCGCTCCCGCCGTCCGCAGCAGCCAGGTGCGCACTCCCCGCTCCGTACCCCGGGGCGGCGCGCCGAGGGCCTCGGCGATCCGGTCGGTGACGGCGTCCCGCGTCTCACCGACCGGTACGAGCGGGGAGTCGGCTTCGAGGGCGTCGGATATGAGGCGCGCGGTCAGGGAGCGGGCCGCGACGACGGCGAGGTCCGCCGGGTCGAGGGCGTCGGCGGCGGGACCGAGCAGGGGGTGTGCGGCCAGGCCGGTGGCGGCCCGGGCCAGTCCGGGGCCCGCCTCGGCTCCCGGTTCGTCGCCCCGGGCGGCGAGTGCGGTGAGCAGCGCGCGGATGTGCTGCTGCGGCGGTACGGTGCCGGGCGGACGTTCGACGACCGGGCCGGCCTCGGCGGCCACCGAGGCCAGTTCGGCGTACGGGTCGGCGTAGAGGACGGCCCACGCCGTGGTCGTCTCGTCCCCCGGGTCCGAACCGGGACCGCGCGTGGTGCCGGACCGGGGCGGCAGGCTGGCGCCGCCGGCCGCGAGTCTGGCACCGTGTGCCGCGCCCCAGTCGTAAGGCACGACCTCCAGCCCGCCGCGCTGTGCGGCCAGCCCGGCCGCGACGCGCCCCACCAGCGCCGAGAATCCGGGTTCACGCACCCCGGTTCCGTGAACGAAGACGACCGCCGTCATGCGCCCCCCGTGACGTGATGACCTTTGCTGCCTCAACCTCCTTTCACCATAGGGAGGTTGAGGACAGTCAGACAGACGCGGCCCGTGTCACATGGGCATGGGGACCACATCACACTCGATGCGCCGGCGCTGGCGGGCGGCCTGGAGCCAGGGGTGGTCGTTGCGCAGCACCGCGGCAAAGCCCTCCACCGCCTTGCGCTGAAGCACGTCCGCCTCGTCGGCCCGGCCGAGTCCCCGCAGATCCAGGGAGAGGTTGGAGGTGCACGAGAGGGTGAGCGGGTGGTCCGCGCCCGCCACCTCTGTCAGCAGCGGCAGGTTGGCGGAGTCGATGGCGTGCGCCCGCTCGAAGTCGAGTCGCGCGTATGCGGTGTTGGCCTGACCGATGCCCACGGTGAGGGCGATCATGTGACGTGCCCCGACCGTGTCGGCGAGTCGGCGCGCCACGTCGTCCTCCACCTCCTGCGCGGTGTCCAGCGAGCCCACGGCGCGCAGGGTGGCCGCCAGGTTCGCCCGGGTCACCAGGGTGTGCGCGTGGTCTTCGCCGAGGCGCCGCACGAGCCGGGCCACGGTGGACTCCGCGATCCGGAGCGACCCTTCCAGGTCCCCTGACAGTCGCCGGTCGACGCAGACGTTGGTCGCCGTGGTGAGCGAGTCGAGGTGCTCGTCGCCGTAACGCGACTTGAAGTTGCGCAGGGTCTCCTCGGTGAGTTTGGCGCCCTCGGCCAGATCCCCGTCCCGGCGGCGGCAGACGCCGAGGGAGCGGGCGATCCGCAGGGTCAGGGGGTGCTTTTCGCCCAGCGCGGTGAACGCTTGGCGGTAGACGTCCTCCTGCCAGTCCCGGGCGTCGGAGTAGCGGCCCGCCTCACGCATGTCGATGCCGACGCAGTGCATGGTGTTGAGCGTGAAGAAGCTGGCACCGCCGAGCAGCAGGTCGCGCTGGCGGGCGGTCTCCTGGTCCAGCGACAGCGCTTCCGTGAACTCCCCGCACAGTCTCAGGTCGACGCCCCAGCTGTGGCTGGCCCGCAGCGTGGCCGGGTCGTCGGGCCCGAACAGTGAGCGAGCCAGTTCGGTGGCCTCCTTGCCCAGGTCCCGCGCCTCCTGGAAGCGGCCCTGGTAGCGGTGGGCGTCGGACATCTCGCACAGGGAGTCGATGAGTTCCTCCGGTTCCACCTCCATCCGGCGAGACACTTCCAGCGCCTTCTCGGTGAGCGGGATCGACTCGGCGATCTGTCCGATCTGGCGCAGGAGGAAGGCGAAGCCCTTGGTCATCCGGACGACGTAGATGTCCTCCTCGCCCGAGGCGGCGAGCCAGGCGCTCCACGCCTGCCGGCCGAAGGACGCGGCACCCTCGTGGTCACCCCAGTAGTAGAGGAACCACATGGTGTCGTAGACGAGGTCGCGCACATATGGGTCGGTGCTGGTGACCGCCTGGGAGGCGAGGACGTGCGGCAGCAGCGCCTGGTAGTCGCGCCATTCCTGGGAGGAACCGAACGGGCCGCGGTTGGCCGCGGACAGCAGCTGGTGGGCCGCGTCCCGCATCCGCTCGCGTTCCTCCTCGCTCAGCTTGGCGAGGAGCACGGTCTGGAGCAGGCGGTGCATCTGGAGGGTGCCCGCGCGCGGGTCCACCTTGATCAGGGAGAACTGGCTGAGGTCGCGGATCGCCCGGTTCAGTCTGATCGGCTCGCGCAGCATCGGGTCGATCTGCGGCGTGATGTTGACGCCCCGGCTGCTGCGCAGGATCGACCTCGGGATCGGCTCGGGGGCCATGCTGGCGCAGATGTCCAGCAGTTGGCGGGCTCCCGGGTTGTTCTGCCTGATCCGCTCCAGGGAGATGTCCCAGGCGGCGGCGACGGAGACCGGGTAGTCGGGGCTCTGCTCGATCTCCAGGATCTCCGGGCTGCGCTGGGCGAGGAGTTCGAGGTACTCGTCGACCTCCATGCCGGTGACCCCGAGCCAGGCGCCCGCCTGCTCCACGGCCAGCGGCAGGTCGCCGAGGGCCTCGGCCAGCCGGTCGGCGTCCTCCCGGGGGAGGTCCTTGGCGCGCTTCTGGAGCAGCTCGATGGACTCGTCACGCTCGAAGACGTTCACCGGCAGGGAGGTGGCCACCCGCTCCCAGCCCCGGTTCCGGGAGGTGACGATGACCTTGCCCGGCCCGTTGTGCGGGAAGTAGCCGCGCACCGCCTCGATGTCCTCGGCGTTGTCGAACACCAGCAGCCAGTTGTCGTAGGGCGTTCCGGTGCGCAGCGCCTCCAGTACGGCGGGCACGGCGGTGTTGGCCGCGGCGGCGCCGAGGCTGTCCTGGCCGGCCGGGGCGACGCCCAGCTGGGAAGCGAGGGAGGAGAGCGCGGCCAGGATGAGGCTCTCGCGCTCGGCGGGGATCCAGCAGATGATCCGGTAGTCGCGCTGGTGGGTGTAGATGTACTCCAGTGCCAGCTGCGACTTGCCCACACCACCGAGACCGTGCAGGGCGTTGGGCAGCACGGCGGCGGTGTCCTGGGCGGCGAGCTGCTCCTCCACGGCCCTCAGCAGCGCCTGGCGGCCGACGAACGATGTGTTGCGCATGGGCACGTTCACCAGTAGGGCCGGCGTTGCGGTCGTGGTGCGCTGCATGAGCGGCTCTGCCTCCGGGGTCTGTTGTGGGTCGAGGCCGGCCGTCGGCGACGGCGCGGATTCTCCGGTCGGATCGGACACAGCCGAATCCGGGTTGATGTCCACTGGGCTGGATGGAGTCGTTTCGCCCGGATTATTCACCTGTGGGGGTGGCTGGGCAGGCGGGCTGTTCTCCACCCGTTCCGCCGCGGCGGCGGGCGGATTCCTGGACAGATTCGGTTCGATGCGCCTGGCGCGGTCGGCGTAGGGCCCCGACAGGGCGCGCATCACGGCGAGTTCGCTGCGCGCCCAGCCGTGTTCGGCGGGGTCGGGGAGCCTGGTCCGCAGCGGGTCGTGGAGGGCGGCGCGCAGGGCGACGCCCCGCTCCCCGGCGGCGGGCAGCTCGCCCACCACGCTGACGGTGTGGGCGAGTTGGCTGCGCGTGGTGGTCGCGAGCAGGGCCTCGCGCACGCCCTCGGCGAACTCGGGGCGCCCCTGGCCGCCGCCCTCCCAGTCGATCAGCCCGCCCATGAGGATCTCGGCGAGGTGATCCGGACCGGTCTCCGGCATGACGCGCCGCCGCAGCTGCTCGACGAGGTCGAAGTCGAAGGGCACGGCCGCC
Source organism: Streptomyces olindensis (assembly GCA_000696115.1). Lineage (GTDB taxonomy): Bacteria > Actinomycetota > Actinomycetes > Streptomycetales > Streptomycetaceae > Streptomyces > Streptomyces olindensis. The sequence goes on from JJOH01000092.1 coordinate 297,454, forward strand.
AGTTGGGTGGCGAGCCGACGGGCGGAGGGGGTGGCGAGGCTGAAGAAGCGCCGTACGGCGGCGGTGGCGGCCCGGGGCAGGGCGCGGGGCGCGCAGTCCGGGGGCGGGCGCGCCCTTGCTGAGGGCACCGGCCAGCACCACGGGCAGTGAACGCCGGACGCCCCGCCCGCCGGTGACCAGGTCGGACCAGGCGGCGAGGGAGGCGGGTTTGAGGGACAGCACCGGGACGGCGACGGAGTCGTCGCCCGCGTCGGGCAGGGGTCGCATGGGATCGGGGCCGCCGGGCGGCGCCCAGTGCCCGAGGCTGCCGTTGGGGGCGCCGAACCCCCCTGCCTCCAGGACGGCCGGGTAGGGGTAGAGCGAGGAGCGGTGGCGCAGGTGCGGCGGGAGCAGGTGGACGAGGGCGGTGGGGCCGGCGTGGGCGAGGCGGCCGAGGAGGTCGTCGGCGGCGGTGGCGGCCCAGCCGTGGGCGAGTCCGTCGGTGACGACGAGGAAGATCCGGCTGCCCCGGCCGTCGAGCAGTTCGGCGGGGTCGGCGACGGCCCGGCCCGTGGACCAGCGCAGGGTGGCGGTGCCGGTGCGCGGGACGGTCACCCGGAGCGTGCGCACGCCGCGGAAGGCACCGCTGTGCTCGGCGGCGCGGGCCAGGCGCGCGGCGCTCTCCTCCCAGATCCGCATGGTGGGCGCGTCGTCGAGCAGCAGCACCAGTTCGAAGGCGGAGACGCGGGAGGGACGCAGGAACGGCATCCACAACCCGTCGACGAGGCCCTGTTCGGCCGTGGTCTCCTCGTCCAGCTCCAGGCTGTCGCGGGACGGGACGCGGCGGGCCAGCTGGTGCAGGGCGCGCGCGAGCAGGGCCGTGAAGCGGCCGGGGCCCGACGGATCCGGTTCGGCGCGGGGCAGCAGCGGTGGCCCGAGGTGCAGGGTGAAGCGGCCCTCGGGGTGGGGTAAGACGCGATCGCCGGGCCGGGTGGCCGGCCGACCGTCGGCGAGGTTCGACACGGCGGGGGTGCGGTGTGCGGGCGGGGGCTGGGCGGGGACGTCCCCGTCGGGCTCGGGGCGGTCGGGGAGTTCGGCTTCGTCCGCTGGTGGCCGGGGCGGTGGTCCGGCCTCGGAATCCTGGGGAAGCACGGCCTGCGCGGCGGGTGCCTCCTGGGCCGCTTCGCCGGGGCCGCCGTACCGGTTCCGGTGCGCGGCGAGCCATACGGCGTCGGCGAACTCCTGCCAGCGCGGCACGAAGGGTTCGGGAGCGGCGGGGACCCGGTCTCCGCGCTCGCTCGCCTGCGCGAGCGGCTCGGGGTACACCGAAGGAGGCGGCGGTCCCGATGCGGGATCCCCGTCGCCCGGTCCGGATGCGCGCTCCCGGGTCATCAGCGGCCCTTCGCGAGGTCGCGGAGCAGCAATTCGACGAGCTTACGCCCGTCACCGTCAGCCTGGAAACCACCCGCGGTAGTCATCTGGACAGCGTTGAGCAACTGGTCGAGGGAGTGCACGCCGCCCGCCTGGACCCGTTGAACGAACAGGTCGACGAGGTCTTCGGTGCCGCGCGGCCTGCGGCCCAGGTGCCCTTCCACCATGGCCAGTAGTTGCTCCCGGGTGGGGGTGTGCATCTCCATCGGCAGGCAGCGGCGGCGGAAGGCGGCGGGAAACTCCCGCTCCCCGTTGCTGGTGATCACCACGACCGGGAACTCCCGGCACTCGACACGTCCGTCGCGCACCACGGCCCGGCCTCCCGGATCGCTGGTGTGCACGTGCGCCGCGTCGGCGGCGTCGCGCACCAGCTCGGGAACCTCATAACTTCCATTCTCCAGAACGTGCAACAGGTCGTTCGGCAGGTCGATGTCGCTCTTGTCGAGTTCGTCGACGAGAAGCACCCGGGGCCGTTCATAGGGCAGCAGGGCGGTACCCAGCGGTCCCAGTGTAATGAACTCGCCGATTACCGGCGCAAGTTGACGATCCTTTGACAGAGGCGAGGAGTTGACGGCCTGTTCGCCTTCGTCTTCGAACACCGGCTCCGCCCGGGCCGTGTCGCGCAGCCCCGCCTGCCAGGCGGCGATGGCCTGGGCGCGGCCCATGGCGTCGTGGACGTACAGGCCGTCGCGCAGGCTCGTACGGCTCACGATGTTCCATTCGAGTACCCGGCCGAGGCCCAGCTCACGCGAGATCAGATAGGCCAGCGTCGACTTGCCGACACCGGGCGGGCCGGTGATCAGGAGGGGGCGGCGCAGCAGCAGGGCGGCGTTGACCGTCTCGATCTGCTCGTCGTCGAGCTGGGGTGTGAGGCCGCCGGGGCCGAGGCGGCGCAGCGCGGCCTCGGCGTCGTCCGGGGGCGGGGCCTGGGCCGGGCCGCCGCGGAACCGCCGCCAGGGCGGTGGGTCCGGCAGCACGGGTGGGGCGTCCTGCGGGCGTCCGGTGGCGTGGAAGACCCGCCAGTCGTCCGCGGCCGTCCGTTCCTGTGCGCTCATGCCGAAGCCTCCTCACTCAGCTGGCGAGATCGCCGGGGTCGGGGGCCTGGACGTCGACGACCCGCGTGGGGTCGTCCCACAGGAATCCGACGTTCCGGGCCAGGTACTGAACCGCGTCCGCCGCGCCGCTCTCGGCGTTCAGACGCATGCGGTGCATGACGGAGGGGAGCTGTACGGGCAGCGCGACGGCGGCGAAGACGGCGGTCACCACTTCGCGTCTCTCCTCCATGAACACGCCTCTGCGGTCCCAGACGGCCAGCCCGATCCCCTCCGCGATCGCCGCTTTGAGTGCCTCCAGGGCCGGCGGCCCGGTCGGCGCGTCCAACAGCACTGCCGTACTTCTTGTTTCCCCCGCGAGAGCGATCTGCCACGCGCGCTGCCGCCGGGCGTCCGCTTCTCTCCAGGGGTGCACCGCGATCCCATGGTGCTTCAGCGCCGCCCAGCGCCGCTGCCACTGCTGGCGGACCACGGCGTTGTCCGTACGCATGCGTTCCAGGCTGCGTAGGTGCACCCCGTACCGCAGACCGAGCGGAGTGGGCTCACCGTCGCCGATGGCGAACGTCAACCCCGCCACATCGTGGTTCATCAGGTCGTACGGAAGGAGGAACTCTATGTACGCAGGCGGCTCCTTGAGTCCGCCCGCGTCCGGTTCACGGGGCACCAGCCAGAGCTGGGTGCCGCGCCGGAGCGCCTGGTCGACCGCTCGTCCGAGGTCGTCCAGGGGGATGGTGTCCGGTTCGCCGGGGCGGGGGTCCCAGCGGCCCGGGGTGGCGTTCGTCCAGGTCCGCACGGTCACGTCGGTGCTGCCGTCCCGGGCCGGTTCGACGGCGACGACGAGGGTGCGGGGGATGTCCGGCGACCACACCACCGCGGCGCGCCTGTCCCGGCGCGCCACCACCTCGGCGGTCAGGCCGGCGCGTGCGGCCCAGTCGTCGACCCATGCGGTCAGCGCGTGGCGGTGGTCGAGGGTGCGGGCGAGGCGGGCCGCGTGATCGACGAGGAGGACGGCGGGCGGCAGGCCGTCCTGCTGCACGTTCCATTCGAGGAGGTGCGTGAAGAGCTGATCGGGGGTGAGTCCGTCGGGCAGGTCGAGACCGGTGAGTTCCTCGGCCAGCCCGTCCCGTAAGCGTGCGGCGGGCAGGTCGCCGCGGGAGAGGGCGACGCGGGCGCTCTTCTCGTCCTCCTTGGACAGCGGGCCGGTCAGGGCGGGGGCAGGCGTGATCAGCCGTTCGAGCTCGTCCCCGGCCGGGGCGCCTTCGAGGATGCGGACCACCCCGACCAGTACGTGTTCGCCGCCCGGCACGCTCAACGCGGCGGTCACCAGGCTCACCACGTCCTCACGGAGCCGCACCCCACGCAGGTCGACCGGCCGGCGGAGCTGGCCCGCGAGCAGACTGGCGAACTGCACCCGGCTCGGCGCGTCCTCGACGCAGCCCAGCTCGCACAGGACCTCGGTGAGCTGTAACAGCAGCTCGAAATACGGCTGTTGTCCTAATTCGCCGCCGGACACGCCGGGCGCCGCACCTGTCTGCACCGACTTTCCCCCTGAGTCGGTTCACCTGCCTAGACCGACCAGCGAAGTTAGCACGGCAACCCACGGTTCACCAGGGACGGTTGGGGTCGGAACGCCGATGTCCGGCCGGTGCGCGCCGGGGTGGCGCGAACCGGCCGGAGGCCGCCGTGCGGGGTCACAGCCGCGGGTCGACCGGCTCCGACTCCAGTGCCAGCACCCCGAACACCGCCTCGTGCACCCGCCACAGCGGCTCGCCCTCGGCCAGGCGGTCCAGGGCCTCCAGGCCGAGCGCGTACTCGCGGATCGCCAGGGAGCGCTTGTGGTTGAGGAACCGGGAGCGCAGGCGGGCCAGGTTCTCCGGGCGGGTGTACTCGGGGCCGTAGATGATCCGCAGGTACTCCCGGCCGCGGCACTTGATGCCGGGCTGGACCAGGCGGCCCTGGCCGTCGCGGACGATCGCGCCGACCGGCTTGACGACCATGCCCTCGCCGCCGCGGCCGGTCATCTCCAGCCACCAGTCGACGCCGGCCCGGACCGACTCGGGGTCGGCGGTGTCGACGTAGAGCCGGCGGGTGGTCTGGAGCAGGCCGCTGCCGTCGTGCTCGACGAGCCGGTCGACGAGGGCCAGCTGCTCGTCGTGCGGCAGGCCGGCCAGGCTGCGGCCCTGGACCGCGAGGATCTGGAACGGTGCCAGGCGGACGCCGTCCAGTCCGTCGGTGGTCCAGCAGTAGCGGCGGTAGGCGTCGGTGAACGCGGCGGCGTCGGCCGCGCGTTCACCGGTGCGGGCCAGCAGGGCGGACACGTCGACTCCCCGGTCCGCCGCGCCCCGCAGCGCCGCCAGTGCCCCGGGGAGCACCGCGCCGGACGCGGCGCCCACGGCGGCGTACTGCGACCGCAGCAGCCCGGACGCCTTCAGCGACCAGGGCATCAGCTCGGCGTCGAGCAGCAGCCAGTCCGTCTCCAGTTCGTCCCACAGGCCCGCCTCGCCGATCGTCGTGCGCAGCCGGTCGAGGATCGCCTCGGTGAGGGAGTCGTCGTCGAGGAACGGGCGGCCGGTGCGGGTGTAGAGGGACCCGGTCGGCCCTCCCCCACTCTCGGCTGCGCTCGAGCGGGAGGTGCCCCCATCGCCGAAGCGCTTGCGGGCCGCCTCCGCGTCCCGGCACACCAGGGCCACCGCTCGCGAGCCCATGTGCTTCTCCTCGCACACGACCCGCGCGACACCGTCCGCCGCGTACTGGGCGAAGGCCTCCGCCGGGTGCTCCAGGTAGCCGTCGAGGTGACTCGTGGCCGTCGGGGCCATCGTCGGCGGGAGGTACGGCAGCAGCCGCGGGTCGACCGCGAAGCGGCTCATGACCTCCAGGGCCGCCGCCGCGTTCTCCTCACGGATCGAGATCCGGCCCTGGTACCGGGTCTCCACGACCCGGCGGCCCTGTACGTCGGCCAGGTCCAGCGGGCGGCCGTCCTGCCCGCCGGGGGCCTCGGTGCGCAGCGGCTTCAGCGGCTCGTACCAGACCCGCTCGGCCGGTACGTCGACCAGCTCGCGCTCCGGCCAGCGCAGCGCGGTGAGCTTGCCGCCGAAGACCGCGCCGGTGTCCAGGCAGATGGTGTTGTTCAGCCAGGTGGCCTCCGGGACCGGGGTGTGGCCGTACACGACCGCCGCGCGGCCGCGGTACTCCTCCGCCCACGGGTAGCGCACCGGCAGGCCGAACTCGTCGGTCTCCCCGGTCGTGTCACCGTACAGGGCGTGGCTGCGGACCCGGCCGGAGGTGCGGCCGTGGTACTTCTCGGGCAGACCGGCGTGGCAGACGACCAGCCGGCCGCCGTCGAGGACGTAGTGGCTGACGAGTCCGTCGAGGAACTCCCGCACCTCGGCGACGAACTCCTCGCTCTCGCCCGCCATCTGCTCGATGGTCTCGGCGAGGCCGTGGGTGTGCTGGACCTTGCGGCCGCGCAGGTGACGGCCGTACTTGTTCTCGTGGTTGCCGGGGACGCACAGCGCGTTGCCGGACTTCACCATGGACATCACGCGGCGCAGCACGCCCGGGCTGTCGGGGCCGCGGTCGACGAGGTCGCCGACGAAGACGGCCGTGCGGCCCTCGGGGTGGACGCCGTCGACGTAGCCCAGCTTGCCGAGCAGCGTCTCCAGTTCGGCGGCGCAGCCGTGGATGTCGCCGATGATGTCGAACGGGCCGGTGAGGTGGGTCAGGTCGTTGAAGCGCTTCTCGGTGACGACCGTGGCCTGCTCCACCTCCGCCACGCCGCGCAGGACGTGCACCTTGCGGAAGCCCTCGCGCTCCAGGTGCCGGAGGGAGCGGCGCAGTTCGCGGGTGTGGCGCTGGATGACCCGGCGGGGCATGTCGGCGCGGTCGGTGCGGGCCGCGTTGCGCTCGGCGCACACGTCCTCGGGCACGTCGAGCACGATGGCGATGGGCAGCACGTCGTACGTGCGGGCCAGGTCGATCAGCTGGCGGCGGGCCTCGGACTGCACGCTGGTCGCGTCCACGACCGTGCGGCGGCCGGCGGCCAGGCGCTTGCCGGCTATGTAGTGCAGGACGTCGAAGGCGTCCTTGGTGGCGCTCTGGTCGTTCTCGTCGTCCGAGACGAGACCGCGGCAGAAGTCGGACGAGATGATCTCGGTCGGCTTGAAGTGCCTGCGGGCGAAGGTGGACTTGCCGGAGCCGGAGGCGCCCACGAGCACCACCAGGGACAGGTCGGTGACGGGCAGCACGCGCCCCTTCTGTACGTCGGTCATGCCGCCTTCGCCTCCTTCGGGCTGGTCATCGTGAACAGGGCCATCTGGGTGGGCGGCCCCACCTCCGGGTCGTCGGGGCCCACGGGGACGAACTCGACGCCGTAGCCGTGGCGTTCGGCCACCGCCTCCGCCCAGGCCCGGAACTCCGCCCGGGTCCACTCGAAGCGGTGGTCGCCGTGCCGGACGTGGCCGGCCGGGAGGCTCTCCCAGCGCACGTTGTACTCGACGTTCGGGGTCGTCACGAGGACCGTGCGCGGACGGGCCGAGCCGAACACGGCGTACTCCAGGGCGGGCAGCCGGGGCAGGTCGAGGTGCTCGATCACCTCGCTCAGCACGGCGGCGTCGTAGCCCTTGAGCCGGGCGTCGGTGTAGGCGAGCGAGCCCTGGAAGAGCCTGACGCGGGACGCCTGCCGCTCGCCCATGCGGTCCAGCTTCAGCCGCCGGGACGCGATGGTGAGCGCGCGCATCGACACGTCGACGCCGACGATCTCGGTGAACGCCGGGTCCTTGAGCAGCGTCTGCACCAACTGGCCCTGGCCGCAGCCGAGATCGAGGACCCGGGCGGCCCCCGAGCGCCGCAGCGCCGTGACGATCGCCTCGCGGCGCTGCACGGCCAGCGGGGTCGGCTTCTCCTCGGTCTCGGTCTCCGCCTCGACCGCGTTGTCGATCTCCTCGACCTCGCTGTCGTCGGCCTCGGCGAGCCGCACCAGCTCCAGGCGTTCCGTCGCCGCGCGGGTCAGGGACCAGCGGCGCGAGAGGTAGCGGCTGGTGATCAGCTTCTGCTCCGGGTGGCCGGGCAGCCAGCCCTCACCGGCGCGCAGCAGCTTGTCGACCTCGTCGGGGGCGACCCAGTAGTGCTTGGCGTCGTCCAGGACCGGCAGGAGGACGTAGAGGTGGCGCAGGGCCTCGGCGAGGGTGAGCGCGCCGGATTCGAGGACGAGGCGCACGTACCGCGAGTCGCCCCACTCGGGGAACTCGGTGTCCAGCGGTACGGGCTCGGCGCTCACCGTCCAGCCGAGCGGCTCGAACAGCTTTCGTACGAGGTCGGGGCCGCCGCGGGCGGGCAGCGCGGGCACCTCGACCCGCAGGGGCCTGGCCTGGCCGGGGAGCTCCGGCCGGGCGTTGCAGACGCCCTTCATCGCGCTGGAGAAGACGCTGCTCAGCGCAACGGCGAGCAGGGAGGAGGCCGCGTACGGGCGGTCGTTGACGTACTGCGCCAGGGCCGCGTCCGGGGCGCCGCCGCGGCCCTTGCCCTTGCCGCGCCGGACCAGTGCCACCGCGTCCACCTCCAGCAGCAGCGCCGCCGTGCAGCGCTCGGCGTCGGCCTCGGGGTAGAGGACGTGGGCCGTGCCGTAAGAGGTGGAGAACGCCTGGGCCTTGTCGGGATGCTTGTGCAGCAGGTAGCCGAGGTCGGTCGCGGGGCGCTCCGGCGTGCCGGTGGTGGTAAGGGTCAGGAACACGGTGGGTCGACCTCGATCAGTGGTCTGAACTGCGGATACGCCCACCGTACAGAGCGGGCCCCGACAGCACCCGGGAATTTTCGCTAGCCTCCCGATCGACCGGGCGTTCGAGGGGGAATCGGATGAGCGCCCACGCACGCACAGATGCGGAGGCCTCACGTGACAGACGCCGGGCGAAGCACGGACCAACTCGACACCGGCAAGCCCCACTCGGCGCGCATGTACGACTACTTCCTCGGCGGGAAGGACAACTACCCGGTCGACGCGGAAGCGGCCGAGCAGGTGATATCCCTCTTCCCCGCCGTGCGGGACATGGCGCGGACCAACCGCCGGTTCATGCACCGCGCCGTCCGGCTGCTGGCGGAGCGGGGCGTCAGCCAGTTCCTCGACATCGGAACCGGCATACCGACCGAGCCCAACCTGCACCAGATCGTCCAGGGGGTCGTCCCGCACGCCCGGGTGGTGTACGCGGACAACGACCCGATCGTCCTCCGCCACGCCGAGGCCCTGCTGCACAGCACGCGCGAAGGCAGGACCGCCTACGTCGCCGGCGATGTGCGGGATCCGGGGAAGATCATCGCCGCGGCGCGGGAGACCCTGGACTTCAGCCGGCCGATCGCGCTGTCCCTCGTGGCGCTGCTGCACCTGGTCGGGGACGAGGACGAGCCCGGCCGGATCGTCCGCGAGCTTCTCGAATCCCTGTCGTCCGGAAGCTACTTGACGCTCTCGCACGCGACCGGGGACTTCGACCCGGAGACCTGGGAGCGGGTCGTGGAGGTGTATCGCAAGGGCGGGACGGCGGCGCAGGTGCGCTCCCGCTCGGAGTTCACGGAGTTCTTCACGGGGCTCGAACTGGTGGAGCCCGGCGTGGTGCTGGCCGCGCAGTGGCACCCCGAACTCGGCGAACGGGGGGAGGGCGGGGACGGCGACGGCCTGGCGGAGGAGATGCCCCTCTACGTGGCGGTCGGCCGCAAGCCGTGACGGCCGGTCCGGCGGATCGCGCAACGGCCCGATCCGCCGGACGGTGATGTCACGCGGCTGCCGCCGTCACGACAGCTGCGACTGCACCTGCGAGGAGATCAGCTCCAGGTGGTCCAGGTCGTCCAGGTCGAGGACTTGGAGGTAGATGCGGCGGGAGCCGATCTCGGCGTAGCGGCCGATCTTGTCGACGACCTCGGCCGGGGAGCCGGCCAGGCCGTTGAGCTTCAGCTCGTCGACCTTGCGGCCGATCGCGTCGGCCCGGCGGGCGACCTCCGCGTCGTCCCGGCCGACGCAGACGACGAGGGCGTTGGAGTACGTCAGCTCGTCGCCGCGGCCCGCCTCCTCGGCGGCGGCGCGCACCCGGGCGAACTGGCGCTCGCTGTCCTCGACGGAGCCGAAGGGCATGTTGAACTCGTCGGCGTACCGCGCGGCGAGGCGCGGCGTGCGGGTCGGGCCGTGACCGCCGACGAGCACGGGGATCTTGTCCTGCGCGGGCTTGGGCAGCGCGGGCGAGTCCGTGAGTTCGTAGTAGGTGCCCTGGAAGTCGAAGGTCTTGCCGGCCTCCGTCGCCCACAGGCCGGTGACGATCTCCAGCTGCTCTTCGAGGCGGGCGAACTTCTCCTTGGGGAAGGGGATGCCGTAGGCCTTGTGCTCCTCCTCGAACCAGCCGGCGCCGAGACCGAGCTCGACGCGGCCGCCGGACATCTGGTCGACCTGGGCGACCTGGATGGCGAGCACGCCGGGCAGCCGGAAGGTGCCGGCGGTCATCAGGGTGCCGAGCCGGATGCGCTTGGTCTCGCGGGCGAGGCCGGCCAGGGTGATCCAGGCGTCGGTGGGGCCGGGCAGGCCGTCCACGTTGCCCATGCGGAGGTAGTGGTCGGAGCGGAAGAAGGCGTCGAATCCGAGGTCTTCGGTGGCCTTGGCGACGGTGAGCAGAGTGTCGTAGGTGGCGCCCTGCTGGGGCTCGGTGAAGATGCGAAGATCCATGGTTCCATCCTGCACGCCGGGTCGCGGCTCGACGAGATCGGTCCCCCGTCCCGTCTGGTCCCCGGTCGGGTGAAATTACGTCAATACCGCGCGTCCCGCGTGACCGGGCCAGTGACCGGCCCCGGTGGTGATCGTTGGCTCGGGCGGAGCCGGAGCCCCCGGCTTCCGCACCGGCCGGTGACCGCCGGGGCGCCACCCGCGTCGGCCTCCCCGGGGGGCCAGGGGCCGAGGAGGCCGTCATGTCCGAAGAGACCGTGCCGCAGCAGGGCGGGACCGGGCAGCCGAAAGGGCTGTTGCAGCAGATGGAGGAGCTGATGGCGGCGTTGAACGCGGACCTGTCGGCGTTGGACGCGGACCTTCAGGCGGCGGGGAACGCCGGCCGCGCGGCGGGCGAGGAGGGCGGCCAGGCCGGCTGACGGCCGGCTCCAGGGCTTGGGGGGTCGGGGGGCTTGGGGCAGGGCCGACGGGGGGTACCAGTCGGTGGTGCCCGGCATGCGGGGCACGGTCCGGTGATGAGCACAGGCGGTGGCGCGGGACGCTCGGACGTGGCGGGCCGAATCCACCCCGCCACACTCGGACACCAGATGCCCCGCAGCCAGTACGGGCACCCGCGGCGACCGCTCTACCCCGCCTCCCGCTCCGGTAACGCCTGTTCCCGGTCCGCGAGTCTGCGGAGCATCTCCAGGACGCGGTCGCGGGACTCGTCCGCCGCGTCGATGGCCTCCATGCACTGCCAGTAGGTGCCCTCGTCGGCCGCGGCGCAGGCCAGGCCGACGAGGGCGATGCCGACCTCGCCGAGGAGGCCGCCGAGGCACATCAGCGTGTGGCGGGCGTCGCCCAACTCCGTGAGCTGGCCCGCCCGCAGCTCGCCGGGGGCCAGTTCGGGCGGGTCGAGGACACCGCAGCCCCGGCCCGCCAGCTCCGTCAACCCCAGTGCCTCGCCGCGCAGTTCGGGTGGGCCGACGACCGCGAGGCGACTGCCTATCGCCTGCGCGAGGGCCTGCGCCTGCCACACCTCTGCCATGATCTCCCGCACCTCGCCGCCCGCGGCCAGGGACCGCCTGCTCGTCACGATGAGCCGCACCGCGTCCATGCGCTGCCCCCGTCTTGTCCGACGCGCCCCGCGCGTCCGCCTGCCCGAACTCCCTTGTTCACTACCCAGAGTGAAGGCGCGTGAGACGAAAAGCCAGAGGAAGACGGAAATTAGCGGACAACAATTCGGATTCGGGCCGCATTTCGATTACGCAGCGTACAAGTGGACTTTGCGACTCCTGGCGGCCGGGCGTCGCGCTAGGGCGCTGGGAACCTCCGCTCGTTCCGGTCGATCTTCGCGTCCAGCGCGGCCAGCGGGTCGATGCCGAGCACCTCGCACAGTTGCAGGAGGTACGCGAGCACGTCGGCGACCTCGTCGGTGACGCGGTGCGCGGTGTCCGGGTCGGACATGACCCGGGCCGACTCCTCGGGCGTCAACCACTGGAAGATCTCGACGAGTTCGGACGCCTCCACGCTGAGGGCGGCGACCAGGTTCTTGGGGGTGTGGTACTGCTGCCAGTTCCGCGCGGCGGCGAAGTCGGCCAGCCGGCGTTGCAGTGTCGCCACGTCCAGGGGATCAGTCACGGTTCAGGTGTACCACCGTGACGCCCGCGGTCCCGGCGGCCCAGGAGGCGTCGCTCACCGCGCCGACGAGCCGGATGTGCCCCCGCTCGCACATCCGGGCCGCGAGTCCCAGCAGTTCCCGCCGCTGCCGCGGGTCCAGCGCGCGGTCGAGTCCGTCGGCGAGGACGGTGAGCGTCTGGAGCGCGGCGGGCACCTCGCCGACCGGGTCGACCTCCAGGACACCGGGTCCGGTGAGCAGGACCAGGGCCAGGGCGAGGTAGCGGAGTTCGCCGTCGCCCAGCCGCCCCAGGTCCGTGCGGACGCCGTCGCCGCGGTCGAGTGCCGCGCGGACGGCCCGGGTGGCGTCCGGCCGGGCGAGCACGTCCACGCCCCGCGGAGCGGACCCGTCGATGACCGGCGGGGCCAGGGCGTCCGTCACCGGCTGCGCGAGCACGTCCGCCACCGGCCCGGCGCATCCCGCCCGCACCGCCGCCACGAACTGGGCGTGCCGCCGTCCGCACTCGGCGCGGGTGCGCCACAGCACGTCGGCGAGGTTGCCGCAGCCGCCGAGCAGGCGCCCGGAACCGGCCGGGACGGGGCGGCGCATCCGGGCGGGCTCGGGATCGCAGGCGAAGGCGGAGCGCAGGGCGACGACCATCTGCTCGGCGGCGGCCAGCACCCTGCGCTGCCCGGGCGTCCGGCCGGCGACGCGCAGCGGCAGCAGGGGGGTGCCGAGCAGGTCGTCGGGCAGCGGGCCGCGGGTCACCGGTGTGGGCCCGGCCGTGTGCCAGGCGGCCTGCACGGCGCGCTTCCCGGGGTCGCGCAGGGCGGTCTCCAGGAGGACCAGTCCGCCGGTCGTCAACCGCTCGCCCACCACCCGCAGTTCGGGCTCGGCCTGCACGGCGACGTCGAGCCGGACCGGCCCGGCGGGTCCGTCCGCCGTGCAGCCGATGCGGAAGCCGCGGCGGCGCTGCGCGTCGGGCCGGGCCCGCTCCGGCACGCAGGCGGCGGGGTCGGGGAACGCCTCGGCGAGCCGGGCGCCGCCCCCGAGCCGGGCGAGGGCCTCGTACGCCCGCAGGGCGCTGGTCTTGCCGGAGCCGCTGGGGCCGGCGAGGAGGGTGAGCCGCTCCAGCGGGAGGACGGCGCGGCGGAGGCCCGCGAACGCGGCCAGGCGCAGTTCGGTGATGCGGGGGCGGTCGGGGTGCGTGAGGGCGGCGGGAGCGGAGGGCTCGGTCATGTCCGGACGGTAGGACTCCGCACACGGGACGAACCGTTCCGTCCCCGGGGCGTTCCTACGATCGGGCGACGGTCACGCCCCGGGGAGCCCCACCCCCTCCATCAGCCCCGTCACCTCGGTCCCGGCCGGGGTCAGCAGGAACACGTTGCGGTCCACGCGGTGCATGCCGCTCGCCAGGCCGAAGACGACGCCCGTGCTGAAGTCGAGGACGCGCTTGGCGACCTCCGTCTCCGCGCCGGTCAGGTCGAGCAGGACCGGGACGCCCGCCATCAGGGTCTCGGCGACGTCGCGGGCGTCGGCGAAGACGTTCACGCGCAGGACGACGAAGCGGCGCCGCGCCTCCGTCTCGGCCTCGGGTATGGACCGGTGGTCGACGGAGGAAGGCCAGGCGTCCCGGCCCCGCAGCGGCACGACCTGGGCGAGCCCCTCCCACTGTTCGTCGGTGACATCGTGGCTGTTCACCGGCATGCTCCGTCCTGGCTCGCACTGGCTGTCTGCATCGGCCAATTGTGGCGCACGGTCACCCGTTCAGCCCAACAGCGACACGCTCCGCGACCTCAATGCACCTCACAACGGCCGGAAGGCCGCTGTGTGACGGGCGTAACCCCTCATGATCGGGCGAAGTGACAACGGTGTAACGGGCGGTCCGTACCGTCGGGGGTATGACCACGACCCACGGGACCCGGCAGGAGACGCGGCAGGTGCGCACCGTCTGCTCGTACTGCGGTGTGGGCTGCGGCCTGGTGCTCGACGTCGGGACCGGGCCGGACGGGCGGCGCACGGTCCTGAAGGCGTCCGGCGACAAGGCGCACCCGGCGAACGCGGGCCGGCTGTGCACCAAGGGCGCGACCACGGCCGACATGCTCGCCGCGCCCGGACGGCTGACCGCCGCGCTGGTGCGGGACGACCGGGGCGACGAGGCGGTCCCGGCACCGGTGGCCGACGCGATCGCCGAGACGGCCGCCCGGCTGCGCTCGATCGTCGACGAGCACGGACCGGACGCGGTCGCCTTCTACGTGTCCGGGCAGATGAGCCTGGAGGCGCAGTACCTCGCGAACAAGCTGGCCAAGGGGTTCGTGGGGACGAACCAGATCGAGTCGAACTCGCGGCTGTGCATGGCGAGCGCGGGCACCGGCTACAAGCTGTCGCTGGGCGCGGACGGGCCGCCCGGCTCGTACGAGGACTTCGACCGGGCGGATCTGTTCCTCGTCATCGGGTCGAACATGGCCGACTGCCATCCGATCCTCTTCCTGCGGATGATGGAGCGGGTCAAGGCGGGGGCCCGGTTGATCGTCGTGGATCCGCGGCGGACCGCCACCGCGGCCAAGGCCGACCTGTTCCTCCAGGTCAGGCCGGGCACCGACCTCGCGCTGCTGAACGGCCTGCTGCACCTGCTGCACGCGGACGGGCACACCGACGACGCGTTCGTCGCCGCCCACACCGAGGGCTGGGAGGCCCTGCCGGAGTTCCTCGCCGACTACACCCCGGCGGCGGTCGCCGAGATCACCGGGCTCGCCGAGGACGACCTGCGCGAGGCGGCCCGGCTGATCGGTGCGGCCGGCCGGCGGTGGATGAGCTGCTGGACCATGGGGCTCAACCAGTCCACGCACGGCACCTGGAACACGAACGCCCTGGTCAACCTGCACCTGGCGACGGGGGCGATCTGCCGCCCGGGCGCCGGGCCGTTCTCCCTCACCGGCCAGCCCAACGCCATGGGCGGGCGCGAGATGGGCTACATGGGGCCCGGGCTGCCGGGGCAGCGGTCGGTGCTCGTGGCCGAGGAGCGGGCCTTCGCCGAGGAGGTGTGGGAGCTGCCGCCGGGGACGCTGCGGGCCGACGGGGTCGGCAAGGGCACCGTCGAGATGTTCCGGAAGATGGCCGACGGCGAGATCAAGGCCTGCTGGATCATCTGCACCAACCCGGTCGCCTCGGTCGCCAACCGCCGTACGGTCATCGAGGGCCTGGAGGCCGCCGAGTTCGTGGTCACGCAGGACGTGTTCGCGGACACCGAGACGAACGCCTACGCCGATGTCGTCCTGCCGGGCGCGATGTGGACCGAGGCGGAGGGCGTCTTCGTCAACAGCGAGCGCGATCTCACGCTGACCCGGCCGGCCGCGGACCCGCCCGGGGAGGCGATGGCCGACTGGCGGATCATCGCGGAGATCGCCCGCGCGATGGGGTACGAGAAGGGGTTCTCGTACGACAGCGCCGAGCAGGTCTTCGAGGAGATCCGCCGGTTCCACAACCCCAGGACCGGGTGGGACCTGCGCGGGGTGTCGTACGAGCGGCTGCGCGAGACGCCCGTGCAGTGGCCGGCCGCACGGGAGGACGGGCCCGCGCGCAACCCCGTCCGGTACGTCGGCGAGGACGGGCTGCGCTTCCCGACCGCTTCCGGGCGGGCGGCGTTCTTCGCGCGCCCGCACCTGCCCGCCGCCGAACTGCCGGACGACGACTATCCGTTCGTGCTGAACACCGGCCGGGTGCAGCACCAGTGGCACACGCTGACGAAGACCGGGAAGGTCGCCAAGCTCAACAAGCTGAACTCCGGGCCGTTCGTGGAACTCCACCCGGAGGACGCCTCACGGCTCGGTGTCGCCGAGGGCGATCTCGTCGAGGTCGCCTCGCGGCGCGGGCGGGCCGTGCTGCCGGCGGTGGTGACGGACCGGGTGCGGCCGGGGTGCTGCTTCGCGCCGTTCCACTGGAACGACCTGTTCGGCGAGTACCTGAGCATCAACGCGGTGACCAGCGACGCGGTGGATCCGCTGTCGTTCCAGCCGGAGTTCAAGGTGTGCGCCGTGTCGCTGGCGAAGGTGGCGACGCCCGTGCGCGAGGAACCGGTTGCGGCGCTGACGCCGACGGCCGTCACGCCCGGCGGCCCCGGTCCCTTCGGCCTGGAGCCCACCCCTCCCCCGGTGCTGTCCGCCCAGGAACGCCAGTACCTCACCGGCTTCCTCGCCGGGCTCGGCTCGGGCGCGCCCGGCGTTCCGGTGCTCCCGCCGGACGCGCCGTTCTCGCCCGAGCACGCCCTGTGGGTGAACGGGGTCCTGGCCGGCATGTACTCGCGTTCGGCGCCGCCGGCCGCCCCCACGCGGGAGCCGTCCGGCCGGGAGGTCGTCGTGCTGTGGGCCTCGCAGACGGGCAACGCCGAGGAGTTCGCCGCCGCCACCGCCGAGCGGCTGGCCGCGACCGGGCACCGTACGACCCTCGTCGGCATGGACGAGGCCGATGTCGCCGCGCTCGCCCGCACGGCGGACCTGCTCTTCATCACCAGCACCTTCGGGGACGGCGACGCACCCGACAACGGCTCGGGCTTCTGGGACGCGCTCTCCGGCGACCGGGCCCCGCGGCTGGACGGGGTGCGGTACGCGGTGCTCGCCTTCGGCGACTCCTCGTACGACGACTTCTGCGGGCACGGGCGGCGGCTGGACGCGCGGCTCGACGAGCTGGGCGGGGTGCGGCTGGCCCCGCGCACGGACTGCGAGCCGGACTACGAGCCGTCCGCCGGGAAGTGGCTCGACCAGGTCCTCTCGGCGCTGGGCGGCACCGTCATGGAGGAGCCGAAGCCGGCGGGTCGGGCCAAGGCCCCGGTCGGCACGGCCCGGCTCGTCGGCAACCGGCTGCTGAGCAAGCCGGGCGCGGGCAAGGAGGTGCGGCGGTTCACCTTCGACACGAGCGGCACGGACCTGGCGTACGAGGCCGGGGACGCCCTGGGCGTGCGGCCGGTGAACGCGCCCGCGCTGGTGGACGAGTGGCTGGCGGTGACGGGCCTGGACGCCTCGACGGCCGTCGCGGTCGACGGGGTCGGTGACGTCCCCTTCGGCGAGGCCCTGCACCGGCACCTGGACATCACGCGGATCACCCCCGACCTGCTCCGCTTCGTCGCCGAGCGCGCCCGGGACGACCATGAGCTGCGCAGGCTGCTGCGGCCCGACAACAAGGACGGCCTGGCGCAGTGGAGTTGGGGGCGGCAGGCCGTGGACGTGGTCGCCGAGTACGCGGTGCGGGCGAGCGCCGCGGAGTGGGCCGGGGTGTTCAGGAAGCTCCAGCCGCGCCTGTACTCCATATCGTCCAGCCCACTGGTGGACCCGCACCTGGTGTCGCTGACGGTGTCCGTGGTGCGGTTCGAGAACCTGCGCGGCCGGGCGCGCGGCGGGGTCTGCTCGCCGTTCCTCGCCGACGCCGAGCCGGACACCGAGGTACCGGTGTTCGTGCAGCGCTCGCCGCACTTCCGGCCCCCGGCCGACGCCTCGACGCCGATGGTCATGGTCGGGCCCGGCACCGGCGTCGCGCCCTTCGTCGGCTTCCTCCAGGAGCGGCGGGCGCTCGGACATCACGCCCCCAACTGGCTGTTCTTCGGCGAGCAGCACCGCGCGACGGACTTCTACTACGAGGACGAGCTGACCGCCCTGCGCGACGAGGGCACCCTGACCCGCCTGGACACCGCGTTCTCCCGCGACCAGCGCAACAAGGTGTACGTGCAGGACCGGATGCGCGAGCACGGGCCGGAGCTGTGGCACTGGCTGCGCGACGGGGCCCGCTTCTACGTCTGCGGCGACGCCTCCCGCATGGCCAAGGACGTGGACCGGGCGCTGCGGGACATCGCGGTGGCGCACGGCGGGATGAGCGAGGCGGAGGCCGCCGCGTACGTGAAGCAGCTCGCGGCGGACAAGCGGTACGTGCGGGACGTGTACTGACCGGCCTTACCGGCCTCACACCGGACTCTTCACCTCCGCCCGGGCCCCGCTCACCGGTGGCGATTAGCGTCCTGCGGCGTGTACTCGGCAGAAACCACACGGGTGGTGCCCGGCCCGCGCACGCAGTCGGCGGTGTCCGTGCCGCCCCCTCCCCCGGCCCAGTGGCACCGGGTCCTGACCCTGCTCGCCGACATCAGCCTGCTGATCGGTACGCGCTCGGTGTGGACGGCGGCGGCCAGTCACCGGCCGGCCGTGGCCGCGGTGATCTCGGTGTGCTACGCCTCGATCCTGGCGTGCGGGGTGCTGGCCCTGGTCGTCCGCCGGGCGCGGTCGCTGGCGCGGGTGGACCTGTGCGTGCTGGTGACGGGCGTGACGCTGGTCCTGTGCGCGTGGGTCATGCTGCACCACGGCTCCGACGAGGCGCTGCTGACCACCCAGGCGGCGCGGGAACTGGCCGCGGGGCGCCCGGTGTACGGGCAGCCGTGGCCCTGGCTCTTCGGCCACGGCGTGGCCCTGACCCCGACGGTGACCGGCGGCTACGACCTCACCTACGGCTATCCGCCGCTGGCGCCGCTGCTGGCCGTGCCGCTGCTGTGGCTGGGCCACGGCGGTGCCCCGGCGACGGCGGTGAGCACGGGCGCGCTGCTCACCGGCACGGTCGTGCTGTGGCGGATGCTCCCGGCGCCGTGGCGGTCGGCGGCGACCATGGTGTGCCTGGGCTTCGGGATGCTGCCGTCCTACGGGCGGCTCGGCTACCCGGCGATCGTGGCGCTGGCCCTGCTGGTGCCGGTGGTGGTGCGCTGGCCGCGGACGGGTGAGGGCGGTCGCCTCGGGGCGGCGGGGCTGGCGCGGGCGGCGTGTCTGGGGGCGGCGTGCGCGGCGCAGCAGCTGCCCTGGTTCCTGGCGCCGTTCCTGCTGGCCGGGATCTACGCCGTGCGGCGCGGTGAGCTGGGCGGGCGGGCGGCGGCGCTGGTGGTGCTGCGGTTCACGGGTGCCGCGGCGACGGTGTGGCTGCTGATCAACACGTACTTCCTGGTGAGCGAGCCGGGCACCTGGCTGACGGGGATCACGCTGCCGCTGACGCAGGGCGCGGTGCTGCACGGCCAGGGCGTGGTCGACGTGTCGCTGTACCTGACGAACGGCAGCGACCGGCTCGACTGGTACTCCCACGCGAGCCTGCTGCTGCTCGCCGGTCTGCTCGCGCTGTTCGTGCTGTTCGTACGGCGGCTGGGCCCGGCCGCCACGGTCCTGCCCTGGTGCGCCTTCTACCTGGCGACCCGGTCGCAGGACGGCTACTACCTGATGATGACGCCGCTGTGGCTGGCGGCGGCGGTGACCGCTCCGGCGTCGGCGTTCGCCCGGGCGTGGCAGCCGCGCGTGCGCCTGCTGTCGGGGCCGCGGCGCCGTCCGGCCCGTCTCGCCGCGGTGGCGCTGCTGCTGGCGCCCGCCCTGGCCGGAGCGGTCGTGGCGGCGACGGGCACACCGCCCCTGCGCATGCGGGTCACAGCGGCCCGTCACCCCACCCCGGGGACGGTCTCCCGGCTCACCCTCCAGGTCACCAACACGGCGGGCACGGCCCTCGCCCCGCACTTCACCCTGACCAGGGGCCAGGGCATGGACCCGTACTGGCGGATCGTCCGGGGTCCGCGCACCCTGCCCGCGCACAGCACCGCCCGGTACGAACTCCGGCCGCCCTCGGGCCGGTTCGGTCTGCCCCGGCCGGGATCCCGGATCCGGCTGCGGGCGTTCACCGCGTCGCCACAGACCCTGTCGAGCGCGGATGTGCAGGGGGAGCTGCGCCGGCCGGGCTGAGGGGGTCAGGCCGTGGCCCGGGTGAAGCGGAGGATGGCGGTGACCGTGGTCCGGCCGCGGATCATGCCCAGCTGGTTCCAGCCCATGCCGAACTGATCCCGGTCCACGCTGAACTCGGTGTCCAGGGTGAGGCCGCTGGCGTCCGAGTCCTTCAGGCGGGCGGTCAGGGAGAGCGGCCTGCTGATGCCGCGCACGGTCAGCTGGCCGACGACGTGCACCTGGTCGCCGTCGCGGAGTTCGGCGCTGCGGGCCGCGAAGGTGATCCGGGGGTGGTGGTCGGCGTCGAAGAAGTCGGCGCCCTTCAGGTGGGTGTCGCGCTTGGCGTTGCCGGTGTCGAGGGAGGCGACCTCGAAGGTCAGGGTGCCGACGGCGGACCCGTCGGGCCGGACCTCGCCGGTGCCGCCGAGCGCGCCGAAGGTGCCTTTGACGTTGACCAGGCCCCACATGGTCTTGTGCTGGATGCCGACGGTCGAGGCGGTCGCGTCGAGCTGCCACAGTCCGGTTTCCACGGCGACGGTCATGATCTTCTCCCACTCATCTGTCGTCCAAATTTGGATGACTGTTTCGGATGACCGCACGCTAGCGGCTCGTCCAAAATTGGACAACCCCCTTCTTCAAATTTGGACAACGGGTACGCTTGAGCACATGGCCGCCTCTCCGGAACACCCAGCCGACCAGCCCGAATGCCCCTCGGGAGGCGGCGGGCTGCTGCCCGCCGAGCTGCGCGCCTGGATGCTGCTGCTCGCCGCGACCGGGGCCGTGGAGCAGCGGCTGCGCGCGGTCGTGAAGGAGAAGCTGGACGTCTCGCACGACGAGTTCCTGGTCCTGTGCCTGCTCGCGGAGCAGCCCGAGGGCGGTCTGCGCATGACGCGCGTCGCGGAGCTGCTGGGCCGCCCGAAGACCCGCCTCACCTATCAGATCGCCTGCCTCCAGCACGCCGGCCTCGTCACCCGCCGGTCGGTGTGCGGGGACAAGCGCGGCGTGGAGGTCGCCCTCACGGACAAGGCCCGCCGCCTGCTCACCGAGGCCTCCGGCCCGCTCGCCGAGACGGTCACGCAGGCGCTGCCCTGCTTCATGGGGCCGGACCAGCGCGCGGCGCTGTTCGGGCTGGTGCCCGACCTGGCCGAGGAGTCCCGCCGGGACTGAGGCCGAAGCGACACCGGGCCCAGCCTGTACGGCCACTTCGGGCAGGGCTGCGTGCACACCCGGATCCCGTTCGACCTGTACACCGCCGACGGCGTGGCCGCCTACCGGCGGTTCATGGAGCGGGCGGCCGACCTGGTCGCCGAGTTCGGCGGCTCGTTCTCCGGGGAGCACGGCGACGGGCAGAGCCGGGGCGAGCTGCTGCCCCGGATGTTCGGCGAGGACCTGGTGGCGGCGTTCGGGCGGCTGAAGGCCCTCTTCGACCCGCTGAACCGGATGAACCCCGGGAAGGTCGTGGCGCCGTACGGGCTGGACGAGAACCTGCGCCTGGGCGGCGACTGGGCGCCGCGGGACCGGCGCGACGTGCACTTCCGCTTCCCGCACGACGGCGGCTCCTTCGCCGAGGCGGCGAACCGGTGCGTCGGCGTCGGCAGGTGCCGGCAGCTCACCCCCGAGGGCGGCGCGGTGATGTGCCCGTCGTACCAGGTGACGCGGGAGGAGGAGCACTCCACGCGCGGACGGGCCCGGCTGCTGTTCGAGATGCTCGACGGGCACGGGGACAGCGCAATCCGCGACGGCTCGGCCGTCCTCCGCTCCGACGTGGCCGAGCTGTTCCCGGGCGACCGGGACGTACGACGGCTGCGCGAGCAGACGGTGACGCTCGCCGAGCTGCTCACCGAGCACTCCCCCGGCTACACGCCCCCGCGGGTGCCCGAGCGGTCCGCGCGGGCGCTGGCGCAGGTGCACTGCCACCAGCACGCCGTACTGGGCTGGGACGCCGACGGGGAGCTGCTGCGGCGGGCCGGGGTCGACGCGGAACGGCTGGAGGCGGGCTGCTGCGGGCTGGCCGGCAACTTCGGCTTCGAGCGCGGCCACCTCGCCGTCAGCGAGGCGTGCGCGGAACAGGCGCTGCTGCCGCGGCTGCGCGCCGAGGCCCCGGAGACGGTCGTGCTCGCCGACGGCTTCAGCTGCCGTACCCAGATCCACGAGCTCGACAGCGGCGGCCCACGAGGGCGTGCACCTCGCGGAACTGCTGGCCTCCGCGCTGCCAGGCGGCCCGGGCAGCGCGTACGGCGTCGCGCCGGACGCCCGCCCCG
>JJOH01000093.1 GCA_000696115.1 Streptomyces olindensis
ATCGTTCGACTTGCATGTGTTAAGCACGCCGCCAGCGTTCGTCCTGAGCCAGGATCAAACTCTCCGTGAATGTGTACCGGTAATCCGGTGCAACACCACGAGAGCGGAACAGTCAGGCGGAATAAGCCCGACCGTTCACAGCGTCCTCGCTGTGTTTTTTCAAAGGAACCTCGACCATCGGTTGTCCGATGGACGGGGTATCAACATATCTGGCGTTGACTTTTGGCACGCTGTTGAGTTCTCAAGGAACGGTCGCTTCCTTTGTACTCACCCTCTCGGGCTTTCCTCCGGGCGCTTCCCTTCGATCTTGCGTTTCCGACTCTATCAGATCTTTTCTCGATCCGATTTCCTCGGTGCTTTCCAGGTTCCCGCTTCCGCGTTTCCCTTTCCGGCGGTTCCGACTCTATCAGATCCTTTCGGGCCTGATTCCCTGTCAGTTGGGGTTGTCCTCGCGGCCGTTGGGCCGTTCCGACGAGTGAGACTTTAGCGGATTCCCCGGCTCCCGAGCCAATCGGGGGCCGCGTTCTTTCGAACGGGGATTCCTCATTCCGTAAATACGCATGCCAATGAAACGACGACAGAACTACTGCGCGTCGAGTAGTGGTTGGTACCTGCGGATTGGCTGCCCGGGGACCGACCGGAGTCGGCGCTCACGTCGGGCAACTCGGAGAACACTACGGATCGGGTCTGGGCGTGTCAACTCACGGGCGGACGGCACTCCCGGGGCGTAGTCTGGGGGGCATGACGACGCGTACGTGTAGCCAGTTCTGGCGGGCCGCCTGACGGCGGCCGTCCTCACGTATGCACTCAACGGCCGCCGCTTCGGCGGCCGTTCTTGTTTCTCCCTCCAGGACCACCGAGGGGCCGGCCGCCCGGGGCGGCGGTCCCGACCAGGAGGTGGAGGAGAGATGACACGGGTCTTCAGCGGGGTCAAGCCGACGGGGCATCTGACGCTGGGGAACTATCTGGGGGCCATGCGGCGGTGGGCTGCCGTCGACCAGCACGAGGCCGACGCCTTGTTCTGTGTCGTGGACCTGCACGCGCTGACCGTGGAGCACGATCCCGCGCGGGTGCGCAGGCTGAGTCGGCAGGCGGCGACGTTGCTGCTGGCGTCGGGGTTGGATCCGGAGCTGTGCACGGTGTTCGTGCAGAGTCATGTGGACGAGCACGCGCGGCTGTCGTACCTGCTGGAGTGCGTGGCCACCGACGGTGAGATGCGTCGGATGATCCAGTACAAGGAGAAGGCCGCGCGGGAGCAGCGGCGGGGCGGGAGCGTGCGGCTGTCGCTGCTGACGTATCCCGTGCTGATGGCGGCGGACATCCTGGCGTACGCGGCCGACGAGGTGCCCGTCGGGGACGATCAGCGGCAGCATGTGGAGCTGGCGCGGGATGTGGCCGTGCGGTTCAACCAGCGGTACGGGCACACGTTCGTGGTGCCGCGGGCGACGAAGCCCGGGGTGGCGGCTCGGGTGATGAATCTGCAGGATCCGGCG
The DNA here is from genome assembly GCA_000696115.1 of Streptomyces olindensis. GTDB lineage: Bacteria > Actinomycetota > Actinomycetes > Streptomycetales > Streptomycetaceae > Streptomyces > Streptomyces olindensis. The sequence goes on from JJOH01000093.1 coordinate 1,494, forward strand.
TCGAAGATGGGCAAGAGCGATGACGTCGGGCCGGGGATCGTCTATCTGCTGGACGAGCCGGACGTGGTGCGGAAGAAGGTCATGCGGGCCGTGACCGACAGCGGGCGGGAGGTCGTGTATGACCGGGAGGCCCAGCCGGGGCTCGCCAACCTGCTGGAGATCCTCGCGGCCTGTACCGGTGGGGAGCCCGAGAAGCTGAGTGGGACGTACACGTCGTACGGGGAGCTGAAGAAGGACACCGCCGAGGCTGTGGTCGAGGTGCTTCGGCCCGTGCAGGAGCGGCACAAGGAGTTGTGTGCGGACCCGGCGTACGTGGAGGCCGTGCTGCGGGACGGGGCGGAGCGGGCGCGGGGGATGGCTCGGCCGACCGTGGATGCCGCTTATCGCGCGATCGGGTTGCTGCCGGCCGTGGCCGGGGCGGCCGGGGTCCGGGCCGGGGTGGCTGGGTGAGGTGACCGGGTGGTGGGGGGCGGCCGTGTCGGCCGCCCCTCTGCCGGTGGTCAGCTGTTGTTGCCGGAGGCCAGGGCGCGGCTGCGGTCGCGGGCGGCTTCGAGGGCGGCGATGAGGGCGGCCCGGACGCCGTGGTTCTCGAGTTCGCGGATGGCGTTGATCGTCGTGCCGGCGGGGGACGTGACGTTCTCGCGGAGCTTGACCGGGTGTTCGCCGCTGTCGCGGAGCATCGTCGCGGCGCCGATGGCGGACTGGACGATGAGGTCGTGGGCCTTGTCGCGGGGCAGGCCGAGGAGGATGCCGGCGTCGGTCATGGCCTCGACCAGGTAGAAGAAGTAGGCCGGGCCGGAGCCGGAGAGGGCGGTGCAGGCGTCCTGCTGGGACTCGGGGACGCGGAGCGTCTTGCCGACGGCGCCGAAGATCTCCTCGGTGTGGGCGAGGTGGTCGGCGGTGGCGTGGGTGCCGGCGGAGATGACGGACATGGCCTCGTCGACGAGGGCGGGGGTGTTCGTCATGACGCGGACGACCGGGGTGCCGGGGGCCAGGCGCTCCTCGAAGTAGGCCGTGGGGATGCCGGCGGCGCCGCTGATGACCAGGCGGTCGGCGGGGACGTGCGGGGCGAGCTCGTCGAGGAGGGTGCCCATGTCCTGCGGTTTGACCGTGAGGATCAGGGTGTCGGCGGTCTTGGCGGCTTCGGGGTTGGTGACCGGGGTGACGCCGTAGCGGGTGCGGAGTTCTTCCGCTCGTTCCTGGCGGCGGGCGGTGACCAGGAGGTCGGCCGGGGTCCAGCCGGCGCGGATCATTCCGCTGAGCAGGGCTTCGCCGATCTTGCCGGTGCCGAGGACTGCGACTTTCTGGGTCATTGCTTTCGGTGCCCTCCGGGGGTTGCGCGTCGTCCGGGTTCATCCTCGCACCCGGGGGTGGTGGGGTGGGTCCGGTGTCCGGTGGGCGGGATGCCTGCGGGGCGGGTGGCTACGCCGTCCGGCGCCTCAGGGTCGCTGCTCCGAGGGCCAGGACCAGGAGGGCGCAGCCCGCCACGATCAGGGCGTCGCGGAGGAACGTGGCCGTCATGTCCGTGTGGTGCAGGACCTCGTTCATGCCGTCGACGGCGTACGACATGGGGAGGACGTCGGAGATGGCCTCCAGGGCCGGGTGCATGTCGTCGCGCGGGGTGAACAGGCCGCAGAGGAGGAGCTGGGGGAAGATCACCGCCGGCATGAACTGGACCGCCTGGAACTCCGAGGCCGCGAAGGCCGAGACGAAGAGGCCGAGGGCCGTGCCGAGGAGGGCGTCGAGGAGGGCCACCAGGAGGAGGAGCCAGGGGCTGCCGGTGACGTCGAGGCCGAGAAGCCAGAGCGCGAGGCCCGTGGCCAGGGCGGACTGGATGATCGCGAGGGTGCCGAAGGCGAGGGCGTAGCCGGCGATGAGGTCGGCTTTGCCGAGGGGCATGGCGAGGAGGCGTTCGAGGGTGCCCGAGGTGCGTTCGCGCAGGGTGGCGATGGACGTCACCAGGAACATCGTGATCAGCGGGAAGATCCCGAGGAGGGACGCGCCGATGTTGTCGAAGGTGCGGGGGCTGCCGTCGAAGACGTAGCGGAGCAGGAGCAGCATCACGCAGGGGATGAGGAGCAGCAGCGCGATGGTGCGGGGGTCGTGGGTGAGCTGGCGGAGGACCCGGGTCGCGGTGGCGGTGGTGCGCGCGGGGTTCAGGGCGCGCGGCCGGGCGGGTTCGAGCGTGGTGGTCATCGGCTTGTCTCCTTGCTGCGGGCCTGTGCCGTCGCCTCGTCGACCAGGTGGAGGAAGGCCTCCTCGACCGTTTCCGCGCCGGTGCGGGTGCGCAGGGCGTCGGGGGTGTCGTCGGCGAGGAGCTCGCCCTCGCGCATGAGGAGGAGGCGGTGGCAGCGCTCGGCCTCGTCCATGACGTGGGAGGAGACCAGGAGGGTGGCGCCGCGGCTCGCCGCGATGTCGTGGAAGAGGGCCCAGAGGTCGCGGCGCAGGACCGGGTCGAGGCCGACGGTGGGTTCGTCGAGGACCAGGAGTTCGGGGGTGCCGAGGAGGGCGACGGCGAGGGAGACGCGGCTGCGCTGGCCGCCGGAGAGGTTGCCGGCCAGGGCGTCCGCGTGGGTGGTGAGGTCGACGTCGGCGATGGCTCGGATGACGTGGTCGTGGCGGCGGTCCGCGGCGGGGCGGCCGGGGTCGAGTATCGCGGCGAAGTAGTCGAGGTTCTGGCGTACGGTCAGGTCGTCGTAGACGGACGGGGCCTGGGTGACGTAGCCGATGCGGGTGCGCAGGGCGGGGTGGCCGGCGGGGTGGCCGAGGACGTCGAGGGTGCCGGTGACCTTGGCCTGGGTGCCGACGATCGCGCGCAGGAGGGTCGACTTGCCGCAGCCGGAGGGGCCGAGGAGACCGGTGATCCGGCCTCGGGGGACGGTGAAGGCGAGGTCGCGCAGGACGGTGCGGGGGCCGCGGACGACGGTGAGGTCCTGGGCGTGGATGGCGGCCGAGGGGCCCTGGGTGGCTGGGCGTGGTGGGTCGGGAGCATTATTCATCATGCGATGAATAATGCTCCTGGGGGTGGGACCCGTCAAGCGGATGTGTGTCCTGCCGGGGCTTTGGCGAGCAGGAGGATCACGTCGTAGACCTCCTCGACGCAGCCGTCCGGGAAGGTGCTGAGCAGGTGCTCGCGTTCCTCGGCGAGGAAGGCCGCGGTGTGGTCCTCGCCGTGCACCAGGAAGACCGAGTGGCTGCCGATGTTGGCGAGGTGGGTGTCGACGGGGACGCGGCGGCTCCAGCGGACCGTGCGGCGGGCGAAGTCGAGAAGGCCGGTCGGGTCGGCGGCGCGGGCGTTGACGTTCCGCTTCTCGGCGGAGACGTCGATGCCGAAGTGGCGTGCCGTGCGGGCGGCGGCCTCGGCGATCCACGGCACGTCGAGGGCGTCGGTGTTCCACCAGAGGGCCAGGGCGCCGCCGGGGCGCAGGACGCGGAGGGCCTCCGGGACGGAGCGGGCGGGGTCGGTCCAGTGCCAGGCCTGGGCGTAGGTGACGAGGTCGACGGAGGCGTCGGCGAGGGGGAGGTCGTCGCCCGTGCCGCGGATGAGGGGGAGGGCGGGGTGGGCGCTGCGGAACTGGGCCGCCATGCCGTCGCCGGGCTCCACGGCGACCACGTTCGCGCCTCGGGCGTGCAGGAGGGCCGTGGCTATGCCGGTGCCGGCGCCGATGTCCGCGACGCGGGAGCCGGTGAGGGGGTGGCCGGCCAGGTCTTCTATCGCGTCGAAGAGGGCGGGCGGGTAGGAGGGGCGGTTGGCGGCGTACTGGGCCGCGGCGGCGTTGAAGGAGTGGGCTCGGGCGTGGCGCGTGGGGCGGGCGTCCGTGGGCCGGTCGTCTGCGGGGCGGTCGTCCGTGGGGCGGTCGTCCGCGGGGTGGTCGTCCGCGGGGTGGTCGTCCGCGGGGCGGGGGACGCGGGGTTCGGGGGTGGGGTCGGCTCCGGTGGGGTGGTCGTCGGCGGTGGGTGGTGTGGTCATACGGCCATGGTGGCCGGGGGTGGGGTGGGGGGCGGTGAGATTTGGGTGAGAGGGCCGGGGGCGCGGGTCATGTCGGCCTATGCGCGGCGGCGCTTCTTCGACGGGTTGCCCGTGCGGCGGGTGGTGCGCTTCTCGTGTCGCCTGCGGGCCTCCTCGTACTCCTCGCGGTGGAGCTTCTCGCCCGGGGCCTCGGTGAGGGAGCGGAAGAAGTACGCCAGGAGGGAGCCGACGAAGCCGATGGTCAGGAGTCCGCGGAGGGACGCCTGGCGGTCCGGGTCGGGGCGGCGGGTGAAGCCGTCCCAGGTGTGGCGGAAGGCCATCGCGCTGCAGATCGCGAACATGGCGACCATGAGGAGCGTGACGAAGCCGCCGATCGCGGCGATCTGGAGACCCTGGTAGGCGAGGCGCAGGACCAGGCAGGAGACGGCAGCGGCGGCCAGTGAGCCGACGGCCACGGCGATGCGGCGGGCGGTGTAGCCGTTGTCGTGGTCCACCCACGTCGTGCCGAAGAAACGGATCGGCTCGGGGTGGGGGGCGGTGGCGGGGGCCGGGGTGCCGTTGTCTGCGCTCACGGGTCGATTATGGCTCCGGCCCGGTGGCTCGGGCGGGGGCGGGTGGTGGGGCACCCGTCACGCCTTCCCGGTCCGGGAGCGCGGCGGTGGATGGTGCGGCCCGCAGTGGGGGCGGGCCGCCTCATCCCCGGTGCGGGTCAGGAGCAGCGCGGGCGGATGTAGCCGTCGCTGCCGGTGTTCACGTAGGAGTCCGACACGTACTGGCCGGCGGCGATGTTGTCCCAGATGTTCGTCGTGCCGTACGGGCCCGTGACCCAGGTGCCGGGTGTCTGGCAGTGGATCGCCACCCGCGAGCCCTCGGGCAGGACCTTGACGATCGGGTAGCCGGTGCCGGGACCGCTGCGGACGTTGAGCCGGACGCCCGGTGCGATCGAGTAGTAGGTGGCCGCCGCGGCCAGGGTGGTGACCAGCGGCGTGCCGGCACCTTCCTTGTCGCGCTCGACCTCTTCGACAGGCTCGACTGACATGAAAAACCTCCCCCGTTGCACCCCCATGGCTGCCATGGGGCCCCGTTGATTCCCTCGAATCACGTCATCAAACATCTGTGCGTGACTCGCTTGCGGAGGCTAGCAAGCCGCCTCTGTCTCGTACGAGTCATCGACTAGGCTCCGTGCGTCGCGCGCGCGGACGAACAGCACGGGGGTGGTCCCATGGCGCCACAGCGGAACGCCGGAGCGGGCCCGGAAGCGGAACTTCCCGAGTACGCCGGTCACTACCGGTTGGAGTCGTGCCTGGGCTCGGGCGGCATGGGCGTCGTCCACCTGGCCCGGAGCACCTCCGGGATGAAGCTCGCGGTGAAGGTCGTGCACGCGGAGTTCGCCAAGGACCCCGAGTTCAGGGGGCGTTTCCGGCAGGAGGTGGGCGCGGCCCGGCGGGTCAGCGGGGCGTTCACCGCGCCCGTCGTGGATGCCGATCCCGAGGCCGGGCGGCCCTGGATGGCCACGTTGTTCATTCCGGGCCCCACGCTGGCCCAGGAGGTGAAGCGGAACGGCCCCTTGGCCCCCGCCCAACTGCGCCGGCTGATGGCGGGGCTCGCGGAGGCCCTGCGCGACATCCACCGGGTCGGGGTCGTGCACCGGGATCTGAAGCCGAGCAACGTGCTGCTCGCCGAGGACGGGCCGAAGGTCATCGACTTCGGCATCTCCCGGCCGACGGACAGCGAGTTGCGGACCGAGACCGGGAAGCTGATCGGCACGCCGCCGTTCATGGCGCCCGAGCAGTTCCGGCGGCCGAGAGAGGTGGGACCGGCCGCGGACGTGTTCGCCCTCGGGTCCGTGATGGTCCATGCCGCCACCGGGCGGGGGCCGTTCGACTCCGACAGCCCCTACGTCGTCGCCTACCAGGTCGTGCACGACGAGCCCGACCTGACCGGCGTACCGGAAGCGCTGGTGCCGCTCGTGCTGCGGTGTCTCGCCAAGGAGCCCGAGGACCGGCCCTCCCCCGACGAGTTGATGCGCGAACTGCGGTCGGTGGCGGCCTCGTACGACACGCAGGCGTTCATACCGCAGCAGCGCGTCGAGGAGGCGCCCGAGCGGCCCGAGCCGGTGGTGCCCGCCGAGGAGTCCCCCGTCGATCCCTCCGGCCCCGGGAAGTCCCCGCGGCCGTCGAAGCGGCGGCTCGGCAGGCGGGCCGGTCTGGCCGCCGGTGCGGTCGGGCTGGTCGTCGTCGGGGCGCTGGCGGTGGTGCCGCTGCTCGGGGGCGGGAGTCCGGCGCCGGAGGTCAGCGCGCCGCGGACCACGGCTGCCGCGTTCTCGGCGTGGGAGGCCCAGCCGCTGGACCGGGAGAGCACACCGCAATGCTCCTACGCGGTGGGCCGGTTGCTGTGCGCGCAGAACGGCCTGGTGTTCGCCCTCGACCCCGGCGACGGGCGGCTGCTGTGGCGGCATCCGCTGGAGGGGGCCGCCGCGAGCGGGCCGCCGAGCGGCGCACCGGTCGTGTCGGGGGGCCTGGTGCTGGCCGGGCTCGGGCAGGAACGGCGGGTGGCCGCGCTCGACCCCGCGTCGGGCGAGGTGGTCCGGCGGGAGGAGCTGCCCGCGTACGGCGGGCTGCGGGCCGTGGGCGGCATGGTGCTGCTCACCGCTGCCGACGGCACGGTCAGCGGTGTGGAGAGCGCCTCGGGCGAGGTGAAGTGGAGTCACCGGATCCCGGGCCAGGACGTGCCGTACTTCGTCTCGTTCCCCGGTGATCCGCTGGCGTACGCGGCGACCGTGTCCGGCGACGGCTCGGCCACGCGGGTCACGGCGGTGGATCCGCGCACCGGCGACGTGCGGTGGGACGCGGAGCTGGAGGGGGCTCTGCAACCGCTGGGCTCGGCGGACGGGTCCGTCGTCTTCGCCGCCGGCGACCCCGTGCGGCAGGACGCGCGGGCCCTGGTGCGCTACCGCCCCGACGACCGCACCACCTCGCGCGTGCCGCTGCGCATTCCCCTGCAGCAGGTCCAGGGCAGTGTGCACGGGGACGTCGTCCACCTCATGGCGGCGGGCGGGTCGCTGGTCGCCTTCGACCTGGAGACGCGGAAGCAGCTCTGGAGTCTGGAGACGGGTCTCGCGCGCGGGTCCACGCCGGTCGCCGGTGAGCGGTACGTGTACGTCACCGCTCCGGACGGCCGGCTGCTCGCCGTCGACGCGCGGCGCGGGAAGCTCGCCGGGCAGACGTCTCCCCGGCTGGGAGGCCGGTCGGACCGGGTTCCGGCCGCGCTGCCCGAGCCGGTGCTCGTCGGTGACCGGGTCTACGCCGGTGCGCCGGACGGCACCGTCTTCGCCGTGCACGGGCGCGATCCCGCGGCCTGGTAGGCGGACATGCGCGAGGGCCGCCCCCGGCTGCGGAGGCGGCCCTCGGGAGTGTGGGGGCTCAGCCCAGCATCGTGACGTCCCGGACGGCGCCCTTGTCGGCGCTGGTCGCCATCGCCGCGTAGGCGCGCAGGGCGGCCGAGACCTTGCGGTCGCGGTTCTTCGGGGCGTACCGGCCGTTGAGGGCCTGCTCGCGGCGGGCCAGCTCGGCGTCGTCGACCAGGAGCTCGATGGAGCGGTTGGGGATGTCGATGCGGATGCGGTCGCCGTCCTCGACGAGGGCGATGGTGCCGCCCGCGGCCGCCTCGGGCGAGGCGTGGCCGATGGACAGGCCGGAGGTGCCGCCGGAGAAGCGGCCGTCCGTCACCAGCGCGCAGGTCTTGCCCAGGCCGCGGCCCTTCAGGTACGAGGTCGGGTAGAGCATCTCCTGCATGCCGGGGCCGCCCTTGGGGCCCTCGTAGCGGATGACGACGACGTCGCCGTCCTTGACCTGCTGGGTGAGGATCTTCTGCACGGCCTCCTCCTGCGATTCGCAGACGACCGCCGGGCCCTCGAAGGTCCAGATGGACTCGTCGACGCCGGCCGTCTTCACGACGCAGCCGTCCACGGCCAGGTTGCCCTTGAGGACCGCGAGGCCGCCGTCCTTGGAGTAGGCGTGCTCGACGGAGCGGATGCAGCCGCCCTCGGCGTCCTCGTCCAGGGCCTCCCAGCGCTCGGACTGGGAGAAGGCCTCGGCGGAGCGGACGCAGCCGGGGGCCGCGTGCCACAGCTCGACGGCCTCGGCGGACGGGGAGCCGCCGCGCACGTCCCAGGTCTTCAGCCAGTCGGCGAGGGAGGGGCTGTGCACGGAGTGGACGTCCTCGTTGAGCAGGCCCGCGCGGTGCAGCTCACCGAGCAGGGCGGGGATGCCGCCGGCGCGGTGCACGTCCTCCATGTAGTACGTGCGGTCCTTCGCCACGTTCGGGGCGACCTTGGCCAGGCACGGCACCCGGCGGGAGACCTCGTTGATCTCCTCCAGCCCGAAGGGGACGCCCGCCTCCTGGGCGGCGGCCAGCAGGTGCAGGATCGTGTTGGTGGAGCCGCCCATGGCGATGTCGAGGGCCATGGCGTTCTCGAAGGCCGCGAAGGACGCCACGCTGCGGGGCAGGACCGTCTCGTCGTCCTCCTCGTAGTAGCGGCGGGTGATGTCCATGACCGTCTTCGCGGCGTTCACGTACAGCTGTTTGCGGGCCGTGTGCGTGGCCAGGACCGAGCCGTTGCCCGGCAGGGACAGGCCGATGGCCTCGGTCAGGCAGTTCATCGAGTTGGCGGTGAACATGCCGGAACAGGAGCCGCAGGTCGGGCAGGCGTTCTCCTCGATGCGGAGGATGTCCTCGTCCGAGATCTTGTCGTTCACGGCGTCGGAGATCGCGTCGACCAGGTCGAGCGTGCGGACCGTGCCGTCGACGAGGGTGGCGCGGCCGGACTCCATGGGCCCGCCGGAGACGAACACCGTCGGGATGTTCAGCCGCAGGGCCGCGTTGAGCATGCCCGGGGTGATCTTGTCGCAGTTGGAGATGCAGATCAGGGCGTCGGCGCAGTGGGCCTCGACCATGTACTCCACGCTGTCCGCGATCAGGTCGCGGGAGGGCAGGGAGTAGAGCATGCCGCCGTGGCCCATGGCGATGCCGTCGTCCACGGCGATCGTGTTGAACTCGCGCGGGATGCCGCCGGCCTCGATCACCGCCTCGCTGACGATCCGGCCGACCGGCGCCAGGTGCGTGTGGCCCGGCACGAACTCCGTGAAGCTGTTGGCGACCGCGATGATCGGCTTGCGGCCGATGTCCGCACCCGGTACACCGGAGGCGCGCATAAGGGCGCGGGCGCCCGCCATGTTGCGGCCGTGGGTGACTGTGCGGGACCTCAGCTCGGGCATCGTCGCTCGCTCCTTCTACAGGCGGCGTCAGAGGATTCGGAGATTTCTGACTGCTACCGAGCGTACGCCGGTCATCCAGTGGGCGGGACGGAGTGTCCGGAATGCGGGACGGCTGTCTCGTCGGCGGTCCGCGCGGGGGCTACGGATCGGTCAGGTGTCCCTGCACGACGGGGGCCAGCCGCGCGATGATCTGCTCCGGGTCCGCCGAGGCCAGGGGCTCGACCTTGATGACGTAGCGCAGGATCGCCGTGCCCACGAGCTGGGCGGCGGCCAGCTCGGCCCGCAGTTCCGCGTCGGGCAGCTCCAGGCGTACCGCGATGCGGCGCAGCACCTGGGTGGCGACGATCCGGCGGAAGACGGCCGCGGCGGTCTCGTTGGTGACGGCGGAGCGGACGATGGCGAGCAGCGGCGCGCGGGTCGCCGGGTTCTCCCAGACGCCGAAGAAGAAGCGGGCCAGGCGCTCCCCCACGCCGTCGAGCGGGCCCTCCTCGATGGCCTTCGGCGCCTGCAGGGCGGGGCCGAAGGACTGGGTGATCGCCGCCTCGAAGACCTGCTCCTTCGTGCCGAAGTAGTGGTGCACGAGGGCGGAGTCGACGCCGGCGGTCTTGGCGATGCCCCGCACGGACGTCTTCTCGTAGCCGCGCTCGGAGAACTCGTCGCGGGCGGCGGTGAGGATGCGGTCGCGGGTGTCCGCGGACTCCGCGCGCTTGGGGCGGCCGCGGCGGCGGGCGGAGGTGCCGGGGCCGGTGTCGGTGTCGGTGTCGGCCGGGGGCCGCTCGGTCATCGGCGCGGCACCCGCACGGCCGAGGCCAGGTGGAGGCGGGTGAAGGCCAGGGCCTCGGCGAGGTCGGCCTCGCGCTCCGCGCTCGACATGGCGCGGCGGGTGTTGACCTCGATGACGACGTGGCCGTCGAAGCCGGTCAGGGCGAGCCGCTCCAGCACCTCGGCGCAGGGCTGGGTGCCGCGGCCGGGCACCAGGTGCTCGTCCTTGGCGGAGCCGCGGCCGTCGGCGAGGTGGACGTGGCCGAGGCGGTCGCCCATGCGGTCGACCATGGCCAGCGCGTCGGAGCGGGCCGTCGCCGTGTGGCTGAGGTCGATCGTGAAGTGACGGTAGTCGTCCTTCGTGACGTCCCAGTCGGGGGCGTAGGCGAGCATCTCGCGGTCGCGGTAGCGCCAGGGGTACATGTTCTCGACGGCGAACCGTACGTCCGTCTCGTTCGCCATGCGCCAGATGCCGGCGACGAAGTCCCGCGCGTACTGGCGCTGCCAGCGGAACGGGGGGTGGACCACGACCGTGCTCGCGTCGAGCTTCTCGGCCGCCGCGCGGGCCCGCTGGAGCTTGGTCCAGGGGTCGGTGGACCAGACGCGCTGCGTGATGAGCAGGCAGGGGGCGTGCACGGCCAGGACCGGGATCTGGTGGTAGTCGCTCAGTCTGCGCAGAGCCTCGATGTCCTGGCTGACGGGGTCGGTCCAGACCATGACCTCGACTCCGTCGTAGCCGAGGCGCGCGGCGATCTCGAAGGCCGTGGCCGTCGACTCCGGGTAGACCGAGGCCGTCGAGAGGGCGACCTTCGCGTCCGGGATCTTTACGGCTGGCTCTGCCATGGAGGACAGATTACGGGGTGTGGCGGGCAGGTCGTGGGGTGCCCGCTCGCCGTTGTGGTGATTGCCACGTGCTGAGCCCGAGCGCCGGGCTCCCTACGCGGACTCCATGTGATCCAGCCGGCGCAGGATCACGCCCTCCCTGAGCGCCCACGGGCAGATCTCCACGCGCTCCACGCCGAACAGGTCCATCGCCGCCTCGGCCACCAGGGCACCCGCGAGCAGCTGGCCCGCCCTGCCCTCCGAGACGCCCGGGAGCTCCGCACGTTCGGCCTCCGTCATGCCGGACAGCCTCGGGACCCAGCCCTCCAGGGACTCCCGCTTCAGTTCCCGCTGGACGTAGAGGCCCTCGGCGGAGCGGGCCGCGCCGGCGATGCGGGCCAGCTGCTTGAACGTCTTGGACGTGGCGACGACGTGGTCGGGGGCGCCGAAGCGGCTGAACTCGCCGACCGTGCGGGCGATCTCCGTGCGGACGTGACGGCGCAGGGCCCGGACGTCGTCCGGGGCGGGCGGGTCGCCGGGCAGCCAGCCAGCGGTGAGGCGGCCGGCGCCCAGCGGCAGCGAGGCTGCCGCGTCGGGCTCCTCGTCGATGCCGTAGGCGATCTCCAGGGAGCCCCCGCCGATGTCCAGGACCAGGAGCCTGCCGGCCGACCAGCCGAACCAGCGGCGGGCGGCGAGGAACGTGAGCCGGGCCTCCTCCGCGCCGGTGAGGACCTGGAGCTCGACGCCGGTCTCGGCCCGCACGCGCGCCAGGACGTCGTCGGCGTTGCGGGCGTCGCGGACCGCGGAGGTCGCGAACGGCAGCACCTCCTCGACGCCCTTGTCCTCGGCGGCCTGGAGGGACTCGTGGACGACCCCGATGAGCCGGTCGATGCCGTCGGGGCCGATCGCGCCGCTGTCGTCGAGGAGCTGGGCGAGGCGCAGTTCCGCCTTGTGCGAGTGCGCGGGCAGCGGGCGCGCGCCGGGGTGTGCGTCCACCACCAGCAGATGCACCGTGTTCGATCCCACGTCGAGGACACCGAGTCTCATGTACGGAACGCTACTGCCAGCGGTGCCGTCCACCGTCCCCGGTGTGGGTAAGAGGCCCGTACCCTGGACTCGTGCCAAAGACGAAAAAGGCCAAGCGCGACAAATCACCGGGCGTCGCGGTACCCGACGAGAAGGGGCTCGACTTCGCTCGCGCGTGGGTGGAGTTTCCCGATCCGGCGGACGACGAGCAGGTGTTCCGCTGCGATCTGACATGGCTGACCTCTCGCTGGAACTGCATCTTCGGCAGCGGCTGCCAGGGCATCCAGGCGGGCCGCGCGGATGACGGGTGCTGCACCTTGGGTGCCCACTTCTCCGACGAGGACGACGAGAAGCGCGTCGCCGAGCATGTGGCCAGGCTCACGCCGGACATCTGGCAGCACCACGCCGAGGGCACGAAGAACGGCTGGGTGTCCGAGGACGAGGACGGCGACCGCCAGACCCGCCCCTTCCAGGGGTCCTGCATCTTCCAGAACCGGCCCGGCTTCCCGGGCGGCGCGGGCTGCTCGCTGCACATCCTCGCCCTGAAGGAGGGCCGCGAGCCGCTGGAGACCAAGCCGGACGTGTGCTGGCAGCTGCCGGTGCGGCGGACGTACGAGTGGATCGACCGGCCCGACGACACGCGCGTGCTGCAGGTGTCGATCGGTGAGTACGACCGCCGGGGCTGGGGCCCGGGCGGCCACGACCTGCACTGGTGGTGCACCTCGGCGACCTCGGCGCACGGCGCGGGCGAGCCGGTGTACGTCTCCTACCGGCCCGAGCTGATCGAGCTGATGGGCAAGGCCGGTTACGACCGGCTGGTCGAGCTGTGCGAGGAGCGGCTGGCCTCGCAGCTGCCGCTGCTGGCGCCGCATCCGGCGGACCCGGGGGTCTGAGCGGCCGGGGACTACGACGCGGCCGGGCTCGGGTCGCCGCTGTCCGAGGGCGGGGGCGGCGAGTCCGCCGGGTCGGTGGGCTCAGGGTCCGTCGGGATGGGCGTGGGGTCCGGGTCGGGCGACGGGGGCGGGGTGGTCGGCGTCGGGTCCGGGTCCGGGGCGGAGGTCGTGGGTGTCGGGTCGGGCCAGGTGGAGGGCTGCTCGGCCGGGCTGCTGGGACGCGGGCCGGGGCCGGAGGGGCTGGGCGCGGTGCCGTAGCCCTCGATGTGGACGACGGCGCCGACGGGTGCCACCGCCACCTGCGCGCGCCAGGGGCCGGAGGGCTCCCGCAGGTGGTCGACGTACACCTTGATCGTCAACGACTCGCCGGGCCGCAGCGTTCCCGACGACTGGCTGAGGTAGAGCCAGTCGGCTCCCGTGGACGCGGACCAGCGGACCGGGGTCGGGCCCGAGGCGGTCAGCGTGATCAGGGTGGTGTCGCCGCTGTGCCCGGCGGTGACGTCCAGGGCGGCCTTGCGGCCGGCGCCGGCGACGCCGATGACCTCGACGGAGACGTCGGCCTTGCCGTCCTTGCCGAAGCGGGGACCGGGGCGGGTGCTCGCGTTGCCCGTGTTCTCGTAGCCGCCGCCCGCCATCTCGCCGTCCAGGCCGAGCGTCTCGTCGGCCTCGCGCGCGAAGGCGGAGCGGCCGTCCTGGCCCTCCCCCACGGGGGTTCCCCGGTAGGCGGCCCACAGGGCGAGCACGGGGGCGGCCACCACGGTGGCGACGACGGTGGTGGTGACGGCACGCGCGCGGAGCCGGTCCCTGCGGGCGGCGCGGTCCTTGGGGTCCATCGGGAAGCCGCGCCGGTCGAAGCGCGGCGCTGCGCTCCGCGCGCGCGGGTGGTGGGCCATGGCGACGTGCAGGGCCGCGCGGGGCGCCGGCAGGACGGGCAGCTCGGCGGGGGTGACGCTGGTGCCGGGCCAGCGGCCGGGGATGGCGCGCTCGGCGGTGCGGCGGCAGCGCGGGCAGTCGTCGACGTGCCGGACGAGTTCGCGGCGCAGGGCCGTGCCGAGCACGAGCCGGTCGTCGCCCACGAGGTGCGCGACGCTCGGGCACGCCCTGGTCTCGACGACGGCGAGGGCGGCACGCGTGCGTTCCACCTCGCAGGCGGCGGAGGCGAGCAGGTCGCGGGTGGCGGCCACGTCCATGCCGAGGACGGCGGCGACCTCGTGGGCGGCGAGGTGGTGGCGCACGGCGAGTTCGAGCGCCTCCCGCTGCTCCGGGGTGGTGCCGGCGGCCTCCGGCCAGGCCAGCAGGGCCAGTTCGGCGCGCCGGCGTTCCCGGACCTCCTCCGAGGGGGCCGGGGCGGCCTGCCGGTCGGTGCGCTGCCGGTCGGCACGGCCCGCCGCGTGGCTGCTATGACGTTTCTGCTTGGCCTCGGCCAGCTTGCGCAGACACGCCCAGCGGGCCAGCGCGTACAGCCAGGCCCTGCGGTCCGCGGGCGCCTCGGGGACGCGCCGCCCGCGGCGTTCGGCGAGGGCGAGGACGTCGCCCAGGGCGGCGGTCGCGGCGTCGTGGTCGCAGAGCACGGACAGGCAGTAGGTGAACAGGCCGTCCAGGTAGGGCTCGTAGCGCGCGGGCGGCCGCTGCGCCAGGGTGCGGGCGGCCCCGCGGTCACGCGCTTCCCGGTGCACCCGGTGTGCGCCGGCCGTGCGGGTCGAGATCTCCGGAGTACTGCTCATCATTCGGCGACCGTAGGGGGCCGGGAGTGGCACCTTCAGGCGGCTTGAGCGCATTTAATCCGTACGGGTGAAACGATCCCTCAATCGGGGACAGGAACCCTGCGTTCCGCCGCTGGCGCGGGGCGGCGGGCCATTGGCGCGCGGGTGGCCGCACCCGCCCGCTCCCCCTGTTGTCAGTGGCTGCGGCTACGGTTTCGTCCATGGCTGCCCGTACGAAGACCACCAAGGACCGCCCGTCCTACCGCTGCACGGAGTGCGGCTGGCAGACGGCGAAGTGGCTCGGCCGCTGCCCCGAGTGCCAGGCCTGGGGGACGGTCGAGGAGTACGGCGCGCCCGCGGTCCGTACGACGACGCCGGGGCGGGTCACCACCTCCGCCCTGCCCATCGGCCAGGTGGACGGCCGCCAGGCCACCGCCCGCACCACCGGCGTGCCGGAGCTGGACCGCGTGCTCGGCGGCGGACTGGTCCCCGGCGCCGTGGTGCTGGTCGCGGGCGAGCCGGGCGTCGGCAAGTCGACGCTCCTGCTGGACGTGGCGGCCAAGTCGGCGAGCGACGAACACCGCACCCTGTACGTCACGGGCGAGGAGTCGGCGAGCCAGGTCCGGCTGCGCGCCGACCGCATCGGCGCCATCGACGACCACCTGTATCTGGCGGCCGAGACGGATCTCGCGGCCGTCCTGGGCCACTTGGACGCGGTGAAGCCCTCACTGCTGATCCTGGACTCGGTGCAGACGGTGGCCTCCCCGGAGATCGACGGCGCGCCCGGCGGCATGGCCCAGGTGCGCGAGGTCGCCGGGGCCCTGATCCGGGCGTCCAAGGAGCGCGGCATGTCCACGCTCCTCGTGGGCCACGTCACGAAGGACGGCGCGATCGCGGGCCCGCGCCTGCTGGAGCACCTGGTGGACGTCGTCCTGCACTTCGAGGGCGACCGGCACGCCCGCCTGCGCCTCGTCCGCGGCGTCAAGAACCGCTACGGCACCACCGACGAGGTCGGCTGCTTCGAGCTGCACGACGAGGGCATCACGGGCCTCGCGGACCCGAGCGGACTTTTCCTGACACGCCGGGCGGAACCGGTCCCGGGCACCTGCCTGACCGTCACCCTGGAGGGCCGCCGCCCCCTGGTCGCCGAGGTCCAGGCGCTCACGGTGGACTCGCAGATCCCCTCCCCGCGCCGCACCACCTCGGGGCTGGAGACCTCCCGGGTGTCGATGATGCTGGCGGTGCTGGAACAACGCGGGCGGATCAGCGCCTTGGGCAAAAGGGACATCTACTCCGCGACGGTGGGCGGGGTGAAGCTCTCGGAGCCGGCGGCGGACCTGGCCGTGGCCCTCGCCCTGGCGAGCGCGGCGAGTGACACACCTCTCCCCAAGAACCTCGTCGCGATCGGTGAAGTGGGCCTCGCGGGCGAGGTGAGACGGGTCACGGGCGTGCAGCGCAGGCTGGCGGAAGCCCACCGTCTCGGCTTCACACACGCCCTGGTACCGGGCGACCCGGGCAAGATCCCCGCGGGTATGAAGGTCCTGGAAGTCGCGGACATAGGGGACGCCCTGCGGGTCCTTCCCCGGTCCCGTCGCAGAGAGGCCCCACGGGACGAGGAGGGTCGCCGGTAGACTTTGCCCTGGTCTCGCCCGTCCGTGCGAACCGAGCGCGCGACACGGGGGCGCCCAGAACCTGCGACCGGAGGAGTGCAGTGGCAGCCAACGACCGGGCATCAGCTCCCGGAAAGTCCGGCGGGAGTGCCGGCACCGATGGCCTGATGCGCGCCTCGCTGAGCGCCGTGGCACCCGGCACCGCCCTCCGCGACGGCCTGGAGCGTGTGCTCCGCGGCAACACCGGCGGGCTCATCGTGCTCGGCTCCGACAAGACGGTCGAGGCGCTGTGCACCGGCGGTTTCGTGCTGGACGTCGAGTTCACCGCGACCCGTCTGCGCGAGCTGTGCAAGCTGGACGGCGGCATCGTGCTGTCCTCGGACCTGTCCAAGATCCTGCGCGCGGGCGTGCAGCTGGTCCCGGACCCGACAATCCCCACGGAGGAGACGGGCACCCGGCACCGCACGGCGGACCGCGTCAGCAAGCAGGTCGGTTTCCCGGTCGTCTCGGTCTCCCAGTCCATGCGGCTGATCGCCCTGTACGTCGACGGCCAGCGCCGCGTCCTGGAGGACTCGGCGGCGATCCTGTCCCGCGCCAACCAGGCCCTCGCGACCCTGGAGCGCTACAAGCTCCGCCTCGACGAGGTCGCGGGCACGCTGTCGGCGCTGGAGATCGAGGACCTGGTGACCGTCCGGGACGTCTCGGCGGTCGCCCAGCGCCTGGAGATGGTGCGCCGCATCGCCACGGAGATCGCCGAGTACGTGGTGGAGCTGGGCACGGACGGCCGTCTGCTCGCCCTCCAGCTGGACGAGCTGATCGCGGGCGTGGAGCCGGAGCGTGAGCTGGTCGTCCGGGACTACGTCCCCGAGCCCACGGCCAAGCGCTCCCGCACGGTCGACGAGGCCCTGTCCGAGCTCGACGCCCTCAGCCACGCCGAGCTGCTCGAACTGCCCACGGTGGCCCGGGCGTTGGGCTACACGGGCTCGCCCGAGACGCTGGACTCGGCGGTGTCCCCGCGCGGTTTCCGACTGCTGGCCAAGGTGCCCCGGCTGCCCGGCGCGATCATCGACCGCCTGGTGGAGCACTTCGGCGGTCTGCAGAAGCTGCTCGCCGCGAGCGTCGACGACCTCCAGACGGTGGACGGCGTGGGCGAGGCGCGGGCGCGCAGCGTCCGGGAGGGCCTGTCGCGGCTGGCGGAGTCGTCGATCCTGGAGCGGTACGTCTAGGGCCTGTCGTTTGGAACACGCCGTAGACGCCCTGCGCGCGAGGCGCACCGGACGGAACGGCTGAGGGCGGTACCCGGCGCGGGCACCGCCCTCAGCCGTTCCGGACGCCGCTTCAGTCGGCGGACAGCACGAACGACGTCTGCACCTTCGCGAAGCCCGGAGCCTTGGCTTCCACCAGGTACGTGCCGGTCCCGGCCGAGCCCGCGGGAGGCGTGGCGCACTCGGGGGCGCTGGGCTCGCGGTCCCACTTCACGGTGTAGGTGATGCCGCTGCCGGCGGGGACCCGGTAGAGCTGGTGGGCGGCGGACCTGGGGCAGTCCTCGGAGGACCAGTAGTCGTCGTCGCTGCTCGCCGGGGTGACCGTGAACACCGCGTTCTTCGGCCCGAGGTCGATCTTGCAGTCGCTGCCGGAGATGTTCCGCGCGGTCAGCAGGAACGTGGGCGTCTGCTCGGGGTCGTAGGTGTTGTGTCGGCTGCGCAGGCTGAACTTGACCACGCTCGCGGTGCAGTTGGGCAGCGTGGAACCGGCCGGCAGGGTGTCGCCGATGCCGACGCCGCCCGCCGTGTCGCCGCCCGCGGAGCCACCGGAGCCCCCCGAGCCGTCGGAGCCGCCCGAGCCCGCGGAGCCGGAACCGCCGCCGGAGCCCGAGCCGTCCCCGGACCCGTCGCCCGAGCCGTCGCCGGAACCGTCCCCGGAGCCGGACGACGAGCCGCCGCCGGAACCCGAGCCGCCCGACTCCTCGCGTCCGCCGGGAGCTTGACTGATGGCCGGACCCGAACTCGACGGGCCGGGCGTGATGGAGGGCGCGGGATTCTTGCCGTTGGCGCCGTTGTCGCCGTCCTTGCCGCCCCCGCCGCCCATGGTCACGATCCAGGTGATCAGCAGCGCCAACAGGGCGACCACAGACACCAGTACGACCCTCCGACGCCAGTAGATGGAGGAGGGAAGCGGCCCGACCGGATTGCGCAGAGATCCCACGGCGCAAACCTTACGAGAGATCGGCGCGTTCGCCTGTCCCACCCGCCGCTCGGGGCTACAACTTTTCCGGATCATCATCCCGGAAACCACCGCCCCACCCCTGTCTTTCGTCAGGTTCGGTACGCGACGATCGCTGGGTGTGACGGGATCGCGGTCCCGCCTACCGTCCGTGACCATGACCTTCGAGGACACCGCGCTCTACCGCGACATCACCGACTTCGCCCACGACTCCCCTATGTGGATACGGCACGGGGCCGAGCTGTGGACGGAGGCCGGACTGCTGGTATTCGTCGGCCTGTTCGCCGCCGCCTGGTGGCGGGCCCGCCGCGACAGCACCCACGCGTTCGCGATCGCGGCCCTTGCACCTCTGGCCACGGCCGTGGCGTACGTGTGCAGCGAGCTGCTCAAGTCCGTGGTCGCGGAGGAGCGTCCGTGCCGGGCGGTCGCCGGTGCGGCCGCGTCCCTGTCCGCGTGTCCGCCGCACGGTGACTGGTCCTTCCCGTCCAACCACGCCACGATCGCGGGCGCGGCGGCGGTCGCCCTGGCCCTGGTCCGGCGCGCGCTCCTGTGGCTGACGGCCCCGCTCGCCCTGCTCATGGCGTTCTCCCGGGTCTTCGTCGGCGTGCACTATCCGCACGACGTCGTCGCGGGGCTGGCGTTGGGCACGGTCGTCGCCCTCGTCGCCGTGCGGCTGGGCACGGGCCCGGCGACTCGGCTGGCGAGGGCGATGCGCGGCTCACCGGCGCCGGTGGTGCGGTGGGTGACGGGGCCGGGCCGCCCGAGCCGCCCGGCGGCCATACCGTCGTACGAGATGCCCGCGGATCGCTGAGAGGGGCGGCCGCTACGGCTCCACCAGGCCCGCCTCGTACGCCACGATCGCCGCCTGCACCCGGTTGCGTACGTCCAGCCGGTCCAGGACCGCGCTCACGTACGCCTTCACTGTGCCCTCGACGAGGTGCAGCCGGGCGGCGATCTCCGGGTTGGACAGGCCGGCGCCGACCAGGCCGAGCACCTCGCGTTCGCGCGGGCTCAGGCCGGCCACGCGCGCGCGTGCCCGCGCCTCGCGGGTGAGCCGGCCGCCGCCGAGTCCCTCGTCGATGACGTACCGGGCCACCTTGGGCGAGAGGAACGCCGCCCCGGCCGCCACCGCCCGTACGCCCGCGATCAGTTCGTACGGGTCCCCGGACTTCAGCAGGAAGCCGGTGGCGCCGCCGCCGAGGGCGCGGGTCACGTAGGCGCCCTCGGAGAACGTGGTGAGCATCGCGACGGCCGTGCCGGGCGCGGTCCTCACGATCTCCTCCGCCGCCGCGAGGCCGTCCAGGCGCGGCATGCGGATGTCGAGCAGCGCCACGTCCGGGCGGTGGGCGCGGACCAGTTCCACCGCCTCGCGCCCGTCGCCCGCCTCGGCGACGACCTCCGTCTCGCCGCTGCTGCCCAGGATGGCGCGCACACCGGCGCGGACCATGGCCTCGTCGTCGGCCAGAAGCACACGGATCACCGGGAGAACTCCTCGTATTCCTCGCGGCCTTCGCCGGACAGGCCGACGCGGGGCACCACGTCCTTGGCGACCAGCCGCCCGGCCTCGAAGCACAGTCTGAAGTGGTCGACGGAGACGAAGAGTTCACCGCTCGCGCGGTAGTAGCGGCAGTCGGCTCCGTCGGGCGGGGCGGGGGCCCGTTCCTCGGGCGGGTCGTTCACGTCGCGCTCGGGCAGCACGTGCTCGACGTCGGCCGCCGGGGTGCCCAGGCGCAGTTCCGCGTACGCGGCGGGTTCGAGCACCGAGTGCTTCTCCGCGTAGGCGTACCAGCCGAAGGCCACGCCGACCAGGACGGCGCCC
>JJOH01000094.1 GCA_000696115.1 Streptomyces olindensis
CGAACCTCTGGGTGTGCCAGTTGTTCTGCCAAGGGCATGGCTGGTTGGCTACGTTCGGGAGGGATAACCGCTGAAAGCATCTAAGCGGGAAGCCTGCTTCGAGATGAGGACTCCCACCCACTTGATGGGGTAAGGCTCCCAGTAGACGACTGGGTTGATAGGCCGGATATGGAAGCACGGTAACGTGTGGAGTTGACCGGTACTAATAGGCCGAGGGCTTGTCCTCAGTTGCTCGCGTCCACTGTGTTGGTTCTGAAACCACGAACAGCCCCGTCATTGTTGGCGGTGTGGCGTTCACAGTTTCATAGTGTTTCGGTGGTTATAGCGTAGGGGAAACGCCCGGTTACATTCCGAACCCGGAAGCTAAGCCTTACAGCGCCGATGGTACTGCAGGGGGGACCCTGTGGGAGAGTAGGACGCCGCCGAACTCCTTTTAGAGCTCTGGCTCTTGGGTACCAGCCCGAGAGCCAGAGCTTTTTTGCGTTGAGGTAAGGTCAGGGGGCATCGTTGGTACGTTCCCCACAGGAGGCCCCCGGGTGGAGGTTCAGGAGACTCGTGTCCAGACGGACCGTGTGCTCACCATCCCGAACATCCTCAGCATGGCGCGGCTCGTTGGCGTGCCCCTCTTCCTGTGGCTGATCCTGCTGCCTGAGTTCGGTGGGCCCAAGAGTGACGGATGGGCCCTCCTGGTGCTGGCCCTGAGCGGCGTCAGCGACTACCTGGACGGCAAGCTCGCGCGGCGCTGGAACCAGATCAGCAGCCTCGGCCGGCTTCTCGATCCCGCAGCCGACCGGCTCTACATTCTTTCGACATTGGTCGGTCTCACCTGGCGCGAGATTCTGCCCCTGTGGTTGACCGCCGTACTTCTGGCGCGAGAGCTGGTTCTGCTGGTGATGGTGGGCATCCTCCGCCGACACGGCTATCCGCCACCCCAGGTGAACTTCCTGGGCAAGGCGGCAACCTTCAACTTGATGTATGCCTTCCCCTTGCTCCTGCTCAGCGACGGAAGTGGTTGGATCTCGTCACTGGCTGCTATTTTCGGATGGGCGTTCGCCGGATGGGGTACAACGCTGTACTGGTGGGCAGGAGTCCTCTACGTGGTACAAGTCCGCCGCTTGGTCCGTGCGGACTCCATGGCCGATTGAACTCGCGGATTGACCCGCCCAGCGCGGTGCGATGGCCCGTGGTCGAAAAGTGCGGGACAATCCTCGCGGGGGAAGTCGGCTAGACCGTCGTCTCTTCGAGGAGGACGCTTCCGACATGAAGGCCGTCGTGATGGCCGGAGGCGAAGGCACGCGCCTTCGCCCCATGACCTCAAGCATGCCCAAGCCGCTCCTGCCTGTGGCCAACCGCCCGATCATGGAGCATGTTCTGAGGCTGCTCAAAAGGCATGGGCTCAACGAAACAGTCGTGACTGTCCAGTTCCTGGCCTCGCTCGTCAAGAACTACTTCGGTGACGGCGAAGAGCTGGGTATGGAGCTCACCTATGCCAATGAGGAGAAGCCACTCGGTACCGCCGGAAGCGTCAAGAACGCCGAAGAGGCGTTGAAGGACGATGCCTTCCTCGTCATCTCCGGCGATGCTCTGACGGACTTCGACCTCACAGAGCTGATCAATTTCCACAAGGAAAAGGGTGCGCTGGTCACGGTCTGTCTGACGCGTGTGCCCAATCCCCTGGAATTCGGCATCACCATTGTCGACGAGGAAGGCAAGGTCGAGCGCTTCCTTGAGAAGCCCACCTGGGGCCAGGTCTTCTCCGACACGGTGAACACCGGCATCTATGTGATGGAGCCCGAGGTCTTCGACTACGTCGAGCCCGATGTGCCCGTCGACTGGTCCGGCGACGTCTTCCCGCAGTTGATGAAGGAAGGCAAGCCGATCTACGGCTATGTGGCCGAGGGATACTGGGAGGACGTCGGCACCCACGAGAGCTATGTGAAGGCGCAGGCCGACGTCCTGGAGGGCAAGGTCGACGTCGACATCGACGGGTTCGAGATCTCCCCGGGAGTCTGGGTCGCCGAGGGCGCCGAGGTGCATCCCGACGCTGTTCTCCGCGGGCCCGTCTATATCGGTGACTACGCCAAGGTCGAAGCCGGCGCGGAAATCCGTGAGCACACCGTCGTGGGCTCCAACGTGGTCGTCAAGAGCGGCGCCTTCCTGCACAAGGCCGTTGTTCACGACAACGTGTACGTGGGACCGCACAGCAATCTGCGCGGCTGCGTGGTAGGAAAGAACACCGACATCATGCGTGCGGCGCGGATCGAGGACGGGGCGGTCATCGGTGACGAGTGCCTGATCGGTGAAGAATCGATCGTCCAGGGCAATGTGCGGGTGTACCCGTTCAAGACGATCGAGGCCGGCGCCTTCGTCAACACGTCGGTGATCTGGGAATCCCGGGGACAGGCGCACCTCTTCGGCGCCCGCGGGGTGTCCGGAATCCTCAACGTCGAGATCACGCCGGAACTGGCGGTGCGTCTGGCGGGTGCGTATGCGACGACCCTCAAGAAGGGCTCGACCGTCACGACGGCCCGTGACCACTCGCGTGGTGCCCGTGCGCTGAAGCGGGCGGTGATCTCCGCGCTGCAGGCCAGTGCCATCGACGTACGGGACCTGGAGAACGTGCCGCTGCCCGTGGCGCGGCAGCAGACCGCACGGGGCAGCGCGGGCGGGATCATGATCCGTACCACGCCCGGAGTGCAGGACTCCGTCGACATCATGTTCTTCGACGGGCAGGGCGCGGACCTCTCGCAGGGCAGCCAGCGGAAGCTGGACCGGGTGTTCGCGCGCCAGGAGTACCGGCGTGCCTTCCCCGGGGAGATCGGGGACCTGCACTTCCCGGCCAGTGTGTTCGACTCGTACACCGGGTCCTTGCTGCGGAACGTCGACACGACCGGGATCGCCGATTCCGGGCTGAAGGTGGTCGTGGACGCGTCCAACGGCAGTGCGGGACTCGTGCTGCCCAGCCTCCTCGGGAAGCTCGGTGTCGACTCGCTGACGATCAACCCCGGCCTCGACGAGTCCCGGCCGACGGAGACGGCCGACATGCGACGGTCGGGCATGGTGCGCCTCGGCGAGATCGTGGCGTCCTCGGGAGCCGCGTTCGGTGTGCGGTTCGACCCCGTCGGTGAGCGGCTCTCGCTCGTCGACGAGAAGGGACGCATCATCGAGGACGACCGGGCGCTGCTCGTCATGCTGGACCTGATCGCGGCCGAGCGGCGCAGCGGCAGGGTCGCGCTTCCGGTGACCACGACCCGGATCGCCGAGCAGGTGGCGGCGTACCACGGGACCCAGGTGGAGTGGACGACCACCTCGCCGGACGACCTCACGCGGGTGGGCGGTGAGGAAGGGACGATCTTCGGCGGTGACGGCAAGGGCGGTTTCATCGTCCCCGAGTTCAGCAGCGTGTAC
This sequence comes from Streptomyces olindensis, assembly GCA_000696115.1. Lineage (GTDB taxonomy): Bacteria > Actinomycetota > Actinomycetes > Streptomycetales > Streptomycetaceae > Streptomyces > Streptomyces olindensis. The sequence continues at coordinate 3,409 of JJOH01000094.1, forward strand.
GACGCCACCGCGGCCTTCGTACGGCTCATCGGGCTCGTGGCGCGGACGCAGCTCACGCTCAGCCAGATCGACGCGCGGATCCCGCGGGCGCACGTCCTGAAGCGGGATCTGGCGACCCCGTGGGCCGTCAAGGGCCTGGTGATGCGGCGGGTCGTCGAAGCGGCCGGAGATCGCTTCGTGGACACCACGGACGGCGTGCGTGTCGTGGAGACCGACGGGCGCTGGGTGATGGTGCTGCCGGACCCGGCCGAGGCCGTGACCCATCTGTGGGCCGAGGGCCCGGACGACGCCTCGGCGCAGGCCCTGCTCGACGAGTGGTCGGCGGTCGTGGACAGCGCCGGCCGGTAGAACGGGCTGCACGCGTGCGTGCCGGACAAGTGTCCCCAACGGGGCCTGTCCGGCACGCCGGTGGGGTCGTTCGGAGGTAGTGGCCGCGACGTGCGACGATGTGCGGCATGCCGCAGCAACCCCCCATTCGGAGCACACCCACGCGGCCCCGGCGCCCGGATGCGTCCATGTCGTTGATCACCAACGTCATGGACCACAGCCTCGACGACGGATACGCCGAGGCCGCCGCTCGGAAGAAGGCCGCGGGCGACGGCGGCATGCCGAAGACTCTCCGGGCGAAGCTGGGGCTCGCAGTCGGCCTGGTGCTCGCGGCCCTGGTCGTGACCGTGGGGGCGGCACAGGCGCGGGTCGCCGCTCCGGTCGTCGCGAAGGAGCGGGAGGAGCTGGTCGACCGCATCGACCGGGAGACCGAGGCGGCGGACAAGCTGGAGGACTCCGTCGACAAGCTGCGCGAGGACGTGAACGCGCGGCAGCGTGAGGCGCTGAAGCACAGCGGCGGCAGTGCCCGGTCGGAGCTGGTGGGCATCCTGTCGGGCGCCGTGGCGGTGCACGGTCCCGGCGTGAAGCTCGTGGTGAACGACGCCAAGGAAGCAGCCGCGGGCGGTGACGGTGATGCCCGTGAGAACTCCGGCTTCTCCGACACCGGACGAGTGCGGGACAGGGACATGCAGCGCGTGGTCAACGGGCTGTGGGAGTCGGGCGCCGAGGCGATCTCCATCAACGGGCAGCGGTTGACGGCGCTGTCCGCGATCAGGGCCGCGGGAGACGCGATACTGGTCGACAACAAGCCGCTGGTGCCGCCGTACACGGTGCTCGCGGTGGGGGACGGGCAGCGGCTGAGCACTCGGTTCCAGAACAGCGCGGACGGGCTGTACCTCAACGCGCTGCAGGAGAGCTACGGCATCAGGACAGCCATCTCCGCGGAGGACGACCTCCGGCTGCCTGCCGCACCGAGTGTGATCGTACGTACAGCACAGCCGAGCACTGAGAAGAGCGAGAAGGGCACATCGTGATCGCCGTACTGGGCCTCGTCGTGGGAGTCGTGGCCGGCCTGTTGGTCCGGCCTGAGGTTCCGGCGGTGGTCGAGCCTTATCTGCCGATCGCTGTCGTGGCGGCGCTCGACGCCGTCTTCGGCGGACTGCGGGCCATGCTCGACGGGATCTTCGACGACAAGGTCTTCGTGGTGTCGTTCCTGTCGAACGTCGTCGTGGCCGCGCTGATCGTGTTCCTGGGGGACAAGTTGGGCGTGGGTGCCCAGCTGTCGACCGGTGTGGTGGTCGTCCTCGGTATCCGGATCTTCTCCAACGCCGCGGCGATCCGCCGGCACGTTTTCCGGGCGTGAGGCCGATGAGCGAGCACGACGACAAGCGCGCCGAGGAGCACGGCGACACGCGCGAGGAGCAGTGCGAGGAGCGCGACGAGTCCGGGAACAGGCTGCGCAAGGAACTGCCCCAGGAGGTGTCCGCGTCGGTCCCCGCACCGCAGGACATCCCGGAGCCCGACCCGGAACCCGACCCGGAGGCGGAGGATCCGGAGCGGCAGCTGACCGGTCGGCAGCGGCTGGTGCAGGGCCTGTGGCCGCCGCGCGTCTCACGGGCCCAACTCATCGTCGCGGTGCTGCTGTTCGGTCTCGGGTTCGGACTGGCCGTGCAGGTGGCCTCGAACAGTGACAACGACAGTGCCCTGCGCGGTGCACGGCAGGAGGATCTCGTCCGGATCCTCGATGAACTGGATGACCGCACTCAGCGTCTTGAGGACGAGAAGCAGGGTCTCGAGAAGCAGCGCGACGAGTTGGAGAACAGCTCGGACCAGGCCGAGGAGGCCCGGAAGCAGACGATCGAGAAGGAGAGGCAACTCGGCATCCTCGCGGGCACCGTCGCCGCGCAGGGGCCCGGCATCACCATGACCATCGAGGACACGAAGGGGACGGTCGAGGCGGACATGTTGCTCGACGCGATCCAGGAGCTGCGCGCGGCGGGTGCGGAGGCGATCCAGGTGAACGGCGTGCGGGTCGTCGCCGGCACGTACCTCACGGACTCGGGCAAGGGTGTGAGCGTCGACGGGAACAAGATCACCGCGCCCTATCGTTTCAAGGTCATCGGCAAGCCGCAGGACCTCGAGCCGGCGCTCAACATCCCCGGAGGCGTGGTGCAGACTCTCGAGAAGGAACAGGCCACCGCCACGATCGAGCGGTCGTCCAAGATCGTCGTGGACGCCTTGCGAGCGGCGAAGCGGCCTGACTACGCTCGGTCGTCCTCGCAGTGAACCGGGGGTGCATGGGCGGCGTCCGGCGAGGGCATGAGGTTGCGGGGGGTCGGCGCACCGAATGGGTGGTGCGTGGTGGAAACTGTCTGGTGCAGACGGACGTTGTCAGGATGTCCGGGTCGGTCAAAGTGTTCAGTCAGGGTTCGTCCTGCCCCACGGGCGGGTCTGTTTCGGTCAAGGGGAATCGCCCGTGAAGTTGTTTGCGAAGTTGTTCGGCAAGAGCGCGCGAGAGGGCAGCGACAGCGCCACCGCTCGTCATCGCGCACAGCCTGACGCGGAAGGCCAGCGGCCGCTGTTCCGTGACCAGGTCGGTGGTCCGGGCGGGGACGTTTCCGGAGGTCAGGGCGCGCCGTCGGTTGACCCTGCGCAGCCCGGCGGCATAGGTTTCGGCCAACCGTCAGCCTCAGGTGCGGGTGGAGGCTTCTCCGACCCGTATGCGTCCAATGCCCCCGGTGGGCAGCCGCGGCAGGAGGATCCGATGTCGGCCCTGGTGTGTACGAGGTGCGGTAACCGCAACGCGGAGAACAGCCGCTTCTGCTCGAACTGCGGCGCGCCGCTGCGGGCCGGGGCGGCGGCGGAGCGTCCGTCCGAGACGACGTCCACGATCTCCATCTCCGGTCTCGAGGCCTACGACAGCGAGACCACCGGCCAGACGCCGATGCCGACGCTGTCCCCCGAGGCGCAGGCGGCCGTCGACGCGCTGCCGCTGGGCTCGGCCCTCCTGGTCGTGCGTCGTGGGCCGAACTCGGGCAGCCGCTTCCTGCTGGACGGCGATCTGACCACGGCCGGGCGTCACCCGCAGAGCGACATCTTCCTGGACGACGTGACGGTGTCCCGGCGGCACGTGGAGTTCCGCCGCGGCCAGGACGGCTCGTTCACGGTGGCCGACGTGGGCAGCCTGAACGGCACGTACGTGAACCGCGAGCGGATCGACCAGGTTGCCCTGAACAACGGTGACGAGGTGCAGATCGGCAAGTACCGGCTGGTCTTCTACGCCAGCCAGCGGGGCTACTGACCCGGGCTCGTTCCGGGGCGACCCCCAGCGAAGGTCCATCCGTCAGGGAAGGTCCATGCTTCGAACACCGAGCGGCGGTGCCGGGCACGGCACCGCCGCCACGGACAGTGGGCTGATGAGCATCGGCACGGTGCTGAACGTGCTGCGCGACGAGTTTCCCGAAGTCACCATCTCCAAGATCCGTTTCCTGGAGTCGGAGGGGCTCATCGAGCCGCAGCGGACCCCCTCGGGGTACCGCAAGTTCAGCGCCCACGACGTCGAGCGCCTCGGTCACGTCCTGAGGATGCAGCGGGACCACTATCTGCCTCTGAAGGTGATCCGGGAACACCTGGAGGTCATGGAGCGCGGTGAGGCCGTACCTCTGCCGGCGCTGGGCCGTCAGCGGGACGGCGATGCCGCGCCCGAAGCGGCCGAGGGGCCCACGGCCGCCAGGATCGGGCGTGCGGAGCTGCTTGCCGCCGCCGGGGTCGAGGAGGAAGAGCTCAGGGAGTGGGAGTCGTACGGGCTCGTCACTCCACTGGAGGACGGGGCGTACGACGCCGAGGCGGTCACGGTGGCCTCGCTCGTCGCCGAGCTCGGGCGGTTCGGCATCGAGCCGCGGCACCTGCGGGTGATGAAGGCCGCCGCCGACCGTGAGGCCGGGCTCGTGGACCAGGTCGTGGCTCCGCTGAGGCGGCACCGGAACCCGCAGACCAGGGCCCATGCCGAGGCCCGTGCCAAGGAACTGGCGGGGCTCACGGTGAAGCTGCACGCGGCGCTCGTGCAGATCGCGCTCGGGGTGCGGCTGCCGTGAGGCGCCGGCCTCGCGAGGGCCGGATCGGGCGCCTGATCCCGGCCCGACTACCCAAACATCCCGAGCACGGCCTAGGGTTGCTGTGTGAACGAGCTCGATGTCGTAGGTGTCCGGGTCGAAATGCCCTCCAACCAACCGATCGTGCTGCTGCGTGAAGTGGGGGGCGACCGTTACCTCCCCATTTGGATCGGACCGGGGGAGGCGACGGCGATCGCCTTCGCCCAGCAGGGCATGGCTCCCGCGCGGCCGCTGACCCACGACCTGTTCAAGGACGTGCTGGAGGCGGTCGGTCAGGAGCTCACGGAAGTGCGCATCACGGACCTGCGTGAGGGGGTCTTCTACGCGGAGCTGGTCTTCGCCAGTGGCGTCGAGGTGAGTGCCCGCCCGTCCGACGCCATAGCGCTCGCCCTGCGCACGGGGACGCCGATCTACGGCAGCGACACAGTGCTCGACGACGCCGGTATCGCGATCCCGGACGAGCAGGAGGACGAGGTGGAGAAGTTCCGCGAGTTCCTCGACCAGATCTCTCCGGAGGACTTCGGCAGCAGCAGCCAGTGAACCCCCGGTCCGGTGAAGGCCGGGCGGGGCGGGAGCACCAGCGGTCAGGGAGTCGTGTGGGCGGCCCGGCGGACGATGTGGTCCGTGGCGGAGCCGCCCGCCGCGTTGTCGGGGTGAAATGCCCGCATGTGCCGGTGGCGAGTGAGAGCGTCACGAGGCCCATGCTGAACGCATTCGGCTAGCCTTTCCCCGCGGTGGGGCACGGGAAACCACTCCTAGGGTGATTATCACTCGGCGTGGCGAGTGTGGCGATCGTTGACGCACCCCTGGTGACTGCCTACCGTCGAGAAGGCAGGTCAAGGACGGAGGTCGGCGTGAGAAGCAGCGGCGACGGTACGGCTGGGGGCGGCCCCGAGCGCAGTCTCAGGGCGAGCGGTCCGTACCCTCCCCCCGGCTCTCGGCTCCGCTCGAGCGGGGGATACTCCCAGCCCGGCGGCGCGGCCGATCACGCTCCGCAGCGACCGACGGCCGTGCCGAGCAGCGGAGGGACGACGTCCATGGCGTCCGAGCAGATCGGCTATCGAGGTCCCACGGCATGCGCCGCCGCCGGTATCACCTACCGGCAGCTGGATTACTGGGCCCGCACAGGTCTCGTCGAGCCGAGCGTGCGCCCCGCCTACGGGTCCGGGACGCAGCGGCTGTACAGCTTCCGGGACGTCGTCGTCCTGAAGATCGTCAAGCGGTTCCTCGATACCGGAGTGTCCCTGCAGAACATCCGCACAGCCGTCCAGCATCTGAGAGAACGCGGTTTCCGCGACCTGGAGCGGATGACGCTGATGAGCGACGGCGCGACGGTGTACGAGTGCACCTCGCCGGACGAGGTCCACGCCCTGCTCCAAGGGGGCCAGGGCGTCTTCGGGATCGCCGTGGGCGTGGTGTGGCGGGACGTCGAGAGCGCGCTGTCCCAGCTGCACGGAGAGCGGATCGATACCGGCGAGACGCTGGTCGGACCCAACCCGGCGGACGAGCTGGCGCGACGGCGGAACCGGGCCGTCTGAGCCCTGGGCAGTGCGTGGCCGCAGTAGGCGGGACGTTTCCGCGCCGCGCTGCAAGCGGTTTCCGTCGGCGCGGTTCGAGCGGTCGCCGGGGGCGTTGTCAGTGGCGTAGGGCAGCATCGGAGATGTGAGAACCGCGCCCACGATCCTGCATCTCGACATGGATGCCTTCTTCGCCTCGGTGGAGCAGGCGTCCAAGCCGAGTCTGCGCGGGAAGGCCGTGGTCGTCGGTGGCCTCGGGCCCCGGGGTGTGGTCGCCACGGCGTCGTACGAGGCGCGGGTCTTCGGTGTGCATTCGGCGATGCCCATGGGGCAGGCCCGGCGGCTCGCGCCCAACGCCGCGTATCTCGTGCCGCGCTTCGGGTTCTACCGGGCGATCAGTGAGCGGGTGATGGAGCTGCTGCGCGCGCTGTCGCCGTTGGTGGAGCCGCTGAGCCTGGATGAGGCGTTCGTGGACCTGGAGGCCGGGGGAGCGGCCTGGGACGAGCAGTCGGCGCGCCTGGTCGGGGCGCGGCTGCGCGCCGACATCCGGGCCGTCACGGGGCTCACGGGGTCGGTGGGGCTCGCCGCCTCCAAGATGCTCGCGAAGATCGCCTCGGAGCAGGCCAAGCCCGACGGACTGGTGGTCATCGAGCCGGGGACCGAGCGGGCGATGCTCGAACCGATGTCGGTGCGGACCCTGCCGGGTGTCGGACCGGCCACGGGTGACCATCTGCGGCGGGCCGGGATCACGACGGTCGGGGAGATCGTCGAGGCGGGCGAGGACGAGCTGGTGCGGCTGCTGGGGAAAGCGCACGGGCACGGGCTCTACGCGATGGCGCTGGCGCGGGACGACCGGCCCGTGGTGGCGGAGCGCGAGGCGAAGTCGGTGTCGGTCGAGGACACCTACGACGTGGACATCCACGACCGGGTGCGGGTCGGGCTGGAGGTGCAGCGGCTCGCCGACCGGTGCGTGCGGCGGCTGCGCGGGGCGGGGATGTCGGGGCGGACCATCGTGCTGAAGGTGCGGCGGTACGACTTCTCGACGCTCACCCGTTCCGAGACGCTGCGCGGGCCGACGGACGATCCCGCGGTGATCCGGGAGGCGGCGGCTCGGCTGCTGGACTCGGTCGACACGACGGGCGGGGTGCGGTTGCTCGGAGTCGGGGTCAGCGGACTCGCCGACTACACGCAGGAAGACCTCTTCGCGCAGGCGGCGGGGGAGCGGGCCGTCGCGGAGGGGCCGGTCGAGGAACACGCCGCGGCGCCGGCCGAGGAACAGCCGGCCCTCGCCGATCGGCGGTGGCCCGCCGGGCACGACGTGCGGCACGCCGAGTTCGGGCACGGGTGGGTGCAGGGCAGCGGTCTGGGGCGGGTGACCGTACGGTTCGAGACGCCCGGCTCGGAGCCCGGGCGGGTGCGGACCTTCCGGGTGGACGACCCCGATCTGGAGCCGGCGGATCCGTTGCCGCTGGTGTTACGAAGACCCGAGGGGAGCGGTGGCGTCGGTTCCGCTTCCCCGGTCGGTTCGGCCTCGGGGGATGCGCAGTCCGTGGCGTCGTCGGAGTAGGGCGTCGTCGGAGCAGAGGGCCGTGCGGGGGTCGGGGCGGGGATCGGCGAGACCTGTTGCCGGACGGCAGGGGAGGGCGAGCGGGCCGGTCGGGGGTCGGCCGTGGGGCAGGGCTTCAGGGGGTCGGCTCGTCCGTGCCCGCCAGTTTGCCGAAGCCGCGGTCCTGGAGCGGGGGAGGAGCGGCGATGTCGAGACCGTAGTGGTGGTAGAGCTGGAGTTCCTGCTCCGGGGAGAGGTGGCGGCCGACGCCGAAGTCGGGGGCGTCCTTGATCAGGGCGCGGTCGAAGGGGACGTGGAGGGCGCCGTCGATCAGTTCGCTGGGCTCCAGGGGGACGAACGCGTCCCTGCTGAACAGGCCCGTCCGTATGGCCGCCCACTCGGGCTCACCGGTGGCGTCGTCGAGGTAGACCTCGTCGATCGTGCCGATCCTGGTTCCGTTGCGGTCGAATGCCTTGCGGCCGATCAGGTTGCGCGGATCGATATCGGTACGCACGGGCCCTCCACAGGGTCGCAACTCATCCGTAATCACTACAAAACGGCACAATCGAAGAGGCGGCCACTCGAAGGTACGTGCGTTGACCTCGCTGGTACGCTGGCATCGGCTGTTGACCCCGTGCGGGAGAGTCCTCCGGACACCACCGGAGGCGCCGAAGGAGCAAATCCTCCCCGGAATCTCTCAGGCCCACGTACCGCACGGACGAGGTCACTCTGGAAAGCAGAGCGGGTGTCGACGGCTTCCGCTCTCACCGACGGTGAAAGCCGGAGGCCTTCGGGCGATCCGGTGAAGCTCTCAGGTTGAGATGACAGAGGGGGAGGCCGTCCGGGTACCCGCGCCGTGGTGCCCCTCGAAGGTCGTGTGACCAGGAGGCCTCCGCAAATGACCGCCCACCGCATTCCGCTCTCCGAGCTCGAAGAGGCAGTCCCCTTCGAGCAGCGCCACATCGGCCCCGACCACGAGGCCTGCGCCAAGATGCTCGCGCAGGTCGGCTACGGCTCGCTGGACGAGCTGGCGGCCGCCGCCGTCCCGGCCGTGATCAAGAGCACCGAGGCCCTCGATCTGCCCAGCGCGCGCAGTGAGGCCGAGGTGATCGCCGAGCTGCGGTCCCTCGCCGACCGCAACCAGGTCCTCGGATCCATGATCGGCCTCGGGTACTACGGCACGTTCACCCCGCCGGTCGTCCTGCGCAACGTCATGGAGAACCCGGCCTGGTACACGGCCTACACGCCGTACCAGCCGGAGATCTCGCAGGGGCGGCTCGAGGCGCTGCTCAACTTCCAGACCATGGTCGCCGACCTGACCGGACTGCCGACCTCCGGCGCCTCCCTGCTGGACGAGGGCACCGCGGCCGCCGAGGCCATGGCGCTGTCGCGGCGTATGGGCAAGAACAAGAAGGGCCTGTTCCTGGTCGACGCGGACGCGCTGCCGCAGACCATCGCCGTGATCCAGACCCGGGCCGAGCCGACCGGCGTCGAGGTCGTCGTCGCCGATCTCAGCGAGGGCATCCCGGCCGAGGTCGCCGAGCGCGAGATCAACGGCGTCCTGATCCAGTACCCGGGCGCCTCCGGTGCCGTACGGGACATCAAGCCGGTCATCGACCAGGCGCACGAGCTCGGGGCGCTCGTCACCGTCGCCGCCGATCTGCTCGCGCTGACGCTGCTGAAGTCGCCCGGTGAGCTGGGCGCGGACATCGCGGTCGGCACGACCCAGCGCTTCGGCGTGCCGATGGGCTTCGGCGGACCGCACGCCGGCTACATGGCCGTCCAGGAGAAGATGGCGCGCAGCCTGCCCGGGCGGCTCGTCGGCGTGTCCGTGGACGCCGACGGCAACAAGGCCTACCGGCTGGCGCTGCAGACCCGTGAGCAGCACATCCGCCGTGAGAAGGCGACCAGCAACATCTGCACGGCGCAGGTGCTGCTCGCCGTGATGGCCGGCATGTACGCCGTCTACCACGGGCCGGAGGGTCTGAAGGGCATCGCGCGGCGCACCCACCGGTACGCCACGGTCCTCGCCGCCGGGCTCGCGAACGGTGGCGTGGAGGTCGTGCACGGCTCCTACTTCGACACCCTGACCGTGCGCGTCGCGGGCCGTGCCGCCGAGGTCGTGGCCGCGGCGCGCGACAACGGGGTCAACCTGCGTCTCGTCGACGCCGACCACGTCTCGATCGCCTGCGACGAGACCACCACGCGGGCCCAGCTGCGAGCCGTGTGGGCCGCCTTCGGGGTCGAGGGGGTCATCGAGGCGCTGGACGCCGCCGCGGAGGACGGGCTTCCGGCCGGCCTGCTGCGCACCGACGACTACCTCACGCATCCCGTCTTCCACCAGCACCGCTCCGAGACGGCGATGCTGCGCTACCTGCGCCGGCTGGCCGACCGGGACTACGCGCTCGACCGCGGCATGATCCCGCTGGGCTCCTGCACCATGAAGCTCAACGCGACCACCGAGATGGAGCCGGTCACCTGGCCCGAGTTCGGGCAGCTGCACCCCTTCGCGCCCGCCGAGCAGGCCGCGGGCTACCTCACGCTCATCCACGAGCTGGAGGACCGGCTCGCCGAGGTCACCGGCTACGACAAGGTGTCCCTCCAGCCGAACGCCGGGTCGCAGGGCGAACTGGCCGGACTGCTCGCCGTGCGCGGCTACCACCGGGCCAACGGCGACGCGCAGCGCACCGTGTGCCTGATCCCGTCGTCAGCCCACGGCACCAACGCCGCGAGCGCGGTGATGGCGGGCATGAAGGTCGTCGTCGTGAAGACCGCCGAGGACGGCGAGATCGACGTCGAGGACCTGCGCGCGAAGATCGAGCAGCACCGCGACGAGCTGGCGGTGCTGATGATCACCTACCCCTCCACGCACGGCGTGTTCGAGGAGCACGTCTCCGAGATCTGCGCGCAGGTGCACGAGGCGGGCGGCCAGGTCTACGTCGACGGAGCCAACCTCAACGCCCTCGTGGGGCTCGCCAAGCCCGGGCACTTCGGCGGGGACGTCTCGCACCTGAACCTGCACAAGACCTTCTGCATCCCGCACGGCGGCGGCGGTCCCGGCGTCGGTCCGGTCGCGGTGCGCGAGCACCTCGCGCCCTACCTGCCGAACCACCCGCTGCAGCCCGAGGCCGGACCGGAGACGGGCATCGGGCCCATCTCCGCGGCGCCCTGGGGCTCGGCCGGGATCCTGCCGATCTCCTGGGCCTACGTCCGGCTCATGGGCGGCGAGGGGCTGAAGCGGGCCACGCAGGTGGCGGTGCTCAGCGCCAACTACATCGCCAAGCGCCTGGAGCCGCACTACCCCGTGCTGTACACCGGCCCGGGCGGGCTCGTCGCGCACGAGTGCATCATCGACCTGCGGCCGCTGACCAAGGCGACCGGCGTGAGCGTCGACGACGTGGCGAAGCGGCTGATCGACTACGGCTTCCACGCGCCGACGATGTCGTTCCCGGTGGCCGGGACGCTGATGATCGAGCCGACCGAGTCGGAGGACCTGACCGAGCTGGACCGGTTCTGCGAGGCGATGATCGCCATCCGCGCCGAGATCGAGAAGGTCGGCTCGGGCGAGTGGCCCGCGGACGACAACCCGCTGCGGGGCGCCCCGCACACCGCCGGCGCGCTCGCCGGGGAGTGGGAGCACGCCTACAGCCGTGAGGAGGCCGTCTTCCCGGCCGGGGTCGCGGCGGCCGACAAGTACTGGCCGCCCGTGCGCCGCATCGACCAGGCCTTCGGCGACCGGAACCTGGTCTGCTCCTGCCCGCCGCTGGACGCGTACGAGGACTGATCCGGCGCACGCCGGTCCGTGGGAGGGCTCTGCCGTGCGGGGCCCCTCCCGTCATGTCGCGGCGAGTGCCACCTCGGTCGACTTGATCAGGGCGACGACTGGGGTTCCGGGCGACAGGGCGAGGTCGTCCGCGGCGTCCTTGGTGATCGCGGCGGTCAGCGCGCCGTCCTCGACGGTGACGCGGACGGAGGTCATCGCGTCGCCGCTCGTGACGTCCTGGACCGTGCCCGGGAGCCGGTTGCGGATGGACAGGCCCTCGACGGGGGCGGTGGCCAGCGAGATCTCCGTCGACTTCACCAGGGCCCGCACGGCGGTGCCCGGAGCGAGGCGGAGATCCTCGGCGGCCTCGCGGGTGATCGCCGCGGTGAGGTCCTGGCCGCCGGTGAGGCGGACCCTGACCGTCGCCATGACCTCGCCGGGTGTGACGGCGGTGACGACGCCGGGGAGCTGGTTGCGGATGCTCAGGCTCATGGGGGAACGGTAGCCCGGCACATCCCTCATGCCGGGTATGCGTGGGTCTGCGTCGCCTTGACCGCCGCCCACACCGGTGCCCCGGGGTGGAGATCGAGTTCGGCCGCGGCGACCGTGGTGAGGTCGGCGGTCAGGGGCAGCTCACCGGTGAGGTCCGCGCGGATCTGGTCGCCGTGCGTCTCCAGCCCGGCGACCTCGCAGTGCCACAGGTTGCGGGCGCTGGAGCCGGTCGGGCGGTCCCGGTACAGCGTCACCGCGCCCGGCGGGAACGCCACGAAGACCGGGCCGGACAGCTCCTCCGTGGTCGTGATGCCCGGGCCGGTGTCCAGACGGACCGTGTGGCCCTCGGCCCGCCCCTTGTAGAGGTTGAGGCCGACGAGCCGGGCGATGTAGTCCGTGCGGGGGTGGCGGGCGATGTCGGAGGGCGTGCCCTCCTGGACGACCCGGCCGTCCTCGACGACGACCAGGCGGTCGGCCAGCACCATGGCGTCCAGCGGGTCGTGCGTGACGAGGACGGCCACGGCCTCGAACTCGGCGAGGTGGCGCCGGAGCTGGGCGCGCACCTCCAGGCGGGTCCGGGCGTCGAGCGCGGCGAGCGGCTCGTCCAGGAGCAGCAGCCGGGGCCGGGTGGCCAGGGCACGGGCCAGGGCCACGCGCTGGGCCTGGCCGCCGGAGAGGCGGCGGGGCTTGGCCCCGGCGTGGTCGGCGAGGCCCATGCGGTCGAGCCACTCGGTGGCCTGGGCGCGGGCCTCGGCCTTGCCGGCGCCCCGGCAGCGCGGCCCGAAGGCGACGTTGTCCAAGGCGGTCAGGTGCGGGAAGAGCAGATAGTCCTGGAAGACCACGCCGACCGGGCGGGACTCGGGTGCCGTGCCGTCCAGCCGGGTGCCGTCCAGCAGCAGATGGCCGGACGTGAGCGGGATCAGGCCCGAGAGTGCGCGCAGGGCCGTGGTCTTGCCGGCGCCGTTGGGGCCGAGCAGGGCGACGACGTCGCCGGGCGCCGCGGCGAGCGTGACGTCGAGGCGGAACGCGCCGCGGTCGACGACGAGACGGGCGTCGAGGCCTTCGGAGAGGTGACCGGGGGGCGGTGTGCCGAGGTCGGTCGTCTCGGTCATGAGGATCACGTCCAGGGGGTCAGGGGGCGGGCCACGGCATCACGACGCCGTCATCCAGCGGTCCCGCAGGGCCGCCAGCACGGCGATGGACACGGCCAGCAGCACCAGGCTGAGGGCGATCGCCGCCGCCGGGTCGTTCTGGAGGGCGAGGTAGACCGCGAGGGGCATGGTCTGCGTCCGGCCCGGGAAGTTGCCCGCGAAGGTGATCGTCGCGCCGAACTCCCCCAGCGCCCGGGCCCAGGCCAGCACCGCACCGGCCGCGACGCCCGGCGCGATCAGCGGCAGGGTGACCCGGCGGAAGGCGGTGAAGCGGGAGGCGCCCAGGGTGGTGGCGGCCTCCTCGTAGCGCGGGTCGGCGGCCCGCAGGGTGCCCTCCACGCTGATGACGAGGAACGGCATCGCCACGAAGGTCTCGGCGAGGATCACACCCGTCGTCGTGAAGGGCAGCGTGATGCCGAACCAGGAGTCGAGCCACTGCCCGACGACGCCGTTGCGCCCGAAGGCGAGCAGCAGGGCGACACCGCCCACGACCGGCGGCAGCACCAGCGGCAGGGTGACCAGGGCCCGTACGAAACCGCGGCCCGGGAAGCACGTGCGGGCCAGCAGCCAGGCCAGGGGGACCCCGACGACCAGGCTCAGCCCCGTCGCCGCCGTGGCGCAGACGAGGGACAGCCGGAGCGCCTCCCACACCTCGGCGCTGGTCAGCTGTTCGGGCAGGCTGCGCCAGGGTGCCCGGACGAGCAGGGCGATCAGGGGCAGGAGCAGGAACGCCAGGCCGATGAGGGCGGGGGCCAGCAGAGGGATCGGCACCACCCGGGACCGGCCGCGGTGGCGGTCGCGGCGGGGCCGGCTCTCCAGCGTGTCGGTCATGGCTTGAGGAACCCGGCCCCGGACAGCACCTTCTGGCCCTCGGCGGAGCGGACCAGGGCGATGAAGGCCTTCGCCGTCTCGGGGTCGGGGGCGTTCTTGAGCCGGGCGATCGGGTAGTCGTTGACGGCCTCGGCCGACTCGGGGAACTCCACGCCCTCCACCTTGTCGCCCGCCGCGCGCACATCGGTCCGGTAGACGACGGCCGCGTCGGCCTCCTTCAGCTCGACCTTGGTCAGGGCGCTCTTGACGTCCTGTTCGTAGGAGACGGGGGTGAGCTTCAGGCCGCCGGCGGCCAGCGCCTTCTCGGCGGCGGCGCCGCACGGAACCGTCCTGTCGCACAGCACGACCTTCAGGCCGGGCCGGGTGAGGTCCTTGAGGGAGGAGATCCTGTCGGGGTTGCCCGGCAGGGTGGCGATCTCCAGCCGGTTGCGTACGAAGGTGGCCGGTGTGCCCGCCGCGTCCCCCTCGTCCGTCACGATCGCCATGGTCTTGGTACTGGCGGCGGCGAAGACGTCGGCGGGGGCCCCGCCGGTGATGCCGGCGGCGAGGCTGTCGCTGCCGCCGAAGTTGAACGTGACCTTGGTCCCCGGGTGCTGCTTCTCGAAGGTCTTGCCCAGGACCTCGAAGCTCTCCTCCAGTGAGGCGGCGGCGAACACGGTGATCGTGCCGGAGAGCTTCGACGACGAGGAGGAGCCCTGGTCCGAACGCGTGGCGGTGGAGGAACAGGCGCTCAGCGTCAGCAGCGCGGCCGCGGACACACCGGCGACCTGAAGCATCCGGCGGGTCCGGTGCGCGGAACGGGTCATCTCGGGGCCACTCCCTCTGTGTGCGGGCGGAAGAGCCCGCAGGGCCCTTCCGATACGCCGATCATACTTGCGCATCTGCGAGGCAGAAGTCTCCTGTCACATCGCATGAGCCAAGCGGAAGGGCGTGGTGGATACGCATGTGCGTACCACCGAGGGAGTCAGGCGCGGTCGATGTGCACGTTCGTCGACTTCACCCGGGCCGTCGCCTCCATGCCGACCTCCAGGCCCAGTTCCTCCACGGCCTCGCGGGTGAGCAGGGAGACGAGCCGGTGCCGGCCGGCCTGGATCTCGACCTGGGCGGCGACGTCGCCGAGCTTGATCGCGGTGACGATGCCGGGGAAGGCGTTCCGCGCCGAGGTGTACGGGGTGTCCTCCTCGGCGGTGCCGGACCGGGCGAGTTCGACGGAGAACGCGGCCAGGTCCCGGCCGTCGACGAGCCGTCGCCCGGTCTCGTCGCGGTGGGTGGTGAGGCGGCCGGCGTCCGCCCAGCGCCGGGCGGTGTCGGGGCTCACCCCGAGCAGCCGTGCTGCCTGGCCGATCGTGTAGGACTGCATGCCGGTCACGATAGGGGGCGGGGGACGGGAACGACGGCTGCGGGGTTGGCCGTTGAGTATGACGCGATATAGCGTTAGTCGGCGAACCGGATGGGTGGGATCGGGGTGGAGCCAATGGTGGCTGAGGTGGCGTGGATCGGTGGATCACCCGAGGTGAGGGCCTCGCACGCGGACCGGGACCGGATCGTGGACGTGCTGCGTGTCGCCGCGGGTGACGGCCGGCTGACCATGGAGGAGCTCGACGAGCGGGTGGAGGCCGCGCTGTCCGCCCGCACGGTGGGCGAGCTCGCCGCGCTCACTGCGGATCTGCCCGAGGCGGTGCCCCAGGATGCCGTCGAGGTCGAGGACGTCGTGCGGATCGAGCAGGAGGGGTCTTCGACCCGGCGCGGCGATGCCTGGGTGGTGCCGCGGCGGCTGGAGGTCCGTTCGGCGTGGGGCGAGGTGACGCTCGACTTCACCGGCGCGGTGATCACCCAGGACACCCTGCACATCGACCTGGACATGAGGGGTGGTGCCCTGAAGCTGGTGACGCGGCCGGGCGTCGTGGTGGACACCGACGCGCTGGTGACGAACTACTCGAAGATCAAGACGCGTCGGGCTGCCGAGGGCCCTGCCGTGCTGCGCGTACGGATCACCGGTGAGATCAACTTCGGGCAGGTCGTGGTGCGTCCGCCCCGCAGGGGCTTCGGCAGGCGCGGAGCGACGGTCTGACTCAGCCCACGTGCACCCTCGGCCGCCGCTTCCGGTCCGGTTCCGCCTCGCGCAGGACCTCGCGGGTCACCGGGGCGACCTCGCCCTGGCCGAACAGGAAGAAGCGCAGGAGGTTGGCGAAGGGCCCGCCCTCGGTCCACTCGAAGTAGATGTGCGGGGTGCGCCCGGTCGTGTCGCGTACGTGGAGGAGCAGGGCGGCCAGCGCGTTGGGGATGGAGGAGGACTCCAGGGTCAGGACGCGGTAGCGGCCGTGGAGGACCTCGCCGCGTACGGTCAGGCCCGCCTCGAACTCGGACGGGTCGGTGACCGTCACCTCGACGAAGACGAAGTCCTCGTGCCCGGGCACGTCGTTGTCGTGCCGGATCTGCTCGATCTTGTCGCGGTACTCCGCGATGTCGCGCCGGTCGGGCTCGTTGGCGATGAACCGCATCCGGCGGCTGGCCATGTCGCGGACGAAGCGTTCCGCCATGTCGTCCAGGGTGACGCTGGTGACGCGCAGCTCGAACGACCGGGCCAGTCGTGACAGCAGGGAGACCAGGATGATGCCGGCGATGAAGCAGGCGCCGATCTTCACGCCGTCCGGACGCTCGATGACGTTGGCGACGGTCGTGTAGAGGAACACCGCGGAGATGACCGCGAAGGCGATGGTCCAGTTCCGCTGCCGGGCCTTGCGGGCGGCGATGGTCACGGCGATCGCGGCGGAGCTGATGAGGACCAGCACACCGGTGGCGTAGGCGCCGCCCTGCGCGTTGACGTCGGCGTCGAAGATCCAGGTGACCAGGAAGGCGATCAGCGTGAAGACGATGACCATGGGGCGCACGGCACGGGCCCAGTGCGGGGCCATGCCGTAGCGGGGCAGATAGCGCGGCATCAGGTTGAGCAGGCCGGCCATCGCGGAGGCGCCGGCGAACCACAGGATGGCGATCGTCGAGACGTCGTAGACGGTGCCGAAGGTGTTGCCCAGGTAGTCGTGCGCCAGGTAGGCCAGCGCGCGGCCGTTGGCCTGGCCGCCCGCCTCGAACTCCTTCTCGGGGATGAGGAGGGTGGTGATGAAGCTGGTCGTGATCAGGAAGACGCTCATGATCAGGGCGGCCGTGGTGAGCAGCTTCTTCGTGTCGCGGATCCGGCCGACCGGCCGTGCCTCGGTGTCGTCGGGGTCACCCTTGACGTGCGGCATCACGGCGACGCCGGTCTCGAAGCCGGACAGTCCGAGGGCCAGCTTCGGGAAGACCAGCAGGGCGACGCCGATCATGACGAAGACGTTGCCGTGCTGGGTGGTGAGGGCGCTCGACCAGTCGGTGATCACGTGGCCCGCGGTGATGACGTGGTAGAGGCCGACGACCACCACGACCGCGTTCAGCGCGAGGTAGGCGCCCACCAGGGCGACCGCGACGCCGATCGCCTCCAGGAAGCCCTTGAGGAAGACCGCCCCGAGCAGCGCCACGAGGACGAGGGTGATCAGCATCTGCCGGTCGTGCAGCACGCCGGTCAGATGCGGGTTCTCCACGAGGTGGGTGGAGGCGTCGGCGGCCGACAGCGTGATGGTGATGAGGAAGTCGGTGGCCGCGAATCCCAGCAGGGTCAGCACGAACAGCTTGCCCTGCCAGAAGGACAGGAGCCGCTCCAGCATCGCGATCGAGCCCTCGCCGTGGGGGCTCTCCTCGGCCACGCGCCGGTAGACGGGCAGGGCGCCGGCCAGGGTGACGACGACCAGCACGATGGTCGCGACGGGGGACAGCAGGCCGGCGGCGAGGGCGGCGATGCCCGGCTGGTAGCCGAGCGTGGAGAAGTAGTCGACGCCGGTCAGGCACATCACCCGCCACCAGGGCTGGCCCTGGTGTGCAGGCTGCGGTTCGCCGTGGGGCCCCGTGTGGCCGCCGCCCTTGCCCATGTCGGACAGGCCCTGCAGCATCCAGGCGCGCAGGCGGCCGGGTGGGGCGGGCTCCGTGACGCCCGGTCCGGGGTGCTCAGTGGTGGCCATCGACGTGCTCCCGATGTGCGGCTCAGTGCGGTTCCGGCCATCACTGGACGGCCAGATCAGCGTAAGCGGAGCGTGATGCCGTGGCCGGTGGATACGGGGGCTGTGCGCGTCAAGCTTCCGTTAATTCTGACGTGCGGGATGGCGGAGCAAGTGAAAGCCCCAGGTCGGGGGCGGTTCTGCGGCTCTGTCCGGCGGGAGGGCGGTGCCGAGCGTGGGGCTCGCGGGTGGGTACCTAGCGTGACCACTGCCTCCGTAAGGTTCGTCTTGGCGCTCGAATGTTTCGGCACCCTTCTACGGTCCTCGTGTCGAGGAAAGATTCACCGTGTACAAGGGGTTGCCACTGTTTACCCGCTGTCTCTAGGGTGCGGCAGCAACGCATCTTTCTGAATCTCATTCGAAACTTTCGAGGAGCGCATGATGGGCGACCCGGCACTGTCCCGCCGCGGCTTCCTGGCGGGCTCCGCCGCCGCCGGTCTGGGGATGACGGCACTGACGGCATGCGGCGGGGACTCGGACGGAGGGTCGTCCGGGACGACCACGATCGAGTGGTGGAACATCTCCACCACCGAGCCGACCAAGGGGGTCTGGGCCGCCCTGGCCCGGAAGTTCGAGGCGCAGAACCCCAAGGTCAAGGTGAAGATCGTCCAGCTGGAGAACGACGCCTACAAGGCGAAGATGACGGCCCTGACCTCCTCCGGGAAGCTGCCCGACATCTTCCACACCTGGGGCGGCGGCGTCCTCCGCCAGCAGGTCGACGCCGGGCTCGTCGAGGACCTCACGGACCGCACCAAGCCGTGGGGCGACGCCCTGCTGCCGGTCGCCCGCGAGCCGTACCTCCTCGACGACCGGGTCTACGGCATCCCGTTCGACATCGGCATGATCGGCTTCTGGTACAACAAGGCGCTGTTCCAGAAGGCCGGCATCAGCGCGCCGCCGACCACCTGGAGCGGCTTCCTCGACGCCGTGCGCAAGCTGAAGTCCGCGCAGATCACGCCGCTGGCCCTGGCCGGCAAGGAGAAGTGGCCCGGCATGTACTACTGGGCCTACCTGGCGATGCGCACCGCCGGCGCCGGGGCGCTGCAGAAGGCCTACGAGGACAAGGACTTCACCGGCGCACCCTTCCTCGAAGCGGGAGAGCACCTGGAGGAACTCGTCGCCCTGAAGCCGTTCCAGAAGGGCTTCCTCGGCGCCGCCTACTCCACCCCCACCGGCCAGGCCGCCACCGTCGGAAACGGCAGGGCGGCCATGGAACTCATGGGCCAGTGGGCGCCCGTGGTCCAGGCCGACGCGGGCAAGGGCCTCGGCAAGGACCTCGGCTTCTTCCCGTTCCCCGCGGTCGAGGGCGGCCGCGGCGCCATCACCGAGGTGTTCGGCGGAGGCGGCGGGCACGCCCTGCGCCGGGGCGCACCACAGGCGGCCGTCGACTTCCTGAAGTTCTTCGCGTCCGAGGCCACCGACCGGGAGCTGGTGAAGAAGACCGGCGTCCTGCCCGTGGTCCCGGCGGCCGAGAGCGCCCTCGCCGACCCCAACATCAAGGCCGTACAGCAACAGCTGAAGCAGGCCACCGGCTTCCAGCTCTACCTCGACCAGGCGTACGCGCCCGCCGTGGGCCAGGAGGTCAACGACAGCGTCGCCGCGCTCATCGCCGGGTCCAAGTCGCCCGGGCAGGTCGCCCAGTCGATCACCAGGACCGCGAAGGAAGAGCAGTAGCCGGCGATGACCTCCACGTACCTGCCGGACAAACGGGCCGGCCGCGACGCCGGCCCCCCGGCCCCGGCCGCCCGCCGGGACCGGGCCCGGGCCCGGCGACGCACCCTGAACTGGCTGACCGCGACGGGATTCCAGCTGCCCGCCCTGGTGCTGTTCATGGGGCTCGTGCTGCTGCCGATGCTGTTCGCGCTGTACGCCGCCTTCTTCCGCTGGGGCGGCTTCGGCATGCCCTCCGACTACGTCGGCGGCGAGAACTTCACCCGGCTCTTCCAGGACGACGTCTTCCTCGGCGACCTGTGGCGCTGCCTCGTCCTGGTGGTGCTGTCGCTCGCCCTCCAGCTGCCGTTCGCGCTCGCCATGGCCGTGCTGCTCAACCAGCGGATGCGCGGCCGGGCGGTCTACCGGATGCTGTTCTTCGCCCCGTACGTGCTGTCCGAGGCCATCACCGGCGTGCTGTTCGGCATGATCTTCGCGCCGGACGACGGCTTCGCCGACCAGGTCCTCGGCGGGATCGGGCTGGACGGGCTGGGCGGCGAGTGGTTCGCCGACCCGTCGACCGTCATGGCGACCCTGTTCCTGGTCATGACCTGGAAGTACTTCGGCTTCCACATGATGCTGTACCTGGCCGGACTCCAGGCCGTCCCCAGGGAACTGACCGAGGCGGCGCTCATCGACGGGGCCGGGCCCTGGCAGCGCTTCCGCAACGTCACCCTGCCGCTGCTCGCGCCCACCCTGCGCATCAGCGTGTTCCTGTCGGTCATCGGGGCCATCCAGCTCTTCGACCTGGTGTGGGTGACCACCGCGGGCGGCCCCGACCACCACTCCGAGACCATGGCCGTGACCATGTTCCAGTACGGCTTCAAGCGCTACCAGGTCGGCTACGCCAGCGCGATCAGCGTGGTCATGTTCGCCATCAGCCTCGTCTTCGCCCTCGCCTACCAGCGGTTCGTGCTCCGGCGCGACCTGGAAGGGGCCACCACGACCATGCGGGGTGACGGAAAGTGACAGCCAGTCAGAAGACGCGCAGGGGCCGGACCCTTCCGCTGCACCTCGTCCTGGTCGTCGTCGGCGCGGTCATGGCCGTGCCGCTGCTCTACGCCGCGCTGTCCGGCTTCAAGTCCACCGACGAGCTCTCCCGCAACCCGGTCGGCCTGCCCGAGTCATGGGTGACCTCCAACTACACCCAGATCCTCGGCTCGGGCGACTTCTGGCGGCTGATCGGGAACAGTACGCTCATCGCGGTCGGCACGACCGTCCTGATCGTCGCCGTCTCCGCGCTGTCGGCCTTCTCCTTCGCCCGGTTCGCCTTCCGAGGCAGGGAAGCGCTGTTCACGCTGTTCACGATGGGGCTGATGTTCCCGTTCGCCGTGGCGGCGCTGCCGCTGTTCCTGCTGCTGCGGTCCCTGGACCTGCTGGACAACCCGCTCGGTGTGATCCTCCCGCAGGCGGCCTTCGGGCTGCCGATGACCATCATCATTCTGCGGGGCTTCTTCCGGCAGATCCCCGGCGAACTGGAGGAGGCGGCCACCCTCGACGGGTGCAGCCCCTTCGGGTTCTTCTGGCGGGTGCTGCTGCCCATGGCGCGGCCAGCGCTCGGCACGGTCTCGGTACTGGCCGTCGTCACCAGCTGGAACAACTTCTTCCTGCCGCTGCTGGTGTTCACCGACGCGCAGTGGTGGACGCTGCCGATCGGAGTCCAGCAGTTCCAGGGGCAGTACTCGGCGGAGTACGCCAAGGTCTTCGCCTATCTGGTGCTGGCCATGGTCCCCGCCCTCGCCTTCTACTCGGTCGCCGAGCGCCAGCTCGTCGGCGGCCTCACCGCGGGCGCCACGAAGGGCTGACGCGCCCGCGGACGTACGGCTCACCCACCCGTTGACCGTGAGGAGTCGCACCATGCACAAGACCGCCACCCGGCTCAGACTCGCCGGGGCGCTCGCCGCCGCGCTGATGCTCGGAGGCATCGCCACCGGCCCGTCGGCACAGGCGGACGAACGGCACGGCAAGGAACGGACCCTCGCCGACCTCGCCCAGCGGCACGGCCGCTACTTCGGCAGCGCGACCGACAACCCGGAGCTCGTCGACGAGCCGTACAAGGCCCTGCTCGGCCACGAGTTCGACCAGATCACCCCCGGCAACGGGATGAAGTGGTACGCGACCGAGCCCGAGCAGGGCGTGTTCGACTTCTCCAAGGGCGACGAGATCGTGAACCTCGCCCGCGCCAACCGGCAGAAGGTGCGCGGCCACACCCTGGTCTGGCACAGCCAGCTGCCCGACTGGCTCACGAGCAGGGAGTGGACGGCGCCGGAGCTGCGGGCCGTGCTGAAGAAGCACATCCAGACGGAGGTGCGGCACTACCGGGGCAAGGTCTTCGCCTGGGACGTCGTCAACGAGGCGTTCAACGAGGACGGCACGTACCGCGAGTCGGTGTTCTACAAGACCCTGGGCCCCGGCTACATCGCCGACGCCCTGCGCTGGGCGCACCAGGCCGATCCGCGCGTGAAGCTGTACCTCAACGACTACAACATCGAGGGGATCGGCCCGAAGAGTGACGCCTACTACAAGCTGGCGAAGGAGCTGAAGGCCGAGGGCGTCCCGCTGCACGGCATCGGTCTGCAGGCCCATCTGGCGCTCCAGTACGGCTATCCGACCACCCTGGAGGACAACCTCCGCCGCTTCTCCCGGCTCGGCCTCGACACCGCGCTCACCGAGGTCGACATCCGGATGCAGCTGCCCGCGACCGAGGAGAAGCTGGACCAGCAGGCCGAGTGGTACGGCGACCTGACCGAGGCGTGCCTGGCGGTGCGCCGGTGCGTCGGCATCACCCTGTGGGACTACACCGACAGGTACTCGTGGATCCCCGACTTCTTCCCGGGCGAGGGCGCGGCCCTGCCGTGGGACGAGGAGCTGCGGCGCAAGCCGGCCTACTTCGCGCTGCGTGAGGCGCTCGGCGGCAGGTAGCGGGGGTGGTGGCGCCCTGCCGTCGGGGGGTGGCGGGGCGCCACCGCAGGTCTGCCGGGAGCAGGGGCTACGGGCCGGTGCCGGGCGCGTCGTGTGGGCTGTCGGACGGGGGCTGCCGCCCTGGCCGCGGTGTCCGGCCGGCCCCGGGCGGGACCGGTGGGTTCCGGGGTGTCGGAGGTGCCGTGCTCGCCCTCACCACCAGGTCGGTGCCCAGCTCCACCCGCGGCGAGTCCGGCTGTTCGTCGCGGGTGAGGCGGAGGACCGTGCGGACGGCCAGCTTGCCCATGTCGGCGAGGGGCTGGCGGACCGTGGTGAGCGGCGGAGCCGACCAGCGGACTTCCGGAAGGTCGTCGAAACCCACCACGCTCATGTCCTGCGGCACCCGCAGCCCGCGCCGGCGCAGTGCCTCGATCGCGCCGAGTGCCATCTGGTCGCTGGCCGCGAACACGGCGGTCGGCGGCTCGGGCAGGTCGAGCAGGGCGTTGCAGGCGGTGAAGCCGGACTCGGGACGGAAGTCGCCGGGGGCGACGAGGGACTCGTCCAGCGCGATGCCGGCGCCCTCCAGCGCGGCGCGGTAGCCGTCCAGCCGCGCCCGGGAGCAGAGGAGGCGCGGCGGGCCGGCGATCAAACCGATCCGGCGGTGGCCCAGCGACAGCAGGTGGGCGGTGGCCGCCATGCCGCCCGACCAGTTGGCGGCGCCGATCGTGGGCGCGTCCAGGGCGGGGGAGCCCGCCGGGTCGACGACCACCAGCGGCACCCCGAGGATCCGCAGCTCCTCGTGGAGCATCGGCTCCAACGCCGACGTGACCAGGATGACGCCGTCCGAGGCGCGGGCCCGGAGGTTGCGCATCCACTCGCGGGCGTCGCCCGACCGTCCGTGGATGGCCGACACCACCGTGCCGACCCCGGCCGCGTGCGCGACCTCCTCCACCCCGCGGATGATCTCCACGGCCCAGGGACTGTCCAGGTTGTTGAAGACCAGGTCGAGCAGGGCTGCGCGGGTGCCGGAGGACGCGGGGCGCCTGCGGTAGCCGTGCCGGCGCAGCAGGTCCTCGACGCGGGCCCGGGTCTGCGGCGACACGTCCGACCGGCCGTTGACGACGCGGGACACGGTCGGGACGGACACGCCGGCCTGCCGGGCGATCTCCGTGATCGTGACCCTGCCCTCCGCGTCGGCCTCACGTGCTGCCACTTGCCCCACCTCCGTCGACGTTGACCGCGAAACTTCCAGGAGTCTTCCGGAAAACGGGCATCCGTGGGAAGGCGTACGGGGCGGGAACGGGGCGTCGCCGGGAATGACGGGGAGTGACGGTCTCCGGACACGCGTCGGGGCCGGTGCGCAGGAGGTCCTGCGGCCGGCCCCTCATGTCTGCGGGCGGGGCGTCACCCCGCCCGCGGCCCTCAGGCCGCCGTGACCACCTGGCTGCCGGCCGGCGGGCGGTGCGGGGCGATGATCCGGCCGTCGGGCAGGAGCTCGCCGGTGTCCTCGAAGAGCAACACCCCGTTGCACAGCAGGCTCCACCCCTGCTCCGGGTGGTGCGCCACGAGGCGGGCGGATTCCCGGTCGGCGGAGTCGGCGGAAGGGCACGGTGTCTGGTGCTGGCACATGGGTGGGATCTTTCGGTCTGTCGTCATGGATGAGGTGACTGATTCTGCTGTCGTGTTCGTTCCGCGGCTGGAAGTCTCGTTCATGGCCGCCCCCCGTGATAAGTCGTCGAACCCAGTGTTGCCCCACGGGCGTCGATCCGCAGGGATTTCGCAGCACCGCTACTCACTGGTTCAGGACGCATCACCCGCGCGGACGGTTCATCCCAACTGGACTGTCACTTCGGGTGGTTCTCGGTGGCCTGATGGGGCTAGTCCGGTCGGGGCGGTCACCTCTCCGGGCTCTTATGAGCCATTAGCCGCTCTTGAGAGCGGGGAAAAGGCGACCCCGCCGCCGGGAATTCCGGCGGCGGGGCGCAGGGGAACGTCGCGGCGCTTCAGGCGGGTGAGCCGAGCAGGCGCGTGGGAGTCGCCCGGTGGGTCAGCACCGGGAGGAGTTCGGCGACGCGGTGCGGGCGGTGGGCCGCGATGCCGGGAGGCGCGGGGGCCAGCGGGACGAGCAGGTCGGTGGCGGCGGGATGGCCGACGGCGCCGTCCGCGGTGCAGTCCTCGTGCAGCCAGAGCGTCAGCATGTACAGGCCGGGCACCGACAGCAGGCGGGGCTGGTAGGGCTGCGCCATCGTCTCGGCCTGGCGCAGGGCGCGCTCGGTCGAGGTGATGTACGGGCCTTCGAAGAAGTGGGAGAAGGCCCAGCCGTCGGCGGTCAGCATGGTCTCCGCCGCGGCCAGGGCACGATCGCCGCAGCGGATCAGGAAGCGCCACCCGGCCAGCCGCGTGACCGGCACGCCCTCGGCCGTGACCGCGTCGAGGACGTGGACGGGCAGGGGCAGCTCGGGCGTGGCGGGCCCCTGGGCGCCGAGCAGGGCGGGAGTTCGGGCTTCGCGGACCGCGGTGGGAGAGGAGAGCGCAGTCAGGACGGAACGGAGTGCGGGCGCGGGAGCCGGGGGGACATGCAGCGGCATGGTGGGTCGCCTCTCATTCAAAGGCACGGTGGCGCGAGGGCGGGGGCGGACGGCGCTGTCTGCTCACGGGAGGTCAGAGAGGCAGGGGCCGGGGTCTGGAGAACGAGAGGGGGGTG
The DNA here is from genome assembly GCA_000696115.1 of Streptomyces olindensis. Classification (GTDB taxonomy): domain Bacteria; phylum Actinomycetota; class Actinomycetes; order Streptomycetales; family Streptomycetaceae; genus Streptomyces; species Streptomyces olindensis. The sequence goes on from JJOH01000094.1 coordinate 28,551, forward strand.
GGGTCCGCCGTACATCGCCTCGACGACATGACCCATCGACCGTGGGCGCCAACCTTCTGCCTTGTTCGCGGAGTTTATACGACACGGGTTCAGACTGTGTTTCGTCTAGCCGTTTCCGGTGAGTAGAACAAGGGTACATTCGGTCGGCGATACGCGAGAATTATCCCGATTCCACGCGGGGGTGTGCGGCGATGACCTCGGCGAATGGCCGCGATCCGGTCGGCCCATTCTCGTCGGCGTTTTTCACGAGTCGGCGCCGCCCGAAACCGGTGTCCCGCTTCATGCCGAGCGAATGTGCCACCGGTCACACGTGACCAGCGTAGCGGCCGCCGGCCCCGCCCGGGACGTTATCGATCGCTTTCGCTGGGCATCCTCCACCTGACCGGGGCCCCGGCGGCCGGGTCTTCGGCCCGCACCATCCGAGGAGGGACGCATCGATGGGGGAGAAGGTCGTGGCAGGCCGGTTCGACCTGTCCGATCGCCAGCGCTACCGCGACAAGCTCCGCCAGTGCCTGACGGGCTTGGAGCGTCTCCTGGCGGAGAAGCGGTTCGATCGCCCGAAGAACCTCATGGGGCTGGAGATCGAATTGAATCTCGCGGGCGCCGACGGCCTGCCGAAAATGTTGAATGGGCAAGTCCTGGAACGCATCGCAAGTCGCGACTTCCAAACAGAACTCGCCATGTTCAACCTTGAAGTCAACATTCCTCCACACCGCCTCGGTGGCCGTGTATTCGACCGGCTCGCGGAGGAACTCCGTACGTCACTGGCATATGCCGACCGAAAAGCCGGCGAAGTCGATGCGGGAATCGTGATGATCGGCATTCTGCCGACTCTCGACCGGGACGACCTGGTGTCGTCGAACCTCTCCGACGTCGACCGCTACACCCTCCTCAACGACCAGATCGTGGCCGCCCGAGGCGAGGAGTTCACCCTCGACATCGCCGGTGTGGAACATCTGTCCTGCACCTCGAAGTCCATCGCCCCGGAGGCCGCCTGTACCTCCGTGCAACTGCACCTCCAGGTCACCCCGGCCCGGTTCGCCGACGTGTGGAACGCGGCCCAGGCCGTCGCCGCCGCGCAGATCGCCGTCGGCGCCAACTCGCCCTTCCTGTTCGGCCGCGAGCTGTGGCGCGAGTCCCGGCCCCCGCTCTTCCAGCAGTCCACCGACACCCGCCCGCCCGAGCTCCAGGCCCAGGGCGTCCGGCCGCGCACCTGGTTCGGGGAGCGCTGGGTGACCTCGGCGTACGACCTCTTCGAGGAGAACCTGCGCTACTACCCGGCGCTGCTGCCGATCTGCGACGACGAGGACCCGATCGAGGTGCTCGACCGGGGCGGCACCCCGACGCTCGCCGAGCTCGTCCTGCACAACGGCACGATCTACCGCTGGAACCGCCCGGTCTACGGCATCGCCGACGGCGTCCCGCACCTGCGCGTGGAGAACCGCGTCCTGCCCGCCGGGCCCACCGTCACCGACGTCATCGCCAACGCGGCGTTCTACTACGGCGTCGTCCGCGCCCTCGCCGAGGAGGCCAGGCCGGTCTGGACCCGGCTGCCGTTCGAGGCGGCGGCCGCCAACTTCGACGCCGCGTGCAAGGACGGCATCGACGCCCGCTTCACCTGGCCCCGGCGCGGCCGGTACGGCGGCACCGCCCAGGTCGACGCGGTGAGCCTGGTCCGCGACGAGCTGCTCCCGCTCGCCGAGGCAGGACTGGACGCCTGGGGCGTCGAGCCCGCCGACCGCGACCTGTACCTGGGAGTGATCGAGGAACGCTGCCGGCGCCGGGTGAACGGGGCGAGCTGGCAGGCCGCGACCTTCCACAAGGCCCTGGACACGGGCCTCACCAGGGAGGACGCGCTGGCCGCCACGACGCGGCGCTACCGCGAGCTGATGCACAAGGGCGACCCGGTGCACAGCTGGCCGGTGGGACTGCCGGAGCCGGTGTCGCTGGGCTGACGCCCCTGTGGGACGGCCGGCCGCTGCCGCCATACTGATCCGACACGTCGGTGAAGTTGGAGGCAGGTGTGCAGGCGGAGGCGAGCCCGGCGGGCGATCCCATTCCCCAGCAGGGGCTCTCACGGCGGATGCTCCGCGACGAGACGCTGCTCGTCCTCGCGCTGTCGCTGGGGGCGAGCGGGGTGTCCGCGCTGATCAGCTTCATCGGGTCGGTCACCAAGCCGGGCGGGCTCAAGGACCAGGCGGCCACGATGAACGCCTCGGCCGCGCCCGGCCGCCCCTGGCTCGACCTGGCCTGGCAGCTCTTCGGCATCACCACGGCGCTGGTGCCCGTCCTGCTCGTCGCGCACTTCCTGCTGCGCGAGGGCGCGAGCCTGCGCACCCTCGGCTTCGACCGCACCCGCCCCTGGCCCGACCTCGGCCGGGGAGCCGCGATCGCCGCGGTCATCGGCAGCACGGGCATCGCCTTCTACCTGGCCGCCCGCGGCCTCGGCTTCAACCTCACCGTGGTGCCCGAGGCGCTGCCCGGCGTGTGGTGGAAGTACCCGGTGCTGATCCTCTCGGCGATCCAGAACGCCGTACTGGAGGAAGTGATCGTCGTCGGCTACCTGCTGCGCCGCATGGGCCAGCTGGGCTGGACGCCGACGGCCGCACTGGTGGGCAGCTCCGTACTGCGCGGCTCGTACCACCTCTACCAGGGCATCGGCGGCTTCATCGGCAACATGGTCATGGGCGTCGTCTTCGTCTGTCTCTACCGCCGCTGGGGCCGCGTCGGCCCGCTCGTGGTGGCTCACTCGCTGCTCGACATCGGGGCGTTCGTGGGCTACGCGCTGCTGGCGGGCAAGGTGGGGTGGCTGCCGACCGCGTGACGAGACACGGGAGGGGCGTACGACGGTGTCGTACGCCCCTCCGCTCGTCTCAGGCGAGCAGTTCGCCCTCGATGACCGTGACCGCCCTGCCGGTCAGCAGGGTGCGGTCGCCGCGCAGCTCCGTGCGGACGCGGCCGGAGCGGGGCGAGGCCTGGAGGCCGGTGAGGCCGGGGCGGCCCAGGCGCTCGGACCAGAACGGGGCGAGGGCGGTGTGGGCGCTGCCGGTCACCGGGTCCTCGTCGATGCCGACGTTCGGGAAGAAGCAGCGCGAGACGAAGTCGTAGCCCCGGACCGGGTCCTCCGCGCGGGCGGTGGCGATGACGCCGCGCTCGGAGTGGGCGGCGAGGGCCTTCAGATCGGGGCTGAGGGTGTGCACCGTCTTCTCGTCGGCGACCTCGACCAGCAGGTCGCCGACGTTCGGGCCCGTGTCGAGGACCGTCAGCGGTTCGGTGCCCAGGGCCTCGGCGAGGCCGGGGGGCGGGTCGACCCGGGTGAGCGGGGCCGTCGGGAAGTCCAGGGTGACGGAGCCGTCCGCGGCGGGCGTGGCGACGAGGACGCCGCTGCGGGTGGCGAACCGCACCGGCCCCTCCTGGATGCCGGTGGTGCGCAGGACGTGGGCGGTGGCCAGGGTCGCGTGGCCGCACAACGCGACCTCGGTGGCGGGGGTGAACCAGCGCAGGGCCCAGTCGGCCTCGCCGCCCTCGGGGAGGGGGTGGGCGAAGGCCGTCTCGGCGTGGTTGACCTCCAGGGCGACGTTCTGCAGCCAGGTGTCGTCCGGGAAGGCGTCCGCGTCGTTCAGGAGCAGGACGCCGGCCGGGTTGCCGGAGAAGGGACGATCGGTGAAGGCGTCGACGATTCGGATCCGCATGCCCCGACGCTAGGGGCTCCGCGAAGCCGGGGGCCAAGGCCAATTCACGAGTGCTGGCCCGCTTCCGCCGGGGTCGGAACTGTCCTGACGTCCTGCTGGCGCGGTCGAATCGAGGAGGCGACGTGTGAAGACCGGACGTACCCCGAGGAGTTCGATGTCCGTCAGCGGCTACATTTCGAGGTCGAAGGCGTCGAATGCCGGCTGCACGGCTCCCGCTTCGACCTCGCACCGGCCAGCCGTTCGCGCGTCGGCCTCGCGGCCCCGCCGGGTGTGTCCGGTGCGGATCGAGGAGGGTTGCGTGTACGTCGATGTCGTACCGCGGAGTGATGGATGACTGGACCTTCGGGCGATCTCGCGGGGGAGCGTGCCGACGCCGTCCGCAACCGTGCCCGCTTGCTGGAGGCGGCCGCTTGGCTGGTGGCCGAGCGGGGCGCCGAGCATGTGACGATGCACGAGGTCGCGCGGGTGGCCGGGGTCGGCAAGGGCACGCTGTTCCGCCGGTTCGGCGACCGCAACGGACTGCTGCTGGCTCTGCTGGACGACGTCGAGGCCGAGTTCCACGAGGCGTACACCTTCGGCCCGCCGCCACTGGGACCGGGGGCGCCGGCGAGTGAGCGGCTGATCGCGTTCGGCCAGGCCCTGATCGAGCGGGTCGCCGACTCCACGGACCTGGGCCCGGCACTGGGCCGCCAGGTGCCCACCGACCGCCGCCAGACCTCGTACTACGGCCGGGCCTTCCGCGCCCACGTCATCTCGCTGTTGCGGGAGGCGGGAGTCGTGGGCGACCACACGATGCTCGCACACGCCCTGCTCGCCTTCGTCGACCTGGAGACCCTGGACCACCTGCGCACCGACGACCAGGTCACCACCGCGCGCCTCCAGGCCGCTTGGGCGGATCTGGTGCGGCGGGTGACCGGCACCGACGAACGGTGAACGTCCCTCCGTTCACACGTTCTTACGGACGACATGGGGTGCTGAATCACGAGTGCTCAGGGATGTCGTAGACCCACTCGTCCGCGAGCGCGGCCGCGACTTGGCGGAATTCCGCGAGCACGTCGAGGATCAGGATGGCGTACACCTCCAGCGAGCCGCCCGCGTCCAGACCGTCCAGCGCCTCGTGGACCGCGGCGGCGTCGTGGTCCGCATAGCCGCGGACGACATCCAGAGCCCGGTCACGAGGAGCCTTGTGCGCAGCGTCCCTCATGCACCAAGACCAGGCTCCGTCGTGCTCGTGCGGGTGGCCTGCGGCGCCTAGCCCGACGTCCTGATGGCGTGGTTGATCGCGGAGGCCACGTCCTCGGCGATGTGGGTGGGCCGATAGGGGTCCTGGGTCCAGGCACGTCCGTCCGTCACCCACACGCTTCGCAGACCGAGCGCGTGGGCGCCCGCGATGTCGGCGTGGGGCGAATCGCCGATGACCCAGGAGCCAGGGAGCGGGACACCGACGGCATCGGCTGCCGCCTGAAAGATCTCCGGGGCTGGTTTCTTGTGGCCGACCGCTTCGGAGACGACCCAGCCGTGGACGAGTCGGTCGAGTCCGGTCTTCCGGATCTTCGCTTCCTGCTGGGTGGTGCGCCCGTTGGTGACGATCGCGCAGGTCCAGCCGTCCGCCGCCGCTTGGCCCAGCGCCTCGCGGGCCGAGTCAGCCAGGACGACGCGGTCGGCGGCGCCGCTGTCGAGGAGGGCGCGGATGGCGGTGGTCGGCACGACGTCGCCGTATCGGTCGGTGAGGGCTGCGGCGACTTCGTCCCGCGCGGTGTAGCCGCCGGCGTCGATCGCCATCACCCAGGTGAGGTCGGATGTGGGCAGGTCGTGCTCGGCGAGAAAGTCGGTGACGGCGGCGCGGAAGGCCGCATCCCGGTCGACCAGGGTGTTGTCGAGGTCCAGCAGCAACAACGGCATGACCGGGAGTAGATCACGGAACCCGCGGACGCGGGCGGGGCCTTGTCATGCAAACCGTTCCGATATATCGTTGACGCATCGCGACAGATCAACGATGGAATGGAGAGTGGTTGCGATGCGTACCCATGGTTTCGAGCACGGGCATGGCCACGGCGGACCGCGTCACGGTCGGGGCGGTTTCGAGGGGCTGCGGGCGGCCTTCGGTCCCTTCGGTCCGGGCGGCCCCGGCTGGGGCGGCCCCGGTGGTCCCGGTTTCGCTCCCGGTCCCTGGGGTGGTCGAGGGCGCGGCGGGCCGAGGGGAAGGGCGCGGCGCGGTGACGTACGGGCCTCGATCCTGGCCCTGCTGAAGGACCGGCCGATGCACGGCTACGAGATGATCCAGGAGATCGCCGAGCGCAGCGGCGGGGCGTGGAAGCCCAGCCCCGGCTCGGTGTACCCCACGCTTCAGTTGCTGGAGGACGAGGGCCTGATCGCGAGTGAGTCGGAGGGCGGCAAGAAGCTGTTCTCGCTCACCGAGGCGGGCCGTGCCGCGGCCGACGAGGGGCCCGAGGCGCCCTGGGAGGAGGCCTCCCGAGGGGTCGACTGGGAGGCCCTCGGCGAGATCCGCCAGGCCGGCTTCGGCCTGATGGAGGCCTTCGGCCAGGTCTGGAAGACCGGCAGCAAGGAGCAGCGGGAGAAGGCGCTCGGCGTCATCAACGACGCGCGCAAGAAGCTGTATCTGATCCTCGCCGACGAGGACTGAGACGGCCGGGACCGAGAGAGCCAGGACTGAGATGGCGAGGCCTGTGGCGGCGAGGGCCGTGACGGCGGAGCTGAGGCCGACCGCTGGTTCGACGAGCGCCCCTCGGAGTGCTCCGGGGGGCGCCTCGGTGTTCCCGGGCGGCAGGCCTCGGACGTCCCGGCGGGCCTCAGGTCACCAGCCCGTCCAGCCTGCGCAGCGACTCGTCGAGGGCCGCCGTGGCCGAGTCCTTGAGCTTGCCCGCCATCAGGGACACCGTCGCGCCCGTGAACGCCCCGTCGATCCGGACCCTCGTCGCGTCGCCGTCGGGCGTGAGGGTGTAGCGCGTCGCCACGGTCACGGCCATCGGGCCCTGGCCGCGGATGGCGAGGACCCGGGCCGGTTCCAGCTCCTCGACGGTCCATTCCACCTCTGCCGGGAAGTTCATCAGCCGCATGTTCTCCCGGAAGGTCGCGCCGACTTCGAGCGGCTCGGGGCCGCCCGACGGGAAACCCGTGTGGGTCGTGTTCCACTCGCCGTACGCGGACCAGTCGGTGAGTCGGGCCCACACCGTCTCGGCCGGTGCCCCGATGCGTGACTCCGCGCTGACTTCGGCCATGCGACCACCTCTTCGAGTCGGGCTGGATGTCGCGGAACGTAGCCGGGACGGCTGCGATGTTCAATACTGACGAACCGTCAGAACTGGTACGTCCTCCGTAGGAAACAGCCTGATGTCCTCCGCAAGGAGGAGATTGCGGTCGGCGGAGTCCACTTCCCGTGGGACGCGAGAATGCTCCGCTCCGGGGATGTCCCGGGCCCTCAGAGCTGATGGGGTAGGGGATGTGCAACCCCGTATCCCCCGGCAGTCGGCCCATGAGCACGGCGTCCACCGCGCAGAGCACGATGCCGGGCTCAGTGACGAGCTGGCCTCGATGGTCGCCGGTGCCCGCCGCAGGGCGGTCCGGGACGGGGACCGGCAGATCGACACGGCCCATCTGCTCCACTCGCTGCTGGAGTCCGACCCCGACGCACGCGCCGTCCTCGGTGACGGACCGCGGATCGCGCGGCTGCTCGGCTACCTCGTCCAGCGCAGCATCGGCTACGGCCTGCGCTGGCAGAGCGGCGTCGAGGACTCCGGCGCCGTCCCCGTCGTCACGGAGGCCACGGGTTTCTCGCCACTGGCCGCGGCGTCGATGAAGTACGCCCGCGCACGCGCCGTGCGGCACGGCGGACCGGCCCGCGGTACCGACCTGCTCGCGGCGATCGTCGTGGATCCGCAGGCGCGCGCGGTCGAAGTGCTCGAACGCGCCGGGATCGACGCGCACGAGGTGCTCGCCCGGCTGGAGAACCGGTCCAGTCGGCCTCAGGAGTGCGTCGGCGGCGGCGAAACCGGCCGATGACCGGATCCGCGCGCCTCGTCCAGGCAGTGAGACAGGTGTCATAGGGGGTGACGCTCCTGTCGGAGCCTGACATCATGTGCCGGTGCGTACGTCTGACAGCAGTCCGAGCAGGCGCGGCAAGGGCGTGGGGCTCGGCCTCGCGATCCTGTCCGCGGTCGCCTTCGGCGGATCCGGGGTCGCCGCCAAACCGCTGATCGAGGCCGGCCTGGACCCGCTGCACGTGGTGTGGCTCCGGGTGGCCGGGGCGGCCCTGGTGATGCTGCCGCTCGCCGTCCGCCACCGCGCGCTGCTGCGCCGCCGCCCCGGACTGCTCGCCGGATTCGGCCTGCTGGCCGTCGCCGGTGTCCAGGCCTGCTACTTCGCCGCGCTCTCCCGTATCCCCGTCGGCGTGGCCCTGCTCATCGAGTACCTGGCACCCGCCCTCGTGCTCGGCTGGGTGCGGTTCGTGCAGCGGCGGCCGGTGACCCGTGCGGCGGCCGTCGGTGTCGTGCTCGCCGTCGGCGGACTCGCGTGTGTCGTCGAGGTGTGGTCGGGCCTCGGCTTCGACGCCCTGGGGCTGCTGCTCGCGCTCGGCGCGGCCTGCTGCCAGGTCGGCTATTTCGTCCTCTCCGACCAGGGCAGCGACGCCGGTGAGGAGGCGCCCGACCCGCTCGGCGTCATCGCCTACGGCCTGCTCGTCGGCGCGGCCGTGCTGACCGTCGTCGCCCGGCCCTGGAGCATGGACTGGTCGGTCCTCTCCGGCGCCGCGCACCTGGACGGCACGCCCGTCGCGGCCGTCGTCCTGCTGGGGTGGATCGTCCTCGTCGCCACGGTCGTCGCGTACGTCACGGGCGTGCTCGCCGTGCGCCGGCTCTCCCCGCAGGTCGCCGGAGTGGTCGCCTGCCTCGAAGCGGTCATCGCCACCGTCCTGGCCTGGGTCCTGCTCGGCGAGCACCTGTCGGCGCCGCAGATCGCCGGTGGCGTGATCGTGCTGCTGGGCGCGTTCATCGCGCAGTCCTCGACGCCCGCGAAGGGCTCCGACCGGCCGGTGGCCGGCGGCGGCCCGGAAAGGCAATTGTCGACCCCCGGGACGACCGCATAAGGTGCCGATCATGCCTTCGAACGCGCTCGTTCTTCCGCCTCCGGCCGCCTGAGGCGGGCCCTCCGGAAACCGCGCCCGGCGCGTCGCCGCCGGGCCGAACGGTGCTGCCCGCAGACGAAGTCCGTGGACCCCGCTGATCCCGACTGATCCGGGGCCCTTCCCGAACTTCCGCGCACCCGCCGACGCCCCTCGGGCGCGGTACGTCGTGCGCGTCTGCGGAGAGAACACGTGTCGAACACTGCCTCCGGCCTGCCCATCGGGCGAGGCCTCCTCTGTCTGATCGTCGCCGGTGCCGCCTGGGGCACCGCGGGCGCGGCTGCCTCCCTGGTCTACCAGGCCAGTGACATGGGGCCGATCGCCCTCTCCTTCTGGCGCTGCGCCACCGGCCTGGTCCTGCTGCTCGGCCTGCGCCTGCTGCGGTCACGCGCCGGCAGCCCCGTCCGCGAGCCGTCGCGCCGCAGGGCGCTACGGGCCGGTGTCACCGGATTGGGCCTCGCGGTCTTCCAGACCGCCTACTTCGCGGCCGTCTCGGCCACCGGCCTCGCCGTGGCCACCGTCGTCACGCTGGGCGCCGGGCCCGTGCTCATCGCGCTCGGCGCGCGACTGACGCTGGCCGAACGCCTGGGCCGGGGCGGGGCGGCCGCCGTCCTGGGCGCCCTCGCGGGGCTCGCGGTCCTCGTCCTCGGCGGCGGGGGAACGGCGGTACGCCCCGGCGGCGTGCTGCTCGCGCTGCTGTCCGCGGCCGGGTACAGCGTGATGACGCTGCTCACCCGGCGCTGGGGGCGCGACGGCGGGGCCGACGCCTCCCGTACGTCCGTCGACGCGTTCGCCGTCACGAGCCTGTGCCTGTTGCCGTTCGCGCTGGCCGAGGGGATCCTGCCGCACACCGGGGATCCGGTCCGGCTCCTGGTCCTGCTGGCGTACGTCGCCGCGGTCCCGACCGCCCTCGCCTACAGCCTCTACTTCGCGGGCGCGGCCGTCGTGCGGTCCGCCACCGTCTCTGTGATCATGCTGCTGGAGCCGGTGAGTGCGGCGGTGCTGGCCGTTGTCCTGCTCGGTGAGCGGCTGACGGTGGCGACGGTGGCCGGAACCCTGGTGCTGCTGGGGTCGGTGGCGGGACTCGCCGTGGGGGAGGCGCGGACGCCCGAGGCGCGGGTGGTGCGCGTGCGACGGCGGCCGCGGGCTGTCGTCGGCTGGTCGCGCAGTTCCCCGCGCCCCTAGAGGGCTAGGGGGTCACCTGCCCTGGAGGTAGTCGGGAAGTGCCGTGTCCGCGGCCAGAGCGGGGTCGGGGATCGGGGTGCCGTACGTCCTGCGGACCGGCACGACTCCGGCCCAGTGCGGAAGGGCGAGGTCCTCCGGCTCGTCGTTGACGCCGCCGGTGCGGAGCTTGGCGGAGACCTCGTCCAGGTCCAGGCGGAGCACGGCCGTGGCGGCCAGCTCCTTCTTGTTGGCCGGCCGGGAGTCGGCGGCGCGGCCCGGTACGACGTGGTCGACCAGGGCGTCCAGGGCCTGCCGCTTCTCCTCGGGGTCCGTCACGTCACGGGCGACGCCGTGCACCACCACCGAGCGGTAGTTGATCGAGTGGTGGAAGGCGGAGCGGGCCAGGACCAGACCGTCGACGTGGGTGACGGTCAGGCAGACCGGCAGGCCCGGGTCGGCCTGACCGGCCGCCCGCAGCGGGCGCGAGCCCGTCGAGCCGTGCACGTAGAGCCGCTCACCGACCCGGGCGTACAGCGTGGGCAGCACCACCGGCGCGCCGTCGCGGACGAAGCCGAGGTGGCAGACGTAGGCCTCGTCGAGTATCGCGTGCACCAACTCCCTGTCGTACGAGGCCCGGTCCGGTGAGCGCGTGGGGACGGTGCGGTCGGTCGGCGGGTAGGCGGTGGCGGGCTGCGACGGCGTCTGCGTGCTCCCCTGCATGGCGCTCTCCATTGCACTAGTGCATAATCGGCTTTGTGCTAGGAGAGTATCCGATCAGTGGGCGTCGCGCAGCGGACATTTCCGCGAGCATCGAGCGGGCGGTGGGCGCCGGTGAGCTGCGGCCGGGTCAACCGCTGCCGCCCATGCGGGAGTTGGCCGAGCGGCTGGGAGTGAATCCGAACACGGTCGCGGCCGCGTACCGGACCCTGCGCGAGCGCGGGGTCATCGAGACCGCGGGCCGGCGCGGCAGCCGGGTGCGGCCGGCGCCCGCCACGACCGGGCGGGACCACATCAGGGTGGACGTCCCCGCGGGCGTGCGCGACGTGGCGAACGGCGATCCGGATCCGGCGCTGCTGCCGCCGCTCGCGGGCGCGTTCGCGGGGGCCGCCGCCGAGGGCGACCGGGCGCCCGTGATGTACGGGGACGCCCCCGTGGAGCCGGAGCTGGCCCGGATCGCCCGCGCCGGTCTGGACGCCGACGGGGTGCCGGACGGGCCGCTCGCCGTGGTCTCGGGGGCGCTCGACGGCGTCGAACGGGTGCTGGCGGCCCACCTCAAGCCCGGCGACACCGTCGCCGTGGAGGACCCCGGCTGGGGCCGCACCCTGGACCTCGTGCCGGCGCTCGGACTGCGGACCGCCCCCGTCGGCGTCGACGACGAGGGCCCGTACGCCGATGACCTGCGCCGGGCGCTGGAGGCCGGGGCGCGCGCCCTGATCGTCACCGACCGGGCGCAGAACCCCACCGGTGCCGCGGTGAGCGCCGCACGCGCGCGTGCCCTGCGGTCCGTGCTCCGGGAGCACCCGGAGACCCTGCTGATCGAGGACGACCACGCCCACGGCATCGTCGACGTGCCGCTGCACTCGCTGGCCGGGGCGACCCGGCACTGGGCCTTCGTCCGGTCGGCCGCCAAGGCCTACGGCCCCGATCTGCGCCTCGCCCTGCTCACGGGGGACGCGGTCACCGTCGACCGGGTCCGCGGTCGGCAGCGGCTCGGGCCCGGCTGGGTGAGCCGGCTGATGCAGCGGGCCCTGGTGCGGCTGTGGGCCGACGGCGCTGTGGACACGGCCCAGGTGGCGGCGGCGTACGGGCGGCGCCGGGACGCGCTGATCGGCGCGCTCGAACGGCGCGGTGTCGCGGCGCACGGGCGCAGCGGCATGAACGTCTGGGTGCCCGTGCCGGACGAGACCGGGGCCGTCGCCCGGCTGCTGCACGCCGGCTGGGCCGTCGCCCCCGGCGCCCGCTTCCGGATGAGCGCGCCGCCCGGCATCCGCGTCACCGTATCGACGCTCACCGAGGGCGAGACCGAGGCGCTGGCCGACGCGATCGCCTCGGCCCTCGGCCCCGCCCCGGCGCGCAGTTACGTCTGAGGCGCCCGCCGGGGCTTCGGCCGCACCTGCGTGAGCGCCGCCCCCGTCAGCACGATCACCGCACCGACCGGTGTCGACCAGGTGAGCGACTCGCCGAGGAGCGCGACGCCCGCGGCCGTGGCGATGACCGGGATGAAGTACGTGACCATCTGCGCGGTGGTCGGGCCGACTTCGGCGACCAGGCCGTACTGGAGGAGCACGGCGACGCCGGTGCCCAGGGCGCCCAGGGCGGCGATCGCCAGCAACGGCACGACGGACACGCGAGTGGGCAGGGAAGTGAACAGCGGTGTGACGACGGCCAGTTGGACCGTCGCGAGCAGCAGCTGCGCGCCGGTCATCGACAGGTGCGAACCGCCGGTGCCCGCCAGGGTGCGCCGGACGTAGATCCAGCCGACGGGGTAGCTGAGGGACGCGAGCAGGGCCAACGCCGTGCCCGTGGCGTCCAGGCCGTGGAAGCCCTGCCAGGCGCCCAGCACCGTGAGCACTCCGAGGAAGCCGAGGCCGAGCCCGGCGACCCGCACCCGCGTCGGGCGGTCCTCCGACAGGGCGACCAGGGACAGCGCCATGCCCCACAGCGGCGAGGTCGCGTTGCAGATGCCCGCCAGCGTGGAGGGGATGGTCAGTTCGGCGTAGGCGAACAGCGAGAACGGCAGGGCGTTGAGCAGGAACGCGGCGACCGTCAGATGGCCCCAGGTGCGCGCGCCGCGCGGCAGTCGCTCCCGGCGCACCGCCATCGCGGCGGCCAGCACCGCCGCGCCGAACACCAGGCGGCCGAGCGTGACCTGGAACGGCGCGTATCCCTCGGTGCCCACCTTGATGAGCAGGAAGCTGAAGCCCCAGATCAGCGAGAGGGCGGCGAACCGGATCCGCCAGTCGAGGCGGGGCCCGGGGCGGTCGGGCGAGGCGGGGGTGATCCGGCCGGAGGCGGTGGTGGCGGTGCTCATGGACGCCACGATGCTGGAGAAGAACCTCTTAGCACAATCGAGATTTCGCACGCTGTATTGCGTAGCATTGCTTACGTGTTGAATCTGGAGCGCCTGCGCACCCTCGACGCCCTCGCCCGGCACGGCTCGGTCAGCGGCGCGGCCGAGGGGCTGCACATCACGACGTCCGCCGTCTCGCAGCAGATGTCCAAGCTGGAGCGGGAGGTGGGCCAGCAGCTTCTCGCCAAGAACGGCCGGGGCGTACGGCTCACCGACGCCGGGCGGCTGCTCGCCGAGCACGCCGCGCGCATCCTGTCCCAGGTCGAACTCGCCCAGTCGGATCTGGAGGCGCAGCGCGGGCAGGTCGTCGGCGAGCTCAGACTGTCGGCCTTCCCGACGGCCGCGCGCGGGCTGTTCCCGCACGCGCTGTCCGCCCTGCGCGAGGCGCACCCCGCGCTCCGGCTGCGCTCCTGCGAGCTGGAACCGGAGGACGGCATCGCCGGGGTCGTGCGCGGCGACCTCGACCTCGCCGTGGTGCTCGACTGGTACAACAAGCCGATGGCGTTGCCCGACGGCCTGGTCAAGGCGTCGATCCTGGACGACCCGGCCGAGGTCGCCATGCCGGTGGACCACCGGCTCGCCGGGCGCGACGAAGTGGATCTCACCGAGTTCGCCGAGGACGAGTGGATCACCTGGGGCGAGGGCGAGTTCTGCCACGAGTGGCTCATGTTCACGCTCCGCTCCAAGGGCGTCGAGCCGATCGTCGGCCACCGCGCCGCCGAGAACCACACGCAGCTCGCGCTGGTCGCCGCGGGGCTCGGGGTGTGCGTCGCCCCGCTGCTCGGCCGCCATCCCGTGCCGACCGGAGTCGTGACCGTCCCGCTCAAGCAGCGGGTACGGCGGCACGTCTACGTCGTCTGGCGCGCGGACGCCGACCGCCGCCCGTCGATCCGGGCGGCGGTGAAGGCGCTGCGGGCGGCGGGGGAGAGCGTCGGCTGAGACCGCCCGGCGAGAGCCTGCCCCCCGACCACGGGAGGCCGCCAACCCCTCCAAAGGGCCTACCGCGCCCCCAGCTTGCGGAAGTCCCAGGAGACGATCTTCTCCGGGGTCAGCCGCACCCAGGCGTGCCGGCCGTCGTGCGGCATCTCCTCCAGGCCGAAGTTCTTCCGGGCGAACAGCGTCTCCGGCACGTCGAGTTCGGCGCGCAGCTCGCCCGTGCGCGGGATCTCGCCGACGAACTCGACGGTGCCCGACAACTCGGCACCGCGCAGCTCGTCGTACTCCTCGCCCGTGTCGACCACGATCGCCACACGCGGATCGCGCCGCAGGTCGGCCCACCGCTTGCTGCGCACGACCGAGTACAGCCACATCGAGGTGCCGTCCCAGGCGAACCACAGCGTGCTCACGTGCGGAGCGCCGCCCGCCGAGACCGTGGCGACCCGGCAGGTGCGCTGCGTGGTCAGGAAGTCGTCCAGCTCGCCCGGCGTCATCATGATCTTCCGGCCCCGGCGCTGCTGCGTGACGGTCATGCTCCCCCTCTTTCTTCTCCCACGTCGTGTCAGAGGAGATCCTCTGACATCACGTCAGAAAAGAATGAGTTCTCTTCCGTCGGCGCGCAACGCTTCCGTCCGTGCGCAACGGTGGCTACGCTCGCCCGCCCAGCCGCCGGCGACAGGGGGAAGCCGTGCCCTCGTACGCGGAGCTCAGCGAACTCCTCGATCCGGACACCACCGTGCTGCTCACCGTCGAGTGCCAGGAGGGCGTCGTCGGGAAGGACAGCGCGCTGCCCGAACTCGCCGAAGAGGCAGGCTCCAGCGGGATGCTCACCCACGTGGCCCGCCTGGTCGCCGCCGCCCACGAGCGCGGTGTCCAGGTCGTGCACGCCGTCGCCGAGCGCCGGCCCGACGGCCGGGGTTCCAGCCGCAACGCCCGTCTCTTCCGCGCCGCCGCCCGCCTGCCCGTCAAGCAGTTGGCCGGCACGCCGGCGGTGCGGGTCGCCGCCCCGATCGAGGTCGCCGACGAGGACCTCGTCGTACGGCGCCTGCACGGCCTGTCGCCCCTCCAGGGCACCGACGTCGACCCGCTGCTGCGCAACCTTGGCTGCCGCACGCTGATCGTCACCGGTGTCTCGGCCAACGTGGCGATACCCAACGCCGTGTTCGACGCGGTGAACCGCGGCTACACCGTCGTGGTCCCGGCCGACGCCATCGCGGGGGTGCCCTCCGACTACACCCCCGCGATGATCCGCCACACCCTCGCGTTGGTCGCCACGGTCGCGACCACGGACGAGGTGCTGGCGTGTCTGGGGCGTCGGGGCGGGGTCAGGCGAGCGTGATGGAGTCGCCGTTCACGGTCACCTGCTTCGCCTCCAACGGCTTGACCGCGGGGCCCTTCTTCACGCTGCCGTCGAGGACGGAGAACTGACTGCCGTGGCAGGTGCAGGAGATGATGTCGTCCTTGAGGTCCACCATCGGGCAGTTCTGGTGGGTGCAGATCGTCGAGAAGGCCTTGAAGTCACCCGCGGCCGGCTGCGAGACGACGACCTTCTCGTCCTTGAAGATCTTGCCGCTGCCCTCGGGGATGTCGGCGGTCTTCGCGAGCGCCGCGCCACCGGCTCCCGCCCCGGCGGACGAGCCGCCCTCGGAGTTCGTCGCGCCGCCGCCCGCGGCGCCCTGCTCGGTGGACGAGTCGGACGCCTTGTCGTCCGAGCCGCACGCCGTCAGCGCCACGGTGAGCCCCGCCGCGCCGACCGCCGCCACGACGGCACGGCGGTTCGGTCCCGACACCGGCTGAACTGATTCGCTGGTCATGCTGACGTTCCTTCCGGGGATTCCTGATCTGCGGAGAGGTACGGTCCTTGGGGACCGGCTGTTCAGACAACGTCGAAATCCTGACCCGTCCGCCCAGCGCCGTGGGTAAAACGGAGCTGTCGGTTCGCTGTCGGGTTCCGGCGCGCCGGCGCGAGGCCGTCGCCCATGGCGGCGCCCGACCACGGCGGGCACCGACCGGCTGGCCGAGGCCGCCCCGCGCACACGGCCGACCCGCTCGCCAACGACCAGGACTGGCACCTGGTGCTGTGGCTGCGGGCACAGGCACAGGCGGGTGACCAGGTCGGGTTGTTGGCAGCCGCGGAGGCAACAGTGGGTTCTCCGCAGCCGCGGAGGAACAGCGGGCCCTCCGCCGACCGGGGAGGTTACGGCCGTACAGGCGCTTTCTCGGAGGGGAGGCGTGTGCGGTTGCGGGCCGGTCGCCGGTCGGCCGCCCAGACGGCCAGCCCGCAGGCAGCGAAGCCGGCGCCGAGCAGGCTGGAGCCCGCCCAGCCGTGGGCGGTGAAGAGGGCGGTGGTCGCGGCTGCGCCGAGGGCGGAGCCGAGGGAGTAGAAGACCATGTAACCGCCGATGACGCTGCCGACGCGATCCCGATACAGGGCGGTGAGCACATGCTGGTTGCTCACGTGCACGGCCTGGACCGCGAAGTCGAGGAGCACGATCCCGGCGACGAGGAGCCACAGTGACCACGGCAGCTGTGCGATCGCGGTCCACGAGAGGACGAGCAGGGCGAGCGCGAGACCGGTGACCGGGACCGCCCCGCCCGCATCCGCCCACCGTCCCGCGCGTGCCGCGCCGAGCGCGCCGGCGAGCCCGGCGACGCCGAACAGTCCGATCTGGCTCTCCGTCAGCTGCCACGGCGTGTCCGCGAGCGGCAGGGCCAGTCCGCTCCACAGGCTTCCGAACGACGCGAACAAGAAGAACGCGATGAGCCCGCGCGTCAAGAAGAGCCGCTGCCCGAACAGTCCGCCGAGTGAGACGACGACCTTCCTGTATCCCGCGGTTGAGGTGGAGCGCTCCTCCGACGGCAGTGCGCCGAGCACGAGAGCCGCGAGCCCGAGTGACAGCACCGCGAGCACGGCATAGACGCTCCGCCAGCCCCACATCTCGGCGAGAGCGCCGGTGACGACCCGCGCGCCCAGGATGCCGACCACCACGCCCGAGGTCACGACACCGATGTTCCGCCCGCGTTCGGCAGGCCGGGAGACCGACGCGGCGTAGGCCACCGCGGTCTGTACGACGACCGCGAACATCCCGGCCGTCGCGAGCCCCACGAACGCCACCCATGCGGCCGGTGCCGAGGCCGTGAGGGCCATGCCCGCCGCGGTGATCAGGAGGTGCACGGCGATGAGCCGGCGCCTGTCGACCACGTCCCCGAGCGGCACCAGCAGCACCAGTCCTGCCAGATAACCGAACTGGCCGGTCGCGACGATCCATCCGGCGAGCCCCGCCGACACCCCGAGATCGCGTCCCATCGGCTCCAGAACCGGCTGCGCGGCGTAGATGCCCGCGACCGCCACAGCGCACGCCACCGCGAGCAGTAAACGCCGCCGGGCATCCATCCCACACCAACCCCAATCAGTAGCTGATTGCAACCAATTTGACCGTACGGCAGTATGGTCTCGATCCGCAACTCATGGGAGGTGTCATGCCGCGCGACGCCACGGGCGCCTCGAACCCTGACTGGACCGACCCCGACTGCCCCGTCGCCCGCACGCTCGACCTCGTCGGCGACAGGTGGAGCCTGCTCATCGTCCGCGACGCGATGGACGGGGCGCGATCGTTCACCGAGTTCCAGCGCCGGACCGGCATCGCCCGTAACGTCCTCACCGACCGCCTCCGCAAGCTCACCGCTCACGGGCTCGTCGCCCAGCGCACCGCCCCGTCGGGCCGCCGTCAGCAGTACGTGCTCACCGACGCCGGCCGCGATCTCTTCCCCGTCATCGTCGCTCTGCGACAGTGGGGAGAACGCAACGCCTTCGCCCCCGGTGAGACGCACTCCGTCCTTGTCGACCGGCACGGGAACCCGGTTCCGGCCATCGCGCCGACCAGCGCCGACGGCACTGCCCTCGACGCCGACACCACTCACGTGCGGAAGGCCCCATAACGGCGGAGATCACTGGCGGTTACTATGCTCACCTCCTGCCGGAGGCCGGGGGCAAGGGCCGCATCGGGCCCCTCCGAGGCCGGTCGTGGACTGCAAGGCTGAAGAGACGGATGGCCCGGGACATGCTGGAAGAGGTCACCGCGACCCGCTACATCACGCCCCTGCGTGAGGGTGGTTCGCTGCCGGGACTCGTCGAGGCCGACGACTTCGGCACGTACGTCCTGAAGTTCACCGGCGCGGGACAGGGCCGCAAGACGCTCGTCGCCGAGGTGGTCTGCGGGGAACTCGCCCGCCGGCTGGGACTGCGCGTGCCGCGCCTGGTCACGGTCAGGCTCGACGCGGAGCTGGGACTCGGCGAGCCCGACGAGCAGGTCCAGGGCCTGCTCAGGTCCAGCGGCGGCACCAACCTCGGCATGGGCTTCCTCTCCGGCGCGCTCGGTTTCGACCCGCTCGCCTTCCGGGTGAGCCCGGAAGAGGCCGGGCGGATCGTCTGGTTCGACGCGCTGGTCAACAACGTCGACCGGTCCTGGCGCAACCCCAACCTGCTGATGTGGCGGGGCGAGTTGTGGCTCGTCGACCACGGCGCGACGATGATCTGGCACCACAACTGGCGCGGTGCCGAGGCCTCGGCGGCCCGCCCCTACGACGCCTCCGACCACGCGCTCGCGCCCTTCGCGCCCGACATCGCCGCCGCGGCGGCCGAGTTGGCTCCCCGGATCACCGAGCGGCTCCTCGCCGAGGTCACCGCCCGGATCCCCGACTCCTGGCTGGCGGACGAGCCCGGCTTCGACACACCGGACGACCTGAGGCAGGCCTACGCGCGCCCGCTGCTCGCCCGGGCCGCCGTCATCCACGACCGCATCCAGGGAATCAAGTGAGCGACCGGCACATCATCAAGGGCGGCCCCCGGGACCGCCAGATCTACGAGTACGCCGTCCTGCGCGTGGTCCCGCGCGTCGAGCGCGGCGAGTGCATCAACGCCGGGGTGCTCCTGTACTGCCGCGCCGAGGCCTACGTCGGCGCGCGCACCCACCTGGACGAGACCCGCCTGCTCGCCCTCGACCCGCAGGCGGACGTGGCCGGTGTCCGGGCCGCCCTCGGCGCCGTGGAGAGGCTCTGCGCGGGCGGTACGGCGGCGGGCCAGGCCGCGGCCGACGACCCCGGCCGCCGCTTCCGCTGGCTGGTCGCCCCCCGGTCCACGATCGTCCAGCCCGGACCCGTCCACACCGGCCTGACGCGAGATCCGGCGGCGGAGACGGAGCGGCTGCTGGACCTCCTGGTGAGGTGAGAGGGGCCCGGCGGGGCCGGGGGATGGATCACATGGCCGAGCTGGCCGTTGACACCGCGTGCCAGGGCTTCTAGCGTCACACCCACTGAAGGTACTAAGCGGTCGCTCACCCGAGGAGAAGCAGCCATGTCCACCACTGAGCAGCGGGTCGCCGTCGTCACCGGTGCCGCGCGCGGCATCGGCGCCGCCACCGCCGTACGACTGGCCGCCGAGGGCCGCGCGGTCGCCGTGCTCGACCTCGACGAAGCCGCCTGCAAGGACACCGTCGAGAAGATCACCGCCGCCGGTGGCAAGGCCATCGCGGTCGGCTGTGACGTCTCGGACGAGGCGCAGGTCGAGGCGGCCGTCGCGCGGATCGTCGAGGAGCTCGGCGCGCCGACCATCCTGGTCAACAACGCGGGCGTGCTGCGCGACAACCTGCTGTTCAAGATGAGCGTCTCCGACTGGGACACCGTCATGAACGTGCACCTGCGCGGCGCCTTCCTTATGTCCAAAGCCTGCCAGAAGCACATGGTGGACGCGGGCTTCGGCCGGATCGTCAACCTGTCGTCGTCGTCCGCGCTCGGCAACCGCGGCCAGGTGAACTACTCGGCCGCCAAGGCGGGCCTGCAGGGCTTCACCAAGACCCTCGCCAAGGAGCTCGGCAAGTTCGGCGTCACCGCCAACTCCGTCGCCCCCGGCTTCATCGCCACCGAGATGACCAAGGCCACCGCCGAGCGCGTCGGCATGGGCTTCGAGGACTTCAAGGCCGCCGCCGCCACGCAGATCCCGGTGGCCCGGGTCGGTGAGCCGGACGACATCGCCAACGCCATCGCCTTCTTCACCGGCGAGGCCGCCGGGTTCGTCTCCGGCCAGGTGCTGTACGTGGCCGGCGGACCGCTCGACTAAGGGACGAAGAACATGACTTCCGTGGAACTCTCCGGCAAGGTCGCCCTCGTCACGGGCGCCAGCCGCGGCATCGGCTACGGCGTCGCCGAGGCGCTCGTCGCGCGCGGCGACCGCGTCGTCATCACCGGCCGCAACGAGGACGCCCTCAAGGAGGCAGTGGAGCGGCTCGGCGCCGACCGGGCCGTCCACGTCGCCGGCAAGGCGCACGACGAGGCCCACCAGGCCGTCGCCGTCGAGCGCGCGATGGAGGCCTTCGGCCGCATCGACTTCCTGGTCAACAACGCCGGCACCAACCCGGTGTTCGGGCCGATCGCCGACCTCGACCTGAACGTCGCCCGCAAGGTCTTCGAGACCAACGTCGTCTCGGCGCTCGGCTTCGCCCAGAAGACCTGGCACGCCTGGCAGAAGGACAACGGCGGCGCGATCGTCAACATCGCCTCCGTCGCGGGCCTGTCGCCCTCGCCGTTCATCGGCGCCTACGGCATCAGCAAGGCCGCGATGATCAACCTGACCGTGCAGCTCGCGCACGAGTTCGCGCCCAGGGTGCGGGTCAACGCGATCGCCCCGGCCGTCGTGAAGACCAAGTTCGCCCAGGCCCTGTACGAAGGCCGGGAGGAGGAGGCCGCCGCGGCCTACCCGCTCGGCCGGCTCGGCGTGCCCGCCGACATCGGCGGCGCGGCCGCGTTCCTCACCTCCGAGCAGTCCGACTGGGTCACCGGCCAGACGCTCGTCGTGGACGGCGGGATCTTCCTCAACGCCGGCACCGGCTGACACCGGCGTACGGGCCGCACGGCACGGGCGCTCCTCGACACGAGGGGCGCCCGTGCCACGCGTAAAGGCACCGCAAAGGGCGATGACAACGTAGTCACATGTTTATCGATCAAGGAGTCAGGTCCGGGGGAGGGTCAGGGGCCCCGGCACTGCGGTATGGTCTGCCGACCCTTGGTATGGCAGATCGAGGAGCGTGCGCGTGTTCAACCGGAACCGATGCCTGCGGCGGGTGGCGGCCATCGCGTCCATATCGTCCCTGGTGACCGGCTGCGGAGTGCTGTCGTCCGACACCCCGGAGGACGAAGGGCCGATCGTCGTCGGCACCACCAGTGCCCCCAGCACGCTCGACCCTGCCGCCTCCTGGGACAGCTCGTGGGAGCTGTTCCGCAACATCTACCAAACGCTCCTGAGCTATCCGACCGGTGCGACCGAGCCCCAGCCGGACGCCGCCGAGAGCTGCGGCTTCAGCGACTCCTCGAACCAGGTCTACCGCTGCGAACTGCGCGAGGGCCTGAAGTTCTCCAACGGCGACGCGCTCGACGCCCGGGCCGTCAAGCACTCGTTCGACCGGATCCGCAAGATCAACGTCAACGGCGGCCCCGCCGGTCTGCTGGGCAGCCTCGAACGGGTCCAGGCGCCGAACGACCGCGAGGTGATCTTCCACCTCAACAAGCCCGACGCCACGTTCCCGTTCGTGCTCGCCACGCCCGCCATGTCGATCGTCTCCCCGGAGGCCTACCCGGAGGGCTCCCTGCACGAGGGCGAGGACGTCGTCGGCTCCGGGCCGTACACGCTCGACTCCTACGACGACGGCAAGGAGGCCGTCCTCGTCCGCAACGACTCCTACAAGGGCTACGCGGAGCGCCGGAACGACGCGGTGACCATCCGCTACTTCCAGGACTCGGCCACCATGGTCAAGGCCCTGCGCGACCAGCGGATCGACGTCACCTACCGCGGCCTGGCCGCCGGCGACGTCGTCGACCTCCAGAGCAAGACCTCCAAGGAGGAGGAGATCCAGCTCGTCGAGGGCACCGGCACCGACATCAACTACCTGGTGTTCAACCCGAAGGACTCCTGGGCCAACAAGAAGGCCGTGCGCCAGGCCATCGCCCAGGTCGTCGACCGGGCGGCGATCGCCCACAAGGTCTACAAGGACACCGTCGACCCGCTGTACTCCATGGTCCCCAAGGGCCTCACCGGCCACACCACGGGCTTCTTCGACGACTACGGCGACCCGGACGTGGCCAAGGCCCGCAAGATCCTCACCGACGCCGGCATCAACCAGAAGGTCCCGCTCACCTTCTGGTACACCAGCGACCGCTACGGCTCCGAGACCGCCGCGGAGTTCAAGGAGCTGGAGCGCCAGCTGGAGGACTCCGGCCTGTTCACGATCAGCCTCAAGAGCCGCCCCTGGAAGACCTACGTCGAGGGCTACCAGAACGGTGAGTACCCGGTGTTCGGGCGTGGCTGGTTCCCCGACTTCCCGGACGCCGAGAACTTCATCGCGCCGTTCGTCGGCGAGCAGAACGCCCTCGGTACGCCCTACCCGGCCCCCGAGATCACCGGCGAGCTGCTGCCCCGCTCGCGCCGGGAGAGCGACCGCGCGAGCGTGGAGAAGGAGTTCGAGGAGGCCCAGCGGATCCTCGTGAACGACGCGCGGCTGCTGCCGCTGTGGCAGGGCCGGCAGTACGTGGCGGCCAGCCGGGACGTCTCGGGCGCCGAGCGGGCCCTGGACCCGTCGACGATCATGATGATGTGGGAGCTGCACCGCAAGACCGCCTGGTAGGCAGCGGCGGACGTCCGGCTTCCCGGGGCGCGTTGTCAGTGGTCGCCTGTAGGTTCTGAGGCCTGAAGTGACCGCACATCGTGAGGACGTTGACGTGACCGACATCGCCATGCTGCCCGAGTCCTGGCGCGGGGTTCTGGGTGACGAGCTGCAGCAGCCCTACTTCAAGGAGCTGACGGAGTTCGTCGAGGAGGAGCGGGCGAACGGTCCCGTCCACCCGCCTCGCGAGGAGGTCTTCGCGGCGCTGGACGCCACGCCGTACGAGGAGGTCAAGGTCCTGATCCTCGGCCAGGACCCGTACCACGGCGAGGGCCAGGGGCACGGCCTGTGCTTCTCGGTCCGCCCCGGCGTGCGCATCCCCCCGTCCCTGCGCAACATCTACAAGGAGATGCACGAGGAGCTGGGCACGCCGATCCCGGACAACGGCTACCTGATGCCCTGGGCGCGCCAGGGCGTGCTGCTGCTCAACGCGGTGCTCACGGTCCGCGGCGGTGAGGCCAACTCGCACAAGAACCGGGGCTGGGAGAGGTTCACCGACGCGGTGATCCGCGCGGTGGCCGGGCGGCCGGACCCGGCGGTGTTCGTGCTGTGGGGGAACTACGCGCAGAAGAAGCTCCCGCTGATCGACGAGTCGCGGCACGTGGTGGTCAAGGGCGCGCACCCCTCGCCCCTGTCGGCGAGGAAGTTCTTCGGCTCCCGCCCGTTCACGCAGATCAACGCGGCGGTGGCGGCGCAGGGGCACGAGCCGATCGACTGGACGATCCCGAACCTGGGCTGACGGCGACGGGCCGCACGGCCGGTGCGCCGGGCACCGGCCGTGCGGCCCCGAACAGCCCGGTGGCGCACGGAGCGGCCTGAGCCGGATCGCCCCCGCCTGCGGTTAGCGTCGGAGGGGACAGCGGGCGAGGGCGCGGAGGGCGTGGTGGTCGAGCGACAGGGGCAGGCGGCGCCGGACGCCGTGCTGACGCGGATCGGGCAGGTCGTGATGCTGCACCACGCGGGGGACCGGGAGGAGGCCCGGCACCGGTTCCTGGACCTGTGGGCGGAGATCGGGGAGCACGGAGACCCGCTGCACCGCTGCACCCTCGCCCACTACCTGGCCGACACCCAGGACGACCCCGCCGACGAACTGGCCTGGGACCTGCGCGCGTTGACGGCGGCCGATGAGATCGCCGAGGACGGGCTCGGCGCGCGGGACGGGGCGGCCGTTCGGGACAGGGCGGCCGCGCGGGACACGGCGGCCGCGGTGCGCGCCTTCTACCCCGCCCTGCACGTCAGCCTGGCTGCCGACTACGCCGGGCTCGGTGACCGCGACGCCGCCCGTACCCATCTGCGGCGGGCGAGGGGAGCGGCCGCCGCCCTCACCGACGACGGCTACGCGGCGGGGGTGTGGGCGGCCATCCGGCGGCTGGAGTCCCGGTTGGGGGAAGGTGGCGGCGAGACCGGCGGAGGGCCGTGGGGGAGGCCGCCGAGGCAGCGGCCCTGACGGAGTCGGTCACCGTCCGTAGGTGTCCTGGCAGATGGTCGCCTCCGGGCTGTCGGCCCGCCATCCCCCGTAGCGCCTGCCCAGCGCGCACACGTCCGTGCCGCCCGGGACGTTCCGGTGGACGTCCTGCCGTACTGACATTGAGACGTCGGGGAGGCCGGGGCGCTGCCGCTGCGGGCCGCGCGGGGCCGGCTCGGGGCGCTCCGGGCGTGCGGGGCGCGGACGGATGTCGCGGTCACCGGCCGGCGGCCGGTGCTGTCGAGGCGGGTCCGCCGCCGGGCTCTCCAGGCGGGACTCGGACGGGGCCGGTCGCGGGCGGCGGGACTCCTCGATGAGCTGCAGGGCCTCGCGGGCCGGGGCCTGCACGATCTGCGTCTCCGTCTGCCCCGCCGACGGCCGGGACGGTGCCGTCGGCGGCCCGGGAACGGGCGGATGCTGGACCGTCACGCAGCCGGAGAGGGCCGAGACAGCCACGGTCACCAGGAGCGTCGCGGTGGTCGTCGTTCGATGCACCCGCGCCACTCTGGCCCGTGCGGCGCGGGGCGGTACGGCGGACCGGCGGAGGATGCCCCGCACGGGTGATGTCCGGCCCCGTACGGAGGGCGTCCGCGGGCCGTGGGTGACGTCAGTCGCCGGTCGAGCCGTCGATGCGCTCGCGGATCAGGTCGGCGTGGCCGTTGTGCCGGGCGTACTCCTCGATCATGTGGGTGTAGATCCACCGCAGGTTGAACTTCTCGCCGGTGCGCCGGTGCGCGCCCTCGGAGAGGTCGTCCAGGCCGAAGCGGGCCGCGATGCTCCGGGCGGTCTCGATCTCGGACTGCCAGGCGCGGTACGCCTCCTGGTAGGTGTCCGCCCCGGTCAGGCGGAACTCGCCGTCGCGGTCCTCGTCGCTCCAGTAGAGGGGCGCCGCGTCCTCGTCCGCCATCACCCGGCGGAACCAGCTCCGCTCCACGTCGGCCATGTGTCGCACCAGCCCCATGAGGGACAGAGTGGAGGGCTCCACGGCGGCGGACCTGAGCTGTTCGTCGCTCAGGCCCTCGCACTTCCACGCGAGGGTCTGCCGGTGGAACTCCAGCCAGCCCTCCAGCATGGTGCGTTCGTCGGCGGTCGTGGCAGGCATACGGCGTTCGGTCGTCATGGAGGCAATCCTTATCCCGATGTCCCTTGCCGGGCCACGGGTTTTCCGTGGCCGAGCATGCCGTCCAGCAGTTCCCGCAGCCCGGCGCGCACCTCCTCCAGGCTGGGCACCTCGGTGCTGAACGACCCGGCCACGCAGCTGAACATCAGCCCGTCCGCCCAGGCGATCAGGGACAGTGCGTGCCGGGCCGGGTGCGTCGAGCCCATCCCGGTGACCAGGGCCGTCAGTTGCTCGCGGAAGCGGGCGCCCATCGCGTCGAAGCACGCCCGCAGTTCGGGGCGGCGCGTCGCCTCCAAGGCCAGTTCGTAGCGGGCGCGGGTCAGCTCGCGGTTGCGGGTCAGGGCGCGGTGGGTGGCGAGGGCCAACGCGTCCGCCAGAGGACCGGCGCCGGCCCGCGGGTCCGGCATCTCGTGCAGCGCCAGCACTCGCGCCTCGCGGTCGGCCAGGCGCCGCACCGCCAGCTCCAGCAGGGCCTGCCGGGTCCGCGCGAGGTTCGACGTGGAGCCCTGGGGGAGTCCGGCCGCCTCGTCGACCGCCCGGTGCGTCAGGCCCCGCATCCCGCGCTCGGCGAGCAGGGCCAGGGCGGTGTCGGCGACGAGGTCGGCGCGGGAGGAACCGGCGGTGCGTACGGACATGCGGCTCACGCTACCCGCCTCACTACATCTGTAGTAGCCTCGAAGGGGTCACTACAGATGTAGTGACCGTGACCGGCCCGAGGAGGAGTCATGGCACAGGCGGACCACGCCGTCGTGATCGGCGGCGGAATCGGAGGCCTGACCGCGGCCGCCGCCCTGCACCGGCGCGGCCGGCGCGTCACCGTGCTGGAGCGCGCCCCCTCGCTGGAACCGGTCGGCGCCGCCATCTCCCTCGCCCCCAACGCCCTGCGCGCGCTGGACGTCATCGGCCTCGGCGACGAGATCCGCGACCTCGCCGCCTGGACCGGGGACGGCGGCCTGCGCACTCCCTCCGGGCGATGGCTCTCACGCTCCTCCGCCGACGCCGCCGCCGAGCGCTTCGGCGGCCCGCTCGTGTTGCTGCACCGCGCCACCCTCATCGAGCGCCTGGCCGCCCTGCTCCCGCCCGGCACCGTCCGCACGGACGCCGCCGCCACCCTCCTCGACAGCGGAGACCACGACCGCCCGGCCCGTGTCACCACCGCGGACGGCGAACTGGAGGCCGACCTGGTGGTGGGCGCCGACGGTGTCCGGTCCGCCGTACGCCCCGCGCTCTTCCCCACCCACCCGGGGCCCGTCTACGCCGGCTTCACGACCTGGCGGGTCGTGATCCCGGTCCCCGGCGCCGAGTTCGCCTCGCACGAGACGTGGGGCCGGGGCCGCATCTGGGGCACGCACCCGCTCAAGGACGGCCGCGTCTACGCCTACGCCGCCGCCGTGACCCCGGCCGGCGGACGAGCGCCGGACGACGAGCGGGCGGAGCTGCTGCGCCGCTTCGGCGACTGGCACGACCCCATCCCGGCCGTGCTCGCCGCCGCCCGCCCCGAGGACGTCCTGCGCCACGACGTCCACCACATCGCCGAGCCCCTGCCCGCCTACCACCGCGGCCGGGTCGCCCTGGTCGGCGACGCCGCGCACGCCATGCCCCCGACCCTCGGCCAGGGCGGCAACCAGGCCATCGAGGACGCGATCGTCCTCGCCCACCACTGCGAGGACCTCCCGGCCTACTCCGCCGACCGGCTGCCCCGTACGACCTCCATCGCGCGCCAGGCCGTCAGGGTCGCCCGCCTCAACCTCATGACCGGCCGCGTCGGCGCCGCCGTACGCGACACGGTCGTGGCCGCGCTGTCGAAGGCCGGGCCCGCGCTGTTCCTGCGGAGCTTCGACGGCATCGCCGACTGGCGGCCGCCGCAGCCCCCGTATGCTTCCGAGCAGACCCCGGCAGGCAACGGCCAGAGGAGCACACCAGGTGAAGGTCGGCTGCATCGGACTCGGTGACATCGCGCAGAAGGCGTACCTTCCGGTCCTCGCCTTCCAGCCCGGGGTCGAGCTGCACCTGCAGACTCGCACGCCCGCCACCCTCGACCGGGTCGCCGACGGGCTCCACCTCCCGCCGGAGCGGCGGCACACCACCCTCGACTCCCTCCTCGCGACGGGCCTCGACGCCGCCTTCGTGCACGCGCCCACACTCGTCCACCCGGAGATCGTGACGCGGCTCCTCGAGGCGGGCGTCCCGACGTACGTCGACAAGCCGCTCGCCTACACGCTCGACCACTCGGCACGGCTGGTGGCGCTCGCCGAGGAGCGCGACGTGAGCCTGGCCGTCGGCTTCAACCGGCGCTTCGCCCCCGGCTACACCCAGTGCGCCGACCACCCGCGCGAGCTGATCCTGATGCAGAAGAACCGCATCGGGCTGCCGGAGGAACCGCGCACGATGATCCTCGACGACTTCATCCACGTCGTCGACACCCTGAGGTTCCTGGCGCCCGGCGCGATCGACGACGTCACCGTGCGCGCCCGTGTCCGGGACGGCCTGCTGCACCACGTGGTGCTCCAGCTCGCCGGGGACGGCTTCACCGCGCTCGGCGTGATGAACCGGCTCAGCGGTTCGGCCGAGGAGATCCTGGAGGTGTCCGGGCAGGACACCAAGCGGCAGGTGGTCAACCTCGCCGAGGTGATCGACCACAAGGGTCAGCCGACCGTCCGGCGGCGCGGGGACTGGGTGCCGGTGGCCCGGCAGCGCGGGATCGAGCAGGCGGTGCTGGCGTTCCTGGACGCCGTGCGGGCGGGCAAGGTGCTCAGCGCCCGGGACGCGCTGGAGACCCATGAGCTGTGCGAGCGGGTCGTACGCGCGGTTCAGGAGCGGACCGCCTGAGCCGCAGGGTCCGTACGCCCTCGCCGGCGGCCCAGGCGGCGAGGATCAGCAGGGCCGCGTGCACGGTCCAGTCGCCGAGGCGGACGTAGGGCGTGGTGCCGTGGGCGAGGGGGATGTCGTAGACCTGCGCGGCGGACGTGTCCGTCCCGAGCCACGGGCCGACGCGCTGTCCGCTCGGGCCGTACACCGCGGAGACGCCCGTCAGGGTCGAGTGCACCATCGGACGGCCGGTCTCGGCGGCGCGCAGCGCGGCGAGCGTGGCGTGCTGCTCGGGGGCCCAGCTGCCCTGGAACGTGGAGGTCGACGACTGGCCGATCAGCACGTCGACGCCCTCCTTGGTGAGGTGGCGGGTCATGTCGGGGAAGGCGGTCTCGAAGCACACCATGGGGCCGGTGCGCAGGCCGCTGCCGCCCACGTTCATCACGACCGGCTGGGAGCCGCGCCGGCGGTCCTCACCGGCGGCCTTGCCGACGGACGTGGCCCAGCCGAGCAGGGAGCGGGCCGGGACGTACTCGCCGAAGGGCACGAGCCGCATCTTGTCGTAGCGCTGGCCGGTCAGGCCGTCCTGCCCGACCAGGACGGAACTCTTGTAGATGCCGGGCTTGTCGGAGCGCCGGGCGTCCACGTTGACCAGGATGTCGGCGTTCGTCGCGCGGGACAGGTCCGCGAGCCGCCGGGCGAGGTCGGGGCGGTCCCCGAGGTCGAAACCGACGCTGCTCTCCCCCCAGACGATCAGGTCGACGTCCTGTCCGGCGAGCCGCCGGGTGAGCTGCTCCTCGCGTGCGAACCGGCGGTCCCCGCTGTCCGCGCCGCCGATGACGCCCGGCTGGACGACGGCGATCCTGGCCTGGCCGTCGACGGCGGGGCGGGGCGCGAGCATCCAGGCGGCGGAGGTGGCGACGGCGGTGACGACGAGACCGGCCACGGCGGGCACGCGGGCCCGGCGGACCGCGACGAGGACGGCGACCGCGACGTTGAGGGCCACCAACAGGAAACTGATCAGCCACACCCCGCCGACGGAGGCGAGCCGCAGCGCCGGTTCCACCTGCCACTGACTGCTGCCGAGCATGCCCCAGGGCCCGCCCAGGCCCTGCCAGGAGCGGACCAGCTCGACGGCCAGCCAGCCCGACGGCAGCACCACGAGCGCGGCCGCGATCCGGCTCCGTGAGGGCACCCCGGCCAGCAGGCGGCGCACCAGCCAGCCCCAGGGGCCCCACAGCGCACCGAGCAGCGCGGCGATGACGAACGTGAACACGTGCAGGAACGGCATCAGCCAGTGGTGCATGGCCAGCATGAAGCCGAAGCCGCCGCACCAGCCCTCGTACAGCGCCCGTTTCCCGCTCGGGGCCGTCCGCAGCAGCAGGAGCCACGGCACCAGGGCGACGTAGGCCCACCACCACAGGGACGGGGCGGGGAAGGCAAGGACGGGCAGGGCGCCCGCGACCGCCGCGGCGGCCGAGCGCCGCCAGGGGGAGGCGAGCCAGTGGCCGAGCGTCTTCATAGGCGCCTCCTACCCGCGGATGCCTCCAGTGTGCGTCCTGCGGACGATCTAGGACAGAGGACGCCGGGTCAGTTGACCACAGGTGCCGCCCGCCGCTCGGGAAGGCGTCGCCACTTCTCCCGGACGACCACCTCGCTGAGCCGCCAGCCCGCGTCGGTGCGCAGCAGGGCGAAGGCGTACCGGCCGCCGCACACGAAGTCGGGCGCGGGCCCTTCGGTGGCCATGGGATTGACGTAGTCGGCCTGGACCTGGGCCGTGTCGCCGGTGTCGTGCTCCCAGACCCCGAACCGGACCCGCCGGTTGACGATCAGGTGCTGGCGCATCGGGAACAGCCGCATGCTCTCGGCGAGCCACGCGGCGACCGCCCCGGCCTCTCCTTCGATGCCGCCGGCCGACCGGTAGTCCGCCCGCCCCTGAGGGGCGAACAGCCCCCGGTACGCCTCCCAGTCACCGTCGTCGACCGCCACCGCGTAGTCGGTGATCAGTCCGTCGACGGCCAGCCGGTCCCTCACGGTGGCGAGCTCCACGCGCTGCGTCATCGGCTCAGTGTTGGGCATGGGAGGGGCCGAGTGAAGAGCCGTGCGGTGATATTCGGTGGCCGTCGAGGGGCACCGGGGCCGAGCCTGTCCCTCGTGAACGATCAGAACGAACCGAGATTCCGGGTCCGCGCCCGCCACACCGCGTCCACGCTCACCGTCTACCAGGCCTACCGCCCGGAGATCGGCGGCCCCGCGGCCCGTGACGGCCGCTTCCCGTCCACCTGGAAGCGGGAGCGCATGACGTGGATCAAGCCGTCGTTCCTGTGGATGATGTACCGCTGCGGCTGGGGTACGAAGGAGGGCCAGGAGACGGTCCTGGCGATCGAGATCAGCCGCGAGGGCTTCCACTGGGCGTTGCGCAACGCCTGCCTGTCCCACCACGTGCCCGCCCTGCACGGCGACCGGGCCGCGTGGCAGCGGCAGTTGAGGCAGGCGCCGGCACGGGTGCAGTGGGATCCGGAGCGGGATCTGCGTCTCGATCCGCTGCCGTACCGGTCGCTCCAGCTGGGGCTCGCGGGGGAGGCGGCGGCCCGGTACGCGGACGAGTGGATCGTGGGGATCGAGGACGTCACGCCGCTCGCGGCGGAGGTCCACCGTCGGGTGCGGGCGGGTGAACTCGACGCGGCCGCCGGGCTGTTGCCCGAGGAGCGGCCCTATCCGGTCGACGACGAGGTGCTGGCGCGGCTGCGCGCCTGAGGATCGGGACGGCGGCTGCCGGCTGAGGGCCGGAACGGCGGCTGCCGGCGCTTGCCGGTCAGGCCGCCTTGACGACGCCGCCGCGGATCGCGGCGGCCCATTCGACGACCAGCAGCTCGTACTCCGCGCGCTCCTCGGCGGACAGGGTGCCGCCCGTGCGCTGCCAGAGCGCACGGATCTCCTCGTTCACCTCGGCAGCGGACCGCACGGAACCAGGGGTCAGGGAATCGGGGGACATGCGGACAAGCCTAGGGGCAGCCACTGACAGGCCGCTACCGGACGGCTACCGGATCGCTATGCGGTTGGTCACGAGATGCGGGTCACACGCGCCGCGTCAGTGTGCCGGTTCCCCCGCGTGCGGGCTGAGCTCACCCATGCTGACCAGGGCGATGATGACGATGCCGAGCGCGATGCGGTACCAGACGAACGGCATGAAGCTCTTGGTCGAGATGAACTTCATGAACCACGCGATCACCGCGTACCCGACGCCGAAGGCGATGACCGTGGCGAAGACCGTCGGACCCCAGGAGACGTGTCCGCCCTCCGTCGCGTCCTTCAGCTCGAACAGACCGGAGGCCAGCACCGCGGGGATGGCGAGCAGGAAGGAGTAGCGGGCCGCGGCCTCGCGCTTGTAGCCCATGAACAGGCCGCCGCTGATGGTGGCGCCGGAGCGGGAGACGCCCGGGATGAGCGCCATGGCCTGGCAGACGCCGTAGATCAGGCCGTCGCGGACGCCCAGGTCCTCCAGGGCCTTGCGCTGCTTGGGCGCGCGGTGCTTGCCGCCGCTCTCGTCGCGTGCCGCGAGCCGGTCGGCGATGCCCAGCACGATGCCCATGCCGATCAGCATCGTCGCGGTGATCCGCAGGTCGCGGAAGGGCCCCTCGATCTGGTCCTTCAGCGTCACGCCGAGCACGCCGATCGGGATCGAGCCGACGATGACGAGCCAGCCCATCCGCGCGTCGGGGTCGCTGCGCAGCGCCTTGTTCGTGAGCGAGCGCGTCCAGGTCGAGATGATCCGTCCGATGTCCTTGCGGAAGTAGATCAGCACGGCGGCCTCGGTGCCGATCTGCGTGATGGCCGTGAAGGCCGCGCCCGGGTCCTCCCAGCCCGAGAAGGCCGCCGTCAGACGCAGGTGCGCGCTGGAGGAGACGGGCAGGAACTCGGTCAGCCCCTGGACGAGTCCGAGGATGAGTGATTCGAACCAAGACATGAGGTAGCGGAGTCCAAGTGCCGATCGTGGGACGGACGACGTGCACACCGGGCCGCCGTGTGTGATGACCGGGTGATCAGGTGTGCCGAGGGGGAAGCGTAGCGCCCCGCGGAGGCCGCCCCGACACAGGGGTTTGGAAGCGGCCGCCAAGCAGTGGGGATCAGGCCGCCGTCGGTCCGGTGACCGTCCAGCCGGGCGCCTGGGGGCGGGCTGTGAGGTCCTCGTGACGCACCTCGTCGCCGCAGGCCCGGCAGGTGACGACCGGGGCGAGCGCCTCGCCGCAGGAGTGCTCCACGACCATCGGGCGGTCGCCGTCCGCGCGGAGGTGGCGGTCCCCCCACGCCATGAGGGTCAGCAGGACCGGTTCCAGCTCCAGGCCCGCCCGCGTCGGCAGGTACTCGAAACGCTGCGGGCGCTCGCTGTAGGGCCGCTTGGTCAGGATCCCGGCGTCCACGAGCCGGCGCAGCCGCGTGGCGAGGATGTCGCGCGGGGCGCCGATGTTGCGCACCAGCTGGTCGAACCGGCCGTTGCCGAGGCACACCTCCCGCAGCACGAGCAGGGAGTGCTTCTCCCCGACGAGCGCGAGGGTGTCGGCGATGGAGCAGGGGCGCGGGTCTTTGCTGGCGGCCATGAAGCTCAGTCTAGGAGAGGGTTGGAATTTCCAACCCTGCGGGATACGGTGAGTTCAGATTTCCTACTCACCGGTAGTCGTGGAGGCCCGCACATGCGTGACGCAGTGATCGTCGAAGCCGTACGTACCCCGATCGGCAAGGGCAAGCCCGACGGCGCCCTCGCACACGTCCACCCCGTGGAGCTGCTCGCCCACACCCTGCGCACGCTGGTCGAGCGGTCCGGCGTCGACCCGGCGCTGATCGACGACGTCATCGGCGGCACCGTCGACCAGGTCGGCGAGCAGGCCATGAACACCACCCGCTACGCCGTCCTGTCCGCGGGCCTCCCGGAGTCCGTGCCCGCGACCACCGTGGACCGCCAGTGCGGGTCCTCCCAGCAGGCCGTGCACTTCGCGGCGCAGGGCGTCCTCTCCGGCGCCTACGACCTCGTCGTGGCGTGCGGGGTGGAGTCGATGAGCCGGGTGCCGATGTGGTCGAACGTGCCGGAGGGCAAGGATCCCTTCGGGCCCGGGGTCGCGGAGCGCTACCCGGAGGGGCTTGTTCCGCAGGGCATCAGCGCCGAGCTGATCGCCGCCAAGTGGTCGATCGGCCGTGAGCGGATGGACGCCTTCGCGGTCTCCTCGCACCGGAAGGCCGCCGCGGCCTGGGAGGCGGGGCTCTTCGACGCCGAGGTCGCGCCCCTGGAGGGCGTCACGCGCGACGAGTGCGTCCGCCCAGGCAGCGCCACGGAGATCCTCGCCGGGCTCAAGCCCGCCTACTACGACCCCGGCTTCGCCGAGCGCTTCCCGCAGATCGAGTGGAACGTCACGGCCGGCAACGCCAGCCCGATCAACGACGGCGCCTCGGCCGTGCTCATCACGTCGAGCGAGACGGCGGCCCGGCTCGGCCTGCGCCCGCTCGCCCGGCTGCACAGCTTCGCCGTCACCGGCTCCGACCCGCTGCTGATGCTCACGGGCGTCGTCCCGGCGACCGAGAAGGTGCTGCGCCGGGCGTCGCTCACCCTCGACGACATCGACCTGTTCGAGGTCAACGAGGCGTTCTCCAGCGTCGTCCTGGCCTGGCAGCAGGAGACCGGCGCCGACCTCGACCGGGTCAACGTGCACGGCGGCGCCATCGCCCTCGGCCATCCGCTGGGCGCGAGCGGCACGCGGCTGACGACGACGCTCGTGCACGCCATGCGGGAGCGGGGCGCCCGGTACGCGCTCCAGACCATGTGCGAGGCGGGCGGGCTCGCCAACGCCATGGTGCTGGAACGGGTGTGAACCAGGATGCTGTAACGGTTCGTCAGAGGCGGCGCAGCTGGTGCCGCTTGCGCCAGGCCACCACCACGCCCGCCAGCGCCGGCAGGGCGATGCAGGCCAGGGCGATCAGGAAGGCAGGTGACGTCGGCGTCGAGGCGCGGGCGCCGGCGACCACGTAGGCGGCGGTGTTCGGGATCGAACCGAGGCCGGTGGCCAGCAGGAAGGGCAGCAGGCCCATGCGGGAGACGGCGGCGCAGTAGTTCGCGGCCCAGAACGGCACCCCGGGGAACAGCCGCACCGCCAGCATCGAGCGGAAGCCGTGCCGGCTGAGCTGGCCGTCCGCCGCCTTCAGCCAACGCCCGCGCAGCAGCGGCCGCAGGGCCTCCTGGCCGAGCGCCCGGCCCAGGCAGAAGGCGATCCCGGCGCCGAGCACCGTGCCGGCCAGGGAGACGCCGAGGCCCAGCTGCGAACCGAACAGCGCACCCGCCGCCAGATTCAGCAGCGGCCTCGGCACGAACGCCACCGTGCACACGCCGTACGCCACCGCGAACACCACCGCCGCCGCGGCTCCGCCGAGCTGCGGCGGCCAGCCCTGGGTCAGCAGCCGCTGCGGCTCGAACAGCAGCACGCCGCACGCGCCCGTGGCGAGCAGGGCGACGAGCAGCGACAGCCGCGACCACGGAGAGAGCAGAACTCTCGTGCAGCGGGCGGCGAAACCGGTGGGTGGAACGGGCGAGGCGGTCGTTGCCGGGGAAGCGGCGACGGCGAGCTCCGCGGTGGCGGCCCGGGGAGAGGCCGTGGCGGTGCCCCCAGAGCGGGTGGTGGCATCGAGCATCCGGTGACACTAACCGACAAATGTGTGTGATCGCCGTATGGTTCGTCTCACGAGCGTCACAGGAATCCGGCCGCACCCCCTGTACGCAGGCCGGACGAAAACCATTCGACGCGCGGTAAAGCGTCGGCAATGATCGACGTCATGTTCCGGCACGCCTTCGCCCTCGCAGCATCCGTGGTCACGGATGCCCCGAAGGCTGCCGTCGTGGTTCTCACGGCCGTCGCGGACGGCGCCCGAAGCTGACCCTCTCCGGTTCGTCCGGCGGACCCCGCAAGGGGAGGGTCGGGCAGTTCCTCGGGGTCCCACTTCCTTTCTCCGTCGACCAGACGCTTCGAGGTACAGCCATGTCCAAGACGGCCTACGTCCGTACGAAACCGCATCTCAACATCGGCACCATGGGTCATGTCGACCACGGCAAGACCACCCTGACGGCCGCCATCACCAAGGTCCTCGCCGACCGGGGCACCGGCGCGTTCGTGCCGTTCGACCGGATCGACCGGGCGCCCGAGGAGGCGGCGCGCGGCATCACCATCAACATCGCGCACGTCGAGTACGAGACCGACACCCGGCACTACGCGCACGTCGACATGCCGGGCCATGCCGACTACGTCAAGAACATGGTCACCGGCGCCGCGCAGCTGGACGGGGCGATCCTCGTCGTCTCCGCGCTGGACGGGATCATGCCGCAGACCGCCGAACACGTCCTGCTCGCCCGGCAGGTGGGCGTCGACCACATCGTGGTCGCCCTGAACAAGGCCGACGCGGGCGACGAGGAGCTGACCGACCTGGTCGAGCTGGAGGTGCGCGACCTGCTCACCGCGCACGGCTACGGCGGTGACTCCGTGCCCGTCGTGCGCGTCTCCGGGCTGAAGGCGCTGGAGGGCGACCCGCGGTGGACGGCGTCGATCGAGGCGCTGCTCGACGCGGTGGACACGTACGTGCCGATGCCCGAGCGGTACCTGGACGCGCCGTTCCTGCTGCCGGTGGAGAACGTGCTGACCATCACCGGGCGGGGGACCGTGGTCACCGGTGCGGTGGAGCGGGGTGTGGTGCGGGTCGGGGACAAGGTCGAGGTGCTCGGGGCTTCCGTCGAGACGGTGGTCACGGGTCTTGAGACCTTCGGCAAGCCGATGGAGGAGGCGCAGGCCGGGGACAACGTGGCGCTGCTGCTGCGGGGGGTTCCCCGGGACGCCGTCCGGCGGGGACATGTCGTGGCCGCGCCGGGGAGCGTCGTGCCGAGTCGTCGCTTCACCGCGCAGGTGTACGTGCTGTCCGCCCGTGAGGGCGGTCGTGCGACGGCTGTCTCCACCGGGTACCGGCCGCAGTTCTACATCCGTACGGCGGATGTGGTGGGGGTCGTCGACCTCGGGGAGGTGGCTGTGGCGCGGCCCGGGGACACGGTGGTCATGACCGTGGAGCTGGGGCGGGACGTGCCGCTGGAGGCGGGGCTCGGGTTCGCCATCCGTGAGGGTGGCAGGACCGTGGGGGCGGGGACCGTGACCGCCGTTGTGTGAGCGTGGTTCGTCGCGTGGGGGACCGCGGGCCGTCTGTGGCCGGTCGCGCAGTTCCCCGCGCCCCTCCGGGGCGTCGCCCTACCGCACAATGGAGAAGTGAGCGAGCCCATCCCCGTGATCCGCGTCGTCGATCACGGCACCGCCAAGCTGATGCCCGACATCGACCGGGAACGCGCCTGGCTGCTCACCGTCGACGGGGCGCCGCAGTCGTACGTCGATCTGGACGAGCCCACGCATCTGGAGTTCGAGTACGCGCGGCGGCTCGGGCATGTGCTGGACGTCGTGGCGGAGCCGGGGGCCGCGCTGGACGTCGTGCACCTCGGGGGCGGGGCGCTCACCCTGCCCCGGTACGTGGCCGTGACGCGGCCGGGGTCCCGGCAGGAGGTGGTGGAGGCCGACGGGGGGCTGCTGGAGCTGGTGGCCGAGCATCTGCCGCTGCCCGAGGGGGCCCGGGTCGCGCTGCACGCGGGGGACGCGCGGACGTGGCTGGAGGGCGCCGCCGGTGACTCGGCCGACGTGATCGTCGCCGATGTGTTCGGCGGCTCCCGGGTCCCGGCGCACCTCACGTCCGTCGCCTATGTGCGGGAGGCCGCGCGGGTGCTGCGGGGGAGCGGGGTCTACCTCGCCAACCTCCCCGACGCGGCGCCGTTCGGCTTCCTGCGGTCCCAACTCGCCACGCTGGCCACCGCC
Source organism: Streptomyces olindensis (assembly GCA_000696115.1). Classification (GTDB taxonomy): domain Bacteria; phylum Actinomycetota; class Actinomycetes; order Streptomycetales; family Streptomycetaceae; genus Streptomyces; species Streptomyces olindensis. Next base: position 65,533 of record JJOH01000094.1, read on the forward strand.
TTCGAGGAACTCGCGCTGATCGCCGAGCCGGGGGTGCTGCGGGGGCGGCGGTTCGGCAACGCCGTGCTCGTCGCCGGGCACCGGCCCGTCGACATCGCCGCGCTGGTCCGGCTCACCGCTGCCGACGCCTTCCCGGCCCGGGTGGAACACGGTGCCGCGCTGAGGGAGTTCACCGGTGGCGCGCGGGCGGTGCGGGACGAGGACGCCGTGCCGTCACCCGAGCCCCCCGACGGGGCGTTCGGCATCGGCTGAAGGACGTCCGGCATCGGCTGAGGGGTGCTCGGCATCGGCGGAGGGGCGTTCGACGACGCCCTTCGCCACCGGTGTGGTCCTGCGGCGCAGATTGCGCACGTCCGGGACGCACAGCACGGCCGCCGTGACCAGGACCACCAGGCCGGCACAGCCCCACAGGGCCGCCGTACGGCCGAAGGCGTCCTCCGCCGGGCCGGCCGCCGCCGTGGCGAGGGGGACGAACGCCACGGAGCCGAACCAGTCGTAGGCCGAGACGCGGGAGAGCTTGGCCTCGGGGATCTCCTGGTGCAGGGCCGTCATCCAGGAGACGCCGAACACCTCGATCGTCGCCCCCGCCACGAACATCACCGCGCACAGGGCGCCGATCGGCACCGGGACGGCGAGCGCGGCCGAGGGCAGGGCCAGCGGGAACACGCAGAGGGTGCCCGCCAGGAGCAGGCGGCGGGGCTTCCAGCGGGTCATCAGCACGGCCCCGGCGACCGTGCCCGCCCCGAACGCGCCCAGGGCGAGACCCCAGGGGCCCGCGCCGCCGAGGTGGTCGCGTGCCACGAGCGGGCCGTACACGGCGTCGGCGGCGGCGACCACCGCGTTGGCGATGGAGAACTGGACGACGATGCCCCACAGCCACGGGCGGCCGGCGAACTCCCGCCAGCCGTCCCGCAGGTCGGCGAGCAGGCCGCCGCCCGGTGCCCGGGGCGGGATGTGGCCGACGTCGAGGAAGGCCCGCAGCGCACCGGCGACCGCGAAGGCCGCCGCGTCAGCGGCGAGCACCCAGCCGGGTCCGAGCGCGGCGACCAGGGCACCGCCGAGCGCGGCACCGCCCAGGGCCGCGCCCTGCATCGCCATCCGGAACACCGCGAACGCGCGGCCCGCCTGCTCGCCCTCGACCGAGGACATCAGCATGCCCTCGGCGGCCGGGCCGAAGAAGGCCTGGCCGGTGCCGCCGAGGGCGGAGAGGAGCATCATCTGCCACAGCAGGGGCTCCCCGGCCAGCACGAGCACGGCGAAGGCGGCCTGCGAGAGGCAGTTCAGGACGTTGGCCGCGACCATCACGTGGTGCCGCGGCAGCCGGTCCGCCACCGCCCCGCCGATCAGCAGGAACAGCACCAGCGGGACCGTCCGCGCCGCCGCCACCAGACCGACGTCGCCGCCGTCACCGCCCGCCTCGAGCACGGCGAACGCCGACGCGACCAGGGCGCCCTGGCTGCCCAGGCTGGTCACGACCGCGGCGGCGGTCAGCAGGGAGTAGTTGCGGCCCGCCCAGGCGGGTCTGCGGGGGCTCCGGGTGGAGGCGGTGCGGGATGTCACCGGCCGACTATCGCCGCCGAGGCCCCGTCCTGCCAAACCATTTCGACCGGCCCCGCCGCCCTGCCGCATCAGCCGCCGGTCGGCTCCCCGTGCAGCCGGACCGTGCTGAGGATCTTCAGGATGGTCTCCTTGGGCACTTCCTCCTTGACGCCCTTGGCGCCGAAGAAGCTCCACGCGACGAAGTCACCGGCCGAGTTCTTGAAGCCGAAGGTGACCGCCTTGCCGTCGCTCGCGCACTTGCCCTTGTCGGGCGTGTTCTCCGACCAGGCCCACGCGACACTGCCCTTCACACCCGAGGCGGTGGTGTAGGGCTTGGCCTTGTCGTCGGTCTTCACGCTCTTCTTGTCGGGCTGCGTGTACCCGCCGTACACCCACCAGGCCACCTGGTTGACCGCGACCTCGTCGGTGTTCTTGGCGCCGTCGGCGCCCTTGGTGCCCGCGCCGGCCAGGGCCTCGCTCTCGGTCCTGCCGTCCTTGTCGTCGTCGCTCGTGCACCACTTGGACTTGTAGAACGCCGGTGCCGACATGAGGATGAGCGGCTTGCCGTCGTCGGACTTCTCGTCCTCGAAGAAGACCGACGACTTCGGGGACGCCACCTCCCAGTCCGCCGGGACGTCGAAGGCCGTGCCCCACTTGGGGTTGATGACGACCTTCCATCCCTTGACCGTGGGCTGCTCCTCCTCGCCGCCGCGGGGGTTGTCGCCGGTGGCGGGTGCGCTCGGCTCCGGGGCCGAGGGGCTCGCCGACGCCTTGCCGTTCTCGCTGCCGCCGTCCGCGGTGTCGTCCTTGTCCCCGCCCAGCACCAGGAAGCCCGTGACACCGGCCGCCACGACCACCGCGGTGGCGGCGACGATCGCGACCAGCTTCGTCCGGTTGCCGCCGCCACCGCCCTGCGGGGGCTGCGGCGCGCCGGCCGGGGCGGGGGCGCCCCACTGCGGCTGCGGGGGCTGCGGCGGTTGCTGCCCATAGGGGTTGGGCTGCTGGTACCCCGGCTGCTGATACGGATTCGGCTGCTGGTACCCCGGCTGCTGGTACGGGTTGTTCGCTTGCGGGTTCTGCTCGCCCCCGGGCGGCTGCTGTCCTGGCCACATGGGCAGCAACCCTAGCCGCGCCTCGGACACGATTCGGTCACCGCCCGTGGACGGGGAGGTAGCAACACGGGGACGGACGGGGGCGGACCGGTGCGCGGCGGGCCGGTGCGGCGGTCGTCACACGGCCTGGTCAGCCCTCTCTACTCGTGAGTAACATGCGGCCATGAGCGCAGACCAGATGTCCATCGGCGAGATGCTCGCCGCCACGGTGCCCATGGCCCGGACCCTGAACCTCGAGTTCCTCGAGACCACGCCGGAGCGTGCCGTGGTGTCGCTGCCGGACCAGAGCGAGTACCACAACCACGTGGGCGGTCCGCACGCCGGTGCGATGTTCACGCTCGGCGAGTCCGCGAGCGGGGCGATCGTGCTCGCCGCGTTCGGGGACCAGCTCTCGCGTGCCGTGCCGCTCGCCGTCAGCGCCGAGATCTCCTACAAGAAGCTGGCGATGGGCGCCGTCACCGCCACCGCCACCCTCGGCCGCCCGGCCGCCGAGGTCGTCGCTGAACTGGACGCCGGTGAGCGGCCGGAGTTCCCGGTGGCCGTCGCCATCCAGCGCGCCGACGGTGCCGTGACCGGCGAGATGACCGTGGTGTGGACCCTGCGCCCCAACGGCTGATCCGCCGGCGCGGACACGGGGCCCCGGCCGGATGCCGGGGCTTCTCGCGTCTCAGGCCGCGATGTCCCGCCGTGCGGGCCGCGCGTCGTCCAGCCCGGCGACGAACTCCCTGAGCCAGGCCGTGAACTCCGGCCCCAGGTCGGGCCGTTCGCAGGTCAGCCGGACCACCGTGCGCAGGTAGTCGGCCTTGTCGCCAGTGTCGTAGCGCCGCCCCTCGAAGACGACCCCGTGCACCGTGCCGCCCGCGGCCAGTTCCTGAAGGGCGTCGGTCAGCTGGATCTCGCCGCCCCGGCCCGGCGGGATGCGCTCCAGGACGCCGAAGACGCCCGGGTCGAGGACGTAGCGCCCGATGACGGCGTAGCGGCTGGGCGCGCTGTGCGGGGCGGGCTTCTCGACCAGGCCGGTGACGCGGACGACGTCCTCCTCGCCGGTCGGCTCGACGGCGGCGCAGCCGTAGAGGTGGATCTGCTCCGGCGGGACCTCCATCAGCGCGACCACGCTGCCGCCCCGGCCGTCGCGGACATCGAGCATGCGGCTGAGCAGAGCCTCGCGTTGGTCGATCAGGTCGTCGCCGAGGAGGACCGCGAAGGGCTCGTCGCCGACGTGCCGGCGGGCGCACAGCACGGCGTGGCCGAGGCCGAGCGGGTCGCCCTGCCGGATGTGGTGGATGCTCGCCAGCCGCGCCGGGTCGCGCACCGCGTCCAGCCGCACGGTGTCGCCCTTGGTCGCGAGGGCCTGCTCCAGTTCGAAGGCGTGGTCGAAGTGGTCCTCGATGGCCCGCTTGTGCCGGCCCGTGACCATCAGGACGTCGTCGAGTCCCGCGGCCGCCGCCTCCTCGACGACGTACTGGATGGCCGGCTTGTCGACGACCGGCAGCATCTCCTTGGGGGTCGCCTTCGTGGCGGGCAGGAAGCGGGTGCCGAGACCGGCGGCCGGGACGACCGCCTTGCGCACGCGGCGAGTGGGGGCGGCGGGGGCGTCGGGGGCGGAGGAGTCGGAAGGGTGGGGGGCGCTCATGCGGCTCATGCTGACGCGCGGAGATGAGAGCGCGCCGAGAGGCGCCTGGGAGAGCGCTGTGGAGTGGGAGATTTCGTGGACCAACCGTCCTCGCGTGCACACAACTCGACGCTCTGACCGGCGGCGTTATCGAAAGCCGGTACGGATACCGGCGGTAACATATTTGAATTCGCCGCGTTTTGAACTCGGGTCATCCGAACTCCTTGTTACCTGTGAGTCGTATGTGCGAAAGTGAGCCGCCTCACAGCCAAGTCCGCAGCTGACGCGGCAGAGGTATGCACCAATCACGCACCTGCTTTCCGACGGACGCGCAATTCGCATGCCGTCCTGCGGCTGGAAGGAAATGGTTCCGTGCAACCCCCTTACCCCCCACGCCCGCCGTACCCGCCGCGCCCCGGAGCGAGGCCCGCGGAGTCCGACCGCAATCTCCTCGCCCGGTTGGGTGAGCCCGGTGAAGGCCCGCGTGCCGTCGCGCTGTTACTGGCGCGGCACTGGCGGGCGGTCTACGAGTACGCCGTCATCTGTCTGGCCTCCTCGGCGGATTCGGCGTCGATGGCGGCCGCCGCCGCGTTCCGCCGGGAACTCGCCCTGCCGGGCGGCGGCGCCCTGCGCCCGCGCCTGCTCGCGGCCGTGCGGGACACGGTCGGGGAGTGGGCGGCCGACGACGGCATTTCCGGAGTGCTGCCGGAACTCCGCAAAACCGTCGGCGCCCGCGGTCTGCGCGCCGCCCGGTCCGTGACACCCGAAAGGCGGCGCCTCGCCGAGCGCGCATTCCGGGCCCTTCCGGGGGCATCCCAATGCCTGCTCTGGCACACGGAGGTGGAGGCCGAGCCCCTATCCGTACCGGCCGGTCTGCTGGGGGTGGACACCGGGACCGCGTCGGCCGCGCTGGAGCAGGCCCGTGAGCAATTCCGGGCGGGCTGCGTGCGGGCGCACCGGGAACTCGCGCCGACGCGGGAATGCCGCTACTACAACCGCCTGCTGGACGTTCCGATGCGCCGCGGCGGGGCCTTGCTGACGGATGTGCAACGCCATCTCATGGCGTGCCGCTACTGCCGGCACGCCGCCGAACAACTCAGCCATTTCGAGGGCGGTTTGGAGGATCTGCTCGTCGAGACCGTGCTCGGCTGGGGCGCCCGCCGCTACCTCACGTCACGGCCCGGCCGCGGCGGGGGCCAGGCCGCCCTGCCGGCCGGGGGCCGCCATCGGCTCCGGCCCCGCGCCCTGCCGGCGGGCGGGCGCCCCGGGACGCCGAGACGTCACACGAAGGCGCTGGCCGCCGCGATCGGGGTGACCTCCCTCGTCCTGCTCGCGACACTGCTCGCCGCCCGGGGCTGGTCCGAGGAGGGCGGTACGGCCGGCCCCCGGGCCACCTGGGGAGCGGTCAGCGGCCACTCGGTCGACCCCGACACCGGGGGCTCCTCGTCCGCGGAGCCGTCCTCGGCCGCCGCCCCCTCGGCCGCCTCCGCGGGCGGCCCCGCCGAAGTGGCCCGGGGGCGGCTGCGCAACCTCGACGCCGGGCTGTGCCTCGACGTCCGGGGCGGCCGGGGCCGGGCCGACGCGCCTCTCGTGCTGGCCACCTGCTCCGCGGGGTCCCCGCAGTGGTCGTACCAGGACGACGGTCTGCTGCGCAGCGCCGCCGATCCCACCCGCTGCCTCGACTCCGACCCGGCCGAGGGCTCGGTCGTCCTGGCCGGCTGCCTGGTGCACGCCGGCGTCGTGCGCTACGACCTGACCGTGCGCGGCGAACTCCTGCCCCGCGCCGGCAAGGGGCTGGCCGTCGCCCCCGGCAAGGGCCGCGGCGTGATCGTCACCGGGCGCGACGGCTCCGCCGCCCAACGCTGGGCGCTGGAACCGTTGATCGCCCCCGAGGACAAAGGACCCTCCCGGGAGAACCGCGCCCAGGACGCCCCGAGGGAGAGCCGTCAGGAGAAGAGCCACCCGTACGGGGACGCCCCGCCCGCGCGGCGTCCCGAGCCGCCGCGGACCACGTCCGAGGATCGCGCGCCCGAGCGGCACGGGACGCGGTTCGCGCAGGTGGGATGCTGCGGGGCGACGGGGCCGGAGCCGGGCCCCGACGCCGGGGGTACGTCCGGCACCGGCGTGCTCCGTTCCGTACGCGCAGGCGTGACCGATGCCGTGACGGCACTGCACTCGGCCGTGGGGCCGTAGGGCGGGTGGGGGTGTGTGCCAGGGGCAGGTCGGCGGGGGGAGAGGGTGCGCGCCGGGATCAGGCCCGGCGGCGTCCCGCCGGACGGCCCGCCCCGGCGGCTCGGGTGACTAACCGGGCCCGGTCCACGTCACTCCCCTGCGGCGGGGCCGATCCCGGACTCCCGCCAGCTCACCAGGGGGGCGCACCGGCTGACGATCACCGCCCGGGGCGGGGACACCGGCTCCCTGTTCCGGCTGCGCCGCATCACCGCAGCGACCCGGGCCGACGACGTCGCCGAGGCCGTACGGGCGGCCGGCTCCGCCCGGGACGTCGTCCTCTTCGCCTACGAGGACGCCATCGAGGGCCAGGACCGCACGACCATCGCCCTCCCCGGCAACCAGGAGCGGCTGATCGAGGCCGTGACGGCGGCCAACCCGCGCACCACCGTCGTCCTGAAAACACCTCGTCGGCCATGTCGATGCCGTGGCTGGAGCGCACCGGGGCCGTGCTCCATATGTACTACCCGGGCCAGGAGGGCGCCGCCGCCACCGCCGCCGTCCTGTACGGGGACCGCGACCCCGGCGGCCGCCCCACCCAGAGCTTCCCGGCCGACGACGACCACCACCCCGTGGCCGGCGACCCGCGCCGCTACCCGGGCGTCGACGGCACCGAGACCTACGCGGAGGGCGTCCGCGTCGGCCACCGCTGGTACGACGCCGAGGGCGTGCGGCCGCTGTTCCCCTTCGGCCACGGACTGTCGTACACCTCCTTCGCCTACGCGGATCCGGACGCGCGCTGGACGGGCGACGGCGTCGACGTCGCCTTCACGGTCCGCAACACCGGGCGCCGCGACGGCGTGGACGTGCCGCAGGTGTACGCGGGGCCCTCCCCGGACCTCCCGCTCGACCAGCCCGTACGCGTGCTGGCCGGGTACCGGCGGCTCGCGCTGCGGGCGGGGGAGGAGCGGCGCGTCGGCGTCCGCGTCGAGCCGCGCACCCTGTCCTCCTGGGACGCCGGGGTCCACGACTGGGTGCTCGGCACGGGAGTGCGCACCCTGTGGATCGGGGCGTCGTCACGGGACCTGCGGCTGCGCACGAGCGTACGGGTGGGCGGCTGACCCGGCGTGCACCGAACAGCCGCGCGGCGCATGGCCGAGAGACGCGTGGCCGAGAGGCGCCTGGCCGAGAGGCGCCTGGCCGAGAGGCGCCTGGCCGAGAGGCGCCTGGCATCGAACCGGAACAGACTGGTACTCCTCCTGAGGCCGTCGCAGAACCCAGGGAGTCAGCCATGCCCGAGGCCCCGCGCCAGCACCACCCGACCGCACCGACCGACGAGGAACTGCGCACGCTGGACGCGCACTGGCGGGCCGCCAACTTCCTGGCGGCCGGTCAGATCTACCTGCTGGCGAACCCGCTGCTGACCGAGCCGCTGCGGCCCGAGCACATCAAGCCGCGGCTGCTGGGGCACTGGGGCACCTCGCCCGGCCTGAACCTCGTGTACACGCACCTCAACCGGGTGATCAGGAACCGGGGGCTGGACGCCCTGTGCATCTGGGGCCCGGGCCACGGCGGGCCGTCCGTGCTGGCCAACTCGTGGCTGGAGGGCAGCTACAGCGAGAAGTACCCCGACGTGTCGCGGGACGCGCAGGGCATGGGACTGCTCTTCCGCCAGTTCTCGTTCCCCGGCGGGGTGCCGAGCCATGTCGCCCCGGAGGTCCCGGGCTCGATCCACGAGGGTGGCGAACTCGGCTACTCCCTCGCCCACGCCTACGGCGCCGCCCTGGACAACCCCGGCCTGCTGGTGGCCTGCGTGATCGGCGACGGCGAGGCGGAGACCGGCCCGCTCGCCGCGTCCTGGCACGCCAACAAGTTCCTCGACCCCGTCCACGACGGCGCCGTCCTGCCGATCCTGCACCTGAACGGCTACAAGATCGCCAACCCGACCGTGCTGTCCCGCCTGCCCGAGGAGGAACTCGACGCGCTGCTGCGCGGCTACGGCCACGAGCCGGTCCACGTCTGCGGCGACGACCCCGCGCAGGTGCACCGCGCCATGGCCCGGGCGATGGACACCGCGCTCGACCGCATCGCCGGGCTGCAGCGCGCCGCACGCGAGGAAGGCGTGGGCGAGCGCCCGCGCTGGCCGGTGATCGTGCTACGCACCCCGAAGGGCTGGACCGGCCCCGCCGAGGTGGATGGGCAGCCGGTGGAGAACACCTGGCGCTCCCACCAGGTGCCGCTGTCGGGCGTCCGTGACAACCCGGACCACCTGCGGCAGCTGGAGGCCTGGCTGCGCTCGTACCGGCCCGAGGAGCTGTTCGACGCCCAGGGCCGCCCGGTCGCCGACGTCCTGGCGCCGATCCCCGAGGGCACGCGCCGGCTGGGCGCCACGCCGCACGCCAACGGTGGACTGCTCGTGCGCGATCTGCCGGTCCCGTCCCTGGACGACTTCGCCGTCCCCGTCGACAAACCGGGCACGACCCTGCATGAACCCACCCGCGTCCTGGGCGACCTGCTGGCCCGGGTCATGCGGGACACCGCCGACCGCCGGGACTTCCGCCTCGTCGGCCCGGACGAGACCGCCTCCAACCGGCTCCAGGCCGTCTTCGACGCCAGCGGCAAGACCTGGCAGGCCGGGACGCTGCCGGTGGACGAGCACCTGGACCGGCACGGCCGCGTGATGGAGATCCTCTCCGAACACCTCTGCCAGGGCTGGCTGGAGGGCTACCTCCTGACGGGCCGGCACGGGTTGTTCTCCTGCTACGAGGCGTTCGTGCACATCGTCGACTCGATGGTCAACCAGCACATCAAGTGGCTGCGCACCTCCCGTAGGCTGCCCTGGCGCGCCCCCATCCCCTCCCTGAACTACCTGCTGACCTCCCATGTGTGGCGGCAGGACCACAACGGCTTCTCCCACCAGGACCCCGGCTTCGTCGACCACGTCCTGAACAAGAGCCCCGAGGTCGTCCGCGTCTATCTGCCGCCGGACGCCAACACCCTGCTGTCGGTGGCGGACCACGCGCTGCGCAGCCGCGACTACGTCAACGTGATCGTGGCCGGCAAGCAGCCCTGCTTCGACTGGCTGTCCATGGACGAGGCCCGGGTGCACTGCGCCCGCGGCGCCGGGATCTGGGAATGGGCGGGCACCGAGAACGGCGGTGAGCCCGACGTCGTCCTGGCCTGCGCCGGCGATGTCCCCACCCAGGAGACCCTGGCCGCCGCGCACCTGCTCCGGCGCCATCTGCCCGAGTTGTCCGTTCGCGTGGTGAACGTCGTCGACCTGGCCCGGCTGCTGCCCCGCGAGGAACACCCGCACGGCATGAACGACTTCGAGTACGACGGGCTGTTCACCGCCGACAAGCCGGTGATCTTCGCCTACCACGGCTACCCCTGGCTGATCCACCGTCTCGCCTACCGCCGCACCGGCCACCAGCACCTGCACGTACGCGGCTACAAGGAGGCCGGCACCACCACCACGCCGTTCGACATGGTCGTCCGCAACGACCTGGACCGCTACCGCCTGGTCATGGACGTCATCGACCGCGTCCCGGGCCTGGCGGTGCGCGCCACGGCCGTACGCCAGCGCATGGCCGACGCCCGCACCCGCCACCACGCGTGGATCCGCGAGCACGGCACCGACCTGCCCGAGGTCGCCGAGTGGAGCTGGAACGCCTGAGCCGCGAGGGACGTCCTATGAGCCGGTAGGCTTCCCGGGGCACGCAGGGAAGCACAGGGAAAGGATCCGGCGTTGCACGTCCAGGAGTGGCTCGAAACCGTACCCGCGGTGGCCGTCTACGCACTGGTGGGAGTGGTCATCGGCCTGGAGAGCCTGGGCATCCCGCTGCCGGGCGAGATCATCCTCGTCTCCTCCGCGCTGCTCGCCTCCCAGCACGGCGACATCGACCCGGTCGTCCTCGGCGCCAGCGCCACGGCCGGCGCGATCATCGGCGACTCCATCGGCTACGCCATCGGCCGCAGGGGCGGGCGGCCCCTGCTGGCCTGGCTGGGCAAGAAGTTCCCCAAGCACTTCAGCGAGGGCCACATCGCCACCGCCGAGCGCTCCTTCGAGAAGTGGGGCATGTGGGCCGTCTTCTTCGGCCGCTTCGTCGCCCTGCTCCGCATCTTCGCGGGCCCCCTCGCCGGTGTGCTCCGCATGCCGTACTGGAAGTTCCTCATCGCCAACGTCCTCGGCGGCATCCTCTGGGCCGGCGGCACGACAGCGGTCATCTACTACGTCGGCATCGTCGCCGAGTCCTGGCTGAAGCGCTTCTCGTGGCTGGGCCTCGTGGCGGCGGTCCTCGTCGGTGTGACGTCCATGCTGGTGCTCAAGCGCAAGGCGAAGAAGGCGGGCGAGAACCGCGAAGTGGCAGAACCACAGGTTCCCTAGGGGCTCCTACGCGTGCACCTCCCGGTGCGCCTTCGCCAACTCGGCGTACATCGTGCCGTTGAGGGTGACCCCCTGCCGCTCCTCCTCCGACAGCTCCCGCCGGACCTTCGCGGGGACGCCCGCCACCAGGGACCCGGGCGGTACGACCATCCCCTGCGGCACCAACGCCTGCGCGGCGACCAGCGACCCGGCTCCGATCACGGCCCCGTTCAGGACGGTCGCCCCCATGCCGATGAGGCAGTCGTCCTCGACCGTCGCCCCGTGCACCACCGCGTTGTGCCCGATGGACACCCGCTCGCCCACCGTCACCGGAAAACCCGGGTCGGCGTGGAGCGTGCAGTTGTCCTGCACGTTGCTGCTGGCCCCGACGGAGATCGACTCGACGTCGCCGCGCAGTACGGCCCCGTACCAGACGCTCGCGCCGACGCCCAGCGTCACGCCCCCGATCACCGACGCCGTGGGCGCCACGAACGCCGTTTCGTCGATCTCCGGCTCACGGCCGCCGATCCCCGTGATCATCGCCCGCTGACCCATGTCCGCCTCCATAACGTCGTCGACAACGCGCAAACCGTACGCCACCCGATGGGGCGAAGATCACAGGCCTCCGACGCCGCGGGGTGAGCTACCGCTGAGTACGGTGAGCGGGTGCCGAAGCGCAAGAACACGTTCTCATCCTGGCGACGGGGCCTCGCGCAGCGCGCCGTCCACGCCGGCTGGGCCTGGGTGCAGCGGACGGGGTCGGTCACGGCCGAGCACCCCGGGCGCTACCGGTTCGGCGCGATGGGAACAGGTACCAGGCTCGCCTTCCCGCTCGGCACGGTCTTCGGCGAACCCTGGATCCACCTCGGCTCCCACTGCATCATCGGCGAGCAGGTCACGCTCACCGCGGGCCTGATGCCCGACCTCGACCTCGGTCCGGACCCGATCCTGCGCCTCGGCGACGGCGTGGTCCTCGGCCGCGGCAGCCACGTCATCGCCGACACCACGGTCACCATCGGCAGCGACTGCTACTTCGGCCCGTACGTCTACGTCACGTCCACGAACCACTCCTACGACGACCCCCACGAGCCGATCGGGAAGCAGTGGCCGCGGATGGAGCCGGTGGAGATCGGACCCGGCTGCTGGATCGGCACCGGCGCGGTGATCCTGCCGGGGGCCCGGATCGGGCGGAACGTGGTGGTGGCCGCGGGCGCGGTCGTCCGGGGCGTGGTGCCCGACCACGCGGTGGTGGCGGGGGCGCCGGCGCGTGTCGTCCGCCGCTGGACCCCCGCCGACGGCTGGCAGCCGCCGCTGCGCACCCCGCCGCCGGTCCCCATCCCGGAGGGCGTCACCCCCGAGCAGTTGCGCGCGCTGTCCGGGCTGGACGAGGAGACGGCGGCGCGGCTCGCCGAGCTGGACGGGGAGGCGGCGGCCCGGCTCGCGGAGCTGGAACCGGGATCCTGAACCGCCGGGTTCAGCCCGACGCGAGCAGGACCGTTCCGACCAGGGCCAGCCCCGCGCCCGCCGCCTGCACCGCCCGCAGCCGTTCGCGCAGGACGCCGCGCGCGGCCACGGCCGTCACCACCGGGTAGAGGGAGGCGAGCACGGCGGCGACGGTGACCGGGCCGTGCTGCGCGGCGATCGCGTAGGTGCCGTTCGCGGCGACGTCCGCCAGACCGACAAAGGCGAGCGCCGGCAGGGAGCGCCAGGGGAAGCCGTCCGCGGGAAGGGCGGGAGCCCCGCGCCGCACCGACACGTACAGCGCGAGTCCGCCGGCCGCCACGTTCGTCACCCGCTGCACGAACAGCGCGAGGAACAGTCCCGTCAGCGTCGTCGACGCCTCGGCGATCAGCGCCATCACCGCGCCGAAGCCGAACGCCGCGAGGAGGGTCAGGACGACGGCCTGGCGCTGGACGGGCGCCCCGCGGAACTGCGGGCCGCCGGCGAGGCAGACACCGGCCACGGCGACAAGGATGCCGACGAACTGCAGCAGGCCCGGGCGCTCGCCCAGCACCAGCCCCACCCCGACGGGCACGGCGACGCCGATCGAGCCCAGCGGCGAGACCACACCCATCGGCCCCAGCGCGAGCGCCTTGTAGAACGCCAGCATCGCCACGGGCCCTACGAGCCCGGCGGTCACGGCGAACCACAGCTGCGGTCCCGCCTCGCTCCAGCCGCCGGTCGCCACCACGACGGCGCCGAGCACGACCACCGCGATCGACTGCGAGACCACGACCACCGTCAGCGCGGGCGTGCGCCGGGTCAGCAGTCCGCCGCCGAAGTCGGCCAGTCCCCACAGCAGGCTGGTGGCCAGGGCGAAGAGCGCTGTCATGGGGTGGATGCCTCGCAGTACAGTTCAGTGAACGATCAGGTCAACCACACCATAGTGCGTTCTGTTGCACTGTGTCATACAGAATATTGGACGGAATGTGTCGGACCTCGACCTGTTGACCCAGTCCCTGGCGCGCAGCGTCAAGCACTGGCGCGCGGTGCGCGGCTTCACCCTGGACGTGCTCGCCGCCCGGGCGGGCGTCAGCCGCGGCATGCTCATCCAGATCGAGCAGGCCCGCACCAACCCCAGCCTCGGCACCGTCGTCAAGATCGGCGACGCCCTCGGCGTCAGCATCACCACCCTGCTCGACTACGAACAGGGCCCGCACGTGCACATCGTCCCCGCGGACCAGGCCGTACGGCTGTGGCACACCGACGCCGGCAGCTACAACCGGCTCCTCGCGGGCACGGAGGCGCCCGGCCCGCTGGAGATGTGGGACTGGCGGCTCATGCCCGGCGAGAGCAGCCAGTCCGACCCGCACCCCGCCGGCACGATCGAACTGCTGCACGTCACGGCGGGGGAACTGACGCTCACCGTCGACGGGGTCGAGCACCGCGTCCCGGCGGGCGCGAGCGTCCACTTCGAGGCCAACGTCCCGCACACGTACGGCAACACCGGCGAGGCGCCCATGGAGATGGTCATGGCCGTCTCGGTGCCGCCCGTGCCCTGAGACGCCCCGGCCCGAGGACGGCCCCGAGTTGTTAGCGTGCGGTCATGCGCGCACCCATCGGACACTTCGACAACGCCCGTCCCGCCCCCGACTGCCTCGGCGAACTCACCGGCCCGGTCGCCGACGCCGTGCGCCACTGGGCGGGCAGCGTCCCCGCCGAGCAGATCGTCTACGTCGACACCGACCCGGAGTGGGCCGACACCGCGACGTTCCTGGAGCACTACGGTCCGGAACTGCTGGGACAGTCGGCGAACTGCGTGGTGGTCGCGGGCAGGCGCGCCGGTGAGACCACGCTCGCCGCGTGCGTCGTGCTGTCCGCCACCCGGGTCGACGTGAACGGCGTCGTCCGCCGTCACCTCGGTGTCCGCAAGGCCTCGTTCGCCTCGATGGACACGGCGACCGGCGAGACCGGCATGGAGTACGGCGGGATCACCCCGCTCGGACTGCCCGGCGACTGGCCCGTCCTGGTCGACGCGGCCGTCACCGACCTGCCCTACGTCCTCGTCGGCAGCGGCCGACGACGCGGCAAGCTCCTGGTCCCGGGCAAGGCCCTCGCGGAACTGCCGGGCGCGGTGGTGCTGGAGGGGCTCGGAGTCGCCTGAGCTACGCCGCCGCGTGGTGGGCCAGCGGCAGGTGCGGGTCGGCCTCGCCGGGGGACGCTTCCGGATCGGCGTGGACCAGGGCCGCCGTCAGGCGCGGTACGGCGTGCAGCAGCGCGTGCTCGGCGTCGACGGCGATGCGGTGCGCCTCGCGTACCGTCGCCTCCCCGTCGACCACGACGGCCACCTCGGCGCGCAGCCGGTGCCCGATCCAGCGCAGCCGCAGCTCGCCCACCCCCCGCACCCCCGGGACCTCGGTCAGGGCCCGCTCGGCCCGGTCCACCAGGGCCGGGTCGACCGCGTCCAGCACCCGCCGGAACACCTCCCGTGCCGCGTCCCGCAGCACCAGGACGATCGCCGCGGTGATCGCCAGGCCGACGATCGGGTCCGCCAGTTGCCACCCCAGGGCGGATCCGCCCGCGCCCAGCAGCACGGCCAGTGAGGTGAAACCGTCGGTGCGGGCGTGCAGCCCGTCGGCGACCAGCGCCGCCGAGCCGATCGCACGGCCGACCCGGATGCGGTAGCGGGCCACCCACTCGTTGCCCGCGAACCCGACGAGGGCCGCCACGGCGACCGCCGGGACGTGCGCGACCGGCCGCGGGTCGAGGAGGCGGTCGATCGCCGCCCACCCCGCGAAGGCCGCCGACGCGGCGATGGTCAGCACGATCACCAGGCCCGCGAGATCCTCGGCCCGCCCGTAGCCGTAGGTGAAGCGGCGGGTCGCCGCGCGCCGGCCCAGCACGAAGGCGATCCCCAGCGGCACGGCGGTCAGCGCGTCCGCCGCGTTGTGCACCGTGTCCCCGAGCAGCGCCACCGAGCCGGAGACGGCCACCACGACCGCCTGCGCCAGCGCCGTCACGCCGAGCACGGCGAGCGAGACCCAGAGCGCCCGCATCCCGCGGGCCGAGGACTCCAACGCGGAGTCGACCTTGTCGGCCGTCTGGTGCGAGTGCGGGGTGAGGAGGTGGGCCAGTCGATGCCGCAGGCCGTGCCGACGGCTGTGGGAGTGCTCGTGCCGGGAGTGCTCGTGCCGGGAGTGCTCGTGCCGGTGGTCGCTCACGTGGATCCCCTTCCGGTGCGCGGAGTGGACGTGCACACGCCCATGGCGCCATTATGTGCGTATGAGCGCACGCATGCACCTGTCATCTGCGCACGATGCGCATCCGCGCACACCCGGCGAGGAGCAGTTCGCGCTCGCCGCCGAACTCCTCGCCCTGCTCGGCGACCGCACCCGGCTCGCCCTGCTGCACGCCCTGGCCGGGGGAGAGGCCGACGTCACGACCCTCACGGAGGCGTGCGGCGCCGCACGGCCGGCCGTCAGCCAGCACCTGGCGCGCCTGCGCCTGGCGGGCCTGGTGAACACGCGCAAGGAGGGCCGCCGGGTGATCTACTCACTCCGGGACGGCCATCTGCGCCGGCTCGTCGACGAGGCGCTGAACGTGGCCGACCACCGACTGAGCGACCGCCCCCCGCACGACTGAGGCTGAGCGACAGCCTCCGGCACAACTGAGTCAGTAGCGCGCGGCCGTCCCGAGGTACTGCTCGGCGAAGGCGGCCGCCGCCGCGCGCGAGGTGAACAGCCGGCGCAGCCGGGCCAGCGTGGTGCCCGCGCGGAACGGGTCGCCCGACGCCGTGCCGTGGTACACCTCGGACAGCCACTGCGAGAACTCCTGGTAGTCCCACACGCGCCGCAGACACGCCTGCGCATAGCCGGCCAGGCCGCCGTCGTCGCCCATGGTCAGGTGGGCCACCAGGGCGTCACCGAGCAGGAAGGCGTCGTGCAGGGCGAGGTTCATGCCCTTGGCGGCGATGGGCGCGACCAGATGGGCGGCGTCGCCCGCGAGGAAGAGCCGGCCGTGCACCATGGGCTCGACCACGTAGTCGTGCATGTCCAGCACGCGCTTCTCGATCAGCCGCCCCTCCGTCAGCGGCGGCACACCGGCCGCCCCCAGGCGCTCCTGGAGCTCCGCCCAGACACGCTCGTGCGGCCAGTTCTCCGGATCGTCGCCCGGCGGGCACTGGAGGTAGTAGCGGGTCACCTCCGGGCTGCGGGGCATCTGGCCGGCGAAACCGCGGACGTGGCAGCCGAACAGCACGCAGTCCGCGGACGGCGGCGCCTCGGCGAGCAGCGCGAGCCAGCCGATGCCGTAGTCGTGCCGTGCGATCCGGACCCGCTCCGGCGGCAGCGCGGCCCGGGTCACCCCGCGCGCCCCGTCGCAGCCGGCGACGAAGTCGCAGTGCACGACCCGCCGTTCCCCCGTGTCCGGGCAGAGGTACGACACCGAGGGCCGGTCGGTGCCCAGGTCGTGGAGCCGTACGTCCCGGACGCCGAAGCGGATCCGGCCGCCGCGCACGTCGGCGTACTCGCGCACCAGGTCCGTCACCAGCAGCGGCTGCGGGTAGACGAAGTGGTGACTGCCCGTCAGCTCGCCGTAGGGGAACCGGTACCGCTCCCCGTCGAAGCGGAACTCGCACGCCGTGTGCAGCTCGGCGCGGTCCAGCAGGTTCCGGGCGAGGCCCCGCTTCTCCAGGCCCCGCACGGCCCATTCCTCGATGACGCCGGCCCGGGGCCGCTGTTCGATCAACTCCCGTGTCTCCGTCTCCAGCACCAGGCAGTCCACCGAGGCGGCCCGCAGGATGTTGCCGGTGGTCAGCCCCGCGGGACCGGCGCCCACGACAACGACTGGGAAGCGTTGCGGGGCGCCGGAGTTCGCGGCTGGGGAGGCGTGGGTCATGCGGTCATTATGGAGGCGGGCCTCAGTGGGCGGGCACCTCCGTGACGGCCAGCTCCTCGATGCTCCGCTCGATCTCCTCGGGCCGGGACGCCGAGGCCCGTGCCCAGTAGTAGATCGCCAGCGAGAACACGGCGATGACCACCATGTCCCACCACAGCCCGATGCGGCCCTGCCCCCCGAAACCGCCCTGCCAGGAGATGACGCCCATGCCCAACAGGTAGACGGGCAGCCACTGTGCGGCCTTCCAGTCGAGCCGGGGCGCGTCCGGCAGGCCCCTGCGCGTGGCATACCAGGCGTAGCCGCCGAGCAGGACGTAACCGAGGAGGATGGCCACGCCGAGCCGCCACAGCGTGTCCCAGGTGGACCAGTAGATGATGAGGTTGGCCACCACGAACGACAACGGGGACAGGACCTTGCCGCCGGGCAGCCGGTAAGGGCGCCCGCGGTGCGGCAGCCGGTCGGCGAAGACCCCGTAGGCCAGCGGGGCGCCCGCGTACATCAGCACGCTCGCCGAGGTGATGAAGCTGACCAGCTGCTGCCAGCTCGGGAACGGCAGGAAGCAGATCACGCCGGTCACGAAGGAGACGATCAGCCCGAACCACGGCACGCCGCGCGCGTCGGTGCGGGTGAAGATCTTCGGCGCGTAGCCGTTGCGGGCCAGGCCGTACGAGATGCGGGACGTGGCCGTCGTGTAGATCAGGCCGGTGCCGCCGGGGGAGACCACCGCGTCCAGGTACAGCACCACGCTCAGCCAGCCGAGCCCCAGCAGGGTGGCCAGACCCGCCCAGGGGCCGCTGATGCCGGGGTAGTCGAGCTTCGTCCAGCCGTGCGCGAACGACGCCAGGGGCAGGGCGGCGATGAAGACGACCTGGAGCAGGAGGTAGACGACCGCGCCGATGGCGACCGAGCCGATCGTCGCGCGCGGCAGGTCCCGCGCCGGATCGCGGCTCTCGCCCGCGAGCTGGATCGCCTGCTCGAAGCCCAGCAGGGCGAAGATGATGCCGCTGGAGCTGACGGCGCTCAGCACACCGTGCGCGCCGAACGGGGCGAAGCCGTGCTCGGTGAAGTTGCCCGGGTGGAAGTTGCCGGCCGCGATGATGAAGATCGCGGCCAGGGGGACGGCCACCTTCCACCAGGTGGCGGCGCTGTTGGTGTGCGCCAGGAGCCGCACGCCGAGGAAGTTGATCACGACGAACACGGCCATGAGGACCACGGCGACGACGAACCCGCTGGCCGTCAGTGTCCCGTCCTTGGCGTGCTGGAAGCCCTGCGCCCAGTGCCAGTGCCCCGCGTAGCCGATCATGGCCTCGACCTCGATCGGTGCCACCGTCGCCGCCTGGAGCCAGGAGAACCAGCCGAAGGACATGCCGGCCAGTCCGCCGAACGCGTAGTGCGGATAGCGGGCCGTGCCGCCCGCGACCGGGAACATGCCGCCCAGTTCCGCGTGCACCAGCGCCAGCAGCACGATCGCCACCGCGCCGATGAGCCAGGACAGGATCGCCGCGGGACCGGCCGCCACGACCGCCTTCTCGGCGCCGTACAGCCAACCGGATCCGATGATGGACCCGACCGACGCCCACATGAGCCCGATCAGTCCGACGTCCCTGCGCAGTCCGCCCGGGCTCCCCTCCACCCCCACTGCCACCTGGTCGACGCTTGCCATTCAAGGGGCCTCTCATCAACGAACTCGGAGAGTTCAGCGAGCAAGAGGCCTCAGGCTAGGAACCGGTCACCGGCGGCAGAAAGACGAGTTGTACGCCCTTGACCGGGCAGGGGTGTTTCCTGGCCATCGCTTCAGGAATCCTCGACGCGGCGATGGGGAAGTCGTGGGATCTCGATGGCCGGGCAGCGGTCCATCACCATCTCCAGGCCCGCCGCGCGCGCCCGCTCGTACGCCGCCTCGTCGACGACGCCGAGCTGGAACCACACGGCCCGCGCGCCCTTCGCGACCGCCTCGTCCGCGACGGCCCCGGCGAGGTCGCTGTTCACGAAGACGTCCACGACGTCCACGTCGAAGGGGATGTCCGCCAGGCTCGCGTAGCCCTGCTCGCCGTGCACCGACTCCGCCTTCGGGTGCACGGGCACGACGCGCTTGCCGAAGCGCTGGAGCACCTCGGCGACGCCGTACGCCGCGCGCTGCCGGTTCGACGACAGGCCCACCACGGCCCAGGTGTCGCCGAGCTCGGTGAGGATCCTGCGGACCGTTGCCTCGTCGCCGTACACCGGCGGCCTCCTCGGGAGTCGGGGAAGAGCTGCTGCCCGCACAACGACGCAGGGTGCGCGGTGATTCCCCGGCCCCCCGATCCGGAACTGACGCGCAGCGGTGAGGGGGACGGGCGGGGCCTCGGCCACTGGACTGTCGTGCGGACGTCCGGGAAGGCGCCCCGATCCGGGTGAACCCGAGTCCGAAGACCTGCTGGCGGCCCCCGCGGCCGCGCGCGGCGGGGGAGCACCGTACGACCGGGCCCCGCGATCGGGCCCTCGACGCCTGAGGACTGGTTTCCGTGCCCCTCGCCCGACCCGCCCGTGCCGCCGTGCTGCTCGCGGCCGGCTCCCTGCTCCTGACCGGCTGCGGCGACGCGCGGCCCGCCCCCGCGAAGGCCGCCGCCGTCCCCCTCGCCAACTGCGGCCACGAGGTACGCGTCGCGGCCCCGCCCCGGCACGCCGTCTCCCTCAACCAGGGCACCACCGAGATCCTGCTCTCCCTCGGCCTCGCCGACCGGCTCGCGGGCACGGCCACCTGGACCGACCCCGTGATGAAGGGGCTGGAGAAGGCCGACGCCCGGGTGCCGCGCATCGCCGACAACAACCCCTCCTTCGAACGGGTCCTGGACGCGGACCCCGACTTCGTCGCCGCGTCCTTCGTCTCCACCCTCGGCAAGGGCGGCGTCGCCACCCGCGAACAGTTCGAGAAGCTCGGCGTGCCCACGTACGTCTCCCCGTCCGACTGCGCCGGCAAGGACAACTCGGGGGACGGTGACGGCGCGCGCGACAAGGCGCTCGGCATCGACACCGTCTACGGCGAGGTGCGCGACCTCGCCGCCGTGTTCGGGGTGAAGGAACGCGGCGACGAGCTCGTGGCCTCCCTCCAATAGCGCATGAAGAAGGCCACCTCGGGCATCGACGCCTCCGACGTCACCCTCCTGTACTGGTTCGCCAACTCCGAGTCCCCCTACATCCGCCGACGCCGAGACGACCAAAGGCGTGCTGTTCTGGCTGCTCGGTTCGCTCGGTGGCGCGGGCTGGACCGACGTCCGGCTCTGCCTGGCCGTCCTGGCGGTGGCGCTCGTGGTGTGCCTGTCCTACGCCCGCACGCTCGATGCCTTCGCCTTCGGGCAGGACGCGGCGGCCGCGCTCGGGGTGTCCGTGGCCCGCACCCGCCTGGTGCTGCTGTGCGTCACGGCCCTGCTCGTCAGCTCGGCCGGGGCGATCCGCTTCGTCGGGCTGGTCCTGCCGCACGCCGCCCGGGCCCTGACCGGCCCCGGGCACGCCCGGCTGCTGCCGGTCACGGCCCTTGCCGGCGCGGTCTTCCTGGTGTGGGTCGACACCCTCGCCCGGACCGTCCTGGATCCGCAGGAGGTGCCGGTGGGAGTCGTGACGTCGCTGATCGGGGTGCCGGCGTTCGTGGCGGTGCTGTACCGGACGCGGAGGGCGCGATGAGCGAAACGACCCAGGGGGCCGC
The DNA here is from genome assembly GCA_000696115.1 of Streptomyces olindensis. Classification (GTDB taxonomy): domain Bacteria; phylum Actinomycetota; class Actinomycetes; order Streptomycetales; family Streptomycetaceae; genus Streptomyces; species Streptomyces olindensis. Next base: position 86,349 of record JJOH01000094.1, read on the forward strand.
GCCGGAACCCGGGCTCCGCGCCGACCGGGTGTGCCGCCGGGCCGACGGGCGCCTCATCCTCGACGGCGTCGTCCTCGCGCCGGAGCCCGGCTCCACCGTCGGCGTCCTCGGGCCCAACGGCTCCGGCAAGTCGACGCTGCTGCGGCTGCTGGCCGGGCTGCTCACACCGACGGGCGGGGTCGTCACCCTCGACGGCACGCCGCTGGGCGACCTGCCCCGCCGTACGGTCGCCCGCCGCCTCGCCGTCGTCGAACAGCAGTCGGACACGCAGGTCGAGTTGACCGTCGAGGACGTCGTACGGCTCGGCCGGTTGCCGCACCGCCGGGCCTGGACCCCCGCCTCGGCCGACGACGAGCGCGCCGTGCGAGCCGCCCTCGGAGCGCACCGGCCTCGCCGACCGGGCCGGCCAGCCCTCGGCAGACCCTCTCGGGCGGCGAGCGCCAGCGGGTGCAGATCGCCCGCGCGCTCGCGCAGGAACCCCGCGAACTCCTCCTCGATGAGCCGACCAACCACCTCGACATCCACCACCGGCTCGACCTGCTCGCCCTGGTCACCACCCTGCCCGTCACCACCGTCGTCGCCCTGCACGACCTCAACCTCGCGGCGATGTACTGCGACCGGGTCGTCGTCCTGAGCGCGGGGCGGGTCGTGGCCAGCGGTGCTCCGGGTGACGTCCTCACGGAGGGGCTCATCGCGGAGGTGTACGGGGTGCGGGCGGCCGTCAGCCGCGAGGGGCGTGAGGGGCGGCCTCACGTGCGGTTCCTGGGGACGCTGGGGTGAGGGGCGGACGCCCCCTCGACAGCGCAGGCCTGCACGCCATTGGTGGAGCGATTTCGCCACAGTGACCGAAAAAAGCCGAGCGGGCCTGCGCGTGTCCGCCCGCCCGCCTAGGCTCGCATCGTGCTGCGCATCATCGACGCCCGTACCGGCGAGCCGGTCGACGCCGCCCCCGCCCGCCGGGGACTGACCCGTGTCGAAGTCCACGCGTCCGACTCCGACACGACGGACCTGAGGGTGCTGCTCGTGGCGGACCTGCTCATCCGGGCCCTGGAACTCGGCGGCACCCCCGTGTGGGCGATGCTGACCGGCGGCCGTCGGCAGGCGGAGCTGCGGGCGAGCGCCGCGACGCTCGGCATCCGCCCCTTCGAGGACAGTGCCGACGTCGGCGCGGGCCTGGGTGAGTCCCAGGTCATCCATGTCGCCGGGGAGGCCGAGGCACCACCGGACGGAGTACGGATCGCCGTCGCGCCCGTGCGGCGGGGGAATCCCGGCGCGCCGGTCGACGGGGCAGGGGGAAGGGGCGCGCCGGTCGATGGGCCAGGGAGGTGGGGCGCGTCGGTCGATGGGCCGGGGGGACCGGAAGCCCCTGGTGCGCCGGCCGGTGAGCCGGCGGAAGCGGGCGGCTCGGCCGGTGGCTCGCCGGAACCGGGCGCGAGGGGCGGTGAGGGGCCGCACGGCCGGCCGGCGGAGCGGGGCCCGTCGCACAGTCGCTCGGCGGCATCGGCGGCATCGGCGGCATCGGCGGGCCCGCAGAAGCCGGGCGGCGATCCCGCCGTTCTGCGGCTCGCGCTGCTCGCCCGGCACCACAGCGCTCCCGTGGAACTGGAGGCGGCCGGTCTCGACGACGCCGGTGTCACCCTCGCCCGCTGGCGGCGCGCCGTCGCCCGCTGGGCGCGGCGGCCCTCGCGGCCGGTGCCCGACGACGTGCGCGGGCGGCTGCGCGCGGCCTGGGAGGACGACCTGGACGTGCCCGGGGTGCTGGACGTGCTGCGCCACGTCGAGACCGACCCGGACCTGCCGGACGGCGCCCGCTTCGAGACGTACGCCTACGCCGACCGGCTCCTCGGCCTCGAACTCACCCGTGACCTGGGATCCCTCTCATGATCGAGCGTGCCGGAGCCGGCCCCCTGCGCCGACTGGTCGTGCTGCGGCACGCCAAGTCCGCCTGGCCCGTGGACGTCACCGACCACGAGCGCCCGCTCGCCCCGCGCGGCCGCCGGGACGCCCCCGCCGCGGGCCGTGCCCTGGCCGAGGCCGACTGCCTCCCGGACCTCGCCCTGTGCTCCACCGCCGTACGCGCCCGCCGGACCTGGGACCTGGCCGCGGCCGAGTGGGGCACGCCCCCGCCGGTCCGGTTCGACCGGCGCCTGTACGCCGCCGGCGCCCCCGGCCTCCTGGCCGTCGTCCACGAGGTACCCGCCGAAGTGGAGACGCTGCTGCTGATCGGGCACAACCCCGGCCTGGAGGAACTGGTCCTGGCGCTCGCCGGCGACGGCCTCGACGACACCCTGGAACGGGTCGGCACGAAGTTCCCCACCTCGGCGATCGCCGTCCTGTCCTGGCGCGGCGCCACCTGGCGGGCGCTCGCCCCCGGCACGGCGTTGCTCACGTCCGTGACCGTGCCCCGGGGCGCGAAGAAGTAGCCCCGGGCCCGCGCATAGGCTGGCCGGATGCAGGACGAATACCGCACGGTCGCCCACGCGGGCGTGCACGAGACCGAGGTCAACCGCTCCCGCTTCCTGTGCGCCCTCGCCCCGGCGGCCACCGAGCAGGAGGCCCAGGCGTTCATCGCCACGGTCCGCAAGGAGCACGCCGACGCCACCCACAACTGCTGGGCGTACGTCATCGGCGCCGACGCCTCCGTCCAGAAGGCGAGCGACGACGGCGAACCCGGCGGCACCGCCGGCGTCCCCATGCTCCAGATGCTGCTGCGCCGCGACATGCGGTACGTCGTCGCCGTCGTCACCCGCTACTACGGCGGGGTCAAGCTCGGCGCGGGCGGGCTCATCCGCGCGTACGGCGGGGCCGTGGGCGAGGCCTTGGACACCCTGGGCACGCGCACCCGACGCAGGTACCGCCTCGCCACGATCACCGTCGACCACCAGCGGGCCGGAAAGCTGGAGAACGACCTGCGCACCACCGGACGCGAGGTACGGGACGTCCGCTACGGGGAGGCGGTCACGATCGAGATCGCCCTGCCGGACGCGGACGTGGACGCCGCCCGCGCCTGGCTCGCGGACGCGACCGCCGGCACCGCCCGCTTCGACCTGGGCGGGGAGGCGTACGGCGACGCCTGAGTGTCAAGGGGCGGTCGCGTCACGCCGGTTGCCAGAGCTGGGTGAGCGTCGAGGCGGTGAGCAGCTGCTCGGGGCTTCCCCGGCCTGCCAGGCGGCCGTCGCGAAGCAGGAGGCAGGCGTGCGCCGCGCGCGCGGCTTCCAGGTCGTGGGTGGCCTGGACGACGGTCACTCCGTCGGTGACCAGCTCCGTCAGGAGGGTCGCGATCCGCTCTCGTGCCTCGGGGTCGAGGCCGGTGGTCGGCTCGTCCAGCAGCAGCAGGTCCGACTCCTGGGCGAGCCCTTGGGCGATCAGGGCGCGCTGTCGCTGTCCGCCGGACAGCTCGCCGAGCTGACGGGTGGCGAGGCCGGCGATGCCCAGTCGCTCCATGGCCGTGTCGACGGTGACGCGGTCCTGTCGGGTCAGCCGGCGCCACGGACCGCGTTCGCCCCAGCGCCCCATCTCCACCGTCTGTCTGACCGTCAACGGCAGCGCGTCTCCGACGGCGCCGCGTTGCGGGACGAACGCGGGTGGCCGGTCGCCCTCGTGGTGGAGCTCGCCTGACGTGGGGTGGATCACACCGGCCAGCACTCCGAGCAGGGTGGACTTCCCGCTGCCGTTCGGGCCGACCAGTGCCGTGGTGGCCAACGCCGGTATCTCTGCGTCGATTTGATGCAGGACGGGGCGGCCCGGATATCCGGCGCAGAGTCCGGTGAAGCGGATGCGGGGCGTTCTGTTCCGGGCGGGAGCGGGCGAACGTGGGGATGAGTTGAACATGATTTTCATTATAGTGTGTTTACATGGACTGGTTGACGGGCCCCTTCGAGGTGACCTTTGTGCAAAGGGCCCTGTGGGGCGGGATGTTGGTGTCGGCGATCTGCGCCCTGGCCGGCACGTGGGTGGTGCTCAGGGGGATGGCCTTCCTCGGTGACGCCATGTCCCACGGGCTGCTGCCCGGAGTGGCGCTCGCCGCGCTGTTCGGCGGCAACCTGCTGGTGGGGGCGCTGCTGAGCGCGGCCGTGATGACGGCCGGCGTCACCGCACTCGGCCGCACCCCGCGGCTCTCCCAGGACACCGGTATCGGCCTGCTGTTCGTGGGGATGCTGTCGCTCGGCGTGATCATCGTGTCGCGCTCGCAGTCCTTCGCGGTCGACCTGACCGGGTTCCTCTTCGGAGACGTCCTCGCCGTCCGTGAACAGGACCTGGTGCTGCTGGGCGTGGCGCTCCTGCTGGCGCTGGCCGTGTCGGTCCTCGGGCACCGGGCCTTCCTCGCCCTGGCCTTCGACCCGCGCAAGGCCCGGACGCTCGGGTTGCGCCCCCGCCTGGCCCACGCGGTGCTGCTCGGTCTCCTGGCGCTGGCCATCGTCGCCTCCTTTCACATCGTGGGGACGCTGCTGGTCCTGGGCCTGCTCATCGCCCCGCCGGCCGCCGCGCTGCCGTGGGCGCGCAGTGTGCGGGGTGTCATGGCCCTCGCGGCGCTGCTCGGCATCACCGCCACCTTCTGCGGCCTGCTGCTGTCCTGGCATCTGAGCACCGCGGCCGGCGCGACGGTATCCGCCCTCGCGGTGGCCCTGTTCTTCCTCTCCCATCTGGCTTCCGGTCTCCGCGGCCACCGTCGTGCGCGCCTCGCCGGTGCTGACGCCGCGGCGACCGACTGAAAGAAACCCGAGGCGATCCCCTTGTTCGTCCGCAGAAACCGCACTCCCTGGGCGTCGGCCGCGTTCGTGACCGTCGCACTGCTCGCCACCGGCTGCGCCGGGCAGGACGCCGATCCGTCCGCCCGGGGAGCGACTCCCACGTCCGCCGCTCCGCACGGGTACGTCGAAGGGGCGCAGGAGAGGGCCGAGCAGCAGTCCCGGCTGGTTCTCAACGACCCGGGGAGCGGAGACACCCGCGTCCTCGACCTCATCACCGGAAAGGTGCACGAGGTGTCCCGGACGACGGACACCACGCACCTCACCACGGACGGCCGGTTCGGCTACTTCCACACCCCGCGCGGCACGCACGTCCTCGACAGCGGCGCCTGGATGGTGGACCACGGCGACCACGTGCACTACTACCGCGCGCGGATTCGTGACGTGGGCCGGCTGCCCGGAGGCCCGGGTGCGCGCGTGCGCGGCGACGCCGCCGTGACCGCGGTGACCGACGCGGACGGCCGGGCCAGGACCTACCGCCGGGCCGAACTGGAGAAGGGCGAGGTCGGCTCCCCCCGCACGCTTCCCGGAACCCACGCGGAAGCCGTCGTGCCGTACGCGGAGCACCTGCTCGGCCTCACCGACGACGGGAAGGGCTCCGCGAAGCTCGTGGTGTACGACCGCGAGGGCAGGCGCGTCGCGTCGCCGGACGCGCGGTGCGAGGACCCGCGGGGAGACGCCGTCACCCGGCGCGGAGCCGTCCTCGGCTGCTCCGACGGCGCCCTCCTCGTCCGTGAGGACGACGGCACGTTCACCGCCGAGAAGACCCCGTACGGCGACGACGTACCCGCGGGGCAACGCGCCACGGCCTTCCGCCACCGGCCCGGCAGCGACACGCTCACGGCACCGGCCGGTGAGCGGGCCGTGTGGGTTCTGGACGTCACCGAGCGCGCGTGGACGAGGGTGAACACCGGCCCCGTGGTCTCCGCCAACACCGCGGGCGAGGGCTCCGTCCTGATCGTCCTGGAGACCGACGGGTCGCTCCACGGCTACGACATCGCCACCGGCAAGCAGGTCTCCGAGACGAAGCCGCTCGTGAAGGGCGACCTGGACGCCGGCGCCGACGGGAAGACGGGACCGGTCATCGAGGTCGATCGCAGCCGCGCCTACCTCAACGACCCCGAGGGGAAACGCGTGTACGAGATCGACTACAACGACAACCTGCGCGTCGCGCGCACCTTCGACCTGGACATCGTGCCGGCCCTGATGGTGGAGACCGGACGATGACGAGACAGCCCCGACGGCCGCGGCGCCTGCGCGGCCTCCTCCTCGCCCTGCTCGCCCTCGTCCCGGCCGGTGCGGCGACCGCGTGCACGGCCGGCGACGACCGGCCCCGGGTCGTGGTGACGACCAACATCCTCGGCGACATCACCCGCGAGATCGTCGGCGACCAGGCCGACGTCACCGTGCTGATGAAACCCAACGCCGACCCGCACTCCTTCGGTCTGTCGGCCGTGCAGGCCGCCGAACTGGAGCGCGCGGACCTCGTGGTCTTCAACGGGCTGGGCCTGGAGGAGAACGTCCTGCGGCACGTGGAGGCCGCCCGCGAGTCCGGCGTGCCCACCTTCGAGGCCGGCAAGGCGGCGGACCCGCTCACCTTCCAGGCGCACGACGACGGAGGCCCCGAGGAGGAGGCCGGGCAGCCCGACCCGCACTTCTGGACCGACCCCGACCGCGTACGCAAGGCCGCCGGCCTGATCGCCGATCAGGTCGCCGAGCACGTGGACGGCGTGGACGAGAAGACGATCCGCGCCAATGCCGACCGCTACGACGGCCGACTCGCCGACCTCACCGCCTGGATGGAGAAGTCCTTCGACCGCATCCCGGAAGAGCGGCGGGCGTTGGTGACCAACCACCACGTCTTCGGCTACCTCGCCGACCGCTTCGGCTTCCGGGTGGTCGGCGCGGTGATCCCGAGCGGTACGACGCTGGCCTCGCCCAGCTCCTCCGACCTGCGCTCGCTCACCCGGGCCATGCGCGAGGCGGGAGTGCGCACCGTCTTCGCCGACTCCTCCCAGCCCAAGCGGCTGGCCGAGGTCCTGCGCACCGAACTGGGCGGCCAGGTGCGCGTCGTGGAGCTCTACTCGGAATCGCTGACCGAGCAGGGCAAGGGCGCCGGCACCTACCTGCAGATGATGCGCGCCAACACCACCGCCATGACCGACGGCCTGACCGGCGCCTGAGACCGTCCCTCACCCCCTGAACACAAGCACCGCACCCCACGCCGCGCCCGCGCGGCCCAGAAAGGATCACACCGGTGAACAAGTCGATACGCACCAGAGCCTTCACGGGCACGGCCCTCGCCCTGGCGGCCTCCGCGGTCCTGACCGCCTGCGGAGGGGAGGACACCTCCTCGTCCGACGCGCAGGCCAAGAACACGCCGGGCACCAAGGCCGTGGCGGTCAAGGACCCGTTGGTCGCCACGTTCGACGGCGGCCTGTACGTCCTCGACGGCGAGAGCCTGAAGACGGCCGCCACGATCGAGCTGCCCGGCTTCAACCGGCTCAACCCCGCCGGCGACGACTCCCACGTCATCGTCTCCACCGACGCCGGCTTCCGCGTCCTGAACGCCGCCGAGCAGACCTTCACCGGCGTCGAGTACAAGGGCGCCAAGCCCGGGCACGTCGTCCAGCACGCCGGCAAGACGGTGCTCTTCACGGACGGAACCGGCGAAGTCAACGTGTTCGACCCCGACGACCTCGCGGGCGGCAAGAAGCCGGAGGGGCGCACCTACACCTCCGCCGAACCGCACCACGGCGTCGCCATCGAACTGAGCAACGGTGAACTCCTCAGCACCCTGGGCACCGAGGAGAAGCGCACCGGCGCCCTCGTCCTGGACAAGGACAACAAGGAGATCAAGCGCAACGAGAACTGCCCCGGCGTGCACGGGGAGGCCGCGGCCAAGGGCGAGGCCGTCGCCGTCGGCTGCGAGGACGGCGTCCTCATCTACAAGGACGGCGAGTTCACCAAGGTGGACGCCCCCGACGACTACGGCCGCATCGGCAACCAGCGGGGCAGCGACGCCTCGCCGATCCTCCTGGGCGACTACAAGACCGACCCGGAGGCAGAACTGGAGCGGCCGACCCGCATCTCGCTCATCGACACCGAGACCGGGAAGCTGCGCCTGGTCGACCTGGGTACCAGCTACTCCTTCCGCTCGCTCGGCCGCGGACCCCACGGTGAGGCACTCGTCCTCGGCACGAACGGCACCCTCCACGTCATCGACCCGGAAACGGGCAAGGTGGAGAAGAAGATCCCCGTCGTGGACAAGTGGCAGGAGCCGCTGGACTGGCAGCAGGCCCGGCCCACCCTCTTCGTCCGCGACCACACCGCGTACGTCTCCGAGCCGGGCAAGCGCAAGCTGCACGCCGTCGACATCGAGTCGGGCGAGAAGATCACGTCGGTGACGCTGCCGAAGAGCACGAACGAACTGTCCGGCGTGGTCGCGGGGCACTGATCCGCACCAGCCCGAGCCGGACGACCTTGCCGTGTGCCGCGCAGCGGGTGCCCCACCGCTGCGCGAACCGGACCACCGCGCCCCGTAAAAAACAGGTCAAGTGAAAATGATTATCAGGTATGTTTGGGATCCGGGGACCGTCAAGGAAGAAGCGAGGGAACGATGCTGCGCGCACCGTCGAGATTCGTCCGAAGCTGCGTCGCCGCAGCGGTAGTGGGGTCGGTCCTGGCCGGATGCGGCGCGTCCGCCGAACCCGCGAGCGAGCGGCGCGCTGCCGGGGCCGGGCCCAGGACCGACGTCACCGTCGAACCCATCGAGGCCACGCGGGAGCTGACGGACACGAACGGCGTCAGGATCTCTCTGCGGAAGGAACCGGAGCGCATCGTCTGCCTCTTCGCGCTCTGTGACGACATCCTGACCGAACTGGGCATCGTCCCCACGGCCACGAACAACGCGCTCCTGGCCCACCCCGGCTTCCTGGGAGAGGAGAAGGCGAAGGAAGTCGACGTCATCCCCGGCGGTTTCATCGCCCCCGAGGTGGAGGCGATCCTCTCCCACAAGCCCGATCTCGTGATCGGCCTCGAGGACACCCACGGAAAACTCGCCCCGGCGCTGAAGGGCGCGACCACCTTCTGGCCCATGCAACCGGAGACCTGGCAGGACAGCGTGGGTTACCTGCGCGACGCCGCGGCGCTCACCGGCCGTACCGCCGAAGGAGTGAAGGCCGAGAAGGCCTTCCGCACCAAGCTCGCCGAGGCCGAGCGGGCCAGGAGCGACAAGACCGCGATCGTCATCTACGGCAGCGACGAGAACTTCGGCGTCGCCACCCCGGAGACGGACGTGGCCGCCAGCCTGTTCCCCAAGCTGGCCGACTACCCCTGGAAGTCGCGGGGCGTGGAGGGGAGTTACAGCCTCGAGGAGATCCTCGCGGCCGACGTCGACGTGATCTTCTCCGAGACGATCAGTTTCGGTGAGGCGGACGGCAAGCTGTCGGAGAAGCTGGCCCGGAACCCGCTGTGGGGGAAGATCCCGGCCGTGCAGAACGGGGACGTCCACGAGGTGAACTCCGAGGTGTGGGCCAAGGGCCGCGGCACCCGCTCGCTGGGGATCGTCCTCGACGAGGCCACGGCCGCGCTGCGGTGAACGCGCCCCCTGCGACCGAGGCCGCAGCGGACGACGTGACCACGCGGGGGCGCAGGGCTGTGCCGTGGCAACTGCCCTTGCTGGTCTCCCTGGTGGCCGTCGCATCCGGCTGCGCGCTGAGCCTGGGCACGCCCTATGTGCAGCTGTACCGGCTGCCCGGCGCGCTGCGGGATGCCGACTCCACCCTTGCCGGGATCGTGGTCACCGAACTGCGCCTGCCCCGGCTGGTGCTGGCGCTGGCCGCCGGGGCCTGCCTGGGTGCCGCAGGGCTCGTGCTGCAGGAGGCGCTGCGCAATCCCCTGGCCATCCCCGAGATGCTGGGGGTGTCGTCGGGAGCCGCGTTCGGGGTCGCCGCACCGCTGGTGCTGGCGGTGTCCATCCCCGTCGCCGTCCAGCCGCTGCTGGCGATCGGCGGCGCCGTGCTCGGCGGCGGACTCACGCTGCTCGCGGCCGGGCTCGGGCGCAGCCCGTCCGCGGTGCTGCTCACCGGTGCCGCGGTCGCCGCCGCGTTGCAGGCCGCGCTGCTCGTGCTCATGGTGATGGCCGACCAGCTCGACCTTCAGCTGATCTACCGCTACCTGCTCGGCTCCCTCTCCGCCCGCACCTGGGACGACGTCACCGGGCTGTGGCCGTGGCTGCTCGTCGCGGTACCCGCGCTCGTGCTGTGCGCGCCGGTGCTCTCGGTGCTGCGGCTGGGGGACGAGGACGCCGAGGCGCTGGGCGTCCGGGCGCAGCGGGCACGGTTGGCGGCGCTGGCCATCGCCATCGTGCTGATCGCGCCCGTGACGGCCGTGTGCGGGCCCGTGGCCTGGGTCGGATTCCTCGCCCCGCACCTGGCCCGACGGCTCAACCCGGGTGCGACCGCGGTGGGTTGGCTGCCGTGGTCGGCGGCGTGGGGTGCGGTCGTGGTGGCCGTCGCCGACATCCCGGCCCGGCTGGCCCTGGTGCCCGTCGAGACACCGGTCGGCGCCTGGACGGCCCTGCTCGGTGTGCCGGCCGGTGTCGCCCTGCTCCGGTCGGGCCGCCGGAGACCGACTGCTCCGCGACGAGCGGCCGGCTCCGTTGCCGTGTCCCTCGAACCGCCGGGCCCGCGCGGGTCGGAACCCTCCCCGGAGACCCCCGGGCATGGCCACCGGCAGGAGCCGGGCGGCGAACCCGGCTGGGCGGCCGAAGCGGGGGAGGCCCGATGAACCGGCGCTTCGGGGCGCTCGTCGCGCTCGTCGTCGTGTGCGCCTGCGCCGAACTGCTGGCTGGGCGGGGCCTGTCCCCGTCCGTGGTCGCGGACGTGCTCGGCGGAGGCGGCGACGCGACGGAACGGCACATCGTGTTCCAACTCCGGCTGCCCCGGCTGCTGGTGGCCCTCGGCGCGGGAGCGTGCCTGGGAGTCGCGGGCCTGGTCCTGCAGTCAGCTCTGCGCAACCCCCTGGCCGGACCCGAGGTCACGGGTGTGACGCCGGGCGCGGTGCTCGGAGCCGTCACCGCGACCGGCCTCGGCCTCGCCGGCTGGGAATCTCCCCTCGCGGTGGTCGTCGCCGCGTGCGTGGGGGGCTGCACCGGGGCCACCCTGCTGTGGCTGCTCGCCGGACGCGGCCGGGGCGACCCGGAACAGACCGCCCTGCACGGGGTCCTCGTATCGGCGGTGCTCGGCGGGCTGACCGCCATGGTGCTGCTGGTCGCGCCGGGCGAGCTGGGCAGCGTCGTGCAGTGGCTCGTCGGCACGACGGAGGGCAGGGTGTGGCAGCACTGGCACCTGCTGTGGCCCTGGGCGCTGGCCTGGGGTGCCGCGGCGTGGCTGCTCGCCGGGCCCCTGACGCTGTTGCGCTGCGGGGACGAACTCGCCGCCGCCGCGGGGCTGGCCACCGGACGGGCCCGGTCCCTCGCCCTGCTGTGCGCGGTGGCGCTGACGGCGGGAGCGGTGGCCGCCGTGGGGGCGCTGGGGTTCGTCGGACTGCTCGTGCCGCATGTCGCCGTGGCCGTGTTCGGCGCGGACCTGCGGGTGTCGCTGCCCGGTTCCGCCCTGGTCGGGGCGGCCGTGGTGTGCGGGTCGGACGCGGCGGCGCAACTGCTGTCACGGCTGCTGGCGGCCGCCCTGGACTTCGGGCGGCTCACCCTGCCGGTCGGGGCACTCACGACCTGCCTCGGAGCCGCGCTGTTGATGGTCGTCGTGCGCCGCGCGCCGAGCCGTACGTTCTGATGTCGACGGAGGGGAACATGACCGAGCCCGTGGGGATCCGCGTCGAGGGGGTTCGCTTCGGATACCCCGGCAGGCCCGTGCTGCGCGGCGTCGACATGACCGTCGAGCCGGGTCAGTTGACCGCCCTCATCGGCCTCAACGGCTGCGGCAAGTCGACCCTGCTGCGGCTGGCGGCCGGACTGCTCCGGCCCGAGGAGGGAAGCGTCCTGCTCGGCGGGGACGACCTCGCCGGGCTCTCCCGGCGCGCCACCGCCCGGCGCGTCGCGCTGTTGCACCAGTCGGCCCCGGCCGTCCCCGGCATGACCGTACGGCAGCTCGTACGGCAGGGGCGGTACGCGGCCCGGGGCCCGCTCGGCATGCTGCGCGAGGGCGACGACCCCGTGGTGCGGCGGGCCCTGCGCGACGTCGGCGTGGAGGACTGGGCCGAGCGCGACGTCGACGCGCTGTCCGGGGGCGAGCGGCAGCGGGTCCGGCTCGCGATGGCACTCGCCCAGGACACCCGCGTCCTGCTGCTGGACGAGCCGACCACCTACCTGGACCTGCATCACCAGCTCGATGTGCTCCAGACCGTGGTGCGGCTGCGCGAGGAGCGCGGTCTCACCGTCGTGATGGTGCTGCACGACCTGGCGCACGCCGCCCGGTTCGCCGAGCGGATCGTGGCGCTGCGGGACGGCCGCGTGGTGGCCGACGGGACGCCGAAGGAGGTGGTCACGCCCGGACTGCTGGCGGACGTCCTCAGGGTGGCGGGCCGGGTGGGCCAGGACCCCGAGGGCGGCTGGCCGGTGTGTTACCCGGACCACCCTCTCACCGAGGGCGTCTGACACCCGCCCCCGGCCACCCGCTCCCACGCGCTCGTCGAGCGCCCCTGCGATCACTCCGAGGAGAGGACCCGTGATCACCCACCCCGAGCTGCGCCGTGCCGCCGGGCACGCCCGGCGGCCTCTGCTGGCCGCCGCCGCCCTGCAGGGGGCCGTCACCCTCACGCACCTCGCGCAGGCCGCGCTGCTCGCCGTCGCCCTCGCCGGCCTGGCCCGGGGCGACACGGACCGGCTCCCCCTGCTCCTCGGAGCGGTGCTCGGCGTCGTCGCCGCCCGGGCCCTGCTCGGCACGTGGCAGCGACGTACCGCCGGCCGTGCCGGCGCACAGGTCAGGGTGCGCCTCAGGGACGAACTCCTCGTCCACCTCGGACGGCTCGGACCCGCACACCTGACCTCCGCGCGCGCCGGGGCCGTCCGCACCACACTCGTCGACGGGGTGGAGGGCGTCGACGCCTACGTCTCCCGCTACCTGCCCCAGCTCCTCATCACCCTCACCGTGCCGCCCCTGCTGCTCGCCGCCCTGGCCGTCGTCGAACCGCGCGCACTCCTCGGCCTCGTCCCCGCCCTGCTGCTCGCCCTCGCCGGGCCGCGCGCCTGGGACCGGCTCCTCGCCAAGCGCGGCAAGGAGCACTGGGACACCTACGAAGCTCTCGGCGCCGACTACCTGGAGGCGCTGCAGGGCATGCCCGCCCTCCGGGCAGCGGGCGCCGTCGGGCGCGCCCGGAAACGGCTTCAGCAGCGTTCCGCGGCCCTGCATCGGGCGACCGTCGCCAAGCTCCGCGTGTCGCTCGTCGACACCGGCCTGACCGATCTGGCCATCCAGGGCGGCGTCGTGGCCGCCGCGCTGCTCGGCTGCTGGTCGGCCGTCACCGGATCCACCACGGCGACGGGCACCTATCTGGTGCTGCTCCTGGCCTCCGAGTGCTTCCGGCCCGTGCGCGACCTGTCCCGCGAGTGGCACGCCGGGTACCTGGGTGTGTCGGCCGCGGACGGGCTCGCGGCGCTGCGCACGGCCGAACCGGCGGTCCCCGACACGGGAACAGCACAGGCGCGCCGGTCCGCCCCGCCCGAACTGCGCTTCGACAACGTGGAGTTCACCTACGAGGGCGCGCAGGAACCCACCGTGCGCCAGGTCACCTTCACCGCCGAGGCAGGGCGCACCATGGCCGTCGTCGGCCCGTCGGGCGCCGGCAAGTCCACGCTGCTCGCCCTGCTCCTGCGCCACCGCGACCCGCAGCAGGGCCGGATCCTCATCGGCGGCCGCGCCGTGACCGAGTACGCCCTCGACTCGCTGCGCCGGAGCATCGCCGTCGTCTCCCAGGAGACGTACCTCTTCCACGCCACCATCGCCGACAACCTGCGCCTCGCCCGGCCGGCGGCCACGGACGAGGAACTCGTACGGGCGGCGCGCACCGCCGGCATCCACGACGAGATCGCCGCCCTCCCCGACGGCTACGCCACCGTCCTCGGCGAACGCGGCGCCACCCTGTCCGGCGGCCAGCGCCAGCGGCTCGCCCTCGCGCGCGCCCTGCTGGCCGACGCTCCGGTCCTCGTCCTCGACGAGGCCACCAGCGCCGTCGACGAACGCCGGGAGGCCGGCATCGTCCGCGAACTGCTCGACGCCGTGGGCGGCCGCACCGTCCTGCTGGTCGCCCACCGGCTCGCCGCCGTGCGGCACGCCGACCGCATCGTGGTGCTGGACGGCGGGCGCGTGGATGCCATCGGCGATCACGCCACCCTCGTCGAGGCCGGGGGCGTCTACGCCGACCTCGTCAAGGCGGGCCGCACGCACGAAGAAGGGCTCGCCGCATGAGCAGCACCACCGACAGCACCACGGCCGAGCTGTCCGCCGTGCCCGCACGCGGCTCACTGCGCGCCCTGCTGCCCGCCCTCGCCGGGCACCGTGCCATGATGGCCCGCACCTGCGCCGCCGCCCTCGTCGAACAGGGCTCGCTGGTCACCCTGTTGACGCTGGCCGCGCACACCGTCGGCACCGCCGTCATCGAGGGCCGGGCCCCCTCGGCCGGTACGGTCACCGCTCTCGTCGTCCTGGTCCTCGTCCGCGCCCTGATGACCTGGCGCGAGGTGGACCTCTCGCACGACCTGGCCTACCGGGTGCTGGCCGAACTGCGCGTGCGGATCTTCGACGGGCTCGCCCGCAGCGCACCCGCCCGGGTGGCCGGCAAGCGCAGCGGAGACCTCGCCGCCACCGCGATGGCCGATGTCGAGGCCCTGGAGTTCTTCTACGCCCACACCACGGCCCAACTCCTCGCGTCCGGCGTGGTGTTCACCGGTGGAGTCACGGCACTGGCCACGGTCGAGCCGTGGCTGCTCATGGCGATGCTGCCGGTCGCCGCGCTGCTCGCCGCGGCGCCCTTCGCCGATGCGAGCGGACGTGCGGTGCGGGGAGCCCGTACCCGGGCGTCCTCGGCGAAACTCTCGGCGGACACCGTGGAAACCGTCGACGGGCTGCGCGAGCTGCTCGCCTTCGGAGGACTCGCCGAGCGGCGCGCCCGTCTCGCCGAACAGGGCCGGAAGGTCGGCGAGGCCCAGCGGGCCGAGGCGACCTGGGAAGCCATGGCCGCCGCTGTCCGGGACGCCCTCATCGTCCTCGCGGTCCTCGGCGTGGTGGCCACCGCGGCCCAGTCCGTGACCTCCGGGCGGCTGCATGGCGCATGGGCCCCGGCGGCGATGGCACTGGCCGTGTCGGTGCTCGGCCCGGTCGCCGAGTCGGCCCGGGCACTGAGCCAGGCCGTGGGTCTGCGCGCCGCGGCCGCCCGCGTCGACGCGGCCCTGAAAGCCCCGGCGCTCGCCCCGCCGCCCGCCTCACCCCGCCCGCTTCCCGCGGGCCCACTGGGCGTCCGGCTGCACCGGGTGAGCTTCGGCTACGGCGGCCGACCCGTGCTGGACGGCGTCGATCTGACGGTTCCGGCGGGGCAGACTCTCGCCCTGGTCGGTGTCTCGGGGGCGGGCAAGTCGACCTGCGCACACCTGCTGGCCCGCTTCTGGGATCCCTCCGCGGGAGCCGTCCAGCTGGTGCCCGACGGAAAGGACCCCGTCGACCTGCGCGACCTGACCGACGCCCAGCTCCGCGGCGCCGTCGCCGTGGTCGGTCAGGACACCCCCCTCTTCCACGGAACCCTCGCCGACAATCTGCTCCTCAGCGCCCCCGGTGCGGAGGAGCAACTGCTGGCCGCGACAGCCCGGTTGTGCGGCGTCGACCGGATCGCCCCCCTGGAGACCCTCGTCGGCGAGCGCGGCGCCACCCTCTCCGGCGGTCAGCGCGCCCGCGTCGCCCTGGCCCGCGCCCTGCTGGCGGAGCCCAGGGTCCTCGTGCTCGACGAGACCACCGCCCACCTGGACAACGCCTCGGACGCCCGGCTCGCCACCGCGCTCGGCAAGGGGCACCGCACCACGATCGTCATCGCCCACCGCCCCGCCACCATCCGCCGCGCCGACCGCGTCGCCGTCCTCGAAGCCGGCCGTATCTCCGAGGAAGGAACCTGGGACGAACTCACCGCCCGCCCCGACAGCGCACTCAACCGAGTCCTGGCCGTCACGTCGCCTTGACGCCGCCGGCCCACGGGACGCGGTCTCGTGGGCCGGCGCCCGCCGATCACGGCAGCTGAACGAGGGTGAGCCGGTAGGCCTTGACGTGCGGCAGGTTCCGCCCGGCAAGGTCGGTGATCATCTGCCGGCAGGTGCCCGGCAACGCCTCGAACATCCGGGACGGCAGCGCGTCGAGCGTGTGCGAGGCGAGGACCCGCGTCCCCGGCCGCCACGTGCTGAGTTCGGCCGGATCCGCACAGGCCCACCGGAAGCGCGCTTCGACCTTGCTGAGCACGTCGTGCTGGTCCTGGTTGTCGACGACCCAGGGGCCGTTGGTGTCCAGGGCCAGCAGCGAGCCGGGGAAACGCTCGGAGATCAGGTCGACGACACCCCGGACCTCCGCCTCCTCCAGGTAGGGCAGTACGGCTTCCGCGGCGAAGAAGTACGGGCCCTCCGTCCCGGAGACCGCGTCGGCCCATGCCTCGTCCGTCACCGAGCCGGCCACCATCGTCCTGCGCGGGGCGTCGCTGAAGAAGGTCCGCCGCAGGTCGATGACGTCGGGCAGGTCCAGGTCGAACCATCGGGCGCGGCCGTTGTCGACGCGTTCGAAGCGGGTGTTGAGTCCGGTGCCGATCTCCACCACGGTCCCGGTGGGATGGGCGGTGAGGAAGTCCGTGATCCAGTGGTCGAACAGCCTCGTGCGCAGGACCGAGCCGAAGAGGCTGGGCTGGTCGTCGAAGCGGCTGAAGTCGTAGTCGATCGATGCGACGATCTCCTCCGCCCTCGGGTCGCGCAGGGCGGGTTCCGGCTTGCGGTTCTCCACCGCCCGGCCGTACAGGGGGATCAGGAGCGTTTCCTGGACGGTGCCCAGGCGCACGGCGTGTTCCGTCATGGGGCGACCTCCTCGTGGGTGGGCCCATGACTCTATATGAAAATGGGATCCATTATTAAGTGTCCGGGTCCGGCAGCCTCGACCGGGTCGGGGGCCGCCATGCGTTAGCGTGGCAGGCGTTGAGAGCGAGCCCCGTGTGGGTTCGTGCTGGTTCTGGAGGCGCAGTGGGGGCAGACGTGCGGGGCAGTGCGGTTTCATGAGACTGCTGCACACTTCCGACTGGCATCTCGGCCGGGCGTTCCACCGGGTGAACATGCTCGGCGCCCAGGCCGAGTTCATCGCCCACCTCGTCACCACCGTGCGAGAGCGGGCCGTGGACGCGGTCGTCGTGTCCGGGGACGTGTACGACCGTGCGGTGCCGCCGCTCGCCGCGGTCGAGCTGTTCGACGACGCCCTGCACCGCCTCGCCGACCTCGGTGTGCCGACCGTCATGATCTCCGGGAACCACGACTCGGCCCGCCGTCTCGGCGTCGGAGCGGGCCTGATCGGACGGGCCGGCATCCATCTGAGGACCGAGCCGTCGGCGGCCGGTACCCCGGTGGTGCTGCCCGACGCCCACGGGGACGTCGCCTTCTACGGACTGCCGTACCTCGAACCCGCCCTGGTGAAGGACGAGTTCGGCGTCGAGAAGCCCGGGCACGAGGCCGTGCTCGCCGCCGCCATGGACCGGGTCCGCGCCGACCTCGCCGCCCGCGCGCCCGGCACGCGCTCCGTCGTCCTCGCGCACGCCTTCGTCACCGGCGGCGAACCCAGCGACAGCGAACGCGACATCACCGTCGGCGGCGTCGCCGCGGTGCCCGCCGGCGTGTTCGACGGCGTCGACTACGTGGCGCTCGGGCATCTGCACGGCTGCCAGACCCTCACCGACCGGATCCGCTACTCCGGCTCCCCGCTGCCCTACTCCTTCTCCGAGGCCGCCCACCGCAAGAGCATGTGGCTCGTCGACCTGGCCGCCGACGGCTCGATCGACGCCGAGCGCGTCGACTGCCCGGTGCCGCGCCCCCTGGCCCGGATCCGCGGCACGCTGGAGGACCTGCTCGCCGACCCGGTGCTGGCCCGCCACGAGGACGCGTGGGTCGAGGCCACGCTCACCGACCCGGTCCGCCCGGCCGACCCGATGGCCCGGCTCAGCGAGCGCTTCCCGCACACGCTCAGCCTCCTCTTCGACCCCGACCGGGACCGGGAGGAGACCGAGGTGTCGTACGCCCGCCGCCTCGCCGGGCGCAGCGACCAGCAGATCGCGGAGGACTTCGTCACCCATGTGCGGGGCGCCGGACCCGACGCCCGCGAACAAGGCGTGCTGCGGGACGCGTTCGACGCCGTGCGGGCCGACGAGACGGTGCGGGAGGTGGCCCGGTGAGGCTCCACCGGCTCACGCTCACCGCCTTCGGGCCCTTCGGAGGCACCCAGAGCGTCGATTTCGACGAACTGTCGGCGGCCGGCCTGTTCCTGCTGCACGGCCCGACCGGCGCCGGCAAGACGTCCGTCCTCGACGCCGTGTGCTACGCCCTGTACGGCTCGGTGCCGGGCGCCCGGCAGAGCGGCGGACAGGGCGCGACACTGCGCAGCGACCACGCCGCCCCCACGGTCCGCACCGAGGTCACCCTCGACCTCTCCGTCGCCGGGCGCCGACTGGAGATCACCCGCCAGCCGCCCTGGGAACGCCCCAAGAAACGCGGGACGGGCACGACGCTGGACAAGGCGCAGACCTGGCTCCGGGAGTACGACGCGACGGCCGGCACCTGGAAGGACCTCAGCCGCTCCCACCAGGAGATCGGCGAGGAGATCACCCAGCTGCTCGGCATGAGCCGGGAGCAGTTCTGCCAGGTCGTGCTGCTGCCGCAGGGCGACTTCGCCCGGTTCCTGCGCGCCGACGCCGAAGCCCGCGGCAAGCTGCTCGGCCGCCTGTTCGACACCCGTCGCTTCGCCGACGTGGAGAAGCGACTCGCCGAGCGCCGCCGCGCCACCGAGGCCCAGGTGCGGGACGGCGACGCCGAACTGCTGGCCGACGCGCACCGCATGCAGCAGGCCGCCGGTGACGCCATGGAGCTGCCGGACCTCGCCCCGGGCGAACCGGGACTCGCCGAGGCCGTGCTGAGCGCGGCCGCCGTCGCCCGCGGCACCGCCCGGGAACAGCTCACCGTCGCCGAGTGCGGGCTCGCCGCCGCCGAGTCCGCGCACGCCGCGGCCGCCCGCGTCCTGGACGACGCACGCGAACTGGCCCGGCTGCAGCGGCGGTTCACCGAGACCCGGGAACGGGCCGCGCGTCTGGAGGAGGGAGCGCAGGCGTACCGGGAGGCGCAGGCCCTCATGGAGCGGGCCCGCAAGGCCGAGGCGGTCGCGCCCGCCCTGGAGCTGCGCGAGTCCGCCGACGCCGAACACCGGCGCACCGCCGCCGCCGAGGCACGCGCGCGTGCACGGCTGCCCGAGAGCTTCGCCGACGCGGGCGCGGCCGGACTCGCGACCGCCGCCCGCCGCGCCGCGGAGGAACTGGGCGGACTGGACTCGGCCCGCCGCGCCGAACTGCGGCTCGCCGAACTCCTCGACGAACGCGCCGGCCTGGACCGCCAGGAGCGCGCCGACGCCGACCTCCTGCACGAGGCCGAGGCCTGGCTCGACGGCTGGGAGGAGACGCGCACCGCCCTCCAGGCCCGTGTCGACACCGCGCAGCAGGCCGCCTCCCTCGCCGAACAGCTCGCCGTACAGCGCGAGCCCGCGCAGCAACGACTCAAGGCGGCCCGGCTGCGCGACCAGCTCGCCCAGGACACGGACGAGGCCGTCGACCAGGTCCGTACCGCGCGGGAACAGGCGCTGCGCGCCAAGCAGCACTGGCTCGACCTCAAGGAACAGCGCCTGACCGGTATCGCCGCCGAACTGGCCGCGCACCTCACCGACGGTGAGCCCTGCGCCGTCTGCGGCGCCACCGAGCATCCGGCGCCCGCCCGCAAGGTCGCCGGGCATGTCGACCGCGAGGCGGAGGACCAGGCCCTCGCCGCCCACCAGCGGGCCGACGAACAGCGCGCCGAGGCCGAGCGGCGCCTCGGCGTCGTACGGGAGGCGCTGGCCGCCGCCACCGCCGAGGCCGGTGACACCCCCACCGACCGGCTCGCCGCCGAGGTCGAGGAGCTTCAGGCGCGGTATGCGCACGCCCGCGGCGCCGCCGCCGAACTGCACTCCGCGCAGGAGCGGCTGCGGCAGGCGGGGCAGGAGCACGAACGGCGTGTCGCCGCTCGGCAGGAGGCCGCCGTGCGGACCGCCTCCCGGGTCGGTCACCGGGACCGGCTGGACCGCGAACGGGCCCTGCTGGAAGAGGAGTTGGACCGGGCGCGGGGTGCCCTGGACAGCGTCGCCGCGCGGGCCGCGCAGTTGCAGCGGCAGGCCGCGCTGCTCTCGGACGCCGCCGACGCGGCCCGTGCCGCCGAGGACGCGGCGCAGCGGCTGAAGGACGCCGACGCCCGGCTCGCCGACGCCG
Source organism: Streptomyces olindensis (assembly GCA_000696115.1). Taxonomy (GTDB): domain Bacteria; phylum Actinomycetota; class Actinomycetes; order Streptomycetales; family Streptomycetaceae; genus Streptomyces; species Streptomyces olindensis. Next base: position 106,622 of record JJOH01000094.1, read on the forward strand.
CCTTCCGTGCCGGCTTCGACACCCCGCAGGCCGCGGCCGCCGCCCTCCTCGACGCCGCCGCCCACCGGGAGCTGCAACGGCGGTTGGACGC
>JJOH01000095.1 GCA_000696115.1 Streptomyces olindensis
GAGGCGCCCGGAGCGGCTCCGGGGGCGCCGTACGGGCCCGCCGGGGCCTGGCCCGGGGCGCCCTGCGGCGGCATCGGGAACGGCTGGCCGCCCTGCTGGGGCGGCGGCGGGGCGTACCAGCCGGGCTGGCCCTGGCCGGGCACCGGCATCGGCGGCTGCGCACCGGGCGGCAGCGGCTGCTGGAGCCCTTCCTTCTGGTCGATGGTGGAGCGGTAGTCGACGGCGCCCTGCGTCATCCGCATGTACGCCTCCTCCAGCGAGGCCTGGTGCGGCGACAGCTCCCACAGCCGTACGCCGTGGTCGTGCGCGATGTCGCTGATGCGGGGGAGCGGCAGCCCCGTCACCCGCAGCGCGCCGTCCTGCTCGGGCAGCACGTGCCCGCCCGACTCGGTGAGCGCGGCCGACAGCTTCTCGCGCTGCTGCGGCTCGGTGTCGGGCGTCCGGACGCGCGCGAAGTCGGCGGAGTTCGCCGAGATGAAGTCCGTCACGCTCATGTCGGCGAGCAGTTGCCCGCGCCCGATGACGATGAGGTGGTCGGCGGTCAGCGCCATCTCGCTCATCAGGTGGGAGGAGACGAAGACCGTCCGGCCCTCGGCCGCGAGCGCCTTCATCAGGTTGCGCACCCAGAGGATGCCCTCGGGGTCGAGGCCGTTGACCGGCTCGTCGAACAGCAGCACCTGCGGGTCGCCGAGCAGCGCCGCGGCGATGCCGAGCCGCTGCCCCATGCCGAGGGAGAAGCCCTTGGACCGCTTCTTGGCCACGTCCTGGAGGCCGACGACCCCGAGCACCTCGTCCACGCGCCGGGCCGGGATGCCCGACAGCTGGGCCAGGCACAGCAGGTGGTTGCGGGCGGCGCGGCCGCCGTGCACGGCCTTGGCGTCCAGCAGGGCGCCGACCTGGCGGGGGGCGTTGGGCAGCTTGCGGTAGGGATAGCCGCCGATCGTGACGTGGCCGCTGGTCGGGTTGTCCAGGCCGAGGATCATCCGCATCGTCGTCGACTTGCCCGAGCCGTTCGGCCCGAGGAAGCCCGTGACGGCTCCGGGCCGCACCTGGAAGGAAAGGTTGTACACAGCGGTCTTGTCGCCGTAGCGCTTCGTCAGGCCGACTGCTTCGATCATGCTCCGCACCCATCGCAAGGTTCAGGACAGCGGGGCACACGCCCCCGTAAGGGTTAGGAGGATATCGAGGCGCTGACGGTTCCGCCCAAGAGCAGGTAAAAGGTCACGCCAAGCCTGTCCCCCTAAGCGTCGCGCTTCTTCAGCAGCACGTACCCGCCGATCAGCGCCGCCAGCACCCACAGCCCCATGATCCCGAGGCCGCCCCACGGCCCGTACGGCGTGTCGTCGTCGAGCGGCGGGACCACCTGCATGATCTTGCTGCCGGCCTGGTCGGGCAGGAACCGGCCGACCTTCTTCGTCGCGTCGACGTTCCCCAGGATGTTGGAGATCAGGAAGAAGAACGGCATCAGGATGCCCAGTGACAGCATCGGCGAGCGCAGCATCGTGGCGACGCCCATGGAGAACATCGCGATCAGGGCCATGTAGAGGCCGCCGCCGAACACCGCCCGCAGCACGCCCGGGTCGCCGATCTCCGCCCGGTGCTCACCCAGCATCGCCTGCCCCAGGAAGAAGGCGGCGAAGCTGGTGACGAGGCCCACCAGCAGGGCCAGCGCGGTGGCCACCGCGATCTTGCTGAACAGGAAGGAGCCGCGTTGCGGCACGGCGGCCAGCGAGGTGCGGATCATGCCGGTGCTGTACTCGTTCGACACGACCAGCACCCCGAACACGATCATCGCGAGCTGGCCGAGACTCATCCCCGCGAAGCTGATGAACGTCGGGTCGAACTCCGCCCGCTCCTGCGTGCCCATGGAGTCGAACTCGTTCTTCGACAGCGCCGAGATCAGCATGCCGAGGGCGACCGTCACGACCACCACCAGCGAGAGTGTCCACACCGTGGACGCCACTGACCGGATCTTGGTCCACTCCGACCGTACGACCTGTGTCGCCGCCATGCTCAGCTCCTCCCCCAGGCGTCGACCCACTGCTGCGGTGGCGGCCCGGCACTCGTGTCGCTGTGGGCGTGGTACTCCACCGACTCCGCCGTCAGCCGCATGAACGCCTCCTCCAGCGAGGCCTGTTGCGGGCTCAGCTCGTGCAGCGTGATCCGGTGCTGCGCCGCCAGCTCACCGATCTGCTCGGCCTTGCCGCCGTCCACCTCCAGCACTCCGTCGCCGCTCTCCACGACCACGATGCCCGCCTGGTGCAGCACGTCGAGCAGCCGCTCCCGCTGCGGTGTGCGGACCCGGACGTACGACCGTGAGTTCCGGTCGATGAAGTCGGCCATGGAGGTGTCCGCGAGGAGCCGCCCCTGCCCGATGACGACGAGGTGGTCGGCCGTCAGCGCCATCTCGCTCATCAGGTGGGAGGAGACGAACACGGTCCGGCCCTGCGCGGCCAGCGACTTCATCAGGGTGCGGATCCAGTGGATGCCCTCGGGGTCGAGGCCGTTGACCGGCTCGTCGAACATCAGGATCCGCGGATCGCCGAGCAGCGCGGCCGCGATGCCCAGCCGCTGCCCCATGCCCATCGAGAAGCCCTTGGTCTTCTTCTTCGCGACCGCCGTCAGCCCGACCGTCTCCAGCACCTCGCCGACCCGCTGCTTCGGGACGCCGTTGCTCTGCGCGAGGCACAGCAGGTGGTTGTAGGCGCTGCGCCCGCCGTGCCAGGCCTTGGCCTCCAGCAGGGCACCGATGTACGTCAGCGGGTCCTTGAGCTGCTGGTAGTGCTTGCCGTCGATGCGGACGTCGCCGGCGGTCGGGTGGTCGAGACCCAGGATCATCCGCATGGTGGTGGACTTGCCCGCGCCGTTCGGCCCGAGGAAGCCGGTCACGATGCCCGGTCTGACGGTGAAGGACAGGTTGTTGACCGCCACCTTCTCGCCGTACCGCTTGGTCAGCCCCTCCAGCTCAATCATGCCGCCACGCTAGAACGGGACAAAGCCCTCTGCCACCCGAGCGGCAGAGGGCTTTGCGGAGATTCAGACTCCGTATGCCGGGCTGTTACCGGGACTGCTGGGCCGGGACCCCACGGGAGATCGGCTCGTCCTCGGCCGGCGTGCCGGCCGCGGCCACCGCGGCGCCCGTGAGCGTCGCGAGCATCTCGCGGACGTTCGTCAGCTGGGCGTTGATGCTGTCGCGGCGGTTGGTGAGGGCGGCCAGCTCGCGCTCGGATTCCGAACGGATGCGGTCGGCCTTGGCGTTGGCGTCGGCCACGATGTCCTCGGCCTGGCGCTGGGCCGTCTCCACCGTCTGGCGGGCGCGGCGCTCGGCGTCCGTGCGCAGCTTCTCCGCCTCCAGGCGGAGCTGCTCGGCGCGGTGCTCGATCTCGGCGAGGCGCTTCTCGGCCTTGGCCTGACGGGAGGCCAGGTCGCGCTCGGACTGCTCGCGGCGCTTGGCGAGGTTCGTCTCGAAGTCGGCGGCGGCCTGCGCGGCCTTGGCGCGGGTCTCCTCGAAGAGGGCGTCCGCCTCCTCGCGCTTGGACTGCGCGTCCTTCTGCGCCTCGGCACGCAGCTGGGCGGCGTCACTCTTGGCCTTCTCGACGATCCGCAGGCCCTCGTCCTCGGCCTTGGCCTTGCGCTCCGCGGAGTACGACTCGGCGTCGTTGCGCACCTGCTGGGCCGCCGACTCGGCGAGCTCGCGGTGCTGCTCCGCCGCGCGCCGGGCCTCCTCGCGCAGGTCCTTCGCCTCTTCCTCGGCGAGGCGGAGGATCTTCTCCACGCGCGCGCCGAGACCCGCGTACGACGGCTCGGCGTCGCTGATCTGGGCCTGGGCGTTCTGCGTCTCGAGGTGGAGCTCCTCGATGCGCTTTTCCAGAGCGGTGATGCGGGCGAGAGCGCTGTCACGGTCGGAGACGAGCTTGGAGATACGTTCGTCCACCTGAGCGCGGTCGTACCCACGCCGCACAAGCTCGAAGCCGTAGGGGGAAGTGTCGCTCATGGGGTTCCTGTCGAATGAGACCGGTGAGGTGATAGGTGGAATCCTAGGGGCCGAAACGGTGTGTCATCGAGCGGATGCGCGTTTGATCTGCAAAATGAGACCCCTTTTGAGTGGCCGTCCGTCGGACTGCTTGCCAAAGACGTGGTCAAAGACCCCAGCAGACACCGGATTCGCCCCGCTTCGCTAGCTTTCCGAAGTCTTGCCACCCGAACGGGGTGCGCCGACCGCCGCTCCCGCCTTGACCCCGTTGTCCTTGGCCGCGGACGGGGCCTCGAAGGACTCCAACGCCTCCAGCACGTCCTGGACACGGGAGATCTCCGCGTTGATGTCCTCGCGACGGCGGACCAGGACCTCCAGCTCGCGCTTGCCCTCCTCGACCGTGCGCTTGGCCTCGCGGATCGCCTCGGCCTTGAGCTCCTCGGCCTCCCGGATCAGCGTGGTCTTCTTCTGCTCGGCCTCCTTGAGCAGCCCCTCCGCCTTCTTCACCGCGGCGATACGGACCTTGCCCGCCTCGGAGTTGGCCTCCGACACGATCTCCTTGGCCTTCGCCTGCGCCTTCGCGAGCTGCTCCTCGGCCGCCTTGACGAGCGCGTCGCAGCGGTCGCCCGCCGCCTTCATCGTCTCGGCCGACTCACGGCGGGCCCGCTCGTGCAGCTCCTCGATCTCCGAGGTGATGCGGTCGCGCAGCTCCTCGGCGCGCTCCCTGATCTGCGTGGCGTCCCGACGCGCGCCGACCAGCAGCTCGTCCGCGTCCGTACGGGCCTTCTCCACCAGCGAGTTGCCCTCGACCGTCGCCTCGGACACGAGCCGGTCGGCCTCCTTGCGGGCCGCGCCCACCATCGTGTCGGCCTGCGCCTCGGCCTCCGCGGTGGTCTTGTGCGCCTGCTGCTGCGCCTCGCCGAGCAGCTTGTCCGCCTCGGCCGTGGTCTCCGAGATGAGCTTGTCGACCTGCTCGGCCGCCTCGGAGCGCCGCTTGTTGGCGTCCTTGCGGGCCTCGTCCAGCGTGCGGTCGGCCTCCTCGCGCGCCGACGCGACGAGCCGCTCCGCCTCCGCCTCCGCGTCGGCCTTGACGCGCTCGGCCTCGGAACGGACCCGCTCCGCGTGCTGCTGCGCCGAGCCGACCGTCTCGGCGGCCTCGGCCCGCAGCCGCTCCGCCTCGCCGGTGGCCTCCCCGATCAGCTGGTCGGCCTTGGCGACCGACTCGGCCCGCAGCCGCTCGGCCTCCGCGGCCGCCTCGGAACGGACGCGCTCGGCCGCGGAGAGGGCCTCGGTGCGGACCCGCTCGGCCTCGGTGACCGTCTCCATCCGCAGCCGGTCGGTCTCCTGGACCGTCTCGGTGGTGAGCCGCTCCGCCTCGTTGCGGGCCTCGGTGATGAGGGTGTCCGCCTGCGTCGCCGCGTCCGACCGGATGCGGTTGGCGTCCTCGCGGGCGTCCGCCCGGGTGCGCGCGGCGCTCTGCTCGGCCTCGGCGATGGTGTCCGACGCCTCCGTGCGCACCCGCTGGGCGTGCTCGGAGACCTCCGTGCGGATCCGCTCCGCCTCCGCGATCGCCTCGGACATCGTCCGCTCGGCGAGCGCCTTGGCGGCCTCGGTCTCCTCGTGCGCCTCGCGGCGCAGCCGGCCCGCGTCCTCGCTCGCCCGCTCCCGCTCGGCGTAGGCGTCGGAGCGGACACGGTCCGCCTCCTCCTGGGCCTCCCGGCGCGTACGGTCCGCCGCGTGCTCGGCGGCGGAGCGCAGCCCGGCGATCTCCTCCTGCGCCTGCTCGTGCAGCCCCGCGACGGAGTCCCGGACCTGCTGCGCGTGCTGCTCGGCCGCCGACACCATCTCCGTGGCGCGCCGGTCGGCCTCCTCGACCAGCCGGACGGCCTCGGTCTGCGCCTCCTCCACGCGCTTGCGCGCCGAGGCCAGCAGCTCCTCGCTCTGCTCGCGGGCCCGCTCGCGCTCCTGGTCGGCCTCCTGCCGGGCGCTGCCGAGGAGTTCCTCGGCCTCGCGGCGGCGCCGGTTGGCCTCCTCCTGGGCGGCGGCCAGCGTCTCGGACGCCTCCGTGGCGAGCCGCTCGGCGGCGGCCTGCGCCTCCGCGCGCATCCGGTCGGCGCTCTCCTGCGCCTCCGACTTCAGCCGCTCGGCCTCGCTCGCGGCCTCCGACCGCAGGCGTACGGCGACGGCCTCGCCCTCGGCGCGCGCCGCGGACGCGTCCGACGCGGCCTCGTCGCGCAGCCGTTCGGCCTCGGCCTCGGCCTGCTGCTGGAGCGTGCGGATCCGCTCGGCGGCCTCGGCGCGCAGCCGCTCGTTCTCCTCGGCGGCCTCGCGGCGGATCCGCGCGGCCTCCTCACGGGCGTCCGACAGGGCCTGCTCGGCCGCCGCCAGCCGCTCCTCCGCGTCCGTCTGGAGCCGCGTCAGTTCCTCGGCGGCCTCCGCGCGGCGGGCCTCTACGGCCCGCTCGGTCTCCTCGTGCAGCTCCCGCGCCGCGCGCTCGGCGTCCGCCTTGAGGGCCTCGGCCTGCTCGATGACCTCCTCGCGGTGCCGCTCGGCCTCCTGCCGGGTGCGCTGGAGGGTCTCCTCGGCCTGCCGGCGCAGGGTCGTCGCCCGCTCGATGGCCTCGGTGCGGACCTTCTCGCTGTCCGTCTGGGCGGTCGTGCGCAGCTCGTCGGCGTCCGCCTTGGCCTTGGCGAGCAGTTCCTCGGCGGACTTCGCCGCCTCCTCGATCTGCGCCACGGCCTCCTTGCGGGCCTCGGCGCGGATCTTCTCGCCCTCCTCGACGGCGTCCGCCCGCAGCTGTTCGGCCTCGCCGCGCAGCCGGCGGGCCTCCTCCTGCAGCTCGACCGTCTTGGCGCGGTACTCCTTGGTGTCGTCCTTCGCCGCGCCCTTGAGCTGCTCGGCGATGTCGTGTGCCTCGGCGCGCAGCCGGTCCGCCTCGGCCTCGGCCTCCTTGCGGATCCGCTCGGCCTCCTCGGCCGCGGCCTTGGTGGTCTTCTTGGCGTCCTCCGACGCCTTGGTGAGGACCTCCTCGGCCGTCCGGGCCGCCTTGGACAGCTGGGTCGCGGTCTCCTCGGCCGTGAGCGTGCGGGCCTTCTCGGAGGCCTCCGCGACGATCTTCTCGGCCTCGGCACGGGCGTCCGCGACGATCTGCTCGGCCTCGGACTTGGTGTTCTCGGCCTCCTTCGTGGCCTCCTCGACCAGCCGGGCGACCTGTTCCTTGGCGGTGCGCGTCCGCGTCTCGTTCGCGGACTCGGCGCTCGCCAGGGCCTTGGCGGCGGCCTCCTTGGCCTCCGCGACCAGCTTCTCCGCCTCGGTCTGCGCCTTGCGCAGCGCCTCCTCGGCCTCGGCCATCCGCTGCTCGGCGGCCTTGCTCAGCTCCTGGGCCCGGCGGCGCGCCGACTCCGACTCCGAGGCGGTGGACGTCCGCAGCTGCTCGGCGTGGTCGGTGGCCTCCTGGGCCTGTGTGGAGGCGGCGTTGAGCAGGCGCTCGGCGTCCGTGCGGGCGCGCCGCAGGATCTGCTCGGCCTCGGCGCGGGCCTCCTCGGCCGCGTTCGTCAGCCGCTGCCGGGCCTCCGTCGTCAGCCGCTCGGCCTCCGCGCGGGCGGTGGCCATGGCCTGCTCGGCCTCGGCGCGGGACTCCTCCAGCAGCCGGCGGGCCTGCTGCTCGGTGCGGGCCCGCAGCTGCTCCGCCCACGCCACGTTCTCGTTGACGTGCGACTCGACCGTCTGGCGGCGCTCGGCCAGCTCCTGGCGGCGGGTCACCGCCTCCTGGTGCAGCTCCGCCTGGAGGCGGGCCGCCTGCTCGGCGTGCTCCTGGAGGATCCGCTGGGTCTGGGCCCGGGCCTCGCTCAGCTCCCGGTCGGCGTCCGCGCGGATCTGGTCGGCCTGCATCTGCGCGTTGCGCAGCAACTGCTCGGCCTGCCAGCCGATGTCGCCCCCCTCGAAGGAGGGCCGGGACATGATGGTGCGCCGCGCCTCGTGCAGCTTGGCGCGCAGCACCTCGACCTGGTAGCCGAGGTCCTCGGCGTGCTGGATCGCCTTTTCCCGTTCGGTCTTCAGCCGCTTCATCTCGGCTTCGAACCGAGAGAGGTGGTCGACGTCAGCCGCCGGCTCTCGCTCCTGGCTCTCGTAGCCCCGCACTGCGCGGTCCCATCCGTCCCCTGGTCGCAACTCTCTCCAAACGAGCTCCGTCCATCCGCCGAACGGGGCCCCCGGGGAATGGTGTCAGATCATCGGCGGAGCAGAGGCTGCTGCCCCGACGCTCTTCCCCCGAAACCCGGACCCCGGTGGTCCTGCCGTCGCACGGCGGGACCGCGGTCACCCTGGCTGAGCGGCGACCGCACCCAACCCTACCGGCCTCTATGTACGAGGGTCAGTGCTCAGGTGACTCAACAGGCGCCGAAGTGACCAGTTCTGTCAGTACGCCATGGCAGTCCTTGGGGTGCAGGAAGGTGATCCGTGACCCCATGGAACCGCGTCGCGGCTCTTCGTACAGCACGCGTACGCCCTTGTCGCGGATGTCCGCGGACTCGGCGTCGACGTCCGCCGTACCGAAAGCGATGTGGTGGACGCCCTCGCCGTTCTTCGCCAGCCACTTCGCGACGGTGGAGTCCTCGCGGATCGGCTCGAGAAGCTGCAGGTAGGAGGCGCCGCCGTCGGACGTCTCGTTGATCTTGAGCATGGCCTCGCGCACGCCCTGCTCCTCGTTGACCTCGGAGTGGAACACCTCGAAGCCGTAGGTGGCACGGTAGAACTCGACGGTCTTGTCGAGGTCGAAACAGGCGATTCCGATGTGGTCGATTCGCGTCAGCATGGATTCAGTGCAGCGCTCCTGCGGTGGTTACGCAACGTGCGCGCGATCACACCGACAGCCCGATGACGGGGTGGAGTACCGGTCAGTACATTCGAAGTAAACCCTCGTTCACTCCTCGGCTGTGCAGCCGGTAAGGGGATCGCAGCTCATGTCTTCTGGAACCTCCGAAGCGAACAGCTCGGTGATCGTCGCGGGCGCGCGTACGCCCATGGGACGGTTGCTCGGTTCGCTCAAGTCCTTCTCCGGAGCCGACCTCGGCGGCTTCGCGATCAAGGCCGCCCTCGACCGTGCGGGGATCGGCGGCGACCAGGTGCAGTACGTGATCATGGGGCAGGTGCTCCAGGCCGGGGCGGGGCAGATCCCGGCGCGTCAGGCCGCGGTCAAGGCCGGCATCCCGATGAACGTGCCGGCGCTGACCATCAACAAGGTGTGCCTCTCGGGCCTCGACGCGATCGCGCTCGCCGACCAGTTGATCCGCGCGGGTGAGTTCGACGTGGTCGTCGCCGGCGGCCAGGAGTCCATGACCAACGCCCCGCACCTGCTGCCCAAGTCCCGCGAGGGCTTCAAGTACGGCGCGGTGCAGATGCTCGACGCCATGGCCTACGACGGCCTGACCGACTCCTTCGACGGCGTCGCCATGGGCGAGTCCACGGAGAAGCACAACACCCGCCTCGGCATCGGCCGGGCCGAGCAGGACGAGATCGCCGCGCTGTCCCACCAGCGGGCCGCCGCCGCGCAGAAGAACGGCCTGTTCGAGGCCGAGATCACGCCCGTCGAGATCCCGCAGCGCAAGGGCGACCCGGTGCTGTTCAGCAAGGACGAGGGCATCCGCGGCGACACGACCGTTGAGTCGCTCGGCAAGCTGCGCCCCGCCTTCTCCAAGGACGGCACGATCACGGCCGGTTCCGCCTCGCAGATCTCCGACGGTGCCGCCGCCGTGGTCGTGATGAGCAAGGCCAAGGCGCAGGAACTCGGCCTGGAGTGGATCGCCGAGATCGGGGCCCACGGGAACGTGGCCGGGCCGGACAACTCGCTTCAGTCGCAGCCGTCCAACGCGATCCAGCACGCGCTGAAGAAGGAGGGGCTGGGCGTCGAGGACCTTGACCTCATCGAGATCAACGAGGCGTTCGCGGCGGTCGCCGTGCAGTCCATGAAGGACCTCGGGGTGTCCACCGAAAAGGTGAATGTCAACGGTGGTGCCATTGCCCTGGGTCACCCGATCGGGATGTCCGGTGCGCGTCTCGTGCTGCATCTGGCGCTGGAGCTGAAGCGGCGGGGCGGCGGTGTGGGCGCGGCCGCGCTGTGCGGTGGCGGTGGTCAGGGTGACGCGCTGATCGTCCGGGTACCGAAGGCCTGACGGCGGTTTCGGATCCCCCTTTCACGAACGGAGCTGTGATGCAGGACGTCTCCACGCTGGTGGCCCAGGCCAGGGAGGGGCGGCCGCGGGCCGTCGCCCGGCTGATCTCGCTGGTGGAGGGGGCGTCCCCGCAGCTCCGGGAGGTCATGGCGGCGCTCGCGCCGCTGACCGGAGGGGCGTACGTGGTGGGGCTGACCGGGTCGCCCGGGGTCGGCAAGTCGACGTCGACCTCGGCGCTGGTCACCGCCTACCGCAAGCAGGGCAAGCGGGTCGGCGTGCTCGCCGTCGACCCGTCGTCCCCGTTCTCCGGCGGTGCGCTGCTCGGGGACCGGGTGCGGATGTCGGAGCACGCGTCCGACCCGGGCGTGTACATCCGCTCGATGGCGACGCGGGGGCATCTGGGCGGGCTGGCGTGGGCCGCGCCCCAGGCGATCCGGGTGCTGGACGCGGCCGGCTGCGACGTGATCCTCGTCGAGACGGTGGGGGTCGGGCAGTCCGAGGTGGAGATCGCCTCGCAGGCGGACACGTCCGTGGTGCTGCTCGCGCCCGGGATGGGGGACGGGATCCAGGCGGCCAAGGCCGGGATCCTGGAGATCGGCGACGTGTACGTCGTGAACAAGGCCGACCGGGACGGGGCCGACGCGACGGCCCGCGAGCTGAACCACATGCTGGGGCTGGGGGAGGCGCGGGGGCCGGGCGACTGGCGCCCGCCGATCGTCAAGACGGTCGCCGCGCGGGGCGAGGGCGTGGACGAGGTCGTCGAGGCGCTGGAGAAGCACCGGGCCTGGATGGAGGAGCGGGGGGTCCTCGCCGAACGGCGGATGGCCCGGGCTTCGCGCGAGGTCGAGACGATCGCGGTGACGGCGCTGCGGGAGCGGATCGGGGACCTGCACGGGGACCGGCGGCTGGGGGCGCTTGCGGAGCGGATCGTGGCCGGGGAACTGGACCCCTATCGGGCGGCGGACGAGCTGGTCGCGGGGTTGACGAGCGCCTCTGCCTCCGGCGGTTGAGCCGGGGGGCCTGCGGCGGCCTGTGCGGCTGTGTGGGGGCTTGTGTTGCGCCTACTCGCCGGTGGGTGGGTCGGGGCCGCGCCGGGGGTGTCCTCCCTCCCTGGCGTCCCGCTCAGCTGCGGGCATGCGTGCCGCCAGGGGCGGCACGGGTGGGCGCAGCGGTACCCCGCTGCGCCGGGTTGCGTAACGCCCCGGCGTCAGCACAGACGCCGGGGCGGTTGATATCGGGCAGTGAGTGGTCAGTCCTGGTCGTCGTCGGCGTCGTCGTCCTGCGCGTCGGAGCGGTCCACCGTGACCTTGCCCGTCTTCAGGTCGATCTTCCAGTCCTGCTCGGCGCCGCCGGACGTGCGGGTCTCGGCCTCCCAGGACTTGTTCTTGCCGTCCTCGTCCAGGTCGACGGAGGTCACCACGCCCTTGTCGGCGGCAGCCTTCGCGGCCTCCTCGGCCGTCACCGAGGAACCCTTCAGGGTCGCCCGCACCTGCGCCGTGTCGTCCTCGTCGTCGGCGTGCGAACCGAGGACCTTGCCGCTGGACGGGTCGACGCTCACGCTGTGCCAGGTGTTGTCGCCGGACAGGACATCGACCTTCCAGACCACCTTGGCGCTGTCGTCCTCGTCGTCCAGCTCGGCGGAGACGGCCGTACCCGAGGTGTGCTTCAGCGCGGAGGCGATCGCCTCGGGCGCGGTGACGTCGGAGGAGGAGACCCGAGCGGCGTCGTCGTCGCGGTCGTCCGCACCGTCCTGGTCGTCACGGACGTCGTCGCCCGACAGCCGGGTGTCGGCCGTCTGCCGCGCCGAGCCCGTGTCGTCTCCCGTGGTCGCCAGGGCCGTGGCCGTACCGCCTCCGATCAGAGCGGCGGCGGTCACAGCGGCGATCACGATGTTGCGCTTCATGCGGATTCCTCCCGAGTCGTTTCGTTTTCGACGTCTTCGACTCTGGCGGACGGAGGCTGAGAGGAACCTGAAACCCCCTGAAGGGATCTTCAGGTTCCCTTTGCCACTCTTTACGCATGCGCCTGTTGATCGTGGAGGACGAGAAGCGGCTGGCCCTGTCGCTCGCCAGGGGCCTGACGGCCGAGGGGTACGCCGTGGACGTCGTCCACGACGGTCGGGAGGGGCTGCACCAGGCCTCGGAGGGGGCGTACGACCTGGTGATCCTCGACATCATGCTGCCGGGCCTCAACGGCTACCGGGTCTGCGCCGCCCTGCGCGCCGCCGGGCACGAGGTGCCGATCCTGATGCTGACCGCCAAGGACGGTGAGTACGACGAGGCCGAGGGGCTCGACACGGGCGCGGACGACTACCTGACCAAGCCGTTCTCGTACGTCGTGCTCGTCGCTCGGATCAAGGCGCTGCTGCGGCGGCGCGGGCAGGGTGCGGGGGCCTCGCCCGTGCATGTGCACGGGGACCTGAAGGTGGATACGGCCGCTCGCCGGGTGTTCCTCGGGGAGGACGAGATCTCCCTCACCGCCAAGGAGTTCTCCGTGTTGGAGCAGCTCGTGCTGCGGGCGGGCGAGGTGGTGTCCAAGTCCGAGATCCTGGAGCACGTCTGGGACTTCGCGTACGAGGGCGACCCGAACATCGTCGAGGTGTACGTCAGCACCCTGCGGCGCAAGCTGCGCCCGGGGCTGATCCGGACCGTGCGCGGTGCCGGGTACCGGCTGGAGACCTCGCCGTGAGGCGGCTCTTCGGGTCCGTCCGGGCGAGGGCCACGCTGGCGGCCACGCTCGTGGTCGCGGTGGCGCTCGTCGCGGCCGGGGCCGCCGTGCTGCTGTCGCTGCGGTCGAATCTGATGGGCGAGGCCGGCACGCAGGCGGAGCGCTCCGCGCGGGCGGTCGCCTCCGAGCTCGCCGCCGGGACGCCGTACGACAAGCTGTCGGGCCTGGACGGGGACGTCGGGCCGGTGCAGGTCCTCGACGAGGACAAGCGGCTGGTCGCGGTCAGTGAGGACCTGCAGCGGATCAGCGGTACGGACAGCGCGAAGGTGAAGGCGCAGCCGTCGGCCGCGGCGCCACGCGGGGACGACGATGACGACGCCGATGACTCCGGCGACTCGGGCGCGTCTCTCGAACCGGGGGAGATCTCCGGGGAGAGCGTCTTCAGGAACGGGTCGGCGACGGTCGACGGGGACACGGAGGACTACCGGTTCGCCGCCGTGGAGGTGGAGACCCATGACCGGGGGCACCTCAAGGTCTTCGCCGGTGCCCCGCTGGCCGCCGAGCACGGGGCCGTGCGGAGCGCGCTGACCGTGATGCTGATCGGATTCCCGCTGCTGCTGGGCGTGGTCGCGGGCGTGACCTGGCTGGTCACCCGGCGGGCCCTGCGGCCGGTGGAGGGCATCCGGCGCGAGATGGCCGCGATCACCCAGTCCGAGGACCTCGCCCGGCGCGTCCCCGAGCCGGACACCCACGACGAGATCGCCCGGCTCGCCAGCACCACCAACGAGACGCTCGCCGCCCTGGAGACGTCCGTGGAGCGGCAGCGGCGCTTCGTCGCCGACGCCTCCCACGAGCTGCGCAGCCCCATCGCCTCGCTGCGGACGCAGCTGGAGGTGGCCGCCGCCCATCCCGAACTGCTCGACCTCGACGGGGCCGTGGAGGACACCGTGCGGCTCCAGCGGCTCGCCGCCGATCTGCTGCTGCTCGCCCGGCTGGACGCGGGGGAGCGGCCCCATGACGCGCGCGTCGACCTCGCCGGGCTGGCCCGGGAGGAGGCCGAGGGGCGGACGGGCGTGACGGTGGACGCGGAGCCGGTGGAGGTGGCCGGATCGCGGGGGCAGTTGGGGCGGGTGCTGGCCAATCTGCTCGACAACGCCCAGCGGCACGCCCGGACGGCCGTCACCGTGAGCGTGCGGCGCGAGGGGGACCGGGCCGTCGTCGGTGTGGCGGACGACGGGGACGGTGTGCCCGAGGGCGACCGGGAGCGGATCTTCGAGCGGTTCGTCCGGCTGGACGCCGCCCGCAGCCGCGACGACGGCGGTGCCGGACTGGGCCTCGCCATCGCCCGGGACGTCGCCGTGAGGCACGGCGGCACGCTGACGGCCGGACAGGGACCCGCAGGCGGAGCCCTGTTCGAACTCCGCCTGCCCCTCGCCTAGCGGGCTGCCGTCACGGGCGCCCGCGCTGGCCGCGCAGGTGCTCCGCGATGGGCTTGAGGGCCTTGTCGAGCTCCGTCAGGGCCTCGGGGGACAGCAGGTCGATGAAGTGCCTGCGCACCGACGCCACGTGGTGGGGCGCGACCTTCTGCATCGTCGCCATGCCGTGCTCGGTGAGGACGGCGTAGAGCCCCCGGCGGTCGGACTCGCAGTTCTCCCGCCGGACCAGGTTCGCGTTCTCCATGCGCGTGATCTGGTGCGAGAGGCGGCTCTTGGACTGGAGGGTGGCGGAGGCGAGGTCGCTCATCCGCATCCGCTGGTCCTCGGACTCGGAGAGATTCACCAGGATCTCGTAGTCGTTCATTGTCAGGCCGAACGGCTGCAGGTCCTTCTCGAGCTGGTACGTCAACAGCCTGTTGACCTCCAGGTGGGTGCGCCAGGCGCACTGCTCCGCATCGGTCAGCCAGCGAGTGGCCGTCTCGGTCTCCATGAATGAAGTCTACCTAAAAGGTTGAAAGGCGAACTAGTGAGGGTTTTCGTGTGACGACGCACGCCTGCCGAACGTTGGTGCGCAGGCGTTCGATGTCACACTCCGCAGACTACCGCTCACAGCCCGAAGCGACGCTGGAGGTCCCCCAGCTGTCCGGGAAGACGCGGTGCCCCGGACTGCCCGGCCTGGGGGCCGTGCGCCCCGCCGCCGGGCACGCCGGCCTGGTGCGGAACGGCTCCCGTGTCCTGCTCGGCCATCAGGGTCTCGGACGACTGGAGCAGCACCGTGCCGGCGCCGACGAACTCGAACTGGTGCTCCTCGCCGGAGACCCCTCCGAGGCCCGTCAGCGCACGTAGACCGCCCATCACGCCGGTCATGTAGCCGTGGTCGTAGTGGTGGCAGGGGGAGGGGCAGTCGGCCCAGCCGACCAGGGCCTGGGGGTCGACCCGGATCGGGGGTTCCATGAACACCACCGGCCCGTTCGACGCGGCCACGAACTTTCCGGTTCCGATGAGGGTGAGAAAACCCGGCACGATTGATTGCTTCAGTGCGAGAGTTGGCTGAAAAGCAAGCAGGTTGCCGGAGCGAATGGTCAGATTGCCGTCCTCCAGGTCGTACGAGTTCACGTCGAAGGCCCGGTCGGCGAGGAGCATCTTGCCCGAGCCCTCCGCCACGACCCAGTCGCTCGCGTGCAGAGGCGAATGGAAGGACGTACGGACAAGACGGTCCAGCCGGCCGTGTCCCACGCCGTTGAAGTCGATCGAGCCGTAGTAGGCGATCATCTTCCCCTTCTGCAGGAACCACTGGCTCCCCTTGAGCTCCACGCAGAAGGTGTAGGGATTGACGTTGTCGTCGGGCGGCAGGGTCGCCGGGTCGAAGACCGCGGGGCCGGCGCCCGGGGTTCCGTACGTGCTCACAGCTTCTCCTCCGACGCCTGGACGTACACCGCACCGCTGCCGCTCAGCTCCAGCTGGAACGCCTCGCCCGAGCCGCGGCCCACCATGTCCCGCCAGCCCAGGGCGGTGGACAGCTTGTTGCGGACGTCGCCGTGGTGGGCGACGTAGGCCTGCGGGTCCACATGGACCGGCCGCTGGGGCGTGATCGGGATCTCGATCACCCCGCCATGGGCCATGACCGCGACGGCCCCGTGTCCCTTGAGCGTGGTCGTGAACAGCCCCTGGCCGCTGACCTGCCCCCGGACCATGCCCATGACGCCGCCCTGCGAGCCCAGGAACATCGTGCCCTGCTGGAGCGTGCCCTCGAAGGCCAGGAGGCGGTCGGCCTCCACGTACAGCGTGTCGCCGGCGAGCCGGATGACCTGGACGTGGTGCCCGCCGTGCCCGAACAGGACCGTGCCGCTGCCCTCGACGGTCATCAACGGCGTGTCCTCGTCGGCGACCCGGCGGCCGATCATCGACATGATCCCGCCCTGGCCGCCCGCCATGTTGGGTGTGAAGGACACCTCGCCCCGGTAGGCGAGCATCGCGCCGCGCTGGCTGAACAGCCGCTGACCCGGCGCGACCGTCGCCTCGACCATCTTCGCGTTGATCTCCCGGAAGGCCATCTCACACGTCTCCCGCGATCGTGTTCCGCTCGCTCGGCTGCACGTACACCAGCCCGTCCCCCTCGAACCGCATCTGGAAGGCCTCGCCGCCGCCCTCCCCGAGCAACGTGCGGAACGTCACACCGGACTGGAAGGACTGCCGCAGGTTCCCCTGGTGCGCCACGTAGGCGCCCGGGTCCACGGTCAGCGGGTACTGCGGGCTGACGCGCAGCACCACGGCCGGCCCGTCGGACATGATCGCGGCCTGGCCGTGGCCCTCGACGGTCGTCGTGAAGAGGCCGTTGCCCTGCGAGGCTCCGCGCAGGCCCGTGAACTCCGTGCCCGTGCGCAGCCCGCCGTCGGTCGCGAGCAGGTTGCTCGACTCCACGTAGAGCTTGTCGCCCTGGACGCTGACCAGGTTGATCTCGGAGGCGCGGTCGGCGAACCAGCAGGTGCCCCGGCCCTTCACCTCCATCAACGTCATCTGCTCACCGGTCAGCCGCCGGGTCACCATGCCCCGGATGCCCTCGCCGCCACCGCTGAGCTTCTTGAAGGCCATCTCGCCGTCGTACGCGACCATCGAGCCGTTCTTCGCCTTCACGGCGTCTCCGGTCATGTCGACGGCGAGCACCTTGCTGCTCTGAAGTCGGAACATCGCCACATGCGCGACGGTAGCCGCAGGCCGGGCGCCACGGACAGGGCCCGTGGGTGGAGAACGACCCTGACCGGACCCCTAGGGGCCCCCGGGCCGAGGGGCCAGCGGTGGTTTGCCACAATGGGCCGGGACGCTTGTGCGTGCGTTCACAAAGCGCTTTCGCAGAGCGTCAGGCCCCAGCAAGACCGTCTCCCACCGAAGGTGACCCGTGGACCTCAAGACCGCCACCGCCATCCGCCGCCTCCGCCTGGTCTCGGCCCCCGAGGCGATCTCCTTCCTCCTCCTGCTGGTCTGCTCGGTGCTGAAGCGGACCACGGACTTCAACGCCGTGCCGGTGATGGGCATGGTGCACGGCGTCCTGTTCATCCTGTACGTGATCTTCTGGGCCGACGCGTGGAACCGGACGAAGTGGTCGGCGAAGACCGCCGCGCTGTACTTCGTGCTCTCGGTGCTGCCCGCCGGCGGGTTCTTCGCCGAGCGCAAGCTGCGGCGTGAGGCCGAGGACGCGGTGATCGCGTCCCGGGCGCGCCAGGAAGGTGCGGTGAAGGCGTGATCGTCGCCTTTTCCGTGACGCCGCTGGGTGTCGGGGAGGACGTGGGGGAGTACGTCGCCGACGCCGTCCGAGTGGTGCGCGAGTCGGGTCTGCCCAACCGGACCGACGCGATGTTCACCTCGATCGAAGGCGAGTGGGACGAGGTCATGGACGTCGTCAGGCGCGCCGTCGCCGCGGTCGAGCAGCAGGCCCCGCGTGTGTCCCTGGTCCTCAAGGCGGACATCCGCCCCGGAGTGACGGACGGGCTCACAGCCAAGGTGGAGACGGTGGAGCGGCATCTCGCCGAGTAGGCCGCAAGGACGACAGCCCCGGCTCGTGACGAGCCGGGGCTGTGTTGTGCCGTGGCCAGGCCCGAATCCGCGCCGGAGCGGCTCGACCTGTGCACCGGGCAGTTCCCCCTGATGACCCGTGCGGCTCGCGGAGTCCGGCACACCGACCCACGATGAGGGCTCAGGGCCGACCGCCATCCCCCAGCCGGGCACGGCGGCCGCCGTCTGCCCAGTGAAGGAAGGGCCTGCCGGTGAACACTTCGACGTACACCTCCCAGTCGGCGTTCGATGGTTCCAGGCTGCGCGTCATCCTGCTCGTCGATCTCCACGAAGGCGCCCAGCAACGGTTCCTCGACGCGTACGAGCACATGCGCAGCCGGGTCGCGTCGATTCCCGGTCATCTCGGTGACCAGCTGTGCCAGTCCGTGGAGAACCCGTCCCAGTGGCTCATCACGAGCGAATGGGCGACCGCGCCGCCGTATCTCGCCTGGGTGAACAGCGAGGAGCACCTGGAGACCGTCAGGCCCATGCAGGACTGCGTCCGGGACCTCCGGTCGCTGCGTTACAACGTCGTCCGGGAGACCGGGCGGGCCCTCCCGCCCGCCGCCGGGACCGCTGACGGAGTCCAGGCGCCGGTGCGGGTGGGCGACGGCGTGACGCGCCACGCGCTGACGTTCACCGTCAAGCCCGGCTCCGAGTCGAAGGTCGCGGAGATCCTCGCCGGATACGCGCCGCCTGAGGCCCGCGCCGACGACTCCACACGACTGCGCCGCACGACGCTGTTCATGCACGGCAACCGAGTCGTACGCACCGTCGAGGTGGAGGGCGATCTGCAGACGGCGCTGCGCCACGTCTCGCGTCAGCCGGAGGTGCGGGCCGTCGAGGAAGCCCTCAATCCGCACCTGGAACAGAGCCGGGACCTGGCCGACCCCGCGTCGGCACGGGCCTTCTTCATCCGCGCGGCCATGCCGGCCGTCCACCATGTGGCGCGCGGCGGGCCGGAGCCGGCCGGTCTGCGGCGTCACGCCCTGTACTACCCGGCCCGTGAGGGCTGCGGGATGGTACTGGCGCGGCTGCTCGCCCAGCAGGACGAGACCGCCGCGGCCGACCCCGCCGGCCCCGTGCACCGCAGCACCGTCTTCCACCGGGACGACCTGGTCGTCCGTCTCATCGACACGCGGGACCCCGAGACCGATCCGGTAAGGGTGCTCGGCATGCACGGCACGAGGAAGGCCGCCGTGCTGTCCCGCCTGCTCGACGGCGCCGCGCTCGGCGTCGAAGGACCGCTCTCCGGCGACCGGGACGCCACTCGCCTTCTGGCGCACGCCGACATGACGCTGATCACCGATCGCAGGGCTGCCCAGTCCTGACGATCCATGGACGACACGCGCCCATGGACAACACCCCACAGACCGATCTGGAGACGGACCATGAACAAGACGCGACCGCGCATCGTGGATCTGAGCGAGACCGAGCCCAACCGCAAGCGTGGCGGAGACCTGCGCACCCTGCTCACGCCTCTCACGGTGGGTTCCACGAGCGGGTTCATGGGCCTGGCCATCATGCAGCCGGGTGAACGCATCAGCGAGCACTACCACCCGTACTCGGAGGAGTTCGTCTACGTCGTCCAGGGCGAGCTGGAAGTCGACCTGGACGACGTGACACACCCGATCCGCGCCGACCAGGGCCTCATGGTCCCCATCGGCATGCGGCACCGCTTCCGCAACGTCGGTGACGTCGAAGCCCGGATGGTCTTCCATCTCGGTCCGCTGGCTCCGAAGCCGAGCATGGGCCACGTCGACACAGAGGCCCTGGAGGGGAACGCGAGCGGCGAAACGTACCCGGCCGTGCAGGAGGACGGCGCGCGGCCCGAGCGACGCGGGGTGCTCTCGTGACCCGGCGGGTGGCGGTCACCGGCATCGGTGTCGTGGCCCCTGGCGGTATCGGGGTGCCGGCCTTCTGGGACCTCCTCTCGAGCGGCCGTACCGCGACGCGCGGCATCACGCTGTTCGATCCCGAGGGGCTGCGGTCACGTATCGCGGCCGAGTGCGACTTCGACCCGCTCGCGTACGGCCTCGATCCCGATGTGGTCGAACGCAGCGACCGGTACATACAGTTCGCCGTCGTCGCCGCGGCGGAGGCGGTGGCCGACTGCGGCATCGACTTCGGCGCCGAGGACCCGTGGCGCGTGGCCGTCTCGCTCGGCAGCGCCGTGGGCGGCACCACCCGCCTGGAGCACGACTACGTCCTGGTCAGCGAGCGAGGGCAACGGTGGGACGTCGACCACCGCGCCGCCGGCCCGCAGCTGCACCGGGCCTTCTCGCCCAGCACCCTGGCGTCCGACGTCGCCGAGCACTTCGGCGCCCAGGGGCCGGTGCAGACCGTGTCGACCGGCTGCACCTCCGGACTCGACGCGGTGGGCTACGGCTTTCACATGATCGAGGACGGCCGCGCCGACATCTGCATCGCCGGAGCGTCCGACTCCCCGATCTCCCCCATCACCATGGCGTGCTTCGACGCCATCAGGGCGACCTCGCCGAACAACGACGACCCGGGGCACGCCTCCCGGCCCTTCGACGCCCACCGCGACGGATTCGTCATGGGGGAGGGCTCCGCCGTGCTCGTCCTGGAGGAGCTCGAACACGCCCGTGCCCGCGGCGCGCACGTCTACTGCGAGATCGGTGGCTACGCCACCTTCGGCAACGCGTACCACATGACCGGACTGACCAGTGAGGGTCTGGAGATGGCCAGGGCCATCGACACCGCGCTCGGGCAGGCCCGGCTGGATCCCTCACTCATCGACTACGTCAACGCGCACGGCTCGGGCACCCGCCAGAACGACCGTCACGAGACCGCCGCGGTCAAGCGGTCCCTGGGCGCCCACGCCTACGACACGCCCATGAGTTCGATCAAGTCCATGGTGGGCCACTCGCTCGGCGCGATCGGCGCGATCGAGGTCGTCGCCTGCGTGCTGGCCCTGGCCCACCAGGTGGTCCCGCCGACGGCGAACTACGAGACCCCGGACCCCGAGTGCGACCTGGACTACGTGCCGCGCACCGCGCGGCCGCGCAAGCTCGCCAACGTGCTGTCCGTGGGCAGCGGATTCGGCGGGTTCCAGTCCGCGGTGCTCCTGACGGGGCCGGCCGGGAGGAAACGATGAGTGCTCAGCCGAACCGTCGCACCGCCATCACAGGGATCGGTGTGGTCGCGCCCAACGGACTGCAAACGGAGACCTACTGGAAGTCCGTCGAGGAGGGCCTGTCCGTACTCGACCGGATCACCCGTGAGGGATGCGGGCATCTTCCGCTCCGCGTCGCCGGCGAGGTCCGGGGATTCGACCCCACGGCACTCATCGAGGAGACCTTCCTCGTCCAGACCGACCGGTTCAGCCACTTCGCGATGGCCGCCGCCGGCGCGGCTCTGGAGGACGCGGGACTGAGCGATGCCGCCACCGACTCCCCGTACTCCGTCGGTGTCGTCACCGCCGCCGGATCCGGTGGCGGTGAGTTCGGCCAGCGGGAGCTGCAGAAGCTGTGGGGACAGGGGTCCCGGTTCGTCGGTCCCTACCAGTCCATCGCCTGGTTCTACGCGGCCAGCACGGGCCAGATATCCATCCGCAGCGGCTTCAAGGGCCCCTGCGGGGTGGTCGCGAGCGACGAGGCCGGCGGGCTGGACGCCGTCGCGCACGCCGCCCGGACCGTGGGGCGGGGAACCGAGGTGGTCGTGGTCGGGGCGGCAGAAGCGCCGCTGGCTCCGTACTCGATGGTCTGCCAGCTCGGATACCCCGAACTCAGCACCGTCGAGGACCCGGCGCGGGCCTATCGGCCCTTCACCTCCGAGGCCTGCGGCTTCGTGCCGGCCGAGGGCGGTGCCGTGCTGGTCGTCGAGGACCTGGACCGCGCCCGCCGGCGCGACGCGGACGTCCGCGCCACCGTGGTGGGCCACGCGGCCACGTTCACCGGCGCCTCGCGCTGGGACCGCTCGAGGGAGGGACTCGCCCATGCCATCCGCGGCGCCCTCGACGAGGCCGGCTGCGCACCGGAGGAGATCGACGTGGTCTTCGCCGACGCGATGGGTGTCCCGGAGGCGGACCGCGCCGAGGCCCTCGCCCTCGCCGACGCCCTCGGTCGGCACGGAACCCGCGTGCCCGTCACGGCTCCCAAGACCGGCATCGGGCGGTCCTACTGCGGGGCACCCCTGCTGGACGTCGCGGCCGCGGTGATGGCCATGGAAGAAGGGCGGATCCCGCCCACGCCCAACGTCGTCGACATCTGCCACGACATCGACCTGGTGACGTCCACGGCGCGCCCGGCCGAGCTGAGCACGGCCCTGGTCCTCAGCCGTGGACTCATGGGCTCGAACGCGGCGCTGGTACTGCGCCGCGCCGCGGGACCGGCCGCCCGGTGAAGCCCACAGCACCCGTACGACAAGGAGAACGCGCATGAGCAGTGAAGTGACCCTCGAAGAGCTGGCGGCACTGATGAAGAAGGCCGCCGGTGTCACCGTCGACCCGCACGACCTCGAGGCCCGGGTGGACACACCCTTCGCCGAGTTCGGGCTGGACTCGCTCGGCCTCCTCGGCATCGTGGGCGAGCTGGAGAACCGGAAGGGCCGGGCGCTCCCCACCGACGCGGAGAAGTGCAAGAGCCCCCGCGACTTCCTCGGCCTCGTCAACAGCACGCTCATGACAGGAGCCTGAGATGGCAGGGCACACCGAGAACGAGATCACCATCGCCGCGCCCCTCGACCTGGTCTGGGACATGACCAACGACATCGAGAGATGGCCGCAGCTGTTCAGCGAGTACGCGGACGCCGAAGTGCTGTCCCGGCAGGGCGACACGGTCACCTTCCGCCTGACCATGCACCCCGACGAGAACGGCAAGGTGTGGAGCTGGGTGTCGGAGCGGACCACCGACCGCGACAAGCTCACCGTCACGGCACGCCGGGTCGAGCCCGGTCCGTTCGAGTACATGAACATCCGGTGGGAGTACGAGGAGACCCCCGACGGCACCCGGATGCACTGGACCCAGGACTTCGCCATGAGGCCGGACGCGCCGGTCGACGACGCCGGGATGACGGACATCATCAACCGCAACTCGCCCGTCCAGCTGGCCCTCATCCGCGACCACATCGAGCAGGTCGCCGCCGAGCGGCGGACCTCACCCGTCACGCCCGCCTGAACGCCGCCGCGTAAGGAGACCTCATGCACCACGCCTTGATCGTCGCCCGGATGGCCCCGCACTCGGCTCCGGACATCGCCGAGGTCTTCGCGGCCTCCGACCGCGGCGACCTGCCCCGCCTCGTCGGGGTGACCCAGCGTTCCCTCTTCCAGTTCGGCGACGTGTACATGCACTTCATCGAGGCCGAGCAGGACCCGGGTCCCGCCATCGCGCGGGTGGCCGGGCATCCCGAGTTCCGCGACATCAGCAGCAAGCTGGAGGCGTACGTCAGCCCGTACGACCCGCAGACCTGGCGCGGTCCGAAGGACGCGATGGCGCGGTGCTTCTACCACTGGGAGAGAGACACGGCCCCGGCCACCCGGTGACGCCGATGAGAGAGGAGAAGGCCGCCGCCCGTGAGGGCGGCGGCCTTCTCCCGTGGGTGCGGCCAGGCAAGGCAGGAGTCAGGCGGAGCGGGCCAGTGCCGGCAGCAGACGCAGGGCGTTCTCCCGGTTGATGCCCCTGAGCTGCTCCGGCGAGAGGAAGGGATCGCCGTCCAGAGAGGGGACCGCGATGTCGGCGACGACCTGGCCGGGGGTGGGTGGCCAGTCCGTGCCGAACAGGACACGGCCGGGATCCACCGTGGCCAGCAGCGTGGGCGTGGCGGAGGGAGACATGGGGCCCGCGGTGTCGAAGTAGAACCGGTGCAGGTAGTCACGGACCCTGCCCGGCTCGATCCCGGGGGTGAGGTGTCCGCCGAAGAGTTCGAGCCGTGTGGCCATGTACGGCAGGAAGCCCCCTCCGTGAGGAAGGACGAAACTGAGATTCGGATAGCGGTCCAGGGTGCCGTTACGGATCAGGTTGATGGCCGCACGTGTGGTGTCCATGAGGAAGTCGCACACGAAGGGCGGCATCCCCGGCAGTCCGGCCCCGCCGTCCTTTCCGGCGGGCACTTCCATGGGGTGCGTGCTGATGACGGCGGACCGGTCGTTCAGCTCCTGCAGGAGGCGATCGTGGGTGGCGTCACCGAGGTAGACACCGTCCATGCTCGTTCTCGTGCTCACCCCGACGGCCCCGAGCTCGTCGAGCCCGTAACGGAGGCTCCACTGCGAGAGTTCCAGGTCGTCCAGGAACACAGGAGTGAAGAAGGCGAAACGCGCGGGATGGTCCTCGACGACATCCGCCGCCGCCCGCAGCGCGATCCGCGCGCTCTCCCGGCGCTCCGCGGGCTCGCGGAACCGTCCGAGCATCGCGACGGTCATGACGGCGGTGCCGATGCCCGTCTTGTCCATGACCTCCAGAGCCGCGTCCAGGTCCCAGCGGGTCCACCAGGGCAGCCTCTCGCGGTTGACGACACCGCGCTCCTGCGCCCAGTCCAGCCAGGCCGGCGCGGTGAAATGGTGATGGACGTCCACTCGCCCCGCGACGGGACCGTCTTCGTATGGCATCGGCATGTCCTCGCAGTGGTCGTTTCGGTGGGTGGTGCTGCTCAGCCGCGGCAGAGCACGGTCTGCAGCACGTCCGTCAGCACACGATCGGCAGACGGCAGGTGGGTGGGCGCGCGCCAGGCGACGAAACCGTCCGGGCGGACGAGGACGGCCCCGTCGTCGGCGGTGCCGTGCAGTGCCGCCCAGTCGGCATCCGGCTCGGGAACCAGGTCGTGTTCACGGCCGTCTCCCACGAGATACACCTCGACCGGAACGCCCAGGTTCTCGCCGGCCTGCTCCGCCGCGCGGCGCCACGGGTGGCCTTCGGCCCCGGCGAGCAGGACGAAGGAACGCTCGTACAGATCGAGAGTGGAAATCCTGGCGCCCGCTCTGCGGACCCACATGTGGGGTGCGCGGCTCCCCGGCTCCCCGTCGATCCGGAAGGTTTCCGGGACGACCGGCCGCTCGGGTGAGGCGCCCACCACGGCGTCCGAGGCGTACCGGTAGCAGAGCGCGACCGTCATGAGGTCCGCCGCGTCGTTGTTCCGTCCCGCTGCCGGGCCGAGCGCGGGGTGCTGCTCCTCGGCGGCCTGCCGGGAGGCCCGCTCACTCGTCGTGACGGCGACAGGCCGTCGTTCGCACTCGTACGTGTCGAGCAGCGGCAGCCCGGCCCAGCCGCGCAGCACCGCGGCGAGTTTCCAGGCGAGGTTGTGGGCGTCCTGGATCCCGGTGTTGGCGCCGAACGCCCCGTTGGGCGGCATTTCATGAGCCGCGTCACCGACCAGAAAGACCCGGCCCTGACCGTAGCTGTCCGCGACTCGCTTGGAAGCGTGCCAGGGCGCCTTTCCGGTGATCTCGACATCAATGTCCGGAACACCGACGGCCGCGCGAATATGTGCCGCGCAGCGCTCGTTTCCGAAGTCCTCCAGGGTTTCGCCCCGATCAGCGGACCAAGGGATATGAATGACCCATCGTTCCTCGTTGTCCACGGGCAGCAAGGCGCCCTCCCCCTGTGGATCGGTGGTGTAACAGACGATGAAGCGCTTCGGCCCGATGTATTCCTTGAGGGTCTTGCTCCGGAACGTGACACTGACGTTGTGGAACAGGGCGCCGGGTCCGGACTGGCCGATTCCCAAACGTTTGCGAACGGGGCTTCTCGGGCCATCGGCGGCCACCAGGAAATCGGCTTTCACGGTATGGGTCTCACCGGTGTCCCGGCGCATGACCTGAGCCAGGACCCCCTCTTCGTCCTGCGTGAAGGAGAGCAGTTCCGTGTCGAAGCGGATGTCTCCGCCCTGGCGGGCACGGTTCAGCAGGACCGGCTCCAGATCGTTCTGGCTGCACAGGCACCAGTTCGAGGAGCTGACCCGGGAGACGTCCATGCCCGCGGCGACGTCCTGAATGATCCAGCGGCGCTGGTCTCCGACGAGGGTGTCCACCTGGAGAACGCCATCGTTCCCGGCGAGAGCGAAAGCGGCCTCCCGCACGCTCTGCTCGAGTCCGGCGGTCCGGAAGATCTCCATGGTGCGCACGTTGTTCCCGCGGCCACGTGGGTGCGTCGACGTCTCGGCATGCCGCTCCACGAGCATGTGCTCGATTCCGAGACGCCCCAGGAACACGGAGGTGGAAAGACCCACCAGGGATCCGCCTACGATGAGAACTGGTACAGATTCCACTCCGCGTCTGCTCACTGGTTTCCTCGTCATCCGGTGACTGCCCAGCCCGGGAACGGTGGACTGGCCCGTCCACGATGTTTACCAAGCAGCGCTTACGCGCGCGATCCGGGGCGCCCTGGGGTACGCCGGCCGGGTAACCGGAGAAGTGCGCAGATCCTGCGGCGCTCGAACTCATATGGCCCAGCAGCGTTTGCGGCACAGTGTCGTCCGGGAAATCGTGTGACCGACCGACGGAACTCTCGACCCCCGGGACCAGCCATGACGCAAGCGTTCGCATCCGAGGAAATGTCGCCCGAAGAAGCCGCCGCAGCGGCCTCGGCCTGCAGTCGGGAGTTTCGCGCCAACCCGCATCCCGTTTACGCCGCGCTCAGGGCGACAGCACCCGTCTGCCCGCTGAAGCCTCCTCACGGGGTCGACACGTATCTCATCACCCGGTACGACGACGCCCGTGCCGCCTTGGCCGATCCTCGGCTGAGCAAGGACATGTACGGCGCCATCGACGCCTATCACCGAATCTTCGGCGACTCGTCGATCGCGCTGGACGACAATATGCTCTTCTCGGACCCTCCGAAGCACACCAGGCTCCGCAGGATCGTCGGCACCACCTTCACCCCCAAGAGGGTGGAATCGCTGCGTCCGAAGGTCCAGGAGATCACCGACGAACTGCTGGACCGCTGCCCGGCATCGGAGCCCGTGAACCTCCTCCAGGAGTTCTGCTTCCCGCTGCCGCTGCACGTGATCTGTGAACTCCTCGGCGTCCCGGAGAACGAACGCAGGCAAGCCCAGGAATGGTCCGCCACCGTCGCACAGACCGGCTTCGGGCCGGAGGCCAGAAAGGCGCTGGAACTGGCCGAGGGCAACCTGCGCGACTACCTGGTGGACCTGATCGCGCGGAAGCGGAAGGAGCCGGACGGAGCTCTGCTCAGCGCGCTCGTCACGGCGCGGGACGAGGACGGCGCGCTCACCGACCACGAACTCGTCTCCACCGCGTGGGTGCTGCTTTTCGCGGGCCACAAGTCGACCGCGTACCAGATCGGCAACGCCGTCTACCACCTGCTCAGTCAGCCGGAGCAGAAACGTCTGGCATTCCGGGACCCGGGGGCGACGGCCGCAGCCGTCGAAGAGATCTTCCGATTCGAGACCTCCGTGGAGAACTCGACGTTCCGCTATGCGACGGAAGACATCAAGATGCGCGACACACTCATCCCCAAGGGCGCGCTCGTGCAGATTTCGATCACCGCGGCCAACCGCGACCCGGAGATGTTCCCCGACCCGGACCGCATGGACGTAGAGCGCCCGAACGTCCAGGCGACGCACCTCGCATTCGGCCTCGGCCCGCACTACTGCATCGGCGCGCCTCTGGCACGTCTGGAGATGCAGATCGCCCTCACCACGCTCTTCGGGCGTCACCCCGGCATGGCCCTGGCCGGGGAGCCGGAGAACGTGCCCTGGCTGACCGTGCCGTTCCCCGCCTTCCGCGGGCTCGCGGAACTCCCCGTCGTTCTCGACCCGTCGTGACGGGGGAGGCTCCGGCACCGCCGCGGGTGCGAGTGGTTCGCCTGCTGCGCGTCCGGGAGGGAAGGGAAGCGGATTTCGTGGCCGCCTACCAAGGCGTACGCGACGGCGCCATGCGGTCCCCCGGGCATCTGCGCGAACAGCTCTGCCGCTCCGTGGACGATCCCGGTCGATGGCTGCTCACCAGTGAGTGGGAGAGCCTCGAAGCCATCAAACGGTGGCGCACCGACCCTGAGCACACCACTCTGGTCGGGCCGATGAACGCCTGTCTGCACGACGACCGGTGGACCGGGGTCTTCGAGATCATGCCCGAGAGTACGGGTGACCGAAGGCCGAGACAGGGCTGACCACCATGTGACCGGCGGGTAAGGTCGGGTTCGTGCCGAAGCCGCTCAGTCTCTCCTTCGATCCGATCGCGCGCGCCGACGAACGCTGGAAGCAGCGCTGGGGAAACGTGCCGTCCATGGCCGCGATCACGTCGATCATGCGCGCCCAGCAGATCCTGCTCGCCGAGGTCGACGCGGTGGTCAAGCCCTACGGGCTGACGTTCGCGCGCTACGAGGCGCTGGTGCTGCTCACCTTCTCCCAGTCCGGCGAGCTGCCGATGTCCAAGATCGGCGAGCGGCTCATGGTGCATCCCACGTCCGTGACGAACACCGTGGACCGGCTGGTCAGGTCGGGTCTGGTCGCCAAGCGGCCGAACCCCAACGACGGGCGCGGCACCCTGGCCAGCATCACCGACAAGGGCCGTGAGGTGGTCGAGGCGGCCACCCGCGACCTGATGGCGATGGACTTCGGGCTCGGGGTGTACGACGCGGAGGAGTGCGCGGAGATCTTCGCGATGCTGCGGCCGCTGCGGATCGCGGCGGGCGACTTCGAGGAGCAGTGACCCCGGGCGAGATCTCCCGGAACGGGTCGTTACGCTCGACGGCATGAAAAAGAGCGTGCTGACCCGCTATCGCGTGATGGCCTACGTCACCGGCGTACTGCTGGTCCTGCTGACCCTCGGCATGATCGGCAAGTACGTGCTCGACCTGAACGGCGCCGCCGACTTCACGCGCGTCGTCAGCATCGCGCACGGCTGGCTGTACGTCGTGTACCTGATCTTCGCCTTCGACCTGGGCTCCAAGGCGAAGTGGCGGGTGGGCAAGCAGATCTGGGTGCTGCTCGCCGGGACCATCCCCACGGCCGCGTTCTTCGTGGAGCGCAGGATCAGCCGCGAGCTCGAGGCCAGGGTCGCGGAGGACGCGCCCGCGACCGCCAAGGCGTAACCGGACCGCCGTACGGACGAACGTGCGGCGGTCAGCCATCGACATTTACTAGGACGTCCAAGTAAATTCGAAGGTATGGACGCTGACGCCATCGAGGAGGGCCGCCGCCGCTGGCAGGCCCGGTACGACGCCGCGCGCAAGCGCGAGGCCGACTTCACGACGCTCTCCGGCGATGCCGTGGAGCCGGTGTACGGGCCGCGGCCCGGGGACAGGTACGACGGGTTCGAGCGGATCGGCTGGCCCGGGGAGTACCCCTTCACGCGTGGCCTGTACGCGACCGGCTATCGAGGGCGGACGTGGACCATCCGGCAGTTCGCCGGGTTCGGCAACGCCGAGCAGACCAACGAGCGCTACAAGATGATCCTCCGCAACGGCGGGGGCGGGCTCTCGGTCGCCTTCGACATGCCGACCCTCATGGGCCGCGACTCCGACGACCCGCGCTCCCTGGGCGAGGTCGGGCACTGCGGTGTCGCCATCGACTCGGCCGCCGACATGGAGGTCCTGTTCAAGGACATCCCGCTGGGCGACGTCACGACGTCGATGACCATCAGCGGCCCGGCCGTCCCCGTCTTCTGCATGTACCTGGTGGCCGCCGAACGGCAGGGCGTGGACCCGTCCGTCCTGAACGGCACGCTCCAGACGGACATCTTCAAGGAGTACATCGCCCAGAAGGAGTGGCTCTTCCAGCCCGAGCCGCATCTGCGGCTGATCGGCGACCTGATGGAGCACTGCGCGGCGGGCATCCCCGCGTACAAGCCGCTGTCGGTCTCCGGCTACCACATCCGCGAGGCCGGGGCGACGGCCGCGCAGGAGCTGGCCTACACGCTGGCCGACGGCTTCGGCTACGTGGAGCTGGGGCTGTCGCGCGGGCTGGACATAGACGTCTTCGCCCCCGGCCTGTCCTTCTTCTTCGACGCGCACGTCGACTTCTTCGAGGAGATCGCCAAGTTTCGCGCGGCCCGCCGGATCTGGGCCCGCTGGATGCGCGATGTCTACGGGGCGACGTCCGAGAAGGCCCAGTGGCTGCGCTTCCACACCCAGACCGCCGGCGTCTCGCTCACCGCGCAGCAGCCGTACAACAACGTCGTACGGACCGCCGTGGAGGCCCTCGCGGCCGTGCTCGGCGGGACGAACTCGCTGCACACCAACGCCCTCGACGAGACCCTCGCCCTGCCGAGCGAGCAGGCCGCGGAGATCGCGCTGCGCACGCAGCAGGTGCTGATGGAGGAGACCGGCGTCGCCAACGTCGCCGACCCGCTGGGCGGTTCCTGGTACGTCGAGCAGCTGACCGACCGGATCGAGGCGGACGCGGAGAAGATCTTCGAGCAGATCAGGGAACGGGGACTGCGGGCGCACCCCGACGGGCAGCACCCCATCGGGCCGATCACCTCCGGCATCCTGCGCGGCATCGAGGACGGCTGGTTCACCGGCGAGATCGCCGAGTCGGCGTTCCGGTACCAGCAGGCGCTGGAGAAGGGCGACAAGAAGGTCGTCGGGGTGAACGTCCACACCGGCTCGGTCACCGGCGACCTGGAGATCCTGCGGGTCAGCCACGAGGTGGAGCGGGAGCAGGTACGCACGCTCCGCGAGCGGAAGGCCGGGCGTGACGAGGCACGCGTGCGTGCGGCGCTCGACGAGATGATCTCGGCGGCGCGCTCGGACGCCAACATGATCGAGCCGATGCTGGACGCCGTACGGGCGGAGGCCACGCTGGGCGAGATCTGCGGGGTGCTGCGGGACGAGTGGGGGGTGTACACCGAGCCCGCCGGGTTCTGAGAGCTACGTACCGAGCCCTTGCAGCAGCACCCTGGTGAAGCCGCGGACCCACTCCTCGTCCGCCGGCTCCGCGCTCACCAGGGTGCGGTGCACCACCGCTCCCGCGACCATGTCGAAGATCAGGTCGACCGTGCGGGCGGCCGACCGCGGGTCCGGCTCCGGCGGGAGTTCGCCCCGCGCCTGGGCCCGGGCGCGGCCCTCCAGGACCAGGCGCTTCTGGCGGTCGACCACGGACGCGCGGATGCGCTCCCGCAGGGCCTCGTCGCGGGTCGCCTCCGCCACCACCGCCATCAGGCCGCTCTTCGCCTCGGGGAGGGCCAGGATCGCGGCGAACTGGAGCACCACACCCTCGATGTCGGCGGCCAGGGAGCCGCGGTCCGGGAGTTCCAGCTCGTCGAAGAGCTCCGCCACCGCGTCGACGACCAGTTCGTTCTTGCCCGCCCAGCGGCGGTAGAGCGTCGTCTTCGCAACCCCGGCGCGCGTCGCGACGTCTCCCAGCGTGAGCTTCGACCAGCCCAGCTCCACGAGGGCCTCCCGCGTGGCGGCCAG
Source organism: Streptomyces olindensis (assembly GCA_000696115.1). Classification (GTDB taxonomy): domain Bacteria; phylum Actinomycetota; class Actinomycetes; order Streptomycetales; family Streptomycetaceae; genus Streptomyces; species Streptomyces olindensis. The sequence goes on from JJOH01000095.1 coordinate 31,130, forward strand.
GATCGCGGCGTCCGCCGCGGCGCTGCGCGGGCGCCCGGCGCGGCCGGCTGGGCTGCGGGTCTGCATCCCCTGACCATAAACCCGCAGTTCCTGTGTGGCCGTGAGGGAGATCACCGGAGGGTGGTGTCCCGGCGGTACGGTCTGGCATTACGCTACGACTCGTAGCGAAAGCCCGTGCGGGACGTACACGGGTTTCGACACGCGGCGCGGGTGGGGACCCGGCGCCGAAACGCACCCGACCGGCCTGGCTTTCTCACCGTTTTTCACACGCGCGCGCAGTACGGGGGAGGATAGACGCATGCAGCCACGGAACATGTCCATGAGCGGAGTCGTCGACCTCGCCGCGGTGAAGGCGGCCCAGGAGGCCAAGGCGAAGGCGGAGCAGGCGCGCGCCCAAGCCGCCCGGGAGGGCGGCACGGGGGCGATCTCCCCGGCCGACCTCGTCATCGACGTCGATGAGGCGGGGTTCGAGAGGGACGTCCTCCAGCGGTCCGCCGAGGTGCCCGTCGTCATCGACTTCTGGGCCGAGTGGTGTCAGCCCTGCAAGCAGCTGAGCCCGGTCCTGGAGCGGCTGGCCGTCGAGTACAACGGCCGCTTCCTCCTCGCCAAGATCGACGTCGACGCCAACCAGATGCTGATGCAGCAGTTCGGCATCCAGGGGATCCCCGCGGTGTTCGCGGTCGTCGCCGGGCAGGCGCTGCCGCTCTTCCAGGGGGCCGCGGGCGAGGCACAGATCCGGCAGACCCTGGACCAGCTGGTGCAGGTCGCCGAGCAGCGCTTCGGCCTGACCGGTCTCGCCGTCGACCCCGACGCCGAGCCGGGCGGCGCCCAGGCGGCCCCCGAGCGGCCGGCCGGTCCCTACGACGGCCTCCTGGAGGCCGCCGTGCAGGCGCTGGACTCGGGCGACCTGGGCGGTGCCATCCAGGCCTACAAGAACGTGCTGAACGAGGACCCGGGCAACGAGGAGGCCAAACTGGGCCTCGCCCAGGCCGAGTTGCTCCAGCGGGTGCAGGGCGTCGACCCGCAGCGGGTGCGCAAGGAGGCGGCGGAGAAGCCGGCCGACGTGCAGGCGCAGATCGCCGCCGCCGACCTGGATCTGGTGGGCGGCCACGTGGAGGACGCCTTCGGCCGGCTCATCGAGACCGTGCAGCGCACGGTGGGTGACGACCGGGACACCGTCAGGATGCGGCTGCTGGAGCTGTTCGAGGTCGTCGGACCCGAGGATCCGCGGGTGATCGCGGCGCGCAGGGCCCTGGCTCGGGCCCTGTTCTGACCAGTCGTTAAACACTCGGGCATGTGGTGCCCGCGTGAAAACTTTGCCGACAGAGCGTCACTGCGGCCGCGCTTTACCAAAACTTGGTAATCGCGGCCGCTGTTACTGCGAGTAAGTCGTGGGCGTTGATCTGTCGGATTCTGTCCAGCGATCAACAGCTTTGTACTGCCGCCCGGGGCCACCCTGAGTCGTCGACCGAGACCGATGGGTCGTTGTTCGGTTATCCGGCCGTTACTAGCCAGTAACGATCCCCCTTGTGCGGGCGGCGAGAATGCACCACGATCGGCCACGCTCGGTCCATTCCCGTACCCCGGCAGCCGGTTGGGTCGCGGGACGTCCTGGGTCCCCACCGAGCAGAGCCGGCGGCAGTGGCGCCGGCTCTTGGACAGGGGGGTCTTCGCCCACTCGGCGAAGCCTGTCCAGCAGGGTTGTGCGTGATGCGTGTCAGGCGCGACCAGTGGTTGTCGCTCGGGGGTGATCGCCGGTGATTCGGGCGCTAGTTGCGCCGCCGAGTGCAGGCGCTCTCCTTCCCGAGGACGTAGCACTTCTCCCATCCCTGCCCGGCTGAGCCGCGACTCGGGGCGAGCCAGGACAGGAGATGTACGTCCGAGAAGGAGGAAATATGGAGTCCCAGGTGCGTGGCGGGACCAGATGGAAGCGGTTCGCTGTGGTCATGGTGCCCAGCGTCGCCGCCACGGCTGCGATAGGTGTCGCCCTCGCGCAGGGCGCTCTCGCCGCGTCGTTCAGCGTCTCCGGCCAGTCGTTCAAGGTCACGACCAAGGAGCTCGTCGGTACGGGCTTCTCGCAGTACGGCGCCCTCGACGAGGGTTACACGATGGACGGCAAGAAGGCCGTCCACCCGGTCGCGGTCTCGTCGTTCAAGCAGGCGACGATCAAGGACCTGTGCCAGTCGGTCGTCACCCCGAACATTCCGGTGCTCGGGAACGTCAGCCTGATCCTGCGCGCGGGTCAGGGTGCCAAGCCGGTCGAGGCCCAGAACCTCTACATCGATGTCGCCGACCTCGAGGCCGACGCGACGTTCGAGAACATCGACATCGGTGTGGCCGCCAAGGACGCCAACAAGGGTCCGGCCATGAGGAAGGGCGAGACGGCGAACCCGTACGGCTTCGCCCAGCAGGCGGACCGGGCGGTCCTGACCGACGTGAAGCAGACGGCGTGGGCGACCACCGCCGGAACCTTCAAGCTCAGCGGCCTGAAGATGTCGCTGTCGACGGGTGTCAAGGAGTGCTACTAAGCACTCGATGACGGGCGGGGGAGCCGGTGGCGCCCCCGCCCGTCCACCTTCCGGCCGCGCCTTCACGCGCGGCCCACATCACCACCACAGCAACGCCGTACCAGGGAGCTGTTTTTCCATGAGCGCCGAGACTCCTGCCGCAGGCGGCCAGTTCACTCTCCGGAGGCAGCAGTTCCGCGCCTGGCGGGGTACGCGGCCGTTCTGGGCCGGTCTGTTCGTCCTGCTCAGCGGACTGCCCATCGCCTACTTCCCGTACGCGAACCTCCAGATCGGTCACCTGACGCTGGCGATGGCGACCACCGCGGGTGCCGGGTCCCTGATCATCGGCGTGCTGCTCGTCGTGCTGGGCGTCAGCCTCTGGTTCCAGAAGCACGTCCGCGTCTTCGCGGGAGTCGCGGCCATCCTGCTGGCGCTGGTGTCCATCCCCGTGTCCAACCTCGGCGGCTTCCTCATCGGCTTCCTCCTCGCCCTCGTGGGCGGGGCCATGGCCGTGGCCTGGGCGCCGGGCGCACCGCCCGCCGGGCAGCTCGCCACCCACGCCAGCACGGGCACGGGCGGGGCTCCCGAGGCCACGGACCACGACACCACGGTGCTCAAGCCCGTGGACGGGCTGGACAAGCCGAACGATCTGTCAGGAACGAACCCGGCCAACGGGGCGAACGGGAGGCACAGTGCCGGCTGACGAGGTGACCCACGGGGCTGATGTGGAGGCGTCCCGTGTGAGAACCGGGCCGCGCCACGCGGCACCCAAGAAGCCGCTGTTCACCAGGTTCAGCAGGCCGACCGGCAAGGCGATAGCCATGGCGGCGATGCCGACGGCGGTCCTCATGGGGATGGGCTTCACATCGACGCTCGCCATCGCCGACAGCAACAACTCGGCGACGCCGACGTCGAAGAGCCTGACGGCCGACGAGTACAAGGACTGCGTGGCGGCCCTGGAGGACGCCAAGGACGGCGCCTCCGCCTCGCCCACGCCGTCCCCCTCCGCCAGTGACGGCGCGACGGACGACAAGGACGACAAGGGCGACACGGCTCCCACGCCGACCCCCTCGGCCACTCCGGGCGGTTCGGGCGACGACGGTTCCTCTTCGCCGGATTCAGGTTCCGACGACAAGGACGAGCCGAAGCCGACGCCGTCCGCGAGCGCGCCCGCCGAGGGCGGTGACGACGCGGCGGCCACGCCGTCCCCCTCGCCGTCCGAGAGCGGCGGCAACCTGCTGGAGGACATCGGCGACGCCATCGGGGGCATCTTCGACGGCGGGAACAAGGACGGCGCGAGCCCGAGCCCCACCCCGTCCGCCTCGGCGTCCGGGACCCCGGAGAGCACCGAGGGGGCCGAGAAGCCCGCCGAGGACGCCTCCGGCACCGTGCGCGAGACGACCGAGAAGGCCGTCGGCACGGCCGAGGACACCGTCAAGGACACCACCGACAAGGCGTCCGAGGCGGTCGAGGACACCACCAAGGCGGTCGAGAAGGCGGCGCAGGAGGCGGCGGACAAGGCCACCGCCACCCCCAGCCCGTCCGCGAGCCCGACCACGGACCCCGAGGACTGCCCGGCCGCCACCGACGCCGAGGGCGGCGTCGACAACAAGGTGCCGCTGCCCGACGACCCCTGGTACCTCAACGCCAGCTCGCTGACGCTGAAGGGCGCCGACTACAAGGGCATCGTCGAGGTGCGCACCGCCAACGGCACCGTCAAGAAGGTCCTGAAGTACGTCATCTCCGGCGGCACCGACATCGGTGACCTCCACCAGACGGTCAAGGACAAGCAGTCCGGCAAGACCTACCACGTGCAGGCGGCCAAGGGCTCGACGTCCACGATCCGCGACGGCGACACGGTGATGTACACGGAGAGCATCTCCGGCAACCTGCTCGGGCTGATCCCGATCACGTTCGACCCGGAGCACCCGCCGCCGCTGAACATCCCGCTGATCTACTTCACCAACGTGAAGGTCACTCAGGCGGGGCAGTTCGGCGGGACCCTGCACGTGCCCGGGCTGCACAACTACATCACCGACTGAGCGCCCACCAGAGCCCGTTCGGGAGCCGCACGCACCGAGGGCGCCCCCTGGATCCAGGGGGCGCCCTCGGTGCCGTTCAGGGGCCCTCACGGCCCCTGCCGGGTCAGCTCTTGGTGCCCAGGTGGTGGACCCGCACCATGTTGGTGGTGCCGGGGACGCCGGGGGGCGAACCGGCGGTGATGACCGCGATGTCGCCCTCGTTGAAGCGGTTCAGCTTGACCAGCTCCTGGTCCACGAGGTCGACCATCTCGTCGGTGCTGTTCACGAAGGGCACCACGTACGGCTCCACGCCCCAGCTCAGCGCCATCTGGTTGCGGGTGCCCTCGTCGGTGGTGAAGGCGACGATCGGCTGGGCGGCGCGGTAGCGGCACAGTCGGCGGGCGGTGTCGCCGGACTGGGTGAAGGCCACCAGGACCCGGCCGCCGAGGAAGTCGGCGATCTCGCACGCCGCCCGGGCCACCGAACCGCCCTGCGTGCGCGGCTTCTTGCCCGGGACGAGCGGCTGGAGGCCCTTGGACATCAGCTCCTGCTCGGCCGCGGTGACGATCTTCGACATCGTCTTCACGGTCTCGATCGGGTACGCGCCCACGCTCGACTCGGCGGACAGCATGACCGCGTCGGCGCCGTCCAGGATCGCGTTGGCCACGTCGGAGGCCTCGGCGCGGGTCGGACGGGAGTTGGTGATCATCGACTCCATCATCTGGGTCGCCACGATCACCGGCTTGGCGTTGCGCCGGCACAGCTCGATCAGGCGCTTCTGCACCATGGGGACCTTCTCGAGCGGGTACTCGACGGCGAGGTCACCGCGGGCGACCATCACGCCGTCGAACGCCATCACGACGTCCTCCATGTTCTGCACCGCCTGCGGCTTCTCCACCTTGGCGATGACCGGGACGCGGCGGCCTTCCTCGTCCATGATGCGGTGCACGTCCTGGACGTCCTTGGCGTCGCGGACGAAGGACAGCGCGACCAGGTCGCAGCCCATGCGCAGCGCGAAGCGGAGGTCCTCGACGTCCTTCTCGCTCAGCGCGGGCACGTTGACGGCCGCGCCGGGCAGGTTGATGCCCTTGTGGTCGGAGATGACGCCGCCCTCGATGACGATCGTCTTCACCCGGTGGCCCTCGACCTCGGTGACCTTCAGCTCGACGTTGCCGTCGTTGATGAGCACCTGGTCGCCCTTGTTGACGTCGCCGGGCAGGCCCTTGTAGGTCGTCCCGCAGATCGTCTTGTCGCCCGGGACGTCCTCGGTGGTGATGGTGAACTCGTCACCGCGCACCAGCTCCACGGGACCCTCGGCGAAGGTCTCGAGACGGATCTTCGGGCCCTGCAGGTCGGCGAGGACCCCGACGGCCCGGCCGGTCTCCTTGGCGGCGGCCCGGACCCGGTCGTACCGGCCCTGATGCTCGGCGTGCGTGCCGTGGCTGAAGTTGAAGCGGGCCACGTTCATGCCGGCTTCGATCAACGCGACAAGCTGCTCGTGGGAGTCGACCGCAGGGCCGAGAGTACAGACGATTTTCGAACGGCGCATGGGGGCGATCCTATCGGTTTGTTTCGCAACGGAATATTCCGTCTGGCGGAAAATACAAAAGGGCGGGATGCCGCTCAGGTGTGATTCCCCGAACCATTTACCAGCGCGTAGGTCTGTGTCGCGATCTCCAATTCCTCGTCAGTGGGGACCACCGCCACCGCCACCCGGGCGCCCTCGGGCGAGATCAGCCGCGCCCCGTCGCCGCGTACGGCGTTGCGCTCGCCGTCCACCGCGAGGCCCAGCTCCTCCAGGCCCGCGAGGGCAGCCTCCCGCACCGGAGCCGCGTTCTCGCCGACGCCGGCGGTGAAGGCGACCGCGTCCACCCGTCCGAGGACGGCGTAATAGGCGCCGATGTACTTCTTCAGGCGGTGAATGTAGATGTCGAACGCCAGCTCCGCCCGCTCGTCGCCCTCGTCGACGCGGCGGCGGATCTCCCTCATGTCGTTGTCGCCGCACAGACCGATCAGACCGCTCTTCTTGTTGAGAAGAGTGTCGATCTCGTCGGCGGACATTCCACCAACACGCATCAAATGGAAGATGACGGCCGGGTCCATGTCTCCGGAGCGCGTACCCATCACGAGCCCCTCCAAAGGCGTCAGCCCCATGGAGGTGTCCACGCAGCGACCGCCCCGCACGGCCGAGGCCGACGCCCCGTTGCCCAGGTGCAGCACGATCACGTTCACCTCGGACGGGTCCTTGCCCAGCAGCTCGGCCGTGGCCCGGGAGACGTAGGCGTGCGAGGTGCCGTGGAAGCCGTAGCGGCGGATGCGGTGCGCGTCGGCCGTCTCGACGTCGATGGCGTAGCGCGCGGCCGACTCCGGCATCGTCGTGTGGAAGGCGGTGTCGAAGACGGCGACCTGCGGCAGGTCCGGCCGCAGTGCCCGGGCCGTGCGCAGGCCGGTGAGGTTGGCCGGGTTGTGCAGCGGGGCCACCGGGATGAGCCGCTCGATCTCGGCGAGCACGGCGTCGTCGACGACGGTCGGCTCGGTGAAGGACCTGCCCCCGTGCACCACCCGGTGCCCGATTGCGGCCAGCTCGGGGGAGTCCAGGCCGAGGCCGTCCTTGGCGAGTTCCTCGGCGACGGCCTTCAGGGCGGCGTCGTGGTCGGCGATCGCCCCGCCGCGCTCCCGGCTCTCGCCGCCCGCCGGGGTGTGCTTCAGCCGGGAGGTCCGCTCGCCGATGCGCTCGACCAGGCCGACCGCGAGCCGGCTGCTGTCGCGCATGTCGAGCAGCTGGTACTTCACCGACGAGGAGCCGGAGTTCAGGACGAGGACACGGGACGGGCTCACTGGGCGGCTGCCTTCTCGCTCGGGGACGGGGCGGGGGTCTGGGCCTGGATCGCCGTGATGGCGACGGTGTTGACGATGTCCTGGACGAGGGCGCCCCGGGACAGGTCGTTGACCGGCTTGCGCAGGCCCTGCAGCACCGGCCCGACGGCGATCGCGCCGGCCGAGCGCTGCACGGCCTTGTAGGTGTTGTTGCCGGTGTTCAGGTCGGGGAAGATCAGCACGCTCGCCTGCCCCGCGACCTCGGAGCCGGGCAGCTTGGTCGCCGCGACCGACGGCTCCACGGCGGCGTCGTACTGGATCGGGCCCTCGATCTTCAGGTCGGGCCGGCGGGAGCGGACCAGCTCGGTGGCCTGGCGCACCTTGTCGACGTCGGCGCCCGAGCCGGAGGTGCCGGTGGAGTACGACAGCATCGCGATCCGCGGCTCCACCCCGAACTGCTCGGCCGTGGTCGCCGACTGGATGGCGATGTCGGCGAGCTGCTCGGCGTTCGGGTCGGGGTTGACCGCGCAGTCGCCGTAGACGAGGACCTTGTCGGCCAGGCACATGAAGAACACCGACGAGACGATGTCCGCGTCCGGCTTGGTCTTGATGATCTCGAACGCCGGGCGGATGGTCGCGGCCGTGGAGTGCACCGAGCCCGACACCATGCCGTCGGCGAGGCCCTCCTGGACCATCAGCGTGCCGAAGTAGTTCACGTCCGAGACGACGTCGTACGCCAGCTCCACCGTCACGCCCCGGTGGGCGCGCAGAGCCGCGTACTTCTCGGCGAAGGCGTCGCGCAGGTCGGAGGCGGCCGGGTCGATCAGCTGGGACTCGCCCAGGTCGATGCCGAGGTCGGCGGCCTTCTTGCGGATCTGGTCGACCGGGCCGAGCAGCGTCAGCTCGCACACGCCCCGCCGCAGCAGCACCTCGGCGGCGTGCAGCACGCGCTCCTCCGTGCCCTCGGGCAGCACGACGCGCCGCAGGTCGGAGCGGGCCTGCTCCAGCAGCTTGTGCTCGAACATCATCGGCGTCACGCGGTCGCTGCTGGGCGCCGAGACGCGGCGGGCCAGGTCCGCGGTGTCGGCGTACCGCTCGAACAGGCCGAGGGCGCGCTCCGCCTTGCGCGGCGTGGCCGCGTTGAGCTTGCCCTCCAGGGAGAACAGCTGCTCGGCGGTGGGGAAGCTGGTGCCGGCCACCGACAGCACCGGGGTGCCGGGCGCGAGGCGGTCGGCCAGGGTGAGGATGTCGTCCCCGGGCACCTCGTCCAGGGTGAGCAGCACCCCGGCTATCGGCGGGGTGCCGGCGCTGTGCGCGGCGAGCGCGCCCACGACCAGGTCCGCGCGGTCGCCCGGGGTGACGACGAGGCAGCCCGGGGTCAGGGCGCCGAGGAAGTTCGGCAGCATCGCGCCGCCGAAGACGAAACCGAGCACGTCCCGGGCGAGGCCGGAGTCGTCGCCGAGGACCACCTTGGCGCCGAGGGCGTGGCTGATCTGCGAGACGGTCGGGGCGGACAGCGCGGGCTCGTCGGGCAGCACGTAACAGGGCACCGGGAGCCGGGAGTCGAGCTGGCCGGCGATCTCGTCGCGGTCCTCGCGGGCGACCCGGTTGGTGACCATGGCCAGGACGTCGCAGCCGAGGGTGTCGTAGGCGCGGTAGGCGTTGCGCGTCTCGGCGAGCACGGACTCGACGGTCTGCTTGCGGCCGCCGACGACCGGGATCACCGACGCGCCGAACTCGTTCGCCAGCCGGGCGTTGAGCGACAGCTCGTCGGGGAGCTGGGTGTCGGCGTAGTCGGTGCCGAGGACCAGGACGACGTCGTAGTCGCGGGCGACCAGGTGGAAGCGGTCGACGAGCGTGGACACCAGCTCGTCCGTGCCGGCCTCGGCCTGGAGGGCGGACGCCTCCTGGTAGTCCATGCCGTAGACGGTCGCCGGGTCCTGGGCGAGCCGGTAGCGGGCGCGCAGCAGCTCGAAGAGGCGGTCGGGCCCGTCGTGGACCAGGGGACGGAAGACGCCCACCCGGTCGACCTGCCGGGTGAGGAGCTCCATGACCCCCAGTTCGACGACCTGGCGGCCGTCTCCGCGGTCGATGCCGGTCACGTACACGCTGCGGGTCACGCGCGCTCTCCGTTTCGTCTCGAGTGGGGGCACAAAAATCGCCCACCGAGGTGAGCAGAACCCTCTTGACAATACCTCCGCCGATGGATAAGGCGCCCGTCAGCCCGGGGTGCGGCACCGGGCTGTGGGCCGTGAAACAATCGGCAGAGGCTCACCGGTATCAACAGCGAGCAGGAGACACAGCACGATGCGTATCGGAGTTCTCACCGCAGGCGGCGACTGCCCCGGCCTGAACGCCGTGATCCGGTCGGTCGTGCACCGGGCGGTCGACAACTACGGAGACGAGGTCATCGGCTTTGAAGACGGTTACGCGGGCCTGCTGGACGGCCGCTACCGCAGCCTCGACCTGAACGCGGTCAGCGGCATCCTGGCCCGCGGCGGCACCATCCTCGGCTCGTCCCGGCTGGAGCGCGACCGGCTCCGCGAGGCCTGCGAGAACGCCTCCGACATGATCCACGAGTTCGGCATCGACGCGCTGATCCCGATCGGCGGCGAGGGCACGCTGACGGCCGCCCGCATGCTGTCCGACGCGGGCCTGCCCGTCGTGGGCGTCCCGAAGACCATCGACAACGACATCTCCTCCACGGACCGCACCTTCGGCTTCGACACGGCGGTGGGCGTCGCCACCGAGGCGATGGACCGGCTGAAGACCACCGCCGAGTCCCACCAGCGGGTGATGGTCGTGGAGGTCATGGGCCGGCACGCCGGGTGGATCGCGCTGGAGTCCGGCATGGCCGCCGGTGCGCACGGCATCTGCCTGCCGGAGCGCCCGTTCGACCCGGCCGACCTCGTCAAGATGGTCGAGGAGCGGTTCGCCCGCGGCAAGAAGTTCGCGGTGGTCTGCGTCGCCGAGGGCGCCCACCCCGCCGACGGCACCATGGACTACGGCAAGGGCGCGATCGACAAGTTCGGCCACGAGCGCTTCCAGGGCATCGGCACCGCCCTCGCCCACGAGCTGGAACGCCGGCTCGGCAAGGAGGCCAAGCCGGTCATTCTCGGCCACGTCCAGCGCGGCGGCACCCCGACCGCCTACGACCGGGTGCTCGCCACGCGCTTCGGCTGGCACGCGGTGGAGGCGGCGCACCAGGGGCAGTTCGGCAGGATGACCGCGCTGCGCGGGACGGACATCGTGATGGTGCCGCTCGCGGAGGCCGTGACGGAGCTGAAGACGGTGCCGAAGGACCGGATGGACGAGGCCGAGTCGGTCTTCTAGACGCCTCCGGACGACACCCCCTGGACCCCCTCCCGGGCGGTGTCGTCCTGGAGCTTCGCCCAGAAGTGCTCCACGATCCGGTAGAGGAACTCCTGGCCGGCGTCGCCCGCATCGCTGCCCCCGCCGCCCCAGCTCAGGGTGGCGGCCATGTGCCCCTGGTAGTCCTCGTGCAGCGCCTGGAGGGCGCCCTCCAGGAACGGCCGGTCCAGGGGGACGACCTTCGCGACCGGCCGCACGTAGGCCTGCCAGCGGGTGGTGACCGCGCTGCGCAGCAGTTCGCCGAGCTTGGCGTTCCGGCCCGTGACGGCGACGAAGTCGGGCAGACGGAGTCCGAGCAGGTCGGCGAGGGCGGCGGACTGGCGGTCGGTGCCGCGCCAGCTGTCGGTCTCCTCCATGCGCAGGTAGCTGTGGACGTCGTGCCCCACGGCCCGGGCCACGTCCTCGGGGGCGAGGCAGCGGGCGATGCGGTGCTCGCGCAGGGTGCGCGGTCTGCCGATGAGTTCCGCGGGCGAGCACCACAGCACGCCCGCGAGGGCGGTGAGTTCGGAGTTGGTCGGGGCCGTGATCCCGCGCTCCCAGGCGATGACGTGGTCCGGGGAGACATGGGGGTGCCCGTACGAGACGCGCATGCCGTGGGCGACGTGCTCGGGGGTCATGCCGAGGGCCACGCGCAGGCGGCGGGCCGCGGCGGCGTCGAAGGGCGGGGTCGTGGTCGTGGGGGAGGACTCGCTCGCATGGGGTGAAGGTCGGCGCACGGGCCACAAGCTAGGGGCGCGGGGCAGCGGCGACTACGGTCTGTTCGGCCAGGATCACGGATTGTAGGAACCTACGGCTACCGGCGGGTTCGACCGGGGCCGAAGATCGTCTGTCGGCCGGGGCGGGGGCGGGGCGAGGATGGCGCCGGGTCCGCCGGTCGTGGGCCCGGAAAGGCAGTGACTCACGTGAACGGCAAGCTCAACGAGCATATGCGCGAGCGGCTTCTCGCGCCGAACTTCTGGCACCTGGCGACGGTGGGAGCGGACGGGGCACCCCAGGTCTCGCCCATGTGGGCGGACCTCGAAGGGGAGTACGTCATGGTCAACACCTCGATCGGGCGGGTGAAGGAGGAGAATCTGCGGCGCAATCCGTACGTTTCGCTGTCCCACCACGACCCCGCCAACCCGTACGACCGGGCGGAGGTCCGGGGGAAGGTCGTCCGCTTCGTGGAGGGCGACGAGGCGGAGCGGGCGATGGACCGGCTGGCGCGCAAGTACCTCGGCGAGGACCGGTACCCGTGGCTGCTGCCCGGCGAGCGCCGGGTGATGCTGCTGATCGAACCGACGCGGGTGCGCCGCCTGGAGGGCGTCGAGCCGTTCCGGCCGGGGATCCTGCCCGAGGGGGCGGCCGGCTGACGATCGCCTCGGCGGACGGCCCGTGCCCGGCGGGCGCTAACGCCAGTCGGGCGTTCCCGAGGCCGGTGGCGGCCGGGACTCGATCCTGGCCCTGACGTCCCGCATCACGGCGACGATGCGCTCCTCGTGCTCCCGCGTCAGCCGCGCCACCGGCACCGAGCAGCTGATGGCGTCGACGACCGGTGTGCCGTAGCGCAGGGCGAAGCCGAAGCCGGCGATGCCGGGCACCGTCTCCTCGCGGTCGATGGAGTAGCCGCGCTCGCGCACCCCGGCCAGGTCGGCGAGGAGTGCGGCACGGTCGGTGTGCGTGTTCTCCGTGAGGGCGGTCAACGGCTCGTCACCGAAAGGCAGTTCGTCGTCGGGGCGCTCGGCGAGCAGGGCCTTGCCGAGCGCCCCCGCGTGCGCCGGGACGCGGCGGCCGACCCGGCTGATGGTGCGCAGGTACTCGTGGGACTCGCGGGTGGCGAGATAGACGACGTCCCGGCCGTCGAGCCGTGCCAGGTGGATGGTCTCGCCCAGCGCGTCCGACGCCTCGTCGAGGTACGGGCGGACCAGTCGGATGCGGCGGTCCCCGTCCAGGTAGCCGGTGCCGGTGAGCAGCGCGCGGATCCCGATGCCGTAGAGGGAGCCGGTGGCGTCCGTGCGGACCCAGCCGGCGTCGACGAGCGTCTGGAGCAGCTGGTACATGCTGCTGCGCGGCACCCGGAGTTCCGCCGCGAGCTGGTCGAGGCGTGAGGGCTCCTCTCCGCGCTCGGCGAGCAGTTCCAGCAGTGCGACGGTCCGGGCCGCCGACTTCACGCCGCGGACGCCCCTGCTGTTCCCCTCCATGCGCTCATCGTAGGTCCCTCCGTAATTCGTGATCGCCCGGCCATTGACCCCTGTCGTTCACCCACTTAACCTCCATCTGCATACGTGGACGCCATCTGCATACGGGGATGGGAGTCGTCGCGCGCTCGTCGGCGCACCGGTTCAAAGGGGAACTGCCTTGCCTCTGCTCGTCGTCGGGATCAGCGTTCTGATCCTGCTGCTCCTCATGACCAGGCTGAGACTGAACGGCTTCGCGGCGCTGCTGCTGGTGGCGGTCGGGGTCGCGCTCGTCCAGGGCGTCCCCGTGGCGACCATCCCGGACGTCCTCTCCGAAGGCATCGGGGACCAGATCGGCGACACCATGCTGACCATCGGGCTCGGCGCCATGGTCGGCCGGGTGATGGGGGACTCGGGTGCCGCCCAGCGGATCGCCGGCAGGCTCCTCGACGCCTTCGGCCCGCGGTGGGTGCAGGTGGCCATGGTGGTCACGGCCATGCTGATCGGTGTGACCATGTTCTACGAGGTCGCGTTCATCATCATCGTGCCGATCGCGTTCACGCTGGTCAGGGTGACCGGGGCGAAGCTGCTGTGGGTCGGGCTGCCGATGTCCATCGCGCTGTCCACCATGCACAGCTTCCTGCCGCCGCACCCCGGGCCCACCGCGGTCGCCGCGACCTTCCACGCCTCCGTCGGACTGACCCTGTTCTACGGCCTGTTCATCGCCGTGCCGGCGGGGGCGCTCATCGCCCTGACCTGGCCCCGCCTGCCGTTCGTCGCGCGGCTGACGCCGTCCATCCCCAAGGGGCTCGTCAGCGAGCGGGAGTTCACCGAGGAGGAGATGCCGGGGCTCGGCTGGTCGCTGTGCGTGGCGCTGTTCCCCGTGGTGCTGATCGTGGCCGCCGCGGTGACCGACATGGCCGCGACCGGGGAGGCCCCGCTGCTGAACGTCGTCGCGTTCGTGGGCTCGGCGCCGATCGCCCTGCTGCTGACGCTGTGTCTGGCCGTGTGGGCGTTCGGGCCCCGGATCGGGCGCAGCCTGAGCGACGTGGGCGCCTCCTGCACCTCGGCGGCCCAGGCGATGGCGATGATCCTGCTGGTGATCGGCGCGGGCGGGGCCTTCAAGAACGTCCTCGTCGAAGGCGGGATCTCCGACTACATCAAGGACGCCACCGACGGCTGGTCCATCTCGCCGATCGTCCTCGCCTGGCTCGTCGCCGTCATCCTGCGCATCGCGCTCGGCTCGGCCACGGTGGCCGTCGTGACGGCGTCCGGGGTGGCGCTGCCGCTGCTCGCGGGCAGCGGGGTGCACCCGGAGGTGATGGTGCTGGCCGTCGCCTGCGGCTCCATCGCGTTCTCGCATGTGAACGACCCCGGGTTCTGGCTGTTCAAGGAGTACTTCAACCTCTCCGTCATCGAGGCGATCAAGGTCCGCACGTCCTACACGACCGTGCTGGCCGTGCTCGGGCTGGGCGGGGTGCTGGTGGGCGAGTGGGTTCTCGACGTTCTCGGTGTGTGAACCACACTTCTGTGAAGGGGCAACTGATGGGGCAACCGATGAGCAGCGGTCGGCAGCCGGTCGTCACGGCGTTCGCCGTCTATGCGGTCGCGGGGCGGGACAGCATGGAGCTGAACCTCTCCGGGGCGCACGGGCCGTACTTCACCCGCAACGTCGTCGTCCTCACCGACTCCGAGGGGCGGACCGGGCTGGGGGAGGTGCCCGGCGGGGAGAAGATCACCCGGACGCTGCGGGACGCCGAGTCGCTGGTCGTCGGGGCGAAGGTGGGGGACTACAAGCGGGTGCTGCGGGAGATCGGGGAACGGTTCGCCGATCGCGACGCCGGTGGGCGGGGTGCGCAGACGTTCGACCTGCGGACCACGGTGCACACGGTGACGGCCGTCGAGTCGGCGCTGCTCGACCTCCTCGGGCAGCACCTCGACGTGCCCGTGGCGGCGCTGCTCGGGGACGGGCAGCAGCGGGAGTCCGTACGGGTGCTGGGTTACCTGTTCTACGTGGGTGACCCGGACCGGACCGACCTGGAGTACGTCCGTGAGCCGGGCTCCCCGGTGGAGTGGTACCGGGTGCGGCACGAGGAGGCGCTGTCGCCGGAGGCGATCGTGCGGCAGGCCGAGGCGGCGTACGAGCTGTACGGGTTCCGGGACTTCAAGCTCAAGGGGGGTGTGCTGGAGGGAGCGGAGGAGGTCGCGGCCGTGCGGGTGCTCAAGCGGCGGTTCCCCGACGCCCGGATCACCCTTGACCCCAACGGGGCCTGGTCGCTGCGCGAGGCGGTCGAACTGTGCCGGCCGCTGGTGGGGACGCTGGCGTACGCCGAGGATCCGTGCGGCGCGGAGGGCGGCTACTCGGGGCGGGAGATCCTCGCGGAGTTCCGCCGGGCGACCGGGCTGCCCACCGCGACCAACATGATCGCGACGGACTGGCGTCAGCTGGCCCACGCGCTGGCTCTGCAGTCGGTGTCCATCCCGCTGGCCGATCCGCACTTCTGGACGATGCAGGGGTCGGTGCGGGTGGCGCAGTTGTGCCACGCGACGGGGCTGACGTGGGGGTGCCACTCCAACAACCACTTCGACATCTCGCTGGCGATGGTGACGCACTGCGGGGCGGCGGCGCCGGGGGAGTACAACGCGCTGGACACGCACTGGATCTGGCAGGAGGGGCTGGAACGGCTGACGGTGGATCCGCCGCGGATCGTGGACGGGGAGGTCGCGGTCCCGGAGGCGCCGGGGCTGGGCGTCGCGCTCGACATGGACCGGCTGCTGGCGGCGCACGAGCTGTACCGGGAGAAGGCGCTGGGGGCTCGGGACGACGCGGTGGCGATGCGGTACCTCGTCCCGGACTGGTCGTTCGACGCGAAGCGGCCGTGCCTGGTGCGGTAGCCGCCCGGGCCGGCGAGGGCGGGTGACGGGCCCGGGGCTGGAGGGCTGGGCGCTGGGGGAGCGGCCGGGCTGTCCCTGGCCCTCTGGTGCCGGGAACCCGGCCGTTGCTCCGGGGCGCCTGCCTCTGCTGCCAGGGCGCGCGCTGTTGCTCGGGGACACCAGCTCCTGCCACCGGGGCGCCGGCCGCTGTTCCGGGGCGCAGGGCCCCGCTACGGGGGCCCTGCCCCTGGCCCCTGCTACGGGTAGCCTGCCCTACCGGGACCCTGGCCCCGCTACCGGGACCCTGCTCCCGCTACGGGACCCTGGCCCCGCGATGGGGACCTTGGCCCCTGCTACGGGGAGCCTGCCCCTACCGGGACCCTGGCCCCGCTACCGGCACCCGGGCCCCCGCTACGGGGGCCCTGCCCCCCGCCACCTGAACCACGGCCCCCCGCCACCGGCACCCGGTCCCCGCTACCGGCACCCGGTCCCCGCTACCGGGACGCCACCTCCAACACCGCCTTTCCGCGGACGCGGCGTCCTCGTAGTGCCTCGGCCGCCTCGTCGAAGCGGGTCCACGGGCCCTGCCAGCCGGTCTCGACGGTGAGGGTGCCCTCGGCCGCCAGCTCGGTGAGGACGGCCAGGTCCGCGCCCGCCTCGCCCTCGATGACGAAGGAGGACAGCGACTTGGCCGGGCCGACGGTCGCGTACGGCGGGAAGACCGCCGGTTCCCCGGACGTCCAGCCGACGCTCTGGACACTGCCTCCGGGAGCGAGCAGCTCCCAGGCCGCGACCAGTTGCGGTCCGCCGACGCTGTCGATGACCAGGTCCACCGGTTCCCGGAGGCCCTCCAGCCCGATCAGCACCTCGTCGGCGCCGGCCTCGGCCAGCCCCTCCGCGCGGGCGGCCGAGCCCACCGACGCGATCACCTCCGCACCGGCCCGCGCCGCCAGCTGGACGGCGTACCGGCCGACCCCGCCGGACGCCCCGGTGACCAGCACCCTGCGGCCCGGTCCGAGCCCGGCGGACCGCAGCGCGCGCAGGGCCGCCACTCCCGCGACCGGCAGGGCCGCCGCCTTCGCCATCTCCAGGCCCTCGGGCACCTCGGCGAGCGCGCCCACGCCGATCGCGACGCGCTCGGCGAACGCCCCGGTGGTCAGGGCCACCACCCGCGTGCCCACCGCGGGCCCGTCTCCCCCGGCCGCGGCCCGGACGACCACTCCGGCCGCGTCCGAACCGAGCACCGCGCCCACCGGGACCCGCCCGGAACGGGCGTCGTTGAGGTCGCCGTAGTTCAACGAGGCGTGCGAGACCTCCACCAGGACCTCGTCCGGCCCGGGCACGGGGTCGGCGACCTCGCCGAGACGGACGGCGGCCGGTGCGGACGGATCGACGACCAGAGCGCGAACTGACATGTCTCCCCCTTGGGTTCACGACATGCAACAGCGGACACGCCCACCGGCTTCCCGGCGCCGTTCAGCCCTTCACCGCCCCGCCCAGGGCGAAGCCCCCTCCCAGACGCCTGGCGATCAGGACGTACAAGAGGATCACCGGCGTGGAGTACACGAGGGAGAACGCGGCCAGCTGCCCGTACGCCACCATCCCCCGGTTGCCGAAGAAGTCGTTGATGCTGACCGACGCGGGCATCTGGTCGGGCGTGAGCAGGAGCATGAAGGGGACGAAGAAGTTGCCCCACATCATGACGAAGGAGAAGACCGTCACGACGGCCACGCCGGGGCCCATCAGGGGCAGGACGATCCGCAGCAGCGACTGCGTCGACGACGCCCCGTCGGTCCACGCCGCCTCCTCCAACTCTTTCGGCACGCCGTCCATGAAGTTCTTCATCAGCCAGATCGCGAACGGCAGTTGGGACGCGGCGAAGAAGAAGATCGTGCCGTGCATGGTGTCGATCAGGTCCACCCGCACGAACAGCGCGTAGACCGGGACCATGATCGCTGTGATGGGCAGGCTGGTGGCGAAGAGGATCGTCAGCAGGAACGGGCGGTTGAAGCGGGAGCGGAAGCGGGACAGCGGGTAGGCCGCCAGGGCCGCGCAGACCACCGTCAGCAGCGTCGCGCCGCCGCAGAGGATCAGGCTGTTGAGGAGCGGCGTGAAGGTGATCTCGGGGGTGAGGATCGCGTCGAAGTTGGCCAGGGTGAGGCCGTCGGGTGTCTTCACCCGCAGATTCGCCCGGGGGTCGAGGGCCGAGAGGACGACCCAGGCCAGGGGGAGGACGAACGCGGCGGCGACCACCAGGAGGCCCGCGTCCGCGGCGAGGCGGCGGGTCGTGCGGCGGGAGGCGAGGGTGAGGGCCATGACGGGTCAGACCTCCGTCCGCAGCAGGCGCAGGTAGACGAGGGAGAAGAGGGAGCCGACCACGAGCAGCAGCAGAGCGACCGCCGTGCCGTAGCCGATCAGGCTGTTCTGGAAGGCCTGTTCGTACATGAACAGGGGCAGCGTCTGGCTCCGCCCGCCGGGGCCGCCCCTCGTCATCACCCAGATCAGGCCGAAGACGGAGAGGGTCTGGAGCGTGTTGAGCATCAGGTTCGTGCCGATGGAGCGGCGGATCATGGGCAGCGTGATGTGCCACATGCGGCGCCAGCCGCCCGCCCCGTCGACCTCGGCCGCCTCGGTGATCTCCTTCGGGATCTCGTTCAGCGCCGCCGAGTAGACCAGCATCGAGAACGCCGTGCCGCGCCAGACGTTGGCGAACGACACCGCCAGGATGGGCAGCGTGAACAGCCAGTTCTGCGCGGGCAGGTGCAGCCAGTCCAGGATGGCGTTGAGTGTTCCCTCGCGCCGGAAGAAGGCGTAGAGGAGGAAGCCGGCCACCACCTCCGGCAGCACCCACGCCGTGACGACGATGCCGCCGGTGAGGGTGCGGACCGGTTTCGACGCGCGCTGCATCAGCGCGGCGAGCGCCAGGCCGAGGGTGTTCTGGCCGATCAGGGACGACAGGACCGTGAACACCAGCGTCAGCCATACGGCGTTGCGGAACTCCTCGTCCCCGAGGGCCCGGGTGAAGTTGTCGAGGCCGACGAACGACTCCCGGGCCTGGCCGGTGAGCTGGAGGTCCGTGAAGGCGATGTAGACGCAGTAGGCGATCGGGCCGGCCAGGAAGAGGAGCAGGAGGACGACGGCGGGGGCCAGGGGGAGGATCCGCACCGGCAGGCGGGGGCCGCGTGCCGGGTGCGGGTCCGTGGGGGCCTTGGTGAGCCGGGGGTGGGGTGCGGTGGCGGTCATCGGCCCTCGCTCACCGTTCGACCACCTGGTTGTCGGTGGCGTCCTTCAGCGCGTCCGTGTAGGCGCTCGTCGCCTCGTCCGCCGACGCGTCGCCCGTGGTCACGCTCTCCATCGCCTCCTGGATGGCCGTGGAGACCTTGGGATAGGCCGGGTAGGCGGGGCGGTAGTGCGTGGAGGCCACCAGGTCGGTGAAGAACTTGATGCCGGGCTGGGCGTCGACGTACGCGGGGTCCTCGGCGACGTCCTCGCGGACCGCGATGCCCGAGTTGGCGATGTACCACTTCTGCGCGTTGGCCTTGGTCTGCATCGTCCTGATGAACTCGAACGCCAGGTCCGGGTTGGCCGCCTTGGCGGGGATCGACCAGGTCCAGCCGCCGGACATGCTCACCTTGCCGGGCGCCTGGCCGTGCTGGGTCGGCATGGCGGCCAGACCCAGTTCCTCCGACCACTCGGGCCACTCGTGGCCGCTGCCGGGCAGCCAGTCCTGCGGGAGCCAGGAGCCGTCGAGGGCGATGCCGAGCTCGCCCTGCGGGAGCCACTCGCCGCGCACGCGGGTCATGACGTTGGGGTCGAGGGCGTCGGAGACGTCCGGGCCGAGCTTCTCCTTGTAGACCGTCTCGACGAAGGCGAGCGCGTCCTCGAAGCCCTGCCCGCCGGCGATCCACTTCTTGCTCGCCTTGTCGTACAGGGGGTCCGTGGAGCCGTCGTTCGTGCCGTAGAGCAGCATCTCGAACGTCTGCATGGTGGCGGCCTCGCCGACCGGCTTGCCCGTGTAGACGTTGAGGGGGATGACGCCCGGGACCTTCCGCTTGATGGTGCGGGCCGCGGTGAGGACGTCGTTCCAGGTCTTCGGCTGCCAGTCGGCGGGCAGGCCGGCCTTGGCGAAGATGTCCTTGCTGAACCACAGGCCGCGCGTGTCCGTGCCGTCGGGGACGCCGTACGTCTTGCCGTCCTCGCCCCGGGCCGCCGCCTTCGCCGTGTCCATGAACCGGTTCCAGTCGGGCCACTTGGCGAGGTAGGGGTCGAGGGGCTTCAAGTAGCCGCTGGTGATGTCGGAGTTGATGAGGAACGTGTCCTCGTAGACCAGGTCGGGGGCGGTCTTGGGGGAGCGGAGCATCTGCTGGAGCTTGGTGTAGTACTCCGAGTCCGGGGCCTTGATCGGAACCAGTTCGACCTTCTTGCCGGGGTGGGCCTTCTCGAACTGCTTCTTGATGTCCGCGAGGTAGGTGTCCATCACCTTCACGGAGTTGTCCGTGGACTGTTTGAAGGAGACCTTCACGGTGTCCGGGTCGCTGCCGGAGCCCCCGCCGCAGGCGGTGAGGGCGGTGGCGGCGACGACCAGGGCGACGAGGGGGGTGAGGGCGGCGGTGGGGCGCACGGGCACGACCTCCTACGGGCGCACTTCGTTGTGGCCGGGACGGCTGCGTCGTGAACCTAAGTTGAGTGGTCTAGTCAGGTCAATGCGTGTGCGGCGGTTCCATCGGATGACTGAGGGACCGTCACTGGCCCGTGACCCAGCGGTACTGGAGCTCCGGCCGCCCCACCGTGCCGTACTGCGGACGGCGTGCCGCGCGGCCCGCGTCGACCAGGTGCTCCAGGTAACGGCGGGCCGTGATGCGGGAGATGCCCACCGTCTCGGCCACGCCCGCGGCCGTGAGGCCCTCCGCGCTGTCGCGCAGGGCGATCGTCACCCGCTCCAGCGTGGGCGCGCTCAGGCCCTTGGGCAGGGCGGCCGGGCCGGGGGCGCGCAGGGCCGCGAGCGCCCGGTCCACCTCGTCCTGGCCGCTCGCCTCGCCGACCGCCGCGTGGAACTCCGCGTACCGCACGAGCCGGTCGCGCAGGGTCGCGAAGGTGAACGGCTTCAGGACGTACTGCACGACCCCGAGCGAGACGCCCTCGCGGACGACCGCCAGATCGCGGGCCGACGTCACCGCTATCACGTCGGCGTGGTGGCCGGCCGCCCGCAGGGAGCGGGCCAGTTGCAGGCCGTGCACATCGGGGAGGTGCAGGTCGAGCAGGAGCAGGTCCACCGGCGTGCGGTCCAGGGCCCGGCGGGCCTCCGCGCCCGTGTGCGCCTTGCCCACGGCGACGAAGCCGGGGACCCGGCCGACGTACAGGACGTGGGCGTCGGCGGCCACGGGGTCGTCCTCCACGACCAGGACGCGGATGGCCTTCTCGCTGCTCGTCATGCGTCGCCTCCAGCGCCTCTGGACACCGGGGTCCCGGACGTCGTCCGCCCGGCGACCGCGCCGGACTCCCGCAGCGGGAGCCGTACCTCGAACTCCGCCCCGCCGCCGTCGGCCCGCGTCACCGTCAGCGTCCCGCCGTGCCGCTGCGCCGCCTGCTGGACGAGCGCCAGCCCCAGGCCCCGGCCGCCCGGGCCCGCCGGCTTCGTCGAGAAGCCCCGCTCGAAGACCGCCTCGGCGTGCGCCGGGTCCACACCCGGGCCCGTGTCCGAGACCCGCATCACCAGCTCGGGGGCACCGAGCGGCTCCCGCGCGCTCTCCGTGTCCCGGGCGTCCCCGGCGTCGCCCACGTCGTCGGCGTCCTCGGTGTAGGCCGACACCGTCACCCGCGCCCGCACGCTGCCCTGCGCCGCGTCCACGGCGTTGTCGATCAGATTGCCGAGGATGGTCACCAGGTCCCGCGCCGGCAGGGAATCCGGCAGCAGTCCGTCGTCCAGTCGGCTGTCCTCCGACACCATCAGCTCCACGCCCCGCTCGTTCGCCTGGGCCGTCTTGCCCAGCAGCAGCGCCGCCAGCACCGGCTCGCTCACCGCCGCCACGACCTGGTCGGTCAGTGCCTGCGCCAGCTCCAGCTCGGCCGTCGCGAACTCCACCGCCTCGTCCGCCCGGCCCAGCTCGATCAGCGAGACGACCGTGTGCAGCCGGTTCGCCGCCTCGTGCGCCTGCGAGCGCAGCGCCTGCGTAAAGCCCCGCTCGGAGTCCAACTCGCCCATCAGCGACTGGAGTTCGGTCACATCACGCAGGGTGACGACCGTACCGCGCCGCTCGCCGCCCGACACCGGCGAGGTGTTGATCACCAGGACCCGGGACGCCGTCAGATGCACCTCGTCCACCCGCGGCTCCGACGCCAGCAGCGCACCCGTCAGCGGGGCGGGCAGCCCCAGCTCCGCCACCGACCTGCCCACCACGTCCCCGGCCACGCCGAGCAACTCCCGCCCTCCGTCGTTGATCAACGCCACACGGTACTGCCCGTCCAGCATCAGCAGCCCCTCGCGTACCGCGTGCAGTGCGGCCTGGTGGTAGTCGTGCATGCGGCTCAGCTCGGCGGCGTTCATGCCGTGGGTGTGGCGGCGCAGCCGGGCGTTGATGACGTACGTGCCGACGGCGCCCAGCGCCAGGGCGCCGGCCGCGACACCGAGCAGGGCCGTCAGCTGGTCCTGCACCCGCTGGGTGATCTCCTCGACCCGGATGCCCGCGCTGACCAGGCCGACCACCTTCCGGCCGTCCTGGATCGGGGTGACCGCGCGGACCGAGGGGCCGAGCGTGCCGGTGTAGGTCTCGGTGAAGGTCTGGCCCCGCAGGGCCTTCTCGGTGTGCCCCTGGAACCTCTGGCCGATCTGGTCCGGGTCGGGGTGCGTCCAGCGGATGCCCCGCGGGTTCATGATCGTGATGAAGTCGACCTCGGTGTCCCGCATCACCTTCAGCGCGTACGGCTGGAGCTGGGCGGTCGGGTCGGAGGTGCGGGTCGCCGCCAGCACGGAGGGGGAGTCGGCGACGGACCGCGCCACCGCCCTGGCCTGGCGCCTCGCGGCCTCCTCGGCCTGGCTGCGGTCGCTGACATAGGTGAACAGCGCGTATCCGGCCACGACGACCGCTATCAGAACGGCCTGCATGGCGAAGAGCTGGCCCGCCAGGCTGCGGGGACCGGGGACGGTGAGGCGCATGCCGCCAGTCTGCCCCGTGGCTGATTGTGAACTAAATGAACGGAAGGGTGACCGCGCTCACAGAGCAGGACATAGTCACGGCATTCCCCATAACGCATCTCCGGGAGCCCCGCTCCCTGTTTCCCGGACGTGAGCCGCACGCCGGTGATGCCGACGACGTCGTCAAGGAGGGCCGCCGTGACCAGCGCAGCCGATACGGCACCTGCCGCACCCCAAGCCAAGCGGGACCGCACGCACTATCTGTACATCGCGGTGATCATCGCCGTCGCCGCCGGTATCGCGGTGGGTCTGGCCGCACCCGACTTCGCCGTCGGACTGAAGCCGATCGGCACCGGCTTCGTGAACCTGATCAAGATGATGATCTCCCCGATCATCTTCTGCACGATCGTGCTGGGCATCGGCTCGGTACGGAAGGCCGCCAAGGTCGGCGCCGTCGGCGGTATCGCCCTCGGCTACTTCACGGTGATGTCCCTGGTCGCCCTGGGCATCGGCCTGGTCGTCGGCAACATCCTGGAGCCGGGCACGGGCCTGGCGGTGACCGACGCCGTCAAGGACGCGGGTCACGCGCAGGTCGACGCCGAGGCCAAGGGCACCACCGAGTTCCTGCTCGGCATCATCCCGACCACGATCGTCTCCGCCTTCACCAACGAGTCGGTCCTGCAGACCCTGCTGATCGCGCTGCTCGCCGGCTTCGCGCTGCAGGGCATGGGCTCGGCCGGCCAGCCGATCCTGCGCGGCATCGAGCACATCCAGCGGCTCGTCTTCCGCATCCTCGCGATGGTGATGTGGGCCGCCCCGATCGGTGCCTTCGGCGCCATCGCCGCCGTCACCGGCTCCGCCGGCCTGGACGCGCTCAAGAGCCTCGCCGTGCTGATGCTCGGCTTCTACGTCACCTGCTTCCTCTTCGTCTTCATCGTGCTCGGCATCCTGCTGCGCGTGATCTCCGGTCTGAACATCCTCACGCTGTTCAAGTACCTCGGCCGCGAGTTCCTGCTGATCCTGTCCACCTCCTCCTCCGAGTCCGCGCTGCCGCGGCTCATCGCGAAGATGGAGCACCTGGGCGTCAGCAAGCCGGTGGTCGGCATCACCGTCCCGACCGGCTACTCCTTCAACCTCGACGGCACCATGATCTACATGACCATGGCGTCCCTGTTCATCGCCGACGCCATGGGCACCCCGATGTCCGTCGGCGAGCAGATCCCGCTGCTGCTCTTCCTGCTGGTCGCCTCCAAGGGCGCCGCCGGTGTCACCGGTGCCGGTCTCGCGACCCTGGCCGGTGGTCTGCAGTCGCACAAGCCGGCCCTGGTGGACGGCATCGGCCTCATCGTCGGCATCGACCGCTTCATGAGCGAGGCCCGCGCCCTGACCAACTTCGCCGGCAACGCCGTGGCCACCGTGCTGATCGGCACCTGGACGAAGGAGATCGACAAGGACCGCGTCAACCAGGTCCTCGCCGGACAGCTGCCCTTCGACGAGAAGACGCTGCTGGACGACGGGCACGGCGGCCCGGCCCCCGACGACCACGTCGAGGTGCCCGAGCAGGGCGGCGAGAAGGAGCTGGCGAAGGCCTGACGGCCGCGCCGCCCCCGCGAGACTCCGGGCGGCTGGGTGTCCCCCCGTCGCCCAGCCGCCCGGTCCCTGCCTCGCGAAAGATCAATCGTTCAGCTTCGCCACCAGCTCGGTGGCCATCGAGGCGGGCACGCCCGCCGCGGTCAGGACGGTGACCGCGGCGCAGCGGCCCGCCTCTCGTGCTGTCAGGAGGCCGTCGTTCACCGCCTCCAGGACGGCGATCAGCGTCTGCTCGTGCACATAGGCCAGGGCCGGCGCCGGCAGCGGTGAGCTGAAGACGCCCTCGTCCAGGCCGCGCCGCAACAGCCTGACGCTCTCCTCCCGGACGGGCGCGAGCCGTTCCCGGATGCCCTGCATGGTGACCGTGCGCTGGGCGAGCGCGACCAGCAGCCGGTAGCGGTCGGCGATCTCCCACACCGCCAGCACCGAGCGCGCCACGGCCTCCGCCGGGTCCCGCACCCCCTCGCGGCCCGCCGTGTGCGCGGCCGACAGGGCCGCGACCGCCTCGTCGACGAGCGTGCTGATCAGCGCCTCGCGGTTCGGGAAGTGCCCGTAGACGGTCCGCCGTACGACGCCCGCGGCGCGGGCGATCTGGTCCATGGAGGCGTCGGGGTCCCGCAGCAGCTCGGCGAGGGCGACGTCGAGGATGCGGCGCCGGTTGGCGTCGGCGCGGCTGGTGTTGCCCGTGGTCATGGACGCCATTGTGCCCTTCCCCCGATCGATTTGCACAGCGCTGTGCAACGGCGTAGATTGCACAGCGTTGTGTAAATGCACATCCATGTGCAAATCAACGAGGAAGGCAACCCTGCCATGCGACTCGTCATGACCGAACCGGTCGAGGGGACGGACCGCCCCTACGCCCGCCGCTGGTGGGCGCTCCTCGTGCTCTGCCTGAGCCTGCTGATCATCGTGATGGCGAACACCGCCCTCACCGTCGCCGCGCCCGACATGACCGAGGACCTCGGCCTGTCCAGCGCCGACCTGCAGTGGGTCATCGACGGCTACACCGTCCCGTACGCCGCGCTGATGCTGCTGCTCGGCGCGATCGGCGACAAGTACAGCCGCCGGGGCGCGCTCGTCCTCGGTCTCGTGGTGTTCGGGGGCGGCGCGGTCTCCGGGTACCTCGCCGGCAGCGCCACGGCGGTCATCGCCGCCCGTGCCGTGATGGGCGCCGGCGCCGCGATGATCATGCCCGCCACGCTGTCCCTGCTGGCCGCGACCTTCCCGCGGGCCGAGCGCGCCAAGGCCATCACCCTGTGGACCGCCACCGCCGGGCTCGCCATCGCGGCCGGGCCGCTCGTCGCCGGGGCCCTGCTGGAGCACCACGGCTGGTCCTCCACGTTCCTCATCAACGTCCCCGTCGCCGCCCTGGCCGTCGTCGGCGCGTTCGTCCTCGTGCCGCCGTCCAGGGCCGCCGACCGAGGGCGCATCGACTACGGCGGCGGGCTGCTGTCCGTGGTGTGGATCGCGGCACTGGTCTACATGATCATCGAGGGGCCGCACTTCGGCTGGGGCGCCGAGGCGATCACGGCCGCGGTCGTCGCGGGCGCCGGACTCGTCGCCTTCGTGGTGTGGGAGCTGCGGCATCCGCGCCCGCTGCTCGACGTCCGCCGCTTCACCGACCGCCGGTTCGCGGGCTCCAACCTCGCCGTCGCGCTGTTCTTCCTGGCGGTCTTCGGCGCCTTCTACTACCTCACCCAGCACCTGCAGTTCGTCCTCGGCTACGACGCCCTGGACACCGGCGTGCGCATGCTGCCGCTGGCCGGAGCCGTCTTCGTGGGTTCGGCCCTCACGGGCTACCTGACCCCCCGGGTCGGCATGAAGTGGACCGTGACGGCCGGCATGGTCGGCGGTACGGCCGCCCTGGCGCTGCTCACCCAGGTCGACTCCGGGTCGTCGTACGGCGACTTCGTCGCGCCCCTGGTCGTCCTCGGGCTCGCGATCGGGCTCGCGCTGTCGCCCTGCACGGACGCGATCATGGGGGCGTTCCCGGAGTCCGAGCTGGGGGTCGGCGGCGCGGTCAACGACACCTCGCTGGAGCTGGGCGGCTCGCTCGGCATCGCCGTCCTCGGCTCGCTGCTGGCGACGTCGTACTCCGGTCACCTCTCGGACGCCACCGCCGGGAGCGAGCTGCCCGCGTCCTCCCTGGAGACGGCCCAGGACTCCGTCGGCGCCGGATACGCCGTGGCGCAGGGCATCGGCGACAAGGCGCGGCAACTGGCCGAGCAGGCGGCGCACACGAGCGACCCGCAGCAGGCGGAGCGGCTCAAGGCGCAGGCCGGGCAACTGGCCGACGGCGCCCGGCAGATGGCCGACGCCGTGGGCTCCTCCTTCGCCGACGCCGTCGCCCACACCAGTCTGGTCGGTGCGGTGGTCCTGGGCGTCGGCACGGTGATCGTGGCGCTGCTGCTGCCCGGCAGGGACAAGCCCGCGGCCGAGCCCGCCGAGGACCGGGAACCGGAGTCCGCGGGGGCCCGTTAGGCCGGGACCGGCGCGGCCGACTCGTCCAGGCGTGCCCGCTCCTCCGCGCTGAGGAGCAGGTCCGCCGCGGCGGCCGAGTCCCGGGCCGTCTCCGGCCGGCTCGCCCCGGGGATCGGGATCACGGCCGGGGAACGGGTCAGCAGCCAGGCCAGCCCGACCCGTTGCGGGCTGACGCCGCGTTCCGCCGCGACCTCGTGGAAGGCGGCGAAGCGTTGCGCCCCCTCCGTCCGCGAGGGCCCGTCCAGGGAACTGCGGGCCAGCCCGCCCAGCGGGCTCCACGGCAGGAACGCCAGTCCCAGTTCGGCGCACAACCGCAGCTCGGGCTCACTGTCCCGGACGGCGGGGGAGTAGCGGTTCTGCACCGACACCAGCCGGTCGCCGAGGATCACGCGGGCCCGGCGGATCTGCTCCGCGTCCGTGTTGGACACTCCGGCCAGCCGGATCGTGCCCGCGTCGAGCAGCTCGCGCAGCGCGCCGACCGACTCCTCGAACGGCACGGAAGGGTCCGGCTTGTGCAGCTGGTAGAGGCCGATCGCCTCGACGCCGAGCCGCTTGCGCGACGCCTCGGCGGCGGCCTTGAGGTGGGCGGGGGAGCCGTTCACCGTCCAGTCGCCGCCGGCCGGACGGCCCCGGCCGCCCTTCGTGGCCACCAGGACGTCCGAGGTGTCACCGCCGTGGGCGGCCAGCGCGCGGGCCACCAGACGCTCGTTGTGGCCGGGCTCCGCGCCCGGCAGATGGTACGAGTCGGCGGTGTCCAGGAGGGTCACGCCCGCGTCGAGCGCGGCGTGCACGGTCGCCAGGGCGCGGGCCTCGTCCGGCCGGCCCTCGATGGACAGCGGCATCGCGCCGAGCCCGACCGCGCTCACCCGCACCCCGCCCAGTGTTCTGTACCGCACGTCAGGCGCCCTTTCCGAGGGTCTCGGCGACGGCCGTCGGCAGCCACTGCCGGGCGTCGGTGAAGGTGAAGCCGAGCCGGGCGGCCCGGGCGTTGTCCATGCCGTAGGAGCGGCGGAAGGAAAACGGCGAGACCTCGCCGACCTCGACCGGCCGGAACACGGCCCGGCCGCCCGGCACATGCGCCGCCACCGCCTCGCACAACTCCTCGGTGGTCAGCGTCCCGTGGGAGGCGGCGTTCACCGGCCCGGTGAAGTCCTCGCCCGCCGCCCAGGCCAGGAAGCGCGCGATCTCCTCGACGTACACGTAGGTGGCCGGACGGTTCACGGCCGGGACGGCGATCGGCTCGCCGGCGCGCATCCGGTCGGCGTAGTGGGCCAGCCGCCCGGTGAAGTCGTCGTCCCCGCCAAGCACATGGGCGACCCGCACCGCCGTGTACGGGAACGCCGGGCCGCCGGCCGCGAGGACCGCCTCGGCCTGCCGCTTGCCCTCCCCGTAGTGTGCCTCCCGGAACGCGGGCTCGTCCCAGGGCCGTTCGAGGCCGACCGTGACGGTGGCCGGATCGACGGCCTCCTCACGCACGAGGGCGGGGGAGTCCTCGTACTCGTACACCTCGACCGTCGAGGTCATCACATAGCGGCGCGTACGGCCGTCGAAGACGCGGCGGGCGATCGCCGCCTGGCGCGGTGTGTAGCAGACCTGGTCGACGACGGCGTCGAAGACGCGGGAGCCGAGCGCGCCGGTCAGCGACCGCTCGTCGTCCCGGTCGGCGACCAGGTGCTCGACCCCGGCGGGTGGCGGGGCGGACCCCCGGTTCAGCACGGTGACACGGTGCCCCGTGCCGAGCAGCCGTGCGATGAGTCGCTTTCCGACGTAGCGGTTCCCGCCGATGACCAGGGTCTCCAGGGCCTTTTCCATGACCATAATTCTCCCGGCGCACATCCACGCCCTGAAGGGGGAACCATGGGAGTTCAGGCCGCCACGCCGAAAGAACCACGGCATCTGCGGGCCGCTGCCGACGAAACATCGGCGGCGTTCGACGCGTTGGACCGGCAGATCCTCGAACTGCTCCAGAGCGACGGCCGGATCAAGTTCAGCGAGCTGGGCCGCCGGGTCCGGCTCAGCCCGGCGGCGGTCACCGAGCGGGTGCGGCGACTGGAGGCGGCGGGCGTCATCAGCGGCTACGGCGCCCACGTCGTGCCGGCCCGGCTCGGCTACGGCATCCAGGCGTTCGTCCGGGTCGACCCGCACGGCGGCTACAACCTGAAGCACCCCAGGACCCTGGAGCTGATCGAGCGGCCCGAGATCACCGAGGCACACCACGTGGTCGGGGAGGACTGCTGGTTCCTCAAGGTCGCCGTCCGGGACACCGTCCACCTGGAGGAGGTCCTGGAGATCTCCGCACTGGGCCGCACCACGACCTCGATCGTGCTGACCTCGCCGGTGGAGCGTAAACCGCTGTTGCCTTGACGCCGGGGTCAAGGATTACGTTCGAGCGCATGCGAATCGGCGAGCTGGCCGCACGGGCCGGGACCACGACGCGGACGCTGCGGTACTACGAGGCGCGGGGGCTGCTGCCCGCGCGGCGTGAGGGCAACGGTTACCGGACCTACGACGAGAGCGATCTGAAGCTGCTGCGGCAGATCCGGACGCTGCAGGACTTCGGGTTCGACCTGGAGGAGACGCGGCCGTTCGTGGAGTGCCTGCGCGCCGGGCACCCCGAGGGCGACTCGTGCCCGGCGTCCCTCGCGGTCTACCGGCGCAAGCTGGACGAACTCGACGCGCTGATCGGCCAGCTGAGCAGCGTGCGGGAGACGGTCGCCCGGCAGCTGGCGCGGGCCGAGCTGGCCGCCGAGGCGGAGGCTCCGGGAGGTCCGGAGCCCGGTTGCGAGCTGGGGAGGCACACATGGTGACCGAGGTGACGGACGCGGACTTCGAGGCCGAGGTGATCGGCGCGGACCTGCCGGTCCTGGTGGAGTTCACCGCCGACTGGTGTCCGCCCTGCCGGCAGATGGCGCCGGTGCTCAAGGCCCTCGCCTCCGAGGAGGGCGAGCGGCTGAAGGTGGTGCAGCTGGACGTGGACCACAATCCGCTGACCACCAACGCCTACAAGGTGCTGTCCATGCCGACGTTCCTGGTGTTCCGCGACGGCGAGCCCGTGAAGTCCATGGTCGGCGCGCGGGCCAAGCGGCGGCTGCTGGAGGAGCTGTCCGACGTGCTGTAGCGAGCGCGACGTGCTGTGGACGACCGCCCCGACACGAGGAAATCCCCCGGGCAATTGCGCCCGGGGGATTTCCTTGCGTATATTTGTTTGTTCGTGACTTCACGTCGAATGAGGTCACGGAGAAGTTCAGTGAGCACAGTATATCCGGGCGGGAGCGGAATTGTCAAACACCGAATTTCCGGACGATGAATTGCGGCAGGAACAGGAATTCATCGACGGGTTGTACGCGCGCGTGGACGCGCTGCGCGGCGACGCCGAGACCTCCGTCACGGACGCGCTCGCGCAGGGCAACACCCCCATGCAGGCCAGACTGGAGCGGGACATCCTCGTGGCGGAGCGCTCCGGGCTGCTCGCCGCGCTCAACGCGGTCGACGGCTCCCTGTGCTTCGGCCGGATCGACCTCACCTCGGGCGTCACCCATCACATCGGCCGCATCGGCCTGCGCACCGACGACGCCGAGCGCACGCCCGTCCTCATCGACTGGCGCGCCGACGTCGCCCGCCCCTTCTACCTGGCCACCGGCCACACCCCGATGGGCCTGAGGCGCCGGCGGCACATCGCCACCGACGGCCGCAGGGTCACCCATCTGCACGACGAGATCCTCGACCTCGGCGACGAGACCCGCACCGGTCACGAGGACCCCACGGGCGACGCCGTGCTGCTCGCCGCGCTGAACTCGGCCCGCACCGGCCGCATGAGCGACATCGTGCAGACCATCCAGGCCGACCAGGACCGCATCATCCGCGCCCCGCACCGCGGCGTCCTGGTGGTGGAGGGCGGCCCGGGCACCGGCAAGACGGCCGTCGCACTGCACCGCGCCGCCTACCTGCTCTACGAGCACCGCGAGCTGCTGGCCAAGCGCGCGGTGCTGATCGTCGGGCCCAACCCGGCGTTCCTCGGCTACATCGGCGAGGTGCTGCCCTCCTTGGGTGAGACCGGCGTGCTCCTCGCGACCGTGGGCGAGCTGTACCCGGGCGTGAAGGCGACCGCGACCGACACGCCCGAGGCGGCCGCCGTGAAGGGCCGCGCCGCCATGGCCGACGTGCTCGCCGAGGTCGTCCGCAGCCGGCAGGCGCTGCCCGACCCGGTCATCGCCATCGAGCACGACCGCGAGGTCCTCATGCTCGACGACGGGCTGGTCAACGTCGCCCGCGAGCGCACCCGCGCCGCCAAGCTGCCGCACAACGCCGCCCGCGAGCACTTCGAGGGCCACATCCTCAACACCCTCACCGAGCTGTACGCCGAGCGGATCGGCACCGACCCGTTCGACGGGTCCAGCCTGCTCGACCCCAGCGACATCACCCAGATCCGCGACGACCTCGCCGAGAACCCCGAAGTGTGGGCCGCCATCGACCAGTTGTGGCCGGTGCTGACCCCGCAGCGGCTCGTCGCGGACTTCCTCGCGGCGCCCGAGGAGTTCCTGCCCGCCGAGGACGCCGACGCCGTGCGCCGCCCGGTGACCCGGCGATGGACCGTCGCCGACGTGCCGCTGCTCGACGAGGCCGCCGAACTCCTCGGCGAGGACGACCGGCTGGCCCGGGAGCGAGCCGCGCGCGAGCGGGAGCGGCAGATCGCCTACGCGCAGGGCGTACTGGACGTCTCCTACGCGTCCCGGACCTACGAGTTCGAGGACAAGGAGGAGGACGACCCCGAGAGCTCCGAGGTGCTGTCCGCGCACGACATCATCGACGCCGAGCGGTTCGCCGAGCGGCACGAGGAGGACGACCACCGCAGCGCCGCCGAACGGGCCGCGGCCGACCGCACCTGGGCGTTCGGGCACATCATCGTCGACGAGGCGCAGGAGCTGTCGCCGATGGCGTGGCGGCTGCTGATGCGGCGCAGCCCCACCCGCTCGATGACCCTGGTCGGCGACCCGGCGCAGACCGCGGAAGCGGCCGGAGTCGGTTCCTGGTCGGGCATCCTCGCCCCGTACGTCGAGGACCGCTGGGAGCACACCCGGCTGGGCGTCAACTACCGCACCCCCGCCGAGATCATGGACGTCGCGGCGGCCGTGGTCCGCGCCGAGAACCCGGAGTTCGAGCCGCCCAGCTCGGTCCGCTCCACGGGCGTACGGCCCTGGGCCCGGGCCACCGACGACCTCCCCGGCGCCGTCGCCAAGGCCGTCGGTGAACTCACGCCGGCCGAGGGGCGGCTCGCGGTGATCGCGCCCCGCGACCTCCACCGGGGCATCGCGGCCCGGCTGGACGGCGTGACGGCGGGCGCCGAACCCGACCTCACGCAGACCGTCGTGCTGCTCGACCCGCGCCAGGCCAAGGGCCTGGAGTTCGACTCCGTCCTCGTGGTCGAGCCCGGCCGCTACGGCACCAGCGACCTGTACGTGGCCCTGACCCGGGCCACGCAGCGGCTCGGCGTCCTGCACACCGGGCCGCTGCCCAGGGCGCTGGCGGACGCCTTCGTGTAGGAGCGGTAACGGTTCGTGGTGTAGTCACTGCCCGTGCACGTCCGGTGCGGTATGCGTTGCCGTATGGAAGCCCAGCCCTACGCGGCCGCGCCGGACGACCGCCCGGTCCTCGGATCGCTGCCCGTCGAACCGCTGCTCACCTCGGAGTTCGACGCCGACCCCGGAGCCGTCTACCGGCGACTGCGCGGCCGCCACGGCCCGGTGGCGCCGGTCGGGCTGATGGGCGTGCCCGTGTGGCTCGTCCTCGACTACCGCGAGGTCCTCGACGTGCTCCGCAACGAATACCTCTGGCGGCGCGACATCCGCTACTGGCGGGCCCGCGCCCAGGGCGAACTGCCGTCCGACTGGCCGCTGCTGGCCGGATACGAGGTGCGGCAGACGATGTTCATGGACGACGAGGAGCACCGCGCCGCCCGCCAGACCCTGCACACGGCGCTGCGGCCCTTCCAGGAGGCGCGCGGCCCGCAGGGCTGGGAGCTCCGGGCCGCCGTCTCCCGGTACGCCGACGACCTCGTGGCGCTGCTGGCCGCCGAGTCCGGTTCGGCCGGCTTCGCCGACCTGGGCGCCCAGTACACCCGGCCGCTGCTGCTCATGGTCACCACGAAACTGTTCGGCTGCCCCGTGGACCTCGGCGACGAACTCGTCATGGACCTGTGGCGGATGCTCGACGGCGGCCCGGGCGCCGAGCCCGCCACCACCCGGGCCCTGGCGGCCTTCACCCGGCTCGCCGCCCACCGCCGCGCCCGACCCGGCGACGACCTCACCTCGTACCTGCTGCTGGCCGACCCGCGGCTGTCCGACGAACAGCTGGGCCGGGAGCTGTTCATGAACGCGGTCTACCTGAACGACATCACCGGCAACATGGTCCTCAACACCCTGCTGGAGGTCATCCGCGGCAACGCCACGGTCCGCCGCAGCCTGTCGGCGGGGCAGCTGAGCGAGACGGTCGACCGGGCGGCGCTCGCCAACCCGCCGGTCGCCAACATGTGCTTCCGCTTCGCCGCGCGGGACACCCCGCTCGGCAACTACTGGATCCGGGCCGGGGACGCGGTCTCGCCGTCGGCCGCCGCCGCCCACCAGGACCTCCTCGCGATCGGCACCTCGCGCCTGGTCGACCCGGCCCTCAGCACCCGCTCCCACCTGGGCTGGGGCGCCGGCCAGCACCAGTGCCCCACGGCCGCGCGGGAACTCGCCGGCGTGCTCGTGGCGCAGGCGGTGGGCCGCATCCTCGACCACCTCACCACCGTGGAACTCACCCTTCCGCCCGACCAGTTGCCCTGGCGGACGGGCCCGGTGGTGCGGGGCCTGCGCCTGCTGCCGGTGCGCTACGAGATGGCCCGGCCCCCGTCGCAGCACCGCGGCGGCGTGCCCCGGGAACCGGACCGCCGGACCAGGGGCCTGCTGGCCGGGCTCAGAAGGCTGATGTTCCGGGGGCAGGGCTGAACGGGCTCACCGGAGCAGGGACTTCGGGTCCCGCACGGCGTGCCACAGCCCCAGGCCGAGCGGCACCACGACCGCCGCGAAGCTCACCCAGAACACGAACGCGGCACCGGGCGCGAGGTCGTAGGTGGTGCCGTCCTCCCACACGCAGTAGGCACGCGGCGGGAACGGCTCGGAGACCCCCGAGACCCGCCCGTCCCCGAGGACACCCTCCGCCATGGGCTCGCGGGGGCAGGGGGCGGTCTCCGGGAACAGGAAGGGATCGTCCGCGATCATGACGGCGACCCAGGCGACGGCGGCGAGCGGCATCGCCAGGACGGCGCAGGCCTTCGCCCACCCCGGCAGCCACGGGTACGCCAGCAGCCCGCGCAGCGCGACCCAGCCCACCACGAGCCCGACGAACACCGGGAGCAGTGTCATGCCGCCGCGGCGGCCTTCCGGGCGCGCAGTTCGGTCGCGTAGCCCGCGCCGATGGCGAACAGCGCGGCGCAGAGGGCGAGGACCGCCGTCGCCCCGTTCATCCACACGTAGCCGGGATCACTGGCGTAGACGGAGCCGTCCTCACGGACGCAGTCGAAGCGCAGCGGCAGGTACGAGGACCGGTGGTGGCTCAGCCCTTCGATCGTGGCCGGGTCGAAACCGTCGCGGCAGGCCGGGGCCGGGACCGAGTTCGCCCCGTCGTTGAAGTCCGACTCCGACGCCAGCACGGCGAAGAAGCCCAGGGAGTACACGGCTGCGGCCGCCCACGCGGCCGTCGCCGCCGCCCGGCGCATCAGGTGCACCGTCCACGGCTCGGGCCGCCCGGGAAACGCCATGGCGGCGGTCCCCGCGGCGGCGACGATCGCGGCGATGGCACAGGCCGCCGAGATACCGAGTCCCACCAGCACGGGCCTCAGTCCCTTCCGGGCCGACGGACGAGGGGGGTGACACGCATGCGGCCACCCCACCAGGCCCGCACGGGACCGGCTGTGACGGAAGCCACTCCTCCCGTCACAGCGGTGTCACAGGCCGCCTACGCCGGACGCAGCCACACCGTGGCGAGCGGCGGCAGGGTCAGGCGGATGCTCGCCGGGCGGCCGTGCCAGGACTGGGCCTCGGGCTTGACCGGGTCGGCGCGCGTGACGTCGCTGCCGCCGTAGCGGGCGGCGTCGGTGTTGACGGCCTCGTGCCAGGCGGGCACGTCCTCGGGCACGCCCAGGCGGTAGTCCTGGCGCACGACCGGCGCGAAGTTGGACACCGCCAGCAGCGGGTTGCCGTCCGGGTCCAGCCTCAGGAACGCGAGCACGTTGTCGTCGGCCGCGTCCCCCACGATCCACTCGAAACCGGCCGGGTCCGTGTCGAGGCGCCACAGCGCCGGGGTGGCGCGGTAGACGGTGTTGAGGTCGCGGACCAGGTCCCGCACGCCCCGGTGGTCGGCCTCGGCCCCGTACCCCGGGTCCAGCAGCCACCAGTCGGGGCCGTGCGCCTCGGACCACTCGGCGCCCTGCGCGAACTCCTGGCCCATGAACAGCAGTTGCTTGCCCGGATGGGCCCACATGAAGCCGAGGTAGGCCCGGACCCCGGCCCGCTGCTGCCACCAGTCGCCGGGCATCTTCGACACCAGGGAGCCCTTGCCGTGCACCACCTCGTCGTGGGAGATCGGCAGGACGTAGTTCTCGCTGTAGGCGTACACCATCGAGAACGTCATCTCGTGGTGGTGGTACTTGCGGTGCACCGGATCGTGGCTCATGTACTGCAACGAGTCGTGCATCCAGCCCATGTTCCACTTCAGCCCGAACCCGAGCCCGCCGAAACCGCTCGGGCCCTTGTGGTGGGTGGCCCGGGTGACGCCGTCCCAGGCGGTGGACTCCTCGGCGACCGTGACCACGCCGGGCACCCTGCGGTACACCGTCGCGTTCATCTCCTGGAGGAACGCCACCGCGTCCAGGTTCTCCCTGCCGCCGTGCTCGTTGGGCGTCCACTGGCCCGGCTCGCGCGAGTAGTCCAGGTAGAGCATCGAGGCGACCGCGTCCACGCGAAGCCCGTCGATGTGGAACTCCTCGCACCAGTACACGGCGTTCGCGACGAGGAAGTTGCGCACCTCGTTGCGCCCGAAGTCGAACTCCAGCGTGCCCCAGTCGGGGTGCGCGGCCCGCAGCGGATCCTCGTGCTCGTACAGGGGCCGGCCGTCGAACTCGGCCAGCGCCCAGTCGTCGCGCGGGAAGTGGGCGGGCACCCAGTCCATGATCACGCCGATGCCGGCCTGGTGCAGCCGGTCGACCAGGTAGCGGAAGTCGTCCGGGGTGCCGAGGCGGGCCGTCGGCGCGTAGAAGCCGGTGACCTGGTAGCCCCAGGACCCGCCGAACGGATGCTCCGCGACCGGCATCAGCTCGACGTGCGTGAAGCCCAGGTTCTTCACGTAGCCCGGGAGCTGCTCGGCCAGCTGGCGGTAGGTCAGGCCCGGCCGCCAGGACGGCAGATGGACCTCGTACACCGAGAACGGCGACTCGTGCGCCGGGGCCTCGGCGCGCCGGGCCAGCCAGTCGGCGTCGCCCCACTCGTAGTCCGAGGACGTGATGACCGACGAGGTCGCGGGCGGCACCTCCGTGCGGCGGGCCAGCGGGTCGGCGCGCATCGTCTTCGAACCGTCGGGGCGGGTGATCTCGAACTTGTACAGCTCGCCCTCGCCGATGTCCGGCAGGAACAGCTCCCACACGCCCGACGAGCCGAGCGAGCGCATGGCGTGGCCGGTGCCGTCCCAGAAGTTGAAGGTGCCGGCCACGCGCACGCCCCGCGCGTTCGGCGCCCACACCGCGAAGCGGGTGCCGGTCACGCCCTGGTGGGTCATCGGGTGCGCGCCCAGCGCCGTCCACAGCTCCTCGTGCCGGCCCTCGCCGATGAGGTGCAGGTCGAGGTCGCCGAGGGTGGGCAGGAAGCGGTAGGCGTCCTCGGTCTCCTGGACCGTGCCCTCGTACGCGACGACCAGCCGGTACTCCGGGACCTCCCGCAGCGGCAGCAGCCCGGAGAAGAAGCCCTCCCCGTCGGCGTGCAGCTCCGCCCGCAGTTCCCCGGCGATCACGGTCACCGACAGGGCGTACGGCCGGAACGCCCGGAACGCGATCCCGCCGGGCACCGGGTGGGCGCCGAGCACGGAGTGCGGGTCGTGATGCGTACCGTCGAGCAGCCGTTCCCGGTCCACCGCGTCCACCGCGGGCGAGACGGCGACCTCCATCTCCGGGGGGGACGACCTGGGCGGCAGCGGCCTTCTTCGCCACCGCCTTCTTGGCGGTGGTCTTCTTTGCCGGGGCCTTCTTGGCGGCGGCCTTCTTGGCGGGCGCCTTGGTCGCCGTGGCCCTGGTGGCCGGGGCCTTCTTGGGCGCCGTCTTCTTGGCAGCCGCTTTCGCCGTCGTGGCCTTGGTCGCCGCGGACTTCGCAGCCGTGGCCTTGGCCGTCGTGGTCTTCGTCGCGGCGGCCTTCTTCGTGACGGCCTTCTTGGCAGTGGTCTTCTTCGCGGCGGCCTTCGCGGGTGCCGCCTTCTTCGCGACGGTCTTCTCGGGCGCCGCCTTCTTGGCGACCGCCTTCTTCGCGGTCGTCTTCGCAGGCGTCGCCTTCTTGGCCGTGGTGGCTTTCTTTGCCGTGGTGGCCTTGGACGCGGGTGACTGCCCGGCCGGTGTCTTCTTGGCGGCGGCCTTCTTGGCGGCGGTCGTCTTCGCAGGGGCCGTCTTCTTCGCCGCTGCCTGTTTCGGCACCGCCGTCTTCTTCGCGGCACTCTTCTTCTGGGCGGCCGTGGGCTGCTCGGGGATCTTCTCCCCGGCCGTCCCCTGGGGACGCGAACCGCTGGACTCAGGGCGGGGGGTCACGGGCGGAGCCTCCTGGGCGAGGGTGGGTCGGGTCAGGTCAGGTGGCCGGACGAGGCGAGCCGGTCTATGGCGGCCAGGGGCACCGGCAGCCAGTCGGGGCGGTGCCGGGCCTCGTACACCACCTCGTAGATCGCCTTGTCCGTCTCGTAGGCGCGCAGCAGCACCGGGTCGGTGCGCGGATCGCGGCCGGAGGCCTCCGCGTAGCCGGAACAGTACGCGGAGCGGCAGGTCTCGGCCCAGTCCGGCTGGGGCGGATCGACCGAGCGTGCCGCGTAGTCGAAGGACCGCAGCATGCCGGCGACGTCCCGCACCGTGGGTTGCGGCATGCGCCGCTCGGCCAGCGGCCGGGCCGGCTCGCCCTCGAAGTCGATCAGCTTCCACTCGCCGGCCGGCGAGCGCAGACACTGACCGAGGTGCAGATCGCCGTGCACCCGCTGCGCGGTCCAGGTGCGGCCCTCGGCGGCCAGGTCGCCGAGCGCCGTGAACGCCGACCGCAGCCCGTTCGCGTACGGCCGCAGCGCGGGCACCGCCTGGACGGCCGCCTCCAGCCGCTCGGTCATGCCGTCGACCATGAGCCGGAGCTGCATGTGACCGAGCGTGACCGTCGGCAACGCCCGGGCCAGCGCGGTGTGCACCTCGGCGGTCGCCCGCCCCAGGGCCCGCGCCTCGGCGCCGAAGTCCTCGCCCTTGGCCAGCTCGCGCAGCGCCAGCTCCCAGCCGTCGGAGGCGCCCTGCACGAACGGCTGGAGCACCCCCAGGACGTACGGCTGGTCGGCGTGGTCCGCTGGGGCCGGGGCGAGGACCGGGTCCGCGGTGGGCGGGACGTCGGCGACCATCCAGGCCGTCGGCGCGGGCACCCGGGGGCAGCCCTCGCGGGCCAGCGCCAGCGGGAGTTCCAGGTCCGGATTGACCCCGGGCACTATCCGGCGCAAAAGCTTCAGGATGAACGTATCTCCGTAGACGATCGACGAGTTGGACTGTTCCGCGGTCACCACGCGCGGCACCAGCCCGGACCGGATGTCCTGGCCGAGGTCCCGCTCGAAGCGCAGCCCGCCGATGCGGGCCTGGGTGCGCAGCGCCTCCAGGAGCAGCTCGGCGGGCCTGGTGTCGTGCAGGGCGTCGTAGACCGTCCGGCCGGCCAGCGGTCCCGTCGACACATGTCCGATGAGCGCGGGCGCCAGCCGAGGCGGCAGCGCCTCGCGCACGCCTATCAGCAGCTGGTAGCAGTCGCCGGGGTGGTCGGGTGCCCCGTGGGACGGCACGAGCGGCTGGTGCGCGCGGACGAGCAGGTGGTACAGGCCCAGCTTGCCGGTGCCCGGGAGCAACTCGGTGGCCTCGACCAGGGTGAACCCGGTGACCGGGCGCCCCTTGCCGGCGAACCAGCGCTGCCGCGGCAGCCATTCCCGCAGCAGCGGATCCAGGGATGCGAGAAGGCCGGGCGGGGTGGTGACGGTGCGTGTGACGGCTTCCGACATGGCGTCGCGTCCTTTCACCCATTCTTGGTGCGCCTGCGGCGCCTTCAGCCGGTGCCGGCGGGCGCCCCTCCGGCTCACGCGGGTGGGCGGGGTGTTACTGATGCGTGCCCCAGGCGGGGCAGGGGAAACGCCCCGCCACGGGGGTTTGCGGCCTGCCCCGCACATCAGGCCTCAGCAGGCCGTTCCAGGCCTCATACGGCGTCCCTGCGGAGCCGGAACCAGTAGAAGCCGTGGCCCCCCAGCGTCAGCAGGTACGGCAGCTCCCCGATGGCCGGGAAGCGGACCCCGCCGAACAGCTCCACCGGGTGCCGGCCCTCGAAGGCGCTCAGATCCAGCTCCGTGGGCTGTGCGAAGCGCGAGAAGTTGTTCACGCACAGCACCAGGTCGTCCTCGTACTCCCGCAGGAACGCCAGCACCGCCGGGTTCGTCGACGGCAGCTCGGTGTACGAGCCGAGTCCGAAGGCAGGATTCTGCTTGCGGATCTCGATCATGCGGCGGGTCCAGTGCAGCAGCGACGAGGGCGAGGCCATGGACGCCTCGACGTTCGTGACCTGGTAGCCGTAGACCGGGTCCATGATCGTGGGCAGGAACAGCCGCCCCGGATCGGACGAGGAGAAGCCCGCGTTGCGGTCGGGCGTCCACTGCATCGGCGTGCGCACCGCGTCCCGGTCGCCGAGCCAGATGTTGTCGCCCATGCCGATCTCGTCGCCGTAGTACAGGATCGGCGAGCCCGGCAGCGACAGCAGCAGGGCCGTGAACAGCTCGATCTGGTTGCGGTCGTTGTCCAGCAGCGGGGCGAGCCGGCGCCGGATGCCGATGTTGGCGCGCATCCGCGGGTCCTTGGCGTACTCGGCCCACATGTAGTCGCGCTCTTCGTCGGTGACCATCTCGAGCGTGAGCTCGTCGTGGTTGCGCAGGAAGATGCCCCACTGGCAGCCCGAGGGGATGGCCGGGGTCTTGGCCAGGATCTCGGAGACCGGGTAGCGGGATTCCCGCCGGACGGCCATGAAGATGCGCGGCATGACCGGGAAGTGGAACGCCATGTGGCACTCGTCGCCACCGCTCGGGTAGTCGCCGAAGTAGTCGACGACGTCCTCCGGCCACTGGTTGGCCTCGGCTAGCAGCACGGTGTCCGGGTACTGCGCGTCGATCTCCTTGCGCACCCGCTTCAGGAAGGCGTGGGTGGCCGGGAGGTTCTCGCAGTTGGTGCCCTCCTGCTGGTACAGGTACGGCACCGCGTCCAGCCGGAAGCCGTCGATGCCCAGGTCCAGCCAGAACTTCAGCGCGGAGATCATCTCCTCCTGCACGGCCGGGTTCTCGTAGTTGAGGTCCGGCTGGTGGGAGAAGAAACGATGCCAGTAGTACTGCTTGCGGACCGGGTCGTACGTCCAGTTCGAGGCTTCCGTGTCGACGAAGATGATCCGCGCGTCCTGGAACTGCTTGTCGTCGTCCGCCCACACGTAGTAGTCGCCGTAGGGCCCGTCGGGGTCCTTCCTCGACTCCTGGAACCACGGGTGCTGGTCGCTGGTGTGGTTCATGACGAAGTCGATGATCACGCGCATGCCGCGTTGGTGGGCGGCGTCGACGAACTCCACGAAGTCGGCGAGGTCGCCGAACTCCGGGAGGACGGCGGTGTAGTCGGAGACGTCGTAGCCGCCGTCGCGCAGCGGCGACTTGAAGAAGGGTGGCAGCCACAGGCAGTCGACGCCCAGCCACTGGAGGTAGTCGAGTTTGGCGGTCAGGCCCTTCAGGTCACCGACGCCGTCGCCGTTGCTGTCCTGGAACGAGCGGACGAGCACCTCGTAGAAGACGGCGCGCTTGAACCACTCCGGGTCGCGGTCC
Organism: Streptomyces olindensis; assembly: GCA_000696115.1. GTDB lineage: Bacteria > Actinomycetota > Actinomycetes > Streptomycetales > Streptomycetaceae > Streptomyces > Streptomyces olindensis. The sequence goes on from JJOH01000095.1 coordinate 72,216, forward strand.
CTGGCGGGAGTGTCCTCGAAGGTGTCCGGAACGGGTTCGTTGACGATCATGTTGTGGGTGACCCTCCGATCTGCGGGGTGGACGGTCGCAGAACCGAGAAGACATGCGCGGGCCTATGGCCCGGTTCGAGGCGCACATAGTTGGCCCTGCCCCAGTGATAGGTCTCGCCGGTGAGCTCGTCGCGCACCAGCACCGACTCGTGCCAGTCCAGGCCGAGTTGCGGCATGTCCAACGAGACCGTGGCCTCCTGGGTGTGGTGGGGGTCGAGGTTGGCGACCACCAGAACCGTGTTCGAACCCTTCCGCTTCGAGTAGGCGATCACCGCTTCCTTGTCCGCGTGGTGGAAGTGGAGGTCGCGCAGCTGCTGGAGGGCCGGGTTCTCGCGGCGGATGGTGTTGAGCCGGGTCAGCAGCGGGGTGATGGTGCGGCCCTGGCGTTCGGCGGTCTCCCAGTCGCGGGGCCTGAGCTGGTACTTCTCCGAGTCGAGGTACTCCTCGCTGCCTTCGCGCAGCGGGGTGTTCTCGCACAGTTCGTAGCCGGAGTAGACGCCCCAGGTCGGAGAGAGGGTCGCGGCCAGGACGGCGCGGACCTCGAAGGCGGGCCGGCCGCCGTGCTGGAGGTAGGCGTGCAGGATGTCGGGGGTGTTGGCGAAGAAGTTCGGCCGCATGTAACTGGCGGCCTCGCCCGACAGCTCCGTCAGGTACTCGGTGAGTTCTTCCTTGGTGTTGCGCCAGGTGAAGTAGGTGTAGGACTGCTGGAAGCCGATCTGGGCCAGGGTGTGCATCATCGCCGGGCGGGTGAACGCCTCGGCCAGGAAGATCACATCGGGGTCGGTGCGGTTGATGTCCGCGATCACCCGCTCCCAGAACACCACCGGCTTGGTGTGGGGGTTGTCCACGCGGAAGATCCGCACCCCGCAGTCCATCCAGTGCCGCAGCACCCGCAGCGTCTCGGCGACCAGGCCGTCCATGTCCGCGTCGAAGGCGATGGGGTAGATGTCCTGGTACTTCTTCGGCGGGTTCTCGGCGTAGGCGATGGTGCCGTCGGGGCGGTGGTGGAACCACTCGGGGTGTTTCTGCACCCAGGGGTGGTCCGGGGAGCACTGCAGGGCGAAGTCGAGGGCGATCTCCAGGCCCAGTTCGCGGGCCTTGCCGACGAACCAGGTGAAGTCCTCCAGGGTGCCCAGGTCGGGGTGGACGGCGTCGTGGCCGCCCTCCGGGGAGCCGATCGCCCAGGGCACGCCGACGTCGTCGGGGCCGGGGGAGAGGGTGTTGTTCTTGCCCTTGCGGAAGGTGGTGCCGATGGGGTGGATCGGCGGCAGGTAGACCACGTCGAAGCCCATCGCGGCGATCGCGGGCAGCCGCCGGGCGGCGGTGCGGAACGTGCCGTGGGGCTGGTCGGGGGTGCCCTCGGAGCGGGGGAAGAACTCGTACCAGGAGCCGTACAGCGCCCGCTCGCGCTCCACGAGCAGGGGCAGCGGCTCGGAGGTGGTGACCAGGTCCCGCAGGGGATGCCGGGCCAGGACCGCGTCCACCTCCGGCGTCAACGCCGCCGCCAGGCGGGACGCCGCCGGACGGCTCTCGTCCCGCAGGGCCTCGACGGCGGCCAGGATCACGTCCCGCAGGCCCTCCTCCACGGGCACGCCCTCGGCCGCCCGCTCGTACAGGCGCGCGCCCTCCTCCAGGACGACGTCCGTGTCCATGCCCGCCGGGATCTTGATCTGGGCGTGGTGCCGCCAGGTGCTGACGGGGTCGCCCCAGGCCTCCACGGTGAACGTCCACAGGCCGGGTTCCCCGGCGGTCACCGTGGCGCCCCAGCGGTCCGTCCCCGGCGCCAGCTCCCGCATCGGCGTCCACGGGCCGGGGCGGCCCTCGGGATCCTTCAGCACGACATTGGCGGCCACCGCGTCGTGCCCCTCCCGGAACACGGTCGCCGAGATCTCGAAGACCTCGCCGGTCACGGCCTTGGCCGGCCGGCGCCCGTGCTGGACGACCGGGCGGACGTCGAGAACGGGTATCCGCCCTACGGCGGTCGCCCCGCCCACCTGAGGTGGTGGCGGGACCGGCGGACCGGTGTCGGCCGGGCGCACGGGGTGTGCTTCGCCGCCGGGGGCGTGCGCCCCGGTGGTGCGGCGGTTGGGAGGTGCTGGCGAATGGTGCTTGGCGGGCATGACCGCTCCTGTCCGCGTCAACGTGGGTGGGCGGATGTGTGTGGGGAGGTGGGTCCTGCTTGGTGCTCCTGAGAGGGGTACCCGGAGGAGCCTTCCCACCCTATTCGGGTGGGCAATCCGGCACTTTGTTAACTACTCACGCGTATGTCGACACACAAGACCGGCCTCGTCCGCGACGGACGAGGCCGGCCCCAGGGGTGGCTGATCCTTCGCCCTACTCGCGCGGCACCCGCAGTAACCGGTCCGGCGAACCGACCCCCCGCCCGGAGACCCTCCCGGGCGCCGCCGACGCGACCAGGGCCCTCGTGACCTGGTCCGGAGTCGCCTTCGGATGGTCGGCCAGATGGAGCGCGGCCGCGCCCGCGGCGTGCGGGGACGCCATCGAGGTGCCCGAGAACACGGCCCGCGCGGTGTCGCTCGCGGCGGTCGCGGAGACGATGCCGACGCCCGGGGCGAACAGATCGAGCGCCGGGCCGTGGTTGGAGAAGGCCGGTTTTGCATCCCCGCGGTCGGTCGCGCCGACCGTGAGCGCCTCCTTGACGCCCGCCGGGGAGTACAGACCGGCCGGCCTGCCGTCGTTGCCCGCGGCGACCGTGTAGGTGACGCCGGAGGCGATGGAGGTGCGGACGGCGGCGTCCAGCTGCGCGTTGCGGGGTCCGCCCAGGCTGAGGTTCGCGACCGCCGGCTTCTTCGCGTGCCGGGTCACCCAGTCGATCCCGGCGATCACCCGGGCCGTGGTGCCCGCGCCCGCGGCGTCGAGGACACGCACGGCGACGATCCGCGCCTTCTTGGCGACGCCGTACCGCTTCCCGGCGACCGTGGCGGCGACGTGGGTGCCGTGGCCGTTGGCGTCCGACGCGGTCCTGTCGTTCCCGACGAAGTCCCAGCCGTGGCCGGCCCGGCCGCCGAAGTCCTGGTGGGTGGTCCGGACGCCGGTGTCGATCACGTAGACCGTCACCCCCGCGCCCGCCGCATCGGGCCAGGTGTAGGCGCCGTCCAGGGGCAGTTCCGGCTGGTCGACGCGGTCCAGCCCCCAGGACGGCGGCTTCCGCTGCGTGTCGTCCAGCCGCACACGGGTGTCCTGGACGACGGAGGCCACCCGCGGGTCGGCGGCGAGCCGCCGGGCCCGTCTCTCGTCCGCCCGGACCGCGTAGCCGTTCAGGACCGTGCCGTAGGTGTGGCTGATCTCCACCCCGTACTTCTCGGCGAGGTCCTTTCCGGCCGCCGACGGTGCCCGCGTGCCCTCCTCCAGCGTCACCAGGTAACTTCCGTGCACGGAGCCGGGTCCTCCGGCGCCGAGTATCCGCCCCTCCGGTACGGCGTGCGCGGGCAGGGTGATGGCCGAAAACGCCGCGGCGGAGATCGCCGCGGCCAGGCCCCCCGTCCAGCGCAGACGCCGCTGTCGCGTCCGTGCCATGGTCCGAGTTCCCCTCCTCGACTCGGCGTACGGCTGCCGCGCGACGCCGCGTGCGGCCGGCGCGGGCCGGTACGCCAGGGGCAGCCTCTCGTGGCGTGTGAAGCACCACAAGGACGCCTATGGGGGCGGAATCGGCCATATCCGCGGACGGGCCTGTTCAGGCCGATCGGGGGCGCGGTGCCGGAGCGTCGGCGGTGGCGGCACCGACGCCGGTACTGTCGTAGGAGACGTCGATGAAGCCCTGCGTCATCCAGCAACGCGCCGAGGTGGAACCCGTGAAGGCGATCCGTCGATTCACCGTCCGACCCGTGCTCCCCGAACCCCTCCGGCCGCTCAGCGATCTGGCCCGCAATCTGCGCTGGTCGTGGCATGCGGAGACCCGTGACCTGTTCCAGTCCGTCGACCCCGGGCGCTGGACCGCCTCGGGCGGCGACCCGGTCCGGCTGCTGGGCAGCGTGCCGCCCGCGCGGCTCGCCGAGCTGTCCCAGGACCGCCGTTTCCTGCGCCGCCTCGCCGCGGTCGCGGGCGACCTGAACGACTACATGACCGGCGACCGCTGGTACCAGACCCAGCAGGAGGAACTGCCCGCCGCGATCGCCTACTTCTCCCCCGAGTTCGGCATCACGGCCGCCCTGCCGCAGTACTCCGGCGGCCTCGGCATCCTCGCCGGCGACCATCTGAAGGCGGCCAGCGACCTCGGCGTCCCGCTGATCGGCGTCGGCCTGCTCTACCGCCACGGCTACTTCCGGCAGACCCTGTCCCGGGACGGCTGGCAGCAGGAGCACTACCCGGTCCTCGACCCCAACGAGCTGCCCGTCGTCCAGCTGGAGGAGCCCGACGGCACCCCCGCCCAGGTCGCCCTGGCCCTGCCCGGCGGCAAACAGCTGCACGCCCGGATCTGGCAGGCGCAGGTCGGCCGGGTCCCGCTGCTGATGCTGGACTCGGACGTCGAGGAGAACGACCTCGGCGAGCGCGGCGTCACCGACCGGCTCTACGGCGGCGGCAGCGAGCACCGGCTGCTCCAGGAGATGCTGCTCGGCATAGGAGGGGTCCGGGCGGTGCGGACGTACTGCCGGCTGACCGGTCACCCCGAGCCGGAGGTGTTCCACACGAACGAGGGACACGCCGGGTTCCTCGGTCTGGAGCGCATCGCCGAACTCTGCGCGCAGGGCCTCGACTTCGACTCCGCGCTGGAGGCGGTCCGCGCGGGCACGGTCTTCACCACCCACACCCCCGTCCCGGCCGGCATCGACCGCTTCGACCGCGAGCTGGTCGCGCGCCACTTCGGCCCCGACGCCGAGCTGCCCCGCATCGACGTCGAGCGCGTCCTGCGGCTCGGCATGGAGACCTACCCCGGCGGGGAGCCCAACCTGTTCAACATGGCCGTGATGGGCCTGCGTCTGGCCCAGCGCGCCAACGGCGTCTCCCTGCTGCACGGCAACGTCAGCCGCGAGATGTTCTCCGGCCTGTGGCCCGGCTTCGACCCCGACGAGGTGCCGATCACGTCCGTGACGAACGGCGTGCACGCGCCGACCTGGGTCGCCCCCGAGGTGTTCCGGCTCGGCGCCCGGCAGATCGGCGTGCAGCGTGCCGAGGACGCGCTGACCGTCGGCGGCTCGGACCGCTGGGACACGGTGGCGGACATCCCCGACCAGGACATCTGGGAGCTGCGGCGGGTGCTGCGCGAGCAGCTCGTCGAGGAGGTGCGCGAGCGGCTGCGGGCCTCCTGGCGGCAGCGCGGGGCCGGCACGGCCGAGCTGGGCTGGATCGACGGCGTCCTCGACCCGGACGTCCTCACCATCGGCTTCGCCCGGCGCGTCCCCTCGTACAAGCGCCTGACGCTGATGCTGCGCGACCGCGACCGGCTGATGGAGCTGCTGCTGCACCCCGAGCGGCCGGTCCAGATCGTCGTCGCGGGCAAGGCGCACCCCGCCGACGACGGCGGCAAGCGGCTGGTGCAGGAACTGGTGCGCTTCGCGGACGACCCGCGGGTGCGCCACCGCATCGTGTTCCTGCCCGACTACGGCATGGCGATGGCGCAGAAGCTCTACCCCGGCTGCGACATCTGGCTGAACAACCCGCTCCGCCCCCTGGAGGCCTGCGGCACGTCCGGGATGAAGGCGGCGCTCAACGGCTGCCTCAACCTGTCCGTCCTGGACGGCTGGTGGGACGAGTGGTTCCAGCCCGACTTCGGCTGGGCGATCCCCACGGCCGACGGGGTCGGCACCGACCCGGACCACCGCGACGACATAGAGGCCGCGGCGCTGTACGACCTGCTGGAGCAGCGGGTGACGCCCCGCTTCTACGAGCGGGGGAAGAGCGGGCTGCCCGACCGGTGGATCGAGATGGTCCGCCGGACGCTGAGCCTGCTCGGGCCGAAGGTGCTGGCCGGGCGGATGGTCCGGGAGTACGTCGAGCGGCTCTACGCGCCGGCGGCCCTCGCGCACCGCTCGATGGACCCGGACGCGGCGCGGGATCTCGCCGAGTGGAAGGCGCGGGTGCGGGCGGCGTGGCCGGGGGTCACGGTCGACCATGTGGAGACGTCGTCCTCGGCGGCGCTGGCGGAGTTGGGGACGACGCTGGTGCTGCGGGTGCGGGTCGGGCTCGGGGATCTCGGGCCGGACGACGTGGAGGTGCAGGTCGTCTCGGGGCGGGTGGACGAGGAGGACCGGATCGGTGACGCGACGATCGTGCCCCTGAAGCCGGTGGGCTCCGCCGATCAGGAGGGGTGCTGGGTTTATGAAGGGCCCTTGTCCTTGGATCGCACCGGGCCTTTTGGGTACACGGTGCGGGTCCTTCCCGCGCATCGGCTGTTGGCTTCGAGTGCGGAGTTGGGCTTGGTGGCCGGGCCTTCTGAGGAACTGGTGGCGGCTGGGGGGTTGTTGATGCGGTAGTTCGCCGTCTGCGGGTGCGTGGGGGCCGGTCGCGCTCAGGCGGCGGAGCCGCACATCGATACAGCCCCGCGCCCCTTAGGGCGACTCACCACCCTGCGTCGCAAGGTTCCGCAGGACGCTGCCGCAGCGGCGCGCATACGCGTGCTGGAACCCCCTGGTCGCCGGGCCGCCGGCCCTCGCGTACCACTTGGCTCCACGGCTGAACGCGTTCACGGTCAGCCAGACCGTGCCGTCGCCCGTGCGGTCGACCACGAAGGACTCCTCGCCGCACTCCGGATGGCCGGGCAGCGTGCCGTACGCCCAGCCCGCGCGGCGGGGTTCCTCCACCGTCCACACCACTCGGCAGGGGGCCTTGATCATGCCGGCCAGGGTGACGGTGACGTCGACGCCGGGGGCGGCGCGGTCCGCGCTCGCGTCGATGCCGACGCCCAGGGTCCGGTGCATCTCCCAGGTCAGAACCGCCTCGGAGGCCCGGCGGAAGACCTCCTCACCCTCCCCCAGGCGGGTGCGTACGTTCATGGGGTGGAAGCCGGGCGGGCAGAAACCCGCCTCGCGCGTGGCGCCGACGTCGGCGTAGGTGAAGTCCTTCGGATCCGGATAAGACACGGTCACCAAGAGTAGGGCGGTACCCGGGTCTGCCTTCGGTCCGGGTACCGCCCCTGGGACGTGCTTCGGTCAGCCGACGTTGACGGCCGACCAGGCGGCCGCGACCGCGTTGTACTCGGTGCTGTTCGCGCCGTACAGCGCCGAGGCCGCGTTCAGGGTCGCCGTGCGGGCGGCCGCGTACTTGGTCGTCGACGTCATGTACGTCGTCAGCGCCTTGTACCAGATCTGCAGCGCCTTGGTGCGGCCGATGCCGGTGACCGTGGAGCCGTTGGACGTGGGCGAGTTGTAGGTCACGCCGTTGATGGTCTTCGAGCCGCTGCCCTCGGACAGCAGGTAGAAGAAGTGGTTGGCGGGGCCCGAGGAGTAGTGCACGTCCAGGCCGCCCAGGCTCGCGGACCAGGCGTCCTTGGACGAGCCGTCCTTGCTGGGCTTGTCCATGTAGCGCAGCGGGGAGCCGTCGCCGTTGATGTCGATCTTCTCGCCGATGAGGTAGTCACCGACGTCGGAGGAGTTGTTCGCGAAGAACTCCGCGCCCGCGCCGAAGATGTCGGAGGTCGCCTCGTTGAGGCCGCCGGACTCGCCGCTGTAGTTCAGACCGGCCGTGGCGGACGTCAGGCCGTGGCTCATCTCGTGCGCGGCCACGTCGAGCGAGGTCAGCGGGTGGGTGTTGCCCGAGCCGTCGCCGTAGGTCATGCAGAAGCAGCTGTCGGACCAGAAGGCGTTGACGTAGTTGTTGCCGTAGTGGACGCGCGAGTAGGCCGCCTTGCCGTCGTTGCGGATGCCGCTGCGGCCGAAGGTGCTCTTGTAGAAGTCCCAGGTGACCTGGGCGCCGTAGTGGGCGTCGGCGGCGGCGGTCTCCAGGTTGGTCGGGTTGCCGGTGCCCCAGACGTCGTCGGAACCGGAGAAGAGGGTGCCGGTGCCGGAGGTGCCGCGGTTGAGGTTGTACGTCTTGTGGCCGCCGCGCGTGCCGTCCGTCAGGGTGTAGGACGACCCGGACTTCGTGGTGGTGAGGTCGACCTTGCCGCTGTACGTGGTGTTGCCGGTGCCGGTCTCGATGCCCTGGTACTCGTAGAGCTTCTCGCCGGTGGCGGCGTCCGTGATCACGTGCAGCTCGTTCGGCGTGCCGTCCTCCTGGAGGCCGCCGACGACCGTCTCGTAGGCGAGGACGGGCTTGCCGTCGGCCGCCCAGATCACCTTGCGGGGCGCCGAGTCGGCCTCGGTCTTCTCCGAGCCGGCCGCCTTGGCCAGGGTCACGGCCTGCTTCTCCGCCTTGGCGGCGGTGACCGCCGGCTTGAGGGAGGCGACCTTGATCGCGGCCTTCGTGGCTCTGGTGACGCCCTGGGGCGCGCCGGACTTCGACTCGTGCACGACGAGGTCGCCGCCGAGGACCGGCAGGCCCGCGTAGGTGCGCTCGTAGCGGGTGTGCACGGTGCCGTCGGCGTCCTTCACGACGTCCTTGACGACCAGCTTCTCCTGTGCGCCGAGGCCTATCTCGTCGGCGGTGGCGGCGGCGTCCGCCTGCTGCTCCTTGATGAGAGCGGCGCGGGCGGGCGCGGTGAGGAGGACGGGGGCGGCGGCGAGCACCGGCTTGCTGGCGGCGTCGGCGGCGACGCTGCTGCCGGAGGTCAGGCCGGTGGTGAGCAGGGCGCCGGCCGCGACGGCGGTGGCGATGGCGAGCGTGGTGCGCTTGTGACGCGCGTAGCGGGGGGTGGTCACACGAGCTCCTAGGTGTGGGGGAACTGCTGTGGTGCTGTGCGGCGGGTGGGGGAAGAGTGGCACCTGGGGCGTGTGCATGTCAGGAGCGTGCCGTGATGTTGGCCGGAAATCGACGACGAGGTGGACGTCCGGAGCGTCAAACGGGCGCCGCCCCGGGGGATTCGAACCCGCCGGGGCGACGCCCTGCCGTGGGGGCCTACGGGAAGGTGAGCTTCCAGCTGTTGATGTAGCCGGTGTCACGGGCCGCGTTGTCCTGGACCCGCAGCTGCCAGACGCCGTTGGCGGCCTCGGAGGAGGCGTTCACCGTGTACGTGGTGTTCAGGTTGTCCGCGCTGCCGCCGGTGCCGTACCCCTTCAGCGTGTAGGCGGTGCCGTCCGGGGCGACGAGGTCCACCTTCAGGTCGCCGATGTAGGTGTGGACGATGTCCACGGCCACCTGGAGGTTGGCCGGCGCGTTGCCGGTCCGGCCGGACACGGTGACCGACGACGTGACCGCCGCGCCCCGGTCCGGGATCGCCACGTCGGCGGTGTTCTCGAAGGACGTGCCCCCGCCGCCTCCGCCGCCCGAGCGCGCCCCGACGTTCACGCCCGCCCACGCGTCCTGGACCGCCTTGTACTCGGCGCTGTCGGTGCCGTACAGCTCACCGGTGGCCGCGAGGGTGCCGGTGCGGGCGCCCGCGTAGTTGGTGGTCGAGGTGAACTTGGTGGTCAGCGCGCGGAACCAGATCTTCTCCGCCTTGTCCCGGCCGATGCCGGTGACCGGAAGGCCGTCCGAGGTGGGCGAGTCGTAGCTGACACCGTTGATGGTCTTGGTGCCGCTGCCCTCGCTCAGCAGGTAGAAGAAGTGGTTCGCCGGGCCCGAGGAGTAGTGCACGTCGATCGAGCCGATGCCCGAGTACCAGGCGTCCTTGGAGGCGCCGTCCTTGCTGGGCTTGTCCATGTAGCGCAGCGGCGTGCCGTCGCCGTTGATGTCGATCTCCTCGCCGATGAGGTAGTCACCGACATCGGAGGAGTTCTTGGCGAAGAACTCGACGGTCGCGCCGAAGATGTCGCTGGTCGCCTCGTTGAGGCCGCCGGACTCGCCGGAGTAGACGAGCTTGGCCGTGTTCGACGTGAGCCCGTGGGTCATCTCGTGGGCGGCCACGTCGATCGACGTCAGCGGGTTCGCGTTGCCCGAGCCGTCGCCGTACGTCATGCAGAAGCAGCTGTCCGACCAGAAGGCGTTGACGTAGTTGTTGCCGTAGTGGACCCGGGAGTACGCGCCCACGCCGTCGCCGCGGATGCCGGAGCGGCCGTGCACGTTCTTGTAGTAGTCCCAGGTCAGGGCGGCCCCGTAGTGGGCGTCGGCGCCTGCGGACTCCAGGTTGGACGGGCTGCCGTTGCCCCACACGTCGTCCGGGCCGGAGAAGAGGGTGCCGGTGCCGGAGGTGCCGCGGTTGAGGTTGTACGTCCTGTGGTTGCCGCGGGCGCCGTCGGTGAGGTTGTACGTCGACCCGGACTGGGTGGTGGTGAGGTCGACCGTGCCGGAGTACACCGTGTTGCCGGTGCCGGTCTCGATGGCCTCCCACGCGTACAGCTTCTCGCCGCTCGTGGCGTCCGTGATCACGTGCAGTTCCTGCGGGGTGCCGTCGTGCTGGAAGCCGCCGACGACCGTCTCGTACGCCACGACCGGCTTGCCGCTCGCGGCCCAGATCACCTTGCGGGGCTCGCGGTTGATGTCCGGGCTCCTGGCCTCCTCGGCCTTCCCGGCGGCCAGGGCCTGCTGCCGGGCCTTCGCGGCGGGCACCGCGGTCTTCGTGGTGGCCGGCTTGACGGCGGTGCGGGTGGCCTTCACGACGGCGGCGGTCTCGTCCGCCTTCGTGCTCTCCACGACCAGGTCGCCGCCGAGGACCGGCAGGCCGTCGTAGGTGCGCTCGTAGCGGGTGTGCAGGGTGCCGTCGCGGTCCTTCAGGACGTCGCGGACGACCAGCTTCTCCTTGGCGCCGAGGCCGAGGTCCTTCGCGGTCTCCGCCTTGGCGGCGTCCGCCTCGCGGATCAGCGCGGCGCGCTGCGCGGGGGTGAGCCTGACCGACTCCGAGCCGGGGTTCGCCTTGCTCGCGGCCTGCGGTGCCTTCTCCGGGGCTGCGACGGCGGTGCCGCTCTGCACGGCGGCGGCGATCAGCGCGGCGACACCGGCGAGGGCCACGGCCGCGGTGCGGCGGGGGGTGTGGGGAGTGCGTCTGTGGGAGGTGCCTCTTCGCGAGGAACTGCTTCTCAACACTGACTCCTTCTGCGGGACCGGGGGTCGCCCGGCCTGGGGAGGTGGAGGTGTTGCAGTGGGGTTGCCGTGGAGCAGTCGCGGGAAGCGTGGCAGGGGAGTGCGCTTACTGTCAGGAGCGCGTCAAAACTATGGCCGGAAACGGTTCGTTGACCGGAAGTTCATGTTCGCTATACGGACGCGTAGGAGTGTCGCGACGGACCCGCGCCACGGATTCTTCGGCTACGCGGTCGACTTCACGGAGAACATGCGTGTGGTCGTCGCCACGAACCGGTCGGCGTCGTCGAGCCATGGGTAGTGTCCGGCGCCGGGCTGGACCACGAGTTCGGCGTTCGGGAAGAGGTCCGCGAACTCGGCCATGGTGTGAGGAGGGGCTCCCAGGTCGGCTTCACCCGCCACGAGGAGGACCGGCGGGGTGAACCGGGCGAGTGCGGTGCGGGTGGTGTCCGGGGCGAAAGCGCCGTCGGCACCGAAGGCAGCGACGATCTCCGGGTCCATCCGCTCGTCCCCGGCGGCCTGATGCGCCTGGGCCGCCTCGTCCCAGCGACCGTAGGAGAAGGGTGCGATGGCCTTCCAGCTGTCGGCGGTGGCCTTGCCCGCGACGATCGCCTCCAGGGCCGCGAACGCATGAGGGAACCACCGTTCGTCCCGGCGGAGTTGTGCGGTCCTGAGCCGGAGGTCTCCTGGGATCGTGAGGCCGACGGCCCTGACGCTTGGCGTGATCAGCGCGAGCCTGCTGACGTTTTCCGGGTGGTGACTCACATAGAGCGCGGCCAGATTGGCGCCGGCGCAGTGCGCGAGCAGGTCCATCCGGGCGAGGCCAAGGTGCTCACGCAGAGCCTCGACATCGTCGACGAGTCGGTCGCAGCGGTAGGACGCGGTGTCCGCAGGTGTCGCGGACCGGCCGGTGCCTCGGAGGTCCAGCCTGATCAACCGGTAGTGGGCGGAAAGGCCACCGAGGTCGCCGAGGTAGGCGGAATCCGTCGGGCCTCCGGGCAGGCAGACCACCGGAGGGCCCTCTCCGAATACGTGGTAGGCGAGCTCGGTACCGTCGTGCGCGGGGAAGGTAGGCATGGTCGAGACCCTGTCAGCGGCGTCGGGGCGGGACAACCGGGTTTCCCGGTGTGCCGGCGGCCTACGCCAGACTGTCCCGCCACGCCCGGTGCAGATCGGCGAACCCGCCCGTCCCCGCGATGAGTTCGGCCGGTTCGCCGTCCTCCACGATGCGCCCGCCCTCCATCACCAGGACGCGGTCCGCGATCTCCACGGTCGACAGGCGGTGTGCGATGACGACCGCCGTACGGCCCTTCAGCACCGTGGCCATCGCCCGCTGTACCGCGCGCTCTCCCGGGATGTCGAGCGAACTGGTCGCCTCGTCGAGGATCAGTACCGCCGGGTCCGCGAGCAACGCGCGGGCGAACGCCACCAGTTGGCGCTGCCCGGCCGAGATCCGGCCGCCCCGCTTGCGGACGTCCGTGTCGTAGCCGTCGGGCAGGGCGCTGATGAAGTCGTGCGCGCCGATCTCCTTCGCCGCCTGCTCCATCTCCGCGCGGGTGGCGTCCGGGCGGCCGATCGCGATGTTGTCGGCGACCGTGCCCGAGAAGAGGAACGCCTCCTGCGTCACCATGACCACCCCGCGCCGCAGCTCCGGCACGGCCAGGTCGCGCAGGTCGACGCCGTCCAGCAGCACCCGGCCGTCGGAGGGGTCGTAGAACCGGGCCAGCAGCTTGGCCAGGGTCGACTTGCCGGCGCCCGTGGAGCCGACGACCGCGACCGTCTGCCCGGCGGGGATCGTGAGGTCGAAGCGGGGCAGCACCTCGCCGCCGGTGCGGTAGCCGAAGCGGACGCCGTCGAAGACGACCCCGCGGCCCGGGTGCTCGCTTTCGAGCGGCGGGAGCTGCCGGGGGCTCGACGGCTCGGGCACGGACGGGGTCTGGGCGAGCAGGCCGGCGATCTTCTCCAGCGAGGCCGCCGCCGACTGGTAGGAGTTGAGGAACATCCCGAGCCGGTCGATGGGGTCGTACAGCCGCCGCAGGTACAGCACGGCCGCCGCCAGCACACCGAGGGCCAGCGTGCCGTCCGCGACCCGGTAGGCGCCCCACAGCACGATCGCCGCGACCGCCGTGTTGGCGATCAGCCGTGAGCCGGTGACGTAGCGGGCCATCTCCAGCAGCGCGTCGCCGTTGGTCCGCTCGTGCCGCTGGTTCAGGGCCCCGAAGTCCGCGTCGTTGGCGGCCTCGCGGCGAAACGCGCGCACCGGGCGGATGCCGTTCATGGTCTCGACGAACTTGACGATGACGGCCGCGATCGCGGTGGACCGCGCCCGGTACACCCGCCCGGCCCGCCGCTGGTACAGCCGCACCAGCCCGTAGAGCGGCACCAGGGACGCCACCGCCAGGCCCCCGAGGCCCAGGTCGAGCCAGAGCAGCATCGCCGAGATGTAGACGAAGGACAGGACGACCGTCACGAGCTCCTGGAGGCCTTCGTCCAGCAGTTCGCGCAGCGACTCCACGTCCGCCGTGGAGCGGGAGATGAGCCGGCCCGAGGTGTAGCGCTCGTGGAAGTCGACGCTGAGCGCCTGCGCGTGGCGGAAGATCCGGCCGCGCAGGTCCAGCAGCACGTCCTGGTTGACGCGGGCCGCGGCGGCGATGAACGCCCACTGCAGTCCGCCCGCGGCCAGCGCGCACCCCAGATAGCCGGCGCCCACCGCGATCAGCGGCCCGTGGTCCTGCGCCCGGAACGCCGGCACGGCGCGGTCGATGGCGTACGCCACGAGCAGCGGCCCCGCCTGCACGACCGCCTGCTGGAGCAGCAGGAGCAGCGTCGTGACCGCGACACGGGCCTTCATGGGCGCGAGCAGGGAGCGCAGCAGGGCGGCCGTGGCGCCCGGGGGTGTGGGCAGGACGTCCTTGTCGAAGGGGTCGCCGGCATCGCCGCCGCCGGGGGACCGGTCGTCGGGTTTGTCGTCGGCCGGTGCGGTGGTGGCCGCCGTCATCGCGCGTCCTCCTGTTCGCCTGACTCTTCCCCTGGCTGTGCCCCGGACATCAGGTGCGCGTACTCGGCGTTCGTGCGCAGCAGTTCCTGGTGGGTGCCGACCGCGGCGATCCGGCCGCCGGACAGCAGCGCGACCCGGTCGGCGAGCAGCACCGTGGACGGGCGGTGCGCCACGATCAGGGCCGTCGTGTCCGCGAGGACCTGCCGCAGGGCGGCCTCCACCGCGGCCTCGGTGTGTACGTCCAGGGCCGACAGCGGGTCGTCCAGGACGAGGAACTCCGGCTGTCCGACCACGGCCCTGGCGAGGGCCAGGCGCTGCCGCTGTCCGCCGGAGAGGCTGAGACCCTGCTCGCCCACCTGGGTGTCCGTGCCCTGCGGCAGCGCGTGCGCGAAGTCGGCCTGGGCGACGGCCAGGGCGCGCTCCAGCTCGGCCGGACCGGCCGTGTCACCGGCGCCCATGAGAACGTTGTCGCCGACCGACGCCGAGAACAGCGTGGGTTCCTCGAACGCGACGGCGACCTTGGCGCGGAGCGCCTCACGGGACAGGGCGGTGATGTCGACGCCGTCGAGTGTGATCCGGCCCGAGGTCACCTCGTAGAGGCGGGGGATGAGCGCCGTGAGGGTGGTCTTGCCGCTGCCGGTCGCGCCGACCAGGGCCATGGACTCGCCCGTGCGGATGTGCAGGTCGATGTCCCGGAGCACCGGTGGGGTGCCGGGCGGGGCGTCCGGGTAGCGGAAGGTGACGCCGTCGAAGCGAAGTCCCTTGTCCTGCACGGGCGCCGGTCCGCCACCGGGGGTGGTGGACGCCTCCTCGACCTTCTCGTCCATCACCTCGAAGTACCGCTCCGTCGCCGTCGCCGCCTCCTGGGTCATCGCCAGCAGGAACCCGATCGACTCCACGGGCCACCGCAAGGCCAGCGCCGTCGACAGGAACGCCACCAGCGTCCCCGCCGACAGTCCCCCGTCGGCCACCTGGACGACCCCCACCACCAGTGCCGCCCCGATCGCCACCTCCGGCAGCGTCACGATGACGCCCCAGATCGTCGCCAGCAGCCGCGCCTTGCGCAGTTCCGTGCCGCGCAGTTTCCGCGACAGTTCCCGGAACGCCCGCGCCTGGCTCCGGTGACGGCCGAAGCCCTTGATGATGCGGATGCCGAGCACGCTCTCCTCGACGACCGTCGTCAGGTCGCCGACCTGGTCCTGGGCGCGCCGTGCCGCCTCGGCGTAGCGCTTCTCGAAGACCACGCAGGTGACCATGAGGGGCAGCGCGGGTCCGAGGATGACCAGCCCCAACGTCCAGTCCTGCAGCAGCATGATGACCACGCCGACGAGGATCGTCACCCCGTTGACCAGCAGGAACGTCAGCGGGAAGGCGAGGAACATGCGCAGCAGCGACAGGTCCGTCGTCCCCCGGGACAGCAACTGACCCGAGGCCCACCGGTCGTGGAAGGACACCGGCAGTCGCTGGAGGTGCCGGTACAGGGCCGCGCGCATCGACGCCTCGACGTGCGACAGGGGACGCGCCACCAACCAGCGTCTGAGGCCGAACAGCAGGGCCTCCGCGAAACCGAGCAGCAGCAGGTACAGCGCGCCGAGCCACACCCCCGCCGGGTCCCGGTCGGCGACCGGCCCGTCCACGATCCACTTCAGGACGAGCGGGATGACCAGACCCGTGCAGGAGGCCAGTATCGCCACGAACGCGGCGGTGAACAGCCGCGCCCGCACGGGCCGCACGTACGGCCACAGGCGCAGCAGCGTACGCACGACGGAACGGTCCTGGGCGGGTGCGGGTGTCGTGGCCATCAGCAGCGAGCCTACGGATCGCCACTGACACTGCCCACCGAGTTTCCGCCGGACCCGGGTCGGCCGTTGGTCCTACGACCTGCGTGTTCGAGGGGCCGCACGGCGGCGCCCGCCGAGTCGTACCGTCCCGTCAGCCGATCGGCTGATGCCCGTTCGAGCGCGACGGCCGAAAGGCCGCACCGGTCGGGTGTGACAGCGGTGCCCGGTCGATCCCCTCGGTCCGGTCGGGCCCTCCCGCCCGGTCCGGTCGGCCCCTCCCACCCGTCCAGCCGAAACGATGCCTCAGCCCGCCACCCGCAGCAGCAGCACCGCCCGGGCCGGCACGGTGATCCCCCTCCCCGCCCGGTGCTCCACCCCCGGCGCCTCCCCCTGCTCCTCCAGGCCGGTGTCGACGACGACCTCGTACCGCTCCGCCCACGGCGGCCCGGGCAGGACGAAGTCCACCGGCGTCTCGCCCGCGTGCAGCACCGCGAGGAAACTGTCGTCGAGGATCTGCGCCCCGCGCTCGTCCCGGCCCGGGATGTCCCGGCCGGACAGGTACATGCCCAGTGTGGCGGCGGGCGCGTACCAGTCCTGCTCGGTCATCTCCGTGCCCCGGGACGTGAACCAGGCCAGGTCGCGCAGGCCGTCCGCGGTCTGGGCGCGGCCGGAGAAGAAGGCTCGGCGCCGGAGCACCGGATGCCGGTGGCGCAGCGCGATCAGCCGGGAGGTCAGCTCGCACAGGGCCCGCCAGCCGGGGTCCTCGAGCAGACTCCAGTCGAGCCAGCTGATCTCGTTGTCCTGGCAGTAGGCGTTGTTGTTGCCGTGCTGCGTGCGGCCCAGCTCGTCGCCCGCGACCAGCATGGGCACGCCCGTGGACAGCAGCAGCGTGGTCAGCAGGTTCCGCAGCTGGCGGCGCCGCAGGGCCAGCACGCCCGCGTGGTCCGTGTCACCCTCGGTGCCGCAGTTCCAGGCGCGGTTGTCGTCCGTGCCGTCCCGGTTGCCCTCGCCGTTGGCCTCGTTGTGCTTGCGCTCGTAGGACACCAGGTCGCGCAGGGTGAAACCGTCGTGCGCGGTGATGAAGTTGACGGAGGCGTAGGGCCTGCGGCCGCCCCAGGCGTACAGGTCGCTGGAGCCGGACAGGCGGTAGCCCATCTCCCTGACGTCCGGCAGCGCGTGTCGCCAGAAGTCCCGGACGGCGTTGCGGTACCGGTCGTTCCACTCCGTCCACAGCGGCGGGAACGCCCCCACCTGGTAGCCGCCCGACCCGACGTCCCACGGCTCGGCGATCAGCTTCACCCGGCGCAGCACCGGGTCCTGGGCGATCACCGCCAGAAACGGGGAGAGCATGTCGACGTCGTGCATCGAGCGGGCCAGCGCCGCCGCCAGGTCGAAGCGGAAACCGTCCACGCCCATCTCGGTGACCCAGTAGCGCAGCGAGTCCGTGATCAGGCGCAGCACGTGCGGCTGGACCACGTGCAGGGTGTTGCCGCAGCCGGTGTAGTCGGCGTAGCGGCGGGCGTCGTCCTGGAGGCGGTAGTAGCCGCGGTTGTCGATGCCCTTCAGGGACAGCGTCGGACCGAGCTCGCCGGCCTCCGCGGTGTGGTTGTAGACGACGTCGAGGATGACCTCTATCCCGGCCGCGTGCAGGGCGCGCACCATGCGCTTGAACTCGCCGACCTGCTGGCCGGTCGTCCCGGAGGCCGCGTAGGCCGCGTGCGGGGCGAAGTAGCCGATGGAGTTGTAGCCCCAGTAGTTCCTCAGGCCTCTGCGCAGCAGGTGGTCCTCGTGTGCGAACTGGTGCACCGGCAGCAGCTCCACCGCCGTCACGCCCAGCTTCACCAGGTGCTCGATGGCCGCCGGGTGCGCGAGGCCGGCGTAGGTGCCGCGCAGTTCCTCGGGGATGTCCGGGTGCCGCTGGGTGAAGCCCTTGACGTGCAGCTCGTAGATGACCGAGTCCGCCCAGGGCGTCTTCGGCCGGCGGTCGTCGGCCCAGTCGTCGTCATCGTGGACGACGACGCCCTTCGGGACGTACGGCGCCGAGTCGCGGTCGTCGCGCACGGTGTCGGCGACGTGCTGCTGCGGCCAGTCGCGGACGTGCCCGTACACCTCCGGCGGCAGCGTGAAGTCTCCGTCCACGGCACGCGCGTACGGGTCGAGGAGCAGTTTCGCCGGGTTCCAGCGGGCGCCCGTCCAGGGGTCCCAGCGGCCGTGCACCCGGTAGCCGTAGCGCTGCCCGGGCAGCACGCCCGGGACGAAGCCGTGCCAGATCTCGTGGGTCAGCTCGGCGAGCCGGACCCGTGACTCCTTGCCCGCCTCGTCGAAGAGGCACAGCTCGACCCCCTCGGCGCCGCCCGCCCACAGGGCGAAGTTGGTCCCCGCCACGCCGTCCGGGCCGACCCGGAACCGGGCCCCCAGGGGCGTCGGCGTGCCCGGCCGGGCGGGCACCGTGGCGGGCGGCGCGGCCCGCCGTGCGCCGTTCACGGCGGCGGCCTGGCGCCCGTTCCCGGTGGCCTGAGGACCGGCCACCGCCTCCTGCTCGGCTGCGCTGGACACCTGTCAGCCTCCCGCGGCTCGTGGGACGACGGGGGACAGAGGGGTGCGGCCCTGCTGTGGCCCGGGTCGCGGCTCCCCTGCGCGTCGTCCTCCCCACTGTTCTGCCCAGAGGGTGGGTCGCACTCACGTTTCCCTGGGGGCGGGCATGGTCGTTTCCCGGGGACGCGGCCGGTCGTTGGGCACCTCGTGAGGCACGTACAAGGGCGCGCGCGGCGCGCGAGGGCCGCGCTGGCCGCCGTAGTGACATGGGCAGGGCTCCTGGCCGGGGCCACGGGCTGTACCTCGGACGACGCGGGCGGGCTCGCCGGGGCGTTCGGCGCGCCCCCGGCGCCCGAGGACGTCATCAAGGTCTCGCCCGGCGACGGCAGCAGGGGTGTGCGCCCCGGGAAGAAGCTGCGGGTGCGCGTGCCCGACGGCCGGCTGGAGTCGGTGAAGGTCGTCAGGTCGCAGGACGCCCAGGAGTCCCCCGTGCCCGGGCGGATCTCCGCCGACGGCCTGACCTGGGAACCCGAGGAGGAGCGGCTGGCGCTGGCCGCCGAGTACACGGTCGACGCGGTCGCCGTCGGCGGCGACGGACGCCGCTCGGCCCGGCACACCACGTTCACGACGTACGTCCCCGAAAAGCGCTTCATCGGCTACGTCGCCCCGGAGAACCGCGCCACGGTCGGCACCGGCATGATCGTCTCCCTGGAGTTCAACCGGGAGATCAGGCACCGCGCCGCCGTCGAACGCGCGGTGCGGGTCAGCGCCCGCCCGGCCGTCGAGATCCGCCCCCACTGGTTCGGCCGGACCCGCCTCGACTTCCGCCCCGAGCACTACTGGAAGCCCGGCACCCAGGTCACCGTCGCCCTGCGCCTGCGGGACGTCAAGGGAGCGCCCGGGGTCTACGGCCTGCAGCACAAGACATTCTCCTTCACCGTCGGCCGCAGCCAGGTCTCCGTCGTCGACGCCGCCCGGCACTCCATGGAGGTGCGGCGCGACGGCGAGCCGCTCGCCACCGTGCCCATCACGGCCGGCGCCCCGAAGACCACCACGTACAACGGCAAGATGGTGGTGACCGAGATGCTCGAGGTCACCCGGATGAACGGCGCCACGGTCGGCTTCAAGAAGCGCGACGGCAAGGGCGAGTACGACATCCCGGACGTCCCGCACGCCATGCGCCTGACCGACTCCGGCACCTTCCTGCACGGCAACTACTGGGCGCCCCCCACCGTCTTCGGCCGCACCAACGTCAGCCACGGCTGCGTCGGACTGCGCGATGTGAAGGGCGGCGGTTCCGACACCCCGGCCGGCTGGTTCTTCGACCGCAGCCTCATCGGGGACGTCGTCGAGGTCGTCAACAGCAATGACAAAAAGGTCGCTCCCGACAACGGGCTCGGAGGATGGAATATGAGCTGGAATGCATGGAAGGCGGGCAGTGCGGTGAAGTAGCCGGACAGAGGGGCGGGTTGACCCGGCGTTCCGTTGGGACCGAACAGTGACAATCGCGGGCCGCCGGTGCCCCGCACCCTGTGGTTACTATTCGCCGGTGCGCGGGGGACGCGCAGGGGTGCGGGCCTGACCAGGCCCGGGGAGGGGAGAACGACTTGAACGGGCGACCGATATCGGGGGCGTCGGTTGGGGGCGGGAAGGGACTGCTCGCGCTGATCCTGGGCGCGCTGCTCCTCGCCGTCACGGCGTGCGGCGGCGGGGGGACCGGCTCCGGTTCCGGCGCGGGCGGCGGCAAGGGCAAGGACGCGGACACCGCGCAGAGCAAGCAGTCCGAGGCGGTCGTCAGCATCACCCCCAAGGACGGCGCCAAGTCCGTCGACACCAGCGGCGCGTTGAAGGTGACCGCCGCTCAGGGCAAGCTGACCGAGGTCGAGGTCAAGGACGGCGAGGGCAGGAGGGTCGACGGCGAGATATCCGGCGACGGCGCCACCTGGACGCCGTCCACGCACCTGGCCGCCGCCACCAAGTACACGGTGCACGCGGTCGCCAAGGACTCCGAGGGTCGCACGGCCGCGGAGGACGCCGGCTTCACGACGCTCACCCCGAAGAACACCTTCATCGGCACCTTCACCCCCGAGGACGGCTCCAAGGTCGGCGTCGGCATGCCGTTCTCGATCCGCTTCTCCCGGGGCATCACCAGCCCGGACGACGTCGAGAAGGCCATCCGCATCAGGACGGAACCGGCCGTCGATGTCGAGGGCCACTGGTTCGGCAACGACCGCCTCGACTTCCGCCCCGAGAAGTACTGGAAGCCGGGCACCAAGGTGACCGTCGACCTGAACCTCGACGGCGTCGAGGGACGCCCCGGGGTCTACGGCGAGCAGGACAAGACCATCGACTTCACCATCGGCCGCAACCAGGTCTCCGTCGTCGACGCCAAGAAGCTGACGATGAAGGTCATGCGCGACGGCAAGGTCTTCAAGACCATCCCGGTCACCACCGGAAAGCCCGGCATGGAGACCTGGAACGGCCAGATGGTCATCAGCGAGATGCTCACGGTGACCCGGATGAACGGCGAGACCGTCGGCTACGGCGGCGAGTACGACATCAAGGACGTCCCGCACGCCATCCGCCTGACCACCTCCGGCACGTTCCTGCACGGCAACTACTGGGCGAGCGGCGCCTTCGGCAACTACAACGCCAGCCACGGCTGCATCGGCCTGCGCGACGTGCGCGGCGGCTGGGACAAGAAGGCGCCGGCCGCGTGGTTCTTCAACCACTCGATGATCGGCGACGTGGTGATCGTCAAGAACTCCGAGGACCGGATCGTCGACCCGGACAACGGGCTCAACGGCTGGAACATGTCGTGGGAGAAGTGGAAGAAGTAATTCCGCGCTGCTGACAAGGGGGCCCCGGTGTGACGGACCGCACCGGGGTCCTATCCGTTAGCCCCCGTTAACCTGCTCCCTATGACCGTCTCTCTCGAAGTCGCTGAAGGCGTCGGCACGCTCCGGCTCGACCGACCGCCCATGAACGCGCTGGACATCGCCACGCAGGACCGGCTGAAGGAACTCGCCGAGGAGGCCGGGCGCCGCGAGGACGTGCGGGCCGTGGTGGTCTACGGCGGTGAGAAGGTGTTCGCGGCGGGCGCGGACATCAAGGAGATGCAGGCGATGGACCACACCGCGATGGTCCTGCGCGCCCGCGCCCTGCAGGACTCGTTCACGGCGGTGGCCCGCATCCCCAAGCCGGTCGTCGCGGCCGTGACGGGCTACGCGCTGGGCGGCGGCTGTGAACTCGCGCTGTGCGCGGACTTCCGCATCGCCGCCGAGAACGCCAAGCTCGGCCAGCCGGAGATCCTGCTCGGCCTGATCCCCGGCGCGGGCGGCACCCAGCGCCTGGCCCGCCTGGTCGGCCCCTCCAAGGCCAAGGACCTGATCTTCACCGGCCGGATGGTCAAGGCCGACGAAGCCGAGAGGATCGGCCTGGTCGACCGGGTCGTGCCCGCCGACGAGGTGTACGCGCAGGCGCACGCCTGGGCCGCGAAACTGGCGCAGGGCCCCGCCCTCGCGCTGCGCGCGGCCAAGGAGGCCGTCGACACCGGCCTGGAGACGGACATCGACACGGGCCTCGCGGTCGAACGGAACTGGTTCGCGGGCCTGTTCGCCACCGAGGACCGCGAGCGCGGGATGCGCAGCTTCGTGGAGGAGGGGCCGGGCAAGGCGAAGTTCCTGTGAACCTTCCTCCGAAGGCTTGCAATTGACGCGGTGTCTGATCCGGGTCCCTCGATGGGGCGGTTTATGGCAGCCTTAAGGCAACCTTAAGCGTGGTCGGCCGAGGGAGTCCGTCGATTGCCCCGAAAGGGGTCGTCCCAGCAGGTCGGAGGGGGTGCGGACGACTCCGAGGTGCCGTTGGCATATGACGGTGGGCCGTCGGTTCACGGGCCGTACCCGGGGGCGTATTCCCCGGGAACGGCCCCGTCGCAGGCTCCCGGCGGCCATGATGGGGGCATGGCGGGGCTGGAGGGTATGGAACAGCCGCGGGGAGACGCACATGCGGCCGCGGCGCGCTGGTCGCCGACCGTCGAGGACGAACACGCGCTGAAGGCGCTGGAGTTGTACGGCAACCCGACGGAGGCAGAGGTCCCACTGCCGTCCCGCCCCGAGTCCGCGGCCACCGCCAGACGCCTCACCCAGGTCGTGGTCCTGCGCCACTGGGGACTCACCCCCAAGACCACGGAGGACGCCGTCCTGCTCGTCTCCGAACTGGTCGGCAACGCCGTACGCCACACCGGCGCCCGCGTCTTCGGGCTCCGTCTGCACCGGCGCCGCGGCTGGATCCGCGTCGAGGTCCGCGACCCCTCCCGGGGCCTGCCCTGCCTGATGCCGGTCCAGGAGCTGGACGTCAGCGGCCGGGGCCTGTTCCTCGTCGACAAGCTGGCGGACCGCTGGGGCGTCGATCTGCTGCCCCGGGGCAAGACCACGTGGTTCGAGATGCGGGTCACCGACCGCTGAGGGGCTCACCCGGCCGCCGATCGGGCGAATAGCCGGATTCCGGTTGCGGCGCACCTTAAATGGTGCAATGCGCCGTCACCTCCTCAAGAGCACCCTCGTCGCGGGTGCCGCCCTCGCCGTCCTCGCCGCCTGTGGCACCCAGAGCGGGGAACGGACCTCCCAGGCGCACGGCACCAAGGCCGCCGTGCCCGCCCCGCCCGAGAAGAAGCCCGTCGAGGGCCTGCCCGGCATGCCGCCCGTCCTCGACCCCGAGGACGTGTACGCGGCCGACCGCCCGAACAAGCTGTCCCCCGTGGTGAAGGACTTCCCGTCCCGGGTCTACGTCCCCAACACCGAGTCCGACACGGTCTCCGTCATCGACCCGAAGACCTACGAGATCATCGAGACGATCCCCGTGGGCCGGCAGCCCCAGCACGTGGTGCCCTCCTGGGACCTGAAGACGCTCTGGGTCAACAACAACCGCGGCCACACCCTCACCCCGATCGACCCGAAGACCGGCAAGGCGGGCAAGGAGGTCGAGGTCCACGACCCGTACAACCTCTACTTCACGCCCAACGGCAGGTACGCCGTCGTCATGGCCTCCCTCGACCGGGAACTCGTCTTCCGCGACCCGCACACCATGGAGCGCAAGAAGACCGTCCCCGTCTCCTGCTACGGCGTCAACCACGCCGACTTCTCCCTCGACGGCCGCTACTTCATCGTCTCCTGCGAGTTCAGCGGCGAGCTGCTCAAGGTCGACACCGAGAAGATGAAGGTCGTCGGCCAGCAGCGGCTGCCGTTCGAGGGCGCCATGCCGCAGGACGTGAAGGTCTCGCCCGACGGCAAGAAGTTCTACATCGCCGACATGATGGCCCACGGCATGTGGGTCCTGGACGGCGACACCTTCGCCGAGCCCACCCTGCTGCCCACCGGCAAGGGCTGCCACGGCCTCTACGTCAGCCGCGACTCCCGCGAGATGTACGTGTCCAACCGCGGCGAGGGCACCATCTCCGTCTTCGACTTCACCCAGGACAAGCTGACCAAGAAGTGGCAGCTGCCCGACGGCGGCAGCCCCGACATGGGCGGCGTCTCGGCCGACGGCAAGGTGCTCTGGCTCTCCGGCCGCTACGACGCCGAGGTGTACGCCATCGACACCCGCACCGGCACCCAGCTCGCCCGCATCCCCGTCGGCAGCGGCCCGCACGGCCTCGCGGTCTACCCGCAGCCCGGCCGCTACTCCCTCGGCCACACGGGCATCTTCCGCTGACGCCCATCCGCCGTCCACACGGCAGCGGTTGACACGCCCCTGATCGGGTGAGGGTCCCGGCCCGCCGCAGCGGAACCGTGATCGTGCCGTGCATGATCACTCTTCGTCTGCGGCGGCGCACCACCGCCGCCGCCCTCTGCCTGACGGCCGTCCTCACGACCACGGCCGCCGCGCCCGCCCAGGCGCCCGCCAAGCCCGCCGCCCCCGCACCGGCCGCCTGTCCCGTCCAGTTCGACGACGAGATCAAGGCCGCCGCCGACCGCCGTGTCGACGTCGACCGCATCACCCCCGACCCGTCCTGGCGCACCACGTGCGGCACGCTCTACCGCGCCGACGGCCGCGGCCCGTCCGTCGTCTTCGAGCAGGGCTTCCACCCCAAGGACGTCGTCAACGGCCAGTACGACCTGGAGAAGTACGTCCTGGTCAACCAGCCGTCCCCGTACGTGTCCACGACGTACGACCACGACCTCTACAAGAAGTGGAAGTCCGGCTACAACTACTACGTCGACGCCCCGGGCGGCATCGACGTCAACAAGACCATCGGCGACACCCACAAGTGGGCCGACCAGCAGGAGGTCGCCTTCCCCGGCGGCATCGCCCGGCAGTACATCATCGGCGTCTGCCCGGTGGACAAGCAGACCAAGACGGAGATCATGAGCGAGTGCGAGAGCAACCCGCACTACGAGCCGTGGCACTGAGCAGCACCTCCGAGCCCACGGGCCGGTAGCCGGCCGCCTGGAACGCCCGCAGCCCACGGGCGTTCCCGGCGGCCACCTGGGCCCACACGGCCGCCCCGTCGACCAGGTGCCGCGCCGACTGCAGCAGCCGCCGCCCCAGCCCTCGGTGCCGCGCCCCCTCGTCGACCTCGACCGCGACCTCCCACCGGCCGGCCGGCCCGCGGCCCAGGACGAGCACCCCGCCGTCCGCCGTCCACGCCCGCACGTCGTCCCGCCGTCCCCGGGCGGAGCGCACCCGCGGATGCGTCGAGCCGTCGGTCTCCGTCAGCCGGAGCGGCGGTTCCCCGGGCAGCGCGGCGCCGGTCAGCAGCACGTCGATCGTGTCGGACGTACGCCCCGTCCGGTCCATGAGGGCCGTCAGGAAGCGGGCGTTCATCGTGGCCGCGAGCCGGTCGCAGTCGGTGCGGGCCAGCGTCCGGCGCACCCAGTCCGGATCCTCGTCCGTGAAGACCACCGAGTGGGCCGTGAAGGCGAGGACCCCCGTGTCCCGCGGCGAGGGCTGCGGCACGATCGTCGTACCGCCGTCGGCCGGTGGGAACACGCCCCGCTCCGCCGCGTCGAGAATGTCCCGCAGGGTGTCCGCCACCGGTCCCCTCCTTGAGTCTCCACCCGCTGGAAGGTCCAGACTCGCAGACATGACCGACGACGGCAGCGGACTGCTCACCATCGGCGCACTGGCCCGGGCCACCGGACTGACCGTACGCACCATCCGCTACTGGTCCGACGAGGGCGCCCTGCCCCCGGTGGCCCGGTCCGAAGGCGGCTACCGGCTGTACGACGCCGCCTCCGTGGCCCGCCTGGAGCTGATCCGGACCCTGCGCGAGCTCGGCCTCGGACTGGCGGACGTCCGCCGGGTGCTGGCCGGCGAGACGACGGTGGCGCAGGTGGCGGCGGCCCACGTGGTCGCGCTGGACGCGCAGATCCGGTCCCTGAAGGTGACGCGCGCGGTGCTGTCGACGGTCGCGCAGCGGGGTTCCGACGCGGAGGAGATGACTCTGGTGAACAGACTGGCACGGCTGTCGGCGGCCGAGCGGCGGCGGATCCTGGAGGAGTTCGTGGACGAGGTGTTCCACGGGCTGGACACGGCGGACCCGGAGATCCGCGCACGCATGCGGAACACCGCCGCCGACCTGCCCGAGGAGCCCACGCCCGAGCAGGTGGACGCCTGGCTGGAGCTGGCCGAGATGCTCCAGGACCCGGACTTCCGGGCCGAGATGCGCAAGGTCGCCGAGTTCAACGCGGCGGACCACGGCCACACCACGCCCCCCGGGGCCTCCCTGTGGTTCTCCCGCCGGCTCGTCCAGCTGGGAGCCGCGGCCCGCGAGCGCGGCATCGCCCCCGACGCGCCGGAGGCGGCCGGGGTGCTGCGCGAGCTGCTGGGCGACGCCGACCCCGCGACCGTGCTCGACCGGCTGCGGTCGCACGCCACCGACCGGGTCGCCCGTTACCGCGAGTTGCTGGCCGTCGTGAAGGGGACCGGGCCCGAGGCGGCGTACCGCGAGGAGTTCGCCTGGGTGGTCGCCGCGCTGGAGGCTCGGGCGGGCGGCTAATCTGACCTGCGTCAGTACGACGTACAGCACGAGATGAGGGGCGGATCGGTGGCGGACATCGAGGAAGCACGCAAGCAGTTCGAGCGGATCGATACGGACGGTGACGGATTCATCACCGCTGCCGAGTTCAAGACCGCCCTGGCCCGGTCGGGCGACTGGAACGTCACCGAGTCGGTCGCCGAGGTCGTCATCAAGACCCGCGACCTCGACGGCGACAAGAAGCTGAGCTTCGACGAGTTCTGGTCCTACCTGAACAAGTAGTCGCCCGACGCGCCCGCGGGTGAGCGAAGGGGCCCGGTCCCGCACGGACCGGGCCCCTCGTCACGCCCGGCGTGCCGCGCGCACACTCCACCGGCCCTCGCGCAGCAGCAGGGCGTGCGTGGTGTGCGCCGGCAGCTCTTCCAGATGGTGCGTGACCAGGACCGTCGCCAGCCACGGATGCCCCCGGCCCAGCTCCTCCAGCGCGCCGATCAGCTGCTCCCGGCCCGGCAGGTCCAGGCCGGTCGCCGGCTCGTCCAGGAGCAGCAGCCTGGGTTGCGGCATCAGGGCCCGGGCGATCAGGGTCCGGCCGCGCTGTCCCTGGGAGAGCGTGGGCCAGCGCGCCGCACGGTGCCCGGCCAGCCCCAGCGTCGCCATCAAACGCTCGGCCCGTTCGGCCTGCTCGGGCGTCGGCCGCCACCGGGGCAGCGGCTCCACCGAGTTGGTCAGTGCCCCACGTGTGCCCGCAACTCCCGCAGGTCGACCCGGCCCAGCCGATGACCCAGCACCTCCACGCCGCCCCGGGTGGGGTGGAGCAGCGCGCCCAGCAGCCGGAGCAGCGTGGACTTGCCCGCGCCGTTGGGCCCGAGCAGCGCCCAGTGCTCCACGGCCCGGACGGTCAGGCCGCCGTGACCGACGTCTACGAGGTCCGCATGGCGGTGGAGGTGCACGCGGCCCGGCTGGCGGCCCGCCGCCGCACACCGGAGGACGTCACGGCACTGTGGGCGGCACTCGACGCCCGCCGGGCCGCCACCCCCGCCGATGACGCCGACTTCGTCGACGCGGACATCGCCTTCCACGCCGCCGTGGTCGCCGCCGCCCACAACCCCGTGCTCGCCGACCTGTTCACCGAGTTCCCGCCCGTTCTGCGCGAGGGGCTGATCGAGCTGCTGACCCTGACGGGCCTGCGCGTCCACGACCCGAGCACCGGCGACGCGGCCCACGAGGCGCTGGTCCGTGCGGTGGCGCGGGGGGACGCGGAGGGCGCGGCCGAGGTGCTGCGCGAGGAGCTGGAGGACCCGTTCGCGCCCGCCCGGGACCCGGAATAGCCCGTCCGCCCCGGAGGTTGCTCTGGTCACGAAGGCTTCGCGAGGCGCTGTCCACATCGTGAAGGGTGAGGCGAGGACATGAGGATCGGCATCATCGGGGCGGGCAACATCGGCGGCAATCTGACCCGGCGGCTCACCGCCCTCGGTCACGAGGTGTCCGTCGCCAACTCCCGCGGCCCGCACACGCTCACGGCCCTGGCGGAGGAGACCGGGGCCACGCCCGTGACGGTCGAGGAGGCGGCGCGGGGAGCGGAGGTCGTCGTGGTGACCATCCCCCTGAAGGCGGTCCCGGACCTGCCCTCCGGTCTCTTCGACGGGGCGGCGGACGGTGTCGCCGTCATCGACACCGGCAACTACTACCCGCGCCAGCGGGACGGCAGGATCGCCGCGATCGAGGACGAGGGCCTCACCGAGAGCCGCTGGACGGAACGGCAGATCGGCCATCCGGTGATCAAGGCCTTCAACGGCACCTACGCCCAGGACATCCTGGACCGGCCGCTCCCGGCCGGCGACCCCGACCGCATGGCCCTCCCGGTGGCCGGTGACGACGAGGCGGCCAAGCGCACGGTGCGCGACCTGATCGACGAACTCGGCTTCGACACCGTCGACGCGGGCGGCATCGACGACTCCTGGCGCCAGCAGCCCGGCACCCCGGTCTACGGCCTGCGCGCCGGTGCGGACGCGGTCACGAAGGCCCTGTCCGAGGCGTCCCCGGAACGCCCGGCGGACTTCCGCGGATAGCCACCGGGACTCAGGCGTCCTCGGCCCACTTCCGCAGCGCCGCCCTGCTCTCGAAGGCGGCCACGTTCTTGTCCAGCGGGTCGTCGGTGTACTGGTGGAAGCGCCACTTGGCCTTGATGCGGGGCTTGCCCGCGGAGACGTAGTCCGCTATCCACAGCCCGTCGCCCGCGTAGGACGTCGTGTCGACGTTGAGCCAGAAGTCGCGGTTGCAGTAGAGGACCACCGGGTTGTTCGGCCGCAGGTCCTTCAGCTTCCGTAGGAACAGGTCCTTCTCGGCGTTGCTCGCGCGCGTGCCGTTGCTCGTGGTCTCCCAGTCGACGGCGAGGATGTCGCCCGCCCGGTCCGGTGCCTTGCCGACGAAGTACTGGGCCTGGGCGGTGAGGTTGCCGGGCCACAGGAAGTGGTAGAAGCCGACGACCAGCCCGGCGTCCCGCGCCCGCTTCGTCTGGGCGGCGAGCTTGGGGTTGACGTAGGAACGGCCCTCGGTCGCCTTGATGAAGACGAAGGAGAGGCCCTCGGTGCTGTAGGAGGAGGACTGGTACGCGCTCACGTCGATGCCGCGCAGCATGGGGGCTCCCTGAAGTACTGGTGGGGGAGGGGGAGTTGGTGCCCCACCACCATCGCACGGGCCGCTGTGACCTGACGTGGAAATGTCAACTTCGCCGCTGTGCCGTCAGCATTCGATGATGTTGACCGCCAGGCCCCCGCGGGCCGTCTCCTTGTACTTCACCGACATGTCCGCGCCGGTGTCCTTCATCGTCTTGATGACCTTGTCCAGGGACACCTTGTGGGAGCCGTCACCGCGCATCGCCATCCGCGCGGCGGTGACGGCCTTCACCGCGGCCATGCCGTTGCGCTCGATGCAGGGGATCTGGACGAGGCCGCCGACCGGGTCGCAGGTGAGGCCGAGGTTGTGTTCCATGCCGATCTCGGCGGCGTTCTCGACCTGCTCGGGGGAGCCGCCGAGGACCTCGGCCAGCGCGCCCGCCGCCATGGAGCAGGCGGAGCCGACCTCGCCCTGGCAGCCGACCTCGGCGCCGGAGATGGAGGCGTTCTCCTTGAACAGCATGCCGATCGCGCCCGCGGCGAGCAGGAAGCGCACCACCCCGTCCTCGTCGGCGCCGGGCACGAAGTTCATGTAGTAGTGCAGGACCGCCGGGATGATGCCGGCCGCGCCGTTGGTGGGGGCGGTGACGACCCGGCCGCCGGCCGCGTTCTCCTCGTTCACGGCCATCGCGTACAGCGTGATCCATTCCATGGCGAGGGCCTTAGGGTCGCCCTCGGAGCGCAGCTTGCGCGCGGTGTTGGCGGCCCGGCGGCGCACCTTCAGACCGCCCGGCAGGATGCCCTCGCGGGACATGCCGCGCGCCACGCACGCCTGCATGACCCGCCAGATCTCCAGCAGTCCCGCGCGGATCTCCTCCTCGGTGCGCCAGGCCCGCTCGTTCTCCAGCATCAGCGCCGAGATGGACAGGCCCGTGTCCTCGGTCAGGCGCAGCAGCTCGTCGCCCGTGCGGAAGGGGTACTTGAGGATCGTGTCGTCGAGTTTGATGCGGTCGGCCCCCACCGCGTCCTCGTCCACGACGAAGCCGCCGCCGACCGAGTAGTACGTCTTGGTCAGCAGCTCCGCGCCCGAGGCGTCGTACGCCCACAGGGTCATGCCGTTCGCGTGGTACGGCAGGGCCTTGCGGCGGTGCAGGACCATGTCGTCGTCGAAGGAGAACGCGATCTCGTGCTCGCCGAGCAGCTTCAGCCGGCCCTCGGCCTTGATGGTCTCCACCCGCTCGTCCGCCGTCTCCACGTCCACCGTGCGCGGCGAGTCGCCCTCCAGGCCGAGCAGCACCGCCTTGGGCGTGCCGTGGCCGTGGCCGGTGGCGCCGAGGGAGCCGTACAGCTCCGCGCGGACCGAGGCGACGGATCCCAGGAGCTCCTCGTTGCGCAGCCGCCGGACGAACAGGCCGGCCGCACGCATGGGGCCGACCGTGTGGGAGCTGGACGGGCCGATGCCGATCGAGAACAGGTCGAAGACCGAGATGGCCACGGGGGAACTCCTGACTACGGGGTGGTGCAGAGGGGGTGGGTGCCGCGCCCGCTTGTGGCCGGCACGGCACCCGAAAGGTTTCTTCGCTACTTGTTCAGGCCCGGGTACAGCGGGTGCCTGTCGGCCAGGGCCTTCACCCGGGCCTTGAGGGCCTCCGCGTCGTACGACGGCTTCAGCGCCTCGGCGATGACGTCCGCGACCTCCGCGAAGTCCTCCGCCCGGAACCCGCGCGTGGCCAGGGCCGGGGTGCCGATCCGCAGACCGGACGTCACCATCGGCGGACGCGGGTCGTTCGGGATCGCGTTGCGGTTGACGGTGATGCCGATCTGGTGGAGCCGGTCCTCGGCCTGCTGACCGTCCAGCTCGGAGTCGCGCAGGTCCACCAGGACCAGGTGCACGTCCGTGCCGCCGGACAGGACGTCCACGCCCACGGCCCGGACGTCGTCCTTCACCAGACGCTCGGCCAGGATGCGGGCACCCTCCAGCGTACGGCGCTGGCGCTCCTTGAAGTCCTCCGAGGCGGCGACCTTGAAGGCGACCGCCTTGGCGGCGATCACGTGCTCCAGCGGGCCGCCCTGCTGACCGGGGAAGACGGCGGAGTTGATCTTCTTGGCCAGTTCGGCCGTGGAGAGGATCACACCGCCGCGCGGGCCGCCGAGCGTCTTGTGGGTCGTGGTGGTGACCACGTGCGCGTGCGGCACCGGGTTCGGGTGCAGCCCCGCCGCGACGAGCCCGGCGAAGTGCGCCATGTCGACCATCAGGTACGCGCCGACCTCGTCCGCGATCCGGCGGAACTCCGCGAAGTCCAGCTGCCGCGGGTACGCCGACCAGCCGGCGACGATCAGCTTCGGCTTGGACTCCTTGGCGAGCCGCTCGACCTCGGCCATGTCGACCCGGCCGTCCTCGCCCACGTGGTAGGCGACGACGTCGTAGAGCTTGCCGGAGAAGTTGATCTTCATGCCGTGGGTCAGGTGCCCGCCGTGGGCGAGGTTCAGACCCATGATGGTGTCGCCCGGCTTGAGCAGCGCGAACATCGCGGCCGCGTTGGCCTGGGCGCCGGAGTGCGGCTGCACGTTGGCGTGCTCGGCGCCGAACAGCTCCTTGACGCGGTCGATCGCGATCTGCTCGACCACGTCCACGTGCTCGCAGCCGCCGTAGTAGCGGCGGCCCGGGTAGCCCTCGGCGTACTTGTTGGTGAGGACCGAGCCCTGCGCCTCCATGACCGCCACCGGGGCGAAGTTCTCCGAGGCGATCATCTCCAGCGTGGACTGCTGGCGGTGCAGCTCGGCGTCGACCGCGGCGGCCACGGCCGGGTCGAGCTCGTGCAGGGGGGTGTTCAGGACGGACATACGGCTACGACTCCTCAGCCGGCGGAGAACGCGGTGTACTCGTCGGCGGAGAGCAGGTCGCCCGGCTCGTCCGTGACCCGCACCTTGAACAGCCAGCCGCCCTCGAAGGGGGCCGAGTTCACCAGCGACGGGTCGTTCACGACGTCCTCGTTGACCTCGGTGACCTCACCGGAGACCGGCGAGTACAGATCGGACACCGACTTGGTCGACTCCAGCTCGCCGCAGGTCTCGCCGGCGGACACGGAGTCACCGACCTCGGGAAGCTGGACGAACACGACATCGCCGAGCGCGTTGGCCGCGTGCTCCGTGATGCCGACCGTCGACACGCCGTCCTCGGCGGCCGACAGCCACTCGTGCTCCTTGCTGTAGCGCAGCTGCTGGGGGTTGCTCATGGCCTGGATTCTCCTGTACGCGCGGGAGTGCTGTGAAAAGGGGGACTGCTGGTGAGCTGGGACGACGGTCGCGGGAGCCGCTGCCGGCCCCCGGGGCCAGTGTCTACTTCTGCCGCTTGTAGAACGGCAGCGCCACGACCTCGTACGGCTCGTGACTGCCCCGGATGTCCACACCGACACCGGCCGTGCCCGGCGCGGAGTACATGGCGTCGACGTAGGCCATCGCGATGGGCTTGCCCAGCGTGGGGGAGGGGGCCCCGGAGGTGACCTCGCCGATCACCTTGCCCTCGGCGACGACGGCGTACCCGGCGCGGGG
This sequence comes from Streptomyces olindensis, assembly GCA_000696115.1. Lineage (GTDB taxonomy): Bacteria > Actinomycetota > Actinomycetes > Streptomycetales > Streptomycetaceae > Streptomyces > Streptomyces olindensis. The sequence continues at coordinate 104,732 of JJOH01000095.1, forward strand.
GACCCGGCGGCCTTCGGCGATCAGGCCGACCAGGACGCGCGGCGGCTCGTGGTTCGCGTTCTCCGCGGCCTCACGCAGGGCCGCGCGGCCCACGAAGTCGCCCTCCTTCTCGAACTTCACCACCCGGCCGAGACCGGCGTCGAAGGGCGTCAGGGAGGTGGTCAGCTCGTGCCCGTACAGCGGCATGCCGGCCTCCAGGCGCAGCGTGTCGCGGCAGGACAGCCCGCACGGGACCAGTCCGGCGCCCTCGCCCGCCTTGGTCAGGGCCTGCCACAGCTCGACGGCGTGCTCCGGCTTCACGAACAGCTCGAAGCCGTCCTCGCCGGTGTAGCCGGTGCGGGCGATCAGGGCCGGGACCCCGGCGACCGTGCCGGGCAGACCGGCGTAGTACTTCAGCCCGTCGAGGTCGGCGTCCGTGAGGGACGCCAGGATCCCGGGGGACTCCGGGCCCTGGACGGCGATCAGCGCGTAGGCGTCCCGGTCGTCGCGCACCTCGGCGTCGAAACCGGCGGCGCGCTCGGTCAGGGCGTCCAGGACGACCTGGGCGTTGGAGGCGTTGGCGACGACCATGTACTCCGTCTCGCCCAGCCGGTAGACGATCAGGTCGTCGAGGATGCCGCCGTCGGCCCGGCAGATCATGGTGTAGCGGGCCCGGCCCGGCTTCACGCCGCCGATGTTGCCGACCAGCGCGTAGTCGAGCAGGGCGGCGGCCTGCGGCCCGGTGACGGTGATCTCACCCATGTGGGAGAGGTCGAAGAGCCCGGCCTTCGTGCGCACGGCGGTGTGCTCGTCGCGCTCGGAGCCGTAGCGCAGGGGCATGTCCCAGCCGGCGAAGTCGGTCATCGTCGCACCGAGCGAACGATGCAGGGCATCGAGCGCGGTGTGACGGAGTTCTCCTGTACTGCTCATCGGTCGTTTCTCCCAGGCATGACGGCGAGGTCGTTCCTCCCCATCTGTCATCGGAACCTGAGAGGTTCGCCATGACCACACGGGACACGGCTTGCACCTTGGGTGGAGCCGCCGGTGGTGGGCGGCCCGCTTTTCAGATGTGCCTCGCCCGCGCGGTAACGGGGCCTGAGAGATTCAAGGGAGGGACTTGCTCCTTCGGCGCCCCAGCGTCAGCAGTGCTGGGAACTCTCCCGCGCGGATTCAAACGGCCGGTATGCAGTTGGCGCGCACATCATTGCACGCATCCTTCCGGCGCGGCAGGGGGACCTTTCCCAGGGAGTGCACGAGTCCCGCGCGCCGGACACGGAGACCTGTAGCAGCCCTGTTGCAGGAAGAGTACGGAATTGAGAGGCCTGCGGCATTACCTTCTCTTTACACTCGGCGGGGATGGGACTCCGTACCTGGCCCCAGGGGAGGACGATCACGGTGAACAGGACCACGGCGTACGCCACGACCACGGGCATCGCGCCGCCCGAGCAGCCGGCCGCCGCACCGGCCCGGGCGGCCTGCGGCCCGGTGCCGGCGCCGGTCGTCCGCGATCTGCGCGAGCGCGCCGGCCGCAGCCCGCGCGCACTGCTGTTCGGCCCCCGTGACCTCGTCGTGGTCACGGGCCTGCCCGGCAGCGGCAAGTCCACGCTGATGCGGCGCACCGTGCCCGGCCTGCGCGTCGACTCCCAGGACACCCGCGACCGCTGGGACCGCCGCATGCCGCGCTTCCTCCCGTACGCGGTCTACCGCCCGCTCGTCCGCCTCGCCCACTACGCCGGGCTGCGCCGCGCCCTGCGCAGCGGCGAGGGGGTCGTGGTGCACGACTGCGGCACTCAGGCCTGGGTCCGCCGCTGGCTCGCCCGCGAGGCCCGCCGCCGGGGCGGCACCCTGCACCTGCTCGTCCTCGACGTCACGCCCGAACAGGCCCTGGCCGGTCAGCGCGACCGCGGCCGCGGCGTCTCGCGCTACGCGTTCCTGCGCCACCGCGCGGCGACCACCCGCCTGCTGCGCGCCGTGGAACAGGGCGAACTGCCCGCGGGCTGCGGCTCAGCGATCCTCGCCGACCGCGACGCGGCGAACACCTTGCACCGCATCGCCTTCACGGGCTGATCCCCGAACCGGCCACGCACAAGGATCCCAGGGCCGACCGCCGGGCGTGCCGGGCGCGGGCCGTCTGCTGGGCATGCCGGGCGCGGGGGCGCGGGTCGTCTGCTGGGTGTGCCGGGTGTGGGGGGCGCGGGCCGACCGCCGGGCGTGCCGGGCGCGGGCCGTCTGCTGGGCATGCCGGGCGCGGGGGCGCGGGCCGTCTGCTGGGTGTGCCGGGTGTGGGGGCGCGGGCCGACCGCCGGGCGTGCCGGGCCTGGGGACGTGGGGCCACTGCTGTGTGCCGGGCGCGGGGGCGCGGGCCCACTGCTGGGCGTGCCGGGCCCGGAGCCCTGGGGCGACCGTCCGGCAGGCCGCGCAGCACGGTTCACGGAAGCGCCCTCGGTGTCCGAGCATGGTGGTTCCCGGACCGGTCACCGCGCCCGTCGGCCGCACTGCACCGCCCGGGTCGATCGCCCATGGCCCGTTCACCGGTCGGCGCGGACGGCCGCGCGTGGTGGTGCTGCGTGTTCCACCGGCCGGCCCCCGGCCTCCCGGCCCCAGCCCTGGCCTCGGCGTCCGCAACCGCGCCGGCCGACCCGATAGCCCGGGAGCCGCACCGGATGTCGCATCCGGCCGCCGACGGCTCAGCCACCCGCCCAGCCACCCGCCCATCCGCGCAGCACCCGTCCAGTCGCTCACCCCTGCCCAGCGGCCCGCCACCCCCACTCCCGGAGCCGTGGACCCCGGGCCGGCCGTCGCCCGGGCGGGAGCCGCTAGCCTTTGGGCCACAGCAGTGGTTCCAGGCAGGCGGTAGGCAGATGGACTTCCCGGCGGACTTCTCCGCGGACTTCCCGGCGCAGACGCAGACCCACCCGCACGGCGGATGGCCCGGCAACGAGCTGGAGGAGGTGCTCTCCGCCTCCCTCGGCGCGGGGCCGTCCGCCGGTGGGCGGATCGTCGAGGTGCTCGGCCGGAGCTTCGTGTGGGTCCCGCTGCCCAACGGCGGCGGCCCGCACAGCGGCCCCCTCGACCTGCCCGGCATCGAGATCGACGGCCAGGCGTACGTCCCGGTGTTCAGCTCCGAGGAGCAGTTCCGCCAGGTCGCCGGCTCCCACATGCCGTACACCATCGCCCCCGCGGTGGAGTTCGCCCGCGGCCTGCCCCCGCACGCGGGGATAGCCGTCAACCCGGGCGGTGTCGTCGGCATCCCGCTCCCGCCGCCCGCCGTGGCCGAGCTGTGCCGGGCCGGCCGGACCCCTCTGGACGGCCCCGCGAGCGGCGGCCGGGTCCGTCTCTTCGAGCCCGACTGGCAGGACGACCCGGTGGACTTCCTCGCCGCCGCCTCCGCCGAGTTCGAGGCGACCGGCGTCGTCCTCACCGCCCGCCGCTGCCTCGCCGCCATCGAGACCGCCGACCCCGTGATGTTCGTCGGCGTCGAACTCTCCCAGTGGGAAGGCGACCTCCGCGCTCTCCCCCTGGAGGCGCTCACCCGCGCCGTCACCACGTCCCCGGCCCCCTGGCCCGTCAACCTCGTCCTCCTGGACGTGGCGGAGGACCCGGTGGGCGAGTGGATGAAGGACAGGGTCCGGCCCTTCTACCAGCGGTAGATCAGCCGGCCCAGGGGCGCGGGACTGTAACATCATGCGGCTCAGCCGCGTGAGCGCGACCGGCAGCAGACGGAGCCGCACGCGCCGGGCGAGGACAAGTCCCGAGTCGGCGCGCGGGCTTAAGCTAGGTCACGGTCGAGGCGTTGTACGAAGGGGCGGTAAAGGTGAGCGCGAGCGGCACGGCCGCGGCCGGACAGGTCGAGCACATGCTGCGCCAGGTCACGCCCGGGCGCTACGACGCCTACGAGGCTCTCCTGCGCGCGCTCGCCACCCCGCACACCGGCCAGATCTGGATGCTCCTGTGGCACGGCCAGGCCGGCTCCCCGGACGCCCAGTACGGGAACATGGAGGTCGACGGCTACGGCTACGCCCCCTGTGTCACCTCCGCACAGGAGCTGTCGGCCAGCGGCTGGAACCGCTCGTACGAGGTGGTCGACGGCGTCGACGTCGCCCGTGCCCTCTACCCCGACCACTACGGCCTCTGGCTCAACCCGCACGCCCCCGGCGGCGGCGTCGGCATCCCCTGGCTCGACCTGCGCCGGATCGCCACGGGCCTGGACCGCCAGCCCGCGGGACCGCTGCGGCTGTCCGAACCCGCCATCGAGGTCCCGCAGTTCTACGCCCTGCTGGCGCAGAACGCCCACCGCACCCCGGCCGTCCGCTCCCTGCGCCGCGCCTGGGTGCAGCCCGCGCTCGGGGCGCCGTACCTCGCCATCGGACTGGATGTGTACGACGCCTCGCCGCAGGCCGTGGATTCGGTGCGCGCGATGATGCAGCAGTCCCTCGGCGCCGTACCGGACGGGCTCCCCGTCTCCACCGTCGCGATGTCCGACGAGCACGACCCGGTCGCCATGTGGCTGCGCGCGAACGCCCGGCCCTTCTACGACCGCGAGGCCCACGCCACCGCCCCCGTCCAGGCCCCGGCCTCGGGCTACGGCTACCCGCCGGCGCAGGGCCGGTACTGACCTCTCCCGGCCTGTCCGGCACCCCCTCCCAAAAGCGACAGGCATTCAGCTCTCCGCGCGTAGATAAGGGTTGAATGGGCGTCTCTGTCCTAAAATGCCCCTGACACAGCGCGTCCGACCCGCGTTACCCGTTGTCCGGATAACGGAACCCCGCAGACAGCATCACGTTTACGCATCCTTTCCTCGTCAAGTCTGGCAACAGATCGCCAAAGCGTTGAAGACTCCCCGCAAGACACGGGCCGGGTCGGTCTCGTGTACGAGACAAACAAAACCGCTACAGCGGCAGCCAGGGGCTCGGCGATCGCCGGCCCGAGAGGGGTCAATCGCACCGTGACCGCACCCATCGAGACCACCGGGGCGGAAGCCGGAGCACAGCCCGAGGCCGTGCTCTCCGGGGTCAAGAAGAGCCAGATCGAGGGGCGTTCGCTCAGCCAGATCGCCTGGATGCGCTTCAAGCGGGACAAGGTGGCGATGGCGGGAGGCATCGTCGTCGTCCTGCTCGTGCTGATGGCGGTGTTCTCCAAACCGATCCAGTGGATCTTCAACCTCGATCCCAACAAGTTCAACCAGGACCTCATCGACCCGGCGCTGCTCGCCCCCAAGGGCGGCTGGGGCGGCATGAGTTGGGACCACCCGCTGGGCGTCGACCCGCAGTACGGCCGGGACATGCTCGCCCGCATCATCGACGGCTCCTGGGTCTCCCTCCTGGTCGCGGGCGGCGCCACGCTGCTGTCCGTGTGCATCGGCACCGTGCTCGGTGTCATCGCCGGCTACTACGGCGGCTGGATCGACAGCGTCATCAGCAGGCTGATGGACACCTTCCTCGCCTTCCCGCTGCTGCTCTTCGCCATCTCGATCTCGGCCTCGGTGCAGGACGGGTTCTTCGGTCTCGACGGCCTGCCCCTGCGCATCTGCGTGCTGATCTTCGTGATCGGCTTCTTCAGCTGGCCGTACATCGGCCGCATCGTGCGCGCCCAGACGATGACCCTGCGCAAGCGGGAGTTCATCGAGGCCGCCACGAGCCTCGGGGCACGCGGCCCGTACGTCCTGTTCCGGGAGCTCCTCCCGAACCTCGTCGCGCCGATCCTCGTCTACTCGACGCTGATCATCCCGACGAACATCCTGTTCGAGGCCGCGCTGAGCTTCCTCGGTGTCGGTATCGCTCCGCCGCAGGCCTCCTGGGGCGGCATGCTCAGCAACGCTGTGGATCTCTACACGGCTGATCCGCAGTACATGTTCGTGCCCGGACTGGCGATCTTCATCACCGTCCTGGCCTTCAACCTGCTGGGTGACGGGCTGCGTGACGCCCTCGACCCTCGCAGCAAGTGATCCATCGAATGAGGGGGCTTCCTCAGGTGAAGACGAGAAGGGTGACCGCCGGCGTTGCGTCGGTCCTGGCACTGTCGCTGGGAGCTGCCGCGTGCGGCGGCGGTGGAGACGACAACGACGGGGGAGGCAACGGCAAGAAGGACGCCGCGCTGAACTCGATCGTCAACGCGTCGGACAAGAAGGGAGGGACGGTCACGTACGAGCACTCGGACGTGCCGGACTCCCTCGACCCGGGCAACACGTACTACGGCTGGGTCCAGAACTTCTCCCGTCTCTACGGCCGGACGCTCACCACGTTCAAGCCGGCGGCGGGCAAGGAAGGCCTGGAGGTCGTGCCGGACCTCGCCGAGTCCCTCGGCAAGTCCAGCCCGGACGCCAAGACCTGGACGTACAAGCTGCGTGCGGGTGTGAAGTTCCAGGACGGCACCCCGGTGACGTCCAAGGACGTGAAGTACGCCATCGAGCGTTCCAACTTCGCGCCCGAGGCCCTGTCCAACGGCCCGACGTACTTCAAGGCGTACCTGGAGGGCGGCGACAAGTACCAGGGCCCGTACAAGGACAAGTCCCCCGAGGGCCTGAAGTCGATCGAGACGCCGGACGACCGGACGATCGTCTTCAAGCTGAAGCAGCCGTTCGCCGACTTCGACTACCTGGCGACGTTCTCGCAGACGGCGCCGGTGCCGAAGGCGAAGGACACCGGTGCGAAGTACGTGCAGAACATCGTGTCCTCCGGCCCGTACCAGTTCCAGTCCTACGAGGAGGGCCGCGGCGCCACCCTCGTGCGCAACAAGCAGTGGGACCCGAAGACGGACCCGATCCGCAAGGCCCTGCCGGACAAGATCTCGATCAAGTTCAAGGTCAACCCGGTCACGGTCGACAACAACCTGATCTCCGACAAGATCACGGCTGACGCGGCCGGCACCGGTGTGCAGCCGCAGACCCAGCCGAAGGTCCTGCGCGGCAAGCTCGCCAACCAGACGGACAGCTCCTACGCGGGCGCCACGCAGTACATCGCGCTCAACGTCAACGTGAAGCCGTTCGACAACGAGCACTGCCGCAAGGCCGTCCAGTGGGGTCTCGACAAGCAGTCCGTGCTGAACGCGGTGGGCGGCTCGCCGAAGGGCGACGTGGCGACCACGCTGCTGCCGCCGTCGGTCAACGGCTACACCAAGTTCGACACCTACGCGACCGACGGTCACAAGGGTGACGTGGCCAAGGCCAAGGCGGAGCTGAAGGCCTGCGGTCAGCCGAACGGCTTCAACACGATCCTCACCGCCCGCTCGGACCGGCCCGCCGAGGTCGCGGCCGCCACGGCCGTCCAGGAGTCGCTGAAGAAGATCGGCATCAACATCGAGATCAAGCAGTTCCCCTCCGGCAAGTACTTCTCCAACTTCGCCGGTGTCCCGTCCTACGTCCACCAGAACAAGCTCGGCATGCTCTCGATGGCGTGGGGCGCCGACTGGCCGACCGGCTACGGCTTCCTCGACCAGATCGTCAACGGCGCGGCCATCAAGCCCTCGGGCGGCAACAACCTGATGGAGCTGGACGACCCGAAGATCAACAAGGCCCTGACGGACGCGATCGCCAACACCGACGACGCGGCCCGCACCAAGGCCTGGGGCGAGATCGACAAGATGGTGCTCGACAACGCCTCGGTGGTCCCGCTGTTCTACCGCAAGAACCTGCTGCTCCGGCCGACGTCGGCGAACAACGTCACGGTCACGCAGGCCTACCTCGGCATGTACGACTACCTGCTGATGAGCTCCTCGAAGTAACCAGCAGGCCGGATCCTTTCGAAAGGCAGGTGAAGGCACCGGGTGGCCGCGGCGGACGATCCCGCCGCGGCCACCCGGGGCCGTACAGCTGTGGCTGCGTACATCCTCCGACGCGTCATGGGCGCGGTGCTGTTGCTGCTGGTGGTCAGCGCAGTCACCTTCGCCATCTTCTTCCTGGTGCCCCGCCTCGGGGGCCAGACGGCCGACCAGTTGGCCACCCAGTACGTCGGCAAGGACGCGAACCCCGAGTCCGTCGCCGCGATCAAGAAGAACCTGGGACTGGACCAGCCCGTCTACGAGCAGTACTGGAACTTCATCAAGGGCCTCGTGGCGGGCGCCGACTACCGGTTCGGACCCGACGCGACGCACTGCAGCGCACCCTGCTTCGGGTACTCCTTCAAGAGCCACATCGAGGTGTGGCCGCAGTTGGAGCAGCGGATCCCGGTCTCGTTCTCGCTGGCCGTCGGCGCGGCCGTGATCTGGGTCGTCTCCGGTGTGACGATCGGCGTGATCTCCGCCCTGCGCAAGGGCAAGCCGATCGACCGCGTCTCCATGTTCATCGCGCTGGCCGGCGTCTCGCTGCCGATCTTCTTCACCGGCCAGATCCTGCTCGCGCTCTTCGTCTACGAGATCCCCATCTGGGACAGCGTCGACTACGTCCCGTTCACCGAGAACCCCGCCGACTGGGCCTGGCATCTGCTGCTGCCCTGGGTCAGCCTCGCCTTCCTCTTCTCCGCGCTCTACGCCCGGCTCACCCGGGCGGGCATGCTGGAGACGATGGGCGAGGACTACATCAGAACGGCCAGGGCCAAGGGTCTGAAGGAGACCACGGTCGTGGCCAAGCACGGCCTGCGCTCCGCGCTCACCCCGATCGTCACCATCTTCGGCATGGACTTCGGCACCCTGGTCGGCACCGCGGTGCTCACCGAGACCGTGTTCTCCCTCCAGGGCATCGGCGCCTACTCGGTCCAGGCCATCAAGGACAACGACCTGCCCATCGTGATGGGCGTGACCCTGGTCGCCGCGTTCTTCATCGTCTTCTGCAATCTGATCGTCGACCTGGTGTACGCCGCCATCGACCCCCGGGTGAGGTACTCGTGAGCAAGCTCGACAAAGCCGCGCTCGGCGAACCGGACACCACCGCCCCGTCCGTCCCGGACGACGTGTTCCTGTCCGTCCGCGATCTGCGCATCCACTTCGACACCGACGACGGCCTGGTGAAGTCCGTCGACGGCGTCAGCTTCGACGTGCGCAAGGGCAAGACCCTGGGCATCGTGGGCGAGTCCGGCTCCGGCAAGTCCGTCACCTCGCTCGGTGTGATGGGCCTGCACCGCTCGGCGCGCGCCCATGTCTCCGGCGAGGTCTGGCTGGACGGCCAGGAGCTGATCGCGGCCGACCCCGACGAGGTGCGGCGGCTGCGCGGCCGGAAGATGGCCATGATCTTCCAGGACCCGCTGTCCGCGATGCACCCGTACTACACGGTCGGGCACCAGATCGTGGAGGCGTACCGCGTCCACCACGACGTGAACAGGAAGGTCGCCAAGCAGCGCGCGATCGAGATGCTCGACCGGGTCGGCATCCCCGAGCCCGCCAAGCGCGTGGACGGCTACCCGCACGAGTTCTCCGGCGGTATGCGCCAGCGCGCCATGATCGCCATGGCGCTGGTGAACAACCCCGAGCTGCTCATCGCGGACGAGCCGACCACCGCCCTGGACGTCACCGTGCAGGCGCAGATCCTCGACCTGATCCGGGATCTGCAGAAGGAGTTCGGCTCCGCGGTCATCATGATCACCCACGACCTGGGTGTGGTCGCCGAGATGGCCGACGACCTGCTGGTCATGTACGGCGGCCGGTGCGTGGAGCGCGGTCCCGCCGAGGACGTGTTCTCCGAGCCCCGGCACCCCTACACCTGGGGCCTGCTCGGCTCGATGCCGCGCCTGGACCGGGAGGAGACCGACCGGCTCATCCCGATCAAGGGCGCGCCGCCCTCCCTGATCAACCTCCCGTCCGGCTGCGCCTTCCATCCGCGCTGCCCGTACGCGGACATCCCGAAGGACAACGTCACCCGCACGGTCCGCCCCGAGCTGACCGAGGTCGGCGGCTCGCACTGGGCCGCCTGCCACATGACGCAGGAGCAGCGGGAGCGTATCTGGACCGAAGAGATTGCGCCGAAGCTGTGAGCGACGACAAAACGGTGAGCACACCGGACACGAGCGGCAGCACCCTCACCAAGGACACCTCCGCCGACGGCGAGGTCCTGCTGAAGGTGACCGGGCTGCAGAAGCACTTCCCGATCCGCAAGGGCCTGCTCCAGCGGCAGACCGGGGCGGTGCGCGCCGTCGACGGCATCGACTTCGAGGTCCGCAGGGGCGAGACGCTCGGCGTCGTCGGCGAGTCGGGCTGCGGCAAGTCCACCATGGGCCGGCTGATCACCCGGCTGCTCGAACCGACCGGCGGCTCGGTCGAGTTCGAGGGCAAGGACATCACGCACCTGAAGACCGGCGAGCTGCGCCCGATGCGCCGCGACGTGCAGATGATCTTCCAGGACCCCTACTCCTCGCTGAACCCCCGGCACACGATCGGCACGATCGTCGGCGCCCCCTTCCGGCTCCAGGGCGTCGAGCCCGAGGGCGGCGTGAAGAAGGAGGTCCAGCGGCTGCTGTCGGTGGTCGGCCTCAACCCCGAGCACTACAACCGCTATCCGCACGAGTTCTCCGGCGGCCAGCGCCAGCGCATCGGCATCGCCCGCGCGCTCGCGCTCAACCCCAAGCTCGTGGTGGCGGACGAGCCGGTCTCCGCGCTGGACGTGTCGATCCAGGCGCAGGTGGTGAACCTGCTGGACGACCTCCAGGAGGAGCTCGGCCTGACGTACGTGATCATCGCGCACGACCTGTCGGTCGTCCGGCACGTCTCGGACCGGATCGCGGTGATGTACCTCGGCAAGATCGTCGAGCTGGCCGACCGCGACAAGCTCTACAAGTCGCCGATGCACCCGTACTCCAAGGCGCTGCTGTCGGCCGTGCCGATCCCGGACCCGAAGCGCCGGGGCGTCAAGAGCGAGCGCATCCTGCTCAAGGGCGACGTGCCCTCGCCGATCGCGCCGCCGAGCGGCTGCCGCTTCCACACCCGGTGCTGGAAGGCGACGGAGATCTGCAGGACGACCGAGCCGCCGCTGGCGGAGCTGCGGGCCGGGCAGCGCGTGGCCTGCCACCACCCGGAGAACTTTGAAGACCAGCAGCCGCAGGACACCAAGCTGCTGTCCTCGGCCAAGGAGGTCGCCGCGGAGAACGGCGGCGCCACCCCCGTCGAGAAGTAGCCCCCTCCCGAGCCCCCCGCCCTCGCACATCGGGGCGGGGGCTCACCCGTGGGTGAAAATGCTCGGGTGCTCCAGCAACTCTTCAGTCCGTCCGTCCAGCACACGCTCGACCTGATCGGCATCTTCGTCTTCGCGATCTCCGGCGCCCTGCTGGCCGTGCGCAAGAACTTCGACGTGTTCGGCATGGCCGTCCTCGCCGAGGTGACCGCGCTGGGCGGCGGGCTCTTCCGCGACCTGGTCATCGGGGCCGTACCGCCCGCCGCGTTCACGGACCTGGGGTACTTCCTCACCCCGCTGCTCGCCACGCTCCTCGTCTTCTTCCTGCACCCGCAGGTGGAACGCATCCAGGTCGCCGTGAACGTCTTCGACGCGGCCGGCCTCGGCCTGTTCTGCGTCGCCGGCACGATCAAGGCGTACGAGTACGGGCTCGGCCTGACCGCCTCGGCCGGGCTGGGCCTGACCACCGCGGTCGGCGGCGGCGTGCTGCGGGACGTCCTCGCCAACGAGGTGCCCTCCCTGCTGCGCTGGGACCGCGACCTGTACGCGGTCCCGGCGATCGTCGGCTCCGCCCTGGTAGCCGTGTGCATCCGCTACGACGCCCTGAACCCGCTCACCAGCGCCCTCGCGGTGATCACCGCCTTCGTACTGCGCCTGCTCGCGATGCGGTACCACTGGCGAGCTCCGCGGGCCTGGCACCGGCGGTCGACGGTGAGCGAGGAGGAACAGCCCGTGCTGCCGTGACGGGACGGGCGCCCATCTCCTGCGTCAGCCACTCGAACGCGGGGACCACCTGCGGCCGCCACAGCGCCATGGTGTGCCCGCCCGCGCTCCTCGGGACGTACACCACGTGCACGGTCGTCGGCGCCTTCGCGGCCTGCTCCAGGGCGACCGCCGCCTCGTAGCCGTCGTGCGGCTGGCCGGAGAGGTAGAGCGCGATCCGCGGCGGGACGGTCGCCCTGCGCAGGAGCACGTAGGGATTGTTCTCGGCGCGCAGGGTGGGGTTCTGCGCGGCCAGCGAGTCGCGTTCGCCGATCGGGTCGTTGTAGCCGGACAGGCTGACGGCGGCCCGGTAGCGGTCGGGGTGGGCGACGGCCAGCTTGGCCGCGCAGTGCGCCCCGGCCGAGTAGCCGGCCACCGCCCAGCCCCGCGGGGCCGGCTGGGCGCGGAAGTTGTCCGTCACCATCTTCGGCACGTCGACGCTCAGCCAGGTGTCGGCGTTGACCGTGCCCGGGATGTTGGCGCAGCCCGTGTCCACCCCGGCCAGCAGGTTCGTGCGGGGCGCGACCAGGATGAAAGGGGCGACCCGGCCGTCCCGCATCAGGGGCTCCAACTGCTCGTGCGCGTGCAGCGAGCCGAACCAGGCCTTCGCCGAGCCGGGGTAGCCGGGCAGGAGTTCCACGACCGGGAACCTGTGGTGCCGGTAGGCCGGTTCGTGGTACTGCGGCGGCAGCCAGACGTAGACCTCGGCGTTCACGCCCGACACCCGGCCCCTGACCTGGGTGACCCGGACCCCGCCGGCCGCGCGCATCCCGGGCCCCGCGGCGGGCTCGAAGGTCTGGCGCACCTTGGGCAGCCGCTTGAGCGCGATGCCACCGGTGCCGTCGGCGCCCAGGTCTGCGGCCTGCTGCACATGGTCGCCGGTGCCGAGCAGGTCGGCCCAGTTGTCGTACAGGCTGTTGGCGTTGTTGACCAGCGTGAACACCAGGGCCACGGCGGTTCCCTGCGCGAACAGCAGCATCAGCGTCCGGGCCGCGGCGCGCAGGACCCGGGGTCCGCGCACGCGCGACCAGAGGAACAGCGGCAGGACGAGGGCGACGACGGACAGCACGATCAGCGTGCAGAGGAACGGTGTCCCGGTGAGGCTCATGCCCCTACAGAGGGAGGAACGAGCCCCAGGGTTTACGGACGAGTCGGGCACTTACCAAGAAGTTGCCGGTGTCTCACCAAGGCGGGACTCCGGCCCGGTCCTGGAAAGCTACCGCTTAGTAGTTAGTTCTTGTACTGTTCAGCCATGCCTGAAGCAGCCTCCGCCCCGGCCGTCCGGGCCACGATCGGCGACAGCGAGTTCGACCGCGACACCGCGCTCACCCGCCGTGCGCCCGGTGTCTACGACATCGACCTCTCCGCCGGCTGGACGATCATCAGCGCCGTCAACGGCGGCTACCTGCTGGCGGTCCTGGGCCGCGCCCTCGCGGACGCCCTGCCGCACAGCGACCCCTTCACCGTCTCGGCGCACTACCTGACCGCGTCCCAGCCCGGCCCGGCAGTCGTCCGCACGGACGTCGTCCGCACCGGCCGGACCCTGTCGACCGGCCAGGCCTCCCTCTTCCAGTACGACGACGAGGGCCGCGAGGTCGAACGCATCCGTGTCCTCGCCTCCTACGGCGACCTGGACGCCCTGCCCGACGACGTCCGGACGACGGCCCGGCCCCCCGCGATCCCGCCGCTGGAGCACTGCTTCGGCCCGGAGGACGGTCCCGCCCCCGTCGACGGCAGCTCGGCGATCACCGAGCGGCTGATGCTCAAGCTCGACCCGTCGACCCTCGGCTGGGCCCTCGGGCAGCCCTCCGGCAAGGGCGAGATGCGGGCCTGGTTCGGCCTCAAGGACGGACGCGACCCCGACCCGCTCTCCCTGCTGCTGGCGGTCGACGCCCTGCCGCCCACCGCCTTCGAACTCGGCCTGAAGGGCTGGGTGCCCACCGTCGAGCTCACCGTGCACGTCCGCTGCCGCCCGGCGCCGGGCCCGCTGCGCGTGGCGATCACCACCCGCAACCTCGCCGGCGGCTTCCTGGAGGAGGACGCCGAGGTGTGGGACGGCGCCGACCGGCTGGTGGCCCAGTCCCGGCAGCTGGCGCGGGTCCGGCTGGGCTGAACTTTGCCCGCCTGACAGGTCGGTCACAGGGCGGCCCGAGGAGAGTCCTGAGCGGCGTTGGTTGAGTGCCTGCCTCAGGACTTCCTCATCTTCCCTGGAGTGGTTCCTCATGAAGCGTGCGCGTCTCCTCCCGGCCGTGACCCTGCTGGCGCTGTCGCCCCTGGCCCTGGTGGCCTGCGGCTCGGGTGACTCCTCGTCGTCCTCGGGGAGCGGGGGCGGGAGCGGGTCCGGGCAGCAGCAGGCCTGCCGGGCGCCGTCGGGGAGGCCGAGCGGTGCGCCGTCGGGTGCGTCCTCGGGAGCCGCTGCCGGGGGCGCCAAGCCGACCGGCGCACCGTCCGGGATGCCCTCGGGCATGCCCGGCGGAGGACCCGGTGGAGGGCCCAGCGGCGCTCCCGGCGGTGGTCGGGGCGGCGGCTGTGGCGCTCCGGGCGGCGGCGGCCAGGGGCAGGCGAACTGAGCTCAAGAAGGGAAAGAATCATCCCCCGGTACCCCCCGGGGCACGGCAGGGGCGGCGCACTCGGCGACGGGGGCGCCGCCCCTGTGGTGTCGTCTGTGGTGTCGTCGGGCGCGGCTCAGTCCAGCCAGTGGTGGCGACCGAGGCCGATCAGCCGCATCTGCCGGGCCGCCACCCGGGCGACCTCCCGCTTCCGCTCCTCGCGCCCCTCCTCCGGCCCCTCCAGCGCCTCCAGGAAGAGCGACGCCGTGATGAGCATCTGGTCCACGTAGAGATGGGCGAGCATCAGCAGGTCGTCCTCGGTCCACCCCTCGGACTCCGGGTCCTTGGCCAGCTCGTCCTTGACCTCCCGGGCGAACCGGGACAGTTGGTCCCGTATGGCCTCCCGTACCGGCTGGACCCCGCCATGTCGCTCCCGGGCGATGAACCGGACATGGGCGGGGTACCCGTCGACGTGACGGGCGATCAACTCGATGGCGCGCGCGACGCGTTCCTCCGGGTCGCCCGTGCCGGACACCGTCGTCCGGATCATCGGGTGCAGGCTGCCCAGCGCCTCCTCGACCAGGGCCACGCCCAGATCCGCCGTGGAGCGGAAGTGGCGGTAGAAGGCGGTCGGGGCGACACCGACGGCGCGGGTGACCTCGCGCAGCCCGAGGCTGCTCAGGCTCTGCTCCTCCAGCAGCCCCAGGGCCGCGTCCAGGAGTGCCTGCCGGGTCTTCTGCTTCTGGGCCTGCCGGATGCCGAGGGTGTGACTCATACCATGCAGTTAACAACTGTTCTCTGGAATTGGAAAGTCATGGGAGCCGCTAGACTGGGAAGTCAGTGAACAACTGTAACCACAATCGTTCACCGAAACCTGGGGGCTGTTCCCATGCTGTTCATCGTCGCCGCACTCCTGCTGCTGGGCGTGGTCCTGGGCACCGTCGCCCACGCGCCGCTCACCTTCTCCCTCGCCGCCGGCGCCGTCATCGCCGCCTGGCTGGGCATCTTCGCGCTCCGCGAGCGCAACCGCCGGCGCCACACGCAGGCCCACTGACCACCGCACCTCCGACCCGACACCGGGAGTCGATCACCATGCAGCTCACCGCTCCGGCCTCGCGCCACACCGGTATCCGGGACACCGACGGCATGGCCGTCGCGTCCTTCGTCCTCGGCCTGCTCGGCCTGCTCGTGCTCAACATCTTCCTCGGCCCGATCGCCATCGTGCTGGCGAGCATCGCCCTGTGGCGCGGCACCAACCGCCGCGGCCGGGCGTTCCTGGGTCTGGGCCTGGGCGTCGCCGACCTGCTGGTCCTGGTGGCCTTCATGGAGGCCGACAGCACGGTCTCGTGGAGCTTCTGAGCCGCCGTCGGACCATCTCCGACCGACACGCAGCGGCCGGGCCCGGGGACGACGGGCCGCCGCCGCGCCGGAAAGCGATTCACCTTCGGCCAACCTTGATCTGAGGCCCGGAGAAGGGGAGCCGTAGAATCGGGCTCACCATGGCTTACCTCGACCACGCCGCGACCACCCCGATGCTCCCGGAGGCGGCAGAGGCGCTCACCGCCCACCTGGGTGCCACCGGCAACGCCTCCTCCCTCCACGCATCCGGCAGGCAGGCCCGCCGCACCGTCGAGGAGGCCCGCGAGACCCTCGCCGACGCCCTCGGCGCCCGCCCCAGCGAGGTCGTCTTCACCTCGGGCGGCACGGAGGCCGACAACCTCGCCGTCAAGGGCCTTTACTGGTCACGGCGCGACGCCGACCCGGCCCGCACCCGCGTCCTCGCCAGCCCTGTCGAGCACCACGCGGTCCTCGACGCCGTGCACTGGCTCGGCGAACACGAGGGCGCCACCATCGAGTACCTGCCGGTCGACGCCCATGGCCGCGTCCACCCCGACGCCCTGCGCGAGGCGATCGCCCGCAACCCCGACGACGTGGCCCTCGCCACCGTCATGTGGGCGAACAACGAGATCGGGACGATCCTGCCGATCCGCGAACTGGCCGACGCCGCCGCGGAGTTCGATGTCCCGCTGCACTCGGACGCGGTCCAGGCCTTCGGCCAGATCCCCGTGGACTTCGCCGCCTCCGGCCTCGCCGCGATGACCGTGTCGGGCCACAAGATCGGCGGCCCCTACGGCATCGGCGCGCTGATCCTCGGCCGCGAGCACGCCCCCGTGCCCGTGCTGCACGGCGGCGGCCAGGAGCGGCACGTGCGCTCCGGCACCCTCGACGTCCCCGCCATCGCCTCCTTCGCCGTCGCCGGGCGGCTGGCCGCCGAGCAGCGCGAGTGGTTCGCCCACGAGATCGGCGCCCTGCGCGACAGCCTGATCACCGCGGTCCGCTCGGCCGTCCCGGACGCGATCCTCGGCGGCGACCCCGACCCGGAGGGCCGCCTCCCGGCCAACGCGCACTTCACGTTCCCCGGCTGCGAGGGCGACTCCCTGCTGCTCCTGCTCGACGCCCAGGGCATCGAGTGCTCCACCGGCTCCGCCTGCACCGCCGGCGTCGCCCAGCCCAGCCACGTCCTCCTCGCCACCGGCACCGATCCCGACCTGGCCCGCGGCACCCTCCGCTTCTCCCTCGGCCACACCTCCACCGAAGCCGACGTCGAGGCCCTCGCGAAGGCCATCGGCCCGGCGGTGGAACGGGCCCGGGCGGCGGGGCTGACGTAACGCCCGGCGCGGACGAGGGGCGCGTGGCCTTCGGCGCGCGCCCTTGCCGGGGGCCGTGCCCGGGCGGACACTCCGGACGTGAGCGTCGTCACCCAGGTCTTCGCCCTCCTCGCCGCCCTGATCCACCTCGTGGTGGGCGTTCTGGAGCGCTTCCTCTACCACCGCCCCGCGGTCCGGCTCTTCCTCACCACGTCCACGGCGGACGCGCCCGAGGTGACGCTGTGGCGGTCAGGGGTCGCCGTCTACAACATCCTGCTCGGGCTAGGGCTCCTGGCCGGGGTCGTGGCCCTGCACACCGGGGACGAGACCGCCGGGCGCGCCCTGGTCCTCTACCTCTGCGGCTTCCTGGTGGTGTCCGCCGTCGTGTTCGCCGTGTCGTTCCCGCGGCTGTGGCGCGGGGCGCTCGGCCAGGGGCTGGCACCCGCCGTCGCGCTTCTCGCCGCCCTGTTCTGACGCCGCTGTTCCGACGCCGCCCGGCCCAGCCCGGTCAGGCGGGTGCCGTACGCGCCTGACGCACCAGCCGCATGTACTTGTCCCAGTCCCAGTGCGGCCCCGGGTCCGTGTGGTCCGTGCCCGGGACCTCCACGTGGCCGATGATGTGCTCGCGGTCGACGGGTATGTCGTACCGCGCGCAGATCCGGGCCGTGAGACGGGCGGAGGCCTCGTACATCTCGTCCGTGAGGTCCTGCGGGCGGTCCACGAAGCCCTCGTGCTCGATGCCGACACTGCGCTCGTTGTAGTCGCGGTTGCCCGCGTGGTAGGCCACGTCCAGCTCGCGGATCATCTGCGTGACGTGCCCGTCCTGGCGGACGATGTAGTGCGTGGCCGCCTTGTGCCCGGGGTCCTGGAAGGCCTTCACCGCGCTGTCGAAGCTGCCCTGCGTGACATGGACGATCACCATGTCTATGCCGAAGTCGTCGGGCCGGTCCGCCCGCCGCCAGTTCGCGTCCGACGCCGCCACCCAGCGCGCGCCCGCGAAGTCGACCTCGCCCTCCTCGCGCGGCTTCTCCACGCCGGGAGTCCGCCACCACAGGCGCGCCAGCTCGTCCCGGGCCCGCACGGCCGAACCCGCAGCTGCCGCCGCCCCACCGATCAGCAACGCCCGGCGCCCGACCTTCCGGTCGCCGTCCTTCGGAGCCTTCCGCTGTCCCATGTGATCGTCAACGGATACTCGCGGGCCCTGGTTCCCGCGCCCCCTTACCCTGGAGGGGTTATGACTGAAACCCCGCAGCGCCCCCGCCCCCTCCGCGTCCTGGCCGCCATGTCCGGCGGCGTCGACTCCGCCGTCGCCGCCGCCCGCGCGGCCGAGGCGGGCCACGACGTGACCGGCGTCCACCTCGCGCTCTCCGCCAACCCCCAATCCTTCCGGACGGGCGCGCGGGGCTGCTGCACGATCGAGGACTCGCGCGACGCCCGCCGCGCCGCCGACGTCATCGGCATCCCCTTCTACGTGTGGGACCTCGCCGACCGCTTCCGCGAGGACGTCGTCGAGGACTTCGTCGCCGAGTACGAGGCCGGCCGCACCCCCAACCCCTGCCTGCGCTGCAACGAGAAGATCAAGTTCGCCGCCCTCCTCGACAAGGCGCTCGCGCTCGGCTTCGACGCGGTCTGCACGGGCCACTACGCCAAGGTGATCGTCCGCGAGGACGGCACCCGTGAACTGCACCGCGCCTCCGACATGGCCAAGGACCAGTCGTACGTCCTCGGCGTGCTCGACGACCGGCAGCTCGCCCACGCCCTGTTCCCGCTCGGCGACACGGTCACCACGAAGGACGAGATCCGCGCCGAGGCCGAGCGCCGGGGCCTGGCCGTCGCCAAGAAGCCCGACTCGCACGACATCTGCTTCATCGCCGACGGCGACACCCAGGGCTTCCTCGCCGACCGGCTCGGCAAGGCCGAGGGCGACATCGTCGACGAGACGGGCGCCAAGCTCGGCACGCACGAGGGCGCGTACGGCTTCACCATCGGCCAGCGCAAGGGCCTGCGCATCGGCACCCCGGCCCCCGACGGCAAGCCGCGCTACGTGCTCGACATCTCCCCGGTCACCAACACCGTCACCGTCGGCCCGGCCGCCGCCCTCGACGTCAGCGCCCTGACCGCGATCAAACCGCGCTGGTGCGGCGCCGCCCCCACCGGCCCCGGCACGTACACGGCCCAGCTGCGCGCCCACGGCGGCGAGACCGAGGTGACCGCCGAACTCGTCGACGGCACCCTGCAGGTCACCTTCACCGAACCGGTCCGCGGCGTCGCCCCCGGCCAGGCGATCGTCCTGTACGACGGCACGCGCGTGGTGGGCTCGGCGACGATCGCGTCGACGAAGCGGGCGACGGCCGGCGTGGCCTGACCCGGAGACCACCCGGGGCAGGCCCCACGCGCGCGTGCCCCGGCCCCAGCCCCGCGCGAAGAACTCGGCCCCAGCCCCGCGCGCAGCGCTCGGCCTCAGCCCTGCGCGAAGAACTCCGCCAGCACCGGCGCCAGCACATTCGGCTCCACCATGTGCGTCTGCCCCTGGAGCGTGCGGTACGTGCCCTCGGGTACGGAGTCCGCGATCGCCCGGGCCGCCTCGCGCAGCCAGGCGGGGCTGGCGTCGCCCGCGACCGCCAGGACGGGGACGGCGACCGAGCCCAGCCGCTCCCGGGGGACCCGGCCGTCGCGCATCACGGCGTCGTCGTAGGCGAGGCTCGGGGCGATGGCCTCCATGCCGGCCCACATGGGGGACTGGCGGGCGCCCTGGATCACGCCCTCGGCCAGGCCGGTCAACCGCAGGAACAGCTCGACCGCGTCCCCGCGCCGCCCCTCGCCGAGTGCCTCCGTCAGCCGCCGGGTGTACTCCGCGCGCTCCCTGGCACCCTCCTCGGACATCGCGAACGGCGTCTCGTACACCGCCACGCGCCGCACCGGCAGCCCGCTCGCCGCCGCCTCCAGGGCGAGCGCCCCGCCCGACGAGATGCCGTACAGGAACGCCTCGCCGCCCACCGCCTCGATCACCGCCGCCAGGTCCTCGACCTCACGCTCCACCGCGTACGGCGCCGTGTCCCCGCTGGCCCCGCGGCCCCGGCGGTCGTACACGACGGCCTGGAAGCGCTCCGACAGCGACACGGCCAGCGGCGCCAGGGTGCCGCCCGTCGACATCGCACCGCTCACCAGGACGACCGCGGGACCCCGGCCGGTGCTCTCGTAGGCGATGCGGGTGCCGTCGCGCGAAAGGATCTTCTTGTCCATGCCTGTTGAGACTGCCGCACGGCACGGTGTTCATCGGTGAGGCGGGCCGTGCGTCAGCCGATCACGTGACGTCAACCTCGTAGAAGCACAGGTGGTCCTTGATCTCGGCGACGTCCGGCTTCGGGTCCGGATACGCCCAGACGAGGTCCGCCGCGTCCGGCAGCGACCAGTAGGACGCGGTGCCCTTGAACGGGCAGTACGTATGCGTGGCGGACGGCGTCAGCAGGTCGAGCCGTACGTCCTCGGCCGGGATGTAGTACCGCGGGGGACAGCCGGTCTCGCGCAGGACCAGTGGCCGGTCGCTCTCCGCCAGGACCTGGTCGCGGTGCACCACGCGCACGTGCCGGTTGCTCCGTTCGATGGTGATGCGATGCCCTGTCGTCACGATCGCCCCTCCTTGGGTAGCCGACTCCACCGGTACAGCGCACGCTGGAGCGGAGTTCTTCCCTCGCCGCAGGAGGCCACCATGCGCGCCACGGAACCGGCCGGAAACCGCAGCAGCCTGGCCCACCAGGTCCGGTACGCCCTGCGCCACCCGGAGCGCGTGCCCGCGCACGCCCGGCGCGCGCTGCGGGACGCCCTGCTGCGGCTGCGCTACCGCGACCACATCGCCTACTACCGGGCCGTGATGGCCTCGGACACGGCGCGCAGCGCGGAGGCCGCGGTGGGGCACAACCCCTCGCGTGAGGCGTGGACCCGCATCGGCCGCATGCAGTTCGACTACCTGGTGGGACACGGTCTCCAGCCGCACCACCGCATGCTGGACATCGGCTGCGGCAACCTGCGCGCCGGACGTCTGTTCATCGACTACCTCGACACCGGGCACTACTACGGCATCGACATCTCGCCGCACATCCTGCTCGCCGCCCAGGACATCCTCGTGGCCGAGAAGCTCCAGCCCAAACTGCCCTACCTGGCGCTCGCCGACGACCTCACCCTCGCCTTCCTGCCCGACGCGCACTTCGACGTCGTGCACGCGCACAGCGTCTTCTCGCACTCGCCGCTGCACGTCATCGAGGAGTGTTTCGCGCACGTCGGCCGGATCCTCGCGCCGGGCGGGTTCTTCGACTTCACGTTCGACCGCACCGAGGGTGTGGAGCACCAGGTGCTGCACGAGGACTTCTACTACCGGACGCGGACGCTGACCGAACTCGCCGCGAAGCACGGCCTGGACGCCCGGTTCATGGACGACTGGGAACAACTGCCGCACCGCCAGTCCAAAATGCGGGTGACCACGGCCGCGGACCGGGCCCGTACCGTGGGCTCATGAACATCTGTGTCTTTCTCTCCGCCGCCGACCTCGACGAGCGCTACACCCGCCCCGCGCGGGAGTTCGCCAAGCTGCTGGGCAAGGGCGGCCACACGCTCGTGTGGGGCGGCTCCGACGTCGGCCTCATGAAGGTGGTCGCCGACGGGGTGCAGGAGGCGGGCGGCCGGCTCGTCGGCGTCTCCGTGCAGTTCCTCTCGGCCAAGGCCCGCCCGGGCGTCGACGAGATGGTGGTCGCCAAGGACCTCGCCGAGCGCAAGAAGCTCCTCCTGGAGAAGGCCGACGCCGTGGTGATCATGGTCGGCGGCACCGGCACGCTCGACGAGGCGACCGAGATCCTCGAGCTGAAGAAGCACGGGCACACCGACAAGCCGGTGGTCCTGCTCAACACCGCGGGCTTCTACGACGGTCTGAAGGAGCAGTTCCGCCGCATGGAGGACGAGGGCTTCCTGCCCCGCCCGCTCACCGACCTGGTGTTCTTCGCGGAGGAGCCGGTCGGGGCGCTGGCCTACCTGGAGGAGAGCCGGGGCATCGAGTGACCCGGCCCTGATGCGAGCATGGCGGGCATGGCTACTCATGTGATCACCGGAGCCGGTTCCGGCATCGGCGCGGCCGTGGCCCGCCGCCTGCACGCGCGCGGGGACGACCTCGTGCTGCACGCGCGCGACGCGGGCCGGGCGAAGGAGCTGGCGGCCGAGTTCCCGGGCGCGAGGACGCTGGTCGGCGACCTGTCGGACCCCGACAAGCTCTCCTGGGCCTTCTCCCACCAGACACTGCCCGACCGCGTGGACTCGCTCCTGCACATCGCCGGTGTCGTCGACCTCGGCCCGGTCGGCGAACTCACCCCCAAGACCTGGCGCCACCAGCTCAACGTCAACCTCGTCGCCCCCGCCGAGCTGACCCGCCACTTCCTGCCCCAGCTGCGCGCCGCCCGGGGCCACGTGGTCTTCGTCAACTCCGGCGCCGGCCTCAGCGCGAGCGCCGGCTGGTCCGCCTACGCCGCGTCCAAGCACGGCCTGAAGGCCCTCGCCGACTCCCTGCGCCACGAGGAGCACGCGAGTGGTGTCCGCGTCACCTCGGTGTACCCCGGCCGGACGGCCAGCCCCATGCAGGCCAAGGTCCACCAGCAGGAGGGCAAGGAGTACGACGCCTCGAAGTGGATCGACCCGGAGTCCGTGGCCACGACGATCCTGATGGCCCTGGACCTGCCGCGGGACGCGGAGGTCAACGACCTCACGGTCCGACCGGGGAACTGACCCGGGCGGAGCCGCTGCGTAGGCTTCTCCGGTGAGCGAAAACAGCCAGTTCAGGTTCGGCGCCGCCACCGGTGTGGGGTCCATGCCGGGCGGCGACGCCCGAGAAGCCGCCAAGACCGTCACCGGAACCTTCGAGGACTTCCCCTTCCTGCCCGAACTGCCCGCCCGCGGCCCCGGCGCGGACATGATCGGCCGGACCGCCGGAATGCTCGTCGAGCTGTACGCGCGCGTGGAGCCCAGCGGCTGGCGGCTCGGCGACCGGCCGGGGCGGGACACCAAGCGGGCCCGCTCCTGGCTCGGCGAGGACCTGGACGCGCTGGAGGAGTTCACGCAGGAGTACCAGGGGCCGCTGAAGGTCCAGGCCGTCGGTCCCTGGACCCTCGCCGCCCACCTGGAGCTGAGGAACGGCGAGGCGGCCCTCTCCGACGCCGGCGCCTGCCGCGACCTCGCCGCCTCCCTCGCCGAGGGACTGCGGCTGCACCTGGCCGAAGTACGGCGGCGGATCCCCGGCGCGCAGCTCGTGCTCCAGCTCGACGAGCCGTCCCTCACGGCCGTCCTGCGGGGCCAGGTGAAGACCGCCAGCGGCTACCGCACCCACCGGGCCGTCGACCGGCAGATCGTCGAGCAGACGCTGCGCGACCTCGTCGGGGCCCACACCGGCGGCCCGGTCGTCGTCCACTCCTGCGCCCCGGACGTCCCCTTCGCCCTGCTCCGGCGGGCGGGCGCGGCGGCTGTCTCGTTCGACTTCTCCCTGCTCACCGAGCGTGACGAGGAGGCGATCGGTGAGGCGGTGGAGGGCGGCACCCGGCTCTTCACCGGTGTCGTCCCGGGCGCGGAGGGTCCATTGTCAGACCCTGCCGGTAGCGTCATGGGTGTCAGGACGCTGTGGCGCAGGCTGGGGCTGTCACCGGGGCTTCTCGCGGAGGCGGTCACCGTCACCCCGGCGTGCGGACTCGCGGGGGTGTCCCCGGGGTACGCGCGCACGGCTCTCGCCCACTGCGTCCGGGCGGCGAGATCCCTCGCGGACAACCCAGAGTAACGGGAGGACGACACGGTGGCCGGCGACAAGCAAGCGGAGACGACGACGGTGCCCGCCGAGGCACGGGAGAAGCACGCGCGCCTCGCGGAGCAGATCGAGGAGCACCGCTTCCGCTACTACGTGAAGGACGCTCCCGTCGTCAGCGACGCGGAGTTCGACCAGCTGCTGCGTTCCCTGGAGGCGCTGGAGGAGGAGCACCCGGAGCTGCGCACGCCGGACTCGCCGACCCAGAAGGTCGCCGGGTCCTACGAGACGGAGTTCACGGCGGTCGAGCACCGCCAGCGCATGCTCTCCCTCGACAACACGTTCAACGACGAGGAGCTCGCCGCCTGGTCCGACCGCATCGCCAGGGAACTGGGCGCGCAGGACTACCACTTCCTGTGCGAGCTGAAGGTCGACGGCCTCGCCGTGAACCTCACCTACGAGCACGGCCGCCTCACCCGCGCGGCCACCCGCGGCGACGGCCGCACCGGCGAGGACATCACGCCGAACGTGCGGACGATCGCGGAGATCCCCGACCGCCTCAAGGGCGACGACGTCCCCGACCTCGTGGAGATCCGCGGCGAGGTCTACTTCCCGATGGAGAAGTTCCAGGAGCTCAACGCCCGCCTGGTCGAGGCCGGTGACAAGCCCTTCGCCAACCCGCGCAACGCGGCCGCCGGTTCGCTGCGCCAGAAGGACCCCCGCGTCACGGCCACCCGCCCCCTGCACATGGTGGTCCACGGCATCGGCGCCCTGGAGGGCTTCAAAGGCCTGACCCGACTCTCCCAGGCCTACGACCTGCTGAAGACGTGGGGCCTGCCGACCTCACGGCACAACAAGGTGGTCGACGGCCTCGAAGGCGTCCGGGAGTTCATCGCCCACTTCGGCGAGAACCGCCACTCCGTGGAACACGAGATCGACGGCGTGGTCGTCAAGCTCGACGAGATCCCCCTCCAGGGCCGCCTCGGCTCCACCTCCCGCGCCCCCCGCTGGGCGATCGCGTACAAGTACGCGCCGGAGGAGGTCAACACCAAGCTCATCAACATCCGCGTGGGCGTCGGCCGCACGGGCCGGGTCACGCCGTACGCCCAGGTCGAGCCGGTCACGGTCGCCGGCTCCGAGGTCGAGTTCGCCACACTGCACAACCAGGACGTGGTCAAGGCCAAGGGCGTCCTCATCGGCGACACGGTCGTGCTGCGCAAGGCCGGTGACGTCATCCCGGAGATCCTCGGCCCCGTCGCCGACCTGCGAGACGGCACCGAGCGCGAGTTCGTGATGCCGAGCGAGTGCCCCGAGTGCGGCACGGAGCTCAGGCCGATGAAGGAGGGCGACGTCGACCTGCGCTGCCCGAACGCCCGCACCTGCCCGGCCCAGTTGCGCGAGCGCCTGTTCTACCTCGCGGGCCGCAAGGCGCTCGACATCGAGCACTTCGGGTACGTCGCCGCGGCCGCCCTCACGGCACCCCTGGAGCCGAAGACCCCGCCGCTGGTGGACGAGGGCGACCTGTTCGACCTCACCATCGAACAGCTGCTGCCCATCAAGGCGTACGTCCTCGACCCGGACAGCGGCCTGCCCAAGCGCGACCCGAAGACCGGCGAGGAGAAGGTCGCCACGGTCTTCGCGAACCAGGAGGGCAAGCCCAGGAAGAACGCGCTCGCCATGCTGGAGAACATCGCGGCGGCCAGGCAGCGCCCCCTCGCCCGCATCCTCACCGGCCTGTCGATCCGTCATGTGGGACCCGTCGCGGCCGAGGCCCTGGCCCGCGAGTTCCGCTCGATCGAGCGCATCGACCAGGCCACCGAGGAGGAGCTGAGGAACACCGACGGGGTCGGCGAGATCGTCGCCACCGCCGTCAAGGAGTGGTTCGCCGAGGACTGGCACCGCGAGATCATCCGAAAGTGGAAGGCCGCCGGCGTCCGCATGGAGGAGGAGAGCACCGGCGAGGACGACGGGCCGCGCCCGCTCGAAGGGCTCACGGTCGTCGTCACCGGCACCCTCGAACACTTCACGCGCGACGGCGCCAAGGAGGCCCTGCAGAGCCGCGGAGCGAAGGTGACCGGCTCCGTCTCCAAGAAGACGTCGTTCGTCGTTGTGGGTGACAACCCCGGATCGAAATACGACAAGGCGATGCAGCTGAAGGTGCCGGTCCTGAACGAGGAGGGCTTCGGCGTCCTGCTGGAACAGGGACCGGAAGCGGCGGCCGAAGTCGCCCTTTCGTCCGAGGAGTAGCGGTTGAAGGCCACCCGATCGGCGCATACCAGATGCATACGGGTGGCCGGGGCGCATTCGGGCAACCGTCGGCGACCGCTGCCCGTGGAAGCCTTCTGCGGCCTACTGTTGAGATGTGCGCCTGCCGTGCCCAGCTGCGGTCGGGGCATCTTCGTGCTCGGGCAGGGCACGGGGAAGGGTTTTCCAGCGCGGGCCGCCTAAGGGTTGTCGGGCACCGGGCCGCGGGCGTGGGCACCGCCGGCTGTGAGAGGGACGGGAATGGAACCGACCGAGAGCGCCGTGCCGGGCTCACGGCTGCGCCTGCGCCGCATGGCGGTCGCATGGCGCGCAGTCCGTGGGGCCGGTCGGCCGGCGGGACGTCCGGGCGCGGAGGCGCGCGCCGTCGGACAGTACACCGCGGACGGGCGCGCCGCCGGGGGGCGCGCCGCACAGCCCGTCACCGAGCACACTCCCGGACTGGCCGGCGAGGACGCGGAGTCGGAACGGCACCTGTCCTGGCCCGCGCTGCCCGCGGCGGTCGTCGTGGCGGCCGGGTTCGTCCTGGGCGCCGGCTTCTACCGCGCCTTCACGGGCGACCACGCGCTCTTCCCGTCGGGCACGGCCGGCTGGGCGCTGGCCGTGCTGACCGGCATCATCGTCGGCCACCTCGTCATGCTGGGCCGCTCCCGCTGGTGGGGCGGCACCGGCTCGGGCGCCGCCCTCACCCTCGCCGTGCTGCTGCTCTACGGCTGGGTCCCGGCCGGCATGGTCAGCCTCACAGTCGTCGTGCTCGTCGGCATCGCCCGCCGCAACCGCTGGCGCCAGGGCGTGCTGCACGGGTCGGTCGACCTCCTCGGCATCGGCGCCGGCGCCCTGGTGCTCGGGGTCTTCGGGACCGTGCCGTCCGTCGAGTCGCCCGCGGAGCCCGGCGCCTGGACGCTCGGCACGGCGCCCGAGGTGGCCCTGGTCGCCGTCGCCTACCTGACGGTCACCCGCGTCCTCCTGTGGTACCTCCACGCCCCGCGCCCCGGCCTGCCCACCGTCGCCCGCACCGCCCTGGTCAGACAGGGCCTGGTCGCGGTGGCGCTGCTCGGCATCGCGCCGCTGGTGTGCGTGGTGGCGGTGGCCAAGCCGATCCTGCTGCCGCTGTTCTCCATTCCCCTCATCGCCCTGGACTCCACCCTGTGGATAGCCCGGGCCCGGGCGGAGGAGCAGCTGCGCGACCCGCTGACCGGGCTGCCCAACCGCCAGTGGCTGCTGGAGCGCATCTGGACCGCGCTCGACGACGCGGAGCGCATCGACGCCCGCGCCGCCCTGATGCTGATCGACCTCGACCGTTTCCGGTCGGTCAACGACACGCTCGGGCATCTGGCCGGTGACCGGCTGCTGCTGCAGATCGCCGACCGGCTGCGGGCGGCGCTCCCGCGCGGAGCGGAGGCCGCGCGGCTCGGCGGGGACGAGTTCGCCGTCTTACTGCCGGTCGCCGACTCCACGACGTCGGCGACCCGGGTCGCCCGCAACCTGGTCTCCGCGCTCAGCTCCCCGCTCGACCTCGACGGCCTCACGCTGGTCCTGGAGGCCAGCGCCGGAGTCGCCGTCTTCCCCGACCACGCCCTGGACGCCGAGGGGCTGCTGCGCCGGGCGGACGTGGCGATGTACCAGGCCAAGCGGGACCGCACGGGGGTGGAGGTGTACGAGTCCAAGCGCGACTCCAACACCCCGGACCGCCTCGGTCTGCTGGGCGACCTGCGCCGCGCCCTCGACGCCCACGAGGTGCATCTGCACTACCAGCCCAAGGTCCGCTTCGACGGACAGGTCGCGGGCCTGGAGGCCCTGGTCCGCTGGGTGCACCCCGAGCGGGGCAAAGTGCCGCCGGACGAGTTCATAGCGATCGCCGAGTCCTCGGGCCTGATGCCCCACCTCACCGAGTACGTCCTGGAGACCGCGCTCGGCCAGGTCGCCCGCTGGCGCGCCCAGGGCCTGTTCGTGCCGGTCGCGGTGAACGTCTCGCCGCGCGATGTGCACACCCCCGGATTCGCGGGTTCCGTCGCCGCCCGGCTGGCCCGGCACGGCGTCCCGGCGGGAGCGCTCCAACTGGAGATAACGGAACACGTCCTCCTGGAGGACCCGCAGCGCGCCGCCGACACCCTCAACGGGCTGACCGGACACGGGGTGAAGATGTCCCTGGACGACTTCGGCACGGGCTACTCCTCGCTCGTGCACCTGCGCCGGCTCCCGGTCAGCGAGCTGAAGATCGACCGCTCGTTCGTGGCCCGGCTGGCGGTCGACACCGAGGACGCGGAGATCGTGCGCTGCACGGTCGACCTCGCGCACTCCCTCGGCCTGCTCGTCGTCGCCGAGGGCGTCGAGGACGACGAGACCTGGGAGCGCCTGCGCGACCTCGGCTGCGACGCCGTGCAGGGCTGGCTGGTCGCCGCCGCGATGCCGCCCGACGAGACCACGGCGTGGCTCCGCGCCCGCGGCTCCCGGGGCTGGCAGCGCCCC
This sequence comes from Streptomyces olindensis, assembly GCA_000696115.1. Lineage (GTDB taxonomy): Bacteria > Actinomycetota > Actinomycetes > Streptomycetales > Streptomycetaceae > Streptomyces > Streptomyces olindensis. The sequence continues at coordinate 133,202 of JJOH01000095.1, forward strand.
CGGGCCGCACTCCCGGCGGCCGCGGCGGACGACTCGGGCCGGGTGGGCTAGTCACCGGCACGGCCGGCCGGTCACCGGCACCTGACGCGCCCTGGCGGGGCCGGGGCGCGAAGGTCCGGCAAACCGTTTCACGGGCACGCCCTCCCGACCCATAGGATTGGGCCAAACCACATTCACTCACCCCAGAGGATCGCTGCATGCCTGGCATCACGCGCGAGGAGGTCGCCCACCTCGCCCGGCTGGCGCGTCTGGAGCTGAAGCCCGAAGAGCTCGACCACTTCGCAGGCCAGCTGGACGACATCATCGGCGCGGTCGCCCGCGTCAGCGAGGTCGCCGACCAAGACGTACCGCCGACCTCGCACCCGCTCCCGCTGACGAACGTCATGCGCCCGGACGAGGTCCGTCCCTCGCTCACCCCCGAGCAGGCGCTCTCCGGCGCCCCGGCCCAGGAGCAGCAGCGTTTCAAGGTGCCGCAGATCCTGGGGGAGGACTAAGAAGTCATGACGGACATCATCAAGCTCACGGCCGCCGAGACCGCCGCGAAGATCGCCTCCGGCGAGCTCACGGCCGTCGAGGTCACGGAGGCCCACCTCGCCCGCATCGAGGCCGTCGACGAGAAGGTGCACGCCTTCCTGCACGTCGACCGCGAGGGCGCCCTCGCCCAGGCCCGAGCCGTCGACGAGAAGCGGGAGCGGGGCGAGAAGCTCGGCCCCCTCGCCGGCGTCCCCCTCGCGCTGAAGGACATCTTCACCACCGAGGGCGTGCCCACGACCGTCGGTTCGAAGATCCTGGAGGGCTGGATCCCGCCGTACGACGCCACGGTCACCCAGAAGCTGAAGGCCGCCGACGTCGTCATCCTCGGCAAGACCAACATGGACGAGTTCGCCATGGGGTCCTCCACCGAGAACAGCGCCTACGGCCCGACCGGCAACCCCTGGGACCTCACCAAGATCCCCGGCGGCTCCGGCGGCGGTTCCTCCGCCGCGCTGGCCGCGCACATGGCGCCCCTCGCCATCGGCACCGACACCGGCGGCTCCATCCGCCAGCCCGCCGCCGTCACCGGCACGGTCGGCGTGAAGCCGACGTACGGTGCCGTCTCGCGGTACGGCATGGTCGCCTTCTCCAGCTCCCTCGACCAGGGCGGCCCCTGCGCCCGCACGGTCCTGGACGCGGCCCTGCTGCACGAGGTGATCGCCGGGCACGACCCGCTCGACTCCACGTCCATCGACGAGCCGGTCCCGGCGGTCGTCGAGGCCGCCCGCAACGGCAGCGTCGAGGGCATGCGCGTCGGCGTCGTCAAGCAGTTCCGCGGCGAGGGCTACCAGGCCGGCGTCATCCAGCGGTTCGACGAGTCCGTCGCGCTGCTGAAGGAGCTGGGCGCCGAGATCGTCGAGCTGGACTGCCCGTCCTTCGACCTGGCGCTGTCGGCGTACTACCTGATCGCGCCCTCCGAGTGCTCCTCCAACCTCGCCCGCTTCGACGGCCTGCGCTACGGCCTGCGGACCGGCGACGACGGCACGCACTCCGCCGAGGAGGTCACCTCCCTCACCCGCGAGGCGGGCTTCGGCCCCGAGGTCAAGCGCCGCATCATGCTCGGCACGTACGCCCTGTCGAGCGGCTACTACGACGCCTACTACGGCAGCGCCCAGAAGGTCCGCACGCTCATCAAGCAGGACTTCGACAAGGCGTTCGAGCAGGTCGACGTGATCGTCTCCCCGACGACCCCGACCACCGCCTTCGCGATCGGCGAGCGCGCCGACGACCCGATGGCGATGTACCTCGCCGACCTGTGCACCATCCCGACCAACCTGGCGGGCAACGCGGCCATGTCGCTGCCGTGCGGTCTCGCCCCGGAGGACAACCTCCCGGTCGGCCTGCAGATCATCGCCCCCGTCATGAAGGACGACCGCCTGTACAAGGTGGGCGCCGCCGTCGAGGCCGCCTTCGTGGAAAAGTGGGGCCATCCGCTGATCGAGGAGGCTCCGTCGCTGTGAGCGCACTGTCCAAGGCCAAGGGCTTCAAGAAGTCCAAGTCCGGTCTGTACGTCTCGATGGCCACGTCGGCGTTCGGCGCCGTCGGTGTCTACAAGCAGATCAAGAAGGCCCGCGGGGACAACGACACGCTGCGGCTGATCGACGCCGTCGTCACCGGAGCGGCGGTCGTCACCAACCTGGCCATTCTGTACCGCGAGCTGAAGCGGCTGGGCGACGACGACGTCCTGCTGGGCTGAGAGGGAACCTTCACCGTGACCACCACGACCGACCTGGTGTCGTACGAGGACGCACTCGCGTCGTACGACCCCGTCATGGGCCTCGAGGTCCATGTCGAACTCGGCACCAAGACCAAGATGTTCTGCGGCTGTTCGACCGCTCTCGGCCAGGACGCCAACACGCAGACCTGCCCGGTCTGCCTCGGCCTGCCCGGCGCGCTCCCGGTCGTCAACGCGACCGGCGTCGAGTCCGCCATCAAGATCGGCCTCGCGCTGAACTGCGAGATCGCCGAGTGGTGCCGCTTCGCCCGGAAGAACTACTTCTATCCGGACATGCCGAAGAACTTCCAGACCTCCCAGTACGACGAGCCGATCGCCTTCAACGGCTACCTCGACGTGCAGCTGGAGGACGGCGAGACCTTCCGCGTGGAGATCGAGCGCGCCCACATGGAGGAGGACACCGGCAAGTCGACGCACGTCGGCGGTGCCACCGGCCGCATCCACGGCGCGTCCCACTCCCTGCTGGACTACAACCGCGCCGGCATCCCGCTCATCGAGATCGTCACCAAGCCGATCACCGGCGCCGGCGAGCGGGCCCCCGAGGTCGCGCGGGCCTACGTCCGTGAGCTGCGCGAGGTCATCCGGGCGCTCGGCGTCTCCGAGGCCCGCATGGAGATGGGCCAGATGCGCTGCGACGTCAACCTGTCGCTGCGCCCGCACGGCACGGAGAAGTTCGGCACGCGTTCGGAGACGAAGAACGTCAACTCGCTGCGGTCCGTGGAGCGCGCGGCCCGCTACGAGATCCAGCGGCACGCGGCCGTGCTGTCCTCCGGCGGCACGATCATCCAGGAGACCCGCCACTTCCACGAGGACACGGGGTCGACGACCTCGGGCCGCGTGAAGGAGGAGGCCGAGGACTACCGGTACTTCCCGGAGCCCGACCTCGTCCCGGTGGCGCCGTCGCGCGAGTGGGTCGAGGAGCTCCGGGCCGGTCTGCCCGAGCTGCCGCTGGTCCGCCGCAACCGGCTCCGCGAGGAGTGGGGCATCAGCGGCACCGACATGCAGGCGATCCTCAACGCCGGTGCGCTGGAGCCGATCGTCGCCACGATCGAGGCCGGGGCCGACGCCGCCTCCGCCCGCAAGTGGTGGATGGGTGAGCTGGCCCGCAGCGCCAACGAGTCGGGCAAGGCGCTCGACGAGCTGGCGATCACCCCGGCGCAGGTGGCCCGGGTCACCGAGCTGGTGGCGAAGGGCGACCTGAACGACAAGCTGGCCCGCCAGGTCATCGAAGGCGTCCTCGCGGGCGAAGGCACCCCGGACGAGGTCGTCGACCAGCGCGGTCTGAAGGTCGTCTCCGACGAGGGGGCCCTCACCACCGCCGTCGAGGAGGCCATCGCGGGCAACCCGGCCATCGCGGACAAGATCCGCGGCGGCAAGGTCGCGGCGGCCGGTGCCCTGGTCGGCGCGGTCATGAAGGCGACCCGGGGCCAGGCCGACGCGGCGCGCGTCAAGGAGCTGATCCTGGAGAAGCTGGGCGTCAGCGAGGGCTGAGCCCGCACGCGGACACGACCGAGGGGGGACGCACCGGACCCGGTGCGTCCCCCCTCGTCCTTCACTCAGTCACGACGCCCCACGACCCGGACGAAGCCCAGCGTGCCGCCCTGGTCGGCACGGAGCATCTCGGCACAGTGGCCGGCCATCCGGATGTGGAACTCGTCCGTGTGCTCCTCGGCGACGACCTCGCACCAGCGCAGCCAGTCGCGCCAGCCGTCCTCCAGCCAGTCCGCGGTCTCGACCTTCACGACCCCGCTGCGGGTCCAGTGGCGGCGCCACCAGGCGGCGGTGTGGAAGGACCAGAACCCGGGCTCCCAGTACGGCTTGAGGTGCTCCGGCGGCTCGGCGCCGTCGATCTCCTCACGCAGCGCCGGTACGACGACGCCGATCCGCCCGCCCGGCTTCAGCAGCCGGGTCAGCGTGGGCAGATACAGGTCGTCGGTGCCGAAGTAGTGGTAGGCGTCGACGGAGACGATCGCGTCGAAGCTGCTCTCACCGAACGGCAGGTCGTGCGCCTCGGCGAGCACGGGCAGGACGCGGTCGGCGACGCCCGCCTCGGCGATGCGCCCGGCGTTCTCGTCCGGCTTGACCCACAGGTCGGCGGCGGTGACCTGGACGTGGTACTCCTTGGCCAGGAAGATCGACGTCATGGCGCGGCCGCAGCCCAGGTCGAGCACGCGGGAGCCGGGGCTCAGGGTGTCGAGCCCCAGGGCGGGGGCCAGCCACTCCAGCAGCCACAACGCGTGCGGGCCCATCTGGTTGTCGACGGTCCAGCGGGCGTCATAGCCGTTGCTGCGCGGGTAGCCGGGGTGGCTCACACGGTCAGCGAGGGGGATGTCCGAGGTCCGGGAAGTGATGTCCGACATCGGTGAACGGGCTCCTTGAGTCCTTGAGGGAGAAAGGGGATGCGTCGGAGCTCGGTCGGACCGTCAAACAATGCACCTGCTTCGGCCGGGCGGCGAGATGCCGCGGGCATTCCTCGGACCAGCGGACGCTAACAGCCGGTCCCTCGGCCCCGCACCCGGTTTTTCCCACCGACGCGCTACCGTCTCGGCCATGAGTGGACGCACTGATTCCGACACCGATCCAGAGATAGCGGACTCGGAGGCGACCGCCGCGCAGGAGGAGGCCGACGACCCCACAGAGGGCGAGGAAGACGCCCGCCGGGCCCGCTGGACGGCTGCCGCCACGGGTACCGCACTGACCCTGGCGGGGCTCGCCGCCGCGCTGCTCCGCCTCACCCGCTCCACCCCCGCGCTGGTCCCGGCGGCCTACGCCTCCGGAGCCGCCGTCTGCGCCGTCGCCGCCGTGCTGGGCTCCCGCGGCCGCACCCGGCGGGCCCTGTGGCTGCTGATCGCCGGGGTGATGGTGATGGCGCTTGGGGACCAGTTCGACTGAGTGCGCCCGCTGTGAATAAGCCCACGAAACCGACAAATGATCTCGTGAGCCTGCAAGAGTGATTTCGCATTGCTCATGCGTTCTTTGCGGGCTGTTCAGTTCATGGACGACTGCTCCCGGCCAAAGATCCACCAAAAGTAACTCTGGGAGCACGTTTCGTGGCAGCCCTCGCACGCTGGTGTGTCCAACGCCGACTGGTCACCGTTCTGCTGTGGCTCCTCGCCTTCGCGGGGGTCACCGCGGGCGCCGCCGTCGCCGGCACCACGTACTCGAACGACTACAAGGTCCCCGGCACCGAGTCCGGCCGTGCCACCGAACTGCTGCACGAGGGCTTCCCGCAGCTCGGCGGCGACAGCGACACCGTCGTCTGGCACACCGCGTCCGGCAGCGTCCGCGCCGCCGACGTCGAGCAGACGATGACCGGCACCCTGGACCGGATAGCGCACCTGCCCGGCGTCGCCTCCGTGACCAGCCCCTACGACGGCCCGGGCACGGGCCGCGTCAGCGAGGACGGCCGGACCGCGTACGCCACGGTCACCTTCGACGACCAGGCCCAGGACATCGACAAGGGCGAGGCGCAGGCCGTCGTCGACACCGCGAAGAGCGCCGAGACCGACGGGCTCCAGGTGGAGCTCGGCGGCAGCGCCGTCGGGCTGACCCAGTCCTCCGGCGAGCACCTCGCGGAGATCGTCGGCGTGGCCGTCGCCGCGGTCGTGCTGTTCCTCGCTTTCGGCTCGCTCGCCGCCTCCCTGCTGCCCATCGCCACCGCCCTGGTCGGCGTCGGCACCGCCTACGCCGGGATCGTGCTGCTCGGGCACGCCATGACGGTCGCCGACTTCGCGCCCATGCTCGGCATGCTGATCGGGCTCGGCGTCGGCATCGACTACGCGCTGTTCATCGTGACCAGACACCGGCGCGGGCTCAAACGCGGGCTGTCCGTCACCGAGGCGGCCACCAACGCCGTCGCGACCACGGGACGCGCGGTCGTCTTCGCGGGTGCCACCGTTTGCATCGCCCTGCTGGGCATGCTCATCCTGCGGCTCGGCTTCCTCAACGGCGTCGCCATCGCCGCCTCGCTCACCGTCATCCTGACGGTTGCGGCCTCCGTCACCCTGCTGCCCGCCCTGCTGTCCTTCATCGGCATGCGCGCCCTCAGCCGCCGCGAGCGCCGCCGGCTGGCGGAGCACGGGCCCGAGCCGGAACTGCCCACCGGTTTCGCCGCCCGCTGGTCGGCGTTCGTGGAGCGCCACCCCAAGGTGCTCGGCGTGGTCGCCCTGGTCGTCATGGCCATCCTCGCGCTGCCCACCTTCTCCCTGCACCTGGGCACCTCCGACCAGGGCAACGATCCCAAGACGGCCACCACCCGGCAGGCCTACGACCTGCTCGCCGACGGCTTCGGACCGGGCGTGAACGGCCCCCTCACCCTCGTCACCAAGGTCGACGGCGCCGAGGACAAGCTCGCCCTGGACAATCTGGACGGCACGCTCCGCGCCACGGACGGCGTCGCCTCGGTGACCCCGGTGACGTTCGACTCCGGCGGCCACACGGCGTACCTGACCGTCGTACCGGATTCCTCCCCGCAGTCGAAGCAGACCAGCGACCTCGTCGACCGGCTGCGCGACGAGGTGCTGCCGCGCGCCGAGGCGGGCACCTCCCTCGACGTGCAGGTCGGCGGTGTGACGGCGGGCTACGACGACTTCGCCGACGTCATCGTCTCCAAGCTGCCCGTCTTCGTCGGGGTCGTGATCGGCCTGGGCTGTCTGCTGCTCCTGCTCGCCTTCCGGTCCATCGGCATACCGCTGAAGGCCGCCGCGATGAACGTCGCCGCCGTGGCCTCCGCCTTCGGGGTGGTGGTCGCGATCTTCCAGTGGGGCTGGGGCAGCGAACTGCTCGGCCTCGGCAGCGCGGGACCCATCGAGCCCTTCCTGCCCGTGATCATGGTGTCGGTGCTCTTCGGCCTCTCCATGGACTACCAGGTCTTCCTGGTCAGCCGGATGTACGAGGAATGGCTGGAGACCGGCGACAACCGGCGGGCCGTCCGCGTCGGCCTCGCCGAGACCAGCCGGGTGATCAACTCGGCCGCGGTCATCATGATCTCCGTCTTCCTCGCCTTCGTGCTCAGCGGCGACCGCGTGATCGCCATGTTCGGCATCGCCCTCGCGGCCGCCGTCGCCCTGGACGCCTTCGTCCTGCGCACGCTCCTCGTCCCCGCCCTGATGCACCTGCTCGGCGGCGCCAACTGGTGGTTGCCCCGCTGGCTCGACAAGCGCATGCCGCGCATCAGCATCGAACCGCCCGAGAGCCGTGCCGCCCATGAGAGGCTGGCCGCCGCGACGGACGCCGAGGTGGCGGACGTCCTGGCGGAGGAGGAGCGGCAGCGGGATGTACGCGATATCCCTGGGTGACGACGCCGAACTGCGACCCCTGGAACCCTGGCACGCCAGGGAGTTCCTGGCACACCTGGAGCGGGGCCGGGAGTTCATCGGCCGGTACATCCCGTTCGGGACGACCGAGACGGACCTGCTCTCGGCCCGCGCGAAGCTCCAGCTGTACGCCGACATGCGGGCCGCCGACACCGGGTCCCTGCACGGGCTGTGGCTGGACGGCACGCTCGTGGGCGGCGTGCTCTTCCTGAACTTCGACGCGGCGAACGGCACCTGCGAGGTCGGCTGCTGGCTGGAGCCCGCCGGGACCGGGCGGGGCCTGGTCACACGGGCGATGCGGGTGCTGATCGACTGGGCGGTCGAGCAGCGCGGCATCCACCGCGTCGAGTGGGTCGCCGCCTCGGGCAACCAGCCGAGCCTGAACGTGGCGCGGCGGCTCGGCATGACCCGCGACGGTGTGCGGCGCGAGGCCCACCACTACGGTGGCCTACGGCACGATCTCGAAGTCTGGTCCGTGCTGGCGCCCGAGTGGCGCGAGGCACGCGCGCGTGCCGCTCACAACGATCATTAAGAGACTTCTCAGACAGCGACCCTACGGTGCGAGACATGGCAACGAACGCAGTGGACGAGACCGAGGCCACCGAGGCCACGACCGACGAGAAGGCGGTGGACACCACCAAGTCCGACGAGGCGCCCCGGACCGAGGCCCCGGCCGCGGCCGCGGAGACCGAGGCGACGGCCAAGGAGGAGAACTCCTACGGCGTCGGCCAGGGCGCCGGAGCCGTGGTCTCCGCCGCGCTGGGCGTCGTCTCGCTCACCGGCAGCTGGATGGGTACGGTCGCCGCCGCGCGCCAGAACCTCATCGGTCAGCTGGAGACCGCGCAGAACGCGAGCGTGGCCAAGCAGATCCAGGCGGTCTACGGCGACGCCTGGCAGACCACGGCCCTGTGGGGCGGCCTGTTCGCCCTGATCGCCCTGGTCGTCGGTGTCGTGGTGCTCGCCCGGCCCGCCTTCGGCACGCCCGGCAGGATCCAGGCCCCCTGGATCAAGTCCGTCGCCTGGGCGGGCGTCGCGCTCGGCGTCATCGGCCTGTTCCTGGCCGTCCTGAAGTACACCGGCGTCCTGCTCGGCCTGCCGTCCGCGAGCTGAGTCACCGCAGGTCCTGAGGGGTCTTAGGGCCTCCGTAAGCACCTTACGGAGGCCCTGAGGCCCCTCACGCGTGTCTAAGGCCCCGCCAGCCCCGCAAGATGCGGAACTCTCCCGATGCGGCCGCCCCGCCTGGGAGACGAAGGTGGAGACATCGCGGAGGAACCCCTCCGCGACCGGCCTCTCAGCAAGGACACACCATGTACGAGTACGAGCTCCAGCAGATGCGCACCGCCGACCTGATCCGCCGGGCCGAGCACGAGCGCCTCGTCCGCGAGGTCACCCGGGCCCGCCGCGGCGCCCACGGTGAAGCCGGCCACGGCTCCGCCGAGCACGAGAGCCATAGCCGCCGCTTCCGCAGGCCCAGGTTCGCCCGGGCCGCGTGAACCCCGGGGCGCGACCGGCCGGCGCCCCGGCAGTTCACGCCGGGGCGGTGGCCGGTGCCGTGGCCGCGCGTACGGCGGCCGCGGCCGGTGCCATGGCCGTACGTGCGGTTCCGGCGGCGGGCGCCCGGGTCGGCCGCCTCCGGAAATCCGGTGCCGCGCTGTCGGACCCGCATGCGATGCTCGGGACCGTGGAAACCAGGTCCGTCAGCCCCGTGTTCGTCGGCCGTGCCGAGGAGTTGGGCACACTGAGCGACGCCCTCGTACGCTCCTGCGGGGGAGAACCGCAGGCGCTGCTCATCGGCGGGGAGGCCGGGGTCGGCAAGACCCGCCTGGTCGAGGAGTTCGCCGGCGCCGCCCGCCGCCGGGGAGCCGTGGTCGCACTCGGCGGCTGCGTCGAGATCGGCGCCGACGGACTGCCCTTCGCCCCCTTCTCCACCGCCCTGCGCGCGTTGCGCCGCGAACTCCCCGGCGAACTGGCCGCGGCGGCCGCCGGCCAGGAGGAGGAACTGGCCCGGCTGCTCCCCGAGCTGGGGGACTCCGGCACCGGGTGGCACGACGAGCACGGCATGGCCCGCCTCTTCGAGCTCACCGCCCGCCTGCTGGAGCGCGTCGCCGCCGAGCACACCGTCGTCCTCGCCCTGGAGGACCTGCACTGGGCCGACGCCTCCACCCGCCACCTGCTCGCCTACCTCGTCCGCACCCTGCGCACCGGCCGCCTCGTCGTCCTGGGCACCTACCGCTCCGACGACATCCACCGCCGCCATCCCCTCCGGCCCCTGCTCGCCGAACTGGACCGGCTCCGCACCATCCGCCGCATCGAACTCGCCCGCTTCACCCGCGAGGAGGTCGGCCGCCAGGTCGCCGGCATCCTCGCCCACGAACCCGACCCCGGCCAGGTCGACGCGATCTTCGAACGCTCCGACGGCAACGCCTTCTTCGTCGAGGAACTGGCCGTCGCCGGGGAGGGCTGCCGCACGGGCCTGACCGACTCCCTGCGCGACTTGCTCCTGGTCCGCGTGGAAGGGCTGCCGGAGACCGCCCAGCAGGTCGCCCGGATCGTCGCCGAGGGCGGCTCCACCGTCGAGCACCGGCTGCTGGCCGCCGTCGCCGGGCTCGCCGAGGACGACCTCATCGAGGCGCTGCGGGCCGCCGTGAACGCCGGCATCCTCACCCCCGCGCCCGGCGGCGACGGCTACCGCTTCCGCCACTCCCTGGTCCGCGAGGCCGTCAGCGACGACCTGCTCCCCGGCGAACGCTCCCGCCTCAACCGCCGCTGCGCCGAAGCGCTGGAGGCCGACCCGACGCTCGTCCCCGCCGACCAGCGGGCCACCCGTCTGGCCAGCTACTGGTACCACGCCCACGACGCCGCCAAGGCCCTGCCCGCCGTCCTCGACGCCGCCGTCGAGGCCCGCCGCCGCCACGCCTACGCCGAGCAACTGCGGCTGCTGGAGCGGGCGATGGAACTGTGGGACGCCGCCCCCGACGCCGTACGCCGGACCCTGCGCCCCGTCGACTACGCCGAGGCCTACCCGCCCTGCGGCTGCGACCCCGCGACCACCGCCCTGCGCCACCTGGACCTGCTGGCCGAGGCCGCCGTCGCCGGACGGCTCTGCGGGGAGCGCGAACGCGCCCTGAAGATCACCAAGCGGGCGTTGCGCCTGCTGGACGGCGCGGGCGACCCCCAGCGCACCGCCTGGTTCTGGATCCAGCGCTCCCGGCTGGTGCAGGGGCTCGCCCGCGGTGACGGCTGGCAGGAGATCGCCACCGCGCAGGACCTGGTCCGGGGCCTGCCGCCGTCGGAGGTGCACGCCGAGGTGCTCGCCACGGCCGCCCACTGGTCGATGCTCCACGAACCCGGACCCGAAGCCCTCACCGCCGCCGAACGGGCCGTCGAGTACGCGCGCATGGTGGGCGCCGACGACATCGAGTCCCACGCCCGCCTCACCCTCGGCGGGCTCATGGTCGACGCCGGGCAGATCGAGGCCGGGCTCACGCACATGTACGAGGTCAGGGACGAGGTGGTCGCCCGGGGGCTCGTGTCGGTCGTGGGCCGCAGCCATGTGAACCTGCCCTCCGTCCTGGAAGGCGTCGGCCGCTCCGAGGAGGCCGTCGGCATCCTGCACGAGGGCCTGCGGCTCACGGAGAAGATGGGCCTGCGGGACTCCGAGGCCTGGATCTGGAGCAACCTCGCGGAATCCCTCATCTCCCTGGGCCGCTGGGACGAGGCGGCCGAGGCCGCGGGCAACGCCCAGCGGCGGGGGCAGACGGCCGGTCCGCACGGATCCGGCGCCAACAGCCTGGCGTTCCTCGCGCTCGCCCGCGGTCGGGTCCCCGAGGCGGCCCGGCATCTCGCCGAGGGCCGCGCCGCCTACGGGCCGCACGATCCCATGCCGCAGCACGACCTGCCGATCTCCTGCCTCACGATCGCCGTCGCCGTCGCCGAGGGCCGCCTGTCCGACGCCCGCGCCGAACTGGCCCGCACCCTGGAGTCCGGCTTCCCGCCCGGCACCCAGCGCTACGCCTGGCCCTTGCTGCTCGAAGCGGCCACCGCCGAGGCCGACGCCCGCGCGCTGCCCGCCGCGCGCGACGGCCGCGAGGAGGTGCTGGACCGCCTCATCGGCGTGGTCAAGCGCCTCACCACGAACGCCCCCGTCTGGCTCGCCCACGAACGGTGGGTCCGCGCCGAACTCCAGCGCGCCGGGGGCCGGAACACCCCGGGCACCTGGTCGGAGGTGGTCACCGCCTTCGAATCCCTGGAGCGGCCCTACGACCTCGCCCGCGTCCGGTACCGGCTGGCCGAGTCCCTGCTGGCGAAGGGCGGCGAGGACGAACGCGACCGCGCCGCGGAACTGCTCCGCCTCGCCCACGCCGTCGCCCGCCACCTCGGTGCCCGGCCGCTCGCCGACGCCGCCACCGCGCTTGCCCGGCGCGCCCGCCTGCCGCAGTCCTCCACGGCGGAGCCGGCCCTCGCTGCCGCCGACCCTGCCGACGCCCTCGGCCTCACCAGCCGGGAACGGGACGTGCTGCGCCTGGTCGCGGCCGGTCACACCAACCGTCGGATAGCCGAGGAGCTGTTCATCTCCCCGAAGACGGCGAGCGTCCACGTCTCCAACATCCTCGCCAAGCTCGGTGTCTCCGGCCGGGGCGAGGCGGCGGCGGTGGCGCACCGGCTGGGCCTGTTTCCGGCCGAATCGCTCACGTCCGGGCCGGCGGGCTGAGGCATACGCTGGAAGAGACGTCGCGAGCTGTCGCGGCCCAGGGAGGATCCGTTGTTCAACGTCTTCGAGGAACTGTTCTCACCCGGCCGCAAGCACACCCGCGACGAGCAGAACCGCCTGGAACTGACCCGGGAGGACGTCGGCGACGCCGATCCCGGACGCGGCCCGATAGACCTGGCCTCCGGGAAGGTCGTCGTACGCCCGCCGCACGAGGAGCCGGGAGCCCCCGAGGACTCCTGAGCCCGCCGTCACGTCACCCGCAGTTCCAGGATCCGGTCGTCCCCGTCCTTCGGGTCGCCCCGGCCGTCCGTGTTGCTGGTCACGAGCCACAGCCGGTCGCCGCCCGCCGGGACCACCGTGCGCAGCCGGCCGTACTCGCCCTCCAGGAAGGCCTGCGGCTCCGCCGACGCCTCCGTGCCGTTCAGCGGGATCCGCCAGAGCCGCTTGCCGCGCAGTCCCGCCATCCAGATCGAGCCCTCGGCGTACGCGATGCCGCTGGGGGAGGCCTCTGCGGTCGTCCACTGGTCGACCGGGTTGTGGAACCCCGAGTCGTCGGACCTGCCCTCGGCCTCGGGCCAGCCGTAGTTGTCGCCCGGCTTGATCGCGTTGAGCTCGTCCCACGTGTCCTGGCCGAACTCCGAGGCGAACAGCCGCTGCTTGCCGTCCCAGGCCAGGCCCTGCACATTGCGGTGGCCGTACGAGTACACCGGGGAGTCCGGGAAGGGGTTGCCCGGCGCCGGCTCGCCCTCCGGGGTCAGCCGCAGGATCTTGCCGCCCACGGAGTCCTTGTCCTGGGACAGGCCGGTGTCGCCGCTCTCGCCCGTGCCGACGTAGAGCATCTTGTCCGGGCCGAACTCGATCCGCCCGCCGTTGTGGATGAAGCCCTTGGGGATGCCCCGGAAGACCGTGTCGGGCGCGCCGAGCTGCTCACCGGCGGGCTTCTTGTCGTCGTAGAGCATGCGGACGATGCGGTTGTCCCCGCCCGAGGTGAAGTACGCGTAGACCATGCGGTCCGAGGCGAACTCCGGGGACAGGGCGATGCCGAGGAGGCCGCCCTCGCCGGCCGCGGACACCCCGGGCACCTCGCCGACCTGGGTCTTCCTGCCGGTCCTGTCGTCGACCCGGACGATCGTCCCGTCGTCCCGCGAGGAGACGAGCAGGCCGCCGCCCGGCAGGGGGGCCAGGCCCCAGGGGGAGTCCAGGCCCTCGGCGACGGTCCGCACCACCTTCACCGAGCCCTTGGCGGGCGGTGCCTCCTCGGCGCCCTGCCGCGGCGGCGCGGACGATCCCGGTGCCGTACGGCTCGGGGAGGCGCTGCCGTCGGCGCCGGCCGTCCCCCCGTCGTCGGAGGAGCAGCCGGCGGTCAGCAGGAGTGCTGCGGCGGTCAACACGGCCGGGACGGCTCGACGTTGCACGATCATGGTCCCTTCGACGCGGCGGGGTTCTCCCTGTCATACACCGCCCGCGCCTCCCAAGTTCCCGATCACGAAACGTCGAACCGTGAACGAGGGGTTTGCCCCTTACGCCCCGGGGCCGGGGCTCGCCCGGGGCTCAGTCCCACGACCCCTGGGCCGGAGGCAGCTCCGCGACCTCCCGGAGATCCTCGGAGTCCAGCCGCAGCGCGGACGCGGACGCGTTCTCCGTGACCCAGCGCTCCTGCTTCGTGCCCGGGACGGGGACCACGTGCCGCCCCTGGGCGAGGACCCAGGCGAGGGCGACCTGGGCGGGCGTCACGCCCGGGCCGTGCCGGCGGGCCACCCGGCGCAGGCCCGCGACGATCGGCTGGTTCGCGGCCATCATCTCGGCCGTGAAGCGGGGGTGCCGGGCGCGCAGGTCGTCCGCCTCGAAACCCGCGCCGGGCCGCAGCCTGCCGGTCAGGAAACCGTTGCCCAGCGGCATCGCGGCCAGGAAGCCGACACCCCGGCTCTCGCACCAGGGCAGCAGCGTCTCCAGCGCCTCCGGCGACCACACCGACAGCTCCGCCTGCACCGCGCTCACCGGGAAGACCTGCTGCACCCGTTCCAGCTGCCGGATCGTCGCGTCGTGCAGCCGGGCCCCGCCGCGGCGCGAGGACCGGGCGCCCACCGCGCACAGGCCCAACGCCCGCACCTTCCCGGCCCGCACGAGTTCCGCCATGGCGCCCCAGGTCTCCTCGACGGGCACCTCGGGGTCGGCCCGGTGCAGCTGGTAGAGGTCGATGACGTCCGTCTGCAGGCGCCGCAGCGAGGCGTCGCAGGCCCGCTTCACATACCCGGGACGGCCGTTGGCGACGATGTGCTGGTCGCCCACGAGGAGCCCCACCTTCGTCGACACGAAGGCGTCGGACCGCCGCTCCTTCAACGCCCGCCCCACCAGCAGCTCGTTGGTGAAGGGGCCGTACATGTCGGCCGTGTCCAGCAGGGAGGAACCCAGGTCGAGCGCCCGGTGCACCGCCCTGAGCGACTCGTCGCCACGCTGCCGCGACGCGCTGTAGGCCCAGCTCATCGGCATGCACCCCAGTCCGACGGCCCCCACCGCGAGTGCCGCCGCGCCGATCGTCCTGCGCTCCACCTGGTCGTGACCCTCCCTGTTCCGGCCACCCCAACCTAACCTCTGCCGTGGCGCGCTCCTGACATAGCCTCCAGAGCATGACTGCTGACGTGTGGCTGCCCATCCCGCCGGACGAGATCGACGGACTCCCCGAGGGGCCGGAGTACCGCTTCTGGAACGGCGGGGAGACCTTCCCGGCGGACCCGGCCGACTGCGCCTTCTACGTCGTCCCCTACATGAAGCCCAGCCCGCTGTGCGTACGTCCCCTGCCCCGGATGAGCCACGTGGAGGTCGTGCAGACCCTCTCCGCCGGGATCGACCACGTCGAGCCGGGGCTGGGGCACCTGCCCCCGGGCGTGCGGCTGTGCAACGCGCGCGGGGTGCACGAGGCCAGCACCGGAGAGCTCACCCTCGCGCTGATCCTGGCCTCGCTGCGCGGCGTCCCGGACTTCGTCCGCGCCCAGGACCGGGGGGAGTGGCTCGGCGGGTTCCGGCCCGCGCTCGCCGACAAGAACGTCCTCATCGTCGGCTACGGAGCGATCGGCGCGGCCATCGAGGACCGGCTCGTTCCGTTCGAGGTGGCGCGGGTGGCGCGCGTCGCGCGCTCCGAGCGCACCACGGCGCGCGGGCCGGTGCGTCCGCTCACCGAACTCCCCGCGCTGCTCCCGGAGGCGGACGTGGTCATCCTGTCCACGCCGCTCACCGAAACCACCCGTGGCCTGGCCGGAGCCGACTTCCTGTCCCGGATGAAGGACGGTGCGCTTCTCGTCAACGTCGCCCGCGGCCAAGTCGTCGACACCAAAGCGCTGCTCGCCGAACTGGAGACCGGTCGCATCACCGCCGCCCTCGACGTCACAGATCCCGAGCCCCTGCCGCGCGAACACCCCCTGTGGCGTGCGCCGGGGGTACTCATCAGCCCGCACGTCGGCGGACCCACCTCCGCGTTCCTGCCGCGCGCCAAGCGGCTCCTGGTGGACCAGTTGAACCGTTATGTGAACCGGGAGCCGCTGCGCAACGTGATCCTTACGACGGGTGCCTCAACCGGCTGATCCGAACTTCGGGTACCGTCCGCAATCCTTCGGGTGCGGTGGGTACTCATGTACCTGTTGATCGTCACGGAGCGTAGAGAACCTATGTCCCTGAGTGACGAGACTGGTGTATCGTCCCGACAGGGGATGCGCCGGGGACCGTTCGGCGCCGGGGACGGACACTTCAGGACTGTGAGGGGGGCGACAGGCGATGCACGGCCTTTGGACGAGCGATCCGACGGGGCGGGGCTGCCGGCGGCGACCCTGGCGGACGACCGCGCGCAGAAGCGGTCACCACGCCGATCACGGCGGGCGGCACACCCACCACAGCGACCACCACACCGACCACAGCCATCACCACCGCAGGCCCGGCAGCCGCGGAAGGCATGCCCAGCCGGGGCACCGGGGCCCGCGGGACCCGGGAGCGGCACGGCCCGGGAGGGTCCGGTGAGCGCGCCGCCGACCCCCGCGCCCACGCTGGACGGAGAACTGCGGGCACAGTCTCCGTCCCCCAGGGCACTGCTGCCCCGCACGCCGGCCCCCGGTCCCCGGCCGGGCCCGGCCCTCCGACTCGTCCTCGCCCTGGTCTGCGCGGCATACACCGTCGGTTGCGCGCTCGGCTGGGGTTCGTACGAAATGGCCCTGATCATGGGCGACTTCGGGCTGAGCGCCGCCGCCGGCGCCGCCGCCGTGTCCTGTGTCCTCTACGCCCGCAACCGCTGCACCCGCCTTCGACCCGCCTGGTTGCTGTTCGGCCTCTCGTCGGCGATGGCGGCCCTGGGCAACCTGGTCTGGGGGTGGTATGAGGTCGTCCTCGGGCAGCCCGTCCCCAGCCCCTCGTACGCCGACCTCTTCTTCCTGTGCTTCGCACCGCCCGCCATCGTGGGACTGCTGGTCCTCGCCAAGCGGCCCGTGAGAAAGGCCGGCTGGGTCTGCCTCGCGCTTGACGCCTGGCTGATCGGAGGCTCGCTGCTCACCCTGGCCTGGAGCCTCGCGCTCGCCCAGGCCGCGAAGACGGAAGGGCCGGGCGTGGCGCATATCGCGCTGTCGCTGGCGTATCCGCTGCTCGACATCGCACTGATCAGCATGGTGTTCGCGCTGCACTTCCGGCGCTCGGCGGTGAACCGCACAGCGATCAACACCGCGATCAGCGGCATGGCGCTGACCCTGGTGTGCGACGCCCTGTTCACCTCGCCGCTGATGCACGACAGCTACCGCTCCGGCCATCTCCTCGATGCCGGCTGGTTCGCCGGCTCGCTGCTCCTGGCGTATGCCCCGTGGGCCGCGCCCCGTACGCCGGACATCGACCGGCACGACCCGGACCGGCAGAGCACGGCGGGGCCCACGTGCGTGGTCCGCGAGCACGTGCCCGGGCAGCGCAGCGGACCGCACCCCCACCTGCCCCTGCCCGGAGGCGAGCTCGGCCGGTACCCGGCCGCCCGGCCCATCGCCGGCTCCCTCGCCGCCCTCACGCCGTATCTCGCGGCGGCCGTGTGCACACTGGGGATTCTCTACAACGTCCTCAACGGCCGCAGCGTCGACCGCGTGGTGCTGATCACCGGCGGCACGGTGGTGCTCGCGCTCGTCGTGCGGCAGGGCATCATGCTGCTCGACAACATCACCCTCACCCAGGAACTGGCGCAGAAGGAGAACCACTTCCGCTCCCTGGTGCAGGGCTCCAGCGACGTCATCATGATCGCCGCGCCCAGCGGCATCCTCCGGTACGTCTCCCCGGCCGCCGCCGGTGTCTACGGCCGCCCCGCGGAGGAGCTCGTGGGGACGGAACTGGCCCACCTCATCCACCCGGAGGACCTGGGCTGCGTCGTTTACGAGGTGCGCCGTTTCCTCGCCGCCGACCCGGTCGAGGAACCCACCACACGCATCGAGTGTCGTTTCCGGTCGGGTGACGGCGGCTGGCTGAATGTCGAGTCGACCGTCAACCGTCACCACGGCGGCCTCATCTTCAACAGCCGGGACGTGACCGAAAGAGTGCGGCTGCAGGCGCAGCTCCAGCACAACGCCGAGCACGACCCGCTGACTGACCTGCCCAACCGCGTCCTGTTCACCAGGCGCGTGCAGCAGGCGCTGTCCGGCCGTCGCGCCTCCGACCGGGGCGTTGCCCTGCGCAACACGGCCGTGCTCTTCATCGACCTCGACGGCTTCAAGGCCGTCAATGACACCATCGGGCACCAGGCCGGGGACGAGCTGCTCATCCAGGCCGCCCGCCGGCTCCAGGACTCCGTCCGGCAGGGAGACACCGCCTCCCGGCTGGGCGGAGACGAGTTCGCGGCCCTGATCGTCGGGGACAACACCCGCGACCGCGAGGCCCGGCAGCGGCACATCCTGGAGCTCGCCGACCGCCTCCGGACGACGCTGTCCCAGCCGTACGACATCGACGGCAACGATGTCCGGGTCAACGCCTCCATCGGCGTGGCCTTCGCGGAAGCGGGCCTCGGCGCGGGCGAGCTGCTGCGCAACGCCGACCTGGCGATGTACCGCGCCAAGGCCGGCGGCAAGGGCCGCGTCGAGTTGTACAAGCCGCAGATGCAGCAGGACGTCGTACGGAAGGCGGAGCTGGCCACGCGCCTGCGGGCCGCGCTGCACGACGGCGAGTTCGCCCTGCTGCACCAGCCGGTGGTCCGTCTTGAGGACGGCCGGATCTCATCGGTGTCCGCACAGGCGCGCTGGCGTTCCTCCCAGGGGGTGCTCTTCACCCCGGCGGAGTTCCTGCGCGTGGCCGAGGACAGCGACAAGACCGCCGAGCTGGGCCGGTGGATGATCGAGGAGGCCGTCGAACAGGCGGCGGAGCGGCACGCGACCGGGCTGTCCGCGCCGGTCGTGGTCCGGATGAGCGCGCGCCGGCTGCTGGACAAGTCCATGCCGCTCGGCTCGGTCGAGGCGCTGCTCACCCGGCACGGCCTGCCGTCCGGATCGCTGATCATCGAGCTGTCCGACGCCGACCCGAGGGTCCCGCTGGACGAGCTGGAGCGGCGCCTCGGCGCCCTGCGGCGGGTCGGCGTACGCATCGCCCTCGACGGGTTCGGCAGCGGCTGCGCGGCGATCACGGCCCTCAGGAGGCTGCCCGTGGACATCCTGAAGCTCGACCGCGGTCTGGTCGAGGGCGTCGTCGAGTCCGCGCGCCTGCACAAGATCACCAGTGGGCTGCTGCGCATCGCCGGCGACCTCGGGCTGCAGTCCGTGGCCGAAGGCGTGGACCTGCCCGAGCAGGTCGTCGCCCTGCGCGCGATGGGCTGCACCCACGGGCAGGGCATGGCGTTCTCCGGGCCGCTCGACGAGTACCGGCTGCGCCGGGCGCTCGCCGCCGGTCACTATCCGGTGCCGAACGGATCGGCCGAGCCGGCTTTCGCGGGCGGTGCCCCGCGGGTGTACAGCTCGGGGGTGTCCGCTGTCATCGGAGGCGGTACGGCTCTCCGCTCACATAATGAGACTCCCGTCCCACCCACTTGACAGTGAGTGCGTGCCGGGGGGAGGGTCTGTGCCATGCGCACCCGAATTCTCGTACTTGGAAAGCGCGTCGGCTGACGCTGAGCCTCGACCGCTCAGCGACCCCACCCGGCGCGCTCCCCTCGCTTGCCTTATGGCACGAGGGGTTTTTTGTTGCACAGGCGCCCTCCGTGCAGCAGCCGAAGACCGTACAAATCTCGCAAAAACCCTCAGCATCTGAGAAGAGAATGCCGATGACCGAGCAGGCCACCGGGGCCCATCACCCGCAGCCCCGGCCCCGATCCGGAGGACAGCACTCCGCCCCCGAGCAGGTGACGGGCGCGCAGTCCCTCATCCGCTCCCTCGAGGAGGTCGGCGCCGACACGGTATTCGGCATTCCCGGCGGTGCGATCCTCCCGGCCTACGACCCGCTGATGGACTCCACCAGGGTGCGCCACGTCCTGGTCCGCCACGAGCAGGGCGCCGGCCACGCCGCCACCGGCTACGCGCAGGCCACCGGCAAGGTCGGCGTCTGCATGGCCACCTCCGGCCCCGGCGCCACCAACCTGGTCACCCCGATCGCCGACGCGCACATGGACTCCGTGCCGCTGGTCGCGATCACCGGCCAGGTGGCGTCCAAGGCGATCGGCACGGACGCCTTCCAGGAGGCGGACATCGTCGGCATCACCATGCCGATCACCAAGCACAACTTCCTCGTCACCAAGGCCGAGGACATCCCGCGGATCATCGCGCAGGCGTTCCACATCGCCTCCACCGGCCGTCCCGGCCCGGTCCTGGTCGACATCGCCAAGGACGCCCTCCAGGCGAAGACGACCTTCTCCTGGCCGCCCACCATGGACCTGCCCGGCTACCGCCCGGTCACCAAGCCGCACGCCAAGCAGATCCGCGAGGCCGCCAAGCTGATCACCCAGGCCCGCCGGCCCGTGCTGTACGTCGGCGGCGGCGTGCTCAAGGCCCGGGCCACCGCCGAGCTGAAGGTCCTCGCCGAGCTGACCGGCGCGCCCGTCACCACCACCCTGATGGCGCTCGGCGCGTTCCCCGACAACCACCCGCAGCACCTGGGCATGCCCGGCATGCACGGCTCGGTGGCCGCCGTCACCGGCCTGCAGAAGGCCGACCTGATCGTCGCCCTCGGCGCCCGCTTCGACGACCGCGTCACCGGCAAGCTGGACAGCTTCGCCCCGTTCGCCAAGATCGTCCACGCGGACATCGACCCCGCCGAGATCGGCAAGAACCGCGCCGCCGACGTGCCGATCGTCGGTGACGCCCGCGAGGTCATCGCCGACCTGATCCAGGCCGTGCAGAAGGAGCACAGCGAGGGCCACCAGGGCGACTACAGCATGTGGTGGAACGACCTGAACCGCTGGCGCGAGACCTACCCGCTCGGCTACGACCAGCCCGACGACGGCTCGCTCTCCCCGCAAGCGGTCATCGAGCGCATCGGGCAGCTCGCGCCCGAGGGCACGATCTTCGCGGCGGGCGTCGGCCAGCATCAGATGTGGGCCGCCCACTTCATCGAGTACGACAAGCCGGGCACCTGGCTGAACTCCGGCGGCGCCGGAACCATGGGCTACGCCGTCCCGGCCGCCATGGGCGCCAAGGCCGGGGCCCCCGAGCGGGCCGTCTGGGCCATCGACGGCGACGGCTGCTTCCAGATGACCAACCAGGAGCTCACCACCTGCGCCCTGAACAACATCCCGATCAAGGTCGCCGTCATCAACAACGGCGCCCTCGGGATGGTCCGCCAGTGGCAGACCCTCTTCTACAACCAGCGGTACTCCAACACCGTCCTGCACTCCGGCCCGGACGACGTCAACCCGGAGGCCCGCGGCACCCGCGTCCCCGACTTCGTGAAGCTGTCGGAGGCCATGGGCTGCTACGCCATCCGCTGCGAGTCCCCGGAGGACCTCGACAAGGTCATCGAAGAGGCGAACTCCATCAACGACCGCCCCGTCGTCGTCGACTTCATCGTCCACGAGGACGCGATGGTCTGGCCGATGGTCGCCGCCGGCACCTCCAACGACGAGATCATGGCCGCCCGGGACGTCCGCCCCGACTTCGGCGACAACGAAGACGACTGAGAGCCCCCAGGACTTTCAAGCAGAGGAAGCAGACCATGTCCAAGCACACGCTCTCCGTCCTGGTGGAGAACACGCCCGGCATCCTCGCCCGGATCGCCGCCCTGTTCTCCCGCCGCGGCTTCAACATCGACTCGCTCGCGGTCGGCGTCACCGAGCACCCCGACATCTCCCGCATCACCATCGTCGTGGGCGTGGAGGACCTGCCGCTGGAGCAGGTCACCAAGCAGCTCAACAAGCTCGTCAACGTGCTGAAGATCGTCGAGCTGGAGCCGTCGCAGGCGGTGCAGCGCGAACTCGTCCTGGTGAAGGTGCGCGCCGACAACGAGACGCGCTCCCAGATCGTCGAGATCGTCCAGCTGTTCCGCGCCAAGACCGTCGACGTCTCCCCGGAGGCCGTCACCATCGAGGCCACCGGATCCGGCGAGAAGCTGTCCGCGATGCTGAAGATGCTGGAGCCGTACGGCATCAAGGAACTCGTCCAGTCCGGCACGATCGCGATCGGCCGCGGCGCCCGTTCCATCACGGACCGGTCGCTGCGCGCCCTGGACCGGTCGGCGTAAGACGGAAGAAGGGCGGTCGGCGCGTCGTCGGCCGCCCGTATTCCGAGACCCCCAGACTTCCCTTCCGCCCCCCGTCATACGGTGGGACGCAACACCTGCACTCCCGAGGAGAGAACCCAAAGTGGCCGAGCTGTTCTACGACGCCGACGCCGACCTGTCCATCATCCAGGGCCGCAAGGTCGCGGTCATCGGGTACGGCAGCCAGGGCCACGCCCACGCGCTGTCGCTCCGTGACTCGGGTGTCGACGTCCGCGTCGGTCTGCACGAGGGCTCCAAGTCCAAGGCCAAGGCCGAGGAGCAGGGCCTGCGCGTGGTGACCCCCGCCGAGGCCGCCGCCGAGGCCGACGTCATCATGATCCTCGTCCCGGACCCCATCCAGGCCCAGGTCTACGAGGAGCACATCGCCCCCAACCTGAAGGACGGCGACGCGCTGTTCTTCGGCCACGGCCTGAACATCCGCTACGGCTTCATCAAGCCCCCGGCCGGCGTGGACGTCTGCATGGTCGCCCCGAAGGGCCCGGGCCACCTGGTCCGCCGCCAGTACGAGGAGGGCCGCGGCGTTCCCTGCATCGCCGCCGTCGAGCAGGACGCCTCCGGCAACGCCTTCGCGCTGGCCCTGTCGTACGCGAAGGGCATCGGCGGCACCCGCGCCGGCGTCATCAAGACGACCTTCACCGAGGAGACCGAGACCGACCTCTTCGGTGAGCAGGCCGTCCTCTGCGGTGGTACGGCCGCGCTGGTCAAGGCGGGCTTCGAGACGCTGACCGAGGCCGGCTACCAGCCGGAGATCGCCTACTTCGAGTGCCTGCACGAGCTGAAGCTGATCGTCGACCTCATGTACGAGGGCGGCCTGGAGAAGATGCGCTGGTCGATCTCCGAGACCGCCGAGTGGGGCGACTACGTCACCGGCCCGCGCATCATCACGGACGCCACCAAGGCCGAGATGAAGAAGGTCCTGGCCGAGATCCAGGACGGCTCCTTCGCGCAGCAGTGGATGGACGAGTACCACGGCGGTCTGAAGAAGTACAACGAGTACAAGAAGCAGGACTCCGAGCACCTCCTGGAGACCACCGGCAAGGAGCTGCGCAAGCTCATGAGCTGGGTCAACGAGGAGGCGTGAGCCCCCGGGCCCGGCCGCGGCAGCGACGCCGCGGCCGGGCCCTTTCTCGTCCGGGTGATCCTTCCGCAGAGGCGTAAGACGCCCCTCGTCGCACCACTACACTGCTGCATATATACGCGTCAGGCCCACAGCGTCGTGCGTCTTCCACGCGGCAAGCACCCCTCCACCGCCTGCGGCCGTCGGGACGGCCGTCCGCAGCACTGGACTTGTGAGGACTCACGTGAGCTCGAAACCCGTCGTACTCATCGCTGAAGAGCTGTCGCCCGCCACCGTCGACGCGCTGGGCCCGGACTTCGAGATCCGGCACTGCAACGGCGCGGACCGCGCCGAGCTGCTCCCCGCCATCGCCGAGGTCGACGCGATCCTGATCCGCTCGGCCACCAAGGTCGACGCCGAGGCGATCGCGGCCGCGAACAAGCTCAAGGTCGTCGCACGAGCCGGCGTCGGCCTGGACAACGTGGACGTCTCCGCCGCCACCAAGGCCGGCGTGATGGTCGTCAACGCCCCCACCTCGAACATCGTGACCGCCGCCGAGCTGGCCTGCGGTCTCCTCCTCGCCACGGCCCGCAACATCCCGCAGGCCAACGCCGCGCTGAAGAACGGCGAGTGGAAGCGCAGCAAGTACACGGGTGTCGAGCTGGCCGAGAAGACCCTCGGCGTCGTCGGCCTCGGCCGCATCGGCGCGCTCGTCGCGCAGCGCATGTCCGCCTTCGGCATGAAGGTCGTCGCCTACGACCCCTACGTGCAGCCCGCCCGGGCCGCGCAGATGGGCGTCAAGGTGCTCTCGCTGGACGAGCTGCTGGAGGTCTCCGACTTCATCACCGTCCACCTCCCCAAGACGCCCGAGACCCTCGGTCTGATCGGCGACGAGGCGCTGCGCAAGGTCAAGCCGAGCGTGCGCATCGTCAACGCCGCGCGCGGCGGGATCGTCGACGAGGAGGCGCTGTACTCGGCGCTGAAGGAGGGCCGGGTCGCCGGTGCCGGCCTCGACGTCTACGCGAAGGAGCCCTGCACGGACTCCCCGCTGTTCGAGTTCGACCAGGTCGTCGCCACCCCGCACCTCGGTGCCTCCACGGACGAGGCGCAGGAGAAGGCCGGTATCGCCGTCGCCCGCTCGGTGCGCCTCGCGCTCGCCGGTGAGCTCGTGCCGGACGCGGTGAACGTGCAGGGCGGTGTCATCGCCGAGGACGTCAAGCCCGGTCTGCCGCTGGCCGAGCGCCTGGGCCGGATCTTCACCGCGCTCGCCGGCGAGGTCGCGGTCCGCCTGGACGTCGAGGTCTACGGCGAGATCACCCAGCACGACGTGAAGGTGCTGGAGCTGTCCGCCCTCAAGGGCGTCTTCGAGGACGTCGTCGACGAGACGGTGTCGTACGTCAACGCCCCGCTGTTCGCCCAGGAGCGCGGTGTCGAGGTGCGCCTGACCACCAGCTCCGAGGCGAGCGAGCACCGCAACGTCGTCACCGTGCGCGGCACCCTCGCCGACGGCGAGGAGGTGTCGGTCTCCGGCACGCTGGCCGGTCCGAAGCACCTCCAGAAGATCGTCGCCGTCGGGGACTACGACGTGGACCTCGCGCTCGCCGACCACATGGTGGTGCTGCGGTACGAGGACCGGCCGGGTGTCGTCGGCACGGTCGGCCGCATCCTCGGCGAGGCGGGCATCAACATCGCCGGCATGCAGGTGTCGCGTGCGGCCGCCGGTGGCGAGGCGCTGGCCGTGCTGACCGTGGACGACACGGTCAACCCGGGCGTGCTGGCCGAGGTCGCGGCGGAGATCGGTGCCACGTCCGCCCGGTCGGTGAACCTGGTGTGACCTTCCCGGGGGCTCCGCCCCCGAGCCCCCGTTCGCCCTGAACGGGCTCCTCCTCAAGCGCCGGACGGGCTGACCACCTCAGCCCGTCCGGCGTTCTCCTGTATCTGGGCCTGTCGCAGGGTCACCGCCGCGGCTACCGCCGCCCCGGCCAGCAGCACCGCGCCCGTGATCGCCGCCGCGTTCATCCCGCTGGTGAACGCCTCCCGCGCCGCCGTCGCCAGGGCGTCTCCCGCGCGCCCCGGCGTCCGGTCGGCGACGGCCAGGGCGCCGCCCAGTGTCTCGTGGGCCGCAGTGGGGGCCGAGGCCGGGATCTCGTGGCGGTAGACGGCCGTACCGATGGAGCCGAGGAACGCCATGCTCAGCGCGCCGCCGAACTCCGTGCCGGTCTCCAGCAGGGACGAGGCCGCGCCGGCCTTCTCCACGGGAGCTGCGCTCAGGGCCAGGTCCGCCACCTGGGACATGACGGCGACGATGCCGCAGGCCAGGACGCCGCAGGCGGCCAGCAGCAGCCAGAGGGAGTCCGTTCCGGCCAGGGCCAGCATCACGTAGCCGCACGCGGCGACGGCGAAGCCCGCGCCGACGACGTGAGCGCGCGGCACGCCCCGCTGCACGAGCTGTGCGCCGACCAGGGCCGCGAGCCCGATAGGCACCGACGGCAGCAGACTCCACAGCGCTGCTTCGAGGGGGCTCTTGCCCAGGACCGACTGGAGGTACTGGGTCGTGAAGTACGCCGAGCCCATCATGCCGAAGGCGGCGGCGAGGTTGAGGACGACGGCCGGGGTGAAGCCGCGACGCCGGAACAGTTCCGGCGAGACCAGCGGGGACACCGCCGTGCGCTGGCGCTGGACGAACAGGGCGGCGAACAGCAGGCCGACCGTCACCGACATCACGTACCGCACGTTCCAGCCCTCCGACGCGAGCTCCTTCAGGCCGTAGATCACGGGGAGCACCGCTGCCATCGACAGGGGGACGCTCAGCCGGTCGAAGCGGCCGGGGCGCGGGTTGCGTGACTCGGGGAGCAGGACGGGACCCAGGACCAGGAGCAGCACCATCGCGGGCAGGTTGACCAGGAAGACCGAGCCCCACCAGAAGTGCTCGACCAGCACACCGCTCATCACCGAGCCGAGCGCGATGCCGGCCGTCATCACACCGGACCACACACCGATCGCCTTGGTGCGCTGCGCGGGGTCGGTGAACATCGTCCGCACCAGTGCCATCGTCGACGGCATCAGCGTCGCGCCGCCGATACCGAGGACCGCGCGGGCGGCGATCAGGGTCTCGGCGCTGTTCGCATAGGCCGCGACCAGGGAGGCCGCACCGAAGGCCGCGGCTCCGATCAGCAGGAGCCTGCGGCGGCCGATGCGGTCGCCGAGCGAGCCCATGGTCATCAGCAGACCGGCCAGTACGAAGCCGTAGATGTCGAAGATCCACAGCTGCTGGGTGGCGCTCGGCTCCAGATCCGCGCTGATCGCGGGGACCGCGAAGTACAGGACCGACACGTCCATCGAGACCAGCAGCAGCGGCAGCATCAGCACGCCGAGAGCCGTCCATTCGCGACGGCCGGCGAGGGCGGGAGGGTGCGCTTTCGTCGTCATGAGCAGGACTGTACGAGCGTATTAAACGCTTGTCTAGTACGCCTGTATAAGACGTGCGTATGGACGCTGGAGTAGAGTGAGGCGGCATGGGACACCGTGAGGATCTGCTCGAGGGCGCCAAGCGCTGCCTGCTGGCGAAGGGCTTCCTGCGCACGACCGCGCGCGACATCGTCAAGGAGTCGGGGGCCAACCTGGCGTCGATCGGCTACCACTACGGCTCGAAGGACGCGCTGCTGGCGCAGGCGTACATCGAGATGGTGGAGGGGATGTCCGAGACCTTCGAGGGCGGTGGCGAGCTGCGCGGGGAGCCGGGATCGCTGGAGCGGTTCGCCGAGGTGTGGGCGAACATCATCTCCACCATGCGGGACCCCGGGTCGATGTGGCGGCTCAGCATGGAGATCGTGGCCATGGGCGACCAACTGCCGGAGGTGCGGGAGCATCTGGCGCGGGCCCAGCGGGGCGGCGCGCGCGGCATCGTCACGCTCTTCCACGGCGGGCACGAGGACGACGTGCCCGAGGAGCGGGTGGACACCCTCGGGTACTTCTACCTGACACTGATGATGGGCCTCATGGCGCAGTGGACCTTCGATCCGAAGAGCGCGCCCGAGGCCGGCCGGCTCGCCGAGGGGCTGCGTCAGGTGATCGAGGCCGCTACCCGGACGTGACGCGGCCCTCCCGCATCTCGATCACCCGGTCCGCGACGTGCCGGACGACCGCCCGGTCGTGGCAGATGAACAGGTAGCCGAGGCCCAGGTCGTCCTGGAGGTCGGCGAGCAGGTTCAGCACCCCCGCGCGCACCGACGGGTCGAGTGAGGACACGGGCTCGTCCAGGACCAGCAGGCGCGGGTCCGAGGCGAGGGCGCGGGCGATGCCGGCGCGCTGGCACTGGCCGCCGGACAGCTCGTGCGGCCGGCGGTCGCCGTACGCGGGGTCCAGGCCGACGCGGTCGAGGAGTTCGGCGACGCGGGCCGGGCCCTGGTCCGGATCCCAGCGACCCTGGACCTTCAGGGGCTCGGCGATCGCGTCCCGGATGCGGTGGCGGGGACTGAGCGAGCCGTACGGGTCCTGGAAGACGGGCTGCATACGGGGGCGCAGCGGCCGTAGCTCGCTCTCGCTCAGCGCCGTCAACTCCCGCCCTTCGAAACGGACTGAGCCCTCGGCCGGGCGGCGCAGCAGGAGCACCGCGAGGGCCGTGGAGGACTTGCCGCAGCCGGACGGGCCGTTCAGCGCGAGGGTCTCGCCGGCGGCCAGGGAGAAGGAGACGCCGTCCACGGCGGTGACCCGGCCGTAGCGGACGACGAGGTCGCGGACGTCGAGCAGGGGATCACTCATGCGGGCTGCCGCTCCTTGAGGAACAACTCGGTCGCCGGGTGAGGCAGTTCCTCCCAGCGGTGGCATGCGACCAGGCGACCGGCGGCCTGCCGGGGCTCGGGTTCCGCCGTGTGGCAGGCCTCGGCCGCGAGCGGGCAGCGCGGGGCGAAGGCGCAGCCCGGCGGGAGCGCGCCCGGGGCGGGCGGGGTGCCGCGCAGGGCGGGGAGACGGCGGCCCTCGGGCGCGTGCTGCGGGAGCGACGCCAGCAGACCGGCGGTGTAGGGGGCGCGGGGACGGGCCAGCACCTCGTCCGCCGGGCCGAGCTCGGTGAGGCGCCCCGCGTACATGACCAGGACACGGTCCGCGTGGCCCTGGACGACGTCCATGTCGTGCGTGACCAGGACGAGCGCGGCGCCGACCGCCGCACGCTGCTCGGCGAGCAGCCCCAGCACCTGGTCGCGGCGCTCCTCGTCGAGCGCGGTGGTGGGCTCGTCGGCGACCACGATCTCCGGTTCGTTGATCGTCGCCATGGCGATCACCGCGCGCTGCCGCATGCCGCCGGAGAACTCGTGCGGGTAGGCCCGCGCCCTGCGCGCCGCGTCCGGGATGCCGACCCGGTCCAGGGCCGCGACCGCCCGGGCCCGGGCCTCCCCGCGGGACACCCCGGCCACGGACCGTACGGCGGCGGCGAGCTGGTCGCCCACCGGGTGCACGGGGGACAGGGCGGACAGGGCGTCCTGCGGGACCAGCGAGATGCGCCGGCCGCGGTGGGTGGAGAGGTCCGGGCTGATCGTGCCGCTCGTGGTCGCGCCGCGCGGCAGCATGCCGAGGAGCGCGCGGGCCGTGAGGGACTTGCCCGCTCCCGACTCGCCGACGATCGCCAGTGCTTCACGCGGGCGGACGTCGAAGGACAGGCCGCGCACGGCCTCCACGCCGTCGAAGGCGATCCGGAGATCGCTGACGGTGAGCAGTGCCTCAGACTTCAACGGGGGCCTCCTTCTTGGCCGGAGCCGGAGCCGGAGCCGGAGCTGGAGCCGGAGCCGGAGCTGGAGCCGGAGCCGAGGCCGGGGCGCTTCGCCGTAGCCCACGGCCCTGCGTGAGCGCCGCGCCCGACACCGCGAGCCCGGCCAGCAGGGCCAGCGCGACCGCCGGGGCGAGGGCCGCCCACGGGGCGCGTTCCACATAGGCGCGGGACTCCTCCAGCAGCAGGCCCCACTCGGGGGCGGGCGGCTGGGCGCCCAGGCCGAGGAAGCCCAGCGAGGCCAGGGCCAGGGCGATGCCCGGCAGGCGCAGCAGGGCGTGGCGCGCGACCGGCCCGGCCACGGACGGCAGGACGTGCCGGGTGAGGATCCAGAACGGGCTCGCACCGATGGCGCGCTGGGCGGTGAGGAACGCCGACGCCCGCACCTCCTGCACCAGCGCCGCCGCGTGCGCGGACAGGGCCGGCCAGGAGATCAGCGCGACCGCGAGGGCCGCCCCGCCGGTGCCGGGCCCGACGGCCGCCGCGACCAGGATGCCGACGATCACCGGGGGCAGCGCGTTGGCGATGTCCGCCGCGCCCTCCGCGATCCGGGGCAGGAAGCCCAGGGCGAGCGCGATCAGCAGGCCCAGCAGGCATACGGCGGCCGCTGTGCCGACCGTCGAGGCGGCGCCGTGGCCGAGCCGGGCGAGCACGTCACGGCCGAGACCATCGGTGCCCAGCGGATGCGCCCAGGAGGGCTCGGCCAGCCGGGCCGTGGTGTCCACGGCGTACGGGTCGCGCGACAGGCCCCAGCCGATCGTCACGGCGAGGACGGTGAACAGCGACAGCGGGATCGTGGGATGCGCGCGCACCGGCCGTGCCGGAGGCAGCGACAGCGAGGCGTCACGCAGGGCCGGGCCCAGCAGCCGCCGCCGGGCGAACGCCGCCAGCGCGCCCGTGACGAGGCCGAGCGCGAGCAGCGCGAGCACCGAGCCCTGGAGCAGCGGCAGGTCCTGTGACTTGGCCGCACCGAGGGCGGTACGGCCGATACCCGGCACGGCGAAGACCGTCTCCACGGCGACCGCGCCACCGGTGAGCCCCACGGCGACCATCCCGAACTGCGGGACCAGTGGCGGCAGGACGCGCCGCAGCGCCGCCCCGGCGATCCGCGCCCGGCTCACCCCGGCGCCCCGCCACAGCTCCACCCACCGCTCGTCGAGCACGGCGGGCAGCGAGTCCGCGACCAGACGGCCGAGCAGCCCGCCGCCGGGGACGCCGAGGGCCACGGCGGGCAGGACCAAGTTCTCCGGCCCTGCCCAGCCCGACGTCGGCAGCCACCTCAGCCACACCCCGAACACCAGCAGCGCGATCGTGGCCAGCAGGAACTCGGGTACGGCGGCGAGCATCGCGGCCCACGCCCCGCCCGAGGTCCGGCCCCGCACCAGCACCGGGGTGACCAGCGCGCACGCCAGCAGCAGTGCCACGCCGAGCGAGGCGCCCATCAGCGCCAGCGACACCTGGAGCCCGGAGACCACGGAGGGCAGTACCTCGGTGCCCGACACCCAGGAGGTGCCGAGGTCGCCGCGCAGCAGGTCCGAGGCCCAGCTGCCCAGCAGGGACAGGGGGCCGGCGTCGAGACCGAGGTCCTGTCGTATGGAGTCCAGGGCTTCCTCGGTCGGGTCCTGCTCCGCGGAGCGGGCCCGCAGCACGGCCAGTGCCGGGTCCCTGCCGGAGAGCCAGGGCAGCAGGCCGACGGCGGCCAGGACGGCGATGAGGCAGAGGAGGCGCGTGAGCGTGGCGGCGTCGGCCGGCCGCCCTTTGCGGACCTTCACTTGACGTAGGTGTCCGCCGTGACCAGCTCCCGCTCGCGCGGGTCGTGGGCGGCGCCGGTCACGCCGGCGGCGTCGCCCTGGATCACACGCTCGTGCAGCATGGGCACGGCCGCGTCGGTGCCGAGCACGGCGGCCTCGGCGGCGATGACCGCGGCGCGGCGCGGGTCACCGGTCCTGGTCTCGCCGGCCTTCTTCAGGGCCTTGTCCACGGCCGGGTCGGCGAGCTGGGCGATGTTGAAGGAGCCGTCGGAGGCGAAGTCGCTGTAGAGATAGGCGGCCGGGTCGCCGGAGTCGAGGACGGTGGCGCGGGAGAGGATGAACGCGTCGAACCGGCCCGCCAGCGCGTCGGACTCGATGTTGGCGTACTCGCGGACGTCGAGTTTCACCTTGAACCCGGCCTTCTGGAGCTGCTGTTGCAGTGCGGCGGCGACCTCGGGCAGCTCGGCGCGGTCGGTGAAGGTGCCGATGGTGATCGTCTTGCCGGCCGGGTCGGACGCCTTGGCCCGCCGCACCGGCTTCCGCAGCTCGGCGGCCCACGGCAGGGCGGGGCCGAGCAGCCCCTCGGCGACGTCGGCGCGGCCCTCGTACACGCCCTTCACGATCGATTCGGCGTCGATCGCCTCACGGGCCGCCGCCCGCAGCGCGGCGTCCCGGAAGGGGCCCTTCTCGGTGTTGAGGTACAGGGTGTTGGTGCGCGGCATCGGGACCTCTGTGATCAGGTCCTGGTCGAGGACGGCGGCCTGCGACACCGGCACCGCCTCGACGATGTCGGCCTCGCCGCTGCGCAGGGCCGCGGCACGAGCCGTGCCGTCCGGCACGAACCGCACGTCGATGCCGGGGGCCTTGGCCTTCTTCCCCCAGTAGCCGTCGTAGCGGTCGAGTGCGGCGGAGGCGGTGCCGTTGACCTTCGTCAACTCGAAGGGGCCGGTGCCCGCGCCGACGGGGTCGACGGTCTTCCCCTGGTAGGCCTTGGCGGCCAGGATCGACAGCTGCGGGGAGCTGAGCCGCTGCGGGACCAGGGGATCCTCGGTGGCGGTGGTGACGGTGACCTTGTCGCCGTCGGTCTTCGCGGTCAGCTCCACGCCGTCGAGAATGCGGGGCTTGGGGGACGCGGCGGCGGCCTTGGTGAGGGAGTTGACGACGGCTTCGGCGGTGAGCTTCGTCCCGTCGTGGAAGGTGACGCCCTCGCGCAGGGTGAAGGTCCAACTCCGGCCGGACTGGGTCCACTCGGTGGCCAGCGCCGGCTCGGCGTCACCGTCCGCGTCCAGTTTCACGAGGGTCTCCGCCGTCGACCAGCGCGACAGCTTGAAGGCGTCGTCCGACAGCGGGGACAGTCCCGAGCGGGGTGGCTGCATCATCGCCACGCGTATGCGCTTGCCCCCTGCCCCGGAGTCGTCCGTGGCCGACTGCCCACCGGTGAAGCAGCCGGTGAGCAGGGCGGAGGCCGCGGTGACGGCAGCAAGGGGGATGAGTCGGGCAGGGACGCGCACGGGACACCTCGGTCAAGGCCTGGTAAATGGTTGAACGCGCCACGACCGTAGCAGATGACAATCGTTTTCAGAAGTGCCCGTGATCAGGGTACGGGGCGGAAGTACGTCCGCAGCGCCCAGGCAATCCCGCCCCGGACGCGGGCCTCGACGACGTCCCGTTCGTACTCGTGGGCGTAGCGGTAGTGGCGGGTCGCGCCGGTGGTGATCGACCGGATGCGCAGGTCGACGCGCGGGTGCCGAGGATCCCGGTCAGCATGCGCATCAGCGCGCCGCCCATGGTGGCGTGGCCGCTGAGGTAGTCGGGGTGGGCCCCGTCACCACCGTTCGCGTCGCGGACCAGGCGCGTCGATTCCGCACGTGCACTCCTCCCAGCCGATGGCACACCGGGAGAACCGTGACCATGCGCGGCGCCGGAGGGTACGGGTCCGTCCCGAACACCGCCCGTTCGGGGGCGGGACTCACCCGGACGGCCCCCTGGCGTCACCGGGGGCGAGCCGGGCCCCTTTCAGTGTCATGTGCAGCAGCAGCCGGTCCTCGCCGTCGTCCAGGTCCAGACCCGTGAGCTTCTCGATGCGGGAGAGGCGGTAGTAGAGGGTCTGGCGGTGGATGCCCAGCTCGGCGGCGGCCCGGGCGGCCTGGCCGGCGCAGTCGAGGTAGACCTCGGCGGTCCGGGCGAGTTCCCGGTGGACCGGGGCGAGCAGGGTCCGGGCGACGGGGTCGTGGGCGACCTCCGGGGGCAGCGCGGTGAGCAGACGGAACGGCCCGATCGACGCCCACTGCGCCACCGGCCCCAGCCGCGGCTCGGCCAGCGCCGCCCGCGCCGCCGCCGACGCCTCCCACCAGGAGGCGCCGAGCTCGGCGAGGCCGGAGCGGGGGGTGGCGATACCGGCACAGGCACCGCCCGGGGTGGGGGTGTCTCCCGGCCCCGTCCCTCCGCGGGCGTCGCCCCGCCCTGTCCCCCCGCGCCCGTCGCCCGGCCCCGTCCCCTCGCGCACCCGCTCCAGCAGCCGGCCCGCCGCCGTCGTCGCCGGAGTCAGGACGTCCGCCGAGCGCAGCCGGACCAGGACCGCCACGCACTGGGCCGCCGCTCCCCACGGCAGCGTGCACAGGGCGGTCGCGCCCGGCATGCCGCGCACCGACGGGGCGTCGTCGGGGTCGGCCGAGGGCCAGGGCGCGACACACACCACGGTGTGCGGGCCGTCGGCGCGCGGGCCGAGGGCGGTGCGGAGCTCGGCGATGGCCATGTCGCTCTGCCAGCCGCGCTCGGCGGTGAGCACCGCCCGCAGCTCGCGGCTGAGGTCGGCGCCGTGCTGGGCCTCGTCCGCGAGCAGGGCGCCGATCCGGGCCGTGACCAGCATCGCGGCGGACAGCTGCCGCTCGCTCGGGCCGGGATCGTCGTCGAGGAGCCAGACGTAGCCGTGCACCACGCCCCGGTGGCGGACGGGGAGGCAGATGCGCCCCCGGTAGACGCCGGCCTCCGGGGTCGGCGGGATGCGGACCGGGCCCGTCGCCCGCGTGATGCCGAAGCCCTCGAACCACGCCCGCACGGCCGCCGTCGAGCGGCGGGTGAGGATCGAGCGGGTGCGCACCGGGTCCAGAGCCGACGGATCGAGGTCGCCCTCGCTGTCGTACGCGCCGAAGGCGATCAGCTCGAAGTCCCGGTTCTCCAGCGTCGCGGGCGCGCCGAGCAGCTCCGAGATCTCGTCGACCAGCTCCTCGTAGTCGCCCCTGTGTTCCGACGTCATCCGGGCATTGTCCCGCACTCCCGGGACCCCTTCATACATCTGTCTGAGATCTGCGGCACGGATGCGTGACAGCTGTCGATGGCCGACGATCGGAGGGATCCTTAGGTTTCACGGTGGTTCTCCGTGCCGTACCCGACGCGTCATCCGCGAGGGGTCCGGCCTCACGTTGCTTGTGCTCTGGAGGTGCCCCGTGCTGGGTCCCGTGATTCTCGCCGCGTCACGCAGCGACCGGATGCGACGTCTGATCTCGGCCGCCCCGGTGACCAAGCAGGTCGTCGACCGCTTCATCCCGGGCGAGGACGTCGACGACATCGTCCCCGTCGTCCGGGACCTCACCGACCAGGGCCTGGAGCTGACGATGGACGTCGTCGGCGAGGACATCACCAACCCCGCGCAGGCCGCCGCCGCCCGCGACGCCTACCTGGAACTGGTCGACCGCCTCAAGCCGCTGGAGCTCGGCACCCGCGCCGAGATGTCGGTGAAGCTGTCGATGTTCGGGCAGGCCCTTCAGGACGGCCACGAGCTGGCCCTGAAGAACGTCCGCCCGGTCGTCGAGGCCGCCGCCGAGATCGGCACCACGGTCACCCTGGACGCGGAGGACCACACCACCCTGGACTCGATGTTCGCCATCCACGAGGAGCTGCGGAAGGACTTTCCGCAGACCGGCTGCGTCATCCAGGCCTACCTCTTCCGCACCGAGGTCGACGCCCGCCGCCTCGCCGCGAGCGGCAGCCGGGTCCGCCTGGTCAAGGGGGCGTACAAGGAGCCCGCCTCGGTCGCGTACCAGGACAAGCACGAGATCGATCGGGCATACGTTCGCATTCTGCGGACGTTGATGGAGGGAGAGGGGTACCCGATGATCGGGTCCCACGACCCGCGCCTGATCGCCATCGGCCAGGAACTCGCCCATCGCGCCGGGCGAAAGCCCGGCGACTACGAGTTCCAGATGCTCTACGGCATCCGCACCGAGGAGCACCTGCGGCTGGCCGCCGAGGGCCACCGGATGCGCGTGTACACCGCGTACGGCACCGACTGGTACGGCTACTTCATGCGGAGGCTGGCGGAGAAGCCGGCGAACCTGCGCTTCTTCGCCCGCAGCATGATCACCAAGGGCTGACGGCCTGCAAGGGCTGAGACCGACACACCGCTCAGTAAGGAGTTACGGAAAACATGGACGCTGTGACCCAGGTCCCCACCCCCGTCAACGAGCCGGTGCACGGCTACGCCCCCGGCTCGCCCGAGCGGGCCCGGCTGGAGGCCAGGCTGAAGGAGCTGGCCGACAACCCGATCGACCTGCCCTGCACCATCGGCGGCGAGAAGCGCATGGGCGGCGGCGAGGCCTTCCAGGTCGTCCAGCCGCACAACCACCAGGCCGTGCTCGGCACCTACCGCAACGCCACGCAGGCGGACGCCCAGGACGCCATCGACGCGGCCCTGGCCGCCGCGCCCGCCTGGCGCGCGATGTCGTTCGACGACCGCGCGGCGATCATCCTGCGCGCCGCCGAGCTGCTAGCCGGCCCCTGGCGCGAGACGCTCGCCGCCTCCACCATGCTCGGCCAGTCCAAGACCGCCCAGCAGGCCGAGATCGACACGCCCTGCGAGCTGATCGACTTCTGGCGCTTCAACGTCTCCTACGCCCGCAAGCTGCTGGCCGAGCAGCCCCCGGCGAACGCCCCCGGCGTGTGGAACCGTCTCGACCACCGTCCGCTGGAGGGCTTCGTCTACGCGATCACGCCCTTCAACTTCACCGCGATCGCGGGCAATCTGCCGACGGCCCCGGCCCTGATGGGCAACGTCGTCGTGTGGAAGCCGTCCCCGACGCAGACCCACGCCGCCGTGCTGCTGATGCGGCTGCTGGAGGAGGCCGGCCTGCCCAAGGGCGTCATCAACCTCGTCACCGGCGACGGCATCGAGGTCTCCAAGGTCGCCCTGGAGCACCGCGACCTCGCCGGCATCCACTTCACCGGCTCGACCAAGACCTTCCAGTACCTGTGGAAGACGGTCGGCAACAACATCGAGAAGTACCGCACCTACCCGCGCCTGGTCGGCGAGACCGGCGGCAAGGACTTCCTCGTCGCCCACCCCTCGGCCGACCCGGCGATCCTGAAGACCGCCCTGACCCGGGGTGCCTTCGAGTACCAGGGTCAGAAGTGCAGCGCCACGTCCCGGGCGTACATCCCCGCCTCGATCTGGAACTCCGGCTTCAAGGAGGAGTGGGCCGCCGAGGTCGACGGCATCAGGATGGGTGACGTCACCGACCTGTCCAACTTCATCGGCGCCGTCATCGACGAGCGGGCCTTCGCCAAGAACAAGGCCGCCATCGACCGCGCCAAGGAGGACCCGTCCTGCACGATCGTCGCGGGCGGCGCCTACGACGACTCCGAGGGCTGGTTCGTCCGCCCGACCGTCATCGAGTGCAGTGATCCGGAGAACGAGGTGTTCCGCACCGAGTACTTCGGCCCGATCATCGCCGTGCACGTCTACGAGGACGACACGTACGACGAGATGCTGACGCAGATGGAGTCCGTCTCCGACTACGCCCTCACCGGCTCGGTCATCGCGAACGACCGCGCGGCGGCGGCATACACGGCGGACAAGCTGCGCTACGCGGCCGGCAACTTCTACATCAACGACAAGTCGACCGGCGCCGTCGTCGGCCAGCAGCCCTTCGGCGGCGGCCGTGCCTCCGGCACCAACGACAAGGCCGGCGCCCCGCAGAACCTGATGCGCTGGACCCTGACCCGCGCCATCAAGGAGACGCTGGTCCCGCCGACCGACTACACCTACCCGCACATGGGCTGATACCCGCACCTGGGCTGAGCCCCCGGGCGCACCGACGGGCCGGGTCACGGGACCCGGCCCGTCGGCGTATCCGGCCTCACGCACCCGGGCTCAGGGGTGCGGCACCAGCACGATCCCGCCCCGCGCGTGGCCTTCCTCGCCCAGTTCGTGCGCCTTGGCCGCCTCCGCCAGCGGCAGGGTCGTCGTCACGTGGACGCGGACGCGGCGGTCGGCGAGCAGCGGGGCGGTCCTCGCCAGGAGGTCGCCCGACGGGTCGGTGCGGACGAGGGCGAAGCGCAGCCCCCGCGCCTCCGCGTCCTCCGGGGCGAGGCCCAGGTCCTCGGGGACGGTGGAGAGCAGGATGCCGTCCGGGTGCAGGGTGTTGAGGGTGGACAGCGCGTGGTCGCCGCCGACCAGGTCGAGGGCGGCGTCGATGTCGTGGACGGACTCCGCGACGTCGCCGGCCGAGTCGTCGACGAGTTCGTCGGCGCCCAGCTCACGCAGGAAGTCGTGGTCCTCGGCGCGCGCCACGCCCACGACATGGGCGCCCTCCGCCTTGGCCAGCTGCACCGCCACGTGGCCGGTCCCGCCTGCCGCCGCGCGGACCAGCACGCGGCTGCCCGGGCCGACCCGGGCGATGTCGATCAGGGCGTGCCAGGCGGTGAGCGTGGCCGTCGGGGCGGCGGCCGCGTGGGCGTGGTCGAGACCGGCGGGTTTCGCGGCGAAGTGACCGGCCGGCGCGGTCACGTGCGTGGCGTGGCCGCCACCGTCGATCCGGCCGAACACCTCGTCCCCGGGCCGGAACCGGGTGACCCCGGCCCCCACCTCCTCGATCTCCCCCGACACGTCCTGCCCGAGCGTGAACGGCGGCTCCCCGAACAGCGGTGCCGCCCCGGAACGGGCCAGCCGGTCCGCCGGGTTGACCCCCGCCGCGTGCACCCGGAGCAGCACCTCGCCGGGGCCGGGCTCGGGCCGTGGCCGCTCCTCGATCTCCAGGACGTCCGGGCCGCCGAAGCGGTGCTGGGTGATCATCTGTGCGCGCGGCTTGGCCGTCGTCATCGGGTCTCCCTCCCGGAGCCGGACCCTTCCATCGTGCTCGCAAATCAGGTCGAGAGCCACCCGGCCCGTTCGCATACTGGGCCGATGACCATCCGCCTGCGCACCGCCCACACCGCCGACCTCGCCCCCGCCGAACTCGACGCCGTACGGGCCCTGCTGGACGCCGCCTTCGACGGCGACTTCGGCGACGACGACTGGGACCACGGTCTCGGCGGCCTGCACGCCCTCGTCCACGACGCCTCCGGCCTCGCCGCGCACGGGGCCGTGGTGATGCGCCGGGTGCGGCACCGCGGCCGGTGGCTGCGCACCGGGTACGTCGAGAACGTCGCCGTGCGCGCCGACGCCCGCCGCACCGGCCTCGGCGGGCGGGTCATGGCCGAGCTGGAACGCGTCGTCGACCGCGCCTACGACCTCGGCGCCCTCTCCGCCGGCGATGACGGCGCCCGCCTCTACACCACCCGCGGCTGGCGGCCGTGGCGCGGCGAGGTGCACGCCCTCAGCCCGGACGACGGCATCGTCCGCCTGCCTGAGGAGGAGGGCAGCACCTACGTCCGCGCCGCCCTCGCCGGTCCGCTCGACCCCGCGCGCGAACTGCTCTTCGACTGGCGGGACGGCGATGTGCTCTAGGAATCCCCGCAGGTCAGCGGCGTGTGACCCAGTCCACTGTCTCAGATAGTAGGAAGTCCGAGTAATTGTGGAGACAGATGCTCCGGACTCCCTTAGCTTTGTAGGAGCCGAACGTCTCGCTCGACCAAGCGAATGGCGGTCGTGAGCCGGGCCCCGTGCAGGCAACCCCTGCGGCATCGCTCCCCGCCCCATCCGGCGTCTCGAAACCCTCTTCCGCACTCCGTGCTGTATCGAAGGAGTCGATTTCCCATGGCCGAGACGACCGTCCGCCGCCGAGTCCGTCACGTCTCCCGTACGAGCGAGTCCGACCGCAAGGCCGCCGCCGCCGCGCTCCAGCGCGCCCTCGACCGCAGGGACAACGGCGGATCCACCGGCCACTGAGCCGCATCAAGACCCACCAGGGCCGCACAGGACCGGGAGCCGCACCCGACCGGGGCGCGGTGCGGGGCCTCACGCCCCGCGCCGCACCTCGAAGTGGTCGATCCGCTCACCGCTGGACGCGAGCGCCGACACCTTCAGCCTCGGCGCGGCGCCGCTCACCGCCTCCACCGAGAGGAACGAGAAACCGCGGTAGCGCACCCGCGACCACTGCACCGACTCCGCCCGGGTGTCCCGGGACCTGGTCCACCGGAACGTGTCGACCGACTCTTGGTCGGCGGTGTTCCCCTCGTAGCTTTCCTTCACGCCGTCCGGGAAGCCGTACAGCTCCTTGCCGCCGCCGCCCGCGGTGACGTAGACGATCCCGTCCCGCCGCGGGTCCGTCGTCCCGCCGACCGGCACCGGCCTGCCCACCTCGCCGTTCCGGATGGCGTCGGTCCGCTCGTAGACGTGGTTGTGCCCGTTGATCACCAGGTCCACCTGGTGCCGGGCGAACAGCGGCAGCCACTCGGCGCGCACCCCGCCGTCGGAGGCGTGCGTGGACGTCGAGTACGCGCAGTGGTGGAAGAAGACGACGATGAAGTCCACGTCCTTCGAGGCCCTCAACTCGCCGAGCGTGCCGTCCAGCCACTTCGTCTGCCGGCCCTCCGTGTAGCCGAGGTTGGCGGGGATCTCGTACGACACGTCGTTCGCGTCCAGCGCGACCACGCCGACGTTGCCGTACGTGAAGGCGTACACGCCCGGTGCCGTGCGCGCGTCGAAGCCGCTGTCCGGCAGGGAGAACCGGGCGAGTTGACCGCCGTAGCCGTCCGGCGAGTACCAGGCCTCCATGTCGTGGTTGCCGGTCGTCACCATCCACGGCACCGACCTGGCCACCGGCTCGGTCTGCTTGAGGAACCGGTCCCACTGGCTCGCGTCGAAGACGTCCGACTCCTTGCCCTTGCCGGTCGGGTCCGCGTAGCAGATGTCCCCCGCGTGGAGATGGAAGGCGGGCTTCCGGAGCAGCAGCGTACGGTCGTTGAGGGCCGCCTCCTCGCCCACGCCCTGGTCGCCGAACGCGGTGAACACGAACCGCTCGGGCGGACTCGCGGGTGCCGTGCGGAAGGACGTGATGGTCGAGCGGTGCCGCGGGGACGCCGGGTCGAAGCCCTCGTGGCCGACGCCGTAGTAGTACGTCGTATCGGGGCGCAGGCCGTCCAGCGCCGCGTGCAGGTAGAACTGGTCGACCGCCGCCCGCACGCCGTTCAGCTCCGGGGTGTGCAGGTCGCGCAGCTCCGCCTCGATCCTGCGGCCGAGGTCGTCGGGGCGCAGGCCCACCCGGACGTACGGCTTCTTCACCGCGAGCGGCACCTGCCAGGAGATCCGCATCTGCGTCTTCGGGTCGGCCCCGAAGGCGAGGTGGCGGCCGAAGGGCGTGATGAAGGAGCCGGGCGCCTTCGACGTGCTCGGCGCCGGGCTCCGCGTCGCCGTGGCGCCGCCCCGCCCGGAGTCCGGACCGGAGCCGCAGCCGGTCAGCAGCCCGCTCGCCACCGCGCCCGCCGTCACCAGCGTGCGCCGCCGCGACAGCCGGGTGCGCAGGTACTCGTGCTGCTCGGCCATGCTCATCCGGCGGGCGAGCTCGGGCGGGACGCCGAAGTGGGGGATCTCCATGTCCAGTGAACTTCCCAGCGGAGGCCAACAGCCGCACCACGTACGGGTGAACGGCGGTCGACGGCCGCGTGCGGTCACCCGGGCGGGTGTCCGCATCACGGACACCTCGTGTCATCCCATGGGACGAGGAGTAGGGTGCCCGCATGTCTCGCAGCATCAATCTCGCAGTGATCCCGGGTGACGGCATCGGCCAGGAGGTCGTGGCCGAAGGTCTCAAGGTCCTCTCCGCCGTCCTTCCGCAGGATGTGAAGCTGGAGACCAAGGAGTACGACTTCGGCGCGCGGCGCTACCACGCCACCGGTGAGACCCTCACCGACGCCGACCTCGACGCCCTGAAGAAGCACGACGCCATCCTGCTCGGTGCGATCGGCGACCCGTCCGTGCCGTCCGGCGTCCTGGAGCGCGGCTTCCTGCTCAAGCTCCGCTTCGCCTTCGACCACCACGTCAACCTGCGCCCCTCGAAGCTGCTCCCGGGTGTCTCCACCCCGCTGGCCGGCGAGCCGCAGATCGACTTCGTCGTGGTCCGCGAGGGCACCGAGGGCCCGTACACCGGCAACGGCGGCACGATCCGCAAGGGCACCGAGCACGAGGTCGCCACCGAGGTCTCCGTGAACACGGCCTTCGGTGTCGAGCGCGTGGTCCGGGACGCCTTCGCGCGGGCCCAGGCCCGCCCGCGCAAGAAGCTGGCGCTGATCCACAAGAACAACGTGCTGACCTTCGCGGGTCACCTGTGGACGAACATCTTCAACAAGGTGGCCGAGGAGTTCCCCGAGGTCACCACCGAGTACATGCACGTGGACGCGGCGACGATCTACCTCGTCACGCAGCCCGAGCGCTTCGACGTCATCGTCACCGACAACCTCTTCGGCGACATCGTCACCGACCTCGCCGCGGCCGTCTCCGGCGGCATCGGCGTGGCCGCCTCCGGCAACATCAACCCGTCCGGAGAGTTCCCGTCCATGTTCGAGCCCGTACACGGCTCGGCCCCGGACATCGCCGGCCAGGGCAAGGCCGACCCGACCGCCACCGTGCTGTCCGTCGCCCTGCTGCTGCGCCACCTCGGCTACGAGGCCGAGGCCGCCCGGATCGACGAGGCGGTCGCCGCCGACCTCGGCGAGCGGGCCGGCAAGCCCGCCCGCTCCACCGCGGAGATCGGCGACGCGCTCGCCGTACGCGTAGCCGGCTGACCCGCCGCGCTCCACCAAGCCGCCGGGTCGCATCCGCACCCGGCGGCTTCCGCATGTTCCCGCCGGGTGCCACCATCGACCACCGGGCCGTATTCACCCCGTTCCTTCCGCCGCCGCCCCCGGGCGATAATCGAACGCGAGGCCGCGGAACGAGGGAATGCTCGGACGTCCTAGCACTGGTCACCATCAGCGCAGTACCGAGCGCGGCCCGTCACTACAACCGGTGAAGGACATCAACCCATGACGACGCCCACGATCGAGCTCAAGCCGTCCGCCAACCCGCTCTCCGCCGCAGAGCGCGAGGCGATCCTGGCCAACCCCGGGTTCGGCCGCCACTTCACCGATCACATGGTGACGATCAAGTGGACGGAGGGCCGCGGCTGGCACGACGGCCAGCTCGTGCCGTACGCGCCGATCTCCCTCGACCCGGCCACCACGGTCCTGCACTACGCGCAGGAGATCTTCGAGGGTCTGAAGGCCTACCGCCGCCCCGACGGCTCGGTCGCCACGTTCCGGCCGGAGAAGAACGCCGAGCGCTTCCAGCGGTCCGCGCGCCGGCTCGCGATGCCCGAGCTGCCGGTCGAGACGTTCATCGAGGCGTGCGACGCGCTGGTCAGGCAGGACAGGGCGTGGGTTCCGGCGCACGGCGGCGAGGAGTCCCTCTACCTGCGCCCGTTCATGATCGCGACCGAGGTCGGGCTGGGTGTGAAGCCGGCCAACGAGTACCTGTTCCTGGTGATCGCCTCGCCGGCCGGCGCGTACTTCCCGGGCGGCGTGCAGCCGGTCTCCATCTGGGTCTCCGAGGACCGCGTCCGCGCCGTCCCCGGCGGCATGGGCGACGCGAAGACGGGCGGCAACTACGCGGCGTCCCTGCTCGCGCAGGCCGAGGCCGCGACGAAGGGCTGCGACCAGGTCTGCTACCTCGACGCGGTGGAGCACACCTGGGTCGAGGAGCTCGGGGGCATGAACCTGTACTTCGTGTACGGGAACAAGATCGTCACGCCGTCCCTCACCGGCTCGATCCTGGAGGGCGTCACGCGCGACTCCCTGCTCACCGTCGCCCGTGACCTCGGCTACGAGGCCGAGGAGGGCAGGGTCTCGGTCGAGCAGTGGCAGCGGGACTCGGAGAACGGGTCGCTGACCGAGGTGTTCGCCTGCGGTACGGCCGCGGTGATCACGCCGGTCGGGACGGTGAAGCGGGCCGGGGCGGAGTGGAAGCAGAGCGGGGGTGAGCCGGGCGAGGTCACGCTGCGGCTGCGCCAGGCGCTGCTGGACATCCAGCGGGGCACGGCCCCGGACACCCACGGCTGGATGCACCAGCTGGGCTGAGGCCGCCCCGCCACCGGGGGCTCCGCCCCCGGGCCCCCGGCCTATGCCCGCCCGCCACCCGACGCGGTCGGACAAGACGTGCTGGGCGCCTCCCCGACCCCGGGTTCCGCAGCCACGGCCCCCGGGGTCGACAACGCGTACGCCGCGCCGCCCACCAGCCCCGACAGCAGGAAGCTGATGTCCACCCCGCCGGTCAGGGCCAGCAGCGGGCCCTCGTACGACGGCAGGGACACCGCGAGGACGCCGACGGTCGCGCCGGCCGCCCAGGACAGGGTCGCCGGGATGTTCCAGCCGGCGCGGTACCAGTAGACGCCGCCCCGTGCGCGGCGGTTGAAGACCTGGAGGGCGTCCGCGTCGTACACCCCGCCGCAGCGGGCGAAGCCGATGAGGGTGATGACCGCCCACGGCGTGCCGATCGCGGTCAGCAGGAGGACGAAGGACGTCATCGCGTCCTGCGCGGTCGAGAACCAGTGCCCGGCGAAGACCGCGGCCGTGGCCACGACCGCGACCACGTACGTCGCCCGGGCCCGTGAGGCGCGCGGCAGGATCGCGTCCAGGTCGAGGCCCATCGAGTACAGCATCAGACCCGCGTTGCCGACCGAGCCCGCCGAGGCCGCCAGCAG
Organism: Streptomyces olindensis; assembly: GCA_000696115.1. Lineage (GTDB taxonomy): Bacteria > Actinomycetota > Actinomycetes > Streptomycetales > Streptomycetaceae > Streptomyces > Streptomyces olindensis. The sequence continues at coordinate 176,658 of JJOH01000095.1, forward strand.
CAGCGGGACCAGGTACCAGCCGGGGGCCGCGTCGACCAGCGGGCCCGCGTAGTCCAGGGCCGCCCGGGCCGCGTACGCGGTGAACGTGCCGAACAGCTGCGGCACCAGCAGGCCCAGCATCAGGCCCAGCCAGGTCGCGTGCAGGACCCGGCGGGAGGAGTGGCGGGCCGGTGAGATGTAGCGGGTGTAGTCGCCGAGCAGGGTGATGAAGGCGATCGGTCCGGACAGCCCGGCCGCCACGGCCGCGAGCAGCCACGTCGGCCAGAAACCGCCCAGCAGGTAGCCGCCGGCCTCCGGCAGCGCGTCCGTCGTGAAGTCGGGGGCGTAGGCGATCACCCCCAGCGCCAGCAGGGCCGTCATGCCGAACGCCAGGGCCCGGGACATCGCCAGCAGCACCCGGTAGCCGTACACCGCGCCCGCGACGGTGGCCGCCGCGAGCACCCCGTAGACGATCCCGTACGACAGGCCGTCCTGCGGCAGCCCGGCCAGCCGGCTCAGCACGCCCACCATCACGTCACCGCCGATCCACACGGTCAGCGCGGTGTAGCCGAGGGCGAGGAGCAGGCCGACCACCGAACCGACCAGGCGCCCGCGCACCCCGAACTGGGCGCCGGAGGACGTCGACAGGTTGGTGCCCGTGCGCAGGGAGACCAGCGCGAGGGGGGCCGTGAACACCACGCCCACCACCGTGCCCGCCACGACCGCGCTGACCGACGACCACCAGTCCAGGCCGAAGGACGGCGGCAGCCAGCCGAAGACGATCACGCCGAGACAGAGGTTGGAGCCGAGCAGGATCGAGACGAGGTCCCGTGGCCCACTCGTGCGTTCCTCCTGGGGGATGGTGTCGACTCCGCGTTGTTCGATCGGCATGCTGGTCTCCCTCGGTTAGAGCGACGTTCAATGTGATGTGCACGATGCCCTGCCGTCAACCTTCCGGAACGGAGAAATTCATGTTTAGAGTGATGTTCTAAACGGAGGGAGTGACATGCGGCTGACCCCGACCGAACGCGACCGGCTGCTGCTCTTCGGCGCCGCCGAGCTCGCCCGCGCCCGCCGGGCGAGGGGCCTGAGGCTCAACGTCCCCGAGGCGACCGCGCTCATCGCCGACACGGTGTGCGAGGCCGCCCGGGACGGCAGACGGCTCGCGGAGGCCATCGAGGCCGCCCGGTCCGTCCTCGGGCCCGACGACGTGCTGCCCGGAGTCGCCGATGTCGTCACCGAGGTGCACGTCGAGGCGGTCTTCGACGACGGCTCGCGGCTCGCGGTCGTCACCGACCCGATGGGCGGCGGCTCGGGCCCGGACGCGCCGGGCGCCCTGCTGCCGGGGCCGGAGCACCCCGAGCCGGAGCCGGCCGTACGGCTGACGGTGACCAACACCGCGACCGTGCCGGTCTCCGTCACCTCCCACTTCCACTTCTTCGAGGCCAACCCGCGGCTCGACTTCGCACGCGCCGAGGCCTACGGCATGCGGCTCGCCGTGCCCGCCGGGTCCTCCGTGCGGTTCGGGCCGGGGGAGAGCGTCGAGGTGGGGCTCGTGCCCCTCGGAGGCGAACGGATCGCGATCGGGTTCGCCGGGCTCGTCGACGGACCGCTGGACGCGCCGGGCGCCCGCGAGGAGGCGCTGCGCCGGGCCGCCGCCTGCGGCTACCTCGGCGTACCGGACACGACACCTGGACAGGAGGCCGCGCGATGAGCCGCCCCGGAGGCCACCCCGCCGAGGCCCGCCGCCTCACCCCGTACGAGTACGCCGCCACCCACGGCCCCCGGGCCGGCGACCGCATCCGCCTCGGCGACTCCGGACTGACCGTCCGCGTCGAGTCCGACTCCCAGCGGTACGGCGACGAGTTCCTCGCCGGCTTCGGCAAGACCGCCCGCGACGGACTGCACCTCAAGGCCGCCGCCGTCCGGGACACCTGCGACGTCGTCATCAGCAACGTCGTGGTGATCGACGCCGTGCAGGGCGTCCGGAAGGTCTCCATCGGCATCCGCGAGGGGCGCATCCACGCGATCGGGCGGGCCGGGAACCCCGACACCCTCGACGGGGTGGACGTCGTCGTCGGCACCGGCACGTCGATCGTCTCCGGCGAGGGACTCATCGCCACCGCCGGGGCCGTCGACACCCACGTCCACCTGCTGTCACCGCGGGTCATGGAGGCCTCGCTCGCCTCCGGCGTGACGACGATCATCGGGCAGGAGTTCGGGCCCGTCTGGGGCGTCGGCGTCAACTCGCCCTGGGCGCTGCGGCACGCGTTCGGCGCCTTCGACGCCTGGCCGGTCAACATCGGCTTCCTCGGCCGGGGTTCGTCGTCGCACCAGGCTCCGCTGGTCGAGGCCCTGGCCGAGGGCGGCGCCTCCGGCTTCAAGGTGCACGAGGACATGGGCGCCCACACCCGCGCCCTGGACACCGCCCTGCGCGTCGCCGAGGAGCACGACGTCCAAGTGGCCCTGCACAGCGACGGGCTGAACGAGTGCCTCTCCGTGGAGGACACCCTGCGCGTGCTGGAGGGCCGGACCATCCACGCCTTCCACATCGAGGGCTGCGGCGGCGGTCACGTCCCGAACGTGCTGAAGATGGCAGGCGTCCCCAACGTCATCGGCTCGTCCACCAACCCCACCCTGCCCTTCGGCCGGGACGCCGTCGCCGAGCACTACGGCATGATCGTCTCCGTCCACGACCTGAAGACCGACCTGCCCGGCGACGCCGCCATGGCCCGCGACCGCATCCGCGCCGGGACCATGGGCGCCGAGGACGTCCTGCACGACCTGGGCGCCATCGGCATCACCTCCTCGGACGCGCAGGGCATGGGGCGCGCGGGCGAGACCGTCCGCCGCACCTTCGCCATGGCGGGGAAGATGAAGGCCGAGTTCGGCGCCCCCGACGACGACCACGACAACGAGCGCGTCCTGCGCTACCTGGCCAAGCTGACGATCAACCCGGCCATCGCGCACGGGCTCGCGCACGAGGTCGGGTCGATCGAGACCGGCAAGCTCGCCGACATCGTGCTGTGGCGCCCGGAGTTCTTCGGCGCCAAGCCGCAGCTGGTGCTCAAGGCCGGCTTCCCGGCGTACGGCGTGACCGGCGACCCGAACGCGGCGACCGACACCTGCGAACCCCTCGTGCTCGGGCCGCAGTTCGGCGCGCACGGGGCGACACCGGCCGACATCTCGGTGGCGTTCGTCGCGCGGGCCGCCCTCGACCAGGGGCACGACCGCCTGCCGACCCGCCGCCGCAGGGTCGCCGTGCGCGGCACGCGCGGCATCGGCCCGGCCGACCTGCGCCTCAACTCCCGTACGGGGACCGTGGACGTCGACCGGCGCACCGGGCTGGTCACCCTCGACGGCGAGCCGCTGCGCTCCGAAGCCGCCGAGTCCGTCTCCCTCAACCGTCTCTACTTCCTCTGAGGTTCAACGATGTCCGCAGCCGCCGACGGCTTCCGCATGCCCGCCGAATGGGTTCCGCACGAGCGCACCTGGATGGCCTGGCCGGGTCCCAATCCGACCTTCGACGACCCCGGCGAGCTGGCCGCCGCCCGGGTCGCCTGGGCCGCGGTCGCCCGGGCCGTCCGCCGCTTCGAGCCGGTGACGGTGGTGTGCGGCCCGGGCCGGTCCGGTGAGGCGCGTGCGCTGCTGGGCGAGGGGATCGAGACCGTCGAGCGGGACCTCGACGACGCCTGGATGCGGGACATCGGCCCGACCTTCCTCACCGACGGCAAGGGCCGACTGGCCGCAGTCGACTGGACGTTCAACGGCTGGGGCGCCCAGGAGTGGGCCCGCTGGGAGCACGACGCGAAGATCGCCGCCCATGTCGCGGACCTCGCCGGGGCCCGGACGTACGCCTCCCGGCTCGTCAACGAGGGCGGGGCGATCCACGTCGACGGCGAGGGAACGGTCCTGCTGACCGAGACCGTCCAGCTCGGCCCCGAGCGCAATCCGGGCTGGAGCCGCGAGCAGGTCGAGGCCGAGATCCACGCCCAGCTCGGCACCCGCAAGGCGATCTGGCTGCCCCGCGGCCTGACCGGCGACTACCCTCCCCACGGCTTCGGCACCCTCGGACACGTCGACATCGTCGCGGCGTTCGCCCGCCCGGGCGTCGTAGTGGCGCACTCGCAGCCGGACCCGGCGCACCCCGACCACGAGGTGACCCAGGAGGTCATCGGCCTGCTGAAGGCGCAGACGGACGCGCGCGGCCGCCGCCTGGAGGTCGTCGAGGTCCCCGCCCCGACGGTGCTGGAGGCCGACGGCCACTGGGCCGACTACTCCTACATCAACCACTACCTCTGCAACGGCGGCGTCGTACTGTGCGGCTTCGACGACCCGCGCGACGAGATCGCGGCCGGTATCTTCCGCCGGCTGTTCCCCGAACGGACGGTGACACTGGTCGACGCCCGTACGATCTTCGCGGGCGGTGGCGGCATCCACTGCATCACGCAGCAGCAACCGAGGACCTAGGAGCAGGACATGGCCGGTGGGCGAAGGCAGGCACCGCCCCGCGAGAACGTCCTCGCCGCCGCCATGGAGATGATCGCCGAGCGCGGACTGGAGAAGCTCACCATGGCGGCGCTCGGCCGCAAGGTCGGGATGAGCAGCGGGCACCTCCTCTACTACTTCGGCTCCAAGGACGAACTGCTGCTGCGGACCCTGGAGTGGAGCGAGGGCCGGCTCGGCGCCGAGCGCGGACGGCTGCTGACCCGGGCCGCGAGCGCCCGCGCACGCCTCGACGCCTACGTCGACCTGTACGTCCCGGACGGCCACCGCGACCCGCACTGGACGCTGTGGCTGGAGGTCTGGAACCGCTCGCAGAGCGCTGCCGCCGACGCGACCGCCCGCGACCGGCAGGCCGCCATCGAGGGCGCCTGGCACCGCGACCTGGTCGCCCTGCTCGCCGAGGGCATCTCGCGGGGCGAGTTCCGCCGCGTGGATCCCGACCGCTTCGCCGCCCGCCTGCGGGCGCTGCTCGACGGCTTCTCCATCCACGTGGCGATCGGCCTGCGCGGCACCGACCGGGCCCAAGTCCTCGCCCACGTGCGCGATTTCCTCGCCGACAGCCTCCTCGCGGACGCCTGAACGCACGCCCGGGTTGTACTCAATACGACGGATTGACCCTGTGGTCCGTGGTGCTGTTGGCTCTGGGGAAGCCCTCGGCGCGGGGCCGGGGGAGCAGCGTCAACGGGGAACACAGGGGGAAACAGCACATGACCAGCACCATGAGGGCCACGTCCGTCGCGCTCGGCGTGGCCCTGGCCGTCACGCTCGGCGGTGTCGCCGCACTGCCCGCGACCGCCGCGCCCACGCCGGCACCGCGGACCGAGAAGGCGAGCATCGCCCCCGACGGCACCGAGGGCAACGGCCCCTCCGGCGGGCCGAGCCTGAGCGCCGACGGCCGCCGTCTGGCGTTCGTCTCCAGCGCCGACAACCTCGTCGCCGGCGACACCGACGGCACCGCCGACGCCTTCGTCCGCGACCTGAGGACCGGCACCACCCGGCTGGCGAGCACCGCGGGGGACGGCGGCTCCGTCGACGACGTCGCCCTGAGCGGCAACGGCCGCTACCTGGCCTTCAGCGCCACCGATGCCGACGACGGCCGCAGCCACGTCTGGGTCAAGGACCTGAAGACCGGCACCCTGCAGCGCATCGCGGACACCGTCGACGCGGGCTACGACACCGGCCGGCAGCCCGCCCTCAGCGCTGACGGCCGCTACGTCGCCTTCGTCGCCCAGCAGTCCGGCCTCGGGGAGGGGGAGGACCGCTGGGGGCGCGTCTACCGCGTCGACCGCACCAGCGGCGAGACCGTCCGCATCAGCCAGGTGCCCGCGGCCACCGACCGCAGGACCGCCGCCGCCAACCCGTCCATCAGCGCCGACGGCCGGCGCGTCGGCTACCGGTTCTTCGTCCCGCACCCCTCCTTGGGCGACTGGAGCGACGCCTGGGTCCGGGACGTGCCGAGCGGCGACCTGATCCAGGCCGACCGGACGCCGGACGGCGAGAAGTCCGACGGGCAGACCGAGTTCCCGCAGATCAGCGCCGACGGACGGTACGCCGTCTTCCACTCGCTGGACTCGCGGCTCACCCCGGGCGACACCAACCAGGGCCACAACGTCTTCGTCCGCGACCTGAAGACGGGCGAGCTGCGCCGGATCGACGCCGCCGACCCGGCCGCCTTCACCACCCACCCGCGGCTCAGCGCCGACGGCCGCCACCTGGCGTTCGTCTCGGCCGACCCGGGCGCCCCAGACCGCACGACCCGCGCGTACGTCCGCGACCTGCGCACCGGGCGCACCACCCTCGCCAGCCCGGACGTCGACGGCGGCCCCAACGACCTGAGCGTGTCCGGCCCGGTCCTCGACCGGCACGGCCGCACGGTCGCCTTCGCCAGCTCCTCGCCCGACCTCGTGCCCGGCGACACGTACGACACCTCGCACGTCTACGTCCGCCACACGAGGTGACCGACCGCATCCTGAGACAACCGTGAGCGGGGCGCGGGGGTTGTGCCAGACTGCCCCCGTGCTCTCGTTCGCCATGATTATTGGCAGCAGGCGCGCCGGTCCGCAGTGACCGCCACGTACGACCAGGTACGGGCGGACACCGTCGTCCTCGACCCGCGCGCAGACCTCTCGCACCCGCGAGAGGTTTTTCGCATTTCTGGCCCACCCACAGCCGGAGGCGAGAGCGCGAGGGAGTATGTGAGGGCGGTGGAGCCGGTCATTCCGGTACGACCGAGATCCCATCCTCAGGAGCCTTGACACCATGACCGCTACCAGCGAGCTCGACGATTCGTTCCACGTCTTCGACACCACCCTGCGCGACGGCGCCCAGCGGGAGGGCATCAACCTCACCGTCGCGGACAAGCTCGCCATCGCACGGCACCTGGACGACTTCGGCGTGGGCTTCATCGAGGGCGGCTGGCCCGGCGCGAACCCCCGCGACACCGAGTTCTTCGCCCGCGCCCGGCAGGAGATCGACTTCCGGCACGCCCAGCTGGTCGCGTTCGGCTCCACCCGCCGCGCCGGCACCACGGCCGCACAGGACCCGCAGGTCAGGGCGCTGCTGGAGTCCGGCGCCCAGGTGATCACGCTGGTCGCCAAGTCGCACGACCGCCATGTCGAACTCGCCCTGCGCACCACCCTCGACGAGAACCTGGAGATGGTCCGGGACACGGTCTCCTTCCTGAAGGAGCAGGGCCGCCGGGTCTTCGTCGACTGCGAGCACTTCTTCGACGGCTACCGCGCGAACCCGGAGTACGCCAAGGAGGTCGTCCGCGCGGCGTCCCAGGCCGGCGCCGACGTCGTCGTCCTGTGCGACACCAATGGCGGGATGCTCCCGGCGCAGATCCAGGCCGTCGTCTCCACCGTCCTCGCCGACACCGGCGCCCGGCTCGGCATCCACGCCCAGGACGACACGGGCTGCGCGGTGGCGAACACGCTGGCCGCCGTCGACGCGGGCGCCACGCACGTGCAGTGCACGGCCAACGGCTACGGCGAGCGCGTCGGCAACGCCAACCTCTTCCCGGTCGTGGCGGCCCTGGAACTGAAGTACGGCAAGAAGGTGCTGCCCGAGGGCCGGCTCCGCGAGATGACCCGCATCTCGCACGCGATCGCCGAGGTCGTCAACCTCACCCCCTCCACGCACCAGCCCTACGTCGGTGTCTCCGCCTTCGCGCACAAGGCCGGACTGCACGCCTCCGCGATCAAGGTCGACCCGGACCTGTACCAGCACATCGACCCCGAGCTGGTCGGCAACACCATGCGGATGCTCGTCTCCGACATGGCGGGCCGCGCCTCCATCGAGCTCAAGGGCAAGGAGCTCGGCATCGACCTCGGCGGCGACCGCGAGCTGGTCGGCCGGGTCGTGGAGCGGGTGAAGGAGCGCGAACTCAAGGGCTACACGTACGAGGCGGCCGACGCCTCCTTCGAACTCCTCCTGCGCGGCGAGGTCCAGGGCAAGCCCCTGCGCTACTTCGAGGTCGAGTCCTGGCGGGCCATCGTCGAGGACCGCCCCGACGGCACCCACGCCAACGAGGCCACCGTCAAGCTCTGGGCCAAGGGCGAGCGCATCGTCGCCACGGCCGAGGGCAACGGCCCGGTCAACGCCCTGGACCGGGCCCTGCGCGTGGGCCTGGAGAAGATCTACCCGCAGCTCGCGAAGCTGGACCTGGTGGACTACAAGGTCCGCATCCTGGAGGGCGTGCACGGCACCCAGTCCACGACCCGCGTCCTGATCTCCACGTCCGACGGGGCGGGGGAGTGGTCGACGGTGGGCGTCGCCGACAACGTCATCGCGGCGAGCTGGCAGGCCCTGGAGGACGCGTACACCTACGGCCTGCTGCGGGCGGGGGTGGCTCCGGCCGAGTAGGAGCCGTCGGCCCGGGCGGGAACCGCGGTCCCGGTGGCCGCGCTGTGGTCCGGGCCGGGCTCACATCGCCGTGTCCCGCGACCGCGGGCCCGGCACCTCGCCGCCCCGGTCGCGGCCCTGAGCGCGGTCGAGGCGGAAGAGGCCCGCGGAGTGGGGGCGCTGGCCGGTGGCGTGGGAGGTGGAGCGGGTCAGTTCCTCCATGCCGTCGGCCAGATAGCCGACCCACGCCGTGCCCTCGTCCTCGATGATCCGCTGGGCGTCCGTCCGCAGCCGCTCGATCACCCCGAGCAGCGCGGCCTGGTCCTTGTCGCTGGGCGAGTCGGTGGTCCTCAGGAACGCCTGCGCCCACTCGGACTGCGCCCTCTTGAGGATCTGCTGCAACGCCAGTTCGGTACGGATGTAACGCGTCCAGGACGCCGAGAACCCGAAGATCCGGTCGAAGAGGACACAGCCCGCCCCGCCGGCCAGGAACACGAAGCCCCACTCGGGCTGCACGGTCGTCGGAGCTGCGGTGTGCACCAGCGGGGTGAGCGTGCCGACGATCCCCAGCAGCGCCGCGAGCGCCCGCAGCGACCGCGACCACAGCGCAGGCCCCCGGCGCCGGGCCAGATACCAGTCGATCGCCGACGTCACCTCGCCCTCGGCGTGCCGGAACAGCTCCCACAGCAGATCGGCCCGCGTCCGCGACCGGTCCAGCTCGGTGAGTTCGGACACCGTCATGTCCGCGGCTCTGCGTCGTCCGAACATGCCCCTGTTCCCGCCCCTTCTGCTGAGACCGGCGGGCCGGACCGGCCCACGGCAGTAAGTCCGAGGGCAGCGTAGGCGCACCGGCGCCCCGAAATCCGTGGCCCGACGGATATCCGTTTCTGTACCGATTCGGGTAGCTTCGAACATATGAAGGCCGCACTGGTGCGTACCCTCGTACGTCTGCTGATCGTGCCGGTCGCCGCCGTACTGGCGGTGCTGCTGGCCGGTGCGCCGGGCGCGCACGCGGCCACCGACCTCTCGGAGGTCGCCCAGGAGCTGCGCGAGAACCCGGTCTACGTCGATCCGGCCGCCTCGGACCAGTTGGCCCAGTCGGACGCGGAGGCACTCGCCGACAAGATCAAGGACGCGGACAAGCCCGTCTTCGTGGCGGTCCTGCCGGACGGCTACCCCACGCAGGACCTGTTCCGGAACCTGCGCACCGAGACCGGCGTCACCGGCCTGTACGGCATCCGCGTCGGCGACGCGTTCGACGCCCGGGCCGACAGCGCCGTGCTGAGCAGCCAGGGCGTGTCCAACCTGGTCACGGCCGTCCGCGGCGCGGGCGACGCCAAGGCGCAGCTGAACGACTTCGTCGACGACGCCCTGCGCAACGTGGGCGGCTCGGCGCCGAGCAGCTGGAGCGACGGCTCGGGCACCGACGTGCCGGTCGGCGGTCTCATCACGGTCGGTGCCCTGGTCGCGGCCGGCGGCGCGGGCGCCTACGCGGTGGTGCGGCGCAACCGGCGCCGCCACGAGGAGGAGCAGCGGGCCGCGCTGGAGAAGCTGCGGGTGGTCGTCGACGAGGACATCACCGCCTTCGGCGAGGAACTCGACCGCCTCGACTTCCACCCCGGGGAGCCCGGTGCCGACGACGCGATGCGCGCCGACTACGAGCACGCCCTGGACGCCTACGAGCAGGCGAAGTCGCTGATGGCCGCCGCGACGAAACCCGAGGACGTCAAGGCCGTCACCCAGGCCGTGGAGGACGGCCGGTTCTCCCTGGCGCGGCTCGCGGCCCGCCGCGAGGGCGGACCGCTGCCGGAGCGCCGCCCGCCCTGCTTCTTCGACCCGCGCCACGGCCCCTCGGTCGCCGACGCGAGCTGGACGCCCCCGGGCGGTGCCGCGCGCGAGGTGCCGGTCTGCGCGGCCGACCGGACGCGTCTCGCCGAGGGCCGCGACCCGGTGGTCCGCGAGGTCGACACCGACCTCGGCCGCCGCCCGTACTGGGAGGCGGGCCCGGCGTACGGCCCCTGGGCCGGCGGCTACTTCGGCGGCGGCCTGCTCCCCGGCCTCCTCGTCGGCACCATGCTCGGCAGCATGATGGCCGCGCCCGCCTATGCGGCCGACTACGGCTCCGGCTACGGAGACTTCGGCGGCTACGAGGGCGGCGACGTCTCCGGCGCGGACTTCGACACCGGCGACTTCGGCGGCGACTTCGGAGGGGGCTTCGGCGGAGGCGACTTCGGTGGCGGGGGCGGCGACTTCGGCGGCGGCTTCTGAGGGGAGCGACGGGAGCGGCAGAGGGGAACGGCCGTCCTGCCCGCACTGTCGGGGTGGGCGACGGGAACGGGGACGGGAAGGGCCGTCCCCGCCCGCACTGTCGCGGTGGATGACCCGAGATCTCCACCCGCACGCCCCAGCCGGACGTCAGCCCCGTACCACCTCCCGGCCCACGCCCCGACGCCCCCACCACGCCACCCCGGCCACGGCACCCGCCAGGACGACCAGCCCGGCGCTGACCCACACCGGCGAGCGGTAGCCGAGCCCGGCGCCGATGGCCGTGCCGCCGGCCCAGGGCCTAGCGCGGCGCCGACGTTGAGCGCGGCCGTGGCGAAACCGCCGGCCAGCGTCGGCGCGGCCGGTGCCGCGTACAGCACCTGGGAGATCAGCGTGGAGCCGACGCCGAACGACAGCGCCCCCTGCGCGAAGACCAGTCCGAGGGCCAGGACCGGGTGCCCGGCCCCGAGGGCCAGGACGCACCAGCCCACGCACACCGCGACGCCACCGCCGGCGAGGACCGGCACGGGATGCCGGTCGGCGAAGCGCCCCGCGGCGGTCACCCCGGCGAACGACCCGGCCCCGAACAGTGCGAGCACCCCGGGCACCCAGCCGCTGCCCAGCCCCGTCACCTCGGTGACCAGCGGCGCGAGATAGGTGAAGGTGCAGAACGTCGCCCCGTTGACCAGGGCGCCCAGTAGCAGCGTCACGAGCAGCCCGGGGCTGCGCAGCGACCGCAGCTCACCCCCCAGCGCGGGCGGCGTGCCCTCGGCCCGGCCCCCGGGCACCGACCGCGCCACGGCCACCAACGCCGGCACCGACACCAGCGCCACCGCCCAGAACGCCGTACGCCATCCCCACAGTTCGCCCAGTACGGCCCCGGCGGGCACCCCGGCCACGCACGCCAGCGTCACCCCGCCCAGCAGCATGGACGTGGCCCGCCCCTTCGCATCCGCGGGCACCATGCCCACGGCGGCCACGAGGGCGACGGCGAGGAACCCGGCGTTGGCGAACGCCCCCACGACCCGTGTGGCGAGCAGCACCGCGAAACTGCCGGTGAGCGCACCGACGACATGGACGGTGAGGAAGACGCCGAGGAACGCCAGCAGCGCGCCCCGGCGCGGCCAGCGGCGCGCGAGAGCCGCCACCAGCGGCGCCCCGACGACCATCCCCGCCGCGAAGGCGGAGGTCAGCGCCCCCGCCGCGGGAACGGACACCCCCAGATCCCGCGCGATGTCCGGCACCAGCCCGGACAGCATGAACTCGGACGTGCCTTGCGCGAACACGGCAAGGCCCAGCAGAAGAAGAGCGAATGGCATGAAAGAACTCCGCACCCGGAAGTCGACGACGGACACGACACGTCGGACGGCACACCGGTGGCGGAGCGAGCGGGCGTCAGCGGGCCCGGCGGCCCGGCTTCGGCGTCACGAGCAGCCACCGGAGAGCCGGTGGCCACACTCTGGACGCCTCGGGGCTGGACATGGACGGCACGTTAGGCGGACTCGGCGGACCGGGTCCACCGGTTTTCGCCCGCTCCCCGCGGGCGGCGGTCCGGTCCGTGCCCCGGCGCCCGTCACCGCGGTGGACCACAATGACGGCCGCGAGGCAGACGGCCAGCCCCAGCGCGGTCTGGAGGCCGAACGGCTCACCGAACATCAGCGCGCCCCAGACGGCCGTGACCGGGGCCATCAGGAACATCAGCGTGTTGACCTTCGTGACGCCGGAGCGCTTCAGGATCAGCCAGTACAGCCCGTACCCGCCGAACGTGGACAGGGCCACGAGCCAGGCGACCGCCACCCAGAAGCCGGTCCCGGCGGGCGGCGTCGCGGCACCGGTGCCCAGGGCCAGCGCGGTGAACAGGACGGCGCTGGTGACGCAGTGGACGGTCAGCGACACCGAGGGGGCGACCCGCGCGCGGGACCGGCTCTCCAGGAACGTCGCCGCGACCAGGGACAGCATGCCGAGCAGCGGGACGGCGTACGCCCACCAGGGCACACCCGCTCCCGCCGCCGCGTCGGCCAGCGTGACCACGGCGACGCCGGCCAGCCCCAGGCCGAGGCCGACCCACTGCCGGCCCGAGACGTACTGGCCCAGCAGCGGTCCGGCCAGGGCCCCCGCGACCAGGGGCTGCACCCCGTCGATCAGGGCCGTCGTGCCGCTGGAGACGCCGAGCTGGATGGCGTAGTAGACGCTGAGCAGGTAGCCGCTCTGCGACAGCACGCCGATCACGGCCTGCCGGGTCACGTCCCGGGCGGTGAGCCCCCGCCACGCGCTCCGCATGACGACGGCGACGGCGACGAGGACGACGGCCAGCGGCAGGAACCGCCACATCAGGACCGTGAGCGCGGACGCGCTGCCCGCACCGAGCTTGGCCCCGATGAACCCGGAACTCCAGCAGAGGACGAAGGCGAGGGACAGGAGGATGTTCACGACATCACAACCAGTAGACAGATCGGTATATCCGTTCCCTGCTCACTATACAGAACGGTATAGTCGGATGCCATGGGCACCACCGCACCGCACCCCCGCCGCATCACGATGACGCCCGCCGCCCGCCGCGCCCTGGAGGCTGCCGCCCGGCTGTTCTACGAGCGCGGTATCCACGCGGTCGGGGTCGACCTCATCGCCGCCGAGGCCGGGGTGACCAAGAAGACCCTCTACGACCGGTTCGGCTCCAAGGAGCAGATCGTCGTCGAGTACCTCGCGGACCGCGACGAGCGCTGGCGGGCCTTCCTCGCCGAACGCCTCGACCCGGCCGGCCCGGACCCGCGCGAGCGCGTCCTCGCGGTCTTCGACGCCACCCGCGCCTGGGCCGAGGAGTCGAGCCCCAAGGGGTGCAGCATGGTCAACGCCCACGCGGAGATCAGCGACCCCGCCCATCCGGCCCACTCGATCATCACCGGCCAGAAGCAGTGGATGCTCGCCCTGTTCGCGCGCCTCGCCGCGGACCTCGCACCCGAGCGGGCGGACTCCCTGGCCCGGACGCTGATGCTCCTGCACGAGGGCGCCCTCGTGGCCCACGGGCTGGCCGTGTTCCCGGACCCCGTCACCCACGCCCGCGAACAGGCCCGCGCGCTGCTCCCGTAGCGGACGGAATCTGACCTACTGGCCGCCTACGGTGGCCGCATGACCGCCTCCGACGGCACCGACCCCGTCCTTCCCTTCGCCTCCGCGGCAGCCCTGGACGCCTGGCTGACCGCGCACGCCGCCCGGCACACCGGCCTCTGGGTCGAGGTCGCGAAGAAGGGCTCCGGCATCCCCTCCGTCAGCGCCGCCGACGTCAACGACGTGGCGCTGTGCCACGGGTGGATCACCGGGCAGCGCAAGGGGCTCGACCAGTCCTGGTACCTCCAGCGGATCACCCCGCGGCGACCCGGCAGCCTCTGGTCCCTGGTCAACGTCCGGCGGGTCGAGGAACTGACCGCGGCCGGGCGGATGCGCCCCGGCGGGCTCGCGGAGGTGGCGGCCGCGCGGGCGGACGGGCGCTGGGCGGCGGCGTACGAGTCCCAGCGGGAGGCCGAGGTTCCCGGGGACCTGGCGGCAGCGCTGGACCGGAGCCCGCGGGCCGCCGCGGCCTTCGAGGCGCTCGGCCGGACGGACCGGTACCTCGTGATGCTCGGCGTGCTCCGCGCCAGGACCGCGCGCGGCCGGGCGGCTCAGGTGGCGACGGCGATCCGCAGGCTGGAGTCCGGGCGGCCGGGCGCCTGAGGTGGCGGGACTCCGTGGCCCGGAGCGGGGGCCCGTGGCCTGGAGCGGGAGCGCGTGGACGCGGAGCGGGAGCGCGTGACGCGGCGGGAGTCCATGGCCCGGGGCGGGGGCCTGTGCCCCGGAGTTGGAGCCCGTGACCCGGCGGGAGCCGGTGCCCGGAGCGGGAGGCGGTGCCCCGGAGTTGGAGCCCGTGCCCCGGCGGGAGCCGGTGCCCCGGAGCGGGAGCCCGTGACCCGGCACGGGGCGGGCCCGGCGCCGAACGGCACCGGGCCCGTGGGTCGTCCGGGGGCGGGTCAGAGCGTGGACGCCGCCGAGGCGATGGCGGAGGCGAAGGTCGAGACCTCCGTGTAGACGCCGGGGGCCTCGGGTCGGGCGCAGCCCTCACCCCAGCTGACGATGCCGACCTGGATCCAGGCACCGGCGTTGTCCTTGCGGAACATGGGGCCGCCGGAGTCGCCCTGGCAGGTGTCGACACCGCCCGCGTCGAAGCCGGCGCAGATCTCCTCGTTCGCGACGAGGCCGCTGTACAGACCGCCGTAGGCCTTGCAGGCGGCGTCGCTGACGAACGGCACGGTCGCCTTCAGCAGGTAACGCTGCTGGGAGCCGCCCTCGCGGTTCGCGCCCCAGCCCGCGACGGTGAAGTCGCCGGTGTTGTACTGCGCGTTCGTGGCGATCTTCAGGGTCGGCAGGTTGATGGGCTGGGCGAGCTTGATGAGCGCCCAGTCCTTGCCGGTGCCGTTGTAGCCGGGGGCGCGCAGCACCTTGGTGGAGCGGACTTGGACCCGGCCGCTGGTGGACTGGAGGTCGACGACCCCCGCGGTGGCGGTGATGCTCGTGTTGTTGCCGGAGCTGCCCACGCAGTGCGCGGCCGTGAGCACGATCTGCTGGGTGTAGAGCGCGCCGCCGCAGCCCATGGAGAGCCGGACCATGAACGGGAACTCGCCCTGCGCGGCACGGGTCCCGCCGACGACGGGCGACGGGGCGGCATGCGCGGCGGAGACGGGCTGGAGACTGGCGATCGCGAGGGCGGCGGCGCCGAGGACCGCGCATCTCTTGAGGGCCGTGAGAAGTCTCTTCAACGTGATGCCTTTCGTGGGGGGTTGACCTGGGGACGTGCAACCGAAGCATCAGATTGACGAGAGCATGACAGCAGCAAGGCAAAAGAAACGTCCATGTGCTGGCATGGACTGGTCAAAATTGTGCTGCTGGATTATGGGAACGCCGACAGTTCTCGCACAAGGGGCGCGATTCGGCCACGCCGTACGCACTCGGCCGTACGGCGTGGCCGCCGCGGTTCACGCGTTCCTGATCGCCGAGATGTCGAAGTTCAGCTTGATCTTGTCGGAGACCAGGACGCCGCCGGTCTCCAGGGCGGCGTTCCAGGTCAGGCCCCACTCGGAGCGCAGGATCTCCGCCTTGCCCTCGAAGCCGACGCGCTCGTTGCCGAAGGGGTCCTTCGCGGCGCCGTTGAACTCCAGGGTGATGGTCAGGGGGCGGGT
The DNA here is from genome assembly GCA_000696115.1 of Streptomyces olindensis. Lineage (GTDB taxonomy): Bacteria > Actinomycetota > Actinomycetes > Streptomycetales > Streptomycetaceae > Streptomyces > Streptomyces olindensis. The sequence continues at coordinate 192,458 of JJOH01000095.1, forward strand.
CGTGCCGAGGATCGTCAGATCGCCGGTGATGCGGTAGTCGTCGCCGCCGAGGGCCTCCGCCTTCGTGGAGCGGAACGTCATGGTCGGGAACTCGTCCGCCTTGAAGAAGTCCGCGCTCTTGAGGTGTCCGTCGCGGTCGGCGTTGCCTGTCTCGATGCTGTCCATCACGACGTCGAGGGAGGCCGTGGACCGTGAGGGGTCGGTGCCGTCGAGGTGGAGCGTGCCGGTGAAGTCCTGGAAGCTGCCCTTGACGTTGGTCACCATGGCGTGCCGGGCGACGAAGCCGATCGTCGAGTGCGCGGGGTCGATCGTGTAGTCGCCGGTCAGGGCGGCGAGGTCCGGGGTCACGGCGGCACCCGTGGCGGCGGCGGTCTCGGTGTCGTTGCGGCTGAAGATGCTCATGGAGTACGCCTCCTGCGGCTGATGTTGAATGTTGAACTACTCAACGCGCCTCACCGTAGACCTATTCCGTTCAATGTTCAACATCATCGGGCGGGGTGTCCTGATTGGATCCGCGGCCCGAGTGGTACCCAGTGATCATGTCCTCGGTCGCGGTCCTGGTCGAGCTGGTGCGGAGCGGCACGTCGGGCGGCCATGTGAAGTGCTGGGAGCGTCTCGCGGAGAGCGCCGCCGGCCTGCCGGAGCACCTGCCCGACGGCTCCCCCTCCGGCCTCGACCTGACCGTCTACTTCCTCGGCGACCGGGAACGCGTCGAGGTCCTCTCGCCCCGGGTGCGCCTCGTCATGCTCCGCCCGGTGCTCGGCACGGCCGCGCTGATGTCGGCCGACGGCTCGGAGGACGTCACCGACCTCGCCCCCTACCACCCGCGGCTCGCGACCCTGCTGCCGCGCCACGACGTCTGGCACGTCACGCACAGCTTCGCCTACGCCACCACCGCCGTGCGCCTCGCCCGGCGCGCCGCCCGCACGCCCGGGCCGGCACCCCGGCTGATCGCCTCCGTGCACACCGACGTCCCGCTGCTCGCCTCGGTCTACGCCCGCTACCTGGCCGGCCGGTGGCTGCCCGGCGACCACCCGGGGCCGGGCGCGTTCCTCGCGGACCGGGCCGAGACCTGGCTGCGCCGGCGGCGGGACCGGCTGCTGGACAGCTGCGAACGGGTGCTGGTACCCACCCCCGCGGGACGCGCGGAACTCGGCCGCGTCCTCGGGCCGCACCGGGTCGCCCTGCTCCGCCGGGGCGTCGACCACGAGCGCTTCCGCCCCGACCCCGCCGCCCGGGCCCGGCTCGTCCGGGAGTACGGCCTGCCGGCCGACCGTCCGCTGGTGCTGTTCGCGGGGCGGCTGGACGCCTCCAAGGGCGTGCCGCTGCTGACCGGGAGCGTGCGGCTGCTGCGGGAGCGGGGCCGGGCCGTGCACCTCGTCATGGCCGGCTCCGGCGCGGAGGCGGGGCCCGTCCGGCAGGCCCTCGGTGCCGACGTCAGCCTCCTCGGCGCCCTCCCGCAGGACCGGCTGGCGCAGGTGTACGCCGGCTGCGACGTCTTCGCGTTCCCGTCGCGCACGGAGACCTGCGGCAACGTCGTCGCCGAGGCGATGGCGAGCGGCCTGGCGGTCGTGCTGCCCGAGGGCGCGCGCACCACCGAGTGGCTCCTGGCGCCGGGCCGCGACGGCATCGTCGTACGCCACGATACTCCGGCGGCCTGGGCGGACGCGCTGGCAGGGCTCCTCGACCACCCGCCCCTGCTGGCGGCGGTACGGCAGCGCGCGGCGGCCACCGCCCGCGGCACCCACCCCACCTGGGACCGGGTCCTGGCCGAGGACCTCCTCCCCGTCTGGCTCGCCCGACCGCCGTCCCGGGACCGCGCACACCCCCGAGCGGCCTGATCAGCCGCTCGGCCCCTCACCGCCCCTCCGCGGCCCCCGCCCCCGCAACGCCGCGATCACCGGTGACGAGTCCAGGCTCACGATGCCCGCTCCCACCAGCACCAGACCCGCCGCCGTCACCGCCGACACCGGCCAGCCCGTGTGGATCGTCTCGCCGAAGACCGCCGTGCCCACGGTCACGGCGACCACCGGCTCCATCGCGTCCAGGACCGTCATGCTCGACGCCAGCGGCCCCTGCTGGAAGGCGCTCTGGATCAGCAGCAGACCGCCGACGCTGGCCAGCACGAGGGCGTAGGTCTGCCAGGCCGAGAGCGCCGCGAGCAGGCCGTGGCGCAGGCGGTCCACCGTCGCCGCGAGCAACACGGACTGCGTGCCCATGACCGCCCCGGCCGCCAGGGCCGTCGCCGAGGCCCGCCACGGACCCGAGAGCAGACGTGCCGTCGCCAGGGCGCAGACCACGAGCGCGACGGTCGCGCCCAGCACCAGCAGCCAGGACACCAGGTCCGCCGCGTCCGGCCGGCCCCCGCGCGGCCGGGCCGAGACCAGCGCCAGCACCAGGCCGGCCGCCACCGCCAGCGTGCCGAACCACTCGCGGGGCCCCAGCCGCATCCGGTGCAGCCGCGCCGACAGCGGCACGGCGAAGACCAGTTCGGCCACGATCAGCGGCTGCACCAGACTGAGCGGCCCGTACGCCAGCGCCAGCGACTGGAAACCGTAGGCCAGCACGGCCAGCCCGATGCCGCCCAGCCACACCCGGTCCCGGGCCAGCTGGGTCAGCAGGCGCGGCGACAGCGCCTCCGCGTCCGGGCGCCCGCCCGCCGCCCACTGCTGGAGCACACCGGCCACGGCGAAGCAGACACCGGCGGCGAGGGAGGCCAGGACCGCGATCGGCATGCCGGGGTCGGGCAGTCAGTCGGTGGTCCGGCGGGACGGCGCGCCCTGCGTCGCGCCCCGGGTGTGGACGTACAGCTTCCGCCGGTCGCCGACGTCGAGGTGCTGCGGCAGCGGCAGCTCGTAACGCACCGGCATGCCGTGGTCGGCGAACTGCCGGCGCGGGTTGTAGACCTGGTTGAACTTCCACAGCATGCGCGCGAAGTTCGTCTGCCCGTGCAGCAGGTTGCGGCCGAGGACGCGCGCCGCGCCGACGGCGGTGCGCAGCCCCAGGTGCTTGCGGTTGATGACGGCCTGGGTACGCACCAGTTCCTCGTAGAAGCGCTCCAGGGGGAGCGTGGTGGGCACGACCGCGTGCTGGATGTCGAAGAGCCGGTAGTCGCGGGTGGTCAGGCGCCGCGACTCGGTGTGCCAGATCTCCGTGCCCGGGTACGGCGTCATCACCGTGAGGTGCACGATCTCCGGCACCGCCAGCGCGAACTCCCGTACCACCCGGAAGCGTTCCTCGTCCCAGGCCGGATCGACGATGAGGTTGATGGCGACCTTGATGCCGAGCCGGCGGGCCTGCTCCAGGGCGCGGAAGTTCTCGTCGGGGCTGACGCGCTTGCGGTACAGGTCCAGGCCCTCCGCGTCGATCGCCTCCATCCCGAGGAACATGTACTTCAGCCCCAGCCGGGCCCACCGTTCGAAGACCTCGGGGTGGCGCAGCAGCACATCGCTGCGGGTCTCCAGGTAGTAGCGCTTGCGGATGCCGCGCCGCTCCACCTCCACGGCGATGGCGTCCCCGTGCTCGGGCCGGATGAAGGCCACGTCGTCGACGATGAAGACGTTCGGCTCCCGGATGCCGGCCAGGTCCTCGGCCGCCGCCTCGGGCGAGGCCTTGCGGTAGCTGCGGCCGTAGAACGTCCACGCCGAGCAGAACGAGCAGTCCCAGGGGCAGCCGCGGGTGAACTCGATGGACGCGCACGGGTCCAGCTCGCCGATGAAGTAGCGCCGGCGGCTCCGCATCAGGTCCCGCGCGGGCAGCGGCGCGTCGATGCCGTGCAGCATCAGCGGCGCCGGTCCCCGCCCGGCCGCCGTGACGATCCCGGGCACACCCTCCACGCCCCCGTCGCGGACCGCCTCCAGCAGGGGCGCCACCGCCGGTTCGCCCTCGCCGCGCACCACCGCGTCCACCGCGCCCTCGGCCTGCTCCAGCACCTCCTCGGCGACGAAGGAGACGCTGTGCCCGCCCAGGAACACGAAACAGCCCGGCACGGCCCGCTTCACCTCCGCGGCCAGCTCGATGGCCTCCGGGATGTTCGCCAGGTAGTTCAGGGAGATGCCGAGGGCCTCCGGCCGGAAGGAGCGCACCTCCCCGCGCAGCCGGCGGCGGCTCAGCACCTGGAGGTCCACGACCCGCACCTCGTGGCCCGCCTCGCGGGCGGCGCCGGCGACCCGTTCGAGCCCCAGCGGCTCCAGCCGCAGGAAGATCTCGGAGTACATCAGGGCACTGGGGTGGACGAGCAGCACACGCATGGTCACCTCGCCACGGGGAGCCGTACCGGACACGGAAGGTGCCTCCTACGTAACCCGAGCGGGTCGTGGCGCGTACCGCCCATACCGCCGCCTGGCGGCACCCCGCGGCCCGCAGGGGTGGTCCTGCCGGATCCGGTACGCGGCGGCCCGGCCGGCCGAGCGCCCACGGCAGGGGCGCGTCGGACCGGGTGAGCCCGGTGCGCGGGAACGGCCCCAGCACTGGCGCGACGCACCCTGGTGGCGGTGTCCTGGAAGAGGAGGTTCCGTTTCATGGGACCGCAGGGAGACAGACGAGACCACGGCGGACGCACAGCGCAGGGAGACCGACTCGTGACACTCACCGGCTCCGGCTCGGCCCACGACCCACCGGCGGGCGCCACCCCGCGCCGCGCCACGGCCCCCGTTCCCGCCCGGGTGCGCGCGTACGGGCCGCCACCGCGTCTGGACCGGCGGGTGGCCCTGGTCACCGGGGCCTCCTCCGGCATCGGGGCGGCCACGGCACGGCGTTTCGCCATGGACGGCTGGCAGCTGCTCCTCAGCGGACGCGACCGGCACCGCCTGGAACGGACCGCCTCCGGCACCTCGGCCGTCGTGCTGCCCGCCGACCTCGCCGCCCCCGACGGCCCCCGCCTGCTGGCCCGGTCCGCGCTCCACACCACCGGCCGGATCGACGTGCTGGTGGCCGGGGCGGGCATCGGCTGGGCGGGCCCGTTCGCCACCATGCCGCACACCGACATCGACCGGGTGCTGATCCTGGACCTCAACGCCACGCTCCACCTCGTGCGCGAGGTCCTGCCCTCCATGATCGCGGCCGGGCGGGGCCGTGTGGTGCTCCTCGGCTCGATCGCGGGCAGCGTGGGCGTCCGCGAGGAAGCGGTGTACTCCGCCGCCAAGGCCGGCCTGGCCGCCTTCGCCGAGGCGCTCCGCCAGGAACTGCGCGGCACGGGGGTGGGCGTGACCCTCGTCGTGCCCGGCCCCGTCGACACGGCCTTCTTCACCCGCCGCGGCAGGCCCTACGACCGCTCCCACCCCCGTCCCACCTCGCCCGGCCGCGTCGCCGGCGCGATCTGGGAGGCCGTCCGCCAGGAGCGCGACGTGGTCCACGTCCCCACCTGGCTCACCCTCCCCGGCCGGGTCCGCGGCCTGACGCCCGGGGTGTACCGCCGCCTGCTCGACCGCTTCGGCTGACCCGTCCTCACCGCCGGCTGTTCCGCCGGCCGGGGTGCCTGTGGCTGGAAGCCCGCGTTCCGCCGTCCGGGTTGCTGCGGCCGGAATCTCCGGTCCTGCCATCCCGGTCCGTGCGGGCGGAGTCTCCGGTGCGACGCCCCTGGTTGCTGCGGCCGGAGTCTCCCGTTCCACGATCCGGGTCCGTGCGGCCGGGTTCTCCGGTTCCGCCGTCCGGTCCCTGCGGCCGGAGTCTCCCGTTCCACGATCCGGGTCCGTGCGGCCGGGTTCTCCGGTTCCGCCGTCCGGTCCGTGCGGCCGGATTCTCCGGTTCCGCCCCCCGGTCCCTGTGGCCGCATCTTCCCGTTCCACCGTCCGGGTCGCTGCGGCCGGATTCTCCCGTTCCGTCATCCCGGTCCGTGCGGCCGGAGTCTCCGGTTCCGCCGTCCGGTCCGTGCGGCCGGATTCTCCGGTTCCGCCACCCCGGCCCGTGCGGCCGGATTCTCCCGCTCCGCCGTCCGGGGCACTGCGGCCGGATCCTCCGTTCAGGTGACCGTCTCCCCGTGGTAGGGCATGGGCATGACTCCCCAGCGTCGCTTCCTTCCCCGCCGCTCCACCCGGGCCGCCGCGCCCCTCCCCGGCCGGCGCGCGCTGCTGCTGGCGGC
>JJOH01000096.1 GCA_000696115.1 Streptomyces olindensis
TACTTGGCGTACGCGCGGTCGTAGGCCGGGAACCACCAGGAGAGCACCGTGCGCGAACGCAGACCGAAGTGCGCCGCCACGGGCCGGTCCGCGGCGTACAGCACGGACAGCACCCCGCGGCACTCCGGTTCCTCGCTCCGGCAGAGCAGGCCCACCAGCCGGGTGATCCAGTCCTGCGCGAACCGGTCCCGCCGTCCGGTCCGCCGGTACTGCGCCGACTTCCAGCCCATCAGCGCCCGCAGGGCGGCGGGGTCGTCGGCGTCGTACACGAACCGCACCTCGCCGACCTGCCGGGCCAGCCTGCGCTCCTTGGCCAGGGTCTGTCTGAGGAAGCTCGGCGACTTCGCCCGCAGCCGCCGCGTGTACCGCTCGAACCCCTCGGCGAGGTCGACGACCGGCGAGGCGAGCTCCTCGGCCGCGTGCGGCACGAACAGCCCCTGCCCGGCCTCCAGGTTGTCGAACTCCCAGGACGACAACGCGCAGGACCGCAGCAGCCGGCGGGCGTCGAGCCGGATCCCGGGGCGTAACACGGCCCCCTGACTGTCCGACACCCCGAGCCCGATGGCCCGGCCCTGCCCCAGGGGCCCTCTCTCGTACGGGAAGAACCCGACCGGTGAGCCGTCGTCCTGCAGCACCGCGACCCTGGCTCCCGGCCTGACCCGCCCCACCGCCGTGGTGAACGCGGGGTCGAGGAAGGGGTTCGCCGGGGCCCCGGACTCCGTCCGTATCTCCCGCCACATCTTCTGGTCGTTCGGGCTCAGTTCGTCCGGCCTCAGAACGAGAACGCGCTTTCCGGGCAAGTCTGCCTCCTGTGTCATCGGCATGGGGACACACGAAGGCCTGCGCACCGCGTACCGGCACCAGGCAGTACTCGGGCCGCACGGCGCAGGCCCTGATCGGTACCGCCGCCACTCAGCAGCGGAACGTCTGCAACTCGACGGCGCTCCGGGCGGCCCCGACCGCCCCCGGACATCTGGCCGCTCCCCCCGCGCGGGGGTCAGTACCACCCCGGTCCACCGCGGGCGCCCCGGCCGTCACGGAACTCGCCCCGGCCGCTCCGACCGTCCGGGGCGTCCGCGCCGCCGGCTGCCGGGCGGACGCCTCCTCCTCGCACGGACAGCGCTCCCCGGCCGCTTCCGCCTCGGCGCCCGAAGCCGTGGCCGTCTCCGTGGCCGCCGTGACCGCGCCTTCCGCCGCGGGGCCGCCGTGTGTGAACGCCGGGACGACGAGATGCAGCACCAGCAGGCAGGCCACCAGGCCCATCTCCGCTGCCCATCGTGGCCGCACCATCAGACCCCTGATCTGCGTCTCGGCGGGGGAGTACGGAAGAGACCCGGGCCCCGGGGCCGGCACCGGACCTGACCCCCGACCCGGCCGGCTGCGTCTTCCAGTAGGCCGAGCCCGTCCCGCCCCGTCAACCCCTGGTGAGACGATTCGCCCCACTCGGCCGACCGTCGCCGGAGCGTGACGGAAAGCGCTGTCGACACAAGGGCCGTCAGTCGCCCACGCTCAGCACCTCGGCCGGCTTCGGCGGCCGGATGTCGAGGGGCTCGTCGAAGCCGCTGAACGAGGTGGTGGTGTGCTGGGCGCCGCTCTCGTAGACCGTCCTGAGGAGATACGGCTTGCCCTCGTCGGCGACGTAGAAGGTGTACGTCCCTTCCTTGTCCGCCTTGTCGGTCACGATCAGCTCGACGGCCTTCGTGCCCCCGACGCGGGTGGATCCGCCCTTCCTCGCCGTGCCGAACGAGTCGAAGGGCCTCTCGCAGGAGGTCAGTCCGTCACCGGTGCTCGCCGGGTCCACCGGTGTCTTCACCCACAGCTTCTGCTCGCTGGTGAGGCCCGGATTGTTCTTCCACTTCTGCAGATAGGCCCGGTTCGGGCGGACGTAGTCGGTCGTTCCCAGCCGGATCTGCTCCAGGGCGCTGCCTCCGGCCCAGGTGGTCCTGGACCTGCACCGGCTGTCGAGGTCGGTGACGAGATGGCTGGTGACCGTGGATCCGCGGGTGGTGCGGTTGGTGATGTCGACGGTGACGGAGTCCAGCTTCCGCATCGTCGCGTTGGCCTCGTCGAGGATGTCGCCGGCGGACCTGTCCTCGCCGGTGCCGCCGCTACCGCACCCGGTCAGGACCGCGCCCGCCAGCAGGCACAGCGCGGTCGTCGTCGTGATGGTCATGGCCCGCACGGAGCCCCCCTGTTGTTCGTGTCGGCCGATGATCGGCAAGGGAGCCTACCCGCCTGCCGCCCGGCCCTCCGGTCCGGAGGGCCGGGGGTGGGTGCCGGCGTGCCCCGGCGCGCGGAACCCGCGCTCGCGGGCCGCGTACGCTACCGGTGGCTCCACGCCGGGGAATCGTCACATCTGACGTGCTCGCCGGCCGGGGAGCCATCTGGAACGGCGGTGGCCGAGCCGGTCCGTCGGCGGGCACCATGGGCACGGCCGGGCGCGGTCTCCAGGGTCCGCCCGCGCCGGCCTCCGAGCGGAGGGACGAGATGGGATCGGCGATGAGCGAGTGGTATCATCACCGGCAGAGATGGGCCGCCAGGGGAGCCCTGGCCGCAGCCGCTTCGGCCGCGTTGCTGCCCCTCGTCGCCGGCGGTCTGGCAGGGCTGCTGCTGCTCGTGGCCGGCCTGGCGGGACTGGCCCTCACCGCGGCCGCGCTCTGGTGGGTCCTGTCCCGCCGCGGACCGGCACGGATGGCGGCGGCCGCGCTGGCCGTCGCCGCGCCCGTCGGCCTCATCACCCTCTTCGCGACCGCGAACCTGCTCTGGGTGGTCTTCCTGTCCCTGCTGCTGTGGTGCGCGGCGGTCTGGAGCGGCCGCTACGCCCTGCGCAGCACCGGCCTGCGGCCGGTCCGGGTGAAGGAGTACCGCACGCCGGCGCCGCAGCGCCCCTTCCTCCTGCTCAACCCGCGCTCCGGCGGTGGCAAGGTCGGGAAGTTCGGCCTGAAGGAGAAGGCCGAGGCGCTGGGCGCCCGGGTCGTCCTGCTCGACCCGGAGCAGCACCAGGACGTCACCGTCCTCGCCAGGGCCGCGGTGGCCGACGGAGCCGACCTCCTGGGCGTCGCGGGCGGTGACGGCACGCAGGCCCTGGTCGCCGCCGTCGCGGCGGAACACGGGCTGCCGTTCCTCGTCATCGCGGCCGGTACGCGCAACCACTTCGCCATGGACCTGGGACTGGACCGGGACGACCCGTCCCGGTGCCTGGACGCCCTCACCGACGGCGTCGAACTCCGCGTCGACCTCGGCTTCGCCGACGACCGCCCGTTCGTGAACAACGCGTCCTTCGGCGTCTACGGGGCCGTCGTGCAGAGCCCCGGCTACCGCGAGGACAAGGTGGGCGCGGCACTGGAGCGGCTGCCCGAGCTGCTCACCCGGCAGACCGGCCCGCGGCTGACCGCGAGCGCCGACGGCACGACCATCGCCGACCCGCAGGCCGTCCTGGTGAGCAACAACCCCTACCGCATGGACGACCCGTTCGGCTTCGGTCGGCGCGAGCGGCTCAACTCCGGGAGGCTCGGCGTGCTCGCCGTCCGCGTGGACAGCGCGGTGGAAGCGGCCGAACTGCTGCTGTCCCCGCGCCCGGAGGGGCTGACGGTGCTCACCGCGCAGCACGTCGTCGTCCACGCCGACGCACCGCACCTGGAGGTCGGCCTCGACGGCGAGGCACTCACCCTGCCCGCTCCCGTCCACTGCCGCATCGCACGCCGGGCCCTGCGCGTCCGGGTGCCCCGCGACCGGCCCGGAGTCCCCGACGCGCCTCCGCGCCTGGACTGGCGCCGGCTGCGCAAACTGGCGGCCGCGGTGAGCCGTACCGCCGCGCCCTCGCGCTCCTGGCGTACCTGAGCGCCGCACACACGAGGCCCCCTGCCGCTCCGGCCAGGGGGCCTCGCCCTTGACGGGCCGCGGGCTACGCGCCCTTCGGCCCGGCCTGCTGCACCACCTCGAAGGACCAGAGGGTCGAGTCGCTCGCCGCGGGCCTGGGCCGCTCGCCGCCCTCGCCGCCGCCCTGGTGCGCGGCCTTCATCGGCCCTTCCATCCAGGCCTGGAACGACGCCTCGTCCCGCCACCGGGTGTAGACGAGGTAGGTGTCGGTGCCCTCCACCGGGCGCAGGAGCTCGAACCACTCGAACCCGTCGGAGCTCTCCACGGTGTGCGCGCGGGAGGCGAACCGCTTCTCCAGCGTCTCGCGCTGCTCGGCGGGCACGGTCAGCACATTGATCTTGACTACGCTCATGGCCCCATCTTGCCCGACGACACGTCTGCGCCGGCTAAGGGCCCCGCGCCACGCGAAGGTTTTGAACGCGTTCAAATGTGGGTTAGGGTCGCTCTCACACGTCGAGCGGGAGACCTTCATGAAGATCGTGATACCCGGCGGGACCGGTCAGGTCGGCACCGTGCTGCAGCGCGCGCTGAGCGCGGCGGGGCATGACGTCGTGGTGCTCAGCCGGCGCCCGGCGGGCCGGGGCGAGGTGCACTGGGACGGTGCGACCCCGGGCCCGTGGACGAAGGAGATCGACGGCAGCGACGTCGTCGTCAACCTGGCGGGCCGGAGCGTGAACTGCCGTTACACCCCTGCCAATCTGCGGGAGATGATGGACTCGCGGGTCCACTCCGCCCGGGTCGTGGGCGAGGCGATCGCCGCAGCCGCCCGGCCGCCCCGGGTCTGGCTGCAGATGAGCACCGCGACCGTCTACGCCCACCGCTTCGACGCGCCCCACGACGAGGCCACCGGCGTGATCGGCGGAGCCGAGCCCGACGTCCCGGGCTACTGGGCCTACAGCGTCGAGATCGCCAAGGCATGGGAGCGCGCGCAGGAGTCGGCCGACACCCCGCACACCCGGAAGGTGGCGCTGCGCACCGCCATGGTGATGAGCCCGGACCGGGGCGGCGTCTTCGACGTCCTGCTGCGGCTGGCCCGGCTCGGTCTCGGCGGCCCGGTGGCGGGCGGCGCCCAGTACGTCTCCTGGATCCACGACCAGGACTTCGTCCGGGCGATCGAGTTCCTCGTCGCCCGGGACGACATCGACGGCCCGGTCAACCTCGCCGCTCCCGAGCCCCTCCCGCAGCGCGCCTTCATGCGCACGCTGCGCGCCGCGTGGGGCGTTCCGGTGGGGCTGCCCGCCACCCGCTGGATGGCCGAGGTGGGTGCCTTCGTCCTGCGCTCGGACACCGAACTGCTGCTCAAGAGCCGCCGTGTCGTCCCCGGCCGCCTCCTCGAAGCGGGCTTCACCTTCGACCGTCCCGCCTGGCCGGAGGCCGCGGACGACCTAGTGCGGCGGTTGCGCGGCGGGCGCGTGGGGTGAGACGGCGGCGCGTATCGGCGCGCGCGTGAGGTGAGGGGGCGGCGCGGCAGGTGCGGGGGAGAACGCGGGCAGGTGCGCGGGAAGGGCCCGCGTCAGGTGTGCGGGAGGCCCGCGTCAAGGGTGCGGGAAGGTCCTGCACCAGGGGCGCGCGAAGGTCCCGCGCCAGTTGTGCGGGCCGGCCGGCGCCAGTTGTGCGGGCAGGCCCGCGCCAGATGTGCGAGAGGCCCGCGTCAGCTGCGGCCCTCGCTCCGCTTGCCCTGCTCCACGGCCTTGCCGGTCATGTCGGTGACCTGCCCGGCGGGCGGCGCGTCCGCCTCCACCTCGGTGCCAAAGTCGGTGAACTCCATGAGCGTGCGCACCGTGACCTTCTGCGGCGAGGAGGAGGCGTCGGCGGACGACCGCTGCGTCGCCGCGGCGGGGGCACTGAGGGTCATGTCGAACTGCTGCCGCCGCATCCGGCCCTGCTCGTCGAGCCACACGTCCATCGGCAGCGTCGGACCGACCTGGCGGCGCAGGGCGTCCCCGTCGGGGAGGTCGGCGACGTCGACGGAGACGCGGTAGTGCGTGGTCTCGACCCCGTCGATCGTCTCCGTGCCCTTCTCGGTCACGTCCTTGTCGGTGATCGCCTGGGCGAACTTCGCGGAGCGAGCGGGGTCGTTCACGGGCCGGTCGCCGGAGCCCTGCCGGGCGGCGACCTTCCCCATGTCGATCTTGATCCACGGCTTGCCGCCCGGCGCCTGCCCCTTCGGCACCTTCTGGTACAGGACCTGGTCGACCACGCGCTGTTCGATCCGCTGTCCCTGTGCCGTGACCGTCATGACGCTGTCGCCGTCGTCCAGGTCCACGGCGCCCTGCCCGTTCGCGGTCATCGACGTGCCCTGGGCCGAGGTCTGCACCCGCAGCTTCACCCGGGCGGTGTCCTCCTCGGCCGTCCTGTCGTAGGCCGAGCGCACCGCCCGCGTGCCCTCCTCCTGCGTGCCGCCCCGCGCCGAGGAACCCGGCGCCGCGTCACCCGTGCCGTCCTCGTCGCCGCAGCCGACCAGCACCGTTCCCGCCAGGACACCGGCGACACCTAAGGCACAGACCTTCCTGCCGTTGCCTGCCCTGCCCATCGAACCAGCTCCTCTCAGAGGTGTGTGATGCGACCCAAGTGCCCATACCGGGCATGAACACACCCACCGAACCGAGGAGTTGGGGACCGGGGCCGGTCCTGGGGCGGACGGTGCGGTCCCGTCAGCGGCGGCCCCTGAGCTTGCCGAGCAGACGCTGCGCCTGGGCCCGCTTGCGGGGGTCGGCCGCCGCCCGCCGTGCCTGCTCGACCGCACGCCGCCCCTGCGGACTCCGTGCGAACTGCTTGATGCGATCCAGCATTCCGGCCATGACGTACCTTCCTTCGTGTCCTGACGTCGTCCTTGCTGTAGCTCGCCTACCCCCGCTACGACCTGCTCAGGCACCCGCCCGCCCGGTCGGCGCGCGGCCGAACGTGTTTGCCGCCGAAGTCAGGGGCAAGGCGGTGTTCCATGACTGAAGAGAACAAGCGCGCGAATCAGAAGCCGACCACGATACGGGCGACGGAGTCCAAGGCCCGCCGTACGGCGGACAAGGCGACCGCGCCGGCGTCCCGGGCCGCGAAGCAGGCGGCCGCCAAGGCCGATGACGCGGCGTCAGCGGCCACGTCCGGCGCCGAACGCTCGGCCGAGACGGCGAAGGCCGCGGCGCAGACCGCGGCCCGCGGCGTCGAGGCGGGCCGCCAGGCCGTCGTCGCGGCGTCGGGCCAGGTCGCGTCCACGGCCAGGACGGCCTGGACGGTCATCGCCCAGCGCAAGCTCGTCGCCGCGGGCGTCGGCGCCGGCCTCACGGCCCTGAGCGCCGCCTCGTACGCCGTGGGGCGCCGCGCGGAACGCGGCACGCACGGCCCGCTCACCCGGATCACCGGCGGGCGGATCTGACCACGGCCGGCACGCCCGGCGTGCCGGCCACGAGGGGAGCAGGCGGCGCGGCGCGGCACCGAGTCCACGGTGGTCCGCGGCGCCGCCCTCTCACGTTCCGGAGCCGCCGCCCCGGTGGCCCGGCGCACACATCCGGCCGCCGCCGCGGTGCCCCCCTCGCGCGGCACGGCCGTGACGAGGAAGGATGAGACCGCACACGAAGGATCAACCATGCGGAGGAGCGGGCCCATGCAGCACGAGCGAGCGGGCAGTCCGGCCGGTCCCGGAGATCTCGTCGACGTCGCCCGGCTGGTCACCGCGTACTACGCGCTCCACCCGGACCCGGACGACCCGGGGCAGCGCGTGGCGTTCGGGACCTCCGGACACCGCGGATCGTCACTGGCGAGCGCGTTCAACGACGACCACATCGCCGCGACCAGCCAGGCCATCTGCGAGTACCGGGCCGACCAGGGCACCGACGGCCCTCTCTTCCTGGGCGCCGACACGCACGCCCTGTCGGAGCCCGCGCGGGTCACCGCCCTGGAGGTGTTCGCTGCCAACGACGTGACGGTGCTGATCGACCAGGCGGACGGCTACACGCCCACCCCGGCCGTCTCGCACGCCATCCTCACCCACAACCGCGGCCGCACCACCGGCCTCGCGGACGGCGTCGTGGTCACCCCCTCCCACAACCCGCCCGCCGACGGCGGCTTCAAGTACAACCCGCCCAGCGGCGGCCCCGCCGCCTCCGACGCGACCTCCTGGATCCAGGACCGGGCCAACGAGATCATCCGGGGCGGCCTGAAGGACGTCCGCCGCGTGCCGTACGCCCGGGCCCTGGCCGCCGCCACCACGAGCCGCTACGACTTCCTGGGCACCTACGTCGCCGACCTGCCCGCCGTGCTCGACCTGGACGCGATCCGCGAGGCCGGGGTGCGCATCGGGGCCGATCCGCTGGGCGGCGCGTCCGTCGCCTACTGGGGCCGCATCGCCGAACAGCACGGCATCGACCTCACCGTGGTCAACCCGCACACCGACCCCACCTGGCGGTTCATGACGCTGGACTGGGACGGCAAGATCCGCATGGACTGCTCGTCGCCGTACGCGATGGCCTCGCTCATCGAGCAGCGCGACCGCTTCCGCATCGCCACCGGCAACGACGCCGACGCCGACCGGCACGGCATCGTCACCCCGGACGCGGGGCTGATGAACCCCAACCACTACCTCGCCGTCGCCATCTCCTACCTGTACGCCCACCGCGACCGCTGGCCGGCCGGCACCGGCGTCGGCAAGACCCTGGTCTCCTCCGCCATGATCGACCGGGTCGCCGCCGACCTGGGCCGCGAGCTGGTGGAGGTGCCCGTCGGGTTCAAGTGGTTCGTCGACGGGCTGGTCGGCGGCACCATCGGCTTCGGCGGCGAGGAATCGGCCGGGGCGTCCTTCCTGCGCCGGGACGGCTCCGTGTGGACCACCGACAAGGACGGCATCATCCTGGCGCTGCTCGCCTCCGAGATCACGGCGGTCACCGGCAAGACCCCCTCGGAGCACTACGCCACGCTGACCGCCCGCTTCGGCGAGCCGGCCTACGCCCGGATCGACGCCCCGGCGTCCCGCGAGGAGAAGGCCCTGCTCGCCAGGCTCTCCCCGGCACAGGTCAGCGCGGAAACCCTGGCCGGGGACGCGGTCACCGCGGTGCTCACCGAGGCACCCGGAAACGGCGCGGCCATCGGCGGCATCAAGGTGACCACGGACAGCGCCTGGTTCGCGGCCCGCCCCTCCGGCACCGAGGACGTCTACAAGATCTACGCCGAGTCGTTCCGCGGCCCCGACCACCTGCGCCGGGTGCAGGAGGAGGCCAAGTCCGTGGTGCTGGCGGCCCTGTCCGGCTGAGCACCGGCACGACACGGCCCGGGCCACGCCCTCGTGGCCCGGGCCGTGCGGAGTTCAGCCGCGCAGGCCGCGGGGGGCAGGACGACATGGGCCGCCGACGTGAGCACGTCCTCGTCGGAGGTGAAGGCGGCCAGCGTCTCGACGTCGTCGGGTTCGGCACCCTCGGGCCACGGGCGGGTGGCGAAGATGAGGCAGGCGTACCCGAGTTCGCCCACGGCCTTCAGCCAGGTCTCCGGCGGAACGGACTGGGACGTGAGGTGCCGCACGGTGAGGACGGCCGACCGGGCCACGACGAGCAGGCCGATCGGCAGGCGGCCGCTGGACCGCGTGGACGAGGCCCTCGCCCGGGGGAGCCCGGCGCCGCGCAGCAACTGCTCGATGGCCGCCGACGTCGCCTCCCGACCGTTCGCGCCGTCTCCGAGGGAACAGGCCAGGAGGTAGGGAACGTCCCCGTCGGGGGTCGTGCCCCGCCAGGACAGGACGACACCGCGGCACCGCTTCGGCGCGCCGGAACGCGGTCGGCCCGCTGTCACCCGAGTGGACCACGCCCCGCCGGGCGCTCCACACGAACGAGGGGCGCGGGTACCGGCTCGCACCGGCGGAACGGGATACAGGACACTGGTAGGGGCGACAACAGCTCGGAACCCGCCGGCGGTGTGTCGTCGGGGTGCGACCCGGGGAAGGACCGACACGTGATCATCTTTGGCACCAAGGGCTACCTGTACCAGCTGGCGATACTGACGCTGGTGTGCGGCCAGTGCGGCAACCCCGCCGCGCACACCCTGAGGAAGCGCGTCACGAAGTTCACGCTGTTCTTCGTGCCGCTGTTCCCGGTCTCCACGTCGTACCGCACCCAGTGCACCTTCTGCGGCGCGGAACAGAAGGTGACCAAGGAGCAGGCCGAGCAGCTCCAGGCGCAGGACGCGGGCGCCCAGGGCGGCGGCCAGGCGTACGGGCAGCCGCAGCAGCAGCACCGGTTCTGAGCCGGGCGGACACACCGGGCGGAGGAGGTGCTCAGCCGACCGTGAGCACCTCGTCCGCCAGACCCAGGTGATGCTTGAAGGCGTCCCGCCCCCGGTCCGTCAACCGGACGACCCGGGAACCATCGCCGTGCACCAGCCAGGATGCCTCCAGCGCACGGTGGAACACGGCGGCGGCCACCGCCCCTGCCAGGTGCAGGCGCCCCTCCGTCCAGTCCATACAGGTCCGCACATGCCACCGGCCCGCTGCAGCGACCCCCTCGCCCGCGATGCCGAGGCCCGTCAGCCAGGCACCGCCGGACGCGGTGAGCGCCGGGCCGGACTCCCAGGACAACAGCCCGCGCGTGGTCATGCCGTCGGTGATCGCCACGGCCAGGGAGCCGCCGAGGTGGTCGTAGCAGACGCGGGCGAAGCCCACGGCCCGGTGACGGCGGGCGGCGGTGAGCGAACGGACCGGGACGAGCCGGCGCGGCGCCCGGGCCGCCAGTGCCTCGATCATCTCCGCGATGCCGGGGTCCGCCAGACGCACAAAGCGGTGCCGTCCCCTGCGCTCCTGCGCCAGCAGTCCGCCGTCCACCAGCCGGTTGAGGTGGCTCGTGGCCGTGGACGGGGCGACGCCGGCGAGGGCGGCCACCTCCGACGCCGTCCAGGCACGGCCGTCGAGCAGGGCGAGACAGATCCCGGCGCGCGTACGGTCGGCGAGCAGCGCACCCAGCGCGGCGAGATCCGGTTCTTCGGCGTGGACGTCAGGGCTGGTCACCGCCCCATTGTCGCGGGGCGACACTTCGACGGCCGGCGAAACGTCCCGCCCGTAGCGTCCTGGGACATGACGAACGACACCCACCTGGTGGTCCGGCCCAGCATCCTCTACTTCGGAACGCCCGTGGTCCTGCTGACCACCGAGAACGCCGACGGCACCTGCAATCTCGCCCCGATCTCCTCCGCGTGGGCCCTGGGGCAGCACCTCGTCCTGGGCCTGGGCATCGAGAGCCAGACCGCGCGCAACCTCGCGGAGCGCCCGGAACTCGTGATCAACGTCGCCTCGCCGGAGCTGTGGGAACACGTGGAACGCCTGGCGCCGCTCACCGGCGCGAGTCCCGTCCCGGAGGCCAAGCGGGCGGTGTACCGCCACGAGCCGGACAAGTTCGGCGCGGCCGGGCTCACCCCGGCCGCCGCCGAGGTGGTGAAGCCGCCGCGCGTCGCCGAGTGCGCCCTGCAGTTGGAGGCCCGGGCCCGCAGGCTGACGCCGGGCGGCGCCGGCCTCTTCGTCAGCGTCGAATGCGAGGTGCTGCGCGTCCACGCCGCCGAACGCCTCGTCGTACCCGGCACGCACCACATCGACCCGGCCCTGTGGAGCCCGCTCATCTACAACTTCCGCCACTACCACGGCCTGACGCCCGAACTCGGCCACGGATTCCGCTCGGAGACGGCCAGGACCAGCGCACCGGCCGCCTGACCGCTGCCGCGGCCGGTGGGCTCATCGCGCGTCGCCCACGGCGACCAGCTCGCCTGCCGCGGCGATCAGCTCGCCTGTCGAGCCGACCGGCTCACCGCCGCGGCGCGGACTCCGGCCCGTCCGTGGTGTGCGGCCCGTCCGCAGACACCGATCGGTCCGCGGACCTGAGCCGGCCCGCCCCGCGGCGCCGCTCCCGCAGCAGCGCCGCAGCCGTCGCGGCCGCCCCCGCGGCCTCCCAGGCCCCGACCCCGACGAAGACGTCCGGCGCCCTCCCACCGGCCGCGGCGGCGACGAAGACCGTGCAGGTGAGCAGCCGGAACGGGACGGTCCAGCGGAAGAAGGCCCGCCAGTCGGCCAGTGCGGCCAGCACGTAGTACACGCCCATGTTGAGCGCCGCCATGGACGACGCCGTCATGAACGCGGGCGTGAAGTCCCCGGCGGCCCGCTCACCGGGGTCGGCGAGCAGGCGCACGCGGGGGAGCGTACCCACGTGCGACGGGCGGTGGTGGGGGTTCCACCCTGCAGCCGGACGTGGCACGAGAGGCAGTGATCGGATCGCAGGTGGCAACCGCGGCATGCCGGGTACTCGTCGCATCGGGCCCGGACCTGTGTGTGGGCCGATGGGCCTCCTGCAGTCGATCAGGGAAAACGGAGGCATGCAGATGAGCACCGTCAAGGAAACCGTGGAAGTCGACGTCCCCCTGCACACCGCCTACAACCAGTGGACGCAGTTCGAGGAGTTCCCGAACTTCATGGAGGGCGTCGAGGAGGTCAGGCAGCTCGACGACCGCCACAACCACTGGACCACCAAGATCGGCGGCGTACGGCGCGAGTTCGACACGGAGATCGTCGACCAACTGCCCGACGAGCGGGTCACGTGGCGCACCACCAGCGGCGACACCAACCAGAGGGGCTCCGTCCGCTTCGAGCGCGTGGATGACACCCACACCAGGGTGGAGCTCGTGATGGACGTCGAGCCCAGCGGAGCGGCGGAGAAGGCCGCGGACATGATCGGCACGATCGACCGGCGGGTCAAGGGCGACATGAAGCGCTTCAAGCAGTACATCGAGGAGCGCGGAAGCGAGTCCGGCGCCTGGCGCGGACGCATCCAGCCGGGCGGCGGCGGCACCGGCCCCGGCCCCGCCCTCTGACCCACCCCCTCTCCGTCCCGGACCCGGCCTCCACCGTGGAGGCCGGGTTCTCTCATGCCCGCGTGTGCCCCCACCTCCGTGGCGCGTGTGCTCCTCGCGGAGAGCGTGTGACGTTTCGGCCATCGTGATGACATGCACCTGTCCCTTTCGGTCTCCTGGTGGCACGCTGCCCTCTGGCTGTCCGCAGCGACACCCCTGCCTGACCGGGCGGACGGTCCCTCCGCCCGACCCCCACAGCAGAAGGAGACCGCGTGATAGGCAGACCCCGTAGCCTCCGCTCGTCCGGCCGCGGCGCGCCCGTTCGCCGCACCCTCCTCGGCGCACTCGCCGGCGTCGCCGCGATGCTGGCGACCGGCGTCACCGCCGCACCGGCGAGCGCCGCGCCCGAACCGGGAGCGACGGCACCCTCGGCGCAGGAGCGCGCCCGCGCCTTCTGGACCCCGCAGCGGATGCGCGAGGCCACCCCGCTCGACGTCCTGTCCGTCGACCGCTCCGACGTGCGGACAGCGGCGCCGCGCAAGGGCAAGGCGACCGTCATCGCCCCCAGCGCCTCCGCCTCCGGCGTGGGGCCCCTGGCCATTCCCCACAGCGGCGGGCCCTGGACTGGCGGGGGAGCGGTGGTCAAGACAGCGGGCCGGGTGTTCTTCACCTTCCAGGGGCGCACCGCCTCCTGCTCCGGCAACGCCGTCACCAGCGCCAACAAGTCCACCGTGATCACCGCGGGGCACTGCGTGAAGATGGAGGGCGCCTGGCACACCAACTGGGTGTTCGTGCCCGGCTATCACGACGGGCAGGCCCCGTACGGCACCTGGACGGCGTCCAAGACCCTGTCCACGCCGCAGTGGACGGCCAGTGAGGACATCAACTACGACATCGGCGCGGCCGTCGTCGCCCCGCTCGACGGAAAGAGGCTGACCGACGTCGTCGGCGGTCAGGGACTCGCCTTCAACACCGGCTACAACAAGGCGATGTACGCCTTCGGCTTCCCGGCCGCGGCACCGTACGACGGCTCGAAGTTCATCTACTGCAGCGGCACCACCTACCGGGACTTCCTGCTGTCCAGCGACCACGGCATGACCTGCAACATGACCGGCGGCTCCAGCGGGGGCCCGTGGTTCACGCAGTTCGACGAGGCCACCGGGACCGGCCTGCAGTCCTCGGTGAACAGCTTCAAGTACAACTTCCTGCCGAACGCCATGTACGGCCCGTACTTCGGTGCCGACGCGCAGAACCTGTACCAGAGCGCCCAGTCCTCCTGATCCACCGCCCGACCGGGAGCCGGGTCCTCCGCCGCACCCAGGCGGAGGACCCGGCTCCGGGCGTGCGCGCGACGGTCCGCGGCCACGACAAACCCGTTGCGCTGACCAGTGGTTACGGCAGAATGCCGGCATGATCGGCCATCGGATCACCTACCGCACGGCGGACGGCAGACGCGTCCCCGGGACCTGGCGCCACGCCTTCATCCGCAACGGCGACTACTTCCTCACCGACCTGTTCGTCTACGCGGACGGGCTGATCGACTGCTGGGGCCTGGTCACCCTGGAGGAGTTCGAGGAGAAGCTGCGGTGCGGCTGGGTCGCCACCCGGCTCCCGGACGGCGCCCGGGTCTCCGCGCACGACCTGGCGGTGTGGAAGTTCAGCGAGCCGCGCACCTGGCTCACCCCCGAGCTGCTGCTCGCCGAGATCCGTGACACCATCGACCAGCTCAACGGACGCCCGGACTCCACGGACCGCTGCCTGGCCGCCGTCGACGTGTTCCTCGCCGACCGGACCGAGGAGAACCGGGCCGCGGCCCGCGCCGCCTACCACGCCATCCCGGAGACCCAGCGCCACTACGCCCTCGGCGACATGGACCGCAAGGACGGGCCGCTGCAGGTCCTGGTGACCGGACCCGGCGGACTCCTCGAGGCCCTGCTCGACGAACCGGTCACGCAGGAGGAGTACGACGAAGCGGTGGCCTACTTCGAGGACCGGGCGAAGTGGAACGCCGAACGCCCCTCGCGCGTCCCGGCCGACGGCCCCGCCACCCCCATGGCCCCGGCGATCCACCTCTACCAGAGCTACCCCCTCAGGCCCTCGGACGACCCGGGCACCGAGGTCCTGCGCAACGAGTTCCCCGCGCCCCTGCTGATCGACGGTGTCACCTACCCCACGGTCACGCACGCGTACTGGGCCCTGTCCACCGCCGATCCCGAGGCCCGGGCCGCCGCCCGGGACGCGGCCTCGACGTTCGACGCCCGCGCCGCGGCGGCCGGCGCCCCCCGGCGCGAGGGGTGGGAGCAGGCCCGGACGGCGGTCATGACCTCCCTGCTGAGGGCCAAGTTCACCCAGAACCCGGCGCTCGCCCGGGTCCTGGTGGACACGGCCGACGCGACACTCGTCTACGACGACGCGGACTCCGAGCACTGGGGCGACCGGGGAGGCCGCGGCCGGAACTGGACCGGCCGCCTCCTCGAAGTCGTCCGCTCCGAACTCCAGGCGGAACAGGCGGGCATCACCCCACCTGTCGGCTGACGCCCAGGCGGCCGACCTTCCAGAAGAGGGGCACCGGAGCAACCTTCGTGTCCCTCGCAGGTCTTTCTTCGTGGAGGTGTCCATGGGGGCGGACCATCAGATCGCTTTCTTCCTGCGGGAGTCGACGGCGCCGGATGCGGAGCGGCGCGCGGCGGCGCTGAAGGGGCTGGGGCGGACCGGCCGGTCCGAGTACGCCCCCGTGGCCGCCGAGGCGGCCGGCGACCCCGCGTCCTCCGTACGCGCGGCCGCCGCCCTGGCCCTGGCCCGTCTCGGGGACCCGGAGGCGGGCCGCGCGGTGCTGCCCGTGCTGATGAGCGACGAGGATCCGGGCGTACGGTGCCGGGCCTCGGTCGCCGTCACCCGGCTGGGACTCGGCGGTCCCGCGGTCATAGAGGCCTTCGCGCGTCAACTGGCCGACCCGGACCGCCGCGTGCGGATCAACGCCCTGGAGGGGCTGATCGTCCTGGGCGTGCCCGGGGACGCCGCGGCCCTGGTCCGGCTCCTCGGCGATCCCGACCCGGCCGTCTGGGGGCGGGCTCGGACCCTGATCTACGGGTGCGCCGGTGACGAGACCGTGCGCGCGGAGGTGATCCGCACCGCCCGCCAGGGCTCGGGCACGGCCCGCGCGCGAGCCCTGGACTGGCTGTCGGAGAGTCACACCGAGCACCTCCTCGACTCGCTGCTCACCGGGCTGCGCGATCCCTCTCCCGCGGTACGGATCGCGGTCGCCCGGCGCTTGTTCCACGTGGAACAACGGCAGGTGCAGGACAAGCTGGCCGAGGCCCTGCGCACCGAGCGGGACCCCGAGGTCGCCGCGAGGCTGCTGCGCGGCCTCGGACGGCACGGGGACGAGCACGTCGGCGAACCGGCGGTGCGCTGGCTGCGCGACCCCATAGCCGGACCGTCGGCGGCGCAAGCCCTGGGCGCTCTGAACACGGACACGGCCGCCGAGGAACTGCGCGCCGCCCTGGCCGACGAGACACTGCCCTCCCGCACCCGGGCCGCCGTCGCCACGGCCATCGGAGCCCAGGGCCGATGGGACGCCGTGTGGCTCCTGCTGCCCCTCCTCGACGACCCCGACGACGACCTGCGCGCGGGCGCCCTCGACGGACTCGAGGCACGCGTCGAGAACGGACTCCGCCTCTGGGAGCGGCACCCCGTGGCCTGGTCCCTGGCCGCCCACCTGGAAACCGACGCGCGCCACATCTGGCGTACCCGCAACGCCCTCTTCGGCCTCGCCCAGGCGCTCCCGGCCGTACGGCGCCTCGCGGACGGCAGCCGGTCCGCGGAGGTCCGGGCCGCCGCGCTGTCCCTGCTCGACGGCGACGACCCGACCGACGAGCGAGCCCGGCACGACACGCGGCGCTTCCTGCGGAGCCTGGACGACCCGCACGAGGCGGTCCGCTACCAGGCCGTTCTCGGGCTCACCCGCTGGGTGGAGGCCACCGGTTCGCTGCCGCCCGGCGGCGAGGAGGCGCGCGCCCGGCTGACCGCGCTCACCACGGACGCCTCGCTCCGCGTCCGCCAAGCCGCCGCCGGCCTCATCGAAGCGCTCGACACCGGCCCGGTGTTCGACCCGCCGTAACAAGGTCCGGCCGGCCCTCACCTGCACCGGCGGTTTTCGTCCACATGCCGCCGTACACAGCGTGTCGCCCTCCCGGGCGGTCCACACTGGGACGCATGCGGGTGGTGATCATGACAGCGGGGTCGCGCGGCGACGTCGCGCCGTACACCGGGTTGGGCGCGGGGCTGGTGCGGAGCGGGCACGAGGTCACGCTCGCCACCCACGGCCTGTTCGAGCCGTTGACCGCCGGTTCCGACGTGCGCTTCCACCCCACCCCGGTCGACCCGCACGCCGTGTCGCACTCCGACCGCGGCCGCAGCCTGCACGCCAGTGTCACCGGGCTGGGCAAGCTGCTGCGCGCGGCGTCGATGGCCCGGTCCGCGGCCGAGGAGATGACCGACGCCCTGGTCCAGGCCGCGCGCGGCGCGGACGTCGTCCTGGCCGCAGGCGCCGTGGCCCCCCTCGGCGCCGCCATCGCGGAGGGGCTGCGGCTGCCCAGCCTGGGCCTGTTCCTGCAACCCCAGCACCCGACACGGGAGTTCGGCGCCCCCATGCTCGGCGGGCGCTCGCTCGGCACCGTGGGCAACCGCCTGGGCGGACTGGCCGTCACCACCGCCGTCGACGGCGTCTACACCCGGGCCATGCGCAGGCTCCGCACCCGGCACGGCATGACCCTGCGCGGCCCCGTCGCGATCCGCCGGTCCCATGAACGGGCCCTGTGGCCGGTGCTGCACGGCTTCAGCGCACAGGTGGTGCCCCGGCCCCGGGACTGGCGGGCCGGACTGGAGATCGCCGGCTACTGGTGGCCGCACGACAGCCGCGAACTGCCCCCGCGAGGTGGAGGAGTTCCTCGCCGCCGGGCCCGCCCCGGTCTTCGTCGGGCTGGGCAGTGCCACCGTGCCCGACCCGGAGCGGCTCAGCGGCGAGATCGTGCGCGCCCTGCGCACCGCGGGACTGCGCGGGATCGTCCAACAGGGCTGGGCGGGGCTGGCCGCCCGCACCGACGACGTGATCACCGTCGGCGACGTGCCGCACGCCATGCTGTTCCCCCGGACGGCAGCCGTCGTCCACCACGCCGGAGCCGGCACCACCGCCGCCGTCCTGCGCGCCGGCGTCCCCACCGTTCCGGTGCCCGTGCAGTTCGACGGCGGCTTCTGGGCGGCCCGTCTGGTCGCACTGGGCACCGCGCCCTGCGCCGTCCCCCTGCGCCGCCTCACCGCCGACACGCTCGCCGCCGCCCTGCGCCGGGCCGTGAACGACTCCGCCCATCGCGGCCGCGCCCAGGACCTCGCCCGCCGTCTGGCCGAGGAGGACGGCGTGGCACCGGTCCTGACGGCCCTGGACCGACTCGTGTCGTGAGCGGCGCGGGTGGCCGATCCGCAGGCCACGCCGGGTGATCGCGCCGGAGATCGCCGTGAACAGGGCGTGCGCGGCGGCCCGCCCGACCTGTTCCAGGTTCATGTCGACACTGGTCAGCGGCGGCCGGGAGGCGGACGTCAGGACCCGCCAGTCGTCGAAGCCCATCACCGCCACGTCCTCCGGCACCCGGTGGCCGCGCTCGCGCAGGACGTCCATGACGCCCCGGGCGATCTGGTCGCTGCCGCACAGCACCGCGTCCACGTCCGGGTGCCGGTCGAGCAGTAGCGCGGTCGCCGCCCGGCCCCAGCCCTCCGACCACGCCCCGAACCTCGGCTCACCCACCAGGGCGAGACCGGCGTCGGCGAGCGCGGCCCGGGCACCCTCGGCCCGCTCCAGGGCGGCGGCGTACCCGGGGTCGCCGGTGATGTGCGCGATGCGATGGTGGCGCTGAACGTCTTCGTCTACGACGCCGCGGGTGAAGTACGCGTGGTAGGGCGTGTCGTCGCCGATGTGGAAGGGGGCGAACGCCGGCCGCTGGCTCACCGAGAACCTGCTCACCCGCGCCGAGCACGACCGCGTCGTCGTGGCGGCGAACGAGGCGGACCTGCGACGCTGAGCGCCCGCGACGGGTTGGCCGGTCGCTCCGAAAGCGCCAAAACAAGACCGGAAGTCGTCTGGACCACTGTCGAGTCTTGAAGACGCCTGTCCGGTTCTGCTTGGGTGACGGACCAACGGCTGCCGGCCGGCGGCGTATCGGGGGGAACGCGCACCCCTCATGCAGACCAGGGGAAGGTGCATGAGGTACTTCCGTCTGCTCGTCCTGGGCAACGGCATCTCGGCGTACGGCAGTTACCTGAACATGGTGGCGCTGAACGTCTTCGTCTACGACGCCACCGGCAGCGCGCTCGCCGCCGGCCTCTTCATGGCCGTGCGGCTCGGGACGAACGTCCTCTCCGGCTGGGTGAGCGGGCGGCTCGTCTCGGTGTACGACCGCAAGCGCCTGATGGTCGGCGCCGACCTGTGCCAGGCGGCGGCCCTGCTGACGCTGCTGCTCGCCCCCGACGGGGTGCGCCCGGGGCTGCTGTACGTCCTGGCCGTGGTCACGGGCGGCTGCTCGACGCTCTCCCAGGTGGCGCTGCGCAGCAGCATCCCCGAGATCGTCGGAGCGGAGCACCGGGTCCGGGCGAACGGGCTGCTCGTGACCGGACGTTCGCTCGCGATGATCGCCGGTTTCGCCTCGGCGGGCGTGGTGGTGGCGGAGCTCGGCTACTCCGCCGCCTTCGCCCTGGACGCCGCGACGTTCCTGGTCTCCGCGACCGTGCTGTTCCTCCTCCCCGTCCGCACCCGGGCGGCCGAGGACCCCACGGCCGACGGCTCCGCGAAGGCCCCGGGTGCCGCGCGCGGCACGGTCCGGGTGCTGCTGGCCACGGCCCCGCTGCTGTTGGCGATGATCGCCGTCCGGGCCGTGGACGGACTGGGCTCCTCGTCCCACAACGTCGCCCTGCCCCTGTACTCCAGCAGCCTCGACCCGGACCATCCGGCCACCTTCATCAGCCAGTTCTGGGCCACCTGGGCCATCGGCAACATCGTCGCCCAGCAGGTGATCGCCCAGGTCACCGCCAAGACGGGGCGGACCCCCGGGGAGCGGGCGTTCGCGCTCGGCGCCTGTGTGATGTCGGCCGGATTCATCGTGGTCTTCTGCGGACTGCCGACCCTGCCCGCCGTCATCGCCGCGCTCGTCGCCGGAGCCGCCGACGGCTTCACCGAGACCGTCTACGTGTCACGGCTGCAGGCCGCCCCCGACGACCAGCGCGGCCGGCTCTTCGGCCTGTCCGCCTCGGCCGAGAACACCGGCTTCGGCCTCGGCATGCTCGTGAGCGGCGCACTCCTGGAACGCTTCTCGCCGCTGCAGGTCGTGGCCGCCTTCCACGGCCTCGCGATCGCCCTGTGCACGGCCCTGCTCCTGCTGCTGGTCGTCAAGGGCCGGAGAGGACCCGGCCCCGCCCTGGAGGAGCCGGCCGCCGACCGGCCGGCCGTGACGGAGGGACGCGGCTGATGACCACCAGCGATCCCGACCCGCGGATGGCCGTCATCGGCATGGCCTTCCGGCTGCCCGGCGCCGACACGCCCGAGGACTTCTGGCGGATCATCCGGGACGGCACCGACCGCATCACCCGCTTCACCGACGAGGAACTGGCCGCCGCCGGGATCCCCGCCGAGGAGTACGGGGCGGAGGACTTCGTCGGTGCCTCCGGGATCCTCGACGACCTCGCCGGCTTCGACGCCCGGCACTTCGCGATGAGCCCCCACGAGGCCCGCCTCACCGACCCGCAGCAGCGCATGTTCCTGGAATGCGCCCAGCACGCCCTGGAGAACGCCGGCTACCCGCGGGAACGGAACGGCACCCGTGTCGGCGTCTACGCCAGCAGCGGCTACCACCTGTACACCCTGCAGAGCTACCTCCTGAACAACGTCCTGCCCAGCCTGCCCCCGACCGACTGGCCGTCGGGCATGCAGACGATCATCGGCAACTTCGCCGACTTCACGGCCACCCGTGTCGCCTACCGGCTGGGCCTGACCGGCCCCGCCGTCAACATCCAGACGGGCTGCTCCAGTTCCCTGGTGGGCGTGCAGGCGGCCGCGCAGTCGCTGCTCCTGGGCGACTGCGACATCGCCCTCGTCGGCGCCACGGCCGTCCACGTCCCTCAAGTCCTGGGCTACCGCCACGTCAAGGGCTCCATCCTGTCCAGGTCCGGCCGGGTGCGCCCCTTCGACGCCGGTGCCGACGGCACCGTGGGAGGCACCGGTGTGCTGGCCGTCGTACTGAAGCGGCTGCCCCGGGCCGTCGCCGACGGCGACACCGTGCACGGCGTCATCCGCGGCTGGGGCATCGCCAACGACGGCGCCGGGAAGTCGGCGTTCAGCGCCCCGAGCGCCGAGGGCCAGCGCGCGGCCATCCGGCAGGCCCTGCGACGCGCCGGCGTCGGCGCCGAGACCATCGGCTACCTGGAGACCCACGGCACCGGCACCCTCAAGGGCGACCCGATCGAGTTCGACGGCGCGGCCGGCGCCTACCGCGAGGACACCGACCGCGAGGGCTACTGCGCCCTCGGCTCCACCAAGGCCAACCTCGGCCACCTCGACGCCGCCTCCGGACTGGCCGGCCTCGTCAAGGCCCTGCTGGTGCTGCGCCACGGCGTGATCCCGCCGATGGCGAATTTCACCGAGCCCAACCCCCTCCTCGACCTCGACCGCAGCCCCTTCTACATCCCCCGCACCGCCCGGCCCTGGCCCGAGACCGACCTGCCGCGCCGCGCGGGCCTCACCTCGCTCGGCGTCGGCGGCACCAACGTCCACCTGATCCTGGAACAGGCCCCCGAACCGGCGCCCAGGAGCGGCGCGGCCTCCCCGCCGGACGTCCTGCTGGTCTCGGGCAGCACCCCGCAGGCCCTCGCGGACAACGCCCGCGCCTTCCGCGACCGGCTGCGCAGGCCTCCCACGCCGCACCCGGCCGACCTGGTCACCACGGCCGCCCTCGGCCGCAGGCACGGTCCCCACCGCCTCGCCGCCCGCGGCTCCACCCCCGCGGCCCTCGCCGACGCCCTCGACACCTGGCTCGCCGGAACGGCCCGGGCGGCGGTGACCACGGGGACGGCACCGGGGGAGGGCACCGCGCGCGTGGCGTTCCAGTTCACCGGCCAGGGCAGCCAGTACCCCGGCATGGCGGCCGGCCTGTACGCGCGTTTCCCCGCCGTACGCGACGTCCTCGACGCGTGCGAGCAGTACCACCGCGAGCTCACCGGCGTCTCGCTGCACGCCGAGCTGACCACGGAGCACGCACACGGGGAGGAGCACCTCGGGGACACGGACACCGCGCAGCCCGCGCTGTTCGCCCTGCAGTGCGCCCTCGTCCGGCTCTGGCGCGACACCGGCATCGAACCGTACGCCGTGACCGGGCACAGCGTCGGCGAGTACGCCGCACTCCACGCGGCCGGAGCCCTGTCGCTCCGGGACGGACTGCGCCTCACCGCCGAACGCGGCCAACTGATGCGGCGGCGCTGCGCCCCGGGCGCGATGGTGGCCGCGCCGATCGACAGGGCCGCCGCGCTCGCCCTGGCCGCCGAGGTGCCCGGGCTGGAGCCCGCCGTGTCGAACGGAGAACGCACCCAGGTCCTCGCCGGACCGGTCGGGGCCGTCGACCGGGCGTGCGCCCTGCTGGACGAGCGCGGCACACCGGGGCACCGGCTGCCGGTGACCCGCGCCTTCCACACCGCCCTGATGGAACCCATGCTCCAGGAGTTCCGGAAGGTCCTCGACGACGTGGAGTTCCGGCCCGTCGGGATCCCGTTCGTCACCACCCTGGACGGGGTGGTCCGCCCACCCGGCTGGGTCCCGGACACGGACCACTTCCTGCGGCACACCCGCGAGCCCGTCCGCTACGACGAGGCGCTGCGCGGCATCGCCGCCCAGCGGCCGCACGTCCTGCTGGAGATCGGGCCGCACACCACCCTCAGCGGACTGGCCCGCCGGGCCCTGCCCGACGTACCGGCGGTGCCGTCGCTGCGGCGCGGCACCGGACTCGGCACCCTCTGGAGCGCCGCCGCGGCACTGCACTGCGCGGGCGCGGACCTCGACTGGCAGCCGCTCCTGGCCGGCAGCGGGGGCAGGCGCATCCCGCTGCCCGGCTACCGATTCCAGCACCGACAGCACTGGACCGGGCCCGAGCCGACGGTCCTCGGCACGGCACCATCAGCGAGAAGGGGAACCGCAGTGGTTCAGCAAGAGGCAGCGGCCGCACGGGTACTGCACGGCATCGTCGAGGCGACCGCCCGGCACCTCGGCGGGGATCCGTCGGCGATCGACGGCGACGCGAACTTCTTCGATCTCGGCGCCGACTCGCTGCAGATGATCAGCGTGCTGCGGGAGCTGGAGCAGCAGCACCAGGTCAGGGTGACGATGCGGCAGCTGCTGGAGGAGACGGGCACGCCGCGGCGGCTCGCGGAGTTCATCGTGGCCCACATGCCGGAGACGGTTCAGCGGGCCGAACCGACCTGTGCGACGGAGTCCATCGCGCCCAGGGCCACCACTCCGGCACCCGCACCCCCACTTGCACCGGCACCCACACCCGCACTGGCACCCACACCCGCACTGGCACCGGCTCCCGAGCCCGCACCCGCCCCCTCTGTTTCCGACCCCGAGCCCGCGCCCGCGGCGACCCCGTCCGCCCCCGCTCCCGCGTACGCGACCCGCGAGGAGCTGGAGGATCTCGCGGACAAGATCCAGCAGATGTCCCGGATACAGCTGCAGATGATGTCCCAGCTCTCCCAACTGCTCGCGCTCCAGACCGCCTCGGTCACGGACCGACTCAACGGCAGGGTCGTCAAGTGACCGGGCTGAACGGCATATCGGCCGCACTCGACCGGGACCTGGCGGCGATGGCCGAACTCTCGCGCCGCATCGCCGACCAGATGGGCACGGCCGCCGCCGACGCCCCGGAGCCGCCGCGCGTCCACGGCCCCCGCGTGTCGGTCACGAGGACCTCCGGCATGGTGCGCGACGCCTCCCCCCACTCCCAGCAGGTACACCTCGCCGACCTCGTCCGCCGCTACACCGCGAAGACCCCGACCTCCAAGCGGATCGCCCAGCGTTACCGCCGGGTCCTGGCCGACAGCCGCGCGGTCGTGGGCTTCCGCAGCGGCACGAAGGAGATGCTGTACCCGATCGCCGGGCGCCGGGCGAGCGGGGCGCGGCTCCAGGACGTCGACGGCAACGAGTACGTCGACATCACGATGGGCTTCGGCGTCCTCCTCTTCGGCCACGAGCCGGACTTCGTCACGGAGGCCGTGCGCGAACACCTCTCCCGCGGCATCCAGCTCGGCCCCCGCACCATCGAGACCGGCGAGGCGGCGGAACTGCTCGCCGAACTCACCGGCCTGGAGCGCGTGGCCTTCGCCAACTCGGGCACGGAGGCCAACTCGGCGGCCATCCGACTGGCCCGCGCCGCCACCGGCCGCGACAAGATCGTCACGTTCCTCGGCGCGTACCACGGCCACGCCGACAACGTCCTGGGCCGTGCCTCGGGCAGCGGCAGCGAGCAGCTCACCGTCCCCGTCTCCCGGGGCATCCCGCAGAGCGCCGTCTCGGACCTGCTGGTCCTCGACTACGGCAGCGACAGCGCCCTGGAGGCGATCGCCCGCAACGCCGGCGACATCGCCGCGGTCGTCGTGGAGCCGGTGCAGAGCAGGCACCCCTCGCTCCAGCCGGCCGAGTTCGTCCGCAAGCTGCGGGAGCTGACCCGCCGCCACGGCATCGTGCTGCTCTTCGACGAGATGCTGACCGGCTTCCGCCCCGCCCCGCGCGGCGCGCAGGAGCTGTACGGCGTCACACCGGACCTCGCCACCTACGGCAAGCTCCTCGGCGGCGGCTTCCCCATCGGCGCCATCGCCGGCCGCGCCGACATCATGGACGGCGTCGACGGCGGCCACTGGTCCTACGGCGACGACAGCTACCCGCCCGCCGACACGACCTTCTTCGGCGGTACGTACATCCAGCACCCGGTGTCGATGGTCGCCGCCCGCGCCGTCCTCGCCCACCTCAAGGAGCACAGCCCTCGCCTCCAGGAGCGGCTCAACGCGCGCACGGCCGAACTGGCCGCGACACTCAACGGCTTCTTCGAGGCCGAGGAGTACCCGCTGCGGATGAGCCACTTCGGCTCCCAGTTCCGCTTCGAGCACCGCGCCGACATGGAGCTGCTGTACCACCACCTGATGCTGCGCGGGGTGCACGTCTGGGAGTGGCGCAACTTCTTCCTGTCCACCGCCCACTCGGACGGTGACATCGAGTTCGTGGCGGACGCCGTACGGGACTCGCTGCGCGAGCTGCGGTCGGCGGGGTTCTTCCCGGGCGGGCCGATCGTGGCACCGAAGGCCACGACACCGAAGCCGCACCCCCGAGCGACTTCAGAAGCGCCCGCGTCCACGCCCTCACCGACACCCCCGCCCACCCCCGTGGCTTCCATGCCCTGGAACGCCGCCGCGACGGCCACCGCACACGCCACAGCACCGGCAAAGGACGTCGCACCCCACACCGAACCGGCGCCCCAAGCCGCCCCCCGCACCCCCGACTTCAGCGTCTACTTCTTCGGCGACTACCCGCAGGACGCGCCCGCGCCACGCCACGGCCAGTACGAACTGCTCATCGAGACGGCCCGGTTCGCCGACCGGCACGGGTTCCACGCGCTCTGGATGCCCGAGCGCCACTTCCACTCCTTCGGCGGCCTCTTCCCCAACCCGGCGGTCCTGGCCGCCGCACTGTCGCGGGAGACCGATCGCATCCGCCTCAACGCCGGCTCCGTCGTCCTGCCGCTCCACGACCCGATCCGGGTCGCCGAGGAGTGGTCGATGGTGGACAACCTCTCCGGCGGACGCGTCGGCATCGGCGTCGCAGGCGGCTGGAACTCCAAGGACTTCGCCTTCTTCCCCGACCGTTTCGGCCGGCACAAGGAGCTGATGTACGAACAGCTGGAAGAGGTACGGAGGTTCTGGCGCGGTGCCGCCCTGCGCCGCACCACCGGCGACGGCGAGGCCGACCTGCGGCTCTTCCCGCGCCCGGTGCAGGACGCCCCACCCCTGTACACCGCGGTCGTCGGAAACCCCGCCTCGTACGAACTGGCCGCCCGCCACGACCTCGGCATCGTCACCAACCTGATGACCCAGAGCGTCGAACAGCTCCGGGAGAACATCGCCCGCTACCGCGGCACCCGGGCCCGGCACGGCCTGGACCCGGACGCCGGGCGGGTGGCCGTCCTGCTGCACACCTTCCTCGCGGAGGACCACGACACCGCGCGCACCGAGGCCTACGAGCCCCTGTCCCGCTACATGCGGGCGTCGCTGTCCCTGTTCAGCGGCGTCACCGGCAGCCTCGGGCACAACGTCGACCTGGCCGCCCTGAGCGAGGACGACCTTCAGGCGCTGTTCCGCCGCGCCTACGGCCGCTACTGCGACCAGCGCGCCCTGATCGGCACGGCGGACAGCGTCCGCCCGGTGGTCGACGCGGTGACCGCGGCCGGGGCCGACGAGATCGTGGCCCTCGTGGACTTCGGTGTCGCGGCGGACCACCTGCGCGAGGGCCTGCCCCGCCTGGACGCCCTGCGCCGGCACTACCACCGGCGGGCCACCGCCGCCTCGGCACCGCCGCGCCCCGCACCGGTCCGCCCGGCCCCCGCCGAGGCGCCCTTGTCGCCCGGCCAGGAACGCATCTGGTTCCTGGAACGCCTCCTGCCGGGACGGACCGCCTACAACGAGATCAAGGCGATCCGCCTCGCCGGGCCCCTCGACGTACCCGCCCTGCACGCGGCCCTGCGCGGTCTCGTCGCCCGGCACGAAGGCCTGCGCACGGTCTTCCGGGAGGCGGGGGGAGAGCCCCGGCAGGTGGTACGGGCGTCCGCCGAGCCCGACTTCGAGGTCGTGGACGCCACCGGCGCTCCCGGCACCGCACTGCGGGACGTCCTGGCCGCCGAAAGCGGCCGCCGCTTCGACCTGGCGGACGGCCCGCTGTTCGTCACCCGCCTGGTCCGGACGGCCGAGACCGAGCACGTCCTCGTCCTGTCCCTGCACCACATCGTCGTCGACGCCGCCTCCGCCACCGTCCTCGCCCGCGACCTGTCCGCCCTCTACCGGGCCGAACGCGACGGTACCGCGCCCGACCTCCCCGCCCTGACGTGGAGCTACGCCGACCACGCCCGGGAACTGGCCGCGTCCGCGCACGGCCGGGACGCCGAGGAGGACCTGACGTACTGGCGCACCACCCTCGGCGGCGAACTGCCCGTCCTCGCACTGCCCACCGACCGGCCCCGCCCGGCGACCATGACGTCGAACGGCCGGGCGGTCTTCCACACCCTCGACCCGGAACTCTCCCGGCGCCTGCGCGAGACGAGCCGCACCCGCCGCAGCACCCTGTTCATGACCCTGCTCGCCGGGTACGCGGCGATGCTGCACCGGGTCACCGGGCAGACGGACCTCGTCGTCGGCACCCCGATCTCGGACCGGCCCGAACGCGCCGAGCACGTGCTCGGCTTCTTCGTGAACACCCTCGCGCTCCGCCTCGACCTGTCCGGCGACCCCGCGTTCGGCACCCTCCTGGACCGGGTGCGCACGGTCGCCCTCGACGCGTACGACCACGCGCGCGTGCCGTTCGAGACGGTCGTGCGCGAGCTCGCCCCGGCCAGGGCGGTCGACCGGACGCCCGTGTTCCAGACGTTCGCCGAGTTCCAGCGGGCCGAACCGTTCCGCTTCGACCTGCCCGGCATCGAGGCCACGCCGCTGGACGCGGGCCCGGACAAGTCCCTGACGGACCTCACCGTCTACTTCACCGACCAGCCGCACGGCATCCGCTGCCATCTGGAGTACAACACCGACCTGTTCGACCGACGCACCGTCGACGGGTTCTTCGCCGTCTTCCGGGACCTGCTCGCGGCGGCGGTCGACGATCCCGAGGCGCCCCTGTCCCGACTCGCCGCGCCGGCCGCCGACACCGCGGCCGACGGCGAACCGGTGCCGAGAGCCTGGCGGCACGGCCCGTCCCGCCCGCCCGCGGACACCACCGTCCACGCCCTCGTCGCCCGGCGGGCCGCCGCGCACCCGAACAGCACGGCGGTGATCAGCGGCGACACCCGACTGACCTACCGCGAACTGGACGACCGCGCCGAGCGATTGGCCTCCGCGCTGGGGGAACCGCCCGCGGCGGGCACCGCCGAGACGGTGGCGCTGTGGCTGCCCCGCTCCGCCGACCTCGTGGTGGCCATGCTCGCCGTGCTCAGGACGGGCCGCGCCTACGTCCCGCTCGACCCGGCCCTCGGCCGGGCGCGCGCCGAGCAGGTCATCGCCGAGTGCGGCGCCCGGACGCTGGTGTCGACGCGCGAGGCGGCGGCGGCCCTGAAGCTGCCCGGGCACGTCACCGTCGTACCGCCGGACGCGACCGCGCCGCGCGGGCAGGGCGCCGGGTCCGCCCTCGACGGTCAGGCGCCGTGCTGCGTCCTCTACACCTCGGGCAGCACCGGCACCCCCAAGGGCGTCGTGGTGTCGCACCGCGGCGTCGTCGACCTGTGCGCGTGGCAGCACCGGCGCTTCGCCGTCACCCCGGCCGACCGCAGCGCCGTGGTGTGCAGCCAGAGCTTCGACGCCTCCCTGCTGGAGATCTGGCCGGCGCTGACGGCGGGCGCGTCGGTCACGATCGCCGACGAGGACCTGCGCCGGGACCCGCTCGCCCTGGCCCGCTGGTACACCGAGCAGCGCGTCACCTTCTCGATCCTCCCCACCGCCCTCGGCGAACAACTGCTGCGTCTCCCGCCGGCCGAGCAGCCGCCCCTGCGTCATCTGCTGCTCGGCGGCGACGTACTGCGCACCCGGCCGCGGCCCGAGGCGCCGTACGAGACGGTGAACGTGTACGGGCCCACCGAGGTCACCGTGCTGTGCACCACCGAGACCGTCTCCCCACGGGGCCGGGAGGCCGGCCGGCCCATCGCGATCGGGAGGCCGGCCGACAACGTGACGCTGAGCGTCCTCGACGCCGCCGGCGACCCGGTGCCCGTCGGCACGGTGGGGGAGCTGTACGTCGGCGGCCCCGGCGTCGCCCTCGGCTATCTGCACCGCCCCCGGCTGACCGAGGAGCGCTTCCTGCCGGACCCGGACGGCGCCCCGGGCGCCCGCCGGTACCGCACCGGCGACCTGGTCCGCTGGCGGGACGACGGCACACTGGAGTTCCGCGGCCGGGCCGACGACCAGGTGAAGATCCGGGGCTTCCGGGTCGAGCCGGAGGAGGTCTCCCGCGTCGTCGCCACCCTGGACGGCGTGCGCGAGGCGGCCGTCCTGACCCGCCGCAACAACCGGGACGAGGCCTACCTGGCCGCCTACGCCGTCCCCGCCGACCCGGTCGGCGCGGCGGCCGACGACCGGCAGGCGTTCGCCGACCTCCTGGCCGAGGAACTGGCGGCCCGTCTGCCCGAGTACCTGGTGCCGCGCGCCTGGCGCGTCCTGCCCGCGCTGCCCGTGACGGGCAACGGCAAACTGGACCGGTCCGCGCTCCCGGCACCCGACCTCGTCACGACGGCACCGAGCCACAGGCCGGCCCCCACCACCGAGGGCGAGCCGGCGACCGGCCACCCCACCGGCGTCGAGCGGCGCGTACGCGAACTCTGGGCCGCCGAGTTCGGCACGGACCCCGACGCCCTCACGGCCGGCGCCTCGTTCTTCGACCTGGGCGGCCACTCGATCACCGCGATGCGGCTGGTCAACCAGGTCCGGGAGGAGTTCGGCACCGACTACCCGATGCTGAGCTTCTACCAGGAGCCGACCCTGCGGGCCATGACGGCCCGACTGGCCCGGGCAGCCGAGGGCACGACGCCCGAGCCGGACACCCTCCCCGGCACGGTCGTGCACCGGGCACCCGCCACCGCCCAGCAGGCGCGCTTCGCCACGGTCCACGCCGACCACCTCCTGCCGCAGGTCTTCAACGTCGCCCTGCGCATCACCCTCACCGGGACCCTGGACGTCCCGGCCCTGCGCACCGCCCTGACCCAACTGGTCGAGCGGCACGAGGGACTGCGCACCCGCCTCACCCGCAACGGGGACGGCTGGGAACAGCGGGTCCTGCGACCCGGCCCGGTGCACCTGCCGCTCGACGACCTCACCGCACGACCCGAGCACGAACGCCGGGCCGCCCTCGACGCGGCGAGCACCGAGGCCGCCGAAACACCGATCGACCCCACCCACGGCACGCCGATGACCGTGCGCCTCCTGCGCACCGACGACACCACCTGGGTCCTGCTCCTCGTCCTGCACCACTCCGCCTGCGACGGCTGGTCCGTCAGCCTGCTGCTGAAGGAACTCGCCGCGCTCTACGGCGCCGCCCGACGCGGCGAGCCCCACACCCTGCCCGCCGTGCGGTGCCAGCCGGTGGCGTACGCGCGCTGGCAGCGGGAGCAGGCCGACGAGGCCGCCGACGCACGCAAGCTGCGGTTCTGGCTGGACGCACTCGACGGAGTGCCGTTCACCGTCGGCCTGCCCCTGGACCGGCCCAGGCCCGAGCAGCCCAGCGGCCGGGGCGGGGCCGTGCCCTTCACCGTGCCGGCCGACGTGCGGACCGCCGTGGAACGCCTCGCGCGGCAGCGGGGCACGACCCCGTTCGCCGTCACGGCGGCGGCCCTGGGCCGGATGCTCGCGCGGAAGTCCGGACAGGCCGACGTCGTGTTCAACATCTCCTACGCCAACCGTGAGCGCCGTGCGTTCGAAACCCTGCTGGCCTGCACGATCACCGGCTTCGCCCTGCCGGTCCGGGACGGAGCCGCCGGTTCCTTCACCGCGCTGACGGACCGGGTCGCCCGTACGGCGGTGGAATGCATGGACCAGGCCATGCCGGTGCGGCTGATCGCCCCGGCGCTGCGGGAACACACGGGCGCCGACGTGCCGGACCGGCTCGACGTCGGCTTCGCGTACCAGAACTCCCTGGACGCGGAGGTCGAACTCCCCGGCCTGACCACGGCCGTGGAGGACCTCGCCCCCGCCGCGTCCCGCACGGACCTCACCTTCGGTCTCGTCCCGGCCGGGGACGAACTGCGGGGCTTCGTGGAGTACTCGGCCGACCTGTGGGACCGCGGCACGGTCGAGGCCTGGACCCGTGACTACGTCGCCCTCCTGCGCGACGAGACCAACCGGGCACTCGAAGACTGACGGCACCGCCCGGAGGTGCGCCCCCTGCGGCGCACCTCCACCACGGCTTCATGTCGACCTCATTGACAGGTCCGGACCAAAGCGCAACTCTGAGAGCGCTCTCAGAACGTCCCGTACCGGCCCTCGTCGAACGGAGGCAGCGCATGTTACGGACCCTCAGGCGCCAGGCCAGAGCAGTGGGGGTGTCCCTCGCCACGGCGCTCGCCGGCTCACTGCTCGCGACCGGAGCGAGCACCCCGGCCCAGGCCGCGAGCACACCGGCCCAGGCCGCGGTCCCGGCGACGATCCCCCTGAAGATCACCAACAACTCGGCCCGCAACGAGCCGGTGTACCTCTACAACCTGGGCACGGAACTGTCGACCGGACGCCAGGGCTGGGCCGACGCGAACGGCACCTTCCACCCCTGGCCGGCAGGCGGAAACCCACCGACACCCGCGCCCGACGCCTCCATCCCCGGCCCGGCGGCAGGCCAGTCGACCACCATCCGCATGCCGAAGTTCTCCGGCCGCGTGTACTTCTCCTACGGACAGAAACTCGTCTTCCGGCTCACCACCGGAGGCCTGGTCCAGCCCGCCGTGCAGAACCCCACCGACCCCAACCGGAACATCCTGTTCAACTGGTCGGAGTACACACTCAACGACTCAGGCCTGTGGATCAACAGCACACAGGTCGACATGTTCTCCGCCCCGTACGCGGTCGGGGTGCAGCGCGCCGACGGCACCACCGCGAGCACCGGCCGGCTGCGTCCCGGCGGCTACAACGGCTTCTTCACCGCCTTGCGGGGACAGCCCGGAGGCTGGGCCAACCTGATCCAGACCCGCTCCGACGGCACCGTACTGCGCGCCCTGTCACCGCTGTACGGACTGGAGACCGGCGCCCTGCCGGCCACCGTCATGGACGACTACATCAACCGCGTCTGGCAGAAGTACGCCACCTCCACCCTGACGGTCACCCCGTTCGCCGACCAGCCGGGCACCAAGTACTACGGCCGGGTCTCCGGCGGCGTCCTGAACTTCACCAACGGCGCCGGCGCCCTCGTCACCAGCTTCCAGAAGCCGGACGCGTCCTCCGTCTTCGGCTGCCACCGGAGGCTCGACGCGCCGAACGACCAGGTGCGCGGCCCGATCTCCCGCACACTGTGCGCCGGCTTCAACCGCTCCACGCTCCTGACCAACCCCAACCAGCCGGACACCACCGCCGACGCGTTCTACAAGGACGACGTCACCAACCACTACGCCCGCAAGATCCACGCCCAGATGGCCGACGGGAAGGCGTACGCGTTCGCCTTCGACGACGTCGGCCACCACGAGTCCCTCGTCCACGACGGCGACCCCCGCCAGGCCTACCTCACCCTCGACCCCTTCAACTGACCGGCCCGGCAGGAGGTGAGGGCGACGTCGCCCACTCGTCCGGGGCGTCCTCCCAGGGCCGGGGGCCGGTGCCGTCCGTCCACGTCCGGAGGGCGTCCCGGTCCACGCACACGATCCCGCACTGCTCGGCGTACTCCACCGCCGGTGCGGTGAAGTCGCTCGTGGTGACCAGCACGGCGACGTCGGCCTCATGGACGGTGAAGCAGGTGCCGCCGAAGCGCTGAAGGTCCTGGGAGCCGACCCGGTGGGAGTCCCCGTAGTGCTTGCACTGGATGACGACCCGGCGCCCGTCGGGGGCCACGGCGACGACATCGGCGCCCAGGTCCCCGGCGCCCCCCAC
The DNA here is from genome assembly GCA_000696115.1 of Streptomyces olindensis. Classification (GTDB taxonomy): domain Bacteria; phylum Actinomycetota; class Actinomycetes; order Streptomycetales; family Streptomycetaceae; genus Streptomyces; species Streptomyces olindensis. The sequence goes on from JJOH01000096.1 coordinate 32,578, forward strand.
CACCTCGACGCCGGAGCAGCCGTCGCGTGCGCAGAGCGCGGCGATAGCCTCCTCGAACTCCTCGGCGGAGAGGGCGTCATAGTCCACCGAGACCGCGGCGGCCGGGCGCTGACGGGGAATCACGGGCGCCTCCAGCTCCCTGGCCGCCTCTCGCGCCGCTTCGTCGAGCGCCGCCGCGGCCCGGCGGGCCGCCCGCGCCAGGTGCCACCGTCGCCCCAGGCCGGCGAAGCCCGCCACAGCGACGACGACCAGGACGAAGACCCAGGCGGGACGCCGCTCGACAGCACCCGCCACCACGCGGGCGACGAGACCGACGACACTCACGACCATGGCGAGAAAGACGAAGAACAGGGCGGTCGCGCGAAGGTCGAACCGGCGCCGACGCCTCGCAGGCGGTGCGGGACGCGCGGGTGCGGTCACGGCATGCCCCCTCTCATGGGACCGACGGGAAGATCACTCCCGCCGTCTGCCCAAGATCGGCAGCTTCATCGTCACCGCCGCCCCGCCTTCGCCGCTGGAGAACAACGGGGCGAGGCCGGTGCCCGCGCTCAAGACGGCCCGGCGAGCGGGAGAGTCGGGGCGGCCTGCACTCCGCGCTGTCCGCCGATGCGGTGCGAGGGCGCACCGGATGCGCGTGGGGCGGGCAGGCGACGGGGGGATGCGCGCCTGCCCGCCCCCGCACGAGCGCCCGCTCACGGGGGGAAAGCGGGCCTCACGGGGCCGCCCTCGCGGCCCACCTGTTACAGCGCACCGTGCGCCACGGACGTCACCCGACCCGTGTGGCCCTGGGGGCGGCACCGATCCCCACCAGCACTGTCACGGCTGTCGTGGCGAGGGCACTCGCGCCGCGTGTCCGAGTGGCTCGCCGGCATACGGCTGCCCGGCGTGGTGACCGCCCAGCAGCCGGGCCGCCTGCTGCTGTGTGTGCTCGGCGGCCGACTGGGCCTCCGCCACCACGTCTCCTCGCTCGCGCACCAGTTCCTGGTAGATCGGCGCCTGATCTCTTTCGCTCGGAGTGCCTGTCACGGTGCTGGCCTTTCCGTTCTCGTGCACGACCCGCATGCGCGGTTTCCCGGATGCGAGTGCGTTCTCGGTACTGTCAGGCCCGATTGATCCGGGCGGCGATGCCGTGACCGATCAGCAAATAGATGACGGCCGGAAGGCCATAATTAAGGATGACGCGTAGACCTTCTGTGTCCATCGTGAAAATATCCTGCGCCCATCCGGACAGCCAGTTCGCGGTGCCCTGGACGAACTCGACGAAGGGATTCGCCTGGTTGGCGTCGAGCAGGTAGAGGACGATCCACAGGCCCAGCAGACCCGCCGCGACGTCGGCGATCGTGCAGATCGTGAGGGCGGCCCTGCGTGCGGCGGCCTGGTTGCGGGCGGAATGGTCGGGCGCCGGGGGCTGGTCGTAGGCCTGGTATCCGGAAGCCGGTCCGGTGTTGTTCACAGGAAATCCCGTCTGATGTTTCGCTTCGTCGGCCGGTCGCCGATGGCGGTGAGATTCAGCTGAGGCCGGCCCTTTCAGCTTCTACAGCGCACCGCAATCACCTCCGCGTCACACCCGGTTCTGTGGAAGCCAATATGGCGGGCTATTCGGTCACGCCCCCAAAAGGTCACCCGCGGGGTACATTTCGGGTCCTTCGTGGCCCCGGCCAGCACGCGGTCCGCCTGGCATGATCGACGCGTGACCAGTGAACCCGTGCGGCCGGGCGGACGAGGTCTACCGGGTGGCTCTGCGGACACGGCCGATGGAGACGTTCGCTCAGGTCGCCGCCGACCGCGATCCGGCCGAGTGCCTGGCCCTGCTGCACGAACTGGAGGACGAGGACGTCCGGTCCGGCGTCTACGCGGCGTTCCACGGCGCGTCGGAGCTGCTGCACGGCCTGCTGCCGGGGGCCTGGGCGTTGGTGACCTCGAACTACGAGCACCGCGTGCGCGGCCGCTTCGGGCGAACGGGCCTGCCTGTGCCGCACGTGATCGTGGACGCGGCCGCCGTGCCGGAGGGCAAGCCCTCTCCCGTTCCCTATCTGCAGGCCGCCGCACGGCTGGGCGTCCGGCCGGAGGACTGTCTGGTCATCGAGGACGCCCCGTCCGGAGTGCGGTCCGGGCTGAGCGCCGGGATGACGGTGTGGGGCGTGAACACCGATGCCGCGGTGGAGGGCGTCCATCGCCACTTCGGCAGTCTGCGCGACGCGGTCCCTCACATCCTGGCGTGGACGTCCGTGCCACACCCACGGGAATGCGCCCCGCCCCCACCTCGTCAGCCCTCAGCCGAGCGTGTGGCCGCCGTTGACCTTGATGCGCTCGCCCGTGACGAAGGCCGCTTGCGGTGACGCGAGGAAAGCCACGGCGGCGGCGATGTCCTCCGGCCGGCCCATGCGCCCCAGGGGCACGTCGGCGGTGTAGGCGGCCAGTGACTCGGGACTCGCTCCGGCGTGCCGCTCGACCGGGATCCAGCCCGGCGCGACCGTGTTCACGGTGATCCCGTACGGGCCGAGCGCGCGGGCCCAGCACTCGGTCAGACTGTGCTGGGCGGCCTTGGCGGCCACGTACGCCGACATCTGGGGCAGGGCCCGTTCCAGCACGTCGGAGCCGATCTGGATGATCCGGCCGCCTCCGCGCTCCCGCATGGCCGGCAGCACCGCCTGCATCAGCAGGGTGGGACTCTTGACGAAGAACGTGAGCTGGTCCAGGTGGTCGTCCCAGGTCACCGCCGCCGGGTCCACCTCGGGCTGGGGACCGGTGGCGTTGACGACGAGCGTGGCGATGGGCCCGAGGTGCGTGGTGACCTCCGCGACGAGATCCGCGACGGCGGCCTCGTCCGTCACATCGGCGGCGAACGCCCGCGCGGTCCCGCCCGCCGCACGTATGTCCGCGACGACCCCGTGAGCCGCTTCGGCTCCCGTCCGGTGACCAACGGCGACCGGGTGCCCGTCCGCCGCGAGGCGCCGGGCGATCACGGCCCCCAGGCCGCGGGAGGCTCCGGTGACCAAGGCCGTGCCTGTGGTGGCTGCATGCGACATGTCGCCAACCTATGTCCATCCGCACCTGACGTCAGGTCACTTGTCGCGCCGGCGGCCGACAGTGAACCGGAATTCGTCGGCGGTCCCTGCCAGCAGGGGACGGCGGCCGTCGAGGAACGACAGCGGCGAGGTGGGGGCGGCGGTCAGGGACGCCGTTCCGATGCCGAAGGAGGCGGTCAGCCGCAGGGGGACCTCGCGAGGGGTGTCGCCGGGGCCCGGCTGGATGAGGCGGGCGGGGAGGAACCACCGGCCCGGGACGCGGAGTCGAGTGCGGTGTCGGCCCGTCACGGCCGGACGGCCCGAGCCGGGGTCGTCGTACAGGTGAAAGGGCCCGTGGACGCCGGTGGAGGGCTCCGGGTCCGGGAAGTCGAGCACGGCGAGTTCTTTGGGGATGCCCCACAGGGTGCGGCCGCCGGCCAGGGATCGCTCACTGTCGACCCAGGCGGCCACCGCGGTGGCCGCGACGGCGCGGCGGTAACGCACCGCCTGCGCGACGAGGAGTTCTCGGTAGGCGAGGGTGCCTCCGGGCAGGTAGTCGACCCAGAAGGTGACGACGCAGCCGTGGCGGCCCACAGCCAGGGGCCGGGCGCCGGGAGGCAGGGGCCACTCCGGCAGGTCGGTCAGCGGAACCCGCCACAGGGCGACCTGCATGGTGCCCCGCAGGTGCCAGGGCTCGGGCGGGAAAGGGGTCTGGTTCACAGCCGGCTCGCTTCGCAGTACCTGCACGCACGGTGGGGCCACGCCAGGATGTGGTGCCCGGAATCGTACGCCGGCGCCGCGAGGACCAGCAGGTTGCCGACGATGCCGAGCGACCCCATGGTGACCATGCCCACCTCGGCCAGCGACGTCCGCCACGCCGCCGTGACGTCCGCGGCACGCCGACGGCGTGCCAGAGCCCACACCACCAGCCAGGCCAACGGCAGCGCGGCCAACGTCATGAGCACCACACCGTTGAACGTGTCGAAACAGCCGTGCCACCGCCCGGCGGCGCACGCCGGAGCCGACATCATCAGCGGCCGCCGCATGGCGAACACGGCACCGGCCACGCCGAGGACCGCCAGACCGAGGAACACGAACCCCCGGGTACGGCCGGGCGGTGCGGACAGGGATGCGTCGTCGTCCACGCCCCCATGGGATATGTCGTCCATGCCCCCATGGGATACGGAGGGCCGTTGCGGCGGCGTGTGCGATTCCCGATATGCCCGCGAGGACGTCCTCGACACGGCCGGCTCTGATCGGCGTGCCGACCGGCCCGCGCCGCGGTAGCGGATCCGGTCAGGGCGCAGGCCGGTCCGCGCTCATCGTCCGGCCTCCCTGACCTGCTGGCAGCGCGCGCAGTAGCGCGCCTGCGGCACGATCATCAGCCGCTCGCGCGCGACAGGACCCCGGCACAGTCGGCAGGTGCCGTAGCTTCCTTCGGCCATGCGCCTGAGGGCCGCCTCGACGTCGGCGAGGACCATGCGCGCGGCGGCCGCGAGCTTGACGTGGACCTCGACCTGGGAGGCGGCGTCGTGTCGCCGCACGTCGTCCGTGCGGGAGGGAGCCGCGTCGGCGAGCTGCCGGAGCTGCTCCTGGCGGAACAGGCGCTGTTCGGTGAGGTTCTCCCGCAGGGCGGCGAGATCCTCGGCCGACAGGCGCGTCGCGCGGTCGGCGATGAGCGGGTCGTTCACCACTGCACCCCTTGGGCAGAGCGAGGGAGAGGAACGGCGGGAGTCGGCGTGCCGGTCAGGCGGCGACGCGGCGCTGGCAGGCAACGCAGTAGGGGGTGTAGGGGAGGATCTCCAGGCGCTCCGCCGGGACGGGGTCCGCGCAGCCCAGGCAGGTGCCGTAGGTGCCGTCCTCGACCCGGGCGAACGCCTCGTCGATCTCCTTCAGGACGCGCTCGATGGCGGCGCGCTGCATGGACATCAGGTGATCGTCCACGCTCTGCCCGGTCTCGTCGAGGGCGTGCAGCTGCGTCAGCCGGGTGCTGCGGGCGTGTTCCAGACGTCGGCGCACGTCGTGCGCGGTCATGCGCTCGGGACGGGGGCCGGTGAGGGGTGCATCGACGGACACGGCACGACTCCTTCTCCTCGGGGGCGGGCGACCGGCGCGGGACGACGGGGCAGGCGTGGGCGCTGCCCGGTCCGACCGCCGCACCGACTGCGCGGTCAGGCCTCAACCCTGGTCCTCTTCGGGGCGGATCCCCATCGGGCGCGGGCCCCATTTGCGGCGGGGCGGGGGATGCACGCCGCCGGGGTGTGGGTAGCCCGGGCCACGGGAAATGGGGGCTGGGCCCCATCGACCCGGCCGCGCCGGAGCGGGCAGGCTGGCGCCAGGCTCGGCCGACGGCCAGGCGCGGCTGCTCGTCCGGGATGCGTGATGCCCGACAGCGGAGGCAGGCCGCATCTCAGAAGGAGGCGTGACGTCCGGTGTCCCTGTTCTGGCGGATCTTCGCCCTCAACGCCGTCGTGCTGGGCACGGCGACGGCGCTGCTGCTGTGGGCTCCGGTGACCGTCTCGGTGCCGGTGCTGCTGACCGAGGCGATCATTCTGCTGGGCGGTCTGGCGGTGATGCTGGTCGCCAACGCCGCCCTGCTGCGCTGGGGGCTGACCCCGCTGGACCGGCTGACCCGGCTGATGACCACGGTGGACCTGCTCCGGCCCGGGCAGCGGCTGTCCGCGCACGGCGGCGGGGAACTCGCCGAACTGATCCGCACCTTCAACTCCATGCTGGAGCGACTGGAGCAGGAACGGGCCGCCAGCAGCGGCCGCGCCCTGCTCGCCCAGGAGGCCGAACGCCGCCGCATCGCCCAGGAACTGCACGACGAGGTCGGGCAGAGCATGACCGCGATCCTGCTGGGCCTCAAGCGCGCCGCGGACGACGCCCCCGGGCCGCTGCGCGAGGACCTGCGTGAGGTGCAGGAGATCACCCGGGACAGTCTCGACGAGGTCCGCCGCCTGGTGCGCCGGCTGCGGCCCGGCGTGCTGGACGACCTGGGCCTCGTCAGCGCGCTGACCTCGCTCACCGAGGACTTCGCCACCCACACCGGACTGCAGGTCACCCGCCGTTTCGCCGCCGACCTGCCCGCGCTGGACCCGGAGACGGAACTGGTCCTCTACCGGGTCGCCCAGGAGTCGCTGACCAACGCCGCCCGCCACGCGGAGGCCGGAGGCGTCGTCGTCACCCTGGAGCACAGCGACGCCCGGGTGGCCCTGGCCGTCACCGACGACGGGTGCGGCATCAAGGCTCCCCGGGAGGGCGCCGGCATCCTCGGCATGCGCGAGCGGGCCCTGCTCGTCGGCGCCACCCTCGACATCACCCCGGCGCCCCGCGCCGGAACGCAGGTCAAGCTCACCGTGCCCCTGCCCAGGAAGCAGCCGACCTCATGACCGGGAACATCCGCATTCTGCTGGCCGATGACCACGCCCTGGTGCGCCGGGGCGTACGGCTCATCCTGGACCAGGAACCGGGCCTCGAGGTGGTCGCGGAGGCGGGCGACGGCGCGGAGGCCATCGAGAAGGCCCGCAGTCACGAAGTCGACCTGGTCGTGCTGGACATCGCCATGCCGCGCATGACCGGCCTCCAGGCCGCCCGTGAACTGGCCGGTCTCGAACCGGGCCTGCGCGTCCTGATCCTCACCATGCACGACAACGAGCAGTACTTCTTCCAGGCGCTCAAGGCCGGCGCCAGCGGCTACGTGCTGAAGTCCGTCGCCGACCGGGACCTGGTCGCCGCCTGCCGGGCCGCGATGCGCGACGAGCCCTTCCTCTACCCGGGGGCGGTCACCGCGCTGATCCGCAACTACCTCGACCGGGCCCGCCACGGCGAGGAGACCCCCGACCACATCCTCACCCCCCGCGAGGAGGAGGTCCTGAAGCTGGTGGCCGAGGGCCACTCCTCCCAGGCGATCGCCGACCTGCTCTTCATCAGCATCAAGACCGTCCAGCGTCACCGCGCCAACCTGCTGCAGAAGCTCGGCCTGCGCGACCGCCTGGAACTCACCCGCTACGCCATCCGCGCCGGCCTGATCGAACCGTGAGCCTCCGCAACGGCCCGGGGGCGCCCACCGCCCGGCCCGCCCTCAGGGTCCTCGGCGCCACGGGCGGCGCCCGGCCGGTCGCGGCGGTCGCCGTGTGGGCGGCCGTGCTGCTGGCCCTGCTCACCGGCGTGATCCCGGGCGGTGCGCAGCCCGCACCGGCCGGGACGGTATCCATCGGCACGTCGGCCGACGAAGGCCCCGGCCGTCTCGCCGACGACGGATGCGCCACGGCCTGCATCCTCCAGGCAGCGGCCCGGCACGAGCCGCACGGCGAACGCACGCATCCACACGGCCCGTTCGCCACCCTCGCCGACGATCCGGCCACCGTCCCGCGTCGCCCCGCCCGGCCGGCGGCACCACCGTCACCGGTGGCCTTCGCCACGGACACCGCGGCGGCCGACCGCGGCCGCGCGCCACCCACGCCCACCGGCACCTGACCCCACCCTGTCCTTCACCGCGGCCGCGCCGGCCGCCGCCGCGGTGTGCCCGCCGGAGGCCCTGCGTTGATCCGTTCCACCCGGGTGAGAGCCCTGCTCGCCCTCACCGTGATCGCTCTGTCCCTGTTCATCACCCTCACCGTGCCGGTCCGCCTCGGCCTGGACCTGCGCGGCGGCACCCAGATCGTGCTGGAGACCCGCTCCACCGCCACCACGAAGGCCGGCCCCGAGGCCACCGACCGCACCCTGGAGGTGCTGCGCGGCCGCATCGACGCGCTCGGCGTCGCCGAGCCCGCCCTGCACCGCTCCCGCAGCAACCGGATCATCGTCGAACTGCCCGGCGTGCAGGACCCGAAGAAGGCGGCCGACGTACTGGGCCGCACCGCCCAGCTCACCGTCCACCCCGTCTCCGCCCTCGCCGACGAGGCCCCCGACCCCTTGCCGAAGCGGCCCCGCGAGCACGTCCTGCCGGACGAGTCCGGCCGGCCCCTGCGCCTGGAGGACGCAGCGCTGACCGGACGGGACGTCAGCAGAGCCGAGGCCCGGTTCGACCAGCAGACCGGCGCCGGATGGCACGTCATCGTCGACTTCGACGCCTCCGGCCGCGGGAAATGGGCCCGGCTGACCGGCCAGGCCGCCTGCCGCCCGGCAGGCGATCCCGCGCGCCGCGTCGCCATCGTCCTCGACGAGAAGATCATCTCCTCGCCGCAGGTCGACCCGGCCGTGACGTGCGGGGCCGGCATCACCGGCGGCACCACCCGGATCACCGGGTCCTTCACCGACACCGAGGCCCGTGAACTGGCACTGCTCATCAGCGGCGGCGCCCTGCCCGTGCCCGTGGAGACCGTCGAGCAGCGCACCATCGGCCCCACCCTGGGCGCCGAGGCCATCACCGCCAGTGCCTTGGCCGCCGTCATCGGCACCGCCCTGACCGCACTGTTCATCACCACCGTCTACCGGCTCATGGGCGCTCTCGCCGTGCTGGCCCTGGCCGCCTACGGGCTGATCTCCTACGCCGCCCTCGCCGCGCTCGGCGCCACCCTCACCCTGCCGGGCCTGGCCGGCTTCGTCCTGGCCATCGGCATGGCCGTCGACGCCAACGTGCTCGTCTTCGAACGCGCCCGCGAGGAGCACACCGACCGCCGCCGTCCCAGTCCCCGCTCGGCCCTCGCCGCCGGCTTCCGCAACGCCTTCAGCGCGATCGCCGACTCCAACGTCACCACCCTGATCGCAGCCGGTCTGCTCTTCCTCCTCGCGTCCGGCCCCGTGCGCGGCTTCGGCGTCACCCTGGGCATCGGCGTCCTCGCCTCCATGATCAGCGCCCTCGTCGTCACCCGGGCCCTCGCCGACCACGCCGCATCCCGCCCGTGGGTACGCCGTCGCCCCCACGTGACCGGACTGGCCACCCCCGGCCGGGTCCGCAACCGCATCGAGCGCTCCCGGCCCCGACTGATGCGCCGGCCACGCCGCTTGCTGGCCCTGTCCGCCGCCGCGCTCGCCCTGGCCGCCTCCGGCATCGCCGTCCGCGGCGTCGACCTCGGCGTCGAGTTCACCGGCGGCCGCCTGATCGAATACACCACCACCCGCCCCGTCGATCCGGAACACGCCCGCGCCGCACTCGCCGACGCCGGCTTCCCCCGCGCCGTGGTGCAGTCCTCCGGCGACAGCGCCCTCACCGTGCGCACCGAGGAACTGACCAACACGCAGGCGGACACCGTCACGCGCGCCATCGACACCCTCGGCGGCGACACGGAGAAGATCCGCGACGAACTGATCGGCCCCAGCCTGGGCGAAGAACTCCGCCGCAGCGCCCTCGTCGCCCTCGGTGTGGCCCTCACCGCCCAACTGCTCTACCTGACCGTCCGCTTCCGCTGGCTGTTCGGCACCGCCGCGGTCGCCGCGCTCGCCCACGACGTCGTCATCCTGGTGGGCGTCTTCGCCTGGCTCGGCAAGCCCCTCGACGGGGTGTTCCTGGCGGCGCTCCTGACCGTGATCGGCTACTCCGTCAACGACTCGGTCGTCGTGTTCGACCGCATCAGGGAACTGCGGCGACGTCACCCCACCATCCCGCTGCCGCTCCTGACCGACCGGGCGATCCTGCAGACGCTGCCCCGCACCGTCAACACCGGCATGGGCGCCGCCCTCATCCTCACCGCCCTCGCCGTCCTGGGCGGAGACACCCTCACCGACTTCGCCCTCGCCCTGCTCGTCGGCCTGACGATCGGCACGTACTCCTCGGTCTTCACGGCCACCCCGCTCGCGATCGAAATCAACCGGCACACCACCCCGACCCAGGTGCCGTGAACACCGGCCACCGGCCCGACTGCCGATGCGACCGAGGACGAGCCGAGCCGGACAACCCGTCCGCCGGACATCCGGACAGGCCCTCCTGCCAGGCCGGACAGCGAGCAGCCGTGTCCCGGACAGCGCACCGCTTGTCCTCGTCCCCCCGCTTCGTCAGTCTCTGTCTGGCCCTGATCACTCGGGCGAAACGGAGATTCACCGCCGGCTCGCTGCCGGCGGAGGGGAGAGGAACAAGTGCGTATGCGAAGAGTTCTTGCGAGCGGGGTCTTCGCCTCCGCTCTCGTACTGGGGGTCGCCGCGTCGCCGGCCTCCGCCGCGGACGGCCTGCAGCGCGCCGGCGTGAGTTCCACCGTCCCGGACGACAGGTACTGCGCGGTCATGGACTGGGACGGGAAGGCCTGCTTCGACGGGCACGGCGAGTGGTTCTACCTGCTGGACGACTACGACGACCACGTCCCCATCGCCATCCGATGGAGTCACCGGAAGAGCAACGGCACGTTGCGCAGCGGTGTGATCTACAGCGACCGTGGTCCGGGAGTCTGGACCAGTGTGAACAAGAGCTTCGAAGAGAACCTCTTCGTCGAATACGAGCTCTGCGACTTCGACGTGACGACCAAAGAGGCATACAACTGCGTCGGACCGGGCTGGGGGCCCACGTAGTCACCGGTGGTGCGGAGGTCCGCCGTGACGTCCTCCGCGGATTGACGGATTCGTCGGCATCCTCCTTGGGCAGTAGGCCCCGCGAATGTCATGAGCACGACTGCCCTTCCCCCACAAGGAGGTCGATCATGCACGTCCGTATGCTCACCGGCGGTCTGGCCGCCGCCTTGGTCGCGCTGTCCCTGACGGGCGGCCAGGCCGCGGCCGCTGCGCCCGGCCCGGCCGACACCACCCTCGCCGCCCGGGTCCTCACCTACGACGCCGCCGGCGCCGCGGAGTTCAGGAGCGCGGTCGACCGGGGCGCGGCCATCTGGAACGCGAGTGTCGACGCCGTGGAGCTCCGGCCGGTCACCGCCGGGCAGCGCGCGAACATACGGGTCCTGGCGGACAACGGATGGCCGCGCGCCCTGCCCACCACCCTGGGCAACGGAACCGTCTACATCGGGCGTCAGGCCGTCGACCAGGGTTACGACACGGTACGGATCTCCTCCCACGAACTCGGACACATCCTGGGCCTGCCCGACCGCAAGCCCGGACCGTGCTCGAGTCTGATGTCGGGCTCCAGCGCCGGCGTCTCGTGCACGAACCCGTATCCGAACGCGGCGGAGAAGACGGAGGTCGAGGACAACTTCGGCGGCGTGCTCGCCGGGCGGACGCCGGCGGTGCGCGCGGAGCTGATCGTGGACTGACGCGCACGGCTCCCGTCAGGCGACGGCGGGTCGTGGTCGCCGACCGTGTGACAGGGGGGCGTGAACCCGGTGGTGGCCGCGACCACCACCGGGTTCACCTGCCGCCTAAGCCCCGTCGCCGCGCCCCGCCTCCGGACGCTGCCACCAGGCCGCCGTCGCGTCGCGCAGCGTGTTGGTGCCGCAGTGCACCTCACCCATCCCGAGGTGGTACGTGTACCAGTCGTCGATGTACGACACCTTCAGCCCGACCCGCTGGTAGGCGGCGGTGACGGCTTCCGTGAAGATGTCCTTGCCGCCGATGACGGGCCCCCACTGGCGCGGGGCGAGGTAGCGGTCGCGCGCCAGGAGCACGCCGTTGACCGCGCCGGGAACGTACGCGCTGGTCGTCACCGTCGGCGCCGCCGCCGCGCGGGGGGCGGCCGGGTTCTCGGCGAGCCACTTCTGCTGGCCGTGGTCCCCGAGGCTGTCCACCAGGTCGGAGCCGGCGCCCATGCGCGTCAGACGCGGCACCGGAATCTCCTCGCCCTCCGCGGTGAAGGCCTCCGCGTCACGGGTGTACAGCGCGGGCACCCGCACGATCTCCTCGTCGGTGACCCCCGTCTCCCGCTTGAGGACCTCCAGGTTGGCCGCGATGCGCCGCGCCGCCATCTCGTTGTCGGCCACCAGGTGACGGGAGGCGAGTGCCTGGTCGATGGTCTCCTTGGGCGCGGGACTGTCGCTGCGGCCCGGCACGGAGAACATCTTCGTCTTGCCGTGGCCGTCGCGCTGGGCGTCACGCAGCAGCCGCAGCCCCGCCTCCGGATCGGCGAGTCCGATGCGCCAGCCGCGCGGGGTGTCGGCGGGCAGGAACTGCACGAACTCGTCGACGTGCCCCACGCCCAGCCAGGAGGTGTCCAGCAGCAGCGGGTCCTGCATGCCCTGCGACGCGAGCAGCGTCCGCATCACCTTCGACGGCCGCGCCCCGCTGTCCTTGCGCTCGCCCATGATGATCCGTCCGGCCGGGAACGAGCGGCCGTCGTGCGTGTAGGGCGGGATCGTCTCCAGGTTCCCCATCGAGTTGAGCGACCAGTCGTCGGGCTCCGCCCGGTCGGTCACCTGCACGACACCGATGTCCCGGCCGCGCACCTTCTCGAACAGCTCCCGGCCGGCGTCCCGGTCGGGCTGGGCGGAACGCAGCATCACGCGCATCACGTGCCGCCGGCCGCCCGGCCCGGTCATGCTGACGTAGGCCGGTTCGACGAAGTCCTGGGCCCAGGGGTCGGCGTACTTCGTGAACTTGACCAGCGGCGTGGTGACCCCGGCCTTCTCCACCTCCTTCGCGAGTTCGGCGACGAACTTCTGCTGGAGACGGCTGTACGGGCCCTCACCCTGGACCTCGGTCACCATCACCTGCTGAGTGCTCTGGAGGTGATGGTGCGTCAGCAGCGGGGCGACGCGCAGGGTCACGGCGTCGGAGGTGGACTTCCCGCCGGACGTCACCGTCAGCCGGACCACCGCGCGGCCGTCCCACTGGGCACGGTCCCGGACGACGTCGGTGGCCTCGACCCCGAACTCCACACCGGAGCGCAGCTCGGCGGCGGTCAGCCGGGTCGCGGACGTCACCGGCACCCACGTCCCGGCACGCTTGAGGAAGAGGTGCGCGTGCTTGCCTCCCGTGGTGAGCTTCAGGCTGCCCTTGGCGTCCGCGGGAAGCCCCGGCAGCGGCACGGAACGGACCCGGGCGAGGTCGGCCGCGTCCTCGGCGCCGTTGACCTTCGTGTCGGAACCGTCGTTGCACGCCGCCAACGCGGCGTCGGAGAGCGGTCTGCCACCGGGCCCGGTGACCGGGCACCGCTTGGCGTCGTCGTCGATGTTGGGCAGAAAGACGGCCCCGCGTTCGACGGACCAGCCGTCCTCACCGCGCTTGTCGCTGCCACCGGTGACGTCGACGCGCCCGTCGCGGTTCACATCCGCCCGTAGATCGGCGCGTCCCGCCGCGTCGACGGCGAACGCGGGGCCGGCCGGCCCGGCCAGCACGGATCCCGCGGCGGCGATGGCCAGCACCACCGACCCGGCCGGGTACAGGCGCGGACGTATACGTGTACGTGAACGCACAGCACGTTCCTCTCAGTTGCGGGCTTTCGCCCTGCAAGAGGAGGGACAGTGGCTGTGCGTTCACTGTGAGACGGGAGTTGCTTCCCACAGGCGAGGTCCGCTCACGTCTCGCACGGTCACGGGCGCGGCGCACCCTGCCGGTCGACCGCGATGCCCAGCCGGTCCGCCACGGCCGTGAGGGCCGTGCCCAGCGGGAGCGCGACCCGGGTGAGGGCGTGCCGGTCACCCCGGGTCGGGTCCCGGTTGACGATCAGCACCGGCTTCCCGGCCTGGGCCGCCTGGCGGACGAAGCGGAGCCCGGACATCACCGTCAGCGAGGAGCCCAGGACCAGCAGCGACGACGCCGCCCGGACCAGCTCGCGGCAGTGCTCGACCCGTTGCGGCGGCACGGTTTCGCCGAAGAAGACCACGTCCGGCTTGAGGATGCCGCCGCAGACCGCGCAGGGCACCACGCGGAAACCGGCGACCTGGTCGTCCGTGAGGTCGGCGTCGCCGTCCGGGTTGATTCCGGCGGCCACGGGCTCGAACCCCGGATTGGCCTCCTCCAGCCGCCGGGCGAGCTCGCGGCGCGGGCTGCGGGCGCCGCAGGAGAGGCAGACGACCCGGTCCAGGGCCCCGTGGAGTTCCACGACGTCCTCGCTGCCGGCGGCCTGGTGCAGTCCGTCCACGTTCTGGGTGATGACGCCCGAGAGCAGGCCGTGCCGCCCGAACGCGGCCACGGCCCGGTGCCCGGCGTTGGGGAGGGCCCGGCCGAAGGTGCGCCAGCCGAGGTGGCTGCGCGCCCAGTACCGGCGCCGGGCCTGGGCGCCGGCGACGAAGTCCTGGTAGGTCATCGGCGTGTGCCGGCTCAGGCTCCCGCCCTCGCCCCGGTAGTCGGGGATGCCCGACTCGGTTGAAATGCCCGCTCCACTGAGCACCAGCACACCGCCGGTGCCCAGCGCGTCGGCGACCGGCTCCAGGTCCGTGGTCCCCGGCGGCAGGTCCTCGGCAGGCGTCCAGCTCAGGGTGGGGCGCATCCGCATGCCGTCAGGGTACGGAACGGCGGCCCTCGACGCGGCGGCCCGGGCAACGGGCGGTGAAGGCGCCGGGCGGTCCGGGCGCCGCGCGGTCCGCGCGTTTCCGTGACGCCGACACGGTCGTGTCCGACCCGGGACGGCCGGCGAGTGCTGAAACCCTCTGAACGGGACAGACGGTCGGACAGCGGCGCGTGCCCGTCCGGCGCCGCCCGAGCGAGGGATGAGGTGAGCGATGCGTGCGGTGACTGTGCGACCCGGCACCAAGGACTCGGTGGAGGTGAGGGAGGTGCCGGACCCCGCCCCGGCCGCGGGTGAGCTGGTGGTGGACGGCCTGGCGATGGGGGTGTGCGGAACGGACAAGGAGATCGTCCGGGGCGAGTACGGCTCCGCCCCGCCCGGCCGCGCGTGGCTGGTCCTGGGACACGAGTCCCTCGGGCGGGTGCGGGAGGCACCTCCCGGCAGCGGCTTCTCGGCCGGTGATCTGGTCGCCGGGGTGGTGCGCCGCCCCGACCCGGAGCCGTGCGGTGCCTGCGCCCGCGGGGAGTTCGACATGTGCCGCAACGGCCGCTACACCGAGCGCGGCATCAAGGAACTCGACGGTTACGGGGCCGAGGCGTGGTGCGTGGAGGCCGACTACGCGGTGAAACTGGCGCCGCATCTGGAGCGCGCCGGAGTGCTCATGGAGCCGACGACCGTGGTGGCGAAGGCGTGGGAACAGGTCGAGCGTGTCGGTGGCCGTTCCTGGTTCGAGCCGCGGCGGGTCCTGGTGACCGGCGCGGGCCCCATCGGCCTGCTGGCCGCCCTCCTCGGCACGCAGCGAGGACTGGACGTGCACGTCCTCGACCGGGTGACCGACGGCCCCAAGCCCGGCCTGGTCCGGGACCTGGGGGCCACGTACCACGCGCGGGACATCGAGCAGGTCGTCACGGCCGTATGCCCGGACGTCGTCATCGAGGCGACCGGCGCGAACGAGCCCGTGCTGGCCTCGCTGACCGGCACCGCGCCCTACGGAGTGGTGTGCCTGACCGGCGTGTCACCCGCGGGGCGCAGGATGACCGTGGACGCGGGCGCGATCAACAGGGAGATCGTGCTGCAGAACGACGCGGTGGTCGGCTCCGTCAACGCCAATCCGCGTCACTACCGGCAGGCCGCCGACGCCCTGGCCGAGGCCGACCTGTCCTGGCTGGAACGCCTGATCACCCGGCGGGTGCCGCTGGAGCGCGCGACGGAGGCGTTCACGCCGCGACCGGACGACGTCAAGGTAGTCGTCGACCTGTAGACGGTGGCGACGAGATCTCGAAGGGAAGGTCTGGATGTCTCAGGACTCCGCTCCGCTGGTCGTGGTCATGGGCGTGTCGGGCTCGGGGAAGACCACGGTGGGCCGCTTGCTGGCACAGAGCCTGGGCGTTCCCTACGCCGAGGGCGACGACTTCCACCCCGCAGCCAACGTGGCGAAGATGCGGGCCGGTCACCCCCTGGACGACGAGGACCGCCGCCCCTGGCTGGAGGAGATCGCACGCTGGCTGGCCGGCCACACGGACAGCGGAGGCGTGGTGACCTGCTCGGCGCTGAAGCGGCGCTACCGCGACCGGCTGGCCTCCGCCGCGCCGCGCGTGTTCTTCCTGCACCTCGACGGCTCGCCCGAGCTGATCGCCGCGCGGATCTCCGCCAGGCGGGGCCACTTCATGCCGCCCGATCTGCTCCGCACCCAGTTCGCCGACCTCGAACCGCTGGGGGACGACGAAGCGGGGGCGGCCGTCCCGATCGACGGCCCGCCCGAGCAGACCGCCGCCCTGGCCCACGCCGCCGTCACCCCTCCCGCCGCCGTCACCCCTCCCGAGGCCGACCCTCCGGCCCCTCAGGGCTCGGAATAGCCGTGCGGGCGCGGCCGGTTGATCACTGGTGCACCGGCCCGGCCACGGAGCCGGAGCGTCCAGTCGAGAGAACGGAGTATCCACCGTGGACGTCTTCATCATCGGCATCACCGGAGGCATCGGTGGTCTGCTCGCGCGGAGACTGCGAGCGCGAGGAGACGCCGTCCACGGGCTCGTCCGCAGGGAGGAGCAGCAGGCCGAACTCGCGACGCACGGCGTGCACGCACACGTCGGTGATCTCTCCACCATGACCGAGGAAGACCTGGCAGCGGCCTTCCGCGACGTCGACGTGATCGTCTTCAGCGCCGGATCGAACGGCGGCAGCAAGGAGGTCACGAAAGCCGTCGACGGCGACGGGGTCGTCAAGGCCATGAACGCGGCACGCCTGGCAGGCGTGGAGCGCTTCGTGCTGGTGTCGGTGCTCCCCGAGTCCTGGCGGGAACGCGACCTCGGCGAAGAGGTCGAGTACTACTTCGCCGTCAAGAAGCGCGCCGACATCGCGGTCAGCCGCAGCGACCTGAACTGGCTGATCCTGCGTCCGTCACTCCTTCTCGACGGTCCGGGAACCGGCGCCGTGTCCCTCGGGCCGGCGGAGTTCCACGGCGAGATCACCCGTGAGGACGTGGCCGCCACCCTCGCCGAGCTGCTCCACGAGCCCCGGATCGGCCGGCAGATCCTCGAACTCGATGCGGGCTCGACGCCCATCGAGGAGGCGGTCCGGGCGAACGTCCGCTCCTGATCCGCCCGGCCGGGAGGGCGGCCCGAGGGCGGTCCTCATCCGGCCGGCAGCCCCGGCTCGGCGGCGCGGAAGTCGCTGGGCCGCGTGCCGCGCAGCCTCTTGAACGCCACGTCAGCGCGAACGCGTTGGCGTAACCCACTTTCCTCGCGATCGTGCCCACCGTGAGGTCGCTCTGCCGCAGCAGGTCCGCGGCCAGGGCGATGCGCCAGCTCGTGAGGTAGGCCATGGGCGGTTCGCCGACCAGCGCGGTGAACCGCCGGGCGAGCGCGGCCCGCGACACTCCCACCTCGGCGGCCAGGTCCGCGACCGTCCACGGACGGTCGGGCGCGGCGTGCAGCGACCGCAGCGCCGCGCCGACGACCGGGTCGTCCAGCGCGCGGCACCAGGCCGGGGCATCGAGCCACTCCGGGAAGGCAGGGACGCGTACGTCTCCGACGGCGTGCGGCGCGCTCTCGGACGCCCACCGCGGACCTTCGCCGAGTTCGCCAAGTCGACCGCCGCGCAGGGAGGGTGGCCGTCCTGACCACCCCGCACCGTCTTCACCGTCCCCCGAAAACAGCGAAGGCAAGGAGAGAGATCTCCTTGCCTGTCTCAAGGTATAGCGCACCGGGGGGCTTGCGGCAAGGCCCGGGGAACGGCGCAGAATCGTCGGCCGAGACCAGGACCTGCTGAAACGGGGCACCCCATGCGTGAGTTGTTGTCGTACCGGAGCACGGCTGCCGCGGAGGTGCGGCCGTGAACGAGCAGTACGTGCTGGACCTACGAGAGATCGACCAGACGCAGGTCGCGGTCGCGGGCGGCAAGGGCGCGCACCTGGGTGTGCTGTCACGGATCGAGGGCGTCCGCGTGCCGGAGGGCTTCTGCGTGACGACGGACGCCTTCCGGCGCACCATGGCCCAGGTGCCCTCGCTCGACGACGCACTCGACCGGCTGTCGCGCGTGGACCCGGACGACCGGGAGGCGATCCGCACGCTCAGCGCGCGGATCCGCCGCACCATCGAAGAGGCCGCCGTCCCGGACGACATCGCGGCGTCGATCACCGGCGCACTCGCGGCGCTCGGTGAGGACGCCGCCTACGCCGTCCGCTCCAGCGCGACGGCGGAGGACCTGCCGACGGCCTCGTTCGCCGGCCAGCAGGACACCTACCTCAACGTCATGGGAACGCCGTCGGTCCTGCGGCACATCAGCCGGTGCTGGGCCTCGCTGTTCACCGAGCGGGCCGTGACCTACCGGCGGCGCAACGGCATCGACCACCGCACGGTCCACATGGCCGTCGTCGTGCAGCGGATGGTCTTCCCGCGGGCGGCCGGCATCCTGTTCACGGCCGACCCCGTCACGGGCAACCGGAAGACCGCCACCGTGGACGCCGGCTTCGGCCTCGGCGAGGCCCTGGTCTCCGGCCTGGTCAACCCGGACGTCTTCACGGTGCGCGACGGCGAGGTCGTCGCCAGGACCATCGCCGCCAAACAACGCGCCGTGCACGCCTTGCCGGGCGGCGGTACGCAGGAGGTGACGATCGACGCGGAGCGGCAGGAGCAGCCGGCGCTGACGGATGCGCAGGCCGTGCGGCTCGTGCGGCTCGGGCGGCGGATCGAGGCGCACTTCGGCCGCCCGCAGGACATCGAGTGGTGCCTGGTCGACGACGACTTCCGGATCGTCCAGAGCCGGCCGATCACGACCCTGTTCCCCGTCCCCGAGGCCGGTGACGAGGAGGACCACGTCTACGTCTCCGTCGGTCACCAGCAGATGATGACCGACGCCATGAAGCCCCTGGGGCTCTCCATGTGGCGCCTGACGGCCATGGCACCGATGCACGAGGCCGGCGGGAGGCTGTTCGTCGACGTCACCCGGCGCCTGGCCTCGCCCGCGACCCGCGACGGCCTCCTGGAGGTCATGGGGAGGGGCGACCCGCTGGTCAGGGACGCGCTGGAAACCCTCCTCGACCGGGGCGACATCGTCCTGTCGCCCCCGGAGCCGGCTCCCGGCGGGCCGCCGCCCGGCGGTGACTCCACCCCCGTCGAGACCGATCCGGCCCTCGTCACCGAGCTGGTCGAGCGCAGCGAGGCCTCCGTCGCCACCCTGCGGCGCGACATCCGGACGAAGAGCGGACCGGCGCTGTTCGACTTCCTCCTGGAGGCCTTCGCGGAGCACAAGCGGGTCCTCGGTGATCCGCTGAGCATGCAGGTCATCATGGCCGGGATGGAGGCCACGTGGTGGCTCAACGACAAGCTGCGGGAGTGGCTGGGGGAGAAGAACGCGGCCGACACGCTCACACTGTCCGCCCCCGGCAACATCACGTCGGAGATGGGACTGGAACTGCTCGACGTCGCGGACGCCATCCGCCCGCACCCGCGGGTGGTGGCCTTCCTGCAGGGCGTCGACGACGAGAACTTCCTGGACGAGCTGCCGAAACTCCCCGGCGGGACCGAAGCGCGCGACGCGATCGAGGCCTACCTCGACCGGTACGGCATGCGCTGCGCCGGCGAGATCGACATCACCAGGCCCCGTTGGAGCGAGCGCCCCAGCACGCTCGTGCCGGCGATTCTCGACAACGTCAGGAACTTCGAACCGGGCGCGGCCCGGCGGCGCTTCGAGCAAGGTCTGCGGGAGGCGCAGCAGAAGGAGCAGGACGTGCTGTCACGCCTGCGGGCCCTGCCGGACGGTGACCGGAAGGCCGACGAGGCCAAGCGGATGATCGACCGGGTCCGCACGTTCATCGGGTACCGGGAGTACCCGAAGTACGGCATCGTCAGCCGCTACTTCGTCTACAAGCAGGCCCTGCTGGAGGAGGCCGAGCGGCTCGTCCGGGCCGGCGTGCTCGCCGAGCGGGATGACGTCTTCTACCTCACCTTCCAGGAGTTCCACGAGGCCGTGCGCTCGCAGCAGGTGGACGACCGGATCGTCCGGCAGCGCGAGGACGCGTTCCGGACGTACCAGGCCCTCACCCCGCCCCGCGTGCTCACCTCGGACGGCGAGGCCCTCAACGGGGCGTACCGGCGGGACGACGCGCCGGACGGTGCCCTGATCGGTCTGGCGGTCTCCGCCGGGACCGTCGAGGGCAGGGCCCGCGTCGTCCTCGACATGGCGCAGGCCGATCTCCAGGCGGGCGACATCCTGGTCACGGCCTACACGGACCCCAGTTGGTCGCCCCTGTTCGTCGGCATCGCCGGTCTCGTGACGGAGGTGGGCGGCCTGATGACCCACGGCGCGGTGATCGCCCGCGAGTACGGCCTGCCGGCCGTGGTCGGCGTGGATCGGGCCACCCGCCTGATCCGGGACGGGCAGCGCATCCGCGTCCACGGCGGCGACGGGTACGTCGAGCTCCTGCCGTGACCGCCCACACCGTGCCATGACCGACCACCGCGTGCCGTGACCGACCCCGCCGGGTCGTCCGGGCAGGTCATCAGGCACCGTAGGGGCCGGGTGGCGAGACGGTTCGTCGCCGGCGGTGGCGGACGCGGTGTCCCTCACCGGAAACGGAAGGAAGCTGCACGCATGCGCACCATCCCGGCCCACGACCTGGGGGAGGCGTCCCGATGAGCGGAGCCGAGGACCCCGTCCTCTTCCACACCACCGGACGCGCCGCCCGCATCACGCTCAACCGGCCGCGGGCCCTCAACGCCCTCACGCACACCATGGTCCGCCGCATCGACGAGGCGCTGAGCGCGTGGGAACGCGACCCGGCCGTGGAGACCGTGGTCATCACCGGCGCGGGCGAGCGCGGCCTGTGTGCGGGCGGTGACATCCGCGCCATCCACGACGACGCCCGCGACGGCGACGGCTCGGCCTCCCGGGCGTTCTGGCGCGACGAGTACCGCCTGAACGCCCGGATCGCCCGCTACCCCAAGCCGTACCTCGCCGTGATGGACGGCATCGTGATGGGCGGCGGTGTCGGTGTCTCGGCACACGGCAGCGTCCGCGTCGTCACCGAGCGGTCCCGGGTCGCCATGCCGGAGACCGGCATCGGGTTCGTACCGGACGTCGGCGGCACCCATCTGCTCGCCCGGGCACCCGGCGAGCTGGGCACCCACCTCGCCCTGACCGGCGCTCAGACCGGCGCCGCCGACGCGCTGCTGTGCGGTCTCGCCGATCACTACGTGCCGTCGGCCTCGCTGGAGCGTCTCCTCGATTCCCTGGCCGAACTGCCCGTGAACGAGGCGCTGGCCGGCGTGGTGCGGACACCACCGCGGGGTGTCCTGGCCGACCAGCGCGACTGGATCGACGCCTGCTACGCCGCGGACACCGTCGAGGAGATCGTGCACCGGCTGCTCGCGCACGGCGACCCCGCCGCCAAGGAGGCCGCGGAGACCCTGCTCGCCAAGTCACCGACCGCCCTCAAAGTCACCCTGGCGTCGCTGCGCCGGGCCCGGGCACTCGGCTCGCTGGACCGCGTCCTGGACCAGGAGTACCGCGTCTCCTGCGCCGCCCTCGGCACACCCGACCTGGTCGAGGGCATCCGCGCCCAGGTCGTCGACAAGGATCGCAGGCCGCGCTGGTCGCCGAAGACGCTCGCCGAGGTCACCGACGCCGACGTCGAGCGCTTCTTCACCCCGGCCGGCCGGCCCGAGCCGGGTCTCGCGGCACCGTCCGAGGCCGCTGCGGAGGACGCCTGGTGACGTCCGTCGCCGGTGAGGGCCGGTGACGGCGAAGCCTTTGGCCCTCCCGGATCCGCGAGGTGTCAGAGCATGAGCAACAGCCGCGTGTGCGACACGAGCTTCCGGTTGACGCTGGTGCTCTGCACGAAGATGGTGAAGTCGTCGTTGTGGTCCGGCTTGACACGCACTTCCGTGTTCGGCAGGCCCAGCAGGGATCGGGCCGCGGGCCCCGTGTACACGCGGTCCGTCTTCTTCTCCAGCACCGCGATCTGCTTCTGCGCCTGGATCTTCTCGGACTTGCTCAACTGGTAGAACGCCGCGCCGGTGCGGTAAGGGTGCCCGCATTCGATGACCCACTCCCGGATCCCCGCGTCACGAGCCACCGGGATCAGCTGGTACTTCGAGGGCTCGACCGGCGTGAGGCCGGCCGCCTTGATGGTGTCCTCGTTGACCGCGTCCGCGCCGGTGGAGAACACCGCCCGCGATCCCCGGATGCCCTGGGCGCGGCCCACCATGAAGTTCTCGGTGGCCTGCCGGATGACCTGCCCGGCCTCCTCCAGACCCTGAGTGCTGGTGGCGTCCCATATGGCGATGTTGTCCTTGGGGAAGCCGCACTGCATGGCCTCGCGCTTGCCCATCTGGTCGGGCACCAGGACGGCCAGTGTCCAGTTGTCCTGCTGGGTCGCCATCATCTCGGCCACGGCCTTGACCAGTTCACGCGGCTCCCGGCTGGGGGAGTCCTCGCAGCGATGGCTCGCGTTCTCCTGTCCGTCGGTCAGCACGAACGTCAAGAAGCTGTGGTCGCCGTACAGTTGGGCCGTCTGGGCCAGTTCCCGCTGCGACTTCAGCGCGGCGGCCAGCAGGGCCGTCATGCCACCGGGCCGGTACAGCTGCTTCAGCGACGGCATGCGCAGCACGTCCTTGTCGTAGATGACGCACTCCACCCTGTCGGCGAAGACGTACACCGTGACGCGCGTCTCCTGGTCCAGCTCCCTCGAACGGCGGGCGAGATAGGCGATCTGCTGGTCGGCGACTTCGACCACCTTGCCGCTCAGGTGCGACATGGACGAGCTGGCGTCCAGCACGAGCGCGACGTGGTTGATGTAGTTCTGGGTTCCGGTCACAGCTCCCCCTCGTTCCGGCTAGGTGTTCCCACCTTCTCACCCACCACTGACAATCGATCTTGGCTCGGGCACCCGGGGGAGGGGGCACCCAGGAGCCGACCGCCCGCGGGTCACCGGTCGTGGGCCGGGAGGTCCGCGAGGGCCTTCTCCACCGCCGCGAGGACCGGCAGCGGAGCCTTGTCCCCGGAGACGGCCAGGCGGGCGTCGTAGGTCTCGCCCTGGTAGAGGCCGGCCGACACGACCGGCCCCCGCGTCCAGCGCCACCGCTCGTCGGTGAGCACCGTCTCCACGTCGCCGTCCTCGTACTCCAGTGAGTTGCGCGGCGGCGGCCGGGGGCCCTTGGTAGAAGCGCTCGGCGGAGTCGCGGAACCCGTAGCGCTCGGTGTACCAGCCGCCGGTCAGGGTGATGCCGAGGGCGTTGCGGCCGGGGCGGAGGAGCGCGGTGACGTCGGCGACGTCGAGGAGGACGCGCCACTGGTAACTGCTCCAGCCCGGTTTGAGCTCGGCGTCGTCGACCGGGGCGCCGTTGAGGCGGAGGTCGTAGGCGCCGAACGCGGTGGAGTGCAGCAGGGCGCGGCGGACCGGACGGGGCACGTGGAACGTGGCGCGCAGGAGATGCGGCTCCTCGGACACCGAGCCGACGAAGCGGGCGCGCCACTGATCGGGGGCCAGGAACCCGGCGGTCACCTCGGAGGACGGAGCCGCCCTTGCCCTGCACCCGTACGCCGACCAGGGCCGTCTCCAGCGGCCACAGGGGCGCGAAGGGCCAGTCGACCAGTTCGTAGTCCCGGCGGCGCCGGCCCCGGCCCGTGCTCCGCTTCGCCGTGACCGTCGCGGAGACCTGTCGTGGGCAACGTTGCCCGTTCTCGCGCGCGAGTCATTGACACGGTCCGGCGGAGGGTCCAGGATCGCGCCTGCAAGTACGGGATTGAAACGATTCAAAACCGCCCGTCCGCACGAGCGGGCTCCGCTCCCCGCAGCACCCCCGGAAGGTCCCCTCGATGCAGAACGTCTCCCGCCGATCCACCCTGCGCTCCGCCGTGGCCGTCGCCCTTGCCCCGACCCTCGGCTCCCTGGTTCTTCCCCGCCTCGCACCGACGGCGTCCGCCGCGGTCTCCTGGACCGCGAAGTGGATCTGGGCGCCCTCCACTTCGACGAACCAGTGGGTGGCCTTCCGCAGATCCTTCACCCTCCCGACCGCCCCGTCCCAGGCCGTGACGCGGATCGCGGTGGACTCGAAGTACTGGCTGTGGGTGAACGGCACGCTGGTGGTCTTCGACGGCGGGCTCAAGCGCGGCCCGAACCGCACGGACACGTACTACGACGAGCTCGACCTCGCCCCGTACCTGAGGAGCGGCGGCAACACGGTGGCGCTGCTGGTGTGGCACTTCGGCAAGCAGGGCTTCTCGCACCACAGCAGCGGCAAGGGCGGGCTGCTGTTCCAGGCCGACCTCCAGACCGGCTCGACGACCACCCGGCTGGTCAGCGACACCGGGTGGAAGCACACCGTCCACCCGGGCTACTCGAACAACACCAGCGGCACGCAGGTCAATTTCCGGCTGCCCGAGTCCAACATCCACTACGACGCCCGGGCCGCCGCCGTCATGGCGGGCTGGCGGTCGCCCGGCTTCGACGACAGCGGCTGGACGGCGCCGACCGACTACGGAGCGGCGGGCGCCGCGCCCTGGAACGCCCTCGTCGAGCGGCCGATCCCGCTGTTCCGCTACTCCGGTCTGAAGTCCTACACCAACGCCGCGTCGCTGCCGTCCTCGGGACAGGGCGCCACCGCGATCTCGGCCACCCTGCCGTCCAACATCCAGGTGACCCCGTTCCTGAAGGTCGACGCCCCGGCCGGTGCGGTGATCGGCGTCCAGACCGATCACTACGACGACGGCGCGGGACTGGTGGGCATCGAGCCGGGCACGCAGTACAACGTGCGCGCCACCTATGTCTGCGCGGGCGGCGTCCAGGAGTTCGAGCCGCTCGCCTGGATGAGCGGCACCGCCGTGCGGTACACCATCCCGGCCGGCGTGGACATCCTGGAGCTGAAGTACCGCGAGTCCGGCTACGACACCGACTTCGCCGGCTCGTTCAGCAGCAGCGACGCCTTCCTGGACACGCTGTGGACCAAGGCCGCCCGCACCATGTACGTCAACATGCGGGACAACTACATGGACTGCCCCACCCGCGAACGCGCCCAGTGGTGGGGCGACGTGGTCAACCAGCTCAAAGAAGGCTTCTACACCTTCGACACCCGCTCCCACGCCCTCGGCAAGAAGGCCATCGCCCAGCTCGCCGCCTGGCAGAAGGACGGCGGAGCGCTGTACTCGCCGGTCCCGACGACCATCTGGACCGCCGAACTGCCCGTGCAGATGCTCGCCTCCGTGTGGTCGTTCTGGACGTACTACCTCTACACCGGTGACGCGAGCGCCGTCACCGTCGCCTACCCGGCGGTGAAGCGGTACCTGAACCTCTGGAGCCTGGACGCCGACGGCCTGGTCAACCACCGCGCCGGCGACTGGGACTGGGAGGACTGGGGCGCCAACATCGACGCTCGCGTCCTGGACAACTGCTGGTACTACCTGGCCCTGGACACCGCCGTGAAGCTCGCCGACCTCAGCGGCAACACCGCGGACGTGGCCGGATGGCAGTCCCGGCGCGACAGCATCAAGGCCAACTTCGACCGCGTGCTGTGGGACGCCTCCCGGAGCGAGTACCGCTCACCCGGCTACACCCGGGACACCGACGACCGCGCCAACGCCCTGGCCGTGGTCGCCGGGCTGGCCACCGCCACCCGCCACCGGGCGGTGACCGAGGTGCTGCGCACCCACCTCAACGCCAGCCCCTACATGGAGTTCTACGTCCTGGAGGCGCTGTATCTGATGGGCGCGGCCACCGTCGCCGAGGAGCGCATGCGCAACCGCTTCGCCGCCCAGGTCGCCGACCCCGCCTGCCACACGCTGTGGGAGCTGTGGACCAAGGCCGACGGCACCGACAACCACGCCTGGAACGGCGGCCCGCTGTACGCGCTGTCCGCGTACGCGGCCGGGGTCCGCCCCACCGAGCCGGGCTGGACGGCGTACGAGGCCGTGCCTCGAACAGGCACCCTCACCAGGATCGACACGGTGACGCCCACCCCCAAGGGCGACATCCGCTTCCGCATCCTGCGCGACGGCACCCAGGTGACCCTGACGCTGACCTCGCCGAGCGGGACGACCGCCCGGGTGGGCGTGCCCACCTACGGAGGCGCCCGGCCGGTCATCAAGGCGAACGGCACCACGGTCTTCACCGACGGCTCCGGCACCGGCGGCGTCAGCGGTCTCAGCCAGGCGGGCAAGGACGCCGCGTACGTCTACTTCACCGTCCAGCCGGGCACATGGACGTTCACGGCGACGGGCACGGGCCGGCTCGACGACCTGGCCCTCGGCCGCCCGGTCACCGGCAACAACAGCCTGGAGAACGCCGACTGGGGCCGGAACCGGCTCACCGACGGCACGCTCCGCAGCGTGGCCGGGGCGAAGGGCTGCACCAGCAACGAGTTCACCTCGGCCGACATCGGCGCCAACCCCGTCTGGGTGGAGATCGACCTCGGGGCCGACACCGACCTCGACGCCGTCCGCCTCTTCCCCCGGACCGACACTCCGGCGGCGGGCGGCGGAACCGCGGGCTTCCCGGTCGACTTCACGATCCGCACCCGCCGCGACGGCTCCGCCACGTACACCACCGTGCGGACCGTCACCGGCCAGCCGAACCCCGACGGACGCGTGCAGACGTACGGATTCAGGACCACCACCGCCCGCCATGTGCGCCTCGAAGTGACCAGGCTCGGCGCCCCCGCGGCCGACGAGGCCACCAAGTACCGCCTCCAACTCGCCGAACTCACGGTCCCCACCGCCGCGACCACCGTCACCGCCAACTACACCCTGGAGAACGGCGACTGGGGCAAGACCCGGGTGCTGGACGGCACCACCACGAGCGTGACGGGCGCCAAGGGGTTCACGAGCATCGACTTCCCCTCCGCCGACGTCCGTGACACGCCGGTGTGGATCGAGGTCGACCTCGGCGCCGACCGGGCGATCGGCACCGTCACCCTCCACCCGCGCACCGACACGACGGCGGCGGGCGGCGGAACCGCGGGCTTCCCCGTCGACTTCACGCTGCAGACCCGCGCCGACGGCGCCTCCTCCTACACCACCGTGCGGACCGTCACCGGCCAGAGCAACCCCGACGGAGCCGCCCAGACCTACACGCTCACCGCCGCGAGCGGACGCTACCTGCGGCTGCGCGCGACCAGACTCGGCAGACCGGCCTCCGACGAGTCGACCCGCTACCGCCTCCAACTCGCCGACATCGGCGTCAAGTAGAGAGCGGCCCGCTGTGTGTCAGGGCACAGCGGGCCGCGATCGTGGGGCCGTCACGCGTGCAGGCGCAGGCGGTGACGTCCGGACCCGAGGTCCATCAGGGGCTGCGCGGACTCCCAGCCCTCGGGCGGGAGGAACCGCCCGGTCGTGCCGGGCGGCAGGTCGGCGTGCACGGTGAGCGTGCCGCCGTCGACCGACCAGGCGACGGACGCCGTCCCGTACGGGGTGGCGATCGCGGCGCGGGCCGAGGTGAGCGTCGACCCGGGTCGGGGAGCGATCTCGATGACTCGATAGCCGGGCGCGGCGGCCCGCAGCCCGGCGACGGACCGGTAGAGCCAGGCGGCGACGGCGCCGTAGGCGTAGTGGTTGAACGACAGCATCGTCCCGGCCTTCTCGGTGTCGATGCTGCCGTCGGGCCGGATCGCGTCCCACCGCTCCCACATCGTGGTGGCCCCGCGCTCCACCTGGTACAGCCAACCCGGGCACTCGGTGTTGAGCAGGAGCCGGTACGCCTCCGCCAGGTGGCCGGTTCCGGTCAGGGCCGGCAGCACGAAGGGGGTGCCGAGGAACCCGGTGGCGATACGCCCGTCGTGGGCGCGCACCAGGGCGGCGAGCGCCTCACCGACCGCGACGCGTTCGGCGGCGGGTACGACACCGAACTCCAGGGCGAGCGCGCACCCGGTCTGGGTGGTGCGGGCATGGTCGCCCCACTTCCGCCAGGCGGCCTCGGCGGTACGCCGGTGCAGCTCCCCGTACCGGTCGGCGTCGTCGGCGTGGCCCAGTTCCCGGGCGGCGTCGGCGAGCAGCCGGGCGCTGTGCGCGACGAAGACGGTGGCGACGTAGGCGGAGTCGGTGGTGGCGCGGGCCGGGTCCTCCGGCGGGGCGGCCGGGTCCAGCCAGTCCCCGAGCTGCGCGTTGCCGCTCCAGGTCCCGTCCTCGTCCAGGCGATCGGCGGTGAACTCGACCCAGGCACGCATCGCGGGATAGTGGCGGCCCAGCAGGCTGCGGTGGCCGTAGGCCTCGAAGAGGGCGGTCGGCACGACGGTGGCGGCGTCGCCCCAGCCCGCCGCCGTGCCGGCGAACGGCAGTTCCATCGGCGGCAGTTCACCGAGGTCCACGTCGGGAATCACCAGCGGTACCGCGCCGTCCGCCCGTTGCTCGATGGCCAGGTCGGTGAGCCAGCTGTCGAGGAAGGACCGGCTGTCGAACGTGGCGCAGGCCGTCGGGGCGAAGGCCATGATGTCGCCGGTCCAGCCGAGCCGTTCGTCGCGTTGCGGGCAGTCCGTGGGAACGGCGAGGAAGTTGCCGCGCTGCGAGCGGACGACGTTGGCGTACAACGCGTTCACCCGCTCGTCGGAGCAGTGGAACTCACCGATCCGGCGCAGGTCGCTGGCGACGACGGCGACCTCGACCCGCTCGACCGTGACGCCCGGGGACGCCTCGATCTCCGCGAACCGGAAACCGTGGAAGGTGAACTCCGGCTCCAGTTCGGCCCCGCCGCCGGACAGGGTGTACCGGTCGGTGGCGCGTGCCCCGCGCAGGATGCTGGTGAGCAGCCTGCCGTCGCCGTCGAGGACCTCGGCGTGCCGGACGGTGAGGGTGCTGCCGGCCGGGCCGTCGGCACGGAGGCGGAGCCAGCCGGTGATGTTCTCGCCCGCGTCGACGGCGATCGTGCCGTCGGGCAGGGTGCGCACCTCCGGCCGGACGACCTGCACGACGCGTACCGGCGGATGGGCCCGCTGCGTCAGCCCGGCGGGCAGGGGCGACGCGGCGGCCCGCTCCCAGGCACGGTCGTCGAAGCCCGGCAGCCGCCAGCCGTGGGGCTCGTGGCGGAGGTCCCGTTCGCAGCCGTCGTACAGGTCCGCCGCGAACAGATCGCCGTACCCGCCCCGCCACTGGTCGTCGGTGGCGACCGTGACGGTGCTGCCGTCGGCCAGGGTGACCTCGAGCTGGGCGAGCAGTGCCGAGGTGTCGCCGTAGACGTCGCGGTTCTTGTGCCAGGTGAGGTGGCCTCGGTACCAGCCGTCGCCGACGGCTGCGGACAGGGCGTTGCGGCCGGGGGAGAGCAGGCCGGTGACGTCGTAGGTGGCGTACAGGAGCCGGTTCGGGTAGCTGGTCCAGCCCGGTTCCAGAAGGTCGTCCGAGACGGGCCGGCCGTTGACGGCCGTGCGGTGGACGCCCAGCGAGGTCACGTACAGGCGGGCGGACACCGGCTCCGCCGGGAGGTCGAACTCCCGGCGGAGCAGCGGCACCGGGCCGGGGGAGGTACGGCCACGGTCACTGGGGACATGGACTGGACGGGCCGTCCAGTCCATGTCGTCGAGCAGCGCCGCCTCCACCCGGGCCGGCTTGCTCCATGCCGTCCACCCGACATCGGTGCGGACCCGGACCCGCCAGTGCCGGACCTCGCGGCTGCGCAGCGGTGCGGCCGGCCACGGCTGATCGGTCACCACGTCGGACTCGACCTCGCCGCTGGAGACCGCGCCCGTGAAGGACCGGCCGGCCGCCACCTGGATCTCGTAGGCGTGCTGCAGGACGCCCGGCCGGTCGCTTGCCAGCGACCACGACAGACGGGGCTCGGGATACGGGGTGGCCACGAGACCGGAGTCGTCCGCAGTGCGCAGCCCGGTGACCGTCGTCGCGGTGTCCGCCGCGCGGAGTGCCTCGGAGCTCGGCGTCGTCATGACGTCAGGTGCCTTTCGAGGAACCGCAGCGTGGACCGGTGCAGCGTGGTGCGGTGGGGGACGGTGCCCCAGGCGTGGTCCGCGCCCTCGACGATCTCGAGTTCCGCGTTGCCGTCGTAGTGGTCCAGGTAGCGGCGTACGTAGGGGAGGGGAGCGATGTCGTCCTTGTCGCCGTGCAGGATGTGGACGGGGCCCCGGTAGGGCGCGGAGCGCCCGTACACGTCGAGACGGGCGATGTCCTCCACGAGCGCGGGACTCATCCGGTGTCCGTCGGCGTCGAAGTACCCCTTCTGCTCGATCTCGGCCGCGAGGCTGCGGCCCTTGAGGTGTCCGCCGCCGATCTCGAAGGGGGCGACCGCGGCCGGGGACCACAGGCACAGGGCGCCTATCCCCGGTTCCTCGGCGGCGACGATGCCGGCGACGACACCTCCCATGCTCATACCCACCAGGCCGATCCGGTCGGGGTCGACGAAGTCGAAGGTCCGGACTGCCCGGAGCACCGCGCGGGTTTCGGCGATCTCACCGGTGATGGTCACGTCGAAGAAGTCGCCGTCGCTCTCGCCGTGGCCGGAGAGGTCGAACCGGACCGAGGCGATGCCGTGGGCCTCCAGCAGCCGGGACATGGCGACGAAGTCGGGCAGTTCGAGCCGGTTGGAGCTGAAGCCATGCACGAAAACCACGGTGGGCCGGCGGGTTCCGGTCGGGCCTTCGGGGATGTGCAGCGTGGAGCGCAGTGTCATGCCGGTATAGCGGAAGTCGTGATGGCAGATCACGCGGATGCCTTTCGGGATGTGTCGAGTGCGGGCGTGTGCGGCGGTCATCGTGCTGCGGTTGCGCCTCACCTCGGTCAGCACCACTCGATCGCTTCACTTAAACGTGTAGGTAAGCTGAGCGGAAAAGCTAACCGCAGCCACGGGCTTTGGCAAGAGGCCTGGCAGAGGGAGGGGATGCATGACAGGAAAGTCCGGCCCCAGGCGTGTGACCAGCGCGGATGTCGCGCGCGAGGCCAAGGTCTCCCGCGCGACGGTGAGCTACGTGCTCAACGACGCCGCTCACCAGAAGATCCCGGAGGCTACGCGGCAGCGGGTGCGGGAAGCGGCCGCCCGGCTCGGCTACGCGCCGTCGGCCGCGGCGCGCTCGCTGCGCAGGGGGCGCTCCGACATCGTGCTCGGCCTGCTGCCCGACTGGCCGATCGAGCACGTCCTCGGTCGGCTCGTCCAACAACTGACCGACGCCTTGGCCCAGCACGAGCTGACGTTTCTCGTGCACTCGGCTGCTCACCCCGCCCGGCCCCTGCGGGAGGTCTGGAGAGCCTTGACGCCCGCGGCGGTTCTGGCGCTGGACGCGTTCCCGGAGGCCGAAGCCGACGCCGTGCGGGCGGCGGGAATCGAAGTCGTCATGGCAGTGCACGGCTCGGCGCGGAGCGGGCACCGGTCTCCCCTCGTGCCGGAGGAGCCGATCGGAGCGGCGCAGGCCCGCTACCTCGGCCGCGCGCACCGCCGGCTCGGCTACGCCTACCCGGACCTGGCGAGGCTCGGTGTCCTGGCCCGGCCGCGACTGGACGGCGTGCGCAAGGTGTGCGCCGAACTCGGCCTCCCGGAGCCGGATGTCCGGACCGTCCCCGTCGATCCGGACGGTGCCGTCGAAGCGGTGAAGGCATGGCTCGCCGCCGATCCGCCGGTGACGGGCGTCTGTGCGTTCAACGACGATGTCGCCATGGCGGTTCTGGCCGCCCTGCGGTGGCTGGGGCTGCGGGCCCCCCGGGACCTCGCCGTGATCGGCGTCGACGACATTCGCGCCGCGGCGCTGGCCCGGCCGCCGCTCACCACGATCGTCCGCGACACCGAGGCCATCGCGCGGGGCCTGGCCCGCCGTATCGTCGACACCCTCGACGGGGCGCGGGTCTCCGCCGATCCCATCGAGGACCCGCTGCTGGTCCTCGTCCGGGTGTCCGCCTGACCGGTTTCGCCGTCGCGGCAGTCAACCGACCACCTCCGCACACCTAGTGCCCCGCGCGGCACTGTCACCGGGACCGTCTTCCGCGAACCTCTTGCGCAACGCGGGCGACACAGTTAGTTTACGGACCACTCGCTTAAAGGTGTAAGTAACCCGCGAGGGCTCACTCGGAGTGACGCGCGCTGGAGCCGACACCTCTGCGTCGACGTCATCTCCAGCAGCTTTCGCGCCGGGATTCCACAGCTCGACCGCGGCGGATCCTCCTGGCTCCGCTCATCCGTGGCGGTCCCCGGACCACGCCGCCGCCCGGCTCGCCCACCTCGACAGCTCGATCGCGACCCATGTCGTATCGCCCGTTCTCCCCGCACACCCTTCCCAGCTCCGCCCTCCCCGGCCCTCCCGACCTCACGGAGACCTCGATGAAGAGAAGCACCGTCCTCCAAGCCTCGCTCGGCGTGGTGGCAGCGCTCGCGCTCGCCGCCTGCGGCGGTGGGCAGGGCAACGGCACCGGCGGCGCCGGATCGGCCACCCTGACCATCGCCCTGTCCTCGGCGCCCAACAGCCTGGACCCCGCACACGTCGCTGTCGGGCCCTTCCTGAACTACATGGACCCCGCCTACGCGACACTGCTGACCCGCAAGGCCGACGGCACCCTGGGAGCCGGGCTCGCCGACAAGTGGGGCTACGTCGGCAAGAAGAACACCAAGTTCAGGCTCCACCTGCGCAAGGGCGCGAAGTTCGCCGACGGCACGCCGATCACCGCAACCGACGTCGTCAACTCCTTCAAGTACTTCCAGAAGGGCAGCGGACCCTCCGTCCCCAACTTCCGTCCCCTGACCTTCTCCACGCCGGACAGCTCGACCGTGGTGGTCAGCAGCCCGACACCGAACCCCGACATGGGCACCCTCTTCACGCCCGCGTACATGGGCGGCGCCATCATCAGCCCGGCCGGGCTCAAGGCCCCGAAGAAGCTCGCCTCCGCGACCTTCGGCGCCGGACCGTACGTGTACAGCGCCCAGCAGTCGGTCTCCGGCGACCACTACGTCTACGTCCCGAACAAGAACTTCTACGACCAGTCCGCCATCCACTTCAAGAAGATCACCGTGCGCGTGATGCCGAACGTCAACTCGCAGGTGCAGGCCCTGAAGTCCGGCCAGATCGACCTCATGTACGGCACGCCGGACGTGGCGCCGACCATCAAGGGCGACAAGTCGCTCACCACGCTCAAGAAGCCCACCACCTGGGCCGGCCTGTTCCTCCTGGACCGTGAGGGCACCGTCGTCAAGGGACTGGGTGATGAGCGTGTCCGGCAGGCGCTGAACTTCGCCGTCGATCGCTCCGCGATCACGAAGGCGGTCTACGGAGACTACGGCACCCCCATCTCGCAGCCGCAGATGCCCGGCTACGACGGCTACAGCCCCGAAGCCGAGAAGATGTACCCCTACGACCCGGACCAGGCCAAGAAGCTGCTGAAGGCGGCGGGCTACGGGAAGGGGCTGACCATCCCGGTGAACTACGGGTCGTTCGACCCCTCGACGACCAAGATGCTCCAGGCCGTGCAGGACCAGCTCGCCAAGGTCGGCGTCAAGCTGAAGCTGAGGGCCGCCACCAACTTCGGCGGCTGGATCAACGACCTGCTGACCAAGAAGTACGCGGCCACCGTGCTCTCGCCCGGCACGGGTGGCGAGGCCAACTTCTACGCCCAGCAGGCGGGATTCACCAAGACGGGCATCATGAACGTCTTCGGCGTGGCCGACCCGGACGTCGACGCCGCGTACGCCCGGCTCGCCGCGGCGGACCCGAAGTCCAGCGGGGCGGCGGCGAAGGATCTCACCGATGTCATCGTGCGGAAGGCGCTCGCCCTGCCGGTGTCCGGTTCCGACACGATCGCCATGTACAACAACAAGTTGCGCGGGGTGCAGTTCCCGGAGGGCGGCGCTCAGCTGACCTCCAACACCCTGTGGACCACCCGCTGACGAGGGCCGATGTTTCCCATCATTCTCCGCAGGCTGGCACTGTCCGTCCCGCTCCTCCTGATCGTCTCGGCGATCACCTTCGTCCTGGAGTCGTTCGTGCCGGGAGATCCGGCACGAACAGTGCTCGGCATCAACGCCACGCAGGAACAGTACGACGCGCTGAGGGCCGCCATGCATCTCGACCAGCCGGTCGCCGTGCAGTACTGGCTGTACCTCCGCGACCTCCTTCAAGGTGACCTCGGCAGCTCGCTGTTCAGCGGCGAATCCGTGCTGGGGCTGATCGGGCAACGCCTGCCGGTCACCCTGGCGTTGGTGATCGGGGGGACCCTGCTCGCGAGCCTGGTCGGTGTCGTGCTCGGCGTGTACAGCGCGACGCGCGGCCGGTTCAGCCGCCGGCTGTTCGACATCCTGTCCCTGCTGGGCAGCGCGGTGCCCAACTTCTGGATCGCACTGATGCTCGTCGCCGTGTTCGCCGTCAAGTTCGGCTTCTTCCCCGCCACCGGGTACACCCCGTTCGCCGAGTCGCCGGGGCAGTGGGCGGCCGGCCTCGTCCTGCCCGTGATCTCCCTCTCGATCGGCGGAGTCGCCTTCATCTCCAAGGTCACGCGCGACGCGATGATGTCCACCCTCGGCCTCGACCACATCAGAACGCTGCGGGCCTCCGGCATCCGGCCCTCGTCGATCGTCTGGAAGCACGCACTGCGGGGCTGCGGACTGCCGGTGGTGACCACGATCGGCCTCATGATGATCACGTTCATCCCCGGCACGATCCTCATCGAGAACGTCTTCACGTTGCCCGGTCTGGGCACCACGGTCGTGGACGCGACCAACCAGCACGATCTGCCGGTCGTCCAGGGCCTCACCATCACCTTCACGGTCATGGTCATCGTGGTGAACCTTCTCGTCGACGTCCTCTACAGCCTCCTCAACCCGAAGGTACGTGCGGAATGACCACTGTCGAGGCGCCCCCGAAGGCGCGATCGCGGCCGAGGACCAACCCCTTCGCCGGGATATGGCGCCGTCCCGTCCCCGCCGCGGCGTTCGTCGTGGTCGTCGGGATCAGCGTCGCCGTGATCCTCGCCCCGCTCCTGGCACCGCACCCGCCGCTGGCGCAGGACCTGCTCCACACGCTGTCCGGTCCGTCGGCGAACCATCCGCTGGGCACCGACGTCCTCGGCCGCGACGTGCTGAGCCGGCTGCTGTACGGCGGACGGCCGACCCTGATCGGGGTGGGTCTCGCCGTACTCGTCTACGCCTTCTTCGGCATGTCGCTGGGCATCCTCGCCGGCTATCTGCGGGGCTGGACCGACCGGGTCATCGTCGCCGTGCTGGACGTCATGCTCTCGGTTCCGGCGGTCATCATCACGCTGGCCGTCCTCGCGATCTTCCACCAGAGCAACGCGGCCGCCATGCTCACGATCGGCTTCTTCGCCTCCGCGGGCCTCGCCCGGATCATCCGCAGCTCCTGCATCGCGCTGCGCGAGGAACTGTTCGTGGACGCCGCCAGGGTGTCCGGGCTCGGCCCGGCCCGGATCATGGCACGGCACATCCTCCCCCGACTGACAGGGCAGTTGCTGGTCCCGGTCTTCCTCTTCTCGGGCAACGCCCTCGCCATCCAGACCGGCCTCGGGTTCCTCGGCCTGGCCACTCCGGCGCCCGCACCGAGTTGGGGCGGCATGGTCGGAGAGGCCGCGCAGATCATGCAGCAGGACCCCTACCTGCTGTTCGTCTCCGGTGGCGTGATCGGCCTCATGTCCCTGTCCTTCGGGCTGGTCGGCGACGGCCTGCGCGACCTCGAACAGGACCGGCGGCAGGCCACCGGTGGCCGGTTGCGGCGGCCGGTTCCCGCAACGGCCCCCCAGGACGCGAACAAGCCGTCGGACGCACCGCCGGACGGAGCAGTCCTCGCCGTGCGCGACTACTCGATCGCCTTCGCCACCGCGCAAGGGCCACGCACCGTCGTCGACTCCATCAGCTTCTCGGTCCGCTCCGGTGAGATCTTCGGTCTCGTGGGCGAATCCGGCAGCGGAAAGACAGTGACGGGCCTGTCCCTGCTCGGACTCCTCCCACCCAACGGAGCCGTGACGAGCGGCTCGGCCTGGCTGGCCGGCACCCGGATCAGCGGCCTGCCGGAGCGGGAGTTGCAGGGCATCCGCGGCAGCGAGATCGCCCTGGTGTCGCAGGAACCCATGGTGGCCCTCGACCCGTACTTCACCATCGGCTCCCAGCTGTCGGAGGTCGTCCGCCGCACCGGCGCCGTGCCTGGAGGGAAGGAAGCCGTCCGGCAACGCGTCCGGGACCTGCTCACCAGCGTCCACCTGCGCGATCCGGACGGCGTCGCGCGCAGGCACCCGCACGAGCTGTCCGGCGGCATGCTCCAGCGCGTCGTCATCGCCATGGCGCTGGCCGGCTCACCGAAGGTGCTGATCGCCGACGAACCCACCACGGCACTGGACGTGACCGTGCAGGCGGGCATCCTGGATCTGCTGCGGTCACTGCGCGACGAGCACGGCATGGCGATCATCCTGATCACCCACGACCTGGGCGTGGTGGCGGACAGCTGCGACCGCGCCCTCGTGATGGAACAGGGCCGGATCGTGGAGGAAGGCCCGGTCGAGGACATCTTCTACCGGCCCCGCCACCCCTACACGAGGCAACTCATCGCAAGCACCCCCAGCATCGCTCCCACGGAGGGCAGGATCGCGTGACCGGGACACCCGTACTCCGACTCGACGGCCTCGCGGTCCGTTACCCGTCCCGCGGCTTCCGCCGGCCCCCGACCACCGTCATCGAGGACGTGTCGTTCGAGGTCGGCGAAGCCGAGACGGTCGCACTCGTGGGCGAGTCCGGCTCGGGGAAGACCACCATCGGCAAGGCGGTGCTGGGACTGACCCCGGTCAGCGGCGGACGCGTGCTGCTCGCCGGGCGGGACATCACCCGCCTCACCGGCCGGGCCCGCAGGCTCCTGTCCTCCGACCTCCAGGCCATCTTCCAGAACCCCTACGGGTCGCTGAACCCGGCGCTGCCCGTGGGCCGGACCCTCGCCGAGCCCCTGCTCACGAGCGGCTCCACCCTCTCCCGCGCGGAGGTCCACGAGCACATCGCCGACCTGCTCCGCCGGGTCGGCCTGCCGGAGGACGCCGCCGGCCGCTACCCGGCCCAGTTCAGCGGCGGCCAGCGCCAGCGCATCGCCATCGCCCGGGCGGTGGCCCGCCGGCCCCGGGTCGTCATCTGCGACGAGCCGACCAGCGCCCTCGACGTCACCACCCAGGCCGCCGCCCTGGACCTCCTCGCCGAGCTGCAGAGGACGTTCGGCTGCGCGTACCTGTTCATCACCCACGACCTGGCCGTCGTCAAGGAGTTCGCGGCGCGCACCCTGGTGCTCCAGCGGGGACGCATCGTCGAGGAGGGCCCCAGCGCCGAGGTGTGCGAGCGGCCCCGGCACGCGTACACCCGGCGCCTGGTGGCGGCCGCGCCCGTCCCGGACCCGGTCCTGCAACGCAGGCGCCGGCAGGAGCGGACGGACATGCGGGCGGCCACCGGCTGAGCCGTCACGAGCCCGAGCCGGTGGCCGCACGCGCACATCTCAGAGGGTCAGGAGCACCTTGGTGGCGCGGCGTTCGTCCATCGCCCTGTACCCCTCGGCGGCCTGCTCCAGGGGCAGGGTGAGGTCGAAGACCTTGCCGGGGTCGATCTCGCGCTCCCAGATGAGCCGGATCAGCTCGGGCAGGAACCGCCGTACGGGCGCGGGGCCGCCGAGGGTGTGGATGCCGGCGAAGAACAGCTCGATGCCGGGGATGCTCACGTCGTGGTTCACGCCCACGTAGCCGAGGTGCCCGCCGCCGCGGGTGGCGCCGACGGCCTGCATGAAGGACTCCTGCGTGCCGACCGCCTCGATCACCGAGTGCGCGCCGAGGCCGTTCGTCAGCTCCTTGATCTTGGCGACGCCCTCGTCACCGCGCTCCTCGACGATGTCGGTGGCGCCGTAGTAGCGGGCCAGCTTCTGCCGCTCGGGGTGGCGGGACATGGCGATGACGCGCTCCGCGCCGAGCTGCCTGGCGGCCAGGACGGACATCAGACCGACGGCACCGTCCCCGACGACGGCGACGGTCTTGCCCGGT
Source organism: Streptomyces olindensis (assembly GCA_000696115.1). Taxonomy (GTDB): domain Bacteria; phylum Actinomycetota; class Actinomycetes; order Streptomycetales; family Streptomycetaceae; genus Streptomyces; species Streptomyces olindensis. The sequence continues at coordinate 70,258 of JJOH01000096.1, forward strand.
CCGGCCTCGGCGGCGACGGCGGCGTACCAGCCGGTGCCGAGCACGTCGGAGGCGGCCAGCAGGGCGGGGATCAGCTCCGGGTCGGGCTGCCCGGGGGTGGCGACCAGGGTGCCGTCGGCCAGCGGGATACGGGCCTTCTCCGCCTGGGTCCCGATCCCCGCGTGGACGAACTCGGCGTGCACGCACTTCGACTGGAACCCGGCCCGGCAGATCTCGCAGGTGTTGTCGGAGATGACGAACGATCCAACCACGAAGTCCCCGGGCTTGACGGTCGTCACCTCGGAGCCGACCTCCTCGACCACCCCCACGTACTCGTGGCCCATGAGCGTGTGGTCGGCGGGCTCGATCCCGCGGTAGGGCCACAGGTCGGAACCGCAGATGCAGGTAGCGGTCAGCTTCACGATCGCGTCGGTGGGCTCGACGATCCTCGGATCCTCGCGCTCCTCCACCCGGACGTCGCCGGCCTTGTGCATCACTACTCCGCGCATGGGTTCTGTCTCCTTGTTTCTGTGCTGTGGCGCCCGTGGCGCCGGTGCGTTCTTCAGCTCGTCCCGGCGGATTCATTCGCGGCCCGGGCGGGGGACGGCCCGGGACGGCGGCGCTGGACGAGCGCGATGGTGACGGCGGGGATCAGGGTCAGCGCCGCGATGACCGTGCCGACGGCGGCGGGGCCCGTGGCCCCCAGGGAGGAATCGATGGCCAGTCCGGCGATCCAGGAGCCGACGGCGGTGCCCAGGTTGAAGCCCGACACGGTCAGCGCGGACCCCAGGGTGGGTGCTTCGCCCGCGAAACGGACTCCGAGGGAGATGAGTACCGGGTTGGCGCCGAGCCCGAACAGCCCGAGCAGGGTGATCATCGTCACCGTGGGTGCGGCGTGGCCGGCCAGCAGGAAGATCGCCAGCAGCAGGACGGTGGTCACCGCGGGGGCCAGGATCGTCGTCAGGTACGGGCGGTGGTCCCCGAGGCGGCCGCCCAGGAGGAAGCCCGCCAGGGCACCGGCCCCGAACCCGACCAGGACCAGTGGCACGAGTCCGGCGGCCAGCCCGGTCTCGCCGGTCAGCAGCGGCGCGACGTAGGTGTACGTCGACAGCACGCCACCCGTGGTGGTCGTGCAGGCCGCGAGGACCAGCCACAGCCGCTTCGAGCGCAGTACGGACAGCTCGGAGCGGAGCGACACCGCCTGGTCGCCGTCGGCGTCGCGCGGCACATGCCGGGCGATGAGCACCATGGCGGCCGCTCCGAGGACGGCGAGCGCCCAGAACGGTCCCCGCCAGCCCATGAGCTGCCCGGCGAAAGCACCCAGCGGCACACCGACGACGTTGGCGAGCATCGCCCCGGCGCCCACGACGCCCAGAGCACGCGAACTCGCCGCGGGACCGGCGGCCCGGGCGGCCACCACATTGGCCACCGCCCAGAACGCCCCGGTCGCCAGCGCCGTCAGGAACCGGGCCGCCAGCAGCAGCGCGAAGCCGGAGCCGAGCGCGACGACGAGGTGCCCCGCGGCGAAGACGCCCAGGGCGAGGACCAGCGTCAGCCGCCGCGGCAGCCGCAGCGTCAGCATCGCCATCAGCGGCGCCCCGACGATCATCCCGACCGCGAACACGGTGATCAGCAGTCCGGCCCGGCCGACACCGACCTGGACGTCCTGCGCGATCTCCGGCAGCAGACCCGCCACCACGAACTCCGTCGTCCCCATCAGGAACGTGCCCAGGGCCAGGACGTGGACGACCAGCGGAAGCCGGGTGGGCGGCCGCTCGCCGTCACCGGCGCGGCTGTGGGCAGGTGCGTGGAGGGTTCCTCCTCGCATGGTCATACGTCGTCTCCGCAGCGGATCGGGAACGTGGTGCGCGTCCCACGAAACAGCTCCCGCCGCGCGCGAGGGAGACCGCGTTTATGGGGGGTACCGGCTCAACCCCCCTCCCGAGGGTTCCGGGCCTTAGCGTGGGGGGCATGGACGGCCGTTCCGAAAACCGCGCTGACATCCGTGACTTCCTGGCGCGCCGACGCGCCCAGCTCACGCCCGAGCAGGTGGGCCTGCCCACGAGCGGACGGCGCCGGGTCCCCGGGCTGCGCCGTGAGGAGGTCGCGGTCCTCGCCGGGGTGAGCACGGAGTGGTACACGCGGCTGGAGAAGGGCCACATCGGCGGCGTGTCCGAGGACGTCCTCGACGCGGTGGCCCGCGCCCTGCAGCTGAGCGAGGACGAGCGGACCTACCTGTTCGACCTGGCCAAGGCCGCCCACCCCGGCCCCGCGGCCCGGCGCCGCCGCAAACCCGTCGACATCCCGCCCCGCGTCCAGTGGATCCTCGACTCCATGACGCTGTCCGCGGCCCTGGTCATCAACGGCCGCCTGGACATGGTGGCCACCAACGCCCTGGCCCGTGCCCTGTTCGCGCCGATGTTCGACAGTCACACCACCGACGAGGGCGGTCGGCCGAACTTCGCCCGGTACTACTTCCTCGACGACACCTCCCACGACTTCATGGAGGACTGGGACGGGGCCGCCCGCACCGCCGCCGCCCTGCTGCGCGCCGAGGCGGGCCGGTATCCGCACGACAGGGCCCTGCGCGCACTCGTCGGAGAGCTGTCCACGGTCAGCGCCGAGTTCCGCACCCGGTGGGCCGCGCACGACGTGCGGATCCACCACGGCGGCGTCAAACGCTTCCACCACCCCGAGGCCGGGCCCCTGGAGCTGACCTATCAGCCGCTGGACCTGCCCGTGTCCGCGCACGAGGCGCACTCGATGACCATCTACACCGCCGAACCGGGCACCGTCGACGAAGACCGGCTCAGACTCCTCGCCAGTTGGGCGGCCACCCCCGACGGGCAGCGGGGGAGCCCTCACGACACCCGTGACCTCCTCGGATGAGGCGGTCGAGGACCGCTCGGGCGCGGGCCGGTCAGGCGGATTCCCGGAAGCGGAGGAGGAGGTCGTCCCGGACGGGCTCGGCGGGGGTCTCCTTGCCGCCCAGCGAGTCGACGACGCGGCGGGCCAGTCCCCGCGCGATCGCGTCGGTGTCCCGGACGACCGTGGTGAGCGGCGGCTGAGCCAGCGACGCGCCCGGGATGTCGTCGACGCCGATCACGGCCAGGTCGCGCGGGGCGCGCAGTCCCAGATGGCTCAGCCCCGCGAGTACGGCGAGGGCGACGTTGTCGTTGAACGCGCAGATGCCCGTGACCGGCGGGTCCGCGCCCAGCCACCCCTTCACAGCTTCGGCCGCTCCGGCCGCGTCGAGCGGCACCGTCCGGACGTCCGGCTCCGGCATGCCCAGGTCGGCGCAGACCGCTCGGACGCCCTCCAGCCGCGGCCCGGCCAGGACGTCGAGTCCCGGCAGGTCGGGGTAGGCGTAGCCGAGCCGGCGGTGCGGTGCGGCGAGGTGCCGGGCCTGCAGTGCGCCGATCGGCTGCTCGGACACCAGGGGGGGCCGCGGCTCACCCCCGGGCGATCCGTGCATCGCCATCACGACCTCGATGCCCGCCGCGCGCATCGCCTCGGCTTCGACGTCGTCGAAATCCTGCAGGGCCAGCACGGCCGCCGGGGTCATGGCCTTCCAGATGTCCCGCAGGGGGCGCGCGGGATGAGCCGACGAGTGCACGACGAAGGTCAGTCCGGCCTCCGCGAAGGCGTTGGTCAGCTGCTGGATGAGCCGTCCGAGGACATGCTCGATCGGCCAGTCCGGAAGCAGGCCGAGCACGATCTCCGAGCGTCCCGTGCGCAGGGCACGCGCCGCGGCCGAGGGGGCGTAGCCCAGGCGGGCGGCCGCGTCCCACACCCGCTGCCGGGTGGTCTCGGGGATCTTCTGGTGGGGCACGCCGTTGAGGACGTAGCTCACCGTCGCCCGGGACACTCCGGCCTCGCGGGCCACATCCGCGCTGGTCACCCGTCTGCCCTCGGACACCCCGCACCCGCCCTCGCCTCGTCGGCACCTCTTGTCAAAGCCCCCGGCCGCGGTTAGCTTACCGGCCACAACGCTCAACTGGCACGCGTAAGTGAATCGAGTAGGCAGCTCTCGCCGGAGTGGTGCCTCCTCACGTCTCCCGGACGACTCGCAGCCAGGCCACCACACCTCCCGCCCCCTCTCATCCGCGTCGAGGAGGAGCCATGCCCGGCAACGAGAACGCCGCGAGAAACCCGTGGAAGACCGCGGCCCTCGCCGGCATGGCCTCCTATCTGGACGCCGCGGCCCTGGTCACGTCGGGCATCGCCATCGGCGGCTACTACGCCGGACCGCTCCGCCTCGGCGCCGACGCCATAGGAGCCCTGCTGGGCCTGCAGACGCTGGCGTTCGCGGTCGGCGCGCTGTTCGGCGGCAGGCTGGGCGACCGGTTCGGCCGCCGGAAGGTCTTCACCCTCTCGCTGGTCCTCTACGCGGCCGGTGTCCTGCTGCTCCTGGTGGCGGCGGACCCCGCGCTGCTCTACGCCGGTGTCGTGGCCACCGGTCTGGCGATCGGCGCGGACCTTCCCGTCTCGCTCGCCCTCGTCAACGAGGAGGCGCCGGCCGGCCGGAAGGGCACCATGGTGGTGTTCTCCGGCATGCTCTGGCTCGCCGGAATCGTCGCCGTGCTGGTGCTGAGCTCCTTCATGGGGGTCCAGGGCCTGACGGGCGGCCGGATCCTGTTCGCGCACCTGCTCGTCGTGGCGGTCGCCGTCCTGCTGCTGCGCCTCACCCTCAGCGAGTCGGCCGAGTGGACGGCCGCCCGCCGCGCGGCCGACGCCCGGACGACGGCCCGCTCGGAGACCATCGAGTTCAGCCGCGTCCGGGACCTCTTCCGGGCACCGACCCGCTACGCCCTGCTGGCGACGGGCCTGTACTACGCCGCCTGGAACCTCGGCGCGAACACCCTCGGCCAGTTCGGCACCTTCCTGTGGACCGCTCTGGCCGGGGGAGAGGTGGCGCAGTTCTCCCAGCTGACCCTGGTCGGACTGCCGGTCGGCTTCGCCGCCGGCCTGCTCTTCATGCGGGTGGTCGACACACCGTCCCGGTACACCTGGTTCGCCGCCGGCTCGGGGCTGATCGTCCTGGCCTGGGCGCTGCCCGCGCTGCTCGGGCCGGGCAAGGTCACTCTGGTCGCCGTCATGCTCATCTCGGGCCTCGGCAACTCGTTCGCCGGCGAGTCCGTCTACAAGGTCTGGTCGCAGGAGCTGTTCCCCACCTTGCTGCGGGCCACCGCCCAGGGCGTGACGATGGCCTTCACCCGGGCCGTCGCCGGGCTGGCGGCCCTGGGCACTCCGGCCTTCGCCCTGGGCCACCCCCGCCCGCTGTTCGGCGCCCTGTTCTGCCTGGCGCTGACCGCTGCGGTCATCGGGCTGATCTGGGTGCCCCGCCTGCCCACGACCGCGGGATCCGAGCCGATGGCGCCCCGCACGTCGGCATCCGGCACCTCCCGGCGGACGGCGGTGTGATCCGCCGCCGCACGGGCCAGCATGGCGCCGCCGCACGGGCCCACACGGCGCCGCCGCACGGGCCAGCATGGCGCCGCCGCACGGGCCCACACGGCGCCGCTGCACGAGTCCAGCACGGCGCCGCCGCACGGGCCCACACGGCGCCGCCGCACGGGCCAGCATGGCGCCGCCGCACGGGCCCAGCACGGCACAGACCCCGGCCGCCGCTCAGGGATGCCTGCTGCAACCGCGAGCGCCGCTGCCCCGTATCGATCACCCCTCAGGAGGACCTCGATGGTCATGACTCCGCCGCCCTTCGACCCGGAGATAGCCGCGCACCTCGCGGCGATCCACGCGTGGCTGCCGCCGACGATCACACCGGACATGATCCCGGCGGGACGGCAGCTGCCCTCCGGCTCGCCGCCGCCCCCGACGAACGAGGAGCTGGCCGGTGACGGTCGCTTCGAGGTCGAGGAGCGGGCGGTTCCCGGGCCGCCCGGCGCGCCGGACGTGACGGTGCTGATCTGCCGGCCCACCGGCGCGATCGAGCCACGCCCGGTCCTCTACACCATCCACGGCGGCGGCATGGTGACCGGTACCCACCGGCTGGGGATCCCCCTCGACTGGGCGGAGGAGCTGGAGCTGGTCGTGGTGTCCGTCGAGTACCGGCTCGCTCCCGAACATCCGCACCCGGCCCCGGTGGAGGACTGCTACGCGGGCCTGCTGTGGACGGCGGAACACGCCAAGGAGATCGGCGGTGATCCCGACCGCATCGTCCTCGTGGGCGGCAGCGCGGGCGGCGGACTCGCCGCGGCGGTGGCGCTGCTGGCCCGCGACCGGGGCGGCCCGCGCGCGATCGGCCAGATGCTGTTGAGCCCGATGCTCGACGACCGCAACGACACTCCGTCCGCCCACCAGATGGCGGGTCTGGGCGTGTGGGACCGCACCTCGAACGAGACCGGGTGGAGCGCGTTGCTGGGTGAGGCGCGCGGCACCGCCGACGTCTCGCCCTACGCCGCGCCCGCTCGCGCGGACGACCTGTCCGGCCTTCCCCCGGCGTTCATCGACGTGGGATCGGCGGAGACCTTCCGCGACGAGGACGTCACCTATGCGAGCCGCATCTGGCAGGCGGGCGGCACCGCGGAGCTGCACGTGTGGCCGGGAGGCTTCCACGGGTTCGACACCCTCGTCCCGGAAGCGGCCCTGTCCGTGGAGGCCCGCGCCGCCAAGCTGCGCTGGCTGCGTCGGCTCCTGGGAGACACGGCGTAGGCCGTCCGTCCGCTGCCCGGACGGTCACTCGAGTGTCGGCGAGGGCGCGCCGCCCACCCTCGCGGGCGGAGCACTCCACCGGGGTGCCCCGCCCGCGAGGGTGACCTCGGCGCGGTCAGGTCGGCTCCGGCAGGGAGCGCGCCGTGCCGTCCGTGCTCGGGTGGGCCACCGGTGCCGTATCGCCGGGAGCACGGGGAACCAGTCCGATCAGTGCGGCGCCGATGATGCCGGGGATCGCGAGGGCGTAGAAGTTCCACTGGTACGCCAGTCCCGCCCCGATGATGAGTCCGAGCAGCGGAGGGGCGAGCATCGAGCCGATGCGGCCGAAGCCCAGCGTCCAGCCCAGCGCCGTGGCGCCCATCCGCACCGGGTAGTACTTCGAGGCGTAGGCGAGGACGAACGTCTGCGTTCCCATGGCCCCGATGCCTCCCAGCGCCACGGCCGCGTACAGCACCGCTGTGGGCAGTCGCAGGCTGAGGAGAATCACGGCCGCACCGGCCAGGAGGTAGGTCGTGACGATGATCGGCTTCGAGCCGAGCCGGTCGGCGGCCAGGGAGATGAGGAGCTGGCCGACGACAGCACCGAAGTTGAACATCAGCAGGAAGCCCAGCGCGGAACCGGAGGAGTAGCCGGCCCGCCCCATGATCTCCGGGAGCCAGGTGTTGTAGCCGTAGATCATGAACAGGCACAGGCACGACATGGCCAGGAAGCACAGCGTCGCCACCACGTAGTCGCGTGAGAACAGAGCTTTCACCGGCGACATGCCGCTCGGGCCGTTCTCGGCCGGAGACGGGGCCGACGACGGTCCGGCCGCCGCCGCGTCCTCGACCGTGATGTTCCAGCGCCGGGCCGTCTTCTCCGCCTCGGCGTGCCGGCCTTTCGCCTGGAGGAAGGCGATCGACTCGGGCAGGAACTTGAGGGCCACGGGCACGACCAGGACGAGCGGGAGGAGGCCGAGCAGGAACATCGCGTGCCAGCCGAACCGGGGGATGACGGACATGCCTACCAGGGCGGCGATGATGCCGCCCACGGGAAAGCCGCTGAAGATGATCGCGAACACCAGGTTGCGGGTTTTGGGGTGCGAGTACTCACCGCTGAGCGCGCTGGCGGTCGGCAGGACGCCGCCGAGGCCGATGCCGGCGAGGAACCGGAAGAGCCCGAACATCTCCGGCGAGGTCGCGGTCGCGCACAGGCCCGTCATCAACGAGAACCAGGTCAGGCAGCCGATCAGCATCTTGCGTCGGCCCAGCGTGTCGGTGAGCGTGCCGACGGTCGTGGCTCCGATGAGCATGCCGACCAGCGCCAGCGAACCGATCAGACCGGCACCGGCGGGCGTCAGGCCCCATCCGTGTTCGTGGAGGAGGGAGGGGATGACGGCGCCGTAGATGACGACGTCGTATCCGTCGGCGACGATGGCGATCCCACAGATGGCGAGGACCAGCAAGGTCACCGGAGGCCAGGTGGCGTTGCCACGTCCTCCGTGACTGTTTTCGAGCATGACAATTCCTCTCACATGGCTGGTGGGGGTGGGTGGCGTGCGCGCCGGGGCATGCGCGCGGCGGCTGAAGGCACACGCGGCCACGCGGCCTGGATCAGCGAGTGGCGTTTGGGGGGACCGACTGCCTCGTCCGTCTGCAGTCGTCTCGCATCGCCAAGTGTGCACACTATTACGGGCCTGTAAAGGGTGGCGTGCAGGAAAAGAGAACTCCAGGTGAGCTTGACGCTCCATGGTGACAGCCCGCGGAGCAGGTGTGTATGCACATGTGGCGGGGCTTCCTACCGTGCGGCGTCGGAATCCAAGCCCCGTGAAATGCCACGGCCGGCCAGCACGACAGCGGGCGCCAGCAGGTGGGTTCGCGCGTCCACGCTCACCACGGACACGGCGGCCACCACGCGGCCCTTCGAGTCGGTGACCGGTGCCGCCACGGAGAAGGCGCCGGGGCTCATCTCCTCGTGGACGACCGCTACGCCGGTCCGTCGGCACTCCGCCAGCGTCAGACGCAGTGCGGCCGGATCGGTGATGGTCCTGGGCGTGAAGCGGACCAGGCCACTCCTCGTCACCTCGGTGAACAACTCCTCGCCTGCGTGGGCCAGCAGCAACTGGCCGGCGGCGGACGCGTGCAACGGAAGGCGCCCGCCGATCTGCGACACCACCCGGACCGCTCCGGCCGCCGAGATCCGTTCGACCACGAGGGCGTCGGTGCCGTCGAGGACGGCCAACTGCACATGCTGGCGCGTGGCGGCGTGCAGGTCCTCCATGACGGGCATCGCCCGGACCCGCAGAGGCAGCCCGCGCGGGTTGAGCGTGCCCAGCTCCCACAGGCGCAGGCCGGTCACGTAGGCGCCGCTGGGCAGGCGTTCCAGTGCTCCCCACGCCGTCAGTTCGCCGGCCAGGCGGTGGGCGGTGGCGTGGCGGAGGCCGGTGAGGCGGCAGATCTGGGCGAGGGTCAGCTCCCGGCGGCCCGGCGTGAACGCGTCCAGGATCGCCAGGGCCCGGGAGAGAACGGTGCGACCTCGGTCGCCGCTGTTGGCCGTAACGCCTCCCCTCAGCGTGGTGGCGGGCCTTCCGCACCCGGGATTCTCCGGTCGGCAGAGGCCGCCGGGCAGGAAGACGTCCGTTCAACGGACATCGTAGTGACCCTCGCGGGCTCCGCCCCGGACTCTCTCTCCCAGTCAGAACGGAAAGGAGTCCGGGCATGCGGATGACCGGGACGTCGCGGGGCGGCGGCCATGGCGCCGGGGCGCGCGACGGGTCGTTGCTGCGTTTCGCGCACGAAAGCCTGCCCCAGCGGGTCGTCTTCGCCTCCGGTGAGGCGGCCGCACGGGTACGGGCCGAGGCGGAGCGGCTCGGCGCCTCACGGGTCATGGTCGTCGCGGCAGCCGCCGATGCCGAACTCGCACGGGCGGTCAGCGCCGATCTGCCGGTCGTGCTGCGGTGGGACGAGGTGGTGATGCACGTCCCCGCCGAGGTGGCCGAGCGGGCCCGCGCCGCGGCGGCCGTACACCGGGCGGACCTGCTGCTCAGCGTCGGTGGGGGCTCCACCACGGGCTTGGCGAAGGCGATCGCGCTCACCCATGGGCTGCCGATCGTCGCCGTTCCCACGACCTACGCGGGATCCGAGGCCACCAGTGTGTGGGGCCTGACCGAGCGGGCACGCAAGGCGACCGGCGTCGACGCACGGGTCCTGCCGCGCTCCGTCGTGTACGACGCGACGCTGACCTTGTCGCTGCCGGTGCCGATGAGCGCCGCGTCGGGGCTGAACGCGCTGGCCCACTGCGTCGACGCGATGTGGGGCCCCCGGGCGGACCCGATCGACCGGGCGCTGGCGGGGGAGGGGATCCGCGCGCTGACGGCCGGACTCACCGCCGTGGTCACCGACCCGGCCGGCCTCCCGGGCCGGGAGCAGGCGCTGTACGGGACGTACCTGTCCGCCGTGGCGTTCTCGTCGGCGGGTTCGGGACTGCACCACAAGATCTGCCATGTCCTCGGCGGCATGTACGACCTGCCGCACGCCCAGACCCACGCGGTGGTGCTGCCGCATGTGCTGGCGTTCAACGCCCCCGCCGCCCCGGAGGTCGAGCAGCGGATCGCGGCCGCGTTCGGCGCGGACTCGGCGCTCGACGGACTGGAGCGGCTCCGGCGTGACGTGGACGCACCCCGGGCGCTGCGCGACTACGGGGTGAAGGAGACCGAGATCGACGACGCCGTGCAGGCGGTCCTGGACGTGGTACCGGACGGCAATCCGCGGCCGGTGAGGGGCGCAGACGTCCGGCGCCTGCTGCGCGCGGCGTGGCGGGGTGCGGACCCGCGACGGACCAACACCGAGGAGGAGAGCCGACGGTGAACGAGCAGAACAAGGTGGCCGCCGAGCAGCAGGCGCGCGAGCAGGCCCTGGTGGACAGGGTCGTGGCCTCGTTCGAGACGGCCCGGGACCCGCGGCTGAAGCAGCTGATGCAGGCCCTGACCCGGCACCTCCACGCGTTCCTGCGCGAGGTGCGCCTGACCGAGGCGGAGTGGGCGTCCGCGATCGAGTTCCTCACCGCGGCCGGGCACATCACCGACGACAGGCGGCAGGAGTTCATCCTGCTGTCGGACGTGCTCGGGGCGTCCATGCAGACGATCGCGATCAACAACGAGGCGTACGCGAACGCCACCGAGGCGACGGTGCTCGGACCGTTCTACGTCGAGGGCTCACCCGAGATCCCGCTGGGCGGGGACCTCTCCTTCGGCGCCGCCGGGCAGCCGTGCCGGGTCGAGGGCACGGTCACCGACACCGACGGGAAACCGGTACCGGGAGCCCGCATGGAGGTGTGGGAGGCCGACGAGGACGGCTTCTACGACGTGCAGTACGACGACGACCGCACCGCGGCCCGCGGCCACCTCTTCAGCGACGACGCCGGCACCTACCACTTCTGGGCGATCACCCCGACCCCGTACCCGATTCCGCACGACGGACCGGTCGGCGCGCTGCTCGCCGCGGTGGGCCGTTCCCCCATGCGCGCCTCGCACCTGCACTTCGACGTCCGCGCCGAGGGCAAGCGGACCCTGATCACCCACATCTTCGTCCGCGGCGACGAACTCCTCGACAGCGACGCCGTGTTCGGAGTCAAGGACTCGCTCGTCCACGACTTCGTGGAGCACCCGGCGGGCACACCCACGCCGGACGGCCGTGATCTCGGGGGCCGGTCCTGGTCCAGTGTCCGCTTCGACATCGTCCTCGCCCCCGCGGACACCGCGGGGCCGGGCAAGGCTTCGTACGAAAGGAACCGGTGAATGACCAGCGAGGACACCGCACGGGCCGCCCGCCCGCGTGTGGCCGTGATCGGCGCGGGGATCGGCGGTCTCGCCACCGCTGCGTTCCTGGACCGGGCCGGGATCGAGGCGACCGTCTACGAGCAGGCGCCCGCCCTGACCGAGGTCGGGGCGGGACTCGTCGTCTCCCCGAACGCCGTGCGACTGCTGCGCAGCCTCGGCCGGCTCGACCCCTTCCGCGAACGCGCGGTGCCGCTGGAGGTCGGGTGGGAGTTCCGCCGCTGGGAGGACGGGCGCGTGCTCTTCTCCCAGAAGCTCGGGGAGGAGTGCGAGCGGCGCTTCGGTGAGCAGAGCTACGCCGCCCACCGCGCCGACCTCCTCGCCGCGCTGCGGGCGGCGGTCCCCGACGGCGCGCTACGGCTCGGGATCCGCCTCGCCGGTCTGCGCCGGCTCGACGCGGGCGTGGAGCTGACGTTCACCGACGGAACGCGGGAGGTCGCCGACGTGGTCGTCGGCGCCGACGGCGTCCACACCACCGTGGGACAGTACGTGACCGAGGCGCGCGAGCCACGGTTCTCGGGCATGTGTGCCTGGCGGTCCCTGGTACCCGCCGACAGCGCACCGGAGTTCGCGCGTCATCCGGTCCAGACGCTGTGGCTCGGCCCCGACCGCCACCTGGTCCACTATCCGATCTCCGCGGGCACGCAGATCAACATCGTCGCGTTCGGTCCGGCGCACGACTGGACGGCGGAGTCATGGTCGGCCGAGGGCCGGATCGAGGACCTGCGCGCCGAGTTCGCGGGGTGGTCCGACGATCTGCGGGCGCTCCTCGAGGCCGCGGGAAACACCGGACGGTGGGCCCTCCTCGACCGTGACCCGCTGCCCCGCTGGACGAACGGGCCCGTGGCGCTGCTCGGCGACGCGGCACACCCGATGTTCCCCTTCTTCGCCCAGGGAGCCGCCCAGGCGATGGAGGACGCCGCCGTCCTGGTGGGCTGCCTCGCCGACCGTTCGGACGACCCCGCTGCCGCGCTGAGCCGCTACGAGGACATCCGCCGCCCCCGCGCCACCAGGGTGCAGCAGATGAGCCGGGGCAGGGCGGAGAGCAACCACCTGCCCGACGGCCCCGCCCAGCAGGCCAGGGACGCCTCCTTCTCGAGCGCGGACCCCTTCGCCCACAACGGCTGGATCTACGGGCACGACGCCGAACTGTCCGTGCGGGAGGCATTGGCCGCGGGCTGAGCCCGTCCCCCAGCGGAAGCGGGCTCCGGCCGACCGGAGCCTCGACCCTGTCCAGCCGCTGGGGCGCCCGCTGTCTCCACGACGGCACATGCATCTGGACGGAGCAGGACCTGCCCGCTTCCCTAGTGGACCGCGCGCAACAATTGCTCCCGGAGCCAGGTGCGTCCGGGGTCTCCCGCGGTGCGCGGATTCCACACCAGATCTATTCCGAGTGCCGGCGGGGAAAGAGGCGTTTCCATCACTCTGAGCCCGTGCTGGGCCGCCAGCCGCCGGGCCAGCCGGCGCTGGACCAGCGCGATCCTTCGAGTGCCGGTCACCATCGCGGGAATCATCGGGAATTCCGAGACGACGCACTGGACGACGAGACCGGGAATCAGCCGGGCCAGGGCCTGCCGAGCGCCGGCCTGCCCACCTTGCCACTCGAACACCACGTGGGGCAGCCGGGCGAGGTCGTCGACGGTGAGGGCCGCGCCGACGGGGTCGTTGCGCGCGTCGGCGACCACGACCCAGTCCTCCTGGTAGAGCCGCTCCCTCGGCAGCGTGGTCGGCACGGTGTCCGGCAGCAGCGTCACGTCCGCTGTCGCCTCGCCGCGCGTGAGGTCCAGGGGGCTCGCAGGCGGTTCAAGGTGCAGGCGGACACCCGGCGCGGACACGGCGAGCACGGAGCTCAGGGCGGGCAGGACGGGCAGGGCCGTGGCGCTGGTGGCGGCGATGCGGAAGGTGCGGTCCGAGGTCGCGGGATCGAACGTCGGGGGCGTGAGCACCTGGTGAGCCGTGGTCTCCAGGATCAGGTTGACCGGCCCGGCCAGCGCGCCGGCGCGTGCGGTGAGCACGTAGTGGCGGCCGTCCCGGACGAGGAGTTCGTCGCCGAGGGTGCGACGCAGCCGCTGCAGGGCGTTGCTCATGGCCGGCTGGGTCAGCCCCACCGCACGGGCGGCGAGGGTGACACTGCGGTGTTCGAGCAGGGCGGCCAGCAGGGGCAGGAGATTGAGGTCGACCCGGTGCAGGCCGGTCGTGGTGATCGTCGGCCGGATGTCGCTGTTCACTCCGGATATTCACCTCGCCTATTCGGTGCATGCGCAATGATGATTCGACTGATCCCCGGCACCGGATTACCGTCCTGGAATCCGGAGTTATTTTTCCGCTGCGGATTTCTTTCGCGGCACCCACGGAGGTCATGAATGGCGACGATCGAGTCGGACAAACGCGAGTTGCGCCAACTCGTGGAGGACTGGGCACTGTGGCGCGACGCCGGCGACTGGGACCGGTTCGCCGGCGTATGGCATCCCGACGACGGCTGGATGACCGCCACCTGGTTCCAGGGCCCCGCCAGGGATTTCATCGCGATCAGCCGGGAGGCCTTCGACAACGGCGTCGGCATCCTGCACTTCCTCGGCGGTCACACCTCCGACGTCGTCGGCGACCGTGCCGTGGCACAGACCAAGATGACCATCAACCAGAGGGCGGAGGTCGACGGGGTCGAGGTCGACGTCGTCTGCACGGGGCGCTTCTACGACTTCTGCGCGCGCCACGAAGGCGCGTGGAAGATCGTGCGCCGCCAGCCGATCTACGAGAAGGACCGCCTGGACGTGGTGGATCCGTCCGCGACGCTGCGCCTGGACCCGCGGTTGCTGGTCCGCTTCCCCGTCGGCTACCGCCACCTCGGCTATCTCCAGACGAAGGCCGGCTTCACGGTGAAGACGGGGCTGCCGGGCCTGACGGGCGAGGTCGTGCGTCGCCTCTACGACGAGGGCGCGACATGGCTGGCCGGCTCCAGCGCGCCGGGCGATCCCCACTGATCGGTCCCCTCGACGTGCCACAGGGCGCCTGACCGGGTGCACACCCGGTCAGGCGCCCTTCCTCGGAACCGGGCCCCGGGGCGGGCGCTGTTACCCGTTCCAGTCCTCCGGGCGTACGGTCAGCGCCACCCGCCCGAGGCTGTTGTCGTCCTCCATGTAACGGTGGGCGTCGGCCGCCAGGGCAATGGGGAACGTGCGGTCGACCACGGCCCGGAAGCCGTTCTCCACCTGACGCCACAACTCCGTGACCGCGGCCGGGTTGCCCGTGCGCACCCCGATGATGCGGTGACAGTCGGAATACACGCGCCGCAGATCGATCCCCACCTTGCCGCCGAGGAAGGCACCGGACGTGACCACCGTGCCCCCGCGGGCCAGGGAGTCGACGGTGGCGTCCCAGACGGCCGGGTCACCGAGGTTGTCGACGGCGATGTCGACGCCGCGACCGCCTGTCGCCTCGCGTATCCGCTGCACGAAGTCCGGGGCGTGGGTGTCGAGCACGAGGTCCGCTCCCGCCGCGGCCATGGCCGCGCGCTTGTCGGCCGAGCGGGACGTCGAGATGATCCGCGCGCCCAGGTGCCGGGCGTAGGCGGCCGTCGTGGAGCCGAGCGCGGAGGAGGCACCCTGGACGAGAACCCAGTGTCCGGGGCGGAGTCCCGCCTGGGTCATCTGGTTGGCGGCGACCGGGCCGAGAAGCGCCAGCGAGGCGGCCATCGCGGCCGGGATGCCGTCCGGGACCCTGTGGACGTTGCGCGCCGGCACCGCGCAGTACTGCGCGTAGGCGCCGGGGCGATGGGTGCCGATCACGGTCAGGGAGTCGCAGACCTCCTCGCGGCCCTCCGTGCAGGAGGCACAGGTGCCGCAGGCGACACCGGGCAGGACGGCCACGCGGTCGCCGACCCGCACGGAGTCCACGCCCTCGCCCAGTGCGGCGACGGTGCCGGCGTGGTCCGCGCCCAGGATGTGGGGCGGTTCGATCGTGGCGTACGGGTGCTGGCCCGCACGGGCCGTGAGGTCGAGCAGCCGGCCGATACCGACCGCGGCGACCTGGACGAGGACGTCGCCGGGGCCGGGACGCGGCGTGTCCACCACGGCCTGCTCCAGCACGTCGGGCGGCCCGAACCGGCGGAACAGCATGGCCTTCATGGTCGAGGGCACCGGCAGGGCGTCCGACCAGCCGAGCCCGGAAACGGTCAGAGTGTTGCTCATGACGCCACCACCGTGTTCTCCAGGCGGCCGATCCGCTCGATGTCGATGACTATGTCATCCCCGGCGGCCAGGAACTCCCCGCGCGGCACTCCGCAGCCCGCCGGTGTGCCGGTGAGGATCACGTCTCCGGGTTCCAGGCGGGTGATGCGGCTGGCCGCCGCGATCACCTCGGGGATCTTCACCATCATCTGCGCGGTGGAGGAGTCCTGCTTCAGCACGCCGTTGACGCTGAGCCGGATCCTCAGGTTCTGCGGGTCGGTGATCTGCCAGGCGGGCACCAGTCCGGGTCCGAGCGGGCAGAAGCCGTCCTGTCCCTTGTGGCCGACCCAGTCGAAGGTGAACGGCTCGGCGACCGGCTTGTCGGACTTGAGCCGGTCCCGGGCCGAGATGTCGTTCGCCACCAGGTAGCCGGCCACGTGCTCCATGGCCCGCCCGGGCGCGAGGTCGCGGCCGCCGCGGCCGATGACCACGGCCAGTTCGGCCTCCCAGTCGACGCGTGCGCCCGGGTAGCCGGGCAGCGGCACCGGGTCGCCCGGCCCCGTCACCGTCGTCGTCGGCGGCTTGAGGAAGAAGAACGGGTCGCCCAGCTCATCGGGGCGTTCGCAGCCCATCTCGGCGATGTGGTCCCAGTAGTTGGCGCCCGCGCAGAGGACCTTGCCGGGATACGTCAGCGGCGGGGCGAGCCGGGCGCCGGCCACGGCGTCGGATGCCGCCGGCGTCCAGTCGCGGAACAGCGGTGCGAGCGACTCCCATCGGTTCAGCACCTCCATCAGCGTGCGGCCTTCGGTGCCGGGCGGCCCCTGGACCACGGTTCCGTCGATGTACGCACCGACGGTGACTTTCTCCGAGTCATCGACCCGGTACTGCACCAGCGACCATTCAGGCGGTGTCATGTTTCCTCCGGCAGGCGGCTCTCTGAAGCAGCAGCACCATAGTGCATACACATTGGGAAGGGAAGGGCGGTCTCCTGGCGGGGTTACTGTCATGATCAGTGGCGATCCAAGGGAAAATTTCCACCAGACACCTGGACGCTGAGCCCTAGAGGTGTACACACTTACCTCGGTGCTCGTGCGGGACGCGGGTTCACCGGAACCATGAGGAGTGCACATGTTGCGTGTCAAAGGTCTTCTGCACTACGGACTCCAGGTGCCGTCGCTCGACCAGGGCGCGGACTTCTACAGCGCGTTCGGACTGGAGGCGCAGGAGCGCGGCAACACGGTGGTGATCCGCTGTGACGGCCGGGAGCAGGACCAGACCGTGCTGACGGAGGGGCCGGTGAAGCGGCTGCACCACGTGGCGTTCGCGGTGGACCCGGACTCCCTGCCCGAGTGGCAGCGCCACCTGGAGGGCCAGGGGCTGAAGCTGCTGGACGCGCCGAAGGAAGTGCCCGGCGGTCTGTGGTTCCGCGATCACGAGGGAAACCTGGTCAACCTCCGGGACGAGGGGATCGCGCCCTGGCGCGCGTTCGGGACCACGGACGCCCAGGACGCCAACGTCGGCGACCGGGTCCGCCGGATCGACCAGGCCCGCTGGCTGACCGCGACCGAGAAGACCCGCCCCCAGCGCCTCGGCCACATGCTGATCTTCAGCTCCGACGTCGGCGCCTCCGAGGCCTTCTACAGCCGCACGCTCGGCCTGCGCCTGTCCGACCGCATCATCGGCGGGCCCGTCTTCATGAACTCGGGGCCCGGCGACCACCACGTCTTCGGGTTCGTCCCGGCGGAGCACCCGGGGCTGCATCACTCCAGCTGGATGGTGTCCGACATCGACCAGATCGCCAGGGGCGCGCAGGACATGGCCTCCGTCGGCTACACGAAGGGCTGGGGCCTGGGCCGCCACACCCTCGGCTCGAACCTCTTCCACTACATCCAGGACCCCTGGGGCAGCTGGATCGAGTACTCCAGCGACATGGACCGCATCACGGAGAACTGGCAGCCGAACGACTGGGACTGCCCCGCCGCCGTCTGGAGCCCGGAGGTACCGGCCGACTTCATCACCAACCAGGAAGAAAAGCCCGCCTGACCGAGCGGTCCGGCCGCTCCTCCTCCTCCGATCCGAAGGAACCACCATGCACTCCTCACGGAGAACTTCGTGCTGCCCGCGCTGAGCGTGCCGCGCCCGCCCGGCGAGCCCTCCCGTCGGCTCACCGTGGGTGTCTTCCCGGGCGCCGGCGGCGTGCACCTGCACCACGCCCTCGACTCCGGGTACTTCCGGCGGGCCGGGCTGGAGGTGAACCTCGTGCAGGTGGTCTCCTCCGACCAGCAGTCGGCGGGCTGGAACGACGGCGACTTCGACCTCATGCACACCTCCCCCGACCACCTGCTGCGCGGACTGCTGAAACGGGACCCGGTGGCCGTCCGAGCCGAGGGCATCGGCGAACTCGCCGTTCACCGGCGCCAGGGATTCCCGCTGCCCACGGACCGCTGGGCGGTCGACAACGCCCGGAGCGCCTTCGCGTTCGTGCTGCGCGCCGTGCTCGCCGACGTCGCCGGCTCACCGGTGGCCGACGACCAACTCGTCCCCGTGGGCGGCACGGTGCAGCGGTTCGAGGCCCTGCTGTCGGACGACGTGGACGGAACCACGCTCCACCCGCCGTTCGACGCCCTCGCCGTCGAGCAGGGCGCCCCGCGCGTGGGCGGCCACCTCCAGGTCGTTCCCGACCTCATCACCAACGTCGTGGTCACCCCGCGGGAGACGGCGACGACGTGGCACACCCGTGCCTACGTCGAGATCTGCCGCGCGAGCACCGAGGAACTGCTGGCCTCCGGCGCACCGGGCATCGCGGCGGCTCTGTCGCGGCAGGGTCTGCCGGACGCCGCCGTCAGGGCCGCGGTCCCCGGACTGCTCGGGCCCGCCGGCCTGTCCACCTCACCCGAGGTGACCCTGCGCGGCATGGAGGCGGTGGCCGGGCTGCGCCGTCGCTTCACTCCGGACTGGCGGCCCCACTGCCCGCTCACGTCCCTGATCGGCCCCGACGGGGAACGAAGAGCGCGGCAGAAGGAGCAGGCCTGACATGGACAAGGTGCTGGCCTCGGCCGCCGAGGCCGTGGCCGACGTGCACGACGGTGCGTCGATCGCCGTCGGCGGGTTCGGCCTGAGCGGTGTGCCCAACGTGCTGATCAAGGCACTCCACGACCGCGGGGTCTGCGGATTGAACGTCGTGTCGAACAACTGCGGCGCCATGGACGCGGGCCTTGCCGTGCTGCTCGCCGCAGGGCGGATAGCCCGGGTGACCGGTTCGTACATCGGCGCCAACAAGGAGTTCGCCCGCCAGTACCTGGCCGGGGAGCTGGAGGTCGAGCTGATTCCCCAGGGCACGCTGGCCGAGCGGCTGCGCGCCGGTGGCTGCGGCATCCCCGCGTTCTACACGCCGGCGGGTGTCGGCACGCAGGTCGCCGAGGGCGGGCTCCCGTGGCGTTACGACGGGCAGGGCGGGGTCGCGCTGGCCTCACCCGCCAAGGAGGTACGGGAGTTCGACGGCACCGAGTACGTGCTGGAGCGTGCGATCCGCACCGACTTCGCGCTCGTCCGCGCGGCCAGGGGCGACCGGCACGGCAACCTCGTCTTCGCCAAGTCGTCGCGGAACTTCAACCCCGTCGCGGCCATGGCGGGACGCGTGACGATCGCCGAGGTGGAGCGGCTGGTCGAGCCCGGGGAGATCGACCCGGACGCGGTGCACCTGCCGGGGATCTTCGTGCAGCGGGTCATCGCCCTCACCCCCCGGCAGGCCGCGGACAAGATGATCGAACAGCGCACGGTGTCCGTGCCGGGTGGACAGCGGGCGGTGGAGCACTGATGGCGTGGAGCCGCACGGAGATGGCCGCCCGGGCCGCACGCGAGCTGCGGAACGGTCAGTACGTGAACCTGGGCATCGGGCTGCCGACCCTGATCCCCAACCACCTGCCGCGCGGCGTGCGGGTGACCCTCGAATCCGAGAACGGCATCCTCGGCACCGGCCCCTATCCCACGGAGGACGAGGTCGATCCGGACCTCGTCAACGCCGGCAAGGAGACCGTGACGGTGCTGCCCGGGGCCTCGTTCTTCGACTCCGCACTCTCCTTCGGGATGATCCGCGGCGGACACATCGACGTCGCCGTACTCGGCGCCATGCAGGTCTCCGCGGCGGGCGACCTGGCGAACTGGGCGGTCCCGGGCCGGCTCGTCACCGGCATCGGCGGCGCCATGGACCTGGTCCACGGGGCCCGCACCGTCATCGTCGTGATGACCCACACCGCGAAGGACGGCAGCCCCAAGATCGTCGAGGAGTGCTCCCTGCCGCTGACCGGCAGACGCTGCGTGCACCGCGTCATCACCGACCTCGCCGTCCTGGACGTGACCGACGACGGCCTCGCCCTGGTCGAAACGGCCCCCGGCGTCACCGCCGACCGAGTGCGGGAGCACACCGAGGCGGAGATCCGGGCCGGCACGGCCTGACCACGGCCGCCGGGAGGTGGATACAGTCGACCCTCCTCTGGACCTCGCTGCCAAATCAGGAGATGGCTCTCCTAGCGAGTTGAAGGAGAGCCGGGTCTCAGCTGCATACACCTGGGTAAACTTCGGGTGTGAACAGGAGCAGAAGCGAGTCCCGTGAGGCACAGCGGCCGGCCGGCGACGAGAGCGAGGCGCAGGCCGCGTCCGGGCGGTCGGGCGAGAGTCCCACGGCCGCCGGGGGAGGGCGACGCCTGGCCCTCGATGTCCACGGCCGCCTGCGCGCCATGATCCTCAACGGCGAGCTGCCCCCGGGATCGGTGCTGCTCCAGGCCGAGATGGCCCGGAAGCTGGGCGTGAGCCGGACCCCCATGCGCGAGGCGTTCCGGCTGCTCCAGGAGGAGGGGCTCATCGACGCCCGCCCCGACCAGCGAGCGCGGGTGCGGTCGGTCGACCCCGAGGACCTGGACGCCGTCTACGGGGCCCGCATCATGCTCGAAACGCTGGCCGTGAGCATGACGGCCAAGTCGTTCACGGCGGAGGACGTCAAGCGCATGACCGACGCCCTCGAAAGGATGCAGGGACTGACGGTCGACGAACAGCCCGACGAGTGGCACGCGGCACACCACGAGTTCCACAGCCTCGCCACCCAGGCGGTGGGACCGCACCTCCAGCGCATGATCGCCTCGCTCGGCGAGCACAGCGAGCGCTACATCCGCCTGGCTCAGCTGGGCGCGCCCGCCTCCTGGGGCAAGGCGTACGCGGAGCACGAGGCACTCCTGGAGGCACTGCGCCGGAGCGACCCGGCCGAGGCCGCACGCGTCGTCGCCCGCCACCTGGCGCGCACCGCCCTGAGCGTGCTGGCGGACATCGCCCCCGAGTACGAACCCGCGGCCACGCGTACGGCCCTGGGAATCGCGGGCAACGGTCAGGCATGACCCTCGGCCGCTGCCGGCTGACGCGCCGGGTGGGCGTGACCGGCAGACGGGACCCGGGTGGCCGAACCACGGTCGTGGCCCGGGCCTCGGTCAGGGGCCCCGGGACCTCCTCGGCGAGGAAGTGGCCGAAGCCCGGGATGACCAGTCCGGTGACGTCGGTGGCGACCTTGCGCAGGTCCTCCGCCGGTGCGGTGCCGGTGCTGTGTTCGCCGCCGACCGCGAGGACCGGGATGGTCAGCGGCCCCTCCTCCTTGTACCGGCGCTGGAACTGCTCGGCGGTCTCGTCGAGGCGACGGTAGAGCTAGAAGTTGGCGCGCAGGGCGGCCGGGTCGCGCAGCGCGTCGACATAGACGTCGACGGCGTGCTGCGGGATGGCGTCGGGGGTGGCGGCCTTGGAGGCGAACTGGTGGCCGGTGTAGATCTCCTCGCGGCCGGCGACCATGCGTTCGTTGATGTCCGTGAGGCGGTTGAAGGCGAAGTGCCACAGGAACTCGTTGGTCGCCGCGTCCGACATCAGCGGCGGTGACGGGGAGAAGCCGGGCAGGACCGCCTCGCCGACGACGAGGCGGGTGACCTGGGAGGACGTACGACCGCTCATGTGCGGGGTCGCCTACGCCGCCCTCCTCCACGCCGACGACCCGGAGACCCGCCTCGCGCCTGGCCGCCGCTACCTGGGCGTCATGCTGCAGGGGCTGCGCACGGCCTCGGCATGAGGGCCCCTCTGATCACCCCCGATGCTCCAGGCGCTCAGAAGGCGTAGCGCACGCGGAGCCACGGCGCATGCCGGTCGATCAGGGCGCGCAGAGTCCGCACGGCATCCCCTTTGACCCTGTTGCGGTAGCGGACGTTCAGGGCGCCGTTCTCGGAGCGCTTGGCCTGTTGGAGCTCCGGTCGCCACAGGACTTCCTCGGCGCGGGGGTGCCAGCCGAGGTTGACCTCGTGCAGGTCCTGGTTGTGGGTGAGCATGATCACCTCAGCGGCGGCCTGCTGCTTCACCCGGCGCGGCAGGACGTCGTCGAGGTGGCGGAGCAGCTCGGCCCAGGCGTCCTGCCGGCCGGGGCGGACGACCACGGGGGAGAGGTTGAAGTGCACCTCGTACCCGGCGTCCAGGAAGTCCGCCGCGGCGCCGATGCGCTCGGCGACGGGCGAGGAGCGCACATCGAGCAGCCGGGCGTCGTCCGGCGGCATCAGCGAGAAGCGGATGCGGGTGCGGCCACGCGGGTCGAGGGCCAGCAGGTCGGGGTTGACGAACTTGGTGGCGAAGGAGGCCTTGGCCGTGGGCCACTGCCGGAACGCGTGCACCAGATCCGCCGTGTTGTCGCAGATCAGCGCGTCAACCGAGCAGTCGCCGTTCTCCCCGATGTCGTACACCCACGCCTCGGGGTCGCACTGGTTCGGTTCGGGCTTGCGCCCCTGCCGCGTCACGTGACGAGCGAGGTGCGCGATGATCCGGTCGATGTTCGTGAAGACGGTGATGGGGTTGGCGTACCCCTTGCGCCGGGGCACGTAGCAGTAGGCGCAGGCCATGGCGCAGCCATGGGAGGCGCCGGGAGCGATCCAGTCCGCCGACCGGCCGTTGGCGTGTGGCGAGGGTCTTCTTCTCACCCAGGACCAGCGTCTCCCCTTTGACGCGGACCCAGCGCTCGACGTTGCCCTGGTTGCCGTGCAGCCCGGGGATGCGCCAGTGGGAGTCCACCATGGTCACGCGCGCGTCGGGGAACCGGGCGGTGATCTGCCTTCCGCGCGGTGACGCGGCCGCCGCGGGCTCGGCGTGGATCTCCCGCACGGGCAGCATCCGGGGGGCCTCCGCGGAGGTGCGGAAGGAGGAGGGCCGGTCGGTCGCGGCGGGTCCGGGGGTGAGGGCGTCGAGCCCGAACAGCGCGCCGGAGTCGTCGTCCGGGCCGCCGGAGGGGTGGTGCATGAGTGCTCCCGGACGGATGGTGCGAGGGGGCGGCGGGCCCCGTCACGTCAACTGTACGGGGCACACATCGTTCACACGGAGGCCCGTCACGCAGGGACACGGCCGCTCAGTGCTCGGTGACTTCCCCGCCCGGCGGCCACCCGAGCCCGGGCGGGCCCCGCCGTCGTCGCAGAGGCGGGGCCCACCCGGTCACACGGGTCACTGGTCAGGCGGTGTGAAGCCGCAGCCCGTACCGGTTGAGGATCTCGTTGACGGGCTGGTGCCACGTCTGGCCGCCGCTGCCGCAGTTGCCCCAGCCGCCGGAGGTGACACCCTGCGCCTGGTCGCCGCTGATGAAGGAGCCGCCGGAGTCACCGGGTTCGGCGCAGACACTCGTCTTCGTCATCTGGTGGACCGCACCCTGGCTGTAGTTCACGGTCTCGTTCTTGGCCAGCACGGTGCCGCAGTGCCAGCGAGTGGTGGAGCCGGAACGGCACACGGAGGCTCCCACCGGGGCCTCGGCGGAGCCGCGGACGAGCTGGTCGGGGACCGTGCCCCAGCCCAGCACCACCGGCACGGTCCACCAGCCGCTGCCCACGTTCACCCAGGCGTAGTCGTCGCCCGGGAACGACGACCCCTGGAAGTTGCCGATGTAGGACCGGTCCCAGCCGTACACGGCCGCGCTCGGCCGGCCGCAGTGCCCTGCGGTGACGAAGCCACCGTGCACGGAAAAGCCTATGGAACAGCGGACGTTGCCCGTGTAGTACGGGTCGCCGCCCACGGTCCCGGCGGCGAAGGTACGCGGTGCCGCGGGGGCCTGTCGCACCGTCACGGGACCGGCCTCGCGGGCTCGGGCGAGGAAGGCCCGGACATCGTTGTCGTCGCGGTGCGCGGCGACGACGTTCACGACGACCTTGTTGGCCTTCGGGTCCACGTGCCAGCTGCCGACTCCGGCGGGCGCGGACAGGCCGTCGATGCGCTTCTTCGCCGCGTCGAGTCGCCGCGCGTCGTGGCGCACGAGCCGTACGGTCGCTCCGGTCGCGCGTACGGCGTCGGCGGGCGCGGCGCGCGTGACGGCGACGGTGAGTCGGCCCTTGTCGGCGTCGAACCAGGAGCCGGCGTAGGCCGATCCGGCGGCGTCGCGCGCCTTGCGTTCGACGGCTGTCGCGGTCTTCTCCGCGGCCAGGCGCGCTTCGGCCTGATCCCGGGTCAGCCCCAGGTCGCGCTGCATCGCGGAGAGAAGGCCGGGGGAGGCAGGTGCTTCGGTGGAGCGCGCGGGTGCGTCCGCGGCGGAGGCGGGCAGGGCGCTCGCGCTCGCCCAGCTGCCGAGCAGGAGGAGAACGGACAGTCCGGCACGCAGGGTGGTGATGCGTCTCAAGGGAATGACCCTTCGTTGTTCCAGCAGGGTGGGGTGGAACAGCAGTGCTTGAGAGCGCTCTCTTGGGTGTGCGCGGCAGAGCCTAGCCCTTGATCATGAAAAGGGTCTACGCCAATCCTGGCCACGCCGTCGCTTCGGCGGAAAGGGAGCGACGAGCGAACAGCTCCCCGCCGCTCCGAGGGCCACAACTCCTCCGGCCGGGCCCGGGTTCAGGCGATGGACGCCGAAATGACGGCGGACACGGCGAGATTGCAGGACGCCGTCACCCAGACCGCGGGATGAGGCTCGGTCTCGACCAGCGTCGCCCCCAGGCGCCCCGGCGTGATCAGGTCCACCACCAGGAACGCCACGGCCATCATCACCAGCCCCAGCAGCCCGAAGGCCGCGGTCGAGACCAGCCCTTTGCCGAAGTCCTCGTACGTCGTCCAGATGGACGTGAACACGATGCCGCCGATACCGAGCAGTGCGGAGCTCAGCACCGTGGCGGCGTTGCGGTTGCGCTGCTCCCATATCTGCCGGCCGAGCTTTCCGGGCGTCAGCACGTCGACCAGGACGATGCCGAGGACCAACAGGACCAGCCCCAGCCCGCCGTACGCAGTGGCCCGCCCGAGTCCGTTGACGATATCGCTCATGGGATAGCCCGACTCCAGAGTGTTGAGATCGTGAGTGATCGCGGTCAAGGAGAGGCAAAATGTAGCGCAGACGTCGCGTCCACTGATCATCGCCCGCCGCGGTGGCGCCCCTCCGCCGCAGCCGGGACGGCGCCGCCGGTGACGACCCGAGTGCGAGGCCGGGCCCCGACGAACGCGGTAGGGAAAATGTCGGGTGGCCGGGACCACTGCCGCCGCACGATGAGGGCATGGACGACACGACCCTGGTGACCCGCTTCCTCCGCGACGGCTTCGTGAAGTTGGAGGGCGCCGTCGCGCCGCGTGTGGCCGCGGACTGCGCCCGGCTGCTGTGGCGGGAGACGGGCTGCGACCCGGACGATCCGACGACGTGGACACAGCCCGTGCACTGGGTGCCCGGCATGGCCCAGGGGCCGTTCGCGGCCGCCCCCAACTCCCCGTCGCTGCATCGTGCGTACGACCTGCTCGTGGGCGCGGGACGCTGGGAGCCGCGCTACTCGCTGGGCACCTTCCCGCTCCGCTTCCCGCACGAGGAGGAGCCCGACGACGCGGGCTGGCACATCGAGGGGAGTTATCTGCCGGAGGGCGAGAGCTGGTACTTCACGAACCTGCGCTCCCGGGGCCGGGCGTTGCTGATGCTGTTCCTGTTCAGCGAGGTCGGTGAGGACGACGCCCCGACACGCATCCGGGTCGGCTCCCACCTCGACGTGCCGAAGGTGCTGGCGAAGTACGGGGAGGACGGGGCGAGCGGGCCGGTCCTCGCGCCCGACCTGGTGGCGGCGTCCGACCACCGGCCGCTCGCCCACGCCACCGGGTCCCCGGGCGACGTCTTCCTGTGCCATCCGTTCCTGGTGCACGCGGCGCAACCGCACCACGGGGTGCGACCGCGCTTCATGGCCCAGCCGCCACTGATGCCGGCCGCGCCGTACGAACTGGAGCGAGCCGACGGCGCGTACTCCGCCGTGGAGATCGCGATCCGTCGGGGCCTGGGACATGACACCCCCGCCGTCGGCCTGCACTGAGAACCGCAACCGGCGCGGCCGACCCGACGCCCTCCGCGGGCACGCGGAGGGCGCTCGTCGCGCTATGACCAGGGCAGGATCAGGGCGCTCCAGGCGACGACCGGGCCGAGGGCGACGATTCCGCCGGTGTAGCCGATGATCTGGCGGTAGAAGCGGCGGGTGTCCACTCCCCGGGCGTTGCCGAGGACGAGTGCTCCGTTGGTCGAGAAGGGAGAGGTGTCGACGATCGTCGTGGAGACGGCGAGCGCGGCGATGAGCCCGGCGGCGTTGAGATGGCTGGCGAGCAGCAGGGGCACGGCGATGGGGATGATCGCCGTCAGGATCGCGGTGGAGGAGGCGAAGGCGGAGGTGACGGCCACGGTGAAGCACAGCAGCAGGGCGACGACGAGCGGGGCGCCGAGGCCCGCCGCGTGTGCGGAGATCTCCTCGATGATGCCGGCCTTCTCCAGCATGGCGATGTACGTCATCATGCCCGCGACCAGGAGCAGGGTGGACCAGCTGACGCCGTCCACGGCCTTCTCCTGCCGCTTGATGTCCACCAGGGCCAGCAGGGCACCGGCAGCCAACGCGAGGAAGCCGATCTCCAGGTGGAAGCCGAGCGCGCCGACGACGAGGGCCACCAGGCAGGCGAGGGTGAGCCACTGCCGCCAGTCGGGCCGGCCGGAGACGGCGATGTCCTCGTCGTCGGCCGCGTCCGCGGCGCCTTCGACCAGCGGGGCGGGACGCTTGGCGAGCAGGGCGTAGGTGAGGACCGAGAGCACCAGGTTGATCACGAAGCTGGCACTGAACAGCGCCACGGCGGACACCTGCAGCTCGGTCTTGTCGACGAGTCCGAGCACCAGCGCCCCGGAGACGGCCAACGGGGAGAACGCGCCCGCGTGCCCGCCGCTGATCACCATCATGCCCACGAGCAGCGGGTTGAGCTTGTAGCGGTAGGCGAAGTTCATGCCGATCGGCGCGAGGATCGCGACCGCGGCCGGAGTGAACGTACCGAACGCCGTCAGCAGGGCGGCCACCAGGAACAGCACCCAGGGAATCAACTCCACCCTGCCGCGGACCAGCCGCACCCCGGCCGCGACCAGCCGGTCGATGGTGCCGTTGCGGCGGGCGACGGAGAACAGGTAGGTCACTCCGACGATGGTGACGAAGAGCTTCGCCGGGAACCCCTCGAAGATCTCGTCCTCGGTGAGGCCGAGCGAGGCGGTGCCGACCGCGAAAGTGGCGACGAAGGCGAGGATGCCCAGGTTGATCGGCAGCACGGTGCCGACCACGAACATCACCAACAGGGCGCCCATGGAGATCACTTCAGCAGACATCTTTGTCCTTGGTGCGGTGGGGACGGGGTGGCGCGCCCCGGCGGGCGCGAGGGAGTCCCGGCGCGGCCGGCGGCGAGCCGGCCTGACCGAGGCGGTGTACGTCGCGGCTCAGGCGTCTCAAGCCGCTCGTGGGCCGGCCGGTTCCGGTACGTAGATGCGGGCATCGGCGAGCAGACGGGCCGCGCGCTGCACGGTGACCCGGTGCGGCAGCCCGTCCCGGACGTCGCTGCAGCGGACCGCGACGACGCCGGCGGGCGTGCCGAGGCGCAACCACTCGTCGGTCGGGCCGCCCGTGGCCCGGGAGACCACGGAGCCCTCCACCAGCCCGGCCGCCGCGACGGCGACGGCCGAGGTCAGACCGATCGCGGGGTGCGGGGCGTTCATGGTGAGCATGCGCACCGACACGTCGTACTCCTCGGCGCCGATCGGTTCGCCGAGGGTGCTGGTGTACGGCACCGGCGGCCCGACCAGGCCCACCTTGGGCACCGCGTCACTCGGTTCCTCGCCCGGCCGCAGCAGCCCCATCAGAGCGGCGGCGGTGTGACGAACCGTGCGCAGCCAGGGGACGTCCGCGCTCATCCGTTCCAGCGACTCGGCACCGGTACGCCCGGCACTGGCGGCATCGACAAGGACGACCGGAGCTCCGGCGGTCACCATGCTCACCCGTACCGGCTCGGCGGCACCGACCCGCAGGTCCTGGGCGGCCCGGCCGGTCGGCAGCAGCGAACCGGTCGTGCCACCGGCCGGGTCGCGGAAGGTGAGTCCGACCGCGACCCCGCCGGCGCGGGTGCCGGGCACCGTCTGGCGGCCGAAGTGGTGCACCACGCCCCCGGTGGTGTCGACGATCCCTTCGAGGACCGCGCCGGTATTGGTGTTGCGCAGCACCACGCGCGTCCGGTCACCGGTGACCGGAACCATTCCCTTGCTCACGGCGTACAAGGCGACGCCGGTGGCGCAGTTGCCGCAGTTGCTCGTCCACTCCACCGAGCCCGTACCGATGCCGACTTGAGCGAACAGGTAGTCGACGTCGACACCAGGCTGCGGTGAGGCGCCGACCACGGCCGCCTTCGAGGTGGTGGGCGTGGCCCCGCCCACCCCGTCCAGCTCCACGGGATCGCTGGCGCCGTACGCGGCGACCAGCAGCCTCTCGAGGTCGCCACGGTCGGCGGGGACTTCGACCTGGTTGAACAGCCAGCACTTGCTGGTGCCGCCACGCACCAGGGTCGCGGGAATGTGCACGTCTGAAGCTCTTCCTGATCAACGGAGGCAGGGAAAGGCCGAGGCAGCGGTGACGGGCGCATTGCGGGCCGGTGAACCGCTCGGCGATTGCGGAGACCTTCGCAGAGCCATGACTTCGGAACAATCGCAGTTCGCTTCACCTTGGTTTAGCTCAGCTAAAGTCGCCCGCATGCTCAACGTGCGCCGTCTGCTGCTGCTCACCGAGGCCACCGAACGCGGTTCGCTCACGGCCGCGGCCGAGGCCCTCGGCATGACCACCTCCGCCGCCTCCCAGCAGATGTCCCTGCTGGAGCGGGAGGCGGGGCAGCCCCTGATCGAGCGGCTGCCACGCGGTATCCGCCCCACCCCGGCCGGTGCCGCGCTGGCCGAACGCGGTCAGGCCATCCGCCGCGAACTCCGTGCCGCCCAGGCCGACCTGGACTCCTACGCCGCGCTCGACCAGGGCACCTTGCGGCTCGGTTCCTTCCCCACTGCGAGCGCGTCCCTGCTGCCCTTGGCCCTCACGCGGTTCCGACGTGGCCACGCCGGCATCCGCATCGAGGTACGCGCCGGAGTCCTCGCGGAGCTCAGGGAGATGCTGCACACCGGCGAGGTGGAGCAGGGGCTGCTCTGGGACTACGAATGGAACCGCCTCGACGATCCCGCGCTCGTCCTCACCCACCTCCTGGACGACCCCACGGTGCTCGTCGTCCCCGCCGACTCACCCCTGCGCACCCATCCCTCCGTCCGCCTCGGCGACCTCGCGGACCAGGAGTGGATCATCCGCGCCGACAACCACCCCGTCGCCGACGTCCTGCGCCGCAGCTGCCGCCAGGCGGGATTCGAGCCGCGCATCGCCTACTCCTCGCACGACTACCAGGAGGCGCAGGCCATGGTCGCCGCCGGTCTCGGCATCGCGCTCGCACCCCGCCTGGCCCTCACCAGCCGACGCAGCGACGTACGCCTCCTGCCGTTCGCCTCCGACGTCCCGGCCCCCACCCGCCGCATCCTCCTCGCGCGCGCCGCGGCGCGCCCCGCCACCCCACCCGCCCAGGCGATGGCCCGCGTCCTGCGCACGGTGGCGCGCCGCTTCACCGCCCCAGACCTGCACCGGGCCCAACTCGGAGCGGTCAGGCGGGGTTGACGGCGCGCGCCCCCACCGCCGCACCGCCACCCCATCGCCACCGCGCCGCCACACAGCCCCCTGCCGTCCTCGTGAGCACCGCTGAAGGCCCAACCGGCCGACCACCGCATGGCCCGGAAGCGCGGAGAGCGGCGGCCCCGCCGGTGCCGTGTCCGCTCGGAGCCTGAGCGGGGCGCCAACCCGGAACTCGCGCGCGGTGCGGGCGCCTGCGCGCCGCTCCGCGGAGTGAACGACCGGACTCCGCCGTGTCCCATCGCCCGTCCGCCACCGTTGAGTTGATCACCATGCCCACGTACCAGCACCGCGCGGTGGCCGTCGCGCTCCTCGCCCCGTTGACCATCGTGACCGCCTGCGCGGCCCCGAAGACCCCGCCGCTCGGCGCGGACGACACCGTCAGGGCCGCCCAGGTCCTGCTCACCGACCACTGCCTCACACGCCAAGGCCTCACCCCGCCGCGTCCGGGACAGCGCCCGACCGACACCGAGGAACAGCGCCGCGTCACTGACGCGCTGTTCGGCACCGGACGGGCCGAGCTCACCCTCACCCTGCCCAGCGGCCACGAGGTCCGCCAGCACACCGACGGCTGCCTGGCCCGGGCCCAGCAGCACCTCTACGGCGATCAGGAACGCTGGTTCCGCGCCTCGACCACTGTCAACAACCTCAAGGACAAGGCCCCGGCAGGCGAACGGACCGCCTACCGGGAACTGCGGGCGCACGCCGTCCGCACCGCCCGGACCATCCTCCAGTCCGCCCACGAGAAAGGCACGACCCGATGAAGAAGCCCGCCCTCTTGGCCGCCGCACTGCTCCTCGCCGCCGGCACCACCCTCACCACCGCCCCCACGGCATCGGCGGCCGACTGCCCCAGCGGCCACTTCTGCGCCTGGGAGAACGCCGACTTCAAGGGGCAGCGCGCCAACTGGCACGGTGACGACGGCTGGTGGGAGAGCAACATCGCCGACGTCGACTCCTCCTGGGCCAACCACGGAATCGTGGGCCCGGGCATCCCGGCCCATGTCCAGGTCTTCGAGGACGCCGGGCACGGCGGCGACATGACCCTCTGCCTGGCCCCCGGCCAGGAGGTCGACTACAACGGCGTCGCCAACGACCGGGGTGACTCGCACAGGTGGGCCATGGGCTGCTGATCCCACAGGAGGACCGACCCTGCCGTGGCTGTGCGGTGTCAGAGCATGAACCGCGCGAGCTCGGCCATTTCCGTCTCGGGGTCCACCACGGGCTGGATCAGGAGCTCGTTGACCCCCGACTTCTCCAGCGCGTCGATCTGCTGTCTGACCTCATCCCTGGTACCGATCAGACCGAACCTGTCCATCAGCGAGGGCACGACGAGACCACGGTCCTCAACGGACAGTCGGCCGAGATAGTTGGGGTACAGCCTCTGGTGACTTCGACGGTGGACGCGGTGGTGAGCGCGGCGGCCAGAGCGGCCGCGTGCGCCGCGTCGCCGAGCAGCGCGATCCGGCCCTCGGTGTAGGCGGGCAACGGTGTTGCCAACTCGTGGATGTCGTGGTGCAGGACGGCGTCCGGCCGCGTCGCGTCCAGCAGCGCGGGGATCGGATCGTGCCAGCCGCCGAACCGGCGGCGCATCACGGCGAGGGCATCGGCATGCCGTATGCCGGGCGGCGAGTTGAGTACCGCATGCCACTCCGCCCGACCGTCGGTGAAGGCGATGTGGCCGAACTCGGCCCCCTTTCCCCAGGTCAGTTCGAAGTCGGTGCGCAGCGGCACCGGATGCTCGCTGACGGCACGCAGGACCGTCGATCCGCTGTAGACGGGACCGGGGTGGCCGGGTAACAACTGGCCGCGCAGCCGGCTGTGCACTCCGTCGGCCGCCACGACCAGGTCCGCGTCCAGGACGCCGTCCCTGACCGGCACCCGCACCCGGCCCGGCGCCGAGCGGTCGACGGACGTCACCTCGACCCCGATGAGAAGGCACTCGGCAGGCAGCGCCTCGCGCAACAGGCGGTGCAGAACAGCCCGGCGGACACCGACGATCGGCGTGCCCAGCTCGCGCTCCAGCACGGCTCCGTCCATCCGGGCCAGCCGGGTGCCGCGGGGAGTGCGGGTGCCCCCGGTGTACTGGGGCCGCGCGGCCGCGCGTACCGCTTCGCCGACACCGAGGACGTCCAGCGCGCGAACGCCGTTGGCATGCAGGGAGATGCCCGCGCCCGCGTCGGCCAGGACACGAGCGCGTTCGACGACCGTCACCTCCCAACCGATCCGGCGCAGGCCGATCGCCGCGGCCAGCCCGCCGATGCCACCCCCGACCACCACCGCGCTGCCACCCATGCCAGCCCCTCTCCGACCGCCTCGCCTCTTTTCTACAGATGTAGAAGAAGGGTATCCCGCCGCCTCTACAGGTGTAGAAATGGGGGGTGCCTGACGATCGACGTACCGTCCTTGCCGACACGGCCATCACAGTGCTCGCCGAGACCGGGATGCGGGGACTGACCCACCGCGCCGTGGACCGGGCAGCGGGCCTGCCGCCCGGCACCACCTCCGCGTACTACCGCACCCGCCAGGCGCTGCTCACCGCGCTGGTCCGGCGCCTGGTCGCCCTCGACCAGGCGGAACTCGAGGAGATCGGGAACCGGACGCCGGTACCGCGGAGCGCCGAGGAACTGGTGGCAGGGATCGCCGTCTTCATCGAGCAGCGGCTCACGGGGGAAGGACGGCGACGTTCCCTCGCGCGCTTCGCCTGCGCCATCGAGAGCGTTCATCACCCCGAGCTGCGGGAGATCCTCGTGCCGCGAAAGAACGCCGGGCGACAGGTCGTACACGCCTTCCTGACCGCACAAGGCGTCGCGGACGCCGAGGCCCGTACCGTCACATTGCTGACGTACGTGGACGGGTTGGTCTTCGACCGCCTGGTGAGCGGTGGCAGCGTGTCCGACACGGAGATCCGCGGGCTCGTGGCGGCGGCGCTGCGATGACCCACCCCCCACAGGGGGACGATCTACGACATGGATGACCGGCGGGCCGCCGAGCCGGGCGCCCCGCCACTCACTCTCGTCACCGGCACCAGCCCCACTGCGGAGCCTGCGGGGAGCAGGTCCGGCTCTTCAGGGAAAGCGCGCTGGGCGGCGCCATCGGCCGCCGGCGCCTCGGGCGACATCGACGCTGGCCTCGCGCGCCTCTTGCATGTTCTATGGCATACCCCATAAGTTACCGACAGGTAGACCACTCGGTGGGCCATACGGCCATGGGAAAGGTGGTGAGCGGATGAGCCCGCGCAGAAGTGACAGCCGTGACCGGATGATCCTCAGCGCTGCCGCTCTGCTGCGTGAGTACGGCGCGAGCGCAACCAGCATCGACCGGGTGCTCGCCCACAGCGGAGCTCCCCGGGGCTCGGTGTATCACCACTTCCCCGGCGGGCGGGCGCAGCTCATCGACGAGGCGGTGGCACTGGCAGGGGACTTCATCGCGGGGCTGATCGACGCCGCCACGCAGGCGGACGATCCGGTGGCGGCCGTCGACGCGTTCTTCCGGTTGTGGCGTGACCGGCTCGTGGAGAGCGGCTTCCGGGCCGGCTGCCCGATCGTGGCGGTGGCCGTGGAGACCAATGATGACGCGCCCCAGCTTGCCCGTTCCGCCGCCGCGGTCTTCGCCCGCTGGCAGGAGGCCCTCGCGGACCTCCTCCTGAGGCACGGCCTGAGCGAGGAACGCAGCCGCAGGCTCGGTGCCTTCATCATCGCCGCAGTCGAAGGCGCGGTGATCATGTGCCGGGCCGAACAGAGCACCGCCCCGATCGAGGCCGCCGCCGCCGAGATCCACGACCTGCTCGTGCACGCCCTGCGCGACCGCCCCGGCGCTGAATCCGGTCCCCGGCCGTAATCCGCAGCCGCCCAGCCGCTTCACCCACCTACCTCGAAGGAGTCGCCATGCCCTCGCTCGACCGTCAGGACAACGTCTTCGTCCTCGACCTCGGAGACGGTGAGAACCGCTTCCACCCCGACTGGGTCACCGCCGTCAGCGCCGCACTCGACGAGGTGGAGAAGGCGGAAGGCCCCCGCGCCCTGGTCACCGCCGCCACCGGCAAGTTCTACTCCAACGGGCTGGACCTGGACTGGCTGTTCGCCCACGC
Organism: Streptomyces olindensis; assembly: GCA_000696115.1. Classification (GTDB taxonomy): domain Bacteria; phylum Actinomycetota; class Actinomycetes; order Streptomycetales; family Streptomycetaceae; genus Streptomyces; species Streptomyces olindensis. Next base: position 103,983 of record JJOH01000096.1, read on the forward strand.
CGACCAGTACCACGACTACGTCGTCTCGGTTCATGAGCTGTTCGCGCGGATGCTGTCGCTGCCGGTCGTCACGGTGGCCGCGCTGCAGGGGCACACCTTCGCCGCCGGCGCGATGCTCTCCCTCGCCCACGACTTCCGCGTCATGCGCTCCGACCGCGGCTACTGGTGCCTGCCCGAAGCGGACATCAACATCCCCTTCACCCCCGGCATGGCCGCCCTCATCCAGTCCCGGCTGGCGCCGCAGACCGCCCACGAGGCCATGCTCACCGCCCGCCGCTACGGCGGCACCGACGCCGCGGCCACCGGCATCGTCGACCAGGCGGTCGGTGAGGACGCCGTGCGCTCCACCGCCATCGAGATCGCCCAGGCACAGGTGAACAAGGCCGGCGACACCCTCGGCACCATCAAAACCCGCATGTACGCGCCGGCCCTGGCCACCCTGCGCGACACCACCAACCCGCTCGGCTGAGCCGACACCGCACCCACCGCACCGAGCCGCGCCCCCGGCACTTCCCCCCGGGGCGCGGGCTGCCCCGGCTGCCCACCGCATGAGGAGACAGGGCCGATGACCCCCGACACCGCCACCTGGCACAAGAGCGCGTGCATCCTGTGCGAGAACAACTGCGGCATCCAGATCCAGACCGACGGCCGCCGCTTCGCCAAGATCCGCGGCGACAAGCAGCATGTCGCCACCGCCGGCTACACCTGCAACAAGGCCCTGCGTCTGGACCACTACCAAAACGGCGGCACCCGGCTCACGACCCCGCTGCGCCGGGAGGCGGACGGCACCTTCACCCCGATCGACTGGGACACCGCCATCCGCGAGATCGCCGCCCGCCTGAAGACCGTACGGGACACCCACGGCGGCGAATCGATCTTCTTCTACGGGGGTGGAGGACAGGGCAACCACCTCGGCGGCGCCTACAGCGGCGCCCTGCTACGCGCCCTCGGCGCCCGCTACCGCTCCAACCCGCTCGCCCAGGAGAAGACCGGCGAGGGCTTCGTCGACGCCCACCTCACCGGCGGACACACCACCGGAGACTTCCAGAACGCCGAAGTCTCCCTCTTCCTCGGCAAGAACCCCTGGCAGTCCCACGGCGTCCCGCGCGCCCGCACCGTACTCAAGGACATCGCCAAGGACCCCACCCGCACCATGATCGTCATCGACCCGGTGCGCACGGAGACCGCCGACCTCGCCGACATCCACCTCCAGGTGAGGCCCGGCACCGACGCCTGGTGTCTGGCCGGCCTCCTCGGCATCCTGGTCCAGGAAGACCTCGTCGACCACGCCTTCCTCACCGCCCGAACGACCGGCGCCGACACGGTGATCGAGCAGCTCAACGAGGTGGACGTCGCCCGCTGCGCGCGGACCTGCGGCGTGGCCGAGGACCTGCTGCGCCGGACCGCACGCACCATCGGCACCGCCTCCAGCGTCGCGACGTACGAAGACCTGGGCGTGCAGCAGGGCCCCAACAGCACGCTGGTGTCCTACCTCAACAAGCTGACCTGGCTGCTGACCGGGAACTTCGCCAAGCCCGGCGCCATGCAGCCGCACTCGTGGATCGCCCCGCTGGCCCGCTACGACACCAGCCCGCGCCGCACCCCCGTCACCGGTGCGCGGATGCCCGGCGGCCTGGTTCCCTGCAACGTCATCGCCGAGGAGATCCTCACCGACCACCACGACCGCTTCCGGGCGATGATCATCGAGTCGTCCAACCCGGCGCACTCCCTGGCCGACTCCGCAGCCTTCGCCCAGGCGCTCGCCGCGCTCGACCTCGTCGTCGTCATCGACATCGCCCTGACCGAAACAGGCCGCCAGGCCGACTACGTGCTGCCGGCCGCCTCCCAGTTCGAGAAGTGGGAAGCGACCTTCTTCACCTTCGAGTTCCCCCACAACACCTTCCACCTGCGCGCCCCCGTACTCGACCCGCTCCCCGGCACTCTGCCGGAACCCGAGATCTACGCCCGCCTCATCCGCGAACTGAACGCCGTCCCCGGCGGCAGGCTGACCGTGCTGCGCACGGCGGCCCGCCTGGGCCGCACCGCCTACCAGCTCGCCTTCGCCGTCCTCGCCGCCATCGACAAGTCCACCTTCGCCATGGCCCCGTACCTGCTGTACGAGACCCTCGGTCCCACCCTGCCCGCAGGCGCCCGGTCCGCCGCGGTGCTGTGGGCGCTCGCGCAGCGCATCGCCAAGGAGTACCCCGCCGCCATGCGCCGGGCCGGACACCAGAACGCCGACACACTGTTCGACGCCATGCTGGAGGGCCACTCCGGGATCACGTTCACCGAGGACGAGTACGACGACGCCTGGAACTACGTGCCCCATCCCGGCCACCGCATCCCGCTGCCCATCCCCGAACTCCTCGCCCTCCTCGCCGACCTGGACACCACCCCGGCCGTCCACACCACCGAGGACTTCCCCATCGTCCTGGCCGCCGGCCAGCGCCGGGCCTTCACCGCGAACACGATCTTCCGAGACAACGCCTGGCGCAAGCGCGACCAACAGGGCACGCTGCGGGTCAGCTCGCACGACGCCGAACAACTCGGGCTCTCCGACGGAGCCCTCGCCCGCATCACCACGCATCGCGGCACCGCGCAGGCGGTCGTCGAGATCGACGACCGCCTGCAGCCGGGGCACGCGGCCCTGCCCAACGGCTTCGGCCTCGACCTGCCCACCGAGGACGGCGCCACCGAGCGCACCGGCGTCGCCCTGAACACCCTGACCGACCTCACCTGGCGCGACCCCATCGCCGGCACCCCCTGGCACAAGCACGTCCCCGCCCGCATCGAGCCCCTTCCCGCCTGACGGGGTGCGGACCGAACGCCCCGGACCAGAACCGCGCCGGGCAGGGCGTCACCGGTCAGCGGCTGGACCTTCGGGCGGCTGCGGCTGGGGCACAGCGAGATCTTCCGGGGAACGGGAGCCGTTCCGCCTGCCGCCTCGGTACTGTGACTTCGCATGACCGACACCGAGATCGAGATCACCGCAGAGCTGGTCCGCGACCTGCTGCGGGAACAACATCCAGACCTCGCGGGGCTGGCCATCCGTGAGGTGGCGGGCGGCTGGGGCAATCAGATGTGGCGTCTCGGGGACGAGTTGGCGGTGCGCATGCAGCGCATGGACCCCACCCCGGAGCTTCAGCTCAAGGAGCGGCGGTGGCTGCCCGTGCTGGCAACGCGCCTGCCGCTCCCCGTGCCGACGCCGGTGCGGTTCGGTGAACCGTCCGAGCGCTTCCCCAAGCACTGGACCGTGATGACGTGGGTTCCCGGCGAGCCGCTGGACCACGGCTCGATCAGCCGCGGCGACCACGCGGCCGACACCCTGGCGGACTTTCTCCGGGCGCTCCATGTGGAGGCGCCCGCCGAGGCGCCGATCGCCACGGACCGCGGTGCTCATCCCAGCGACTGCACGGACGGCTTCGAGAACTTCTTCCGGGCTGTCGCTCCCGACGACATCGCCACGGACGTCCGCGCCGTCTGGGACGAGGCGGTTGCGGCCCGGGCGTGGGAGGGACCGCCGGTGTGGGTGCATGGCGACCTCCATCCGGCGAACGTCGTCGTCTCGGACGGAACGCTCTCCGGCATCGTCGATTTCGGTGCCATGTTCGCGGGCGATCCGGCGTGGGACCTCGCCGCCGCGTGGCTGCTGCTACCGGCGGGCACGGCCTCACGGTTCTTCGACGTGTACGCGCAGGCAGACGAGGCGGCGATCCGGCGTGCCCGCGGGCTGGCCGCGTTGAAGTGCCTCTTCCTGATGCTCATGGGACAGAACGGCGATCGGGGTCTTCCCGGCGGCAAGCCGCACTGGGGACCTGTAGGCCGCGCGGCACTTGAGCGTGTTCTGAAGGGCGTCTGATGCGCTCTCGGGAGTCCTCCCACTCGGTTTCGGTGGGGGTGTGGTCGCAGCCGTAGGCGGCCGGCGGCCACCGCGCTGCTCAAACGGCCTGGGCCCTGGATGGTGCCCAGGTTGCACCACGACCTGCGGCCGGGACGGTGGTGTGGACCGCTGACGAGACGCATCCAAGAACCGGCAGCGGACGGTGCTGGGCGCGCTGGAGGTCACCACCGCACCATCGTCTGCCGGCTCACCCCGTCGGCTCCTGACCACCGCCGCGCCCTGGATCAGCCCCCGGTGCTCGACCAGTTGCCGACAGAACTTCTGCAAAGCCGCTTGGCTACTTGAAGAGCAGGACGACGCCCCCCGCCGCGGCACCGAGTACCACCGCGGCCACTCCGTACCCGAGCCGGTGGGCGCGCATTACGGGCAGGAAGCGGTCGGCGGCGATACGGCCGGGCCCGGCCAGGGCCAGCCCGGTGGCCGTGGCGGCCACCAGGATGTCGAGCTCCATGCCCCCGTCCTTGTCCATCATGAAGAAGCCGCCGCCCGAGTTCACGGACATGGCGTTGAGCATCGTGCCGAGGACAGCGGCGCCGGCCAGCGGGGTGAGAAGGCCGAGGGCGAGACCGAGACCGCCCAGGGTCTCGGACAGCCCGGCGACGAGCGCCATGGTCTTGCCGGACGGGTAGCCGACCATCGTGAAGAACTGGCCGGTGCCTTCGAGGCCGCCGCCCCCGAACCAACCGAACAGCTTCTGGGTGCCGTGACCGACCAGGAGGAAGCCCAGTGCGAGGCGGAGGATCAGCAGTGCCGCGTCGTAGGCGTGCGGCGGGACGTGGCTCTCGGAGCGGTGGGAGCGGACGAAGTGCCCGGCGGGGCACACACGAGACCAGATCGTCGGGCACGCACGAGATCAGAAAACAAACACTCAGCGCAGCCGCCGCACATAGGCGTCCGCTTTCGGGCTGCGCGGGCCCGGCGCCAGGTTGTCTGCCGTTGACGAGAAGGCCACCGTCCGGGCCCGGGCGTCGAGCGGCCGATCCCCGGTGTCGGCCTGGACCGGGGTGCCGGCCGCGTCGGTGATCGCCACCCTGGTGCGGCCGTCGCGCAGGTCACGCAGGTACCAGGTGCCCAGGTCCGACGTGCCCGCGAACGCCCGGAAGAGCAGGTACCGGCCGTCGCGGCTCAGTGCCCCGTCGGCGGTCGACAGGGCGGGGTCGGGCGCCTCGACGATGCGCAGCGCGTCGGTGCGCAGGTCGCGGACGAAGACGTTGGACCCGTCACCGTTGGTGTCCTCGGGGCCGAGGTCGGTGGACGTCGAGGTGAAGGAGGCGTACCGGCCGTTGCCGCTGATGCCTGCCTGGGACGCCCTGCCGTTGCCACGGGCGCCGTCGGGCGTGGTGTGCAGCGACCGGTGGGTCCCGGTGAGCGGGTCGGCCACCTTGACGTCGGAGGCCGGATTGTCGTACGGCCAGTAGCTGCTGTTCGTGTACACCATGACGCTGCCGTCGTCGCTCAGCAGCGGCCTGGTGGCCCGGTGCAGGGCGAACGGGTGCTTCGTCAACTCCCCGGTGCGCATGTCGCGTACGGCGACCAACGCGCCCGGCCGGGGGACCGTCTCGCTCACGGCGAACGCGACATACCGACCGTCTGCGCTGACGGACGCGTGCAGCGCCCACGTCAGGTAATTGCCGAGGTCGTTGCCGACGTACCTCACTTCCCCGGTCCGCAGGTCGCGCCAGTAGACCGACGACTTGTCGTGGACTTCGCCCGGTATCAGGTCGGTCGAGGCCGACACGAAGACCACGTACCGTCCGTTCGCGCTGATGGCTCCCTCGGTGCCACCGAGCCGGGACTGGCCTCCGGCGGCGTCGGTGCTGACCCGCTGGGTGCGGCCGGTCCTCAGGTCCCGCAGGAAGACGTCCGGGGCGCCGTTCGTGTCATCGGGAACCAGGTTGGAGGCCGACGACGTGAAGACCGCGTAGCGGCCGTCGGCGCTGAGCGACGGGGCTTCCGACGCGCCGTCGGCGCCCTGGCTGAGGCGGACGGAGTGCCCGGCGCCCGGCTTCTTCCCGTGGTGCTCGCGGTGCGGGTCGTGCGGTGCCGCCTGAGCCCCCGTCGGCGCCGACAACGCCGCCGCGCACACGCAGGCGGTGACGGCCACGGCTGTGGCTCCAAGTCTGCTTCGCATGATGTCTTCCCCCTTGACTCGTGCGGACGTGGACGCCCACCCGGGCTCGGCATGCCCCGCGCGCCAGGCGTCGGCGGCGGCCGTCAGCGTCGACCGGGCGGTCACACACCGGACGTCGCGGCGGCAGGCGGCGCGCCTTCGATGAAACTCCAACTGCCGCCCGTGGACAATCCGATGAATGCGGTACAACCAGGCGGCGAGATCAGCGGTCCGCACGCTTGCCCAGTCCCGGCAAACGGGAGACGGCAGACGGCACGAGGACTGAGAAGCCGCCCAGTCGGCCCGGCGGTGCCGGGTGGTTTCGAGGGGCTTTCGTCCGCGGTCAGTTGTGTCGCCAGGGCGGTGATGCGTTCGGCCTCCGCTGCCCCCGACGGCGTACGGACCGTCTTCCAGGACCTGTCCGACGACGTGGCCACCGCCCCTGAAAGGCCGTCAAGGACGCCGTGGAAGACCTGGACGTCGACCGCATCGACGGGCCTGGCCTCATCCCGCAGCCCAACGCCGACCTCGCCCACCAGTTCCACAACCTCGTCCCCACCGACCACTGACAACCGAAACCGCGTGCGGTCTCGGAGACAGTCGGCTCCGTTTGTGTCTACGGCACACGTGGGGGCAGGAGGAAGGCTGGCCGTTTGAGCGCTCGTCAGCGCCAGGCCGGTCGGTGGCACGGGCGGTGTGAGAGGGCGGGAGGTTCGGGCCTTGTTCGAGGGTTTCGACACAAAGCGGGTTGAGGTCGATGAGGGATCGATCTTTGTCCGCCATGGCGGGGAAGGGCCGCCGGTGGTGCTTCTGCACGGACACCCCCGCACCTCTGCCACCTGGCATCGTGTCGCCCCGCTTCTCGTCCAGCGGGGTTTCACCGTCGTCTGTCCCGATCTTCGCGGGTACGGGCGGTCCACGGGACCGGCACCCACCGCGGATCACGCGGGATACTCCAAGCGGGCCGTCGCCGGTGACGTGGTGGAGGTGATGCGCTCCCTCGGACATGGCCGGTTCGCACTTGCCGGCCATGATCGCGGAGGTTACGTCGCGCTGCGTCTCGTCCTCGATCACCCAGCGGCGGTCTCGCGGGTGGCGCTGATGGACTGTCTGCCTCTCACCGAGCATCTGTCCCGCATCACGACCGAGTTCGCTACACAGTGGTGGCACTGGTTCTTCTTCGCCCAGCCGGACATCCCCGAGCGCGTCATCAACGCCGATCCGGACAGCTGGTACCGAGGCGACCCCCGGGCCATGGGGCAGGAGAACTACGACGAGTGGCGTGCGGCCACGCGCAACCCCGACGTGGTGCGGGCCATGCTGGAGGACTACCGGGCGGGCCTCACCATCGACCGCCGACACGAGGAGGACGACCGCGTCGCCGGGGCACAGATCCACTGCCCGGCACTGATCCTCTGGTCACTGCGAGACGACCTCGAGGACCTGTACGGGGACCCACTGAAGATCTGGCGGTCATGGGCGTCGGACGTACGCGGCCACGGCATCGACTCCGGACACCACGTCGCAGAAGAGGCCCCGGAAGCGCTCGCCTCCTCCCTCGCTGAATTCTTCGCCGGGCAGCATCACGAGACCCGGGAGAACATCACCATGGCATGACCGGCGCCGTGGCGTGGACTCAGCTGCCTGGTGGCCGGACACCGGCTGCGGCCGATAGCGGCGGCGCCGGGGAGGAGTCCTGTCGCTGTCGCGCTGCGGACCGCCCATGCATCGGCGTTGCCGTTCATCTGGAAGTATCCGGGTCGGGCTCAGCCGGGCACCGGATCTTCGCAGGGGGGCAGCGGTTCCCCGGTCCCTGTGGTCAGCGCGCGGATGGAGGGGGTGGCGACCATGGTGAGCGTGGCGAGGAGGATGAGCGCGGCGGCCGCGTAGAGGGTGGCTTCGAGGCCGAGGAGGAGTACCGCGGGTCCGGCGGCGAACTGGGCGAGTGGCAGCGCGAGGTAGGAGCCGAGGTCGTCGTAGGCGTAGACGCGGGCCAGACGGTCTTCGGGGATCTGCTCGTTGAGGGTCGAGTACCAGGCGACGCCGGCCTGTTCGACGCCCACGCCCGCCACGAAGTTGGCCACGACCAGCAGCCAGGTACAGGGGGCGAGCGCGAGGAGCAGCGGGGTCATCGCTGTCAGGGCCATCAGCGCGCAGCCGGTCAGGATCGCGCGCCGGGGCCGCCAGCTCAGCGACAGTACGCCGCCGGCGACCGCGCCGAGCGAGGACGCGGCCACGGCCAGGCCCCAGCCGGTGCGGCCGATGTCGGTGGTGTCGGCGACGGCGGGGCCGAGGACGGTGAAGGAGGCGGTGATGCCGGCGTTGAGGAAACAGAAGGCGACCACGATCACCCACACCCAGGTGCGGGAGGTGAATTCCCGCCAGCCGACGCGCAGTTCGTGCACCAGGCCGGGGCTGGGCGGGGGCGGCGCGGTCTTGAGGCGGACCAGCGCGAAGGTCGCGGCGGCGAGCGCGAAGCTGAGCGCGTCGACGGCCAGGCCCCAGCCGGGACCGATGGCGGCGACCAGTACGCCGCCCAGCGAGGCGCCGATGATCATCGCGCTGCTGCCCGCCATCCGGGAGAGCGCGAGGGCGGCACGGCGGGACTCGGCCGGCACGGTCTGCGGCAGCAGGGCCTGGGCGGCGGGCTGATAGCAGGAACTTGACGCTCCGTTGACCGCCGCGAGCACCATGAGCAGGGGGATGGCGGCGCTGTGGGTGAGAACCACGGCGGCCGTCACCGTCTGGCTCGCGGCACTGACCACGCTGCTGCCGACCAGCAGCGGGCCGCGCGGCAGCCGGTCCGCCAGGACGCCGCCGTACAACAGGAAGAGGATGCTGGTGAGGGAGTGGGCACCGACCACCAGTCCGAGCGAGCCGACCGAGCCGGTGGCGTCGAGCACGGCGAAGGCCAGGGCGATCGGCGCCACCCCGTTGCCGAGCAGGTTGGCAGTCGTCCCGATGAAGAGGTGACGGAACGGACGGTGACGCAGAGGCGCCAGGGCGGCAGACATGCGCCTGATCGTCCGCACCGGGCGACGCGCCCGTCAACGGATTTCATGACCGGGCATGACCCCGCCGGTCGACGGCACCGAGGTCAGGCCCCGCCGCCCGAGCACGCACCAGAGACCTGGTCCAAAAAGTCGCGATGCCGGCGTCCGGGTGATCTCAGCGTCGGCGGTGAGGCCGGGAACGGTTGGCGCTCGCCGACCTTCCAGGACCGCTCATGATCTGCGTACCCGCGGGGCGGATCACAGCCCGCCACGCCGCGCTTGCCCCACAAGCGATGCGCTCCTCTGATCACTCCTGATCACTTGCCGACGCTTGACCCACTGGCTTGGGCGCCAGGAAGGCGGCTCCCTGGCGTTCAAGCTGGGATGAGCACGCGGCCGGCTTCCCACAACGGGGTTGCGCTACTGCGGTGCGATGGCTTTGAGCCAGTCTTCGACGGTGAGGACGTCTGCCCACTGCGGGAACAGTTTTTCGGTGAGCATCCGGTGCACCTCGGGGTCGGTGTCGAGGCAGCCGTCCGCCAGGACGGTGAGGCCGAAGTCCAGGTCGATGGCACGCCACAGGGTGGACAGCACCACGGCGCTGGTGGCGATGCCGGTGAGAACAAGGCTGTCGATATCGCGAGCCCTGAGTACCACGTCGAGGTCGCTGCCCGAGAACGCACTCCCTCGTCTCTTCGTGACCACGACGTCGCCTTGCTGGGGCGCGACGTCGTGATGGATCTCGGTGCCAGGGGCCCCTTCGGTGAACAGGCCGGCCTGCACGGCGTTCGTCATCACTTTGTTTCGGGGGCTGACCACTGGATCGCCCGGCCGTAAGCCAAGCACCACGTAGATCACGGTGATACCGGCAGCGCGGGCGCCGTCGATCGCCCGGCGCAATCGCGGTAGGTATCCGGAACCGTCATCGGCGATGGCCACGACGTCCCGTTGGACGTCCATCACCAGAAGTGCGCTGTTCGTCATGCCTGCCGTCCCTTCTGCGTGGGGAACCAGGGCAAGTCTGGTGGATCTGCCGAACTGCGGTGGGATTTCCGGCGATTCGAAGATCGCGGGGTTCTGCTCGCGCTGCCACGATGCTCCGCATGGAGATCCGGACGTCCAGCCCCATGCGGGTGCGAGCGGCACACGTCGCAGACTGGCAAGCACTCAACGCGATCGACTCGACCGCCGCAGCAGGCGACGACGCACGGAGCGCACACATTCGGCGGTGGTTGGAACAGGGGTCCGTCCTCCTCGCCGAAGGCCCGTCAGGCATCGTGGGTTACAGCGTTCTGGAGTACACGTTCTTCGAACAGGGTTTCATCACCATGCTGATGGTCTCGCCAAACGCTCGCCGACGGGGCATCGGCGCTCACCTTCTCCAAGCGGCCGAAGCGACCTGCTCCGCCCCGAAGCTGTTCACCTCTACGAACGTCTCGAACCATCCCAACTGCAACCGCTCAGAAGCTAGAACAGACTCAACCCCGGCTGCGCGCATGCCTACGTGCTCGACAGGTTGCTGTCTCGTTGCCGCTGTGGACGTGCCGGACCGGCCGGTTGGGCGTGGTGTGGTGATCCGCTGCCTTGGTGGCGCTGATGACGCCGCCTGCCGCGAGCAGGACAAGCTGCCTTGGCGGTGGCTGTTCAGCAAGCGCACGGAAGGCGGGACCAGTCGTGCCACCGACGGCGCGGCCAGTGGCACGCCCACCGACCGGGACTGCGGCCAGTGTCACGCCGGACTGATGACTTTCTTGCGTAGGTGGCCGTAGACCACCGACGTCCGTACGTCGGCGAGTTCCGGGCGTTTCGCCAGCTTTTCCAGGACCACTGCGTGGAGGTGGTCGGTGTCCCGGACGGCGACGTGTACGAGGAAGTCGTCGTTGCCGGTGAGGACGAAGATCGAGACGACTTCGGGCATCGCCTCCAGGAAGGTCTGGAAGGCTTCGATCACGGCACGTGTCGGCGGGCGGACGCGTACGGCGATCACCGCCTGCAATCCCCGGCCGATCGCCGCGAGGTCTGCCTCCGCGTGAAACCCCGTCAGGACACCGCTTCTGCGCAGTGACCGGACGCGCTCCAGACACGTCGACGGGGCGATGCCGAGTTCCTCCGCCATGTCCCGGTTGGTGCGCCGACCGTCCTCCTGCAACATCCGCACCAATGCCGAATCTAGTTCGTCCACGCTTGCCTCACTCCGCGAGATTCCGAAGGTAATTCGGCCTCTTCGCATTGCTGTCGATGATCTTGTTAGTCTCCAGCCTACTTGGCTGACGTTCGTTCGGTCACGGCGTGGTAGGCGGCACTGGGCAGCGGAGGGGCGGCTCGATATGCGTGAACGTGGAACCACTGTTGGGGCGGTGTGTGCGGTCATGGCAGCCGCACTGTTCTGGAGCAGTTCGTACGCGGTGACCAAGCGCGTGCTGGAGGACGCCGGCCCGCTCAGCATCGGCGCCATCCGGTTCACCCTCGCGGCGTTACTCCTGGGCGTGATGGTACGGATGAGCCGGCACCGCCCGGCCCGGCCGGCCCCCAGGCAGAGGCGGCAGCTCTACCTGAGCGGCTTCCTCGGTATCACGGTGTACTTCATCCTGGAGAACGTCGGCGTCGATCTGTCCACGGCATCCGACGCGTCGCTGATCGTGGCCACGTACCCGCTGATGACGATGGTGGTAGAACTGGTCGTCTTCCGCACGCGGATGCCGCTGCTGAGGGTGACCGGCGTGCTGCTGGCTACCGTCGGCGCCTTCCTCGTCGTACGCAACGGCGCCGAGGCCGGGGGCAGTTCGCGCTGGCTGGGGGACATCCTGCTGCTGCTCGGCGGGTTGGCCTGGGCCGGCTACAACGTGCTCGGCAAACGCGCGAGCGCCGGCCAGGACGCTACGAGCGTCACCTACTACCAGACCCTGGCAGGCGCGGGCGGCTTCCTGCTCGCGTCCCTGCTGGAGGCCGACGAGTGGCGGATGCCGGGTGCGACCGCGTCAGCGCTGCTGGCCTACCTGGCCGTGGCGTGCTCGGTCGGCGGCTTCCTGCTCTACAACTACGGCCTGCGCGCGATGGCGTCGAGTGTCGCTGTCAACATCCTCAATCTGGTCCCGGTCTTCGGTGTCATCGGCGCCGTCGTGATCAACGGTGAGTCGATCAGGCCCGCCCAGGTCACGGGCGGCCTGATCATCATCGTCGGAGTGGCGCTGGGCATGATGGACAGGGAACAGGGAGCTATGGAGAAGCTGGACGCGCGGGGCAGCGAACCCGCCGGGACTGCGACCGCCCGGACCGCGGCGGAGGTCAGGCCCACGCGGGACAAGCCCGAAGCGGACGTACCGACTGCTGCGTATGGAGTGATCAACGGGGCACCGCGACGAGTTCTGGATTGAAGTCGCCTAGCGCTGCCGAGACCGGCCTGCGTTGAGTGAAGGGCTCCTGGCACTGCTTGCCTCCTCCCCGCCTGTCCGGGCACGACGAAGGAATCGGCCACGTGTTGCGCCGGCCCGGCCCCTCGACGCCCGCATCCCGCAGTGCGTCGATGTCCAGGAGCGGTGTTTCTGACCAAAGGCGGGGGTGCTCCGGCCCGGGTTGACCTGTCGGGCGTGTGGCTGTGGTCGGGCGACACCGGTCCCGCTCGCGGAGCCTGTAACGCCCACTGGCGTTTCACCTGAGCGGTACTCAGGAGCTAGGTGTGCTGTTCCGGGACGTTGGTGACGGGTGAGACGCCTTGAGCGGTTCTTCCACTGGGCACACCGCTACCGGCTGGAGGGGACAGCGGGCATGCAGGACCGCCCCAGCTGCCCAGACCACCAGCCCCGCCGTACCCAGGGCACCATCGAGGAGCAGGTCGTGCGCCTGCGGCGCGAGCACCGCATCGGCCCGGTGCGGCTGGCCACCCGCTGCGGCATAGCCGCTTCCACCGCCCACCGCAGCCTCAAGCGCCACGGCCTGCCCGTCCTGGCCGCCATCGGCCGGGCCACCGGCGAACCCGTGCGCCGCTTTGAGTGCTCCAGGCCCGGCGAACTGCTCCACATCGACGTCAAGAAACTCGGCCACATCCCCGACGGCGGCGGCTGCAAGGCCCTGGGCCGCGCAGCCGGCCGGGCCAACCAGGACCGGCGCGACGGCACCAGATACGCCTACCTGCACACCGCCCTGGACGACCACTCGCGCCTGACCTACACCGAGGACCTGCCCGACGAGAAAGCCGCCAACCTGCGCCGCCTTCCTGCACCGAGCTGCCGCCTGATTCGCCGCACGCGGCGTCACCGTCGAGCGGGTCCTGACGGACAACGCCTGGACCTACACCGAGAACACCTGGCGCGACACCTGCCGCGCCCTGGGCATCAGCCCTCGCCGGACGCGCCCCGGGGCGGCCCCAGGCCAACGGCAAGGTCGAACGCTTCCACCGCACCCTGCTCGACGAATGGACCTACCACCGGCCCTACACCTCACAGGCCGAACGCCCGCTGAGGGATCGAGGCTGCCCATGCCACGGCGCTTGTCCGGGACAGCGGCTCCTGGGATCCGGACAGCTCTGTGACCAGGACGGACGCATCTGGGCTGTCCGGGACAGCTGCTCGCCGTTGTGCCGCCCCAGCGCATCCAGGACCTTCTGCTCATGCGGACGACACGGGTGCCGCCCGGTGTCGACGAAGGTTGGGGGGATGTCCGTGCGCTTGGTTCGGCTCGTCACGGGGGGACGGCTCACGTTGTCGGCCGTGCTCATCTCGGTGTCTCTGGGCGGGTGTACCTCGCGGGTCACCACGCCTGCGGGCGAGCCACAGGCACCACCCCGGTCAGTACTGGAGGCATCGGCACCGTTGCCCTTGGACGCCTACACGCTGTCACCCGAGGCACAGGAACGGTCCGACCGGGCTCAGGCGGCACTGGAGCAGGCTTGTCTGCACCGGTTCGGGCTGCGCTGGCCCGGCCCCGACGAGCACGCGCTGCTTGCCGGAAAGCGGCTTTCGGCTTCACGGCTGGCCACGCGATTCGGGCTGATCGACGCGGACCAGGCAGAGCACTACGGGTACCACGCACCGCCCTGGAGCCTGCACAACACCGAGTTCCAACGGGCCATGGCGACCACGGACCGCGTGCACGCCTCGGGCGACGTGGAAAAGGTGCTGCACGGGCTGGTCCGCGACTGGGAGGGCAGCGCCGTACCCGAAGGAGGTTGCCGAGGTGAAGCGTTTCGGACGCTTGCACCCGATGTGAAGCAGGCGAATTACCGGGACCTCCCCCGCAGGCTGACGGCACAGGCCGCCAAGGAGGCTGCGGGGGACCCTCAGGTCATCGCGAAGTCGCGGCAGTGGGCGTCGTGCATGAGCCGGGCCGGCCACCGTTATGCCTCACCGACTGCGGCCGCGCGGGACCCGCGGTGGGCGCGGAGCCGAGAGCCGGATGGCAGGGAGACAGCGGTGGCTGAGGCGGACGTGCGCTGCAAGAAGGTCGCCGGATATCTGGCCACTCTTCTCGAGACGACAGCCCGACGGCAGCGACTGCTCATCGACCAGCACAGTCACGAACTCGGCCTGCTGAAGCAGTACCAGGCCGAACGCGCGGCGAACGTCAACAAGGCGCTCGCCGCGAGAACGGCACCGTCCGGAAGACCCCGACAAGGAAAGGGTTGATCATGAAGCGTGTACAGCTCCCTTGGCTCGGCGCGATCGCGGCGGGACTCGTCGTCGCCGTGACCGCAAGCCCGGTCAACGCCGCGCCGGCGGATCAGGGCTCCGATTTCGCCACCCACAGCTACGACGCGACCGTTCTGACCGTCTGCGACGTGGAGACGGCAACTCCGTGTGGGCCGGCTATTACATAGAGGGCGGCAGCTCCTACCAGACCGCCTCGGTCCTCTACGACGACGACCCCGACAGCATCGACTGCACGGAGTGGGGCACGTACCCGGTACGCGACTTCAGGGTCGTCGAAGACAACCCCAACAGCAGTTCCAACTACTACGGGCCTTGGCACGGGGAGCCCGTCTACGGCAACTGAGCCGATGAGGGCGGCTCGGCTCCCGAGTCAGCCACCTGCAGCCCGCATGGAGCAGGCGTGGTGGCGTAGTCGGCGTGGTGGTGGAGAGGGTGGGTGAGTGGGGGTTTCCGGCAGGGGATCGGTTCGGTGGTCTCGTTGCTGTTCTCGGGAATGGACGAGAGACGCCGTCCGCAGCCTCACCGCCCACGCTGTGGTGGGAGTCGGCGGCCTGTTCGTGGAGCGGGGGTCCGATGGTGGCACCGTCGGTCTGGTGGGGTTGTCGGGGCTGCATGCGCAGCTCGTCCACGATGCCGCGACCCGGGTGGCGGCGAGGCGGAATGAACGTCCCTGACCGGGCCGGGCGCCGGTAGCGCCCCAGCAGAAGCCGTCGACCCCCGCACCCTCGAACCCCGCATCAAAGGCTCCAAGACCGAACGCTCCGAGAGCGACCATGACCCTGTTCGGGGACGGCCTGGACGCCGCGTTGCAGAAGGCGTTCACCCGCCCGGCACCCAAGACCGCGCCCGCGCAGATGCGCTACCTGGTCAAGCAGCTCAAGAGCACCAAAGCGGTCGCCCAGACGCTGAGCATCTCCCAGCGCACCGTCGAAAGCTACGTGAAAAACCGGATCAGAAAGCCTCGCGCCGACCTCGACGCGCGCCTGGAGCGTGAGGTGCTCAAGCGGTGGCAGCCCCAGGTCCGCGCCCGGGCCAAGGAGCGGGCGGCGACCACCGGCGGCATTGTCATCGACACGCGCGCCCGCATCGGCTACACCGCCCCGATCGGCACGACCGACGACGCCCGGCTCCGGCACCTGACCGTCGCGCTCCCGCCGCAATACGCCGCCCGCCTCTTCGACGCCCAGCAGGCCGGCGCCGCCGAGCAGCAACTGCAGCAGATCGCCGCCGAAGGCCTCAAGGAGATGTACTTCCAGGACGGCGGCCGCCGCGCCGGCAGCCTGGAGGAAGTCCGCTTCACAGACGTCGAGCACCTGGAGTTCGACCTCTAGCCGCTGGGTTGGGCGTAGAGCACGACGATGACCGCATGAGCCGAAGCACGATGGTTGTCACATAGGCAAGCTGGTTGTCACCGACGGCGTTGTGGGCCATTGAGCCTGAGCGCGACAGGTCGACAGGTGTGGTCATCCGTGTCCGGCCTCCTACATCCCGCACACGACTCCCGAGCGGACCGACCAGGTCCGCAACCAGGCCCGGCGAGGCAGCCGCGGAGGCCGCCCGCCGGCCTTCGACCGCGAGGTCTACAAGCACCGCAGCGTCGTGGAACGGTCCTTCAACCGCAGGAGATCCTGCGCTGCCATGTGCGGGAGCGGGCCCGGCGATTAGAGGACCCGTCCCTGGTCATCATCGACACCCGATCCGTCCGCGTGGCGGCGGAGGTGCCGAAGACGACGACGGGACTGGACACGAACAAGAAGACGCCCGGCCGGAAGCGGGGATTTGCCGTCGACGTGTTGGGCCTGGTCATCGGTGTGGTTGTCCTCGCGCTAGCGTGAGGACAACGAGGCTGGCATCGCCCTGCTGGACCAGGCGGCCGAACGGTGCGGGATGCGCCTGGAGAAAGTCCTGGTCGACCAGGACTTCAAGGACGCCGTGATCACCCACGGGCGGTGAAGGACATCACTGTCGAGGTTGTCCGCCGCAACCCCGAGGACCAGGGCAAGGACTTCGTTCCGCAACCGAAGCGATGGGTAGCGGAGCAGGTCAACGGCACCCTCATGTTCAACCGGCGCCTCGCCCGGGACTACGACCATCGTCCCGACAACGCCGCCTCCCGCGTCTACTGGGCCTCCACCGCGGGCATGCTCCGCCGCCTCACCACGCCCAGCCCCGCCTGGCGCGACGAGGTGGAGCTGGCCGCGTGAACGTCATCGAACTCCTGCGGCTGTTGCAGGCCGAACACGACGAGACCGCCGCGCGGGCCGACAGCCTGGGCGAGCAGATCGAGCGGCTGACCACCACACTCGTCGAGACCGAGGCCCGCCTGGCCGAGTTCACCGTGACCCGCAAGGTCATCGACGCCCTGCCCCCGCCCGACGACGAACCGGCCCTCGCGGAGGCCGCCACGGTCCGCCAGCGCATCGTGACCGCCTTCACCGGAGCACCCCGGGCGGGTCTTCCGCGTCCGCGACCTACACGAACTCCTCAAGCTGCCTACCGACGAGCCCTCGATCAACGTCACCCGCTCCCGCCTGGGACGACTCGTCCGCCAGGGACTCCTCGACCAACCCGGACGCGGCCAATACCGGAAACGGAATTAACGTCCTCTGAGTGGAGCGGGTTGTGGTGTCGGGGGATGGGGTGCCGGTCAGGCGGGCAGCTGGTTGAGCTTGCGGATCTGCCGGTCGAAGGCCCGGGAGGGGACGAGGCGGCGGAGGGCGCTGACGCGTCCGGCGGTCGGCCCGGCGGGGTAGCGCAGCCTCGGCTTCGGGTCGGTCGCCGCAGCGACGATCGCCTTGGCGACGGTGGCGGGATCGTCGCCGTCCTTCATCGCCGCGCCCATCACGCGCTCGAAGACCTGCCGCTGCTGCTCGTAGACCGGCAGAGGCATGGCGGGTTTCGGGGAGTTCGCCTCGAACGCCGTCCTGGTCACGGCGGGCTCGACGAGCAGTACGCGGACGCCGTGCTGGCGGACCTCGTGGTCCATGGACTCGGAGTAGCCCTCGACCGCGTGCTTGGACGCGGCGTAGGCGGCCATGTATGGCGCGGGGACGAACCCGAGGACGGACGAGATGTTGATGATCCGGCCGCGGCCTTGGGCGCGCATGTGCGGCAGGACGGCCTTGGTCATGCGGATCAGGCCGAAGACGTTGATGTCGAACAGCTGCTGGTCCTGGGCAAGGGAGCGTTCCTCGCCGGCGCCGGCGGAGCCGATGCCGGCGTTGTTGACCAGGACGTCGATCCGCCCGAACTTCTCGATCACGCGGTCGACCGCGCGGGCGACCGAGGTGTCGCTGGCCACGTCGAGGTCGAGGAACGTCACGCCGTCGCGGCGGGCATCCCCGGAGGCTCGGCGGCTCGTTCCGACGACCTCAAATCCTGCGTCGACGAGCGCGAGCGCGGCCGCTTTGCCGATGCCTGACGATGCTCCGGTCACGAGTGCTACCGGCCGGTTTGTGGTCATGTGGGGACCTCCTCAGCGATTGGATTATGATCGTAATGCAATTACTCTAGGATGGGAGTCGGCAAGCGGCAAGCGGCCTCCCGGCCGGGGCGACGAGGAGGAGTGCGTGGCGCGCTACACGAAAGAACACAAGCAGGCGACGCGGCAGCGGATCATCGAGGCCGCCGGCCGCCGGTTCAAGAAGGACGGCATCGACGGCTCCGGAGTCTCCACGCTGATGTCGGACGCGGGGCTGACCAACGGCGCCTTCTACGCCCACTTCGCCTCCAAGGAGGACCTCGTCGCGAACACCGTCGCCGACCAGCTGGGCGCGCAGAACGCGAACCTTGAAGCACTCGCGCCCGGCCGCGCCGGGCTCGAACAGTTCGTCCGCGCCTACCTGTCCGCCGAGCACCGTGACGACCCCGAGAACGGCTGCCCCACGGCCGCTCTCCTCGATGAGATCGGGCGATGCACGGACGCGACCAAGCAGGCGTTCACCGACGGCCTGCTGACCGTCATCGACGACATCGCCGCCCGCCTGGCACCCGACAGCCCGCCCTCGGCACGCGCACAGGCGCTCGGCGTCTTCGCCATGATGGTCGGGACGCTCCAACTCGCCCGCGCCCTGGCTGATCCCAAGCTCGCCGACGACGTCCTCGACCAGGGTGTCCACAACGCCCTCGCGCTGCTGGACGCCGGACCTGTCCGGCAGCGCCGCGTCCGACGGCCTTCGTGAGGGCGCGCCGTCTGGCGATCGTGAATGCCTTCAACCAGCACCCCGACCAGGCGTTCCGGGCACGCGAGCTGCACGAACTCCTCGGCATGCCCACTGACGAGGCGTCCGTCAACATCACCCGCAGCGCCTCGGACGCCTCACCAGTCAAGGCTTCCTCACCCAACCCGGACGAGGCCGCTACCAAAAACGGACTTAACGTCCACTCACAGCTGCGTCAGGCACCCGGTGGCCGCTGGCGGCGTCGGCCGGCATAGGAGCCGGTATGAAGGGATGTGCTCCAGACTGGCGAATGTCGCTGCGAGGTGTCAGAAGGCGGCGTTCTCGCGTGACCACGCATGCCTCCAGCAGCAGTTCCACCGTGACGTGGCTCTTCCAGTGCCGCAGTTCCTTCAGTGACGGCCTGCCAGAGTTGGTCGCGGACGCGGGCGGAGACACTGCCGACGAAGATGCCGGATACTACTTCGCTGGTCCATCGGCGCGGACGCCATCCTGGCCGCCGTCGCCCATCTCGCCCCCGAAGACCAGGCCGAGGTAACCGTCTCCACCGCGCACAAGGCCAAAGGCCTGGGCACACGTGAAAACTGCCGACGACTTCACCCCGCCCTCCGACGGCCCGCCGGACGACACGGGTCAAGGTACGGCCCGCCGGATCGACGGAGCATCGGCCGGTCCCCAGCCGCCGCACAGGACGGGTTTTGGGCGTCGGTGCCTTTGTCCGGCAGGAGCGCACGGGGGAGCGGCGGTACGGACCGCAATGATCCGGGGCGATGCGGTAGTGAGTGTGACGGGGTGCCGGCCCTGTCGGTGACGGCCACGTGCGAGAAGCCCAGTGCCTGGTCGAACCCTCAGGCCGGGAGACGGCTGCGACCGAGTGCCGCAGCCGGCCCTTGAGTGCCTCAGTTGGCTGTGACCGCGCATTGTGAGGATTACGGCCAGTTTGTCGGTGATCTGTGCTTCGTCGAGGCGATCTTTCACGCCACTATGGCCGGGACCGATCGGTTCGTCGGTTGATTTCTTCCAGGGCAGAGGGCGCGTATGGACATTCGGCAGCTGGAGTACTTCCTTGCGATTGTTGATCGTGGGGGATTCAACCGTGCGGCGTCGGCTCTGTACGTGTCGCAGCCGTCGCTGTCGCAGGCCGTGCGGGCACTGGAGCGTGATCTGGGCTCCGTGTTGTTCCATCGCATCGGGCGCAGGGCGGTGCTGACGGAGGCCGGAAGGGCCCTGATCGAGCCTGCCCGGGAGGCTGTGCGGAGTCTGGAGACGGCGCGGGCGAGTGTTGCGGCGGTGCATGAGCTGCGTGAGGGGCGCCTGGATGTGGCGGCGATGCCGTCGCAGGCGGTGGAGCCGCTGACGAGCTTGGTCAGTGCCTTCAGCCGCCGTTATCCCGGCGTTTCTGTGGCGATCAACGCTGCGTTCACGTCGCGCGATGTGATCGACATGGTGCGCACGGGTGCGGTGGAGCTGGGGCTTCTGGCGTCCGCCGGTCCTCTTTCCGACAAGGAGGTCGTCTCCCATGCGCTGGGGCGGCAGCGTTTTGTGCTGGTGGTGCCGGCCGACGGCCCGTTCGCCGGCCGGAGGGCGGTGGAGGCCCGGGAGCTTGCGGGACAGCGGCTGATCGTCGGGCAGTCGGGTACCGGGATGCGTGCCTACGTCGACGCGTTGCGGGAGCAGGGCATCGAGTTCGCCGTCGCCGTGGAGACCGAGCACCGGGTCTCGCTGATGCCTCTGGTGCTGGCCGGGGTGGGGCTGGCGGTGGTCACGGATTCCTGGCGGGACCTCGCCGGGCGGCTGGGCGCCCGCGTTCTGGACATCGAGCCGGAGAACACCTTGGACATCGCCCTCGTCGCCCGCCGCGGCCTCCTGTCGCCCGCGGCCGCAGCGTTCGTGACGGCCGCGACCTCGGCCACCGCCAGCTGATAGGCGCCGCTTATAAGACAGATCCGCTTTGCGTCTTGGACGCCCCACGGACCACCCTGCTGCAATCTTCGCCATGACGACGAACCACCGGATCGCCCTGATTCCGGGCGACGGCATCGGCGCCGAGGTACTTCCCCCAGCACAGCAGGTGCTCGATGTTCTCGGCCGCCGCCACGGCTTCAGCCTGTCCTGCACGTCGTACGACTGGTCGTGCGAGCGGTACCTGCGGGAGGGCGCCATGATGCCCGCAGACGGGATCGACCAGCTGCGCGAGGCGGACGCGATCCTGCTGGGCGCGGTGGGATACCCGGGGGTGCCCGACCATGTTTCGCTGTGGGGACTGCTCATCCCGATCCGGCGCAGCTTCCGCCAGTACGTCAACCTCCGGCCCATCCGTGTCTTCGAAGGCATCGACAGCCCGGTGCGCGGCGCACGGCCGGGCGAGGTCGATGTCGTCGTCGTGCGCGAGAACATGGAAGGCGAGTACAGCGAGGTCGGCGGCCGGCTCAACAGCGGCTTCCCGGACGAGATCGCCGTGCAGGAGGCCGTGTTCACCCGGGCCGGCGTCACACGCCTGCTGGACTACGCCTTCACGCTCGCCTCCCGGCGCGGCGGCCGCCTGACCTCCGCGACCAAGTCGAACGGCATCATCCACACCATGCCGTTCTGGGACCAGCTCGTCACCGAGCGGGCCGCCTCGTTCCCGCAGGTCGCCTGGGACCAGGAGCACATCGACGCGCTCGCGGCCAAGTTCGTCCTCGAGCCGGCCCGTTTCGACGTCGTCGTCGCCTCCAACCTCTTCGGCGACATCCTCAGCGACCTCGCGGCCGCCGTCGCCGGATCCATCGGTATCGCCCCGGCGGCCAACCTCAACCCCGAGCGGGACTTTCCCTCGATGTTCGAGCCGGTGCACGGCTCCGCACCCGACATCGCGGGGAAGGGCATCGCCAACCCGCTGGGCGCGATCTGGTCCGCGGCCATGATGCTCGACCACCTCGGCCATCCCGCCGCGGCCAGGGACATCACGGACGCGATCGCCGCGGTCCTGGCCAAGACCGATGTCCGCACCCATGACCTGGGCGGAACCGCGACCACCGCCGAGTTCACCGACAAGCTGATCGAGCTCCTCTGAGCCATCTCCCCCTGCCTCATGGGTGAAGCGAAGTATGGGTTGACCTGCAGGATTCCATGGCCGAAAGTGAGCGCCATTCCAGCGGGGCCTAAACCGGAAGAAAGGAGCGATTTCATGAGCATCCCGAAGCGCGTCGCCGTGATCGGTGCCGGCAGCATGGGCAGCCAGGTCATGTGGCGACTGGCCGCTCGCGGAGCCGAGGTCATCGGCTACGACCGGTACGCACCGGGTCACGACCGCGGCGCGGCCGGGGGCGAGAGTCGCATCTACCGAGCCGCCCACCTCGGCGAGTCCGGGTACGTTCCGCTGCTGCGGCTCGCGGACCGGATGTGGGAGCGGCTCCAGGCGGAGACGGGCCGGTCGCTGCG
This sequence comes from Streptomyces olindensis, assembly GCA_000696115.1. Classification (GTDB taxonomy): domain Bacteria; phylum Actinomycetota; class Actinomycetes; order Streptomycetales; family Streptomycetaceae; genus Streptomyces; species Streptomyces olindensis. The sequence continues at coordinate 126,233 of JJOH01000096.1, forward strand.
ACGCCGCAGCGGCAGCCTCGTGATGGGAGAGACCGCCTCACCGGCCATGCAACTCCTCCTCTCCACCAGCGCCGCCCAAGGGCTGGATCACGAGGTACTGGACCAGGAGGAACTCGCCCGCCGCTACCCCCAGCACCGGCTCCCGGACGGACACACCTCCGTCCTCGACCGGCTGGGCGCCGTGATCAGACCCGAGGCGTCCATCCAGGCCGCCGCCACCCGCGCTGAACAGCTGGGCGCCCGGCTGCACCGCTACACCACGGTGCGCGAGGTCGTCCCCGCGGCGGGCGGCGGGGTAAAGATCGTCACCGACCAGGGCACGGACCACGTGGACGTCGCCGTGGTGACCGTGGGCCCCTGGATCAACACCCTGCTCCCGAACCTCCCTCAGGCCATCGACATCCGCCGGGTGATCTGCTCCTGGCACCTGCCCACCCGCCACGACTGGTTCGCGGGCGGTGCCCCTCCCTTCGTGCGCGCCACACCCCACGACTGCTTCGGAATCCCGTCGCCCGACGGCATCTCCGTCAAGCTCGGTCTCTCCTTCAAATACCATGCGCCCGTGCCCGAGCCCGAACGGCTCGACCGTACGGTCCGCCCCGAAGAACTCGGCATCTTCCGCGAGCTCATCGGGGAACTCATGCCCGACCTGAACCCCGACCCCATCAGGATGTCGGCCTACATGGAGGGCTACACCAAGTCCGGAAACCCGCTCGTCGGCCATCTCCCCGGCGAGGACGACATCATCGTCATGGCCGGTTTCTCCGGCAGCGGCTTCAAGCTCTCGCCCGCGATGGGCGAGATCGCCGCCGACCTGGCGCTCGACGGCGCCACGGAGCACCCCGTGGACTTCCTCGCCCCGGCAGGAGTCGGCGCCACCTGACCCGGGGCGAGCGTCGACGACATCACCCCGCACCCCCACACCCCGCACCCCACCCATCTCTGTCATGGGCATGTCCGAAACATGCCCGCAACCAGTTCCCCGCAGCAAGAAAGTGAGCACTCCCATGCCCATTCCCTCGTTCCAGTGGCGCCCGAAGTACGTCTCGTTCGACTGCTACGGCACGTTGATCGACTGGCCGATGAACCCCATCACGCGTGAGCTCGTCGGCGACCAGATCCCGGCCGAGCACTGGGACCAGTTCGTCAAGGAGTTCCGCGGCTACCGCTACGACTCGGTCTGCGGCGAGTACAAGCCCTACGAGCAGACACTGCAGGACGCCTTCGAGGGCGTCTGCCGCAAGTGGGGCATCAAGGCCGCCCCGGACGCCGGCAAGCGGCTCGGCGACGGCGTCCGCAGCTGGGGCCCGCGCGCCGATGTGCCGGAACCGCTGAAGAAGATGGGCGAGAACTACAAGCTGGTGATCCTCTCCAACGCCGACAACTCCTTCCTCGAGGAGAGCGTGCCCCGGCTCGGCGCGGACTTCCACGCGGTCTTCACCGCGGAGCAGGCCGGCTGCTACAAGCCCCGCTACGCCGCGTTCGAGTACATGCTCGACCAGCTCGACGCGTCCCCCGAGGACTTCGTGCACGTCTCCTCGCACACCCGCTACGACCTGCTGCCGATGCACGACATGGGCTTCCGCAACCTCGTCCTCCTGGACCGCGGCAGCGACCCGGTCACCCACGGCTACGACTACGTGACAGTGAAGTCCCTGGACGAGCTCAACACCATGCTCGGCCTCTGACCCGCGACGCACACCGTCCCGAACCGACACCTCGAAGGATCCGCAGTCCATGCCGGCGACGCCCGCGTAGAACTCGCAGTACCGGGCCGAGGGCGACGTCCTCCGCCGCATCCTCGATCCGGCCGGCAGCGGGGAGCACACGGTCCCCGCTGCCGGCCGGCGGGCGGATCCCCTACGGCATGCACGGCATCACCGTCCCCGACGCGGAACTGGCCGCCCTGGCCCTCCCGCGGGACCCCGCTACGGACACGCGCCCAATCTCCGGCCCACAGGCCAGGGCGTCGATTCCGACGAGGCGGACCACCACCCCCGGACCCAGCTCCGGCTGCCGCTTTCCACGTCCCCAGCCGCTCCCCTTCTCGCGGCCGGCACCACCAGGAGGCACACGATGAAAGACACCCGAATAGGCCGCAGACTGTTCCTAAGGGGAATAGGCGGGGTCACGGCGGGTGCAGCCGCCGCGACCGCCCTCAGCGCCTGCGGTACCGGTACCAGCCGGTCCGCCACGGGCGGCGGCAAGACGGTGGTCGTCCGCGACAGCGGCGGTTCCTACGGGGCGGCCCTGCAGAAGGCGATCTACACGCCGTTCACGCAGGAGACCGGCATCCAGGTCAAGGTGCTGAACCTGGACAACGCCCCGCTGCTGGCCCAGATCAAGCAGGGCCGCCCGCAGTGTGACCTCATCAACGACGCGATGGTGTCGCACACCAAGTACGCCAAGCAGGACGCGCTGGAGGCGCTGGACCTCGACCGGCTCAAGAGCGTGAAGAGCGCGAAGATCCCCGAGAACCAGATCACCGACAATGCCATCGGCCACAGCTTCTACGGCCAGTGCATTGCCTACCGCACCGACGCCTTCGGCGGAAAGAAGCCCGAGTCGTGGGCGGACTTCTTCGACGCCAAGGCGTTCCAGGGTGGCCGTGCGATGTGCAGCCCGGACGGTGACCTGCCCGAGCTGGAGTTCGCGCTGCTGGCCGACGGCGTCCCGATGGACAAGCTGTACCCGCTGGACGTGGACCGCGCGTTCAAGGTGCTGACCCGGCTGCGGCCGGACATCAAGAAGTACTGGGACAGCGGCCCGCTGCCCGGCGTGCTGCTCAGCCGCCAGGAAGTGACGATGTCCACCGTCTGGGACGGCCGGATCGCCGATCTGCAGAAGCAGGGCGTCCCGGTGGAGCGGCAGCTCAACGGCATGCGCCGCCAGTTCTCCGGCTACGCCATCGCCAAGGGCGCGGCCCACGTGGACAACGCCTACAAGCTGATGGACTTCGCTTTGCGTGCGGAGAGCCAGGCCGCGCTGGCGAAGGCCTTCCCGTCGAACCCGTCGTCCCCGGTGGCCTACGCCAAGCTCACCGAGGACGAGCGCAACGCACTCGCCGGTGCGCCCAAGTACTACGACAAGGGTTTCGACGCGGATGTCGACTGGTGGCTGAAGAACGAAGCGGCCGTCACCAAGCGCTGGTTGGAGTGGGCTCGTGGCTGAATTCGGTGTTGCCACACCGTCGGTGAAGGTGGTCGGCGCCAAGTCGGCCACCGCCACCGGCAAGGGGCTGTCGGTAGTGGCCCTGCGTAAGACCTACGGTGACGTGGTCGCCGTGGATGAGGCGTCGATGGAGATCGCGGCGGGTGAGTTCGTCACCTTCCTCGGCTCCTCGGGGTCGGGCAAGACCACGACCCTGATGATGATCGCCGGGTTCTGCGAGCCGGACTCCGGCACCATCACCGTCGGCGGCCTGGACGTGACGCGGCTGGCGCCGCAGAAGCGCAATCTCGGCTTCGTCTTCCAGCAGTACCTGCTCTTCCCGCACATGACCGTGCAGGAGAACGTCGCTTTCCCCCTGACGTTGCGTGGTGTGGGCAAGGACGAGATCCGCCGGCGGGTGGGGGAGACGCTGGAGATCGCGGGCCTGTCCCGGTTCGCCGGGCGCAAGCCGCGTGAGCTGTCCGGTGGCCAGCAGCAGCGTGTGGCCCTGTGCCGGGCGCTGGTCTACCGTCCGCCGGTCATCCTCATGGACGAGCCGCTCGGCGCGCTGGACAAGAAGCTGCGTGACCAGCTCCAGGTCGAGATCAAGACCATCCAGCAGGAACTCGGCCTGACCGTCATCTATGTGACGCACGATCAGGAAGAGGCGCTGGTCATGTCCGACCGCATCGCGGTGATGCGCAACGGCCTGATCGAGCAGTTCGACACCCCCCGCGAGCTGTTCGAGCGGCCCAAGACCCCGTTCGTGGCGGACTTCCTCGGCGCGGCCAATTTCCTGCCCGGCCGCATCGAACAGCAAGACGGCGAGCACACCCTGGTACGCCTCGATGGCAGTGGCGGCCTGATCAAGGCACGCCGCCACGACCTGGCCACCGGAACGCACGTGAAGGTCGCTGTGCAGCCGGGCCGGCTGCGGGCCTGCGCCCCCGACGACGGCTTCTGTACCGGCACGGTCGAGACCGCCACCTACGTCGGCACCCTGGTCCGCGCCGGCGTGCGCATCGACGGCAAGGACGCGCCGCTGCTGCGCCTGGAGGTCCCGGCCGGCCGCGGACCCGTCGCGGGCGAGCGGGTCGGGATCACCGCCGATGCGGACGACGTCAACCTCTTCGCAGACGAACAGGCAGGGTGAGCCATGGCAGCCACCCTCACCGCGGGGGCCCCCGCCCGCCCGCGCAAGCTCCTCGCCTCGCGCCGCACAAGGGTCGGCATCCTCTACGCCCTGCCGGTCGTCGTCTACCTGTTGGTGCTGTTCGTCTACCCGATCTTCAGCACGCTGCTGCTCAGCCTGAAGGACGCCGACGGATCGTTCACGCTGCACTGGTACGCCGACGCCCTGACCGGCGTGAACCTGTCGGTGCTGTTCACCACGCTGCGGATCTCCGCCGAGACCGCCGTGTTGAGCCTGGTGTTCGGGTTCGTCCTGGCCCAGGCGATCACCCGGCTCAAGCCCATCCTGGCGGGCCTGGCCATGCTGATCGTCGTGGTGCCGCACTTCGTGTCCGCCCTGGTGCGTACCTACGGCTGGATCATCATGCTCGGCGACAAGGGCCTGGTGAACGAGACGCTGGCCGCCATGTCGGTCCCCGGAGCGCCGTTCCAGCTGCTCTACAACGAACTCGGCGTCGTCATCGGCACCACCTCGATGATGCTGCCGTACACGGTGCTGCTGCTGTACGGCGTGATGCGCGGCGTGGACCGCCGCCTGATGGCGGCCGCGGCCAGCATGGGCGCCGGACGGGTGACCATCTTCCGCAGGGTCTACCTGCCCCTGGTCGCCCCCGGCCTGGCCAGCGCCGGACTGCTCAGCTTCATCCTCTCGCTGGGCTACTACATCACCCCGGCCCTGATGGGCGGACCCGACCAGACGATGATCGCCACCCTCATCAACCAGCAGGTCACCAAGGAGAACCAGTGGAACGGCGCCGCCGCGCAAGGCGTCATCCTGCTGGTCCTCACCCTGGCCGGACTCCTCCTGGTCAAGGCCGTGACCTCCCTGGGCGCCAGCCGTAAAAAGAGGAGTGCGTCATGATGGAACTGCGCAGCAGCCTGGCCGGACGCATCGCCCTGACCGCGGTCGCCACTGTGATCCTGCTGTTCCTGGGGCTGCCGATCGTCGTCATCCTCGTCACCTCCTTCAGCAACAACGCCTTCGCCTCCTTCCCGCCCGAGGCGTGGACGCTGAACTGGTACAAGGCCCTGTTCGCCGACGGCAGCAAATGGCCCGCCGCGCTGTCCCTGAGCGCCCTGGTCGCCGCCTTGAGCACCGTGTTCTCGCTGGTCATCGGGGTGACCGCGGCCACCGCGCTGGTCCGCAGTGAACTGCCGCTGCGTTCGGCGGTCTTCGCCCTGGTCCTCGGCCCTCTGGTCATCCCGCAGATCGTCACCGCGCTCGGCCTGTTCCTGCTGTTCGAGCCCGCCGCGATGCTGGGCAGCCCCATCGCCATCGCCCTCGGCCACACCGTGCTGGCCTCACCCATCGCGGTGCTGATCCTGATCGCGACCCTGCGCGGGATCGACGAACGCCTCGAGGACGCCGCCGCGAGCATGGGCGCCGGCCGCCTCACGATCGCCCGGAAGATCACCTTCCCCCTCGCCGCACCCGGCATGATCGCGGCGGCGATCTTCTCCTTCATCACCAGCTTCGACGAGTTCTACATCTCCCAGTTCCTCTCCTCGGTCGACACCGTCACCCTGCCCGTGCAGGTCTACAACTCCCTGACCTTCGAGATCGACCCCAGCGTCACCGCCGTCAGCGCGCTCCTCACCGCCTTCGCCATCCTCGCCCTCGGCCTGGTGGCCCTGGTGCGCTGGCTCGGCTCCGGACGACAGGACTCCCTGCTCTCGGTCGAGAACACGGTCGGCGTCGCCAACCCCGGAGGCGAGGCGGTATGACCACCGCCGCCACCGCTCAGCGGCACCTGCTGTACAGGACCGCCAACGGCTCGCTCAGCCCCGAGGGCGAGGATCTCCTCGTCGTCCGGCGAGGGGCGAGCCCCGTACATCGACGACGCGGACGGCAGGCGCTACATCGACGGCCTGTGGGGGCCGTCCCGCGTCGGCCTGGTCGTCGACCTGATCCCGCGCCGACTGCGCGAGACCGGCCTCCTCGTCCGCGTCTGCAACCGCTTTGTGCCGCTGATCGGATTGAGCCCTCGCTGATCAGCGACCGCAGCCCCGTCGCCGGGCTCCTGGTGGTGCCCGGCCGCGCCCCTTCGAAACTTCCCGCTAAGGACCTGACATGAAGACGATTCCCTACTGGATAGAAACCGCTGGGGCGTTTCCCGACCGGTCCGGCAAGCCGCTGACCGAGGACGCCGACCTGGTGGTCGTCGGCGCCGGCCTGACGGGTCTGTCCACCGCCCTGCACTCCGCCCGCAAGGGCGCCCGCGTCACCCTCGTCGAGAAGGGCCAGATCGGCTCCGGTGCCTCCGCCCGCAACGGCGGCATGGCCAACCTGGGCTTCACCATCGGTGTACGCCAGGCCATCCGCCGGTACGGACCCGAACGGGCCCGCGAGATCTACAACTCCTACGGCGAGGCCGTGGACACCGTCGAGCGGCTCGTGAACGAGGAGTCCATCGACTGCCAGTTCCGCCGTGTCGGACGCCTGGCCCTCGCGTCCCGCCCCGCGCACTTCGAGAGCAAGAAGACCCAACAGCGCGACCTGGCCAGGTACTTCGGACACGAGACCACTCTGATCGGCAAGTCCGAGCTGCGTTCCGAGATCGGCTCCGACGCCTACCACGGCGGCCTGCTCGACCCGTTCAGCGCCGCACTGCACGTCGGCCGCTTCGTGCGCGGCATGGCCGAGGCGTGCGAGCGCACTGGTGTCGAGATCCACGAGCGCAACGCGGCCATCGGCGTGCGGCGTACCGCCACCGGCCAGTTCGAGGTGCAGACCGAGCGCGGTGTCATCCGTGCCGGGCAGGTCATGATGGCCACCGACGCCTACACCGACAAGAACTTCCCGTGGCTGCGCCGGCAGCAAGTCTGCGTGGGCAGCTTCATCATTGTTACTGAGCCGCTCGGCGAGGAGCTCGCCCGGGACATCATCCCCAAGGCCCGCCTCCTCGTCGACTCCAACAAGGTCTGCCATTACTTCCGGCTCACCCCGGACAACCGGCTGCTGTTCGGCGGCCGCGCCCGCTTCGCACCGTCCGACCCCACCTCGGACAAGAAGAGCGGACAGGTCCTGTTCCGTGATATGTGCGCGACCTTCCCCCAGCTCTCCCGCACCAAGATCGAATACCTGTGGGGCGGCTCCGTCGGCTTCGCCATGGACCGCATCGTGCACGCCGGGCAGAGCGATGACGGCGTCTACTACTCCATGGGCTACTCCGGCCACGGCGTGCAGATGGCCACCCACATGGGGCACGTCATGGCGGAGGTGATGGACGGCCACCCCGACGTCAGCCCCGTCCGCGACATCGCCCCGCCCCGCATCCCCCTCTACAACGGCACCGCCTGGTTCCTGCCCTTCGCGGGCGCCTACTACAAGACGCTGGACCGCATCCGCTGACCGGTCGATAGCCGGCCTGGGCAGCACCGGAAGCCAAGAAGGTCCTCGCCGCCGGCCGTGCACGGCCCAACCGCTCATGAGAAGGGCCTGTTGCCCGCCGAAAGACTCACCGACCTACTGCGCGCCGTGACCGTGGAGCGCAGCCGTCAGGCCCTGGTCCCAGATGCACGATGAGCCTGGTCGAACTCGACCCGGTGACACCTGGTATGTCCGCTCTCGATTCACATCGCTCCCGAAACCAACAGAGGAAAAAGCATGTCACTCCTGAAGACCATCGACACCAACCCCTCCTTCGCTCCCAGCGAGTCCGGCCCGCTGCCGGAACGCCTGATCTCCGGCGACCCGTCGTACAAGACCTGGGCCCAGGACACCGCCCGTGACGGAAAGATCAACACGGGCGTCTGGGAAGCCACGCCCGGCGAGACGCGCTCGATCAAGGGCGAGACCTTCGAGTTCTGCCACATCCTCTCCGGCGTCATCGAACTCACGCCGGAAGGCGGCGAGCCGGTGATCTACAAGGCAGGCGACAGCTTTGTCATGAAGCCGGGCTACGTCGGTGTCTGGAAGACCATCGAAACCGTGCGCAAGATCTACCTGACCGTGTCGTAACGCCGATCCCACAGGGCACGATCGGCGTCGTGACCTCTCGCGAGGGCAACCTGCCCAGGAGACACATGCCCTCGATGCCCCGAGGACCGCGCTGCGGCAGAAATGCGGCTCAGCGACGAGGTATGCGGCGATGGGACCGTCGGCTGCCGCCCGGTCCCATCCGTACTGCTCGACGTCGCCGCGTGGAAAGCAGACGGGCACACGGAGGCCCAGATCGAAGAGGCCATCCGTGCGCCCGCGACCCGCAGGCGGTGGGTGGCGAAGCGCACCGCCAGTTCTCCGGCGCCTCGCGCAGACGGCAGCGGAACGTGGCGGCCGGCCCGGCTCGACGGCATGGTCCGGCCGAGCCTGCGAAGCACTGTAAGCGCAACGGTGCGCACCGCAAGAAGGCCACCGGCAGCTTCAATCCTGGTGATCCCATTGCACGGAATCGATCTGCGACTGACAACGAGGTGGTGCGGTGCGCTCCTCTCTGGTGTCGTTCTACGGGCGCGGGCGGTGAGGCGGGCGGGCAGGTGGTACAGCATCATCGGGTCGTTTGCGGCTCGGCGGCGACGAGTTCGGGCTCGTCGTGCAGGAGAAGGAGCCGGGTGCAGACGTCGAGGTCGGCGGCGATCGTGGCGGCCAGCAACCAGGCGGCCAGGACTTCGAGGGGAGCAGCCCGAGGCTGACCTGTTTTATCCTTTCACGCAGTCCTCGACCTCGGCGTGACCACGGTAGAGGGCGTCCACGAACCACACCTGTCTGGAGCCGGGAACTCCGGAAAGCCCGTGGTGAGCGGGGACGTTCGTGGGCGAGGATCTGGTAGTGCCAGCCGGTGTGTTTCTCGAAGGCGGTCAACTTCTTCGCATCCCGCCGCGAGGGCTTGAGCCGGCGCACGATCAGCCGCAACCCGGTCGGCCAGCCGGTCAGGTCGCGCAGGCAGGTCAACTCGGCGACCTGGTAGGAAACCATGTCGCCGTCGGGTCCCTTGATCTCGTGGACCTTGCCGTCCTGCCGCAGCGCGGCCGTCCACACCTTCTCTGACAGCGATGCGATGGCCTGCTCGTCCGTGGCGTTGACGGCCCAGCCGGTCACCCAGCGCACCCGGCGCCGGCTCGTGGGCAGCTGGTGGAGATGATCGAGCAGGGCGTGGCTGAAGGCCGCGCCGTCGATCCGTACCAGCAGCTTCGACCACAGCGGCAGCAGGAGCTGCCGAAACTGCGAGGCCAGGACCGTCTTGTGGTCGGTAACGTCATTGGTCGGGGCGGTGCCGGGCCGCAGCAGCATGGCGACGCACTCACGGGTGTCGGCCACCCACGCACCCAGCTGAATGTGACCGAACTGCCCTTGAAGGTGCCCGCCGCGCCTTTCCTTGCGGCTGGTGCAGGTGACGATGGTCGCGTCCGGGTCGAGGACGTACCAGTTGGCCAGCTCGCGGCCGCACACCGAGATCCAGGGGAAGCCGCCGGGTCGCAGGGCGAGCAGCGTCCACACCAAGCGGCGTATCGCGGCGCGGGCGCGCTCGACCCACGCCCGCAACGGGGGCGTCGATTGCCACCAGAGCACGGCGCAAAGTGCTCTCCGAGACCGGTCGGCCTAACACCGCCCGCCACTGGTACTGGAGTTGCTCGGCCTCCAAGATGTTCGTCGCACCGGGCACGATCGCGCAGGCCAGCTGGACCAGCACCGTGCCCCGGTCCCGCCCAGTTGCCCCTCGGCAACGCCGCATTCAGCGCAGTGGCCAGGCCGACGCGGGTGGCAACCCTCCGCAGCAGCACCACGCCCGCGTGCCCGATCAGCTTCTTGGCCGTCGGCCCGCAGGGCAAGCCGATGATCCCAGCCGGTACTCCTCACCCGTTGGGTGCCTCTTCCTCGCGGTCTTCTCAATCTGAACAGTCCAGGTCATCGCAGGTGGGAGGCACCATTCTGCTGTCAGGGCGTCAGGCGATCGTTCCATCTGAATTCATGAGGCTGACGCTACAGACAGTCAGGCGCACCCCATCCACAGATCTGACAATCCTCCGGTCGCGCCACTGCCCAGAGAGTCGAGCTCGGCGCGCAAGGGGATCAATGCACCACGTCACTGATGTGGTTGATGCAGACGACCTTGGGCTGGGTCATGTCCTCGAAGGCGAAGCGCACGCCTTCGCGGCCCATGCTGCCGTACTTGAACCCGCCGAAGGGCATGGCGTCGAAGCGGTAGTCGGACGAGTCGTTGATCATGACTCCGCCGGCTTCCAGCAGCCGGGCCGCGTTCAGGGCGCGGTCCAGGCGCGAGGTGAAGATGCCCGCGTGGAGGCTGTATTCGATGGCGTTGGCCTGTTCGATGGCGTCCTCGAAGGACGTGAACGGCTGCAGCACGACGACCGGGGCGAACACCTCCTCCTGCCAGATCGAGCAGGTCGCCGGGACGTCTTCCAGGACGGCCGGCGTGTACAGGGCGCCGGTGATGTCGTTGCCGCACAGCAGCACGGCGCCCTGGGCCACCGCCGCGTCGACCTTGGCGCGGGTGGCGGCCGCGGCCTGATGGGTGATCATGGGGCCGACGTCGGTGCGCTCGTCGAGCGGGTCACCGACGCGCAGCCCCTTGGTGCGGGCGACGAAGGCGTCGCGGAAGCGGTCGTAGACCTCGTGGGCGATCAGGATGCGCTGGGTGCCGATGCAGTTCTGGCCCGCGGCCCAGAACGCGCCGGAGACACAGGAGGCGACGGCCTCGTCGAGGTCGGCGTCGTCCATGACGATGACCGGGGCGTTGCCGCCCAGGTCCATGGCGAGTTTCTTCAAGCCGGCCGTGCGGGAGATGGCCTCGCCGGTGGCGAATCCGCCGGTGAAGGACACCATGCGCACGTCGGGGGCGGCCACGATCGCGGCGGCGATGTCGGCGTCGCCGTTGACGACGGTGACGATCTCCTCGGGCAGGCCGGCCTCGATGAGGGTGTCGACCAGGCGCAGCGCGGACAGCGGTGTCAGGGCGGACGGTTTGAGGATGACCGCGTTGCCGCCGGCGATGGCCGGGCCGAGCTTGTGGGCGACCAGGTTGAGGGGGTCGTTGAACGGGGTGATGGCGGCGATGATGCCCAGCGGTTCGCGGGTGAACCAGCCCTGGCGTTTCTCCGAGCCCTCATAGGAGTCGAAGGGGATGACCTCGCCGGCGTTGCGCCGTGCCTCGGCTGCGGACAGGGACAGGGTGTTGACCGCGCGGGCGACTTCCTTGCGGGCCTGGGTGATGGTCTTGCCGGCCTCGCTGACGATCAGCTGGGCGAAGGACTCGGCGCGCCGCTCGATCAGACGGGCGGCGCGTTCCAGCACGGAGGCCCTGGCGGCGCGGGACAACGCGGCCGCCGTGCGGCGCCCACGTCTGGCCTGCTGCAGGACACCGCCGATGGCGCCTGCTTCGACGGTGGGCACCGAGGCGATGACCTCGCCGGTGTAGGGGTTGTGCACGGGCGCCGTGTCGGCGCCGAGTTCGATGCCGGGGGGTACGACGGTGTCAGACACGGTGAATCTCCTGGAGAACGGGGCGCGTGGGCGCGGCGTAGTCGTCCGCGTGGCGCTGGTGGATGGCGGTGAGGAGTTGCGTGGTGGAGGCCATGTCGGCAACGAGCCGGCGGAGTTGGTCGTCGGTGGTCATGAAGGGCGGGCTGGGCGTAGCCGGAGGTGACGCTCTTGGCGAAGGTGACCAGGTCAGGGTCGAGGCCGTACCGCTCATCCTCGTGAGCTTTCTGCTCGGTGGCTGCGGTAGTCGCTGAGCCAGCCAAGACCTTCGCTCGTGCCGGCGCGGGGGCGGTACTCGCAGCCGGTCCACCTGTCGAAGCCCAGCTCGTCGACCACGTCGAGCAGGTGGCGGACGTTGAACTCACCCTGGTCGGGCTCACCCCGGTCGGGCACGCCCGCTATCTGCAGATGACCGACCCGGCCGGTCGGCAGGTCGCGGCGCAGTGTCGTGGTGAGGTCGCCCTCGACGATCTGGCAGTGGTAGAGGTCGAGCTGCACCTTGAGATTGGAGGCTCCAACCTCCTGCACCACGGCGTGGGCCTCGGCCTGGGTGCTCAGGAAGTATCCGGGCATGTCGCGGCCGTTGATCGGCTCGATCAGGATGTCGACGCCCGCCGCGGCGGCCCGTTCCGCGGCCCAGGCCAGGTTGGTCAGGTAGGTATCGCGGTGCCTGGCCCCCTCGGCCGGTGTCGCGTCCGGTCGGACCAGCCCGGCCATCAGGTGCACCCGAGGGCAGCCCAGCACCCCCGCGTACTCCAGCGCCCGGTCCACCCCGGAGCGCACCTGCGCCTCACGTCCGGGCAGTGCCGCCATCCCGCGCTCTCCGGACTCCCACGCTCCTGCGGGTGCGTTGAAGAGCACCTGCACCAGGCCGTGGTCGTCGAGCCGGCGGCGCAGCTCGGCGGCGTCGTACGCATAGGGGAAGAGGTACTCGACCCCCTGGAAGCCATCAGCCGAGGCCGCGGCGAAGCGGTCGAGGAAATCGTGCTCGTTGTACATCAGGGACAGGTTCGCTGCGAACTTCGGCATGCTGGCTCCTGTGTTCCGGCCGGGGACGGCCACGGTCAGTTGTTTGATCACCTCGCTCCGCAGCCTCCCTGCCATCCCGTGGTCTCGAAGGCGCTCTGGGTGGCATGGCCAGGTTCAGCCGTCTGCTCGTTCAGCACACGCACCGCGTTCTCCGCTCCGCTGCGCGGGCTGGAGAGCACGGGCTTGCCGACCGCTTCGGCGATCGCGGGAGCCAGCGGTGCCATGGACGCCTGGGCCAGCACGATCACGTCGACCTCCTTGGCCAGCGCCCGTGCCGCGTCCAGCACCATCGCGTCGTGGCGGTCGCGGTCACCGGACATCAGCACCGAGAAGGCGCCCTCGCACAGGTGCTCCTGGACCGTGATGTCGCGACCGGCCGCCCGGGCCTTCTCCTCGACGAGGGCACGGGTCGGCGGCAGCGTCGTGGGGACCGTCGCCAGCACGCCGATGGCGCCCGCGGTCTCGACCGCTGACTCGGTCATCGCGTCGTCGATCTTGACGATCGGGACGGAGACCAGGCGTCGGGCCACGTCGATGGCCGGACCGACCGAGGAGCAGGCGGAGAAAATGACGTCGGCCCCCGCGGACTCCGCGGCCTGGGCCAGGTGCACCATGCGCTGCGTGCTGGCAGGTGAGACCTCACCGTCGCGCACCACGGCTGCGAGCACATCGCTGTCGACGAAGTGCAGGACCTTGGCGTCCGGCGCGAGTTCCGCGAGGTATTCGTTGATGACCGAATCGGGGTTGATGAACAGCAGGCTGGTGTGCAACACGGCGATCGAGGCAGTGGTGGACATGGTGGCTCCAACAGGGTGAGGTACGGCCCGCGTGCCCAGGTGGGCACGAGAGCGCGGGACGGAGCGGTGCGAGCCGCGCGCAGCGCGCACGGCCGGGGACGTACGACGGTTGTGTGTCTGGCGGTGTGGTGCGGCTGGGGCAGCGGGGCTGCATCAGGTCACGCTTGCGTTCCCTCGGCGCGGGGGCTCAGGCGGCCGATGACGTCCAGGGCGGCGTCCCGTACCGCGTCGCGGCCCGCCGCCCACAGGGAGACGACGTCGGAGCCGGGCAACGCGGACGGGAGGGTCCCGCGGGTGGCCTCCAGATAGGCGCGGCGCAGTTCGGCGTTGACGTTGACCTTGGCGACGCCTCGGGCGAGGGCGCCGTGCAGCTCCTCGACGGGCAGACCGCTGGCGCCGTGCAGGACGAGCGGGAGGGTCACGGCCTCGTGGATCGCGGCCAGCCGCTCCAGGTCCAGGCGGACCGGGTGCTTGGTGAAGCCGTGGACGTTGCCGACGGCGACGGCGAGTGCGTCCACGCCCGTCGCGGCCACGAAGTCGGCCGCCTGCTGCGGATCGGTCATCGCCGCGGTCTGCGCGAGGGCGTCGGTGGAGACGTCCTCGTCGCCGGGGAGGGCACCGAGTTCGGCCTCCACCCAGGCGCCGTGGTCGCGGGCCCGGCGGACCGCCTCCTTCGTCAACGCGATGTTCTCGGCGAACGGCAGGTGGGAGCCGTCGATCATGACGGAGGTGTAGCCCGCCTCGAGACACGCGGTGATCTCGTCCAGGTCCCGGCTGTGGTCGAGGTGCACTCCGAGCGGGGCCGTGGAGCGTGCGGCGGCGTCCAGCGCCAGCCGCATCAGGGCCTCGCGGCCGGCGTGCTTGAAGGGACTGGAGCCTGCCTGGATGACGACCGGCTGTCCGGCGGCCTCGGCGGCGGCCGTGACGCCCTGGACCGTCTCCAGGTTGTAGGCGACGAACCCGGGCAGGGCGTGACCGGCGGCCGCGGCCTCCTTCAGGGCATCGGTTCCGTGCAGCAGCATCAGGCACTCCTGAGCAGGTCGAGGGCGTCGGCGAGGGCGTCGGCGCCCCCGACGTTCCCAGCGAAGACGATGTAGGGGATGCCGGCGGCGGGGCCCTCCGTGGGCTCCCAGAGCGAGACGATGCCCGGCAGCAGCGTGCCCCGGGCCCAGGCACGGCGGATCTCAAGGCCGTGGGTGGCGGTGTCGCTGGAGGTGATGCCGCCCTTGGCGACGACGAAAGCGGGCCGCCGAGTGGCGTTGACCTGGCGCACGGCCTGAACGAGCGCGGCGGAGACCCGGCGGGAGATCGCCAGACTGTCGTCCGCGTCGGCACCCGTCACCAGCACGCGAGAGGTGCGGATCACGGCGTCGGCCGAGTCCAGCGCGCCGGCGGCTGCGGCCGCGACCTCGGCGATGTGGGCGTCACGCCGCTCCTCGTCGAGCAGCAGGGCCACGTCCAGCTCGTACTCGGCGATCCCGCCTCTCTCCCGCAGCCGGTCCAACTGCCGCGTGGTCAGCGCCACATGAGAGCCCACGACGATGAGACCGTGCGGGGCGTCCCCGCGCAGCGGGCGCAGTTCGGCCGGGGTGAGCGGTGCCCGCCCGACCTGTCCGGCGCGGGCTCTGACGAAGGACGGCCCGACCCGGTACAGCAGCCGCGTGCCGTTCCCCTCCGCCTCCGCGAGGGCCAGGGCGAGCACCCGCAGATCGTCGTCGCACACCGCGTCGACCACAGCCGTACGTCCGCCGCGCAGCGAGGACAGCAGCCGCGCCGTGTGCCCCGGGCCGCCGCCGCGCAGGTCGTCGAGGGTGATGCGCACGACCTCGTCCGCGGGGATGCGTCCGCCCGTCTTCTCCTCCACCCACTCGGGCAGCGAGGAGCTGCGGTAGCCGAAGGTGGCGTCACGGGCGAACTCGCTCATCCCGACCGGGAGCAGCCCGTCGGCCGTTCGCATCCAGTGGCGGGAGCCGACGGTCAGCCGTCCCGCCTCGATGTAGGCGGGGACCAGTACCACTCCGTCCAGAACTTTGCCGTCCAGCTCGGTCAGCTCTTCGGCGAGGACGTCGGTTTCCAGCGGGAAGTGGCCGCGCAGCGTCGAGTCGCCACGGCTGGCCAGGACGTAACCGGTGCCCTCGGCCGCGGCGGCCGCGTGCAGGGCGCGGACGACCTCGCGGTTGCGCGCAGCGGCGTCCTCGGCAGGCAGGCTGCGGCTGTTGGTGAGGACGAAGAAGACGCCACTGTCCTGGCGCAGTGCCCAGCGCAGGTCCTCAACCGTCCAGGACGTCAGGACGGGCACGTCTGCGACCGTCTGGGTGCCGGTGGGATCGTCGTCGAGGACGACGAGACGGGGGCCGCCGGATATCCGGGTGGCCACTTCCGCGGCGCTGACCTCGCGGACCGGGGGCAGCCCTTCGAGCACCGCTGCCTCGGGGACGGGCCGCGTCTGGGTATGGAGGGGTAGGGACATGGCGAATTTCTGCTCCATTACGGGTAGTTGGGGGAGGGGGGAACGTCAGTCACACCAGGGCTTGACCGGGTCCCGCGACGGCCTCGGGGCGGAGCAGCTCGGCGAGGGTGCCGGCGGGCAACAAACCTCTATCCAAGACGAGTTCAGCGACTGGGCGCCCGGTGGCGAGGGCCTCCGCGGCGATGCCGGTGGCGGCCTCGTAACCGATGTGCGGGTTGAGGGCCGTGACCAGGCCGATCGAGTTCTCCACCGCCGCCCGTAGCGCCTGGGTGTTGGCCGTGATCCCGGCGACGCACCGCTCGGCCAGGGTCAGGCACGCGCGCTGAAGGTGCGTGATGCTCTTTGAGAGGGAGTGCCAGATGATCGGTTCGAAGGCGTTGAGCTGGAGCTGTCCGGCCTCGGCGGCCATGGTGATGGTGATGTCGTTGCCGATCACCTCGAAGGCGACCTGGTTGACGACCTCCGGGATCACCGGGTTGACCTTGCCCGGCATGATCGACGAACCGGCCTGCACGGGCGGCAGGTTGATCTCGCCGAGTCCGGCGCGCGGCCCGGACGACAGTAGCCGCAGGTCGTTGCAGGTCTTGGCGAGCTTGACCGCGACCCGCTCGAGCACACCGGACATCTGCACGAACGCCCCGCAGTCCTGGGTCGCCTCCACCAGGTTGACCGCAGTCACCAGCGAAAGCCCGGTGATCTGCGACAAGTGGCGCCGCGCCGACTCGGCGTAGCCGGCGGGGGCGTTGAGACCGGTACCGATCGCGGTGGCACCGAGGTTGATCTCGTGAATCAGCTCCACGGCCTCGGAGAGCCGGCTGCGGTCCTCCTCCAGCATGAGCGCGTACGCCGAGAACTCCTGCCCCAGCGTCATCGGGACCGCGTCCTGGAGCTGGGTACGGCCCATCTTGAGGATGTCCCGGAACTCGACCGCCTTGGCCGCGAAAGCGTCTTGTAGCACCGCCATCGCCTTCAGTAGCCCGCGCACCGCATACACTGTCGCGATCTTGACGGCGGTCGGATAGAAGTCATTGGTGGACTGGCCGAGGTTGACGTCCTGGTTGGGGTGCAGGTGCTCGTACTGGCCCTTGGCGTGGCCCAGCAGCTCCAGCGCCCGGTTGGCGATCACCTCGTTGGCGTTCATGTTGGTGGAGGTGCCGGCGCCGCCCTGGATCACGTCGACGACGAACTGGTCGTGCAGCTTGCCCTCACGAATCTCACGGCACGCCTCCACGATGGCGGCCGCCTTCCTCGGCTCCAGCAGGCCGAGTTCCTCGTTCGCCAGGGCGGCGGCCTCCTTCACGGCGGCCAGAGCGTCGATCAGATGCGGGCAGGCGGCAATCGGCGTGCCCGTGATGGCGAAGCTCTCCCTGACGCGCAGGGTGTGGATGCCCCAGTACGCCTCGGCGGGGACGTCGCGATAACCGAGCAGGTCGTGCTCGCTGCGGTGCGCTACGGCGGTCATGGCAGGCCGGGCCTTCTCTCGGAGCGTGTTCAAAGCGTGCGGGTGCGTGGCGTGCGGCAAGGGGGCGGGCGAGAACGACCCGCAGGGGCGGTGGGGACTTGCCACGATCACGCCGCGAAAAGTCTGGGCAGTGTCACCGCCGTCGGTATCGGCTCAGAACGACTTGTCCTTCGCCTTGTCGCAGGCGCCGCCGGACGGCAGGAACCAGGCGGTGGCGTCGTAAGAGGGGACGGGCACCTTCGCCGAATCGCCGGGTGGGCGGCAGGCCCTCGGCCTCGATGCCGTCACCGGGGACGAGGGCGAGGCGGTGGTTCTGGCTCGTCATACGGCCGATTGCAGCAGCGGGCGGGGCAGCGCGTCCAAGACTCAATCCCGATGTGCCTTATAAGGCCGCACTATAAGGCGGCTTTATCGCGGCTCGTGGGCGCCCGCGTCCTGGACATCGCCCTCGTCGCCCGCCGCGGCTTCCTGTCGCCCGCAGCCGCCGCGCGGCCGCGACCTCGGCCACCTACAGCTGATACGCACCGCTATAAGACAGATCCGCTTTGCGTCTTGGACGCCCCACGGACCACCCTGCTGCAATCTTCGCCATGACGACGTACCGCCGGATTGCCCTGATTCCGGGCGACGGCATCGGCGCCGAGGTACTTCCCCCGGCACAGCAGGTGCTCGATGTTCTCGGCCGCCGCCACGGCTTCAGCCTGTTTTATACGTCGTACGACTGGTCATGCGAGCGGACGAGGAGGCCGGTCTCGCGCAGTCGGCGCGGGGTCAGGTCGACGACCAGGCCGACGCGGGACGGCCCCCACAGGCTGTCGATGTAGCGCCTGCCGTCGGCGTCGTCGATGTGCGGGCTCTCCCCTCGCGGGACGACAGGTTCGCCCGGCAGAGCGGGATCGAGATCACCAGGACTCCTCCAGAGACTACGCCGAGCTCAAGGCGAGGGTCGAGAACCAGAGGACACCGCTGGGGTCCGCCGAGGCGCTGCGCGGGGTGCTCGCCGCCAACGTCACCTGGGACGTCATAACCGCCGCCGCGTGCGGTGCTGACCGGTCTCGATGAGCGCTCCGCCTTTGACGGACGGCCCGCCTCGGACCTGATCGCCGACCAGGTGGGGGAGAGCGTGCTGGGCGCGGGCCCTGCGGCCGTCGGAGTGGGGGCATCGAGGGGAAGTACCAAGCGGGGGAGTGCGCCCCGGGGGCGGCGGGCAGGGCTGCCGCGGCTGACACAGGCCCACGGTGAGTGATGAGCGACCTGACGACGTGAGAGAGAAAGCACCGATGACCTTCGCGACCACCACTGGCCAGGACCGAACGACCGTCCCCGGTCACACCGGCCAACTGCCGGGCTCGCTCCTCGATCACGTGCTGCGGCAGTCCTTCGGACTCGAGGGATATGTCCAGCACCCACTGGGAGGGGAGGTCGACCAGAGTAGGGGCTGGGCCACCGGCACCGGAAGCGAACGGCCGCCTTCGCTGGAGGCGTCGCGGAGTGCAACCGGCGCACAACAGTACGGCGGCGAATGGCGTCTCAGGACGGCCGTTGACCTTGCTGTAGGACGCCGCGGCGCAGGCGCTGGTCAGCCCGCCGCCTCACCGGCGAAGCCACCGTCTCCTGGCACGACCCGACACCTCGGGATCAAGCGGTAACGGTTCTCCAGGCACACCACCACGGAAGGGCCCGCACCATGACGAAGAAGATCACCCTTCCGGAGCTGCTGCGCCGCTGGCCGGGCTCCTGAATCGGCCCGAAGCGATCTGGGATCCCTCAGGTCCGCTATGGCCTGACCATGCGGACTATGCGGTGGGCGTCAGTGCAGGGGGCGTGAGGAGGGCGCGTGGCGCATCGCGGTACTCGGGCGCGGGCATGGCGCGGGCCGACGGCGGGCAATGGTGAACTATGGCTATGGACGGTGGCGTTGCGCCCGGTGTGCAGGTTTGCTCTCTCAAGGTTGATACGCCGCAGCTGATCGCGCCGGGGACCGGCTACAAGATCGTCCGGTTCCCTTTCGGAGCGGCGGAGCCGACGGACCGATTCGGAATGCACCAGGCCGCCCAGCCGGACGGCTACGTGGTGAGTGACTGGGCGGCAGACGACCGTAGCGGCCTGATCTGGCCGTCCAAGGCCGGCTGGGGCCACTTGCACGCGATGATCCAGTGGGAGGCCGCCAGCGGCACGGGCGGCTACAGCGAGCTGCGCGACCAGTACGTACGTGACCCGCTGGGCCTGACGCCCAACCCCAACGACACCACGGCGACCGAGCACCGCACGCCAACGCCCGGCGGCCAGTTCTACGTCAAGAACCACGGCCTTTTCGTCGACCCGGGCACCCCGGTTGCGCTCCGTGTCACGCACAACGACGCCAACTCGCGTCTGTTGACCCTCGCCGAGTTCAAGCTCGTCATCCACGATGCCGCCTGACGAGTTCGTGCATCGTTGGTGGTAAGACGTCCAGCTCCCTGATCGTTGATCATGAACGGGGTGGGGATCTCGCTTCGTGCAGTGATCCTCAGCCACCGGGGGATCACGGGCCTGGCGGCCGACGTCCGGGCACATGCTGGGCCCTGGCTCACACTGAAGCGGGCGTACTACCTGGTGCACGCCCCGCTGAGCACACCGCTAGCGGAGATCGTACGGGCCGCCGGCGCCCGCTGGGCGATCGAGGAATGCTTCCAGGCCGCCCAGCACGAGCCGGCTTGGACCACTACCAGGCACGCCACTACCGGGCCTGGTACCGGCACATCACCCTGGCCCTCGCGGCCGCCGCCCACCTGACCGCGCTGCGGGTCAGCACCGGCCAAAAGGGGGAGGCAACCGCGACCTGATCCGACTGAGCGTGAACGAGATCAGCCGCCTGCTGGCCAAGGTCGTCCACACCGTCCGGCACGAGGCCGTACACATCCTGCACTGGTCACGCTGGCGACGCCGCCACCAGCACCGAGCCCGCCTCAGCCACTACCGCCGCCGCGGCCAACGGCCCCTGTAACTCGAGCTGCAGTATTCAGGCCCCAGGATTTCTCGCCCCATGGCAGCTCCCGCCCGAAGCCGCTCCACGCCAACCGCGCGCTACGGTGCAGTTCACACTCGGCAGGGAGCGACAGGGCGATCATGAACGACGAGACGATCAAGGTGGGTGACACCTTGCGTGTCAGCTGTGCCTTCACCCCCACACGGGTGGTCAAGGTCTCAGATTGGGACGTGTCCATCGTCTGGCCATGGGAGCAGATTGATCCTGACTCTGAAATCCAGTGGAACGGACAGTACGCCGTACCACGCAAGCAAGGCTCCTTCGAGTCTCGGATCAGCCTCTTCCAGACCGATCCTGCCCCCTGGACGCTATCTGCGGGCGACAGCTGCGGCGTGGGCATTCCCGAGCAGTTGGTACGGGTGATCGACATCGGGTATTGCGATCCGCCTCAAGACGTTGGGTGGCTGCCGCGCCCGCACACGATGTTGATCGTGCTACCCGTCGATTACGAGGACCCTCAAGGTCTCGCTGAGGGCGACACAATCTCCATACCATCCGTGGCGCCGATCAGGTTCGATCTTGTGTAGCAGCAAACTTGCTCCGGCGGGTTAACAGGCATGCCCGATCGGTCGGGTAGTCGTGGATCACAGCAACTGCGGCTGCAGTATTAGGGGGTGCGGTTCCGACTCGATTGGGCCTTGCCGAATGACTTTGGGTGCCTTCTAGGTGATGCCTGTCAAGTGGAGGTAAGGGGGCCACCCCGGGGCAAGTATGTTCACGGCTCGGCCTCGCGCAGCCGCTCAATCGCATCGAGGACGCCCTTGCGGTGGCCGTGGGCGCGTTCATAGCCCTCGATCACCGTCAGGTCCGCCTGGGACAGCGTCCGCAGCCGCTGGCGGATCTGCTCGGTGCTGAGCTGACTGAACCCGTGAATCGGCAGGTTCTCCTCTCTCTGGACCGCTCCCACGACCTCTTCGGCGACGGAGCCGGGCGAGTGCATCTCGCGTGCCGCGCCCTCCGCTGCGCCCCTGGCCCGCCGGCTGCCGCGCTGGGCGGCCTCACGGGTACGGTCGGCCGCGGTCCGCATCGTCTGGGAGGTGGCCTCGGCAACACCCCTACCCCCGTTGCCGCGGGGACCGTTGACGGACGCCACCACCCGGCGGGCCTGCTCGGCGAGGCCATCTTCCAGGACCTGCAGCAGCTCCTCGTCCTGGCGGCGCAGCGTGCCGAACAGTTCGGCGGTGGCCTGGTCGTCCACCTGTTCGGCGACGACCTCCCCGGCCCGGCAGGCTGCCAGCGCCCGCGCCGCGGCCGCGTACTCGTCCTCGGTGTTCCTGAGAACCTGCCGCGGGTCGGCCGGGCCGCCGCCGGGCAGCATTCCCCTTACGGCTCTCGACCCGACCGTCACCGGCAACATCGCTGTGCGCACCGCGCCCCGCGAGACCCACCGCGTCACGCCGGCTGCCGTGCCGAGCACCCCCCTGGGCTGCAGGTGGCGCACCTGGTTCTGGATGCGCTCCAGACCGCCCTGGACCTGGGCGACCTGGTACTCGAGCATCCGCAGGTGTGGTCCCGGCGGCGTGACCCTCGCATCTGCCCGGAACCGGTCCAGGACCGCGGCATGCGCCTGACGCGCATCCTTGAGGGCCGAGACGAGTTCCTCCGCCGTCACTGCCATGCGGGCTCCCTGGTGAAGGTTGAGGGCGGCAGTCCGCCGCGCACGAAGACGGCTGCCCGGAGTGGACCGCCATGGCCGGGCAACCGGCACCATCCTGCGGGACCCTCTCCAAGATCGCCCGACGGGGCCCGAGCGGAGATGCCCGGTGAACTGCCGGGCCGCCGGGATGTGCCGACGCGGGTGGGCACGTCGCAGCACTGATCTGTCCGGGTGAAGGCCGGGCCGTTCATACAGTGCACATGAGGTAAATCCGACATTCTTGGCGTGGTGCGGGCGTCGATGCCTGTTCCCGCGCGGTCACGGTACGTGTCATGCCCTTGTGTGGGAGAGCCGACAGAGGGACGCCGGGCCTGTACCGCCCGCATCGCCCTCCTGGACGGCCCGGGCGCGGCGCTCGCCGGGCACCGGCCCCTGTAGGAAGACGCGGCTAAGGCTGCCGTTCGGCCGCGCTGACCTGCCGGCGGCCAGTCTCACCTTGTATGGTTCCGCCGCACCGAGCGGGCCAGTCGGCGGCGGAAGTACGCCAGATGAGATCCGTCCTAGCCCGCCAGGGCAATAGCGAGGTGGGCATCCACGGCCACGACACCGTCGACGCCCTGGCAGAGGCCCACGACCACCGGGACAAGACGCGATTCTGGGACGTGACCCCGCAGGGTGACGACGCCGTCCTGGACCGAGACCGCGACGGTGCCCTCGTCCAGGCCGAGGATGCGCGCCAGGACGTCCTGCTCGACCTCGCTGCGGCTCTCGTCGTCGGAGCGGATGAAGGCGTCGAGCAGGTCGCTGCGCGTGACGATGCCGGTGAGGAGCCCGTCGTCGTCGACCACCGGCAGCTGCTTGATGTGCCGTCGGCGGAGTTCCCTAGCGGCCTGGGGGATCGTCCAGTCGGCGCGGGCGGTGAAGACGGGGCTGCTCATGAGCGCGCCCGCGGTGCGGGCCCGGGCCTTGCCCCAGGCGCGCTCGTCGTCGCTGTCCTGTCCCTGCGGATCGGGCATGCCAGTCTCGTGCCGCAGCACGTCGGAGCCGGACACGATGCCGACGGGGACGCCGTCATCGTCGACGACGGGCGCCGCGACGATGTCGTTCGCGTCCAGCAGGGCGGCGACCTCTCGGAACGGCGTGTCGGGGCGGAGGGTGACGACCTCCTCGGTCATCACATCACCGACCGTGCGGCGGCGCAGCATGGCATCGGCCTCCTCCGCTGTGCGTCGGGGCGGCCGGGGTCGGACCGCCCAGGCGACGCCACGTGGGGTGCCAGCCTCAGCTGCCCTGCCAGCTCCTCCACGCCGTCTCGCCCACTGACAGCATCGCGCAGCTCCGGCGACCGCGCGTCGGCGGAGCCGCCGCGCCGACCTGCCGCACCAGCCTCTCCGGACCCGTTCTGGGCGATGGAAGAGGAACCGCAGAACCTCTACGAGATCGCCGAGACCGTCTTCAACGACGAACGCGACGGCTACACCGAGGAGTTCGAGGAGCTCACCGAGGTCTGGGGCGAGGACCTGCTCGTCCTCGACAAGGCCGAGCTGGTCGAAGGGTGGCGGGGCTTCGGCCTGGGACCGATGATCGCCGCGAACGCGTTGCGCCGCCTGGCGCCCGGCTGCCGCGCGGTGATGGTGCATCCCGCTCCGATCGACACAACGGGCATGAGCAAGGACGAGTGGGCCCGAGCCCGTGACCGTCTGCGCGAGCTCTGGTCGACGCTCGGGTTCGTCCCGTACGGCGACACCCCCTACATGATCTTCGCAACCTGCTGGGCCGACCCGGAGAACAGGCAGCACGCCCTGCGCAAGGCGAGCCGTGAGCTGAGCAGCCAGTGGCGAGCGGCACGGCTGGACGGCTGAGCCGGCGGGCGCTGGCGGCCTGGCCACGGGCCTCCCACCTGCGGCGTTATTGGTCTCTCCGCTTACCGCTGACTGCGGATTCGGTGTTCCAAGCGCCGTGAGGGGTGGGCCCCCGGGGCCGCCGACCTGATCACGGCGGGACGCCGCGTGCCTTCTGCTCTGCTGTTTGCTCGCTGCCCGCTGGGCAGCCTTTCCTCGGGCTATGCCGCATGCAGCGGGAGCCGTTGATACATTCACCCGTCGTGCGATCAAGTGAGTACGACCTCGACTTCCGTGACCAGGCCAGCCGGACCCGAGCCTGGGGCGTCGGTCTGCTGGTCGTGGCCGGGCTGCTGTGGAGCTGGTGCACCCTGCTGCTCCTGACCCCGTACGAGGTGGACCGTAAGCCCGACGACCGGTACCCCGTGGAATGCGAGTCGCGGCTGATGACGGAGCGCGGCACGGCCAACGAGGGTCTGAGCCGCGGCGACTACTGCCAGAACGAGCGCGACTGGCCGGAGGCCGTGGCCGTGCTGGGACTGTCCGTGCCGGTGTCCGTGGCCGGAGCGGTCCTGTTCACCAGCGGCAGCGTCAGCCGGCGGATGAGCGCCCACGCCGAGGCGATGCGCGAACTGGACGGGATCGCCGACGAGCGCGAGGCACGATCCTCGCGGGCGCGGTGACGCCCGGGAGGATCGAGACACACCCTCGCACGAGGGCGCTCACCCGAGCGCGACCCCGCAGCCCGACGGAAGCGCTGACGGCCCGTCCGCAGCCGTACGGCCCCTCGGTCAAGCGGCCAGGCCCAGAATGCGGTGGGATTCCCACGCTGTCCCGTGTCACGTCCTTCCCGGCGGCCTCCGGCCTGCTCGCCGATGACACCCGGCCGCCAGGTGGGAGCACGAACTGCTGCGGGCCCTGGAGCGCACCGCCTGCCCGGCCCCGCTGGGAGCCGCTGGGTCTCACAGGTCCACCAGCCTTCCGCCGCGTATGAGGCCGGAATGTGCCGTGCGCGCCTGCGGCAGAGGCCACCATAGGGACGTAACGCCCGCCGACCGCAGGAGAACCGAGCCCGTGATCCGTGCCCACCACCGGCTCAAGGGCGGCGCCGCCCAGCTCGGCGCCACCGGCCCCGGCCTGCCCGGCCCGTTCGGCGTCTGGCCCGCCGACGACCACCAGGACGACGAGGACCAGGAGCACGAGCTCGCCGTCGACCGCGCGAAGAAGACGAGCACCTGGTGCGGATCGGGGGGTGGCGACCGGAGGTGGCCGAAGCCAGATCGTTGGCCGCAAACGGAGCATCGTCACCGACACCCTCGGACTACTGCTTGCGGTGCTGGTCACGGCCGCGAGCGTGCAGGACTCCGTCGCCGGCACTCACCTGATCGACCAGGTGCCGCAGCCCACCCCTCGGTCCGCAAGGTGTGGGTCGACGGCGGTTACCGCCAGCACCTCGTCGAGCACGCCGCCCGCCTCGGCATCGACACGGAAATCGTCCAACGGACCCCCGGCACCAAGGGATTCGCGCCGCTGTCCAAACGCTGGACCGTCGAGCGGACCTACGGCTGGCTGATGTTCCACCGCCGCCTGGCCCGCGACTACGAAACCCTCCCAGCCCGCTCCGAAGCCATGATCCAGCTGGCCATGACCGATTTGATGGCCCGCCGCCTTACCGACGAAGCCACCATCTCCTGGCGCGACCCGACACCACAGGACCAAACGCTCATTACGGGATGAAACATCGGGAGAAAACGACCTCTTAAGGAAGCCTGTCTCGTCGACGATCAGCAC